>CAVZRR010000001.1:0-261351 GCA_963777725.1 uncultured Gammaproteobacteria bacterium
GAGCGGGTGGATCCACAGCGCCGGAATCACGTCCTCGCGCGCGAACACGCTGCCGAATGCGAAGCCGAAGGCGATCGCGACGAGTGCCGCCCGGCATCAGCAGCCGCAGCGCCGGCACGCGATTGCGCAGCAGGAAGCCCGCGAGCGCGACGATGGCGCCCTGCACCACGTCGCCGAACATGAAGCCGAACATCAGCGGCGCGACGAGCGCGACAGCACGATGCTCGGGTCGGCCTCGCGCGTGCCCGGCACGCCCATCAGGCCAGCCGAATACTTCGAACGGACGCGCCCAGCGCGGGTTGCGCAGCACGGAAGGCGCGACCGCATCCGCCGGCGCGGGCGGCGCCGCGCAACAGGTAGTGCAGGCCGCGCCGCGTCGAGCGCTGCGCGCAGTCCGCGAGTCGTCGGAGTCGGCGCACCAACCGGTGACCCAGGCGAAGTGCTCCGTCACGGGAAGTTCCGGCACGTGCGTCACGAGCCATGCGGCGAGCGCGAGCTCGCCGAGCGCCGCGCGGCAGCCCGTGCTGCCGCGCTCGAGCTGCTCGAGTTCGGCACGCGCGGCCTGCTCGCGCTGGGCGAGTGCCGTCGCGCCGCGCTGTCAGGTGGCGGGCGAGGCGCGCCGGGTCGGCCGGCAGGTCCGCCGGGCAGCGCGATCGACGCGCGCCTTGCGCGCCGCCAGCGCCTGGTCGAGCGCGCGCGATGTCTTCCGCGGGCGGCCGACTGCGAGCAGGAAGAGCCGCGTGCATCGAGCGGCACGCCGCTGCATCAGCACGTCGGGTGGCAACGCCTGCGGCGCGTCGCCGCTCGGGCAGCACGTAGGCACGGCCCGCGAGCAGCGGGCCCGGCCGCGGCCACCTGGTCGAGCCGCGCGCAGCGCCTCGCCGGAGCGCTCGCTGCAGCTGCGTCGAGCAGTGCCGGTTTCCTCGGCGGCCTGCGCGAGTCCCTCGAGTTCCGCGATCAACGGGTCCGCCGCAGCCGCCCAGGTGCGCACGCTGCTCGAGCGCCTGCCGCGGTGCGTCGAGCAGTGTCGTGCTCCGCACCGCGGTGCAGCGCGGCGGCACGCGGCCAGCAATGGCCGTAGCGACGTGCGAGCGTCTCGTAACTCGGCCAGCGTCGTGCGCAGGTCGCGGCAGCGGCGAGGCGCGATTCGGAGCGGCTGTAGGCCTGCAACTGCACCGACCCCGTCGCGCGCGAGGCAATCGAGTGTCGCGCCGAGTTCCTCGCGCGAGGTGAGCAGCTCGAACCAGCTGGCCGATGCGGGCCGCAGCGTCATGGCGCGGCCACCGGGGCGTCGCGCAGCGCGCGTGGCGCAACGCGCCACGCGCAGCCGCCGCAGTTCGAGCGCATCAGGCCCAGGTAGGCCGCCGCTGCGACGGGCGACAACGGATCGGCGGAACAGCACCTTGAGCTGGTGCGCCAGCGGCCTGCAGCGGAATCCTCCGACGTGGCCTCGTCGGGTGCGGTGGGCGCGGACGGGGCGCGATGTTCGCGAACCTCGCCGCGCAGCAGCCGCTCGAGCGGCGCTCGTGCAGCGCGGTCGTCCGGCCAGAGCGATTGCCAGTGACGGTCCAGGCGCCACGCGACGTCGCGGCGGGTGGCCGAATCCGGCGGCGAGGGCGCCAGCGGCGAATCCGCGAGCGCCGCCCCGCGTTCCCGCGGCTCGCGCGCGACGATCGGGCCAAGCATCGGGTCCGCGCGCATCCACGCCGGCGCACGCCCGCCGCGCGCCAGCTTCTGCAGTGCGGGCAGGTAGGTGACCCAGCGTATCCAGCGCGTGCCCTCGCGCCACTGCTCGGGCTGCCAGTCCGCGACCTCGTCGACGGCCCGCAGCCATTCGTCGCGCAGCCGGCGCTCGATCTCGTGGACGTCGGGCCGCGGCGGCAGCCGGCTCGTCCAGCGCGCCAGCGCATTGCCGCGCGCGATCTGCAGCACCGCGCCGAGGTCGCGAGTGGCCGCGATGTGCTGCCAGTCGGAAGCGACGGGACGTGAGCTGAAGCGAGCCTGCAGGCGCGCCTGTGCGTATCCGTAGGCGAGGTCAGTCCCGCTCATGGCCCGTCGCCGTGAGTCGTCGCGCCAGCCGGTCGACCGCCTGTTGCGTGAACGCCTCCAGCGTCGCGAGATCCGTGCCGGGAGCCGCGGTGCCGTGCTCGAGGCGGGAGAGGGCACGCTGCAGTTGCGACTGTGCGGCGGCGTGCAGGCGCGATGCTCGCTGTCGCGCGCGTTCGAGCATGCGGCGCCGCTCGGCGCGCGCCGCTTCGATCAGTCCTTCCGCTTCGCGGCGGGCGGATTCAATCGCGCCGGCGGCCTCGCGCTCGGTCGCGAGAACCCGGTTGATCGCCTGGGCGACTGCTGCGTCGGGCGCACGTCTTTCCATTCGGACCCTCGCATTCCACGGCCAACATACGGGCCGGGGCGTCGAGGGTCATCCGCAGAATCCCGTACCGGATCGTCGCTGAGCGAAGCTTGGTCCGCGCCGGGGCGCGGACCGGGGGCAGGCGGTCTCAGCCGCCCTGGCCTTCCATCATCAGGCCGGTGCCGCCGCGCGAAATGTGGGCCACGACGGCCGTGCGGCGATGGATCTTGGTGACGGTGCCGAGGTTGATCGCGAACGCGAGCTCGACCGTCTGCCCGCGGCGCAGCCCCATGTTGCCGGTCTCGACGAACACGCCACTCGCGCTCAGGTTCTTCGCACGACACAGCCGCTGCCGGTGTCCCGGGCAGCAGCACGTAGACCGTGGTGCGGGCGCGATGGCGGGTCGTGAGTCGTCTCTCCACTGGCCGAGCTCTTTTGTATTTATCAGCATTCGCTGGCAGGCCAATTATGCACGTGCGCGCGGCGCTGTGAAGGGCCAATGCTGCACCGGCAAGGTTATGTCGCCTCGCGCGAAATCCGCGGCGCGGCGGCGCAATCGCGGCACTGCGTTATCCTTGCGCGCAGCCCCGGGTGAGTCGCATGCCCACAGAGATTTCCACTGACCGGCCATCGCATCGGCGCGCGCCCATCGGCGTGTTCGACTCGGGAGTCGGCGGACTCACCGTGCTGCGCGCGCTGGCCCGAGCGCTGCCCGACGAGGACTTCGTGTACCTCGGTGACACGGCGCGACTGCCGTACGGGACCAAGAGCGCGCAGTCGATCCGGCGCTACGCGCTGCAGGCGGCCGCAGCGTTGCAGGCGCGCGACGTCAAGTGCCTGGTCGTGGCCTGCAACACGGCGTCCGCCGTCGCACTCGATGCGCTGGTCGAGGAGTTCGCACCGGTGCCGGTCGTCGGCGTGCTGCAGCCGGGCGCGGCCGCGGCCTGCCGTGCGACGCGCACCGGCCGCATCGCGGTCATCGCGACGGAGAGCACGGCGCGCGGCGGTGCGTACCAGCGCGCCATTCATCGCGAGCTGCCGTCTGCGGTCGTCATCGCGCGCGCCTGCCCGTTGTTCGTGGCGCTCGCCGAAGAAGGCTGGACCGACGGCCCGATCGTGGAAGCGATCGCGCACCGTTACCTCGACGACCTGTTCCCCGGCGAGCCGCCCGAGTCGGCTCCCGACACGCTGGTGCTCGGCTGCACGCACTTCCCGGTGCTCGCGCCGATGCTGCGGTCGGGTGCTCGGTCCGCGCGTCGCATCGTCGATTCCGCGGCGACGACGGCCGCGGCGCTCGTCGGTGTGCTCGACGCGCACGACCTGAGGCGGCCGCAGGGCCTCGGCCCGGGCACGTTGACGCTGCTCGCGACGGACGGCGCCGAGCGCTTTGCCCGGGTGGGCGGCACGTTCCTGGGACACCCGGTCGACGCGGGGCAGGTCGAGATCGTCGACCTGGGCGCCTACTCGCCGGGGTCTCGGTCCAGCATCGCGAGTCCGGCCGCGCCATAGCGCTCACCGGACGCGCTGCCCGGTGCGAACACGCGTCCGAGCTCGGACCCGTCGCTCGCGGCGAGTTCGATGTCGAGCGCGCCGAGGTTCTCGCGCAGCCGGCTCCGGCGGGTCGTGCCGAAGATCGGCACGATGTCGGGGCCCTGGGCGAGCAGCCAGGCCAGCGCGACCTGCGCAGGGGTCGCCCGGACGCGGTCCGCCAGCGCTTCGAGCGCAGCCAGCAGACGGCGGTTTGCGTCGAAGTGCTCGTGCTGCAACCGAGGCTGGTTGCGGCGGTAGTCTCCCTCGGGGAACTCCTCGGCACGAACCGCCTGTCCGGCCAGGAAACCCCGTCCCAGGGGCGAGTAGGGCACGAAGCCGACGCCGAGCTCGCGGCAGGCGGGCAGCACTTCGCGCTCGACGCCCGTTCCCATAGCGAGTATTCGGACTGCAGCGCGCTGATCGGATGCACCGCGTGAGCCCGGCGCAGCGTGGCCGCGCTGGCCTCGGAGAGGCCGAGGTGGCGCACCTTGCCGGCGCGGACGAGATCGGCCATGGCCCCGACGACCTCCTCGATCGGCACCGCCGGGTCCACCCGGTGCTGGTAGAGCAGGTCGATCCGATCGGTCCCGAGCCTCTGCAGCGAGGCTTCGACGACCTCCCGGACATGCTCCGGGCGGCTGTCGAGGCCGGCGATCCGGCCCTCGGCATCGATCCTGAAGCCGAACTTGGTCGCCAGCACGACCCGGTCCCGCCGGTCGCCGGCCAGGCAGCGGCCCAGCAGTTGCTCGTTGGAATAGGGCCCGTAGACCTCGGCGGTGTCGATCAGCGTGACCCCCCGGTCCACCGCCTCGAGCAGCGTGGCCTCGCATTCCGCAGTGTCCGCGCCCCCGCTGTAGGCGAAGGTCATGCCCATGCACCCGAGACCCAGGGCCGAGACTTCGAGGCCCTGATGGCCGAGAGTTCGCTGCTGCATTGCCCGACGCTCCTCAAGCTGGCGTTGACACAGGACAGGCCGCCCCTGAGAATACGCGGCTCTCTGTCCGCGGAGGGGTACCCAAGCGGCCAACGGGAGCAGACTGTAAATCTGCCGGCTCATGCCTTCGTAGGTTCGAATCCTACCCCCTCCACCAGGTCAGTCGACGGGAGACGAGGCGGAAGCGTGGACTGCGGACGGGGCCGGCAAGCGCGGCGGGTGTAGTTCAATGGTAGAACCTCAGCCTTCCAAGCTGATGGCGTGGGTTCGATTCCCACCACCCGCTCCAAATCCCGGGTGGAGGGAAGACGGCGATTGTTTGATGCGGCCCACGTAGCTCAGTCGGTAGAGCACGTCCTTGGTAAGGACGAGGTCACCGGTTCGATTCCGGTCGTGGGCTCCAGATTTAAGGAAGGGGATCGGGGATAGGGGATCGGGGATAGTGAAGAGGCGGCGGCGTCGAGCGAGGCCGCCGAACGGCGATGACGCAGCGTTCGCACTATCCCCCATCCCCTATTCACCATCCCCTGATCATTCGGCATCTGATTTAGAGGTAACGGGTCGTGGCTAAGGAAAAATTTGCGCGTACGAAGCCGCACGTGAACGTGGGCACGATTGGTCACGTGGACCATGGCAAGACGACGCTGACGGCGGCGTTGACGAAGGTGATGGCGGAGACGCACGGCGGCGCGTTCATGGCCTACGACCAGATTGACAAGGCGCCGGAAGAGAAGGCGCGCGGGATCACGATTTCGACGGCGCACGTGGAGTACCAGAGCCCGCTGCGGCACTACGCGCACGTGGACTGCCCGGGGCACGCGGACTACGTGAAGAACATGATCACGGGCGCGGCGCAGATGGACGGCGCGATCCTGGTGGTGTCGGCGGCGGACGGCCCGATGCCGCAGACGCGCGAGCACATCCTGCTGGCGCGTCAGGTGGGCGTGCCGTACATCGTGGTGTACCTGAACAAGGCGGACATGGTGGACGACGCGGAGCTGCTGGAGCTCGTCGAGATGGAAGTGCGCGAGCTGCTGTCGAAGTACGAGTTCCCGGGCGACGACACGCCGATCGTGACGGGCTCGGCGCTGAAGGCGCTGGAGGGTGACAAGGGTCCGCTCGGGGTGCCCTCGGTGGTGAAGCTGGTGGACGAGATGGACCGTTACATCCCGGTGCCGGAGCGCGCGATTGACGGCGCGTTCCTGATGCCGGTGGAGGACGTGTTCTCGATCTCGGGCCGCGGCACGGTGGTGACGGGGCGCATCGAGCGCGGCATCGTCAAGGTGAACGACGAGGTGGAGATCGTGGGTCTTCGCCCGACGGTGAAGACGACGTGCACGGGCGTGGAGATGTTCCGCAAGCTGCTCGACCAGGGGCAGGCGGGGGACAACGTGGGCGTGCTGCTGCGCGGCACGAAGCGCGAGGAAGTCGAGCGCGGGCAGGTGCTGGCGAAGCCCGGTTCGATCACGCCGCACACGAAGTTCGAGGGCGAGGTGTACGTGCTGACGAAGGAGGAGGGCGGTCGCCACACGCCGTTCTTCAAGGGATATCGTCCGCAGTTTTACTTCCGCACGACGGACGTGACGGGTTCGGTGGAGTTGCCGGAGGGCGTCGAGATGGTGATGCCGGGCGACAACATCAAGATGACGATCGAGCTGATCAGCCCGATCGCGATGGAAGAGGGCCTGCGCTTTGCGATCCGCGAGGGCGGACGCACGGTCGGCGCGGGCGTGGTGTCCAAGATCCTGAAGTAAACAGCAGCTCGATCCGTCATCCGGATTCTCGGTTCACGCGCAGGCCAGTAGCTCAATTGGCAGAGCGGCGGTCTCCAAAACCGCAGGTTGGGGGTTCGATTCCCTCCTGGCCTGCCATTCGAGACGCGTGATCCGAAGACTCCGGGCGAGGGATGCGGGCTGACAGCCGGCAGAAGCAAATGACCGACAAGGTTGATACTGGTGCCAGTCCGCTGGACACCGTGAAACTGGCCGCAGCCGCCGCGATCCTGCTCGGCGGCGTGGCGGGTTTCTACCTGCTCACGAGCTATCCGCTCGCGGTGCGCTGGGTGATCGTGCTCGCGTCGCTCGGCGTCGGCATCCTGGTCGCGCTGCAGTCGGTGCAGGGCCGCGCGTTCTGGCAGTTCGTGCAGGGCTCGCGCGTCGAGCTGCGCAAGGTGGTGTGGCCGACGCGCCAGGAAACGCTGCAGACGACGCTCGTCGTGTTCGTGGCGGTGCTGGTCATGGGCATCTTCTTCTGGATCCTCGACTGGATCCTCGGCAGCGTGACGGCCGCGCTGGCCGGGCGGGGAGCCTGACCGTGGCGCTGCGCTGGTACGTCGTGCACGCCTACTCGAATTTCGAGCACAAGGTGTCGGAGTCGCTGCGCGAGCGCATCCGGTTGAAGGGCCTCGAGGACAAGTTCGGCGAGATCCTGGTCCCGACCGAGGAAGTCGTCGAGATGCGCGACGGGCAGCGACGCCGCAGCGAGCGCAAGTTCTTCCCGGGCTACGTGCTCGTGCAGATGGAGATGAACGAGGACACCTGGCACCTGGTGCGCGAGACATCGAAGGTGCTCGGGTTCATCGGCGGCACGCCGGAGAAGCCGGCGCCGATCACCGACCGCGAGGCGAACGCGATCCTGCGCCGCGTCGAGGAAGGCGCCGAGAAGCCGCGGCCGAAGGTGCTGTTCGAGCCGGGCGAGGTCGTGCGGGTGGTCGAGGGACCGTTCAACGACTTCAACGGCGTCGTCGAGTCGGTCAACTACGAGAAGAGCCGCCTGCAGGTGGCGGTGCAGATCCTCGGGCGCTCGACGCCCGTGGAGCTGGATTTCGGCCAGGTCGAGAAGGCCTGAGGAAGGGGATAGGGGATAGGGGATAGGGGATAGGGGATAGGGGATAGTGCAGCAGCGGCCGGCGCGCCGGCCTTCGGACACGATCCCCTATCCCCTATCCCCCATCCCCTCGTAACGGGGAGCCCTTCGGGGCGCTTGGACCCAACAGAGGTGACAGATGGCTAAGAAAGTAAACGGTTACGTCAAGCTGCAGGTGCCGGCCGGCCAGGCCAACCCGAGCCCGCCCATCGGGCCGGCGCTCGGCCAGCAGGGCGTCAACATCATGGAGTTCTGCAAGCAGTTCAACGCGCAGACCCAGCAGCTCGAGAAGGGCCTGCCGATCCCCGTGGTGATCACGGTGTACAGCGATCGCAGCTTCACCTTCATCATGAAGACGCCGCCGGCGTCGGTGCTGATCCGCAAGGCGCTCGGCCTCGAGAAGGGCAGCGGCACGCCGAACACCGCCAAGGTGGGGCGCATCACGCGCCAGCAGCTCGAGGAAATCGCAAAAACCAAGACGCCGGACCTGACGGCGGCCGACCTCGATGCGGCCGTGCGGACGATCGCGGGCAGCGCCCGCAGCATGGGCGTCGACGTGGAGGGGATCTGACATGGTTGCCGTTGCGAAGCGCATGAAGCCGTGGTCCGAGAAGATCGACTCGGCCAGGCTGTATCCGATCGACGAAGCGCTCGCGCTCGTCAAGCAGTTCGCCAACGCGAAGTTCGACGAGAGCGTCGACGTCGCGGTGAACCTCGGCATCGACGCGTCGAAGTCCGACCAGCAGGTGCGCGGCTCGACCGTGCTGCCGCACGGCACGGGCAAGGTGGTCCGCGTCGCGGTGTTCACGTCGGGCAAGAACGCCGACGCGGCCCGTGAAGCCGGCGCCGACGTGGTCGGCCTCGAGGACCTGGCCGAGAAGGTCAAGGCCGGCGAGCTCAATTTCGACGTGGTCGTGGCGAGCCCGGACGCGATGCGCGTCGTGGGCCAGCTCGGCCAGATCCTCGGCCCCCGCGGCCTGATGCCGAACCCCAAGGTCGGCACGGTCACGCCGGACGTCGCGACTGCGGTGCGCAACGCGAAGGCCGGCCAGGTCCGCTTCCGTGCGGACAAGGCGGGCGTGCTGCACTGCTCGCTCGGCAAGGCCAGCTTCGCGCCGGAGGCGCTGAAGGACAACCTGCGCGCGCTGCTCGCCGACCTGCAGAAGGCGAAGCCCGCGTCGTCCAAGGGCGTGTACCTGCGACGGATCTCCGTGTCCTCGACGATGGGCCCGGGAGTCGGTGTTGATCAAGCGAGCCTCGGCGCCTGAGCGCCGCGGCCAGACGACGATTTTGATGCAGGGCCGGCTCGGGTCGTGCGCCACGCAAGCGTGGCGTGCGGCGAGGGCCGGTCATCATCGAAGACCGCAGGCGGGGAGTCGCTCCCCTTAATGGTCGCCTGCGCAGATGGTGGTACCCGAGTCAGTGTCTCACTGCCTTAAGGTCCCGCCCTCTAAGGGGTGAACGCTCAGGGACGGGCGTTTGGTTGCATAGATCTTCAGGCCAGGAGGAACACATGGCGCTCAGACTGGAAGACAAGAAGGCGCTGGTCGCCGAGGTGAACGAGGTTGCGGCCCGCGCGCAGTCCGTCGTCGCCGCGGAGTACCGGGGGCTTTCGGTGGCGCAGATCACGGATCTGCGCGCCAAGGCACGCGCCTCCCGCGTCTACATCCGGGTGGTGAAGAACACGCTGGCCCGCCGGGCGATCGCAGGCACTCAGTTCGAGTGCGTCGGTGCGAAGCTCAAGGGCCCGCTGATCCTCGCCTTCTCGGAAGACGACCCGGGAGCGGCCGCGCGGCTGATCAAGGGCTTCGCCAAGGACCACAACAAGCTCGTGCCGACGCTCGTGTCGCTCGGCGGGGTCGTGTTGTCCGGGCAGGACCTCGAGAAAGTCGCAAGCCTCCCCACGCGGGACCAGGCGCTCGCGCAGCTGCTGGGTGTGCTCAAGGCGCCCATCGGCAAGTTCGTGCGCACGCTCGCCGAGCCTCACGCGAAGCTCGTGCGGACGATCGCCGCGGTCAAGGACCAGAAGCAGGCGGCCGCTTAACCGAGCGGCCTGCCGGATCGATATCGGGTATCAGTCACACATTTTTCAGGAGTCAAGACAATGGCTGCCAGCAAAGAAGAGATCCTCGACGCAATCTCCAACATGACCGTGATGGAGATCGTCGACCTCGTGAAGATGATGGAAGACAAGTTCGGCGTCACCGCCGCGGCCCCGGTCGCGATGGCCGCCGCCGGCGGCGCGGCGGCGGCTGCGCCGGTCGTCGAGGAGCAGACCGAGTTCACCGTGACCATGACGAGCTTCGGCGCCAACAAGGTCGGCGTCATCAAGGTGATTCGCGAGATCACCGGCCTCGGACTGAAGGAAGCCAAGGATCTGGTCGAGGGCGTGCCCTCGCTGATCAAGGAGAGCATCCCGAAGGCCGACGCCGACGCGATCAAGAAGAAGCTCGAAGAGGCCGGCGCTGCCGCGGAGATCAAGTAACCGCGATGCGCGGGCTCCGTGCCCGTTGCAAGGCGAACCGGCTGGCGGGCGAACCCCGCCGGCCGGTCCGCCTGTCGTTCGTTTCCTGCAGTCGAGCTGAGAGCGCCGGGTCCCCGGCCGTGAGAGGGTGATCGCAATGGCTTATTCCTTCACCGAAAAGAAGCGCATCCGCAAGGATTTCGGCAAGCGGTCGAGCATCCTCGAGGTGCCGTACCTGCTCGCGATCCAGCTCGATTCGTACCGCAAGTTCCTGCAGGCCGATGCGCCCGAGGAACGACGCGACGAGATCGGCCTGCGCGCGGCTTTCCGCAGCGTCTTCCCGATCGTGAGCTACTCGGGCAATGCGATCCTCGAGTACGTCAGCTACCGGCTCGGCGAGCCCGTGTTCGACGTCAAGGAGTGCCAGCTGCGCGGCCTCACCTACGCGGCTCCGCTGCGCGTCAAGGTGCGCCTCGTCGTGCTCGACAAGGAAGCCCCCGGCGCCAAGAAGCCGGTCAAGGACATCCGCGAGCAGGAGGTGTACCTCGGCGAGCTGCCGCTGATGACCGACAACGGCACCTTCGTCGTGAACGGCACCGAGCGCGTCATCGTCTCGCAGCTGCACCGCAGCCCCGGCGTGTTCTTCGACCACGACCGCGGCAAGACCCACAGCTCGGGCAAGCTGCTGTTCTCCGCCCGCGTGATCCCTTATCGCGGCTCCTGGCTCGACTTCGAGTTCGACGCCAAGGACTGCGTCTACGCGCGCATCGACCGGCGCCGCAAGCTGCCGGTCACGATCCTGCTGCGCGCGCTCGGCTACAGCGACGAGCAGATGCTCGACCTGTTCTTCGAGAAGAACACGTTCTACCTCTCGCCGCAGGGCGTCGAGCTCGGCCTGGTGCCGAGCCGGCTGCGCGGCGAGACCGCCAGCTTCGAGATCCGCGTCGGCGACAAGGTGATCGTCGAGGAAGGGCGTCGCATCACCGCGCGTCACGTCCGCCAGCTCGAGGACGCGGGCGTCAAGCGCCTGCCCGTGCCGGCCGACTACCTCGCGGGCAAGATCCTCGCGCACGACGTCGTCAACGCCGAGACCGGCGAGATCCTGGCCAAGGCCAACGAGATCCTGACGGCCACCAGCGTCGCGAAGCTGATCCAGTCCGAGATCGCCGAAATCCACGTGCTGTACGTGAACGACCTCGACCGCGGCCCGTTCATCTCCGACACGCTGCGCATCGACCCGGCGAAGAACCGCATGGAGGCGCTCGTCGAGATCTACCGGATGATGCGCCCGGGCGAGCCGCCGACGCGCGACGCGGCCGAGAACCTGTTCCAGAACCTGTTCTTCAACCCCGAGCGCTACGATCTCTCGGCCGTCGGCCGCATGAAGTTCAACCGCCGCGTCGGTCGCACCGAGGTCACGGGCCCGGGCATCCTCTACGACGTGCTGCACTTCACCCGCCGCGGCGACGATTTCGCCAAGGCGCTGGTCGAGGCCCGTGGCGACACCTCCGACATCATCGACGTGCTGCGCACGCTGATCGACATCAGGAACGGCAACGGCACGGTCGACGACATCGACCACCTCGGCAACCGCCGCGTCCGCAGCGTGGGCGAGATGGCGGAGAACGCCTTCCGCGTCGGCCTGGTGCGCGTCGAGCGCGCCGTCAAGGAGCGCCTGACGATCGCCGAGAGCGAAGGCCTGATGCCGCAGGACATGATCAACGCGAAGCCGGTCGCGGCCGCGGTGAAGGAGTTCTTCGGTTCCTCGCAGCTCTCGCAGTTCATGGACCAGAACAACCCGCTGTCCGAGGTCACCCACAAGCGCCGCGTCTCGGCGCTCGGCCCCGGCGGCCTGACCCGCGAACGGGCCGGCTTCGAGGTCCGTGACGTCCACCCGACGCACTACGGCCGCGTCTGCCCGATCGAGACGCCGGAAGGCCCGAACATCGGCCTGATCAACTCGCTCGCCGTCTACGCGCGCACCAACGACTACGGCTTCCTCGAGACGCCGTACCGCAAGGTCGAGGGCGGCGCCGTCACCGACCAGATCGAGTACCTCTCGGCGATCGACGAGGCCCAGTACGTGATCGCGCAGGCGAACGCCACGCTCGACGCGAAGGGCCGCTTCACCGACAGCCTGGTGTCGAGCCGCTACCAGAACGAGTTCATGCTCTCGACGCCGGACAAGCTCCAGTTCATGGACGTCTCGCCGAAGCAGATCGTCTCGGTCGCCGCGTCGCTGATCCCGTTCCTCGAGCACGACGACGCGAACCGCGCGCTGATGGGCTCGAACATGCAGCGCCAGGCCGTGCCGACGCTGCGCTCGGAGACGCCGCTGGTGGGCACCGGCATGGAGCGCCCGGTCGCGATCGACTCGGGCGTCACCGTCGTCGCACGCCGCGGCGGCGTGGTCGACTCGGTCGACGCGTCGCGCATCGTGGTGCGCGTCAACGACGCGGAGACCACCGCCGGCGAGGCGGGCGTCGACATCTACAACCTGACGAAGTACACGCGCTCGAACCAGAACACCTGCATCAACCAGCGACCGCTGGTGCATGCGGGCGACTCGATCGCGCGCGGCGACGTGCTGGCGGACGGCCCGTCGACCGACCTCGGCGACCTCGCGCTCGGCCAGAACCTGCTGGTCGCGTTCATGCCGTGGAACGGCTACAACTTCGAGGACTCGATCCTGATCTCGGAGCGGGTGGTCCAGGAGGACCGCTTCACGACGATCCACATCGAGGAACTCACCTGCGTCGCGCGCGACACCAAGCTCGGGCCGGAGGAAATCACCGCCGACATCCCGAACGTGGGCGAGTCGGCGCTCGCGAAGCTCGACGAGGCCGGCATCGCCTTCATCGGCGCCGAGGTCAAGGCGGGCGACATCCTGGTGGGCAAGGTCACGCCGAAGGGCGAGACGCAGCTCACCCCCGAGGAGAAGCTGCTGCGCGCGATCTTCGGCGAGAAGGCCTCCGACGTGAAGGACACCTCGCTGCGCGTGCCCCCGGGCATGGACGGCACGGTGATCGACGTGCGCGTGTTCACGCGCGACGGCGTCGAGAAGGACACGCGCGCCCGCTCGATCGAGAAGTCCGAGATCGAGAAGGTCCGCAAGGACCTCGCCGACCAGCAGCGCATCCTCGAGGAGGACCTCTTCTCGCGCGTGCAGTCGCTGCTGATCGGCAAGCCGGCCGCCGGCGGCCCGCGCAAGCTGAAGCCGGGCTCCAAGGTCACGGCGGAGTACCTCGCGGACATCCCGCGCGAGCACTGGCTCGAGGTGCGCCTCGAGGACGAGCAGGCGAACGAGGCCCTGGAACTCACCGCCGAGCGCATGCGCGCGCAGCGCAAGGAGTTCGAGCGGCGCCTCGAGGAGAAGCGCTCGAAGATCACCGCGGGCGACGACCTCGCCCCCGGCGTGCTGAAGATGGTCAAGGTCTACCTGGCGGTGAAGCGCCGCGTGCAGCCGGGCGACAAGATGGCCGGCCGCCACGGCAACAAGGGCGTGATCTCGACGATCGTGCCGGTCGAGGACATGCCGTTCATGGCCGACGGCACGCCCGTCGACATCGTGCTGAACCCGCTCGGCGTGCCTTCGCGCATGAACATCGGCCAGATCCTCGAGACCCACCTCGGGTGGGCGGCGAAGGGGCTGGGCCTGAAGATCGGCCGGATGCTCGACGACAACCGCAACGGCAGCGAAGTCCGCGCGTTCCTCGACCAGGTCTACAACCAGAGCGGCGGCAAGTCGGAGTCGCTGGAGTCGCTCGACGACGCCGACATCCTGTCGCTCGCCGGCAACCTGCGCAACGGCGTGCCGATGGCGACGCCGGTGTTCGACGGCGCGACCGAGAAGGAGATCAAGTACATGCTGCGCCTGGCGGACCTGCCGGAGAGCGGCCAGACGTGGCTGTTCGACGGCCGCACCGGCGAGCGCTTCGACCGCCCCGTCACGGTCGGCTACATGTACATGCTGAAGCTGAACCATCTCGTCGACGACAAGATGCACGCCCGCTCGACCGGCCCCTACAGCCTGGTCACGCAGCAGCCGCTCGGCGGCAAGGCGCAGTTCGGCGGCCAGCGCTTCGGCGAGATGGAAGTCTGGGCGCTCGAGGCCTACGGCGCTTCCTACACGCTGCAGGAGATGCTGACGGTCAAGTCGGACGACGTGACGGGCCGCACCAAGATGTACAAGAACATCGTGGACGGCAACCACATGATGGACGCGGGCATGCCGGAATCCTTCAACGTACTCGTCAAGGAAATCCGCTCGCTCGGCATCAACATCGAGCTCCACCAGGAACGGCGTTGAGTCCGGGCCATTCCACGCGCGTGACGGACAGGGTGAACCCATGAAAGACCTGTTGAAATTCTTCAAGCAGCAGCCGACCGTCGAGGACTTCGACTCGATCCGCATCGCGCTCGCGTCCCCGGAGATGATCCGGTCGTGGTCGTTCGGCGAGGTCAAGAAGCCGGAGACCATCAACTACCGCACCTTCAAGCCGGAGCGCGACGGGCTCTTCTGCGCGAAGATCTTCGGGCCGGTCAAGGACTACGAGTGCCTTTGCGGCAAGTACAAGCGGCTGAAGCACCGCGGCGTGGTCTGCGAGAAGTGCGGCGTCGAAGTGACGCAGGCCAAGGTGCGCCGCGAGCGCATGGGCCACATCGAGCTCGCGAGCCCGACCGCGCACATCTGGTTCCTGAAGTCGCTGCCGTCGCGCATCGGCCTGATGCTCGACATGACGCTGCGCGAGATCGAGCGCGTGCTGTACTTCGAGGCCTTCGTGGTCATCGACCCGGGCATGACCTCGATGCAGCGCGGCCAGCTGCTCTCCGACGAGATGTACCTCGACGCGATCGAGAAGCACGGCGACGAGTTCGACGCGCGCATGGGCGCCGAGGCCGTCCACGAGCTGCTGAAGAGCCTCGACCTGCCCTCCGAGGTGGTCAAGGTCCGCGAGGACATCGGCAACACGAGCTCCGAGACCAAGATCAAGCGCCTGTCGAAGCGCCTGAAGCTGCTCGAGTCGTTCATGGACTCGGGCAACCACCCCGAGTGGATGGTGCTCACGGTGCTGCCCGTGCTGCCGCCGGACCTGCGCCCGCTCGTCCCCCTCGACGGCGGCCGGTTCGCCACGTCCGACCTGAACGACCTCTATCGCCGCGTCATCAACCGCAACAACCGCCTGCGCCGGCTGCTCGAGCTGAACGCGCCGGACATCATCGTGCGCAACGAGAAGCGCATGCTGCAGGAGTCGGTGGACGCGCTGCTCGACAACGGCCGTCGCGGCCGCGCGATCACCGGCACCAACAAGCGCCCGCTCAAGTCGCTCGCCGACATGATCAAGGGCAAGCAGGGCCGCTTCCGCCAGAACCTGCTCGGCAAGCGCGTCGACTACTCGGGCCGTTCGGTCATCGTGGTCGGCCCGACGCTGCGCCTGCACCAGTGCGGCCTGCCGAAGAAGATGGCGCTCGAGCTCTTCAAGCCGTTCATCTTCCAGAAGCTGCAGCTGCGCGGCGAGGCCTCGACGATCAAGGCCGCCAAGCGCATGGTCGAGCGCGAAGGCCCCGAGGTGTGGGACATCCTCGAAGAGGTCATCCGCGAGCACCCGGTGCTGCTGAACCGCGCGCCGACGCTGCACCGCCTCGGCATCCAGGCCTTCGAGCCGGTGCTGATCGAGGGCAAGGCGATCCAGCTGCACCCGCTGGTCTGCACGGCGTTCAACGCCGACTTCGACGGCGACCAGATGGCCGTGCACGTGCCGCTGTCGCTCGAGGCCCAGCTCGAGGCGCGCGCGCTGATGCTGTCCTCGAACAACATCCTCTCGCCCGCGAACGGCGACCCGATCATCGTGCCGTCGCAGGACGTGGTGCTCGGCCTCTACTTCATGACGCGCGAGCGCGTCAACGCGCCGGGCGAGGGCACGTACTTCACCGACGTGGCCGAGGTGCATCGCGCCTACGAGAACCGCGCTCGCCGACATCCAGGCGCGGGTCAAGGTGCGCATCGTCGAGCACGTCAAGGACGCCGAGGGCGGCTTCACGGCGCGGCGCCGGCTGGTCGAGACGACCATCGGCCGCGCGCTGCTCTCCGAGATCCTGCCGAAGGGCCTGTCGTTCGACCTGATCAACCAGGACATGACGAAGAAGGCGATCTCGAGCTGCATCAACGCGTGCTACCGGACGCTCGGCCTCAAGGAGACCGTCGTCTTCGCCGACCAGCTGATGTACACGGGCTTCCACTACGCGACCCGCGCGGGCGTGTCGATCGGCGTGGACGACATGATCGTCCCCGAGCAGAAGCAGAAGATCCTGAGCGCGGCCGAGCACGAGGTGAAGGAGATCCAGGAGCAGTACGCTTCCGGCCTCGTCACCAACGGCGAGCGCTACAACAAGGTCGTCGACATCTGGTCGCGCACCAACGACCAGGTCGCCAAGGCGATGATGGAGAAGCTCGGCGGCGAGGACATCGAGGCTTCCGACGGCCGCAAGGTCCGCCAGAAGTCGTTCAACTCGATCTACATGATGTCGGACTCGGGCGCCCGCGGCTCGCCGGCGCAGATCCGCCAGCTGGCCGGCATGCGCGGCCTGATGGCGAAGCCGGACGGCTCGATCATCGAGACGCCGATCACGGCGAACTTCCGCGAGGGCCTGAACGTCCTCCAGTACTTCATCTCGACGCACGGCGCGCGCAAGGGCCTGGCCGACACCGCGCTGAAGACCGCGAACTCGGGCTACCTGACCCGCCGCCTGGTCGACGTGGCGCAGGACCTCGTGGTCACCGAGCCGGACTGCGGCACGGACCACGGCCTCGCGATGATGCCGATCGTCGAAGGCGGCGACGTGGTCGAGGGCCTCGGCGAGCGCGTGCTCGGCCGCGTGGTCGCGAGCGACATCTACCGGCCGGGCTCCGACGAGGTGCTGGTCGAGGCGGGCGAGCTGCTCGACGAGAAGCTCGTGCGCAAGATCGAGCAGGCGGGCGTGGACCAGGTCATGGTGCGCTCCCCGATCAGCTGCGCGACCCGCTACGGCGTCTGCGCGCAGTGCTACGGGCGCGACCTCGCGCGCGGCCACCGCATCAACATCGGCGAGGCCGTGGGCGTCATCGCGGCGCAGTCGATCGGCGAGCCGGGCACCCAGCTCACGATGCGCACGTTCCACATCGGCGGCGCCGCCTCGCGCGCGGCCGCGCAGAGCAGCATCGAGGTCAAGGGCAAGGGCACGGCGCGCTTCCACAACCTCAAGTCGGTGCGGCACGACAAGGGCCACCTGGTGGCCGTGTCGCGCTCGGGCGAGTTCGGCGTCATCGACGACTTCGGCCGCGAGCGCGAGCGCTATCGCATCCCCTACGGCGCCGTGATCACGGTCAGCGAGGGCGACGCGGTGCAGCCGGGCCAGGTCATCGCGACCTGGGATCCGCACACCCACCCGGTCGTGACCGAGGTCGCGGGCCTGATCCGCTTCCAGGACTTCATCGACGGCATCACGGTCTCGAGCCAGGTGGACGAGATCACCGGCCTGTCGAGCACGGTCGTCATGGACCCGAAGCAGCGCGGCGCCGGCGGCAAGGACCTGCGCCCGGTGATCAAGCTCGTCAACGCGCGCGGCAAGGAAATCTGCTTCGCGAACACCGACATCCCGGCCGTCTACGCGCTGCCCCCGGGCGCGCTCGTCAACCTCGGCGACGGCTCGCAGGTGTCGGTCGGCGACATCATCGCGCGCATCCCGCAGGAGAGCTCGAAGACCCGCGACATCACGGGCGGCTTGCCGCGCGTCGCGGACCTGTTCGAGGCCCGCAAGCCCAAGGACTCCGCGATCCTCGCCGAGTACTCGGGCACGGTCAGCTTCGGCAAGGAGACCAAGGGCAAGCGCCGGCTGATCATCACCGACGAGCACGGCGAGAAGCACGAGGAGCTGATCCCGAAGTGGCGCCACCTGACCGTGTTCGAAGGCGAGCACGTGGAGCGCGGCGAGGTGATCGCGGACGGCGAGCCGAACCCGCACGACATCCTGCGCCTGCAGGGCGTCGAGCCGCTGGCGAACTACCTGGTCCGCGAGATCCAGGACGTCTACCGGCTGCAGGGCGTGAAGATCAACGACAAGCACATCGAGGTGATCATTCGCCAGATGCTGCGCAAGATCGAGGTCGTCGAAACCGGCGACACCGCGTTCCTGCGCGGCGAGCAGATGGATCGCGCCCGGGTGCTCGAGGCCAACGAGAAGCTGACCAAGGAAGGCAAGCTGCCGGCCATCGCCGACCCGATCCTGCTCGGCATCACCAAGGCGTCGCTGGCCACCGAGTCGTTCATCTCGGCGGCCTCGTTCCAGGAGACCACGCGGGTGCTGACCGAGGCGGCCGTGCGCGGCATGAGGGACGACCTGCGCGGGCTGAAGGAGAACGTGATCGTCGGCCGGCTGATCCCGGCCGGGACGGGCTCGTTCTACCACCTGGCCCGCCGGCGCCGGCCCGAGGACGAGCTGGCGGCCGGGTTCACGGACGTGCCGGCGGCGGTCGTGGCGGAGGACCTGGACACCGCGGCGCCCGACGAGGCGGAGGTTCCGGCCGGCTGACGCGCCGGGGGGAGGGTGTCGGGCCGCTGTCGCCAAGTTGACAGCGGCGGCTCCCCTCCCTAGAATTTTGCGCCTTTCATCAGGGCCGCCGGCGACACACCCGCGCGGCCCTCTGGCTTTACCATCGGGCCGCCGCTTAGGCGGCCCGGTGTTTCTCGGCGGCACCGCAAACCTTGCGCCCGCCGCAACGATCTGGAGTTGGACCGAGCATGTCAACCGTCAATCAGCTGATCCGCAGCCCCCGTCGCGTCGCTGCGGCCAAGAGCAAGGTCCCCGCGCTCGGCAACTCGCCGCAGCGGCGCGGCGTCTGCACCCGCGTGTACACGACCACGCCGAAGAAGCCGAACTCGGCGCTGCGGAAAGTCGCCAAGGTGCGCCTCACCAACGGCTACGAAGTGATCAGCTACATCGGCGGCGAAGGCCACAACCTGCAGGAGCACTCGGTCGTGCTGATCCGCGGCGGCCGCGTCAAGGACCTCCCCGGCGTGCGCTACCACACGGTGCGCGGCACGCTCGACTGCGCCGGCGTGGGCGAGCGTCGCCAGAGCCGCTCCAAGTACGGCGCCAAGCGCCCGAAGGGCTGACCCGTCCCGCCGCCACCGCCCACCGTCGACCGCCCACTGTCCAGGTAATCCGCCATGTCCCGCAGATCCCAAGCCCCGACCCGCACCGTGCTCCCGGACCCGAAGTTCAACAGCGTGCTGCTGGCGAAGTTCATGAACATGGTGATGGACAGCGGCAAGAAGTCCGTCGCCGAGAGCATCGTCTACGGCGCGATCGACCGCATGGCCGAGCGCACCGGCCGCCAGCCGGACCAGACGATCGAGCTGCTCACGCAGGCGCTCGACAACGTCAAGCCGATGGTCGAGGTGAAGTCGCGTCGCGTCGGCGGCGCCACCTACCAGGTGCCCGTCGAAGTCCGCTCGACGCGCCGCCAGACGCTGGCCATGCGCTGGGTCATCGACGCCGCTGCCGCGCGCAGCGAGAAATCCATGGCGCAGCGCCTCGCCGCCGAACTGCTCGAGGCGTCGGAGAACCGCGGCGCCGCCGTGCGCAAGCGCGAGGACACGCACCGCATGGCCGACGCCAACAAGGCGTTCGCCCACTACCGCTGGTAAGCCGGCACGCCTGACCGACCGCCCAAGGACCATCACCGTGCCACGCATTACCCCGATCGAGCGCTACCGTAACATCGGTATCTCGGCGCACATCGACGCCGGCAAGACCACGACGACCGAGCGCATCCTGTTTTACACCGGCGTCTCGCACAAGATCGGCGAGGTGCACGACGGCGCCGCCGTCATGGACTACATGGAGCAGGAGCAGGAGCGCGGCATCACGATCACTGCCGCGGCCACCACCGCGTTCTGGAAGGGGATGGAGAACCAGTTCCCCGAGCACCGCTTCAACATCATCGACACGCCGGGGCACGTCGACTTCACGATCGAGGTCGAGCGCAGCCTGCGCGTGCTCGACTCGGCCTGCGCGGTGTTCTGCGCCGTGAGCGGCGTGCAGCCGCAGTCCGAGACCGTCTGGCGCCAGATGAACAAGTACGGCGTGCCGCGCCTCGCGTTCGTCAACAAGATGGACCGCGCCGGCGCCAACTTCCTGCGCTGCGTCGAGCAGATCCGCACGCGCCTGCGCGGCAACCCGGTGCCGCTGCAGCTGCCGATCGGCGCCGAGGACAAGTTCGAGGGCGTCGTCGACCTGATCCAGATGAAGTCGATCTACTGGGACGACTCGACCGAGGGCATGAAGTTCGAGTACCGGGAAGTCCCGGCCGAGATGCTCGAGCAGTGCAAGGAATACCGCGAGAAGCTGGTCGAGGCCGCGGCCGAGGCCAACGACGACCTGATGCACAAGTACCTCGAGAGCGGCGAGCTCACCGTCGAGGAGATCAAGGCGGGGCTGCGCGCGCGCGCCATCCGCACCGAGATCTGCCTGGTGCAGTGCGGCACGGCCTTCAAGAACAAGGGCGTGCAGGCGATGCTCGACGCGGTCATCGAGTACATGCCGTCGCCGGCCGACGTGCCGCCGGTCAAGGGCATCGACGACCGCGGTGCCGAGGCGACCCGCCCGGCCACCGACGAGGCCAAGTTCTCGGCGCTGGCGTTCAAGATCCTGAACGACCCGTTCGTCGGCAACCTGACGTTCTTCCGCGTCTACTCCGGCGTGCTCAACTCGGGCGACCAGGTGTTCGTGCCCGGCAAGAGCAAGAAGGAGCGCATCGGCCGCCTGCTGCAGATGCACGCCAACGAGCGCGAGGAGATCAAGGAAGTCCGCGCCGGCGACATCGCCGCAGCCGTGGGCCTGAAGGACGTGACCACGGGCGACACGCTGACCGACATCGACCACCAGATCACGCTCGAGAAGATGGAGTTCCCCGAGCCCGTCATCTCGGTCGCGGTCGAGCCGAAGACCAAGAGCGACCAGGAAAAGATGGGCCTCGCGCTGCAGCGCCTCGCCAAGGAAGACCCGTCGTTCCGCGTCAGCACCGACCAGGAGTCGGGCCAGACGATCATCGCGGGCATGGGCGAGCTGCACCTCGACATCATCGTCGACCGCATGAAGCGCGAGTTCAAGGTCGAGGCGAACGTCGGCAAGCCGCAGGTCGCCTACCGCGAGACCATTCGCGGCTCCGTCGAGCAGGAAGGCAAGTTCGTGCGCCAGTCCGGCGGCCGCGGCCAGTACGGCCACGTGTGGCTCAAGATCGAGCCGCAGGAAGAGGGCAAGGGCTACGAGTTCGTCAACGGCATCGTCGGCGGCGTCGTGCCGCGCGAGTACATCCCGGCCGTCGACAAGGGCGTCAAGGAAGCGCTCGAGGGCGGCGTCATCGCCGGCTACCCGGTCGTCGACGTCAAGGTCACGATCTTCGACGGTTCGTACCACGACGTCGACTCGAACGAAATGGCGTTCAAGATCGCGGGTTCGATGGCGCTCAAGGACGGCGTGCGCAAGGCGAAGCCGGTGCTGCTCGAGCCGATCATGAAGGTCGAGGTCGTGACGCCGGAGGACTACTCGGGCGACGTGATCGGCGACCTGAACCGCCGCCGCGGCCAGATCCACGGCATGGACGACGGCCCGTCGGGCAAGGTCATCACCGCCGAGGTGCCGCTCTCCGAGATGTTCGGCTACGCGACGTCGGTGCGTTCGATGAGCCAGGGTCGCGCGACCTTCACGATGGAGTTCGCGAAGTACCTGGAAGTGCCGAACAACGTCGCCGAAGCAGTCATGAAGAAGGCCAGCTGAGCAGGAAGGGGATCGGGGATAGGGGATCGGGGATAGTTGAAGAGGCGGCAGCGTCGAGCGACGCGGCTGCACTGCGACGGCGCAGAGTTCTGACGATCCCCCACCCCCTATCCCCCATCCCCTGATCACCAGACACACTAGATTTCGCAGAGGTATGGGTCGTGGCTAAGGAAAAATTTGCGCGTACGAAGCCGCACGTGAACGTGGGCACGATTGGTCACGTGGACCATGGCAAGACGACGCTGACGGCGGCGTTGACGAAGGTGATGGCGGAGACGCACGGCGGCGCGTTCATGGCCTACGACCAGATTGACAAGGCGCCGGAAGAGAAGGCGCGCGGGATCACGATTTCGACGGCGCACGTGGAGTACCAGAGCCCGCTGCGGCACTACGCGCACGTGGACTGCCCGGGGCACGCGGACTACGTGAAGAACATGATCACGGGCGCGGCGCAGATGGACGGCGCGATCCTGGTGGTGTCGGCGGCGGACGGCCCGATGCCGCAGACGCGCGAGCACATCCTGCTGGCGCGTCAGGTGGGCGTGCCGTACATCGTGGTGTACCTGAACAAGGCGGACATGGTGGACGACGCGGAGCTGCTGGAGCTCGTCGAGATGGAAGTGCGCGAGCTGCTGTCGAAGTACGAGTTCCCGGGCGACGACACGCCGATCGTGACGGGCTCGGCGCTGAAGGCGCTGGAGGGTGACAAGGGTCCGCTCGGGGTGCCCTCGGTGGTGAAGCTGGTGGACGAGATGGACCGTTACATCCCGGTGCCGGAGCGCGCGATCGACGGCGCGTTCCTGATGCCGGTGGAGGACGTGTTCTCGATCTCGGGCCGCGGCACGGTGGTGACGGGGCGCATCGAGCGCGGCATCGTCAAGGTGAACGACGAGGTGGAGATCGTGGGTCTTCGCCCGACGGTGAAGACGACCTGCACGGGCGTGGAGATGTTCCGCAAGCTGCTCGACCAGGGGCAGGCGGGGGACAACGTGGGCGTGCTGCTGCGCGGCACGAAGCGCGAGGAAGTCGAGCGCGGGCAGGTGCTGGCGAAGCCCGGTTCGATCACGCCGCACACGAAGTTCGAGGGCGAGGTGTACGTGCTGACGAAGGAGGAGGGCGGTCGCCACACGCCGTTCTTCAAGGGATATCGTCCGCAGTTTTACTTCCGCACGACGGACGTGACGGGTTCGGTGGAGTTGCCGGAGGGCGTCGAGATGGTGATGCCGGGCGACAACATCAAGATGACGATCGAGCTGATCAGCCCGATCGCGATGGAAGAGGGCCTGCGCTTTGCGATCCGCGAGGGCGGACGCACGGTCGGCGCGGGCGTGGTCTCGAAGATCCTGAAATAAGGGGATAGTGATCAGGGGGTAGGGGATCGCGGCGCTGCGCGCCCTCCTGCTCTACCCCCTATCCCCTACCCCCTATTCACTAGGTACCAAACATGGCTCGCCAGAACATCCGCATCCGCCTCAAGGCGTTCGACCACCGCTTGATCGACAACTCCGCCCGGGAGATCGTCGAGACCGCCAAGCGCACGGGCGCCACCGTGCGCGGGCCCGTGCCGCTGCCGGTGAAGATGGAGCGCTTCACGATCCTGATCTCGCCGCACGCCGACAAGGACGCGCGCGACCAGTACGAGCTGCGCACCCACAAGCGCCTGATGGACATCCTCAACCCGACCGACAAGACCGTCGACGCGTTGATGAAGCTCGAGCTGCCGGCCGGCGTGGACGTGCAGATCAAGCTGAACTGACCAGGGGTAGGGGATAGGGGATAGGGGATAGGGGATAGTGAAGAGGCGCGCGGCAGCCTGAACGTGGCCGCCGTACTTCCGACTATCCCCCATCCCCTATCCCCCATCCCCTCTCTGCCACGCATTTTGCGCTTGCAGGCTTCGAATCGGCCGCTATAATAGGCGGCTCATTTCTCGCCGAGGCCTGGCCGGGTGACCGGTACCGCTCGAGCGGCGCAGTCCGGAAACCCCGTGATTGCACCTCTCAGCCCCCTCGATGAGCGCCCGCCAGCAGTGACGGGCGAACGTTTTTTTGTCAGCCCGGGCCAATCGCAGCCGGGGCGGTGTACGAGGACGAATCGATGACGATCGGTCTGATTGGCCGCAAGGCCGGCATGACGCGCGTCTTCACGGACGCGGGCGAATCGATCCCGGTGACGGTGATCGTGGCCCTGCCGAACCGCGTCACACAGGTGAAGGCCGTCGAGAGCGACGGTTACCGCTCGGTGCAGGTCGCCTACGGCGACCGCAAGCCGTCGCGCCTGACGCGCTCGCTCGCGGGGCACTACGCCAAGGCCAAGGTGGCCCCGGGCGAGTCGCTGGTCGAGTTCCGCCTCGCCGACGGCGAAGGCACGGACCTCGCTCCCGGCACCGAGATCAAGGTGGACATGTTCGCGGCCGGCCAGGTCGTGGACGTCGCCGGCACCACGATCGGCAAGGGCTTCGCGGGCACGATCAAGCGCCACAATTTCGCCGGTGGCCCGGCTTCGCACGGCGCGTCGTTGTTCCACCGCACGCCCGGCTCGATCGGCCAGCGCCAGACGCCGGGACGCGTGTTCCCGGGCAAGCGGATGTCCGGCCACATGGGCAACGTGCGCGTCACCACCGAGAACCTGAAGATCGTCGAGGTCGACGCGGCCCGCAACCTGCTGCTGGTGCGCGGTGCCGTGCCGGGCGCGCCGGGCGGGCAGGTCATCGTGCGTCCTTCGGTCAAGGCCGCGCGTCGCGCCGCCCGCAAGACCCTGGCCCCGAGGAAGTAAGCCATGGCCACGCAACTCAAGATCGTCAGCCCGGGCGCCGCCGGCGGCAGCCTCGAGGTCTCCGAGAAGGCCTTCGGCCGCGAGTTCAACGAAGCGCTGGTCCACCAGGTGCTGACCGCCTACATGGCGGCTGGCCGTGCGGGCACCAAGCGCCAGAAGAGCCGCGCGGAAGTCCGCGGCGGCGGCATCAAGCCCTGGAACCAGAAGGGTGGTGGCCGCGCCCGTGCGGGCAGCATCCGCAGCCCGATCTGGGTCGGTGGCGGCCGCGCGTTCGCCGCCCGCCCGCGCGACTACTCGCAGAAGGTCAATCGCAAGATGTACCAGGGCGCGTTGCGCGCGATGCTCTCCGAGCTCGCCCGCCTCGAGCGGCTGGTCGTCGTCGAGTCCTTCGAGCTCGAGGCGCCGAAGACGCGCCTGCTCGCGGCCAAGCTCAAGGAGTTCGGCTTCGACAACGTGCTGATCCTGGTCGAAGCCCACGACGAGAAGCTCGAGCTGGCCTCGCGCAACCTGTTCGGCGTGTCGGTCCTGCCGGTCGCCTCGCTCGACCCGCGCAGCCTGCTGAGCCACGACCGCGTGCTCGCGACCGTCGGCGCCGTCCGCATGCTCGAGGAGAAGCTGGCATGAGCAGCCCCGAAAGACTGATGACCGTGCTGGTCGCCCCGCACGTCTCCGAGAAGAGCGCCCGCATGGCCGAGCGCGACAACCAGGTCGTGTTCCGCGTGCTGCGCGACGCGTCCAAGCCCGAGATCAAGGCGGCCGTCGAGCTGATGTTCGAGGTCAAGGTCGACACCGTGCGCGTCGTCAACGTCGCCGGCAAGGCCAAGCGCTTCGGCGGGCGCCACGGCAAGCGCTCGGACTTCAAGAAGGCCTACGTGAGCCTGGCCGAGGGCCAGACCATCGACTTCGCCGGCGTCGAGAAGTGACGTCGCGGGCTAACTGACGGGTACTGAAAGATGGCTCTCATCAAGACCAAACCGACGTCACCGGGCCGGCGCTTCGTCGTCAAGCCGAACCGCTCGCACCTGCACAAGGGCGCGCCGGTCGCGGCGCTGACCTCGAGCCAGAAGCGCACCGGTGCGCGCAACAACATGGGCCGCATCACGACGCGCCACAAGGGCGGCGGCCACCACCAGCGCTATCGCGACGTCGACTTCCTGCGCGCCAAAGACGGCGTGCCGGGCAAGGTCGAGCGGCTCGAGTACGACCCGAACCGCAGCGCGCACCTCGCGCTCGTGCTCTATGCCGACGGCGAGCGCCGCTACATCCTCGCGCCGAAGGGCGTGGCCGCGGGCGACCCGATCGCTTCCGGTCCCGACGCGCCGATCAAGGCCGGCAGCGCGCTGCCGCTGCGCAACATCCCGATCGGCACCCAGGTGCACAACGTCGAGCTGAAGCCCGGCCGCGGTGGCCAGCTCGCGCGCAGCGCGGGGGCTTCGGCCCAGCTCGTGGCGCGTGAAGGCCTCTACGCGACGATCCGCCTGCGCTCGACCGAGATGCGCAAGGTGCACGTCGACTGCCGCGCGACGATCGGCGAGGTCGGCAACGAAGACCACAACCTGATCGTCTACGGCAAGGCCGGCGCGATGCGCTGGCGCGGCATCCGCCCGACGGTCCGCGGCGTCGTGATGAACCCGGTCGACCACCCGCACGGCGGTGGCGAGGGCAAGTCCGGCCAGGGCAACCCGCACCCGGTGTCGCCGTGGGGCTGGAAGACCAAGGGCAAGAAGACCCGCACCAACAAGCGCACGGCCGGACTCATCATCCGGCGCCGCAACTGAGCCTGCTTAAGGAGCTTTCCGTGCCCCGTTCAGTCAAGAAAGGCCCGTTCGTCGACCTCCACCTCGCGAAGAAGGTGCAGGCGGCCGCGGAGAAGAACGATCGCCGCCCGATCAAGACCTGGTCGCGCCGCTCCATGGTCCTGCCCGACATGGTGGGACTGACGATCGCCGTCCACAACGGCAAGCAGCACATCCCGGTGCTGGTGTCGGAGAACATGGTCGGCCACAAGCTCGGCGAGTTCGCCCCGACGCGCACCTTCAAGGGGCACTCGGGCGACAAGAAGTCGTCGACCTAGGAGTAAGCCATGCAGGTCGCAGCAAAGCTCAAGTACGCGCGCATCTCGCCGCAGAAGTGCCGCCTCGTGGCGGACATGGTGCGGGGCCAGCCGGTGGGCCAGGCCCTCGCCACGCTGCGCTTCACGCCGAAGAAGGGCGCGGTGCTCGTGCGCAAGGTTCTCGAGTCGGCGATCGCCAACGCCGAGAACAACCACAATGCGGACATCGACACGCTCAAGGTCGCCCGCATCGAGATCGACGAGGCGCCGACGTTCAAGCGGTTCCACGCCCGTGCGAAGGGCCGCGGCAACCGCATCGTCAAGCGCAACAGCCACATCACGATCCTCGTCGGCGACGGCCGCAAGGACTGAGGAGAGCAGGCTCCATGGGTCAGAAGGTCAATCCGGTCGGCATCCGCCTCGGCATCACTCGCGACTGGACGTCGCGGTGGTACGCGAACACGCGCAATTTCCCCGCCTACATCCTCCAGGACTGGCAGGTGCGCGAGTTCCTGAAGAAGAAGCTGTCCGAGGCTTCCGTGAGCCGCATCCACATCGAGCGCGCGGCGCGCAAGGCGAACATCACGATCAACACGGCCCGCCCGGGCGTCGTGATCGGCAAGAAGGGCGAGGACATCGAGCGGCTGCGCCTCGAGGTCGCGAAGCTGATGGGCATGGCCGTCCAGGACGTGCGCCTCAACATCGCCGAGATCCGCAAGCCCGAGATGGACGCGCAGCTCGTGGCCGAGGGCATCGCCCAGCAGATCGAGCGTCGCGTGATGTTCCGCCGCGCGATGAAGCGCGCCGTGATGAACACGATGCGCAGCGGCGCCCTCGGCGTGAAGGTGCGCGTCTCCGGCCGACTGAACGGCTCGGAGATCGCCCGCACGGAGTCGTCGCGCGAGGGGCGGGTGCCGCTGCACACGTTCCGCGCCGAGATCGACTTCGGCATGGCCGAGGCCCGCACCACCTACGGCGTGATCGGCGTCAAGGTGTGGATCTTCAAGGGCGAGGTTTTCGACCAGCCGGAGCCGGTGGCGGCCCCCGAGCAGGCCGAGGCCGTGGCGCCCGCTCAGGAGCAGCAGCCGGCCTGAGGCCGTGCCACTGAGCGACACCCGGAGATATCGCCATGATGCAACCCAAGCGAACCAAGTTTCGCAAGCAGTTCAAGGGCCGCAACTCGGGCCTGGCCCAGCGCGGCAGCACGGTCGCCTTCGGCGACTACGGCCTGAAGGCCACGAGCCGCGCCCGGATGACGGCCCGCGAGATCGAGGCGGCCCGCCGCGCCATGACGCGCTACGTGAAGCGCGGCGGCCAGGTGTGGATCCGGGTGTTCCCGGACGTGCCGATCACCAAGAAGCCCCTCGAGGTCCGCATGGGCTCGGGCAAGGGCAACGTCGAGTACTACGTCGCGCGCGTGCAGCCCGGCAAGGTGCTCTTCGAGATGGAAGGCGTCACCGAGGAGATCGCGCGCGAGGCGTTCCGCCTGGCTGCGAGCAAGCTCTCGGTCGACACGTTGTTCGTCAAACGGCAGGTCCGCTGATGAAGGCGAAGGAACTCAGGTCGAAGAGCGCGGGCGAGCTGCAGGAAGAACTCCTCAAGCTGCGCCGCGAGCAGTTCAACTTGCGCATGGCGCAGGCCACCGGTCAGGCGACCAAGCCCGACCAGGCCGGCAAGGTGCGCCGCAACATTGCGCGTGTGAAGACCGTGCAGGGCGAGCTCGCCCGCACCGCGGCTGATAGGGGTGCCCAGAAATGAGTCAGGTGATGAGCGAGCAGGCCGCCGTGGAAGCGCCGACCGACGCGGTCGTGCAGCGCACGCTGACCGGGCGGGTCGTCAGCAGCAAGATGCAGAAGACGATCAGCGTCGCCGTCGAGCGCCTGGTGAAGCACGCGAAGTACAGCAAGTACGTGCGCCGCACCACCAAGTTCCTCGCGCACGACGAGCACGGCGAGGCCCGCGAGGGCGACCTCGTCGACATCGCCGAGTGCCGGCGGCTGTCGGCCCGCAAGGCCTGGCGCCTGGTGCGCGTCGTCAAGCGCGCCGAACAGGCCTGAGCACCGCTCGAGAGGAGTACGGACCATGATCCAGATGCGAACGATGCTGCAGGCCGCCGACAACAGCGGCGCCAAGAGCCTCATGTGCATCAAGGTGCTCGGCGGCTCGAAGCGCCGCTACGCGACCGTGGGCGACGTGATCAAGGTGAGCGTCAAGGACGCGATCCCGCGCGGCAAGGTCAAGAAGGGCGAGGTCTACGACGCGGTCGTCGTGCGCACGGCCTTCGGCGTGCGTCGGGCCGACGGTTCGTTGATCCGCTTCGACGGCAATGCCGCCGTGCTGCTCACGAACAAGATGGAGCCGATCGGCACCCGTATCTTCGGGCCGGTCACCCGCGAGCTGCGCACGGCGCAGTTCATGAAGATCATCTCGCTCGCGCCGGAAGTGCTCTGAGCACCGGCTGCAGCAGGTCGAGGAACGAGGCATGAACAAGATCCGCAAGGGCGACGAGGTGGTGGTCATCACCGGCCGCGACAAGGGCCGGCGCGGCACCGTGATCAAGGTGCTGGCGAACGACCGCGTGCTCGTCGAGAACGTGAACATGGTCAAGCGGCACACGCGGCCCAACCCGCAGCGTGGCACGCAGGGCGGCATCGTCGAGAAGGAGGCTTCAATGCACCTCTCGAACGTCATGCTCTGGAACCCGGTCGCCAAGCAGGGTGATCGCGTGGGCATCCGCACCCTGGCCGACGGCCGGCGCGTGCGTTACTTCAAGTCCAACGACGAAGTCGTGGACGCGTGAACGGGCGAGGATGACGGCGATGGCAAGGCTGCAGCAGATCTACCGCGAGAAGATCGTCCCCGAGCTCAAGGCGAGCCTCGGGCTCGAGAACACGATGCAGGTGCCGAAGATCACCCGCATCACGGTCAACATGGGCGTGGGCGAGGCGGTCGCGGACAAGAAGGCGATGGACGGCGCGGTGCACGACCTGACGGCGGTCACCGGCCAGAAGCCGCTGGTCACCAAGTCGCGCAAGTCGATCGCGTCGTTCAAGCTGCGCCAGGGCGTGCCGGTGGGCGCCAAGGTGACGCTGCGCGGCGAGCGCATGTACGAGTTCCTCGACCGGCTGGTCAACGTGGCGATGCCGCGCATCCGCGACTTCCGCGGCGTGTCGGCCCGCTCGTTCGACGGCCGCGGCAACTACAGCTTCGGCGTCAAGGAACAGATCATCTTCCCCGAGATCGCCTACGACAAGATCGACGCGATCCGCGGCATGGACATCACGATCACCACCACGGCACGCGACGACCGGGAAGGGCGGGCGCTGCTCGAATCCTTCAACTTCCCGTTCCGCAAGTAAGGACCGGCAAATGGCGAAGACCAGCATGATCGAGCGCGAGAAGCGCCGCGAGAAACTCGTGAAGCAGCACGCGGCGAAGCGCGCGGCGCTCAAGGAGACCATCCGCAGCCCGAAGTCCACGGACTCGGAGCGCGAGGAGGCGGTGCGCAAGCTGCAGTCGCTGCCGCGCGACGGCTCGGCGTCGCGGATGCGCAAGCGCTGCGCGATCACCGGCCGCTCCCGCGGCGTCTATCGGAAATTCGGCCTCGGCCGCACCAAGCTGCGCGAGGCAACGATGCGCGGCGACGTCCCGGGCCTGCGCAAGGCCAGCTGGTAAGGCCGGCGTAACGGAGCAAGACATGAGCATGACGGATCCCATCGCGGACTTCCTCACCCGCATCCGCAACGGCCAGCGCTCGGGCAAGCCCGAGGTCAGCATGCCTTCCTCGCGGATCAAGCTCGCGCTCGCGAAGGTGCTGAAGGACGAGGGCTACATCGACGACTTCGGCGTCGCGAGCGAGGGCGCGAAGTCCACGCTGACGGTGCGCCTGAAGTACTACCAGGGCCAGCCGGTGATCGACCGCCTCGAGCGCGTCAGCCGTCCCGGCCTGCGCGTCTACAAGGCGAAGGACGAGCTGCCGCGGATCCTGGGCGGCATGGGTGTCGCCATCATCTCGACGTCGCGCGGCGTGATGACCGACCGCGAGGCCCGCGCCGCGGGCCACGGCGGCGAGGTCCTCTGCATCGTGTCGTAAGCACGGCGCCAGACGCAGGATAGAACAATGTCACGAGTTGCAAAGAATCCGGTCACCCTGCCCAAGGGCGTGACCGCAGCCATCGACGCCGGCTCCGTCACCGTGAAGGGCGCCAAGGGCACGCTCGCGCTGCCGCTGCGCCGCGGCCTGTCGCTGGTGCAGGAAGGGCAGACCGTCCGGGTCGAGATCGCCGAGCGCAACCGCGAGTCGCTGATGCACGCGGGCTCGCTGCGTTCGCACCTCGCGAACCTCGTGCAGGGCGTGTCGCAGGGCTACGAGAAGAAGCTCGAGCTGGTCGGCGTCGGCTACCGCGCGCAGGCGCAGGGCCGCAGCCTCAACCTGACGCTCGGCTTCTCGCACCCGGTCGTCTACCCGGTGCCCGAGGGCATCACGGTCGAGACGCCGACGCAGACCGAGATCCTGATCAAGGGCGCCGACAAGCAGCAGGTGGGCCAGGTCGCCGCGGAGATCCGCGCGTACCGTGCCCCGGAGCCCTACAAGGGCAAGGGCGTTCGTTATTCCGGTGAGCGGATCGAGCTCAAGGAAACGAAGAAGAAGTAAGGGTGCCGCATGGAAAAGAAGCTTAGTCGCTTGAAGCGCGCTCGCCGTGGGCGGGCGAAGATCCAGGAGTTGAAGGTGATGCGCCTGAGCATCCACCGCACTCCGCGGCACATCTATGCGCAGGTGTTCGACGAGGCGTCGCGCGTGGTCGCGGTCGCCTCCACCGTGCAGAAGGAAGTCGCGGAGGGCCTCGAGGGCACCGGCAACGTCGAGGCCGCCAAGGCGGTGGGCAAGGCGATCGCCGAGCGGGCCAAGGCCAAGGGCATCACGCGCGTGGCGTTCGACCGCTCCGGCTTCAAGTACCACGGGCGCGTCAAGGCCCTCGCGGACGCGGCGCGCGAGCACGGGCTCGAGTTCTGAGCCCGGCTACTTACGCGAATCTGAGGAACAGCAATGGCTAGAGTTGAGAGAGCCCCGGCCGCCGACGAGTTCATCGAGAAGCTCGTCGCGGTCAATCGCGTCGCCAAGGTCGTCAAGGGCGGCCGGCAGTTCGGCTTCACCGCGCTCACCGTGGTGGGCGACGGCAACGGCCGCGTCGGATTCGGCTACGGCAAGGCCCGCGAGGTGCCGGTGGCGATCCAGAAGGCGATGCAGCAGGCGCGCAAGAACCTGATCAACGTCAGCCTGCGCAACGCCACGCTGCACTACGCGGTGACCGGCAAGCACGGCACCTCGAAGGTGTACATGCAGCCGGCCGCGGACGGCACCGGCGTGATCGCCGGCGGCAGCATGCGCGCCGTCTTCGAGTGCGCCGGCGTGCGCAACGTGCTCGCCAAGAGCTATGGCTCGCGCAACCCGATCAACGTGGTGCGCGCCACGATGAACGCGCTGACGCGCGTCCCGCCGCCGGAGCAGATCGCGGCCAAGCGCGGCAAGACCGTCGCCGAGATCACGGGTTGACCAGCATGGCCAAGCAGAACACCGCACCGAAGAACGTCACGGTCACGCTCGTGAAGAGCGTCTACGGGCAGCTGCGCCGGCACCGCGCGACGGCGAGCGGGCTCGGCCTGCGCCGGATCAACCAGACCGTCGTCGTCGCCGACACGCCGGAGAACCGCGGCATGATCAACGCCTCGCGGCACCTGTTCCGCGTGGACGAGGCTTGAGGACACCATGAAACTCAACACCATCTCCCCGGCGCCTGGCGCCAAGAAGACGCGCCTGCGCGTCGGCCGCGGCGCGTCCGCCGGCCAGGGCAAGACCTGCGGCCGCGGCGTCAAGGGCCAGCGCGCCCGCAAGGGCGGCTACCACAAGGTCGGCTTCGAGGGCGGCCAGATGCCGCTGCAGCGCCGGCTGCCGAAGTTCGGCTTTCGCTCGAGGTCCGCTCCCCTGGTCGCCGAGGTGCGCCTGAACGAGCTCGCCGGCGTTCCCGGCGGCGCGATCGACCTCGAGTCGCTGAAGAAGGCCGGCGTCGTGCCGCAGAACTCGCTGCGCGCCAAGATCGTGCTGTCGGGTTCGATCGCGGTGGCCGTGACCGTCAAGGGCGTCGGCGTCACCAAGGGCGCGCGCGCGGCGATCGAAGCCGCCGGCGGCTCGGTCGAGGCGGCCTGAGCCGTCCACGGGGATCCAGCGTGGCGAACACCTCAACGGGCGCGATGGCCTCCTTCGGCGAGGCGAGCCGGCTCACCGAGCTCAGGAAGCGTTTCTTCTTCCTGCTCGGCGGCCTGGTCGTCTACCGGATCGGCACGTTCATCCCGGTGCCGGGCATCGATCCGGAGGCGCTCGCGCGGTTCTTCCAGGAGCAGCAGGGCACGATCCTGAGCATGTTCAACATGTTCTCGGGCGGCGCGCTCGAGCGCCTGTCGATCCTGGCACTCGGCGTGATGCCGTACATCTCGGCCTCGATCATCGTGCAGATGATGGCCGTCGTGGTGCCGCAGCTGCAGGCGCTGCGCAAGGAAGGCGAGGCGGGTCGCCGCAAGCTCACGCAGTACACCCGCTACGGCACCGTCGGGCTCGCGGCGTTCCAGGGCGCGGGCGCTGCGGTCGCCTTCCAGAACCAGGGCGTGGTGATCGCGCCGGGCCTGCAGTTCGTGTTCGTCGCGACGATGACGCTGACGGCGGGCACGATGTTCCTGATGTGGCTCGGCGAGCAGATCACCGAGCGCGGCCTCGGCAACGGCATCTCGATGATCATCCTCGCGGGCATCGTCGCGGGCCTGCCGGCGGCGATCGGCGGCACGCTCGAGCTGGTCCGCAACGGCGAGATCAACCCGGCGCTGGCGTTGATCCTCGTGCTGATGGTCGCCGGCGTCACGGCCTTCGTGGTGTTCGTCGAGCGCGCGCAGCGGCGCATCCCGGTCAACTACGCGAAGCGCCAGCAGGGCCGCCGCATGTTCGCCGGCACGGCGACGCACTTGCCGTTCAAGCTCAACATGGCCGGCGTGATCCCGCCGATCTTCGCCTCGAGCCTGCTGCTGTTCCCGGCGACGATCGCCAGCTGGTTCGGCACGTCCGAGAACTTCGGCTGGCTGCAGAACGTCGCGGCGAGCCTCGGCATCGGCCAGCCGGTGCACATGATGCTGTACTCGGCGCTGATCATCTTCTTCTGCTTCTTCTACACGGCGCTGGTGTTCAACTCGCGCGAGACGGCGGAGAACCTGAAGAAGTCCGGCGCGTTCATCCCGGGCATCCGGCCAGGGCAGCACACGGCCGAGTACATCGACAAGGTGCTGACGCGGCTCACCGTCTGGGGCTCGCTGTACGTGGCCACGGTCTGCCTGATCCCGGAAATCCTGATTTCACAGTTCCGCGTGCCGTTCTACTTCGGCGGCACCTCGCTCCTGATCATCGTCGTGGTGATCATGGACTTCATGGCCCAGATGCAGGCGCACCTGATGTCGCACCAGTACGAGGGTCTGATGAAGAAGGCCAACCTGCGCGGCCAAGGCCGCCCCGGGCAGCTGCGCTGAGCGCGCGGCCGCTAGCCCCAGTCTGAGAGAGTGACCCATGAAAGTTCGACCCTCGGTGAAGCGGATCTGCAAGAACTGCAAGGTAGTGCGCCGTCGCGGCGTGGTCTACGTGATCTGCAGCAGTGACAAGCGCCACAAGCAGCGGCAGGGCTGATCAGCCCTGCGTTGAGTGACAGGCACCTTTAAGTTATACTTTCGGGCTTTTCGCGCCCCGGAGTGAGCCTCAAATGGCCCGTATCGCCGGCATCAACATACCGATGAACAAGCACGTCTGGGTGGGCCTCACGTCCATCTTCGGCGTCGGCCGCACGCAGGCGAAGAAGGCCTGCGAAGGCGCGGGCGTCAAGCCCGACACCAAGGTCAAGGACCTGACCGAGGCCGAGGTTGCGGCGCTGCGCTCGCAGATCTCGCGGCTCGCGGTCGAGGGCGACCTGCGCCGCGAGGTCTCGATGAACATCAAGCGGCTGATGGACCTCGGTAGCTACCGCGGCATCCGGCACCGCAAGGGCCTGCCGATGCGGGGCCAGCGCACGCGCACCAACGCGCGCACGCGCAAGGGCCCGCGCAAGGCGGCCGTGAAGCTCAACGCTCCTCCGGGCAAGGCCTGATCCTTCCGGCGCGCACTGACAGAGGCTTGATTTCCAATGGCTGATGACAAGAAGCAGACTTCGACCGCCGGCAAGGGCCGTAAGAAGGCCAAGCGGATGGTGACCGACGCGATCGCGCACGTGCACGCGTCGTTCAACAACACGGTCGTGACGATCACCGACCGGCAGGGCAACACGCTCTCGTGGGCGACCTCCGGCGGCTGTGGCTTCCGCGGCTCGCGCAAGAGCACGCCGTTCGCGGCGCAGGTCGCAGCGGAGAAGGCCGGCAACGCGGCCCAGGAATATGGCGTGAAGAACGTCGAAGTGCGCGTGCGCGGGCCCGGCCCGGGCCGCGAGTCCGCCGTGCGGGCGCTGAATGCCGCCGGCCTGAAAGTAACCAGCATCGAGGACGTGACGCCCATCCCGCACAACGGGTGCCGTCCGCCCAAGAAGCGCCGCGTCTGACCGCGCGCGCCCGAGGAAGACCGCCATGGCCAGGTATCTTGGACCGAAGTGCAAGCTCTCGCGCCGCGAGGGCACCGACCTGTTTCTCAAGAGCGGCGTCAAGCCGCTCGAGTCGAAGTGCAAGCTCGAAGTGCCGCCGGGCGGCATCAAGGGCGAGCGCCGCGCCCGCGTGTCGGGCTACGGCCTGCAGCTGCGCGAGAAGCAGAAGCTGCGCCGGATGTACGGCATCCTGGAGCGCCAGTTCCACGGCTACTACGTGCAGGCGGCCAGCCGCCCGGGCGCCACGGGCGAGTCGCTGTTGAAGCTGCTCGAGGGCCGGCTCGACAACGTCGTCTACCGGATGGGCTTCGCCACGACGCGCAACGAGGCGCGCCAGCTGGTGAGCCATCGCAGCATCGCCGTCAACGGCGCGCCGGTGAACGTGCCGTCGTACCAGTGCAAGCCCGGCGACGTCGTTTCCCTGCGCGAGAAGGCGCAGAAGCAGGCCCGCGTCCAGCAGGCCCTGCAGATCCGTGGCCAGGTCGGATTTCCCGACTGGGTCGAAGTCGACGAGAAGAAGTTCTCCGGCGTCCTGAAGGCCCTGCCCGAGCGCGGCGAGATCCTTCCGGACGTCAACGAGAGCCTCGTCGTCGAGTTGTATTCCAAGTAATCACGCAGGGTGACACTCATGCACTCAGCCATCGCCGAGTTCCTTCGTCCCCGCGTCGTCAAGGTGACGCCGACGGCACCCCGCCACGCGAAAGTCGTCATCGAGCCGTTCGAGCGCGGCTTCGGCCACACGCTCGGCAACGCGCTCAGGCGCGTGCTGCTGTCGTCGATGCCGGGCAGCGCGATCACCGAAGCCGAGATCGAGGGCGTGCTCCACGAGTACACCAGCATCGAGGGCGTCCAGGAAGACGTGGTCGAGATCCTGCTCAACCTGAAGCAGGTCGCGATCCGCCTGAACGCGCGCGAGGAATCCGAGCTGCGCCTGTCCAAGAAGGGCCCGGGCCCGGTGCGCGCCGGCGACATCCAGAGCGACCACGACGTCGAGATCCTGAATCCGGAGCTCGTCATCGCCAACCTGACCAAGGCCGGCGAACTCGTCATGACGCTCAAGGTCGAGCGCGGCCGTGGCTATCGGCCGGCCGGCCAGCGGCTGGCGTTCGAGGAAGCGAGCCGGCCGATCGGCCGCCTGTTGCTCGACGCGTCGTTCAGCCCGATCCGCAAGGTGACCTACAACGTCGAGGCCGCGCGCGTCGAGCAGCGCACCGACCTCGACAAGCTGATCATCGACATCGAGACCAACGGCACGATCGACCCGGAAGAGGCGATCCGCCGCGCGGGCTCGATCCTGAAGGACCAGCTGTCGGTGTTCGTCGACCTGCAGGGCCAGGACGAGGACAAGATCAAGCCGAGCGAGCACCACTTCGACCCGCTGCTGCTGCGCCCGGTCGACGAGCTCGAGCTCACGGTCCGCAGCGCGAACTGCCTGAAGGCCGAGAACATCCATTACATCGGCGACCTCGTGCAGAAGACCGAAGTCGAGCTGCTGCGCACGCCGAACCTCGGCAAGAAGTCGCTCACCGAGATCAAGGAAGTGCTCGAGAGCCACGGCCTGATGCTCGGCATGCGGCTCGACAACTGGCCGCCGTCGGGCTTGAAGCGCGACGAAGACCGCGACGTGATCTGACCAGCGGATACCGTGATAGCGGATAGCGGATGGCGGATAGTGGCCGGCCGCTGATGCGCGGAGAGAATACGCGATGAGACACGGACTTTCCGGGCGGCAGTTGAGCCGCAATTCGACGCATCGCTCGGCGATGCTGCGCAACATGGCGGCCTCGCTGCTGCGCCACGAGGCGATCCGCACGACCGTGCCGAAGGCCAAGGAACTGCGCCGCTTCGTCGAGCCGCTGATCACGCTCGGCAAGACCGACAGCCAGGCCAACCGCCGCCGCGCGTTTGCGCGCCTGCGCGACGCCGAAGTCGTCGACAAGCTGTTCGGCGATCTCGGCCCGCGCTTCAAGGCGCGTCCGGGCGGCTACACCCGCATCCTGCACATGGCCAATCGCGCCGGCGACAATGCCGACATGGCGCTGATGGCGCTGGTCGACAAGGCGGTGCCGGCCGAGGCGAAGGCGGAAGAAGGCGAGAAGAAGCCGAAGGCACGCAAGAAGAAGGCTGCGGCGCCGGCCGCCGAGGGCGCTGCGGAGGCGACCGAGAAGAAGCCGCGCGCGCCCCGCAAGAAGAAAGTCGCGACGGCCTGAGCGCGTCGCTCAGCAGACGGAAAAGAAGCCGGGGTTTTCCCGGCTTCTTTTTTTTCGGCGCGTCACTTATCGTCGCTGCAGGCGCGTGCGCGGCCTGCGGCCGCCGACCGATTCGGCCATCACCCCCGGAGAACCCAGATGAGCGTGATGCAGGAATTCAAGGAATTCGCGATGAAGGGCAACGTCGTCGACATGGCGGTCGGCGTCGTGATCGGCGGGGCGTTCGGCAAGATCGTCTCGTCGTTCGTCGGTGACGTCGTGATGCCGCTGCTCGGCAAGGTCGTGGGCGGCGTGAATTTCACCGACCTCGCGCTCGACCTCGGCGCAAGCCCGACGGGCGAGCCGGTGTTGCTCAAGTACGGCGCATTCCTGCAGTCCGCCTTCGATTTCCTGATCATCGCCGCGGCGATCTTCATGGCGGTCAAGGCGATCAACAGGCTGAAGACGCCCCCGCCGCCGGCTGCGCCGCCGCCGCCGCCGGCCGACGTCGCGCTGCTGACCGAGATTCGCGACCTGCTCAAGAAGGGCTGAGCGCCGCGAACGCGTCGCGCGTCAGGTTCTCGGGGGCGTCCGTCGTGCAGACGACGTCGTCCTCGATCCGGATGCCGCCGAACGGCTTCAGCCGCTCGACGGCGTCCCAGTCGATGTGGCGGCCACGGCCGTCGGCGCGCGCGGCCTCGAGCAGCAGGTCGATGAAGTAGAGGCCGGGCTCGACCGTCACGACGAACCCGGGCTCGAGCACGCGCGTGAGGCGCAGGAACGGGTGACCGGCCGGCCGGGGGATCTCGCCCCCGGCTGCGCTGGCCGCGAGGCCCGCGACGTCGTGCACCTGCAGGCCGAGCAGGTGGCCGATGCCGTGCGGGAAGAACACGCTCGTCACGCCTTCCGCGACCGCCGTGTCGGCATCGCAGCGAACGATGCCGGCGTCACCGAGCAACTGGCCGATCGCACGGTGCGCCTCGAGGTGCACGTCGCGATAGTCGCGGCCGGCGCGAATGCCGCCGGCGAGCGCGCGTTGCAGCGCGTCCATGCCGGCCACGAGCGCGGCGAATTCCGGGTCGCCCGCTGGCCACGTGCGCGTGATGTCCGCGGCATAGCCGCGGAACTGCGCCCCCGCGTCGATCAGGAAGGAGCGCCGCGGCACGTCGCGGCGCTGCTCGAGATGCTGGTAGTGCAGCACCGCCGCGCCCGCGTCGAATGCGATGATGTTGCCGTACGGCAGGTCGTTCTCGCGCTGGCCGGACGCCGCGCAATAGGCGAGGTGCACCTCGAACTCGGATGCCCCGGCCAGGAACGCGTCCCGCGCGGCGACGTGCCCGCGCGCCGCGATGACCGAAGCGCGGCGCATGCACTCGAGTTCGTACGGTGTCTTCACTGCGCGCTGGAAATGCAGATGCGCGAGCACGGCGGCGGGATTGACCGCTCCGAAGCCCCACGGCTCGAACTCCGGTTGCCACTCGCCGACGAAGGCCGTCGAGCGCAGGTCCGTCGAGAGCACCTCGCGCGCCGCACCCGGTTCGCGCACGATCGAAATGTCGAACTCGCGTTGCCAGTCCCCCGCGGGCAGCGCGGGCGGGCGGTGCCAGTAATCCGCGGGCTGGTGGAAGCAGAGTCGCGGTCGATGGCCCGGCGCGTACGCGATGAAGCAATCGGGCGCGTCGGTGATCGGTAGCCAGTGCTTGAAGTGCGGGTTGACTGCGAACGGGTAGGGACGGTCATCCTGGAATGCGTAACGCGGGCGGCCCGAGTAGACGACCAGTGACGCGAATTCGCCGGCTTCGAGCGCGGCATCGGCGCGTCGCTGCAGTTCGGCCAGGTGGGCGGGGAACAGGCTGTCGGTCTGATCTGGCATTGGCTTGCACCCGGAAACCGCTGGGGAAGGCGACATCTTGCGGCAGAGCGGTCCTTGTCGCCATTCAGAGACAGTTGCGGGCGTTCCGACGCCGGCGGCACGACCTAGAATTCCCTACGCACGATCACCGTGACGGAGCGCGCAAGCGCCGGTCACGGCAGATTGGCTGGAGTTCCGCCTTTTTTATCATTTTGGGGTACATCGCATGAACACGAAGATCGCACTTGCCGCCGCCCTGGCCGCCCTCGTCCTGGCCGGCTGCGCGAAGAAGGAAGAGGCCGTGCAGGCCACTCAGGAAGCCGCTGCTGACGCCGCTGCCGCCGCTGGCGAAGCCGCTGACGCCGCTGCTGCCGCCGCGAGCGAAGCCGCCGACGCCGCTGGCGACTCCGTGGAAGCCGCTGGCGAGGCCGTCGAGGCCGCTGGTGACGCCGCTGCCGAGGTTGCCTCCGACGCCACCCAGGCGACGGGCGAGGCCGTCGAGGCGACGGGCGAGGCCGTGCAGGAAGCCGGCCAGGCCGTGCAGGAAGCCGCCAAGTAATCTGGCGACCAGCCTGAGCTGAACGGACGGGCGGGTTCCGACTGGGGCCCGCCCGTCTTTGCTTGGAGCGCCGGCGCTCCAGGCCTTCGCACCCGGTCGCGCTCGCTGGAGGCTGGCCGAGGCCGTGACCGTCACCCTACGAGACGCGCGCGATTCCGCCGCAGACCGCGATTGGATCCGTGCGGTCTACCGCGACTATCTGTCCGAGCTCTCGGCCTCGAAGTCCGGACTGTTTCCCGCGCTGGGCGAATGGCCGAGCCGCGAAGACGAGTTCCTCGCGGCGTGGTTCAACGATTCCAGCGCCCACCCCTTCGTGATCCTGTCCAGCGGCACGCGCGCCGGATTCGCGCTCGTCGCGCGGCCCCCCGACTTTCCGCGGCGCACCGCCGACTACCGCATGGCGGAATTCTTCGTGATCTCGAGCGCCCGCCGCCGTGGCGTCGGCGCGGGTGCCGCTGAACTGCTGTTCAGCCGCTTCAGCGGCGACTGGGAAGTGCTCGAGGACGAGTACAACCGCGCGGCATTGGGCTTCTGGCGACGCGTGATCGCCCGGCAGACGCAGGGTCGTTACACCGAGAGCCGCATCGCCGGCGAAGTCTGCCACCGCTTTCACACGGACCCGCTGGCCACCCGCAGCACCCCGCGGGGTTGACCCATCGCATCACGCGGAGCGGCGACCCCGGGCGGGTGCCGCAGCCGCGGCGAGCACACGCGCCAGGTACCGGCCAGTGTGCGACGCCGGTTCGCGCGCGATCTGCTCGGGCGTTCCCGCCGCGACCAGCCGGCCGCCGCCGTGGCCGCCCTCGGGCCCGAGGTCGATCACCCAGTCCGCGGACTTGATCACGTCGAGGTTGTGCTCGATCACGACGATCGTGTTGCCTTCGTTGCGCAGCCGCAGCAGCACGGCCAGCAGCTGCTCGATGTCGTGGAAGTGCAGGCCCGTCGTCGGCTCGTCGAGGATGTACAGCGTGCGCCCGGTGGCGCGCTTGGCGAGCTCGCGGGCGAGCTTGACGCGCTGCGCCTCGCCGCCCGACAGCGTCGTCGCGATCTGGCCGAGGCGCACGTAGGACAGCCCGACGTCGAGCAGCGTCTGCAGCTTCGGCTGCACCGCCGGCACGTTGCGGAAGAAGACCGCGGCGTCCTCGATCGTCATCGCCAGCACTTCGTGGATGTTGCGGCCCTTGTAGCGGACCTCGAGCGTCTCGCGGTTGTAGCGCATGCCGCGGCAGGCGTCGCAGGTCACGTAGGCGTCGGGCAGGAAATGCATCTCGACCTTGATGACGCCGTCGCCCTCGCAGGACTCGCAGCGGCCGCCGCGCACGTTGAAGCTGAAGCGGCCCGGGTCGTAGCCGCGCGCGCGTGCTTCGGGCACTTCGGCGAAGAGTTCGCGGATCGGGCCGAACAGGCCCGTATAGGTGGCCGGGTTGGAGCGCGGCGTGCGGCCGATCGGGCTCTGGTCGATGTCGATGACCCGATCCACCTGGTCGAGGCCCTCGACCGCCGTGCAGGGTGCCGCCTCGCCGGAGGAGTCCTGCACTGCGGCGGCCGCATGGCGGAAGAGGGTGTCGACGACCAGCGTGGACTTGCCCGACCCGGAAACCCCGGTGACGCAGGTCAGCAGGCCGAGGGGCACCTCGACCGTGACGTCGCGCAGGTTGTTGCCGGTCGCGCCCACGATGCGCAGCGCACGGCCGGGCTGCGCCGGCGTGCGAACCTCCGGGACCGCGATCCGTCGCCGGCCGCTCAGGTATTGCCCGGTCAGCGACTCCGGCGCCGCCTCGATCTCGGCGGGCGTGCCCTGCGCGACGATCAGGCCGCCGTGGACGCCTGCGCCGGGACCGAGATCCACGACGTGGTCCGCCTGGCGGATCGCGTCCTCGTCGTGCTCGACCACCAGCACCGTGTTGCCGAGGTCCCGCAGGCGCGTCAGCGTGTCGAGCAGGCGCTGGTTGTCGCGCTGGTGCAGGCCGATCGACGGCTCGTCGAGGATGTACATCACGCCCACGAGCCCCGAGCCGATCTGGCTCGCGAGCCGGATGCGCTGCGCTTCGCCGCCTGACAGCGTCTCGGCGCTGCGGTCGAGCGACAGGTAGTCGAGCCCCACGTCGACCAGGAACCGCAGGCGGTCCGTGATCTCGCGCACGAGCCGACCGGCGATCTCGCCGCGCCAGCCCTCCACCCGCAGCTCGCCGAAATAGCTCAGCGTCTCGGCGATCGGCAGCGCGGCGACCTGAGGCAGCGCGTGCCCGCCGACGTAGACGTTGCGCGCCGCCTGGTTGAGCCGGCTGCCGCCGCAGTCGGCGCAGCTCCGGGTGCCGCGATACTTGCCGAGTTCCTCGCGCACCGTCGGCGACTCGGTCTCGCGGTAGCGCCGCTCGAGGTTCGGCAGGATGCCCTCCCAGGCATGGCTGCGTCGCGTGCTGCCGCCGCGCGAGTCGAAGTAGCGGAACTCGATGCGCTCGTCGCCGCTGCCCCACAGCAGCACGTGCCGGATCACCTCGGGCAGGTCGCCCCACGGGGTCTCGATGTCGAAGCGGTAGTGCTTCGCGAGCGATTGGATCAGCTGGAAATAGTAGGCGTTGCGTCGATCCCAGCCACGCACCGCGCCGCCCGCGAGCGACAGCGCCGGGTTGACGACGACCCGCCCGGGATCGAAGTACTCCTGGACGCCGAGTCCGCTGCAGGTGCCGCAGGCTCCGGCCGGATTGTTGAACGAGAACAGCCGCGGCTCGAGTTCCACGAGGCTGTAGCCGCAGGTCGAGCAGGCGTAGCGGTTCGAGAACAGCAGCGGCTCGCGCTCCGGCTCGTCCTGGAACGCGACGCGCGCCACGCCCTGCGACAGCGCAAGCGCCGTCTCGAACGATTCCGCGAGCCGCTGTGCGGCGTCCGGCCGCACCCGCAGGCGGTCGACGACCGCGTCCACGGAGTGCCGTCGGCGCGGGTCGAGGCGCGGCAGCGCGTCGAGTTCGACGAGCCGGCCGTCGACGTAGGCGCGCACGAAACCCTGGGCTTTCAGGTGCTCGAACGACTCAGCGTGCTCGCCCTTGCGGTCCTGCACGATCGGCGCGAGCAGCAGCACGGCCGCGCCCTCGGGCAGCGCCAGCACCTGGTCCACCATCTGGCTGACCGTCTGCGCCGCGAGATCCTGGCCGTGCTCGGGGCAGCGCGGCACGCCGGCGCGCGCGTACAGCACGCGCAGGTAGTCGTAGATCTCGGTGACCGTGCCGACCGTCGAGCGCGGGTTGTGCGACGTCGCCTTCTGCTCGATCGCGATCGCCGGGGACAGCCCCTCGATGTGGTCGACGTCGGGCTTTTCCATCACGGACAGGAACTGCCGGGCATAGGCCGACAGCGACTCGACGTAGCGGCGCTGGCCCTCGGCGTAGATCGTGTCGAACGCGAGCGAGGACTTGCCGGATCCCGAGAGGCCCGTGATCACGATCAGCCGGTCGCGAGGCAGGTCGAGGTCGACGCCTCGGAGGTTGTGCGTGCGCGCACCGCGGATGCGAATGACGTCCATGGCAGAAGTCCAGTTTCGGGCGGCCGGGGGTCAGCCTGTTAATATAGGCCCAGCTTTCGAGGCAAAGCCAATCCGAACCCAGGAATCCACAACCAAGCCGGCGCTCTCGCCGCAGGAGCGCCGCTCCGTCGGTGCGCTCGCGGCGATCTACGCGACCCGCATGCTCGGGCTGTTCCTGCTGCTGCCGGTCCTGGCGCTGCACGCGCGCGAGCTGCCGGATTATTCGCCGCTGCTGCTCGGCCTCGCCATGGGCGCTTACGGGCTCACCCAGGCGGTGCTGCAGATCCCGTTCGGTCGCTGGTCGGACCGCTTCGGGCGCAAGCCGGTGATCCTGGTCGGCCTGGCGCTGTTCGCGGCGGGATCGGTGATCGGCGCGCTCGCCGAGCTCGGTGGCGGGGCTGATCCTGGCGCGATGCGTGCAGGGCGCGGGCGCCGTGTCTCGCGGCCGTGACCGCATTGCTCGCCGACCTGACGCGGGCCGAGGTGCGCACCCGCGCCATGGCGGTCGTCGGCGTGAGCATCGGGCTGTCGTTCGTCGTCGCGCTGGTGCTCGGACCGGTGCTCGGCGGTGCGATCGGCGTGCCGGGCATCTTCATGGTGATGCTGGCGATGGCGCTGTCCGGCATCGCGCTGCTCGTCTTCGCCGTGCCTGCCGAGCCGGAACGCACCGGAGGCGCCGAGTCGCGCCCGCTCTCGGCATTGCTCGAGCTGTTGCTGCGGCCCGGCCTGCGCCCGCTGTATGCCGGGGTGTTCGCGCTGCATTTCATCATGACCGCGACGTTCCTGTCGGTGCCGCAGGCTCTGGCGACGGATCTCGGCCTGGCCGCGGCCGGGCACTGGAAGGTCTATCTCGGCGTGTTCGTGGCCTCGCTGGCCGGGACCATCCCGCTGATCCTCGCCACGGAGCGCTCCACGCGCGGGCGGGCGCTGTTCATGGCCGCGGTGCTGCTCGCCGGGGGCGCCCAGGCGCTGCTGGGCTTCGATCACGGCCACCTGTGGTGGGTCCTGGGCGCGCATGACGCTGTTCTTCGCGACGTTCAATTACCTCGAGGCGCGGTTGCCGGCCCTGCTCACGCTGGCGGCACCCGGCACCGAGCGCGGCGCAGCGCTCGGGATCTTCGCGACGGCCCAGTTCCTGGGCGCCTTCCTGGGCGGTGCGGTCGGCGGCGTGCTGCTCGGCCGGTTCGGGCTGCAGGGGGTCTTCTGGGGCAGCGCGGTCCTCGCCGTCGCCTGGGCCGGCGTCGCGGCATTCGGCGGCGGCGCCGTCGAATATCGGCGCGAACGCGCCTGATTCTCAGTTTCCGCCGGGGCGCCCCGGTGCCGTAAAATTCCATTCCTTTACACGCGGGTAGATGCCATGGCACGCGGAATCAACAAAGTCATCCTGGTCGGCAATCTCGGCAAGGACCCGGAGACGCGCTACATGCCGAGCGGCAAGGCCGTCACGAACTTCAGCATCGCCACCTCGGAGAGCTGGAAGGACAAGCAGACCGGCGAGCAGCGCGAGCAGACCGAGTGGCACAACATCGTCATGTACGACCGGCTGGCCGAGATCGCCGCCGAGTACCTGCGCAAGGGCTCGCAGGTCTACGTCGAGGGCCGCATCCGCACCCGCAAGTGGCAGGACAAGGAAGGCAAGGACCGCTACACGACCGAGATCATCGCCAACGAGATGCAGATGCTCGGCAGCCGCGCCGGCGGCGGCGCCGGCACCGAGTCGCGCGCGGAACCGCGTGCTGCGAGCGGTGGCGGCGAGCGTGCGCCCGCGGCTCCGGCCCGCGACGACACGTTCGACGACGACATCCCGTTCTGACCGGCCCCGTCGATGCCGCGCGTCCACGTCCGCACCCACGGCTGCCAGATGAACGAGTACGACTCCGCCCGGATGGCGGACGTGCTGCGCGAGTCGGGCGGCTATGAGCCGACGGACGATCCCGCCGCGGCCGACCTGCTGCTGCTCAATACCTGCTCGGTGCGCGAGAAGGCGCAGGAAAAGGTCTTCTCGCTGCTCGGCCAGTGGCGGCTGCTGAAGCTCGAGCGTCCCGGCGTGATCATCGGCGTGGGCGGCTGCGTCGCGAGCCAGGAAGGCGAGGGCATCACGGCGCGCGCGCCGTTCGTGGACCTGGTGTTCGGCCCGCAGACCCTGCACCGGCTGCCGGAGATGATCGAGCGCGTGCAGGCCGGCGGCCGTGCGGTCGTGGACGTGAGCTTCCCGGAGATCGAGAAGTTCGATCGCCTGCCGGAGCCACGGGCCACGGGTGCCACGGTCTTCGTCTCGATCATGGAAGGCTGCAGCAAGTACTGCACGTTCTGCGTCGTGCCGTACACGCGCGGCGAGGAAGTGAGCCGTCCCGTCGCACAAGTGATGGACGAGATCCGCGGCCTCGCGGCGCAGGGCGCGAGCGAGATCGTGCTGCTCGGCCAGAACGTGAACGCGTATCGCGGCGCGCTGGACGGCGGCGGATACGCCGATCTCGCGGCGCTGATCTACTTCGTCGCCGAGGTGCCCGGCGTCGAGCGCATCCGCTTCACGACCTCGCATCCGGTCGAGTTCCGCGACAGCCTCGTCGAGGCCTATCGCGACGTGCCGCAGCTCGCGAACTTCCTGCACCTGCCCGTGCAGAGCGGTTCCGACCGCATCCTCGCGCTGATGAAGCGCGGCCACACGGTGCTCGAGTACAAGCAGAAGATCCGCCGGCTGCGCGCAGTGCGCCCCGACATCTGCATTTCGTCGGACTTCATCGTCGGCTTCCCGGGCGAGACCGAGCGCGACTTCGAGGCGACGATGGACCTGATCGCCGAAGTCGGTTTCGACCAGAGCTTCAGCTTCCTCTACAGCCGCCGCCCGGGCACGCCCGCGGCCTCGCTGCCCGACGACCTGCCGCATGCGGTCAAGCAGGCCCGGCTCGAGCGGTTGCAGCAACGCGTCGACGCGCAGTCGCTGGCGATCAGCCGCGGCATGGTCGGCTCCGTGCAGCGCGTGCTGGTCGAGCGCGCGGCAAAGAAGCACGAACGCCAGGTCGCCGGTCGCACCGAGAACAATCGCTGGGTCAATTTCGAAGGTCCGCCCAGCCTGATCGGCCGTTTCGTCGACGTCGTCATCACCGAGGCGATGCCGAACTCGCTGCGCGGCCGCCTGGCCGAGCCACTCAGGAGCATCGCTTGACTGCGCAGGTCGCGGTCCGCGAGCTGTCGCTGGAGGCTGCCGACAACACGCGGCTCGGCAATTTCGCCGGTCCCATGGAGCAGAACCTGCGCCACGTCGAGGAGCGCCTCGGCGTCGAGGTGCGGCGGCGCGGCCACCGGCTGCAGGTGTTCGGTCCGCCCGGCATCGTCGACAGCGCGCACGCCGTGCTCGCGCGGATGTTCGAGCTTTCGGCGGCCGAGGCGATGTCGCCGGAGCGCGTGCACCTCTGCGTGCAGGAACTCGGCTTTCCGGCCGCCGGCGACCCTGCGGGCGCCGTGGCGGACGTCATCGTGCAGACCCAGCGCGGCGGCATCCGCGGTCGCGGCGCGAACCAGAAGCTGTATCTCGACAACATCCGCGCGAACGACCTCACGTTCGGCATCGGGCCGGCGGGCACCGGCAAGACCTATCTGGCGGTGGCGAGCGCCGTCGAATCCCTGCAGTCCGGGGCGGTGCGCCGCATCGTGCTGGTGCGTCCCGCGGTCGAGGCCGGCGAGCGCCTCGGCTTCCTGCCGGGCGATCTCGCGCAGAAAGTCGACCCGTACCTGCGACCGATGTACGACGCTTTGTACGAGATGCTCGGTTTCGACCGCGTGGCCCGCAACGTCGAGCGCCAGATCATCGAGGTGGCCCCGCTCGCGTTCATGCGTGGCCGCTCGCTGAACGATTCGTTCATCATCCTCGACGAGGCGCAGAACACCACGCTCGAGCAGATGAAGATGTTCCTGACGCGGCTCGGCTTCGGCTCGAAAGCCGTGGTCACCGGCGACATCACGCAGATCGACCTGCCGCGCCAGCAGCGCTCGGGCCTGCGCCACGCGATCGAGGTGTTGCGCGGCGTCGAGGGCGTGGCGTTCACGTTCTTCAACGCGCGCGACGTGGTGCGCCACCCGCTGGTGCAACGCATCGTGCAGGCCTACGAGCGCGAGTCGCCGGAGCCGGAGCCGGGGTCGTGACCCAGGTCGTGACGACGACACGGCCGGCGCCGTTTCGGGTCGAGGCACAGTTCGCCGCGCGGCGCCCGTGGGTGCCGTCCGCGGCGGCGTTGCGTCGCTGGGCCGCCGCCGCGCACCGGGCCGCCACGACGAGCCGAAGGCCGCGTGCGTCGTGGCCCGGAAGCGGCGGCGGGCGGTCTCTGCATCCGCGTCGTCGGCGCGGCCGCGAGCCGGCGTCTCAACCGCGAGTACCGCGGCAAGGACCAGCCGACCAACGTGCTCTCGTTCCCGGCGTCGCCGGTCGAGCGCGAGCTGGCAGCGTCGCTGGGCGATCTCGCGATCTGCGCCACGGTGGTCGCCGCCGAGGCCCGGGAGCAGGGCAAGGCGCCGCCGGCGCACTGGGCCCACATGGTCGTGCACGGAGTGCTCCACCTGCACGGCTACGATCACCAGTCCGCGCGCGCCGCGCGCCGCATGGAGGGCCTCGAGGTGGAAATCCTGCGCGGATTCGGGTATCAGAATCCTTATCGACACGTCACTCTCCGCAAGCAATGAATGAAGATCGTCCTGCGCCGTCGGGAAGCTGGCTGCGGCGCCTGGTGGAGTCCCTGTCCGGCGAGCCGCGCGACCTCGAGCAGCTGAACGAAGTCCTGGCGGACGCCCGCGATCGCGGCCTCATCGACGCGGACGTGCTGGCGATGCTCGAGGCCGTGCTGCAGGTTTCCGAGATCCAGGTGCGCGACGTGATGGTGCCGCGTTCGCAGATGGTGGTGGTGCAGCGCGAGGATCCGCCCGAGAAGATCCTGCCGGTCGTGATCGAGTCCGGCCACTCGCGGTTCCCGGTGGTCGGCGAGGACCGCGACGAGGTGGCCGGCATCCTGCTCGCCAAGGACCTGCTGCGTTACTTCGCGCAGGGCGGCGACGGGCAGTTCGACATCCGCGAGTGCCTGCGACCGGCCGTGTTCATTCCGGAGAGCAAGCGACTCAACGTGCTGCTCAAGGAGTTCCGCGTCAGCCACAACCACATGGCGATCGTCGTCGACGAATACGGCGGCGTGTCGGGCCTGCTCACGATCGAGGACGTGCTCGAGCAGATCGTCGGCGACATCGGCGACGAATACGACGTCGACGAGGGCGAGGGCATCCGCAGGGAAGGCGAGCGGACGTTCACGGTGCCGGCGCTGACGCGCATCGACGAATTCAATGCCGCGTTCGGCACGCGCTTCTCGGACGAGGAGTTCGACACGATCGGCGGCCTCGTGCTGCACGAGCTCGGCCGGATGCCGCGGCGCGGCGAGGCCGTCGAGATCGGCGGGCTCGAGCTCAAGGTGCTGCGCGCCGACCGCAGGCGCATCGAGTCGCTGCGCGTCACGACGACCCGCGAGATCGACCTGAAGATTCCAGGGACCGATTGATCGGGCCCCGCACGCAGCTTGATGCAGGCCATCCTCGAATTCGTCGCCCGGCGCGGGCAGTGGCTCGCGCTGCCCGCGGGACTCGCGCTGGCGGCGGCGTTTGCGCCCGTCAGCCTCGCCGTCCTCGGGATCGCCGGGCCGGCCGTCCTGTTCGTGCTGTGGCAGGGCGTCCCGCCGCGCGCCGCCGCCTGGCGCGGATTCCTGTTCACCGGCGGCACGTTCCTCGTCGGCACCTACTGGCTCTACAACAGCATCCACCTCGTCGGCGGCGCACCGCTGTGGATCGCCGCCTTCCTGATGCTGGGGCTGGTCGCGATCATGGGCAGCTACTCGGCTGCGCTCGGCTATGCGGTCAATCGCTGGGGGCCGGCGACGGGCGCGATGCGCTGGCTGCTGCTGCTGCCCGCCGGCTGGGTGCTCGTCGAGTGGTTCCGCGGCTGGTTCCTGAGCGGCTTCCCGTGGCTCGCACTCGGCTACAGCCAGCTCGAGACGCCGTTGCGCGGTTTCGCGCCGGTCGCGGGCGTGTACGGCGTCAGCCTGGCCGCGGCACTCACGGCCGGAGCGCTGGTGACGCTGCTGCTCGGCCGCCGGCCGGGGCGGCTGGTCGCGGCTGCGCTGGCCGTCGTCCTCTGGGTCGCAGGATTCGCACTCGCGCGCGTCGAGTGGACGGTGCCGCGCGGCAACGGCGTGTCGGTCGCGCTGGTGCAGGGCGCGGTCCCGCAGTCGATGAAGTGGCAGGACGACCAGCGCGATCGCACGCTGCGCCTCTACGCCGAGCTGACAGCGCCGCACCTCGGCACCGACCTCATCGTCTGGCCCGAGGCGGCACTGCCGGCGCTCGAACACGACATCCGCGGCTATCTCGACGCGCTGCACGGTGCGGCGCGGGCGCGCGGCTCGCACTTGATCATGGGCCTGTTGCGGCGCGAGCCCGCGAGCGGCGCTTACTTCAATGGCATGGTCGCCTTCGCGGATACGGAGCAGTGGTACTACAAGCGCCGCCTGGTGCCTTTCGGCGAGTTCTTCCCGGTGCCGGCGGCGGTTCGCAACTGGATGCGGTTGATGAACCTGCCGTACTCGGATTTCGAGGCGGGCCCGCGCGAGCAGGCGCCGCTCGCGGCGGCCGGTGAAACGCTCGCGCCGACCATCTGCTACGAGGACGCCTACGGCGCGGAGCAGCTGTCGCTCGTGCGGCGCTCGACGCTGCTGGTCAACGTCACCAACGACGCCTGGTTCGGCGACTCCACGGCGCCGCACCAGCACCTGGACATCAGCCGGATGCGCTCGCTCGAGACCGGGCGGCCGATGCTGCGAGCCACGAACGATGGCGTCACGGCGCTGATCGCGCACGACGGCTCGGTGCTCGGGCAGCTGCCGCAATTCGAGCCTGGCGTGCTGACGGGCGTGATCGTGCCACGCGACGGGATGACGCCCTACACGCGCTCCGGCAATCTGCCGCTGCTGGTCCTGTTGGCCCTGGCCATCGGCGGCAGCCTGTACTCGCCGCGGCTGCGCGCACGCCGGGTCGCCGCATGAGCGAGCGCGGCGGCTCGATCACGCGCGAGGGCGAACGCTACCCACCACGCCCGCACGCACTCGAGTTCCTGGCGCTCGATCCGCCGGCCCCCGGCGCGGCGCAATCGATCGCCGACGGCGTGCTCTGGCTGCGGATCCCGCTGCCGATGGAGCTCAATCACATCAACGTGTGGCTGCTCGAACACGGGGATGGCTGGTGGCTGGTCGACACCGGCATGGCCGAGGACGTCTGTCGCGAAGCCTGGCTGCAGCTCGAGGAGCAGACGCTGGGCGGACGCCCGCTCACCCGGATCTTCGTGACTCACGATCATCCCGATCACATGGGGCTCGCGCCGTGGCTCGCGGCGCGCCACGGTGCGGCCGTCTGGATGTCCGAGTACGCACACCGCTCGGCCGGCGAGTTCCTGGACACCGATCCGGGCGTGCTCGCCGACCGGATCCGCGGGTTCCTGCACTCGCACGGCGTCGAGGTGCCGCCGGGCGTGCCGCCGGCTCGCGGCGATCACCGCGAGTGGTACGGCGGGCTGCCGCCGCTCGCGGCCAGCCCGGGCGACGGCGACACGATCGAGGCCGGCGGCGGCCGCTGGCAGGTCGTCGAAACCGGTGGCCATTGTCGGGGCCACCTGTGCCTGTACGACGCGGCGCGGCGGCTGCTGATCAGCGGCGACCAGGTGCTGCCGTCCATTTCGCCGAACGTCAGCGTGCTTTCCTCGGCGCCGGAGGCGGATCCGCTGCGCGAGTTTCTCGCGTCCCTGCAGCGACTCGGCGACTGCCATCCGGACACGCTGGTGCTGCCGTCGCACGGCCGTCCGTTCCGGGGGCTGCACCGGCGCGTCGCGGACCTCACGTCGCACCACCAGCAGCAGCTCGAGGCCTTGCGTGACTTCTGTGCCGAGCCCCGCACGGCCTTCGACGTGCTGCCGACGATGTTCCGGCGTGTGCCGCGCGGCTTCCACCGGCTGCTCGCGATCGGCGAGGCGGTGGCGCACCTCAATTACCTCCGTGGCCGGGGCCAGGTCGTGCGCAGCGTGGACCCCAGCGGCGTCGTGCGCTTCGTTGCTGCGTAGCTTGCTGCGGTCGTGACGATGCATGAGAATTGCGTGAGCAGCCCGATTCATGGAGCGAGTCATGCAGCCCGCGCTCGACGCGATCGACCATCGGATCCTGTCCCTGCTGCAAGAGGATGCCTCGCTCAATGCGGCCGAGGTCGCCGAGCGCGTCGGCCTGTCGCAGTCGCCGTGCTGGCGACGCATCGCCCGGCTGGAGCGCTCCGGGCTGATCCAGCGGCGGGTCGCCGTGCTCGACCGGCAGAAGCTCGGTCTCGGCGTGATCGTCTTCGCGCTGATCAAGGTCGCGCGCGGCGGCAAGCAGACGCTGGCGCAGTTCGAGGAAGCCGTGCGCAAGTTTCCCGAGGTCCAGGAATGCTACATGCTGATGGGTGAAATGGACTTCCTGCTCAAGGTCGTGACGCGGGACGTCGCCAGCTACGAGGCTTTCCTGCGCGGACGCCTGTCGCGCCTCGCAGCCGTGGGCGAGGTGCGGTCGAGCATGGCCTTGACGCCGGTCAAGGAGAGCACGTCCTTGCCGCTCGAACTGGTGGCGATGGCCAGCGTCAGCGGGAACTGATCCAGCCGGATTCATCGAATAGGCCGGCGACGGCCGGCTCGGGTATCCTTGGGCGTTTACACACCTCCGCCCGGCTTCCCCATGCAGGAACGTTACGATCCGGCCATCGTCGAGCCCCAGGCCCAGCGCGACTGGGACGAGCAGGGCGCCTTCAAGGTTGCCGAGGATCCCGCCCGGCCGAAGTACTACTGCCTGTGCATGTTCCCGTATCCGAGCGGCCGCCTGCACATGGGCCACGTCCGCAACTACACGATCGGCGACGTGATCACGCGCTACATGCGCATGCAGGGCTACAACGTGCTGCAGCCGATGGGCTGGGATGCGTTCGGCCTGCCTGCCGAGAACGCGGCGATGGCGAACGGCGTGCCGCCGGCGAAGTGGACCTACGACAACATCGACTACATGAAGCGGCAGATGCGGCCGCTCGGCCTCGCGATCGACTGGAGCCGCGAGGTCACGACCTGCCGGCCCGACTACTACCGCTGGAACCAGTGGCTGTTCCTGCGCATGCTCGAGAAGGGCATCGCCTACCGGAAGACCGGCGTCGTCAACTGGGATCCGGTCGACCAGACCGTGCTCGCCAACGAGCAGGTGATCGACGGCCGCGGCTGGCGCACCGGCGCGCTCGTCGAGAAGCGCGAGATCCCGATGTACTACCTGCGCATCACGGATTACGCGGACGACCTGCTCGGCGCGCTCGACCGGCTGCCGGGCTGGCCCGAGCGCGTGCGCCTGATGCAGGCGAACTGGATCGGCCGCTCGGAGGGCCTCGAGATCGAGTTCGAGGTCGAAGGGACGGCGGAGCCCCTGTCGATCTATACGACGCGCCCCGACACGCTCTGCGGCGTGACCTACATGGCGGTCGCGGCCGAGCACCCGCTCGCGCAGCGCGCCGCAGAGGGTAATGCCGACCTGCAGGCGTTCCTGGCCGAGTGCCAGCGCACCGGGGTCACCGAGGCGGCGCTCGAGACGATGGAGAAGCGCGGCATGCCGCTCGGCCTGCACGCGCTGCACCCGGTCACCGGCGAGCGCGTGCCGATCTGGGTCGCGAATTTCGTGCTGATGGGCTACGGCACCGGCGCCGTGATGTCGGTGCCCGCGCACGACCAGCGCGACTGGGAATTCGCGCGCCGCTACGGGTTGCGCATCCATCCGGTCGTGCAGCCGCTCGACGGCAGCCTGCCGGACATCGAGACCGGTGCGTTCACGGAGCGCGGCCGGCTGATCAATTCCGGGCGCTTCGACGGGCTCGAGTTCGACGAGGCGTGCGACGCGTACGCGAAGTTCTTCGAGGCGCAGGGCACCGGCAAGCGCCGCGTGAACTACCGGCTGCGCGACTGGGGCATCTCGCGGCAGCGCTACTGGGGTTGCCCGATCCCGCTGATCCACTGCGCGACCTGCGGCGTGCAGCCGGTGCCGGACGAGCAGTTGCCGGTCGTGCTGCCCGAGGACCTCGTGCCGGACGGGAGCGGCAACCCGCTCGCGAAGCACCCACAGTTCCTCGCCTGCGCCTGCCCCAAGTGCGGCGGACCGGCCCGGCGCGAGACGGACACGATGGACACGTTCGTGGATTCGTCGTGGTACTTCTTCCGCTTCGCCAGCGCCGGCAACGACCGCGCGATGGTCGATCAGCGCGCCGCGTACTGGCTGCCCGTGGACCAGTACATCGGCGGGATCGAGCACGCGATCCTGCACCTGCTCTACTCGCGCTTCTGGACGCGCGTCATGCGCGACCTCGGCCTCACGACGCTCGACGAGCCGTTCACGAACCTGCTGACGCAGGGCATGGTCCTCAACGAGATCTTCTTCCGCAAGCCGGCGTCCGGCCGCATCGTCTACTACAACCCCGCGGACGTGGACGTCGAAGTGGACGAGCGGGGCGCGCGCGTGCGCGCCGTGCTGCGCTCCGACGGCGAGACGGTCGAATCGGGCGGCATCGGCACGATGTCGAAATCGAAGAACAACGGCGTGGATCCCGACCTGCTGGTCGCGCAGTACGGCGCGGACACGGCCCGGCTGTTCATGATGTTCGCGGCGCCCCCGGAGCAGACGCTCGAGTGGTCCGACGAAGGCGTGGAGGGCGCGTTCCGCTTCATGAAGCGCCTGTGGAAAGCCGTGCACCAGCACGTGAGCCTCGGCGCCGCGCCGGCCCTCGATCTGGCCGCGCTCGACGACGCGCAGCGCGGGCTGCGCCGGCAGGTGCACGAGACGCTCGTCAAGGTCACGAACGACCTCGGCCGGCGCCGCACGTTCAATACCGCGATCGCCGCGATCATGGAACTGATGAACGCGCTCGGCCGCAGCGAGGATCGCTCGCCGCAGGGGCGGGCGATCATGCAGGAGGCGCTCGAGGTCGTCGTGCTGATGCTGGCGCCGGTCGTGCCGCACGCGTGCCACGCACTGTGGCGCGAGCTCGGGCACGCCGGGGCCGCGGTGGACGCGCGCTGGCCGGAGCCCGATGCCCGCGCGCTCGAACGCGACAGCGTCGAAGTGATCGTGCAGGTGAACGGCAAGCTGCGCGGGCGCGTCACGGTGCCCGCCGGGGCCGACGAGGCGACCGTGCGCGAGGCGGCGCTGGCGGACGCGAACGTGCAGCGCTTCATGGAAGGCCGGCCGCTGCGCCGGTTCGTCTACGTGCCCGGCAAGCTCGCCAACGTCGTCGTATGACGACGCAGCGCACCGCATCGACCCGCGGGATGGTGGTGCTGCTCGCCGCGCTGCTCGCCGGCTGCGGCTTCCAGATGCGGGGCGCGATGACGCTGCCCGAGGGCGTGCGCAGCGTCTACGTCACGGCGCCGGACCTGCTGAGCCCGTTCGCCGTCGAGTTGCGCAGTGCCCTCGAGCGCAGCGGCGCGAGTATGGCGGGATCGGCGGCGGCCGCCGATGCGGTGATCCGCGTGCGCAACGATCGGACCGGACGCCGGGTGCTGTCCGTGTCGTCGCGCAACACGCCGCAGGAGTACGAGCTGTTCTACACGATCGATTACACGATCGACCGCGGCGGCGCCGAGGTGGTGCCGCTGCAGCGCCACGAATTGACGCGCAGCTTCACTTTCGACCAGTCCCGCCTGCTCGCGAAGGACCGCGAGGAGGACGTGCTGCGCGAGGCGATGGCGCGCGACCTCGCCGACCTGGTGCTGCGGCGCCTCGATTCGCTCTAGCACCCGCGTAGCGGTCGGTGGCGCTGACGAGCTCGTGGGTGATGCCGGGTTCCAGCGCCGAATGCCCGGCGTCCGCGACGATGCGGAAATCGGCTTCCGGCCAGGCGCGGTGCAGGTCCCACGCGGTCTGCATCGGGCAGACGACGTCGTAGCGCCCCTGCACGATCACGGCCGGGACGTGGCGGATGCGGCGCACGCCCCGCAGCAGCTGGTCCTCACGCGCCAGGAAACCCTTGTTGACGAAGTAGTGGCACTCGATCCGCGCGACGGCGACGGCGAACTCGTCGCCGGCCCACTTGGCGATATTGCCCTCGTTGACCTGCAGGAAGCTCGTCGCCGCCTCCCAGACCGACCAGGCGCGCGCCGCGCGAACCTGGACGGCACGGCTGCGGGACGTGAGCCGCCGGTAGTACGCGGCGACCAGGTCGCCGCGCTCGCGCTGCGGGATCGGCGCAAGGTAGTGCTCCCAGCGGTCCGGGAACAGCGCGCTGGCGCCCTGCTGGTAGAACCAGTCGATCTCCGCCTTGCGCAGCATGAAGATGCCGCGCAGCACCAGTTCAGTGACACGCCGCGGGTGCGCCTGCGCGTAGGCGAGCGCGAGCGTCGAACCCCACGAACCGCCGAACACCAGCCACCGCTCGATGCCGAGCAGCGTTCGCAGTTGCTCCATGTCCGCGACCAGGTGCCAGGTGGTGTTGTCCTCGAGGCTCGCGTGCGGCCGGCTGCGGCCGCAGCCGCGCTGGTCGAACACGACGATCCGGTAACGCTGCGGATCGAAGAACTGTCGCGCCTGCGTGCCGGCGCCCGCGCCGGGGCCGCCGTGCACGAACACCGCAGGCTTGCCCTGCGGATGGCCGCACTGCTCGTAATAGACCTCGTGCGTCGCCGACACCCGCAGGTAGCCGCTGTCGTACGGTTCGAGTTCGGGGTACAGGCCGCGTCTCGCCTGCAGGTCCTGCGTCTTGCCCATCGGGATCGCCTTTGCGTTTCGAGTCCGGCGGCTAGGATAGCGGAACCCGTGCGGTCCGCTCAGAAGCCGGCACGGATGCCGAGCAGCAGCGACACGCCGGGCAGCGGCACGTACTCCTTGAGCGGCGAGCTGTGGCGGCGCAGCTCCTCGTCGAGCAGGTTCGAGGCGCGCAGGAAAACGAGCACGCCCGGATCCAGGGCCTCCCATCGGTAACTGAACTCCGCGCCGAGCAGCGTGCCGCCGTCGGTGGGCGTCTCGTCCCGCGCGACGTCGTCCTGCGCATCGAACCACTGCAGGTCGATCGCAAGATGCAGCGGCCCGGTGTCGTATTCGATCGCGCCCATCAGCCGCAGCGGCGGGATCTGCGGCAGGTTGCCGCCGTTCGCGAGCTTACCGCGCACGTAGTCGCCGCCGAGCCGCGCGTGCAGACCGCCACCGGCCGTTTCGTGCAGCGGGAACTCGAGCTCGGCCTCGAGCCCATGGAATTCCGCGTCAGCCTGGACGTAGTTGAACACCGGAAGGCCGTCGGCTTCGTCACCGGTCGGCGCCGCGTAGATGTAGTCGGCGAAGTCACTGTAGTACAGCGACACGTGCCAATGGATCGCGCCCTCGCGCCGCAGGCCGAAGTCGAGCGTGTTCGCGACCTCGGTGCCGAGGCGGTCGTCACCGATCTCGAATCGCTGGACCGCCAGGTGCGGGCCGTTGGCGTACAGTTCGGCCGCCTGCGGGTGGCGCTCCGAGCGCGTCAGCTGCACGGCTCCGGTCAACGAGGTGTCGAACGACCACAAAAGGCCGGCAGCCAGCGTGAATGCCGTGTCGCTGTAGTCGCGCAACGCAGCCTGCGTGTCCACCCGCTGGCGCTCGAGACGGCTGCCCAGGTCGACGGTCAAGCGTCCGAAGCGCTGCCGCTCGACGAGGAACATCGAGTAGGCGTCGGTCGCGGACGGCGGCACGTAGGCTTCCGCGCCGACGGCGTCGAGGTCGCTGGTCGTCCATTGCATCCCCAGCGTGCCGGCCCAACCCGCGAGCGCTGCGTGCCCGAGGTGCAGGCGCGCGTCGACGGCCTGCTGCTCGAACCGCGTGCCGACCTCGGAGCCCTCGAGTTCCGCATGCTGGTAGTCGTTGTACGCCGCGCGCAGCAGCACGTTCTCGACGAGGCCCTCGAGCCCGGAACGTCTCGCCTCGAAATCGAAGCGATCCTGCTGCTGGTCGATGCGAATCGCCTCCTCTGCGCCGGGGCCCGGCAGCCCGTAATTCGTCTCGTGCCGCGCATAGGACAGCCCGGCGAGGACGCCGTCGCCGAGCCAGGACGCGCCGAGCGCGCCGCCGCGGGTTTCGCTGTCGGAATTGACCACCGTGCCTCGCGTCAGGTCGGGTTCCTCGCCCGCCGCCTCGGCGGCGCGGCGCGCCGCCTTCGACCACGCGTAACCGGGGATGTCGTAATCGTCGGTCTCGCGGTAGTAGCCGTGCGCGTGCAGGCCGATCGGGCCGGAGCGCCCGTCGACACGGCCCGCCGCGCTCGCTTCCTCGTCCGCCGTCTCGCCGCGCAACTCGGCGACACCCGACCAGCCCGCGTCCTCGCGGGTGGGAATCCGGCCGTCGACGACGTTGACGACGCCGCCCACTGCGCCGCTGCCGTAAAGCAGCGTCGATGGGCCCTTCAGCACCTCGACCTGGTCCGCCAGGATCTCCTCGATGCCGACCGAGTGGTCCGGGCTCAGGTTGCTGACGTCGAGCGCGCTGACGCCGTTCTGCAGCATCAGCACGCGCTCGCCGGCCAGCCCGCGAATGATCGGGCGGCTGGCGCGGGGACCGAAAAAGCTCGCGGTCACGCCCGGCTGCGTCGCGAGCGTCTCGCCGAGACTGCTGGCGACGCGGCGGGACAGGTCGTCGCCGGCGAGCACGACGGCGGCCTGCGCGAGATCCGTGGCCCCGACCCTGAGCGGGCTGGCGGTCACGACGATTTCCTCGAGGTTCGAGTGCTGCGCGAGCGCAGCCGGGGCGGCCAGCACGGATGCAATGGCCAATGACAGGCGATGGGCAGTCTTCACGGGTGGACTCCACGAAACCAGGCGATTGGCTGGAGCGTATCCAGCCGCTGTGCAGCGACGGGGCCGGACGGCCCCTTGCGTCAGGCCTGGGCGTGGGGAGGCGCGCGCGCCTCGTAGGAACCGGCGGTCGAGCGGCGCGGAGCCGGCAGAGCCGCTTCTGCCTGCGGCGGCAGTGGCCGCGCGGCCGGCAGCGGTGCCGGCGCCGCCGGCGGTGGTGCCGTGCCGCGGTCGAAGCTCGAGCAGAACTGGCAGAGCTTGGCCGCCCCGGTCCCTTCTGCCTCGTGGCTGTGGGACACGTGCATGAAAGAGGCGAGTGCCACCGACAGGGCGAGCGCTGCGACGAGCAGGCGCAGTCGATCTGCGACGGGCATGGACCCGAGGCGCGGAACCCAACGCTGCGTGTAGCTTGCTCGTGACACGGGAAATCCACCCCGGGACGGCCGGAGGCGGGCAGAAAGTATCCGGTGGAACCGTCACGGTCAAGGCGGCATAATCGGGGCTGCATGCAGATTCACACACCGGTATCGCTGCGCCCCCGGGCACTCGCCCCGAGCTTGCGCGCGCAGTGAGGATTTCCGCGGACGCCCTGCCGTCTGGCCTCGCCCGCGGCCTGCGCAGTGCCTACCTGGTCACCGGCTCCGAGCCCCTGCTGATCGCAGAAGCCTGCGACGCGATCCGCGCCGCGGTGCGCGCACAGGCGCCAGCCGACCGGGAGGTTCATTTCCTGGAGCGCGGTTTCGATTGGAATGCGCTGCTCGCCGACGCCGCGAACCTGTCGTTGTTTGCGTCGCGTCGGCTGATCGAGCTGCGCATCGGCCCGACGCCCGACGCCGAGGCCGGTCGCGCGCTGGCTGGCCTCGCGCAGCAGCCGCCCGAGGACGCGGTGCTGCTGGTGGCGGGCGAGGTGGAACGCAAGACGCTCACGACCGCGTGGGTCAAGGCCTTCGAGGAACACGGCGTGCTCGTGGTGACCCAGCCTGTCGAGCGCGGTGCATTGCCGGGCTGGATCCGCGAGCGCCTCGGTCGCCAGGGCATCGCGATCGAGGCTGCGGCGGCGGAACTGCTCGCCGACCGGGTCGAGGGCAACCTGCTCGCCGCGCAACAGGCCATCGAGCGCATCGCGTTGCTGATGCCCGGCGCGTCGCCGACCGCCGACCAGGTGGCTGAACTCGTTGCCGACAGTGCGCGTTACGATGTGTTCGAATTGTCCACGGCCGCGTTCCTCGGCCAGCCAGAGCGCGCGCTGCGCATCCTGGCCGGTCTGCGGGCCGAGGGCCGCGAACCGCCATTGATCCTCTGGGCGCTGCTCGCGGACCTGCGCGGGCTGTCGCGCGTCGCAAACCGCGCCGAGCGCGAACGCTCGCTCGATGCCGTGTTGCGCGCGGAGAACATCTGGACCAGCCGGCAGGCCCCAGTGCGCGCCGCGCTGCGGCGCCTGTCGCGCGCCGACATCGACTCGCTGCTGGTCGCTGCCGCCGCCACAGACCGCATGGCCAAGGGCAGCCTGGGTGGCGACGCCTGGGTCGCGCTCGAGGCCATCGTCGCGCGGATCGCCGGCGTGCGGCTCGCCGCATGAGCCCACTCGGCATCTTCGGCGGCACGTTCGACCCGATCCATTACGGCCATCTGCGGACGGCATTCGAGTTGTTGCAGGAGCTGGCGCTGGCCGAGGTGCGGTTCCTGCCGGCGGGCGAGCCGCCGCACCGTGAGACACCGCTTTGCAATGCCTCGCACCGGCTCGCGATGGTGCGCGCCGCGGCGTCGGACCAGCCGGGCTTCGTCGTCGACGATCGCGAGACGCGCCGCGCGGGTCCCTCGTATACGGTGCAAACGCTGCGCGAGTTGCGTGCCGAGTTTCCCGGCCGCCCGGTGTGCCTGATCCTCGGCATGGACGCATTCCTCGGCCTGCCGCAGTGGCACGAGTGGCAGCAGATCCTGCGGCTCGCGCACCTGGTCGTCGCGCACCGTCCGGGCTGGGTCGCGCCAGATTCGGGGACCCTCGGCGAGCTGCTCGCGCAGCGCGGCACGACTCGCCACGCCGACCTGCATGCGACCGAGGCGGGCCGCATCCACGTGCGCGCGGTCACGCAGCTCGAGATTTCCTCGACCGACCTCCGCGACCTGATCGTGTCGGGCCGGGATCCCCGGTACCTGTTGCCCGACGCGGTGCGCGAGATCATTCGCGATACCGGTTGTTACACCCGCCAGCCCACGAGGTGAGCATGACAGCGAAGCGCCCCACCAAGCGACCGACCGCAACGCGCAAGACGGCCGCGGCGAAGCCGAAAGCGGCCGCGAAACCGGCGACAAAGACCCGGGCCAGTGCCGCCGGTCCGCGTCCCGCGAAGACCGCAACGCGGAAGACCGCGTCGAAGAAGGCCGCGCGTCCGCAGCCGAAGCCGGTGTTGCAGCAGGTCGTGCTGGCGGCACTCGCCGACATGAAAGCCGTCGACGTCCGCGCGATCGACGTGCGTGGATTCACCGACATCACCGACACGATGGTGGTCGCGAGCGGCACTTCGGACCGGCACGTGAAGTCGATTGCCGATCGCGTGCTGCAGCGCTGCAAGGAGGCCGGCTTCCGGCCGTTCGGCATGGAGGGCGAGCGGGACGGCGAGTGGGTGCTGCTCGACCTGCAGGACGTCGTGCTGCACGTGATGCTGCCGCGCGTGCGCCAGTTCTACGCGCTCGAGAAGCTCTGGGAAGGCGGGGCCGCGGCCTGAGCTGCCAGCCCGCGCCCCGCGGATCATGCTGATGCGTCTCGTCGCGGCCGGTACCCGGATGCCGGCCTGGGTCGACGCGGGCTGCGCCGAGTACGCCGGACGGCTGCGCGGCGACTTTCGCCTCGAGCTCGTCGAGATCGAGCTCGGCCGCCGATCCGGCACCGACGTGAAGCGGGCGATCGAGTCGGAAGGCGAGCGCATGCTCGCAGCGGCCGGCCCGCGCGCCGCGCTGGTCGCGATGCAGGTCGGCGGGCGCGCGCTCAGCACGGAGCAACTCGTGCGCTGGCTCGCCGAGCGTGCCGTCACCGGCGAACCGATCGCGTTCTGCATCGGCGGGCCGGACGGGCTCGCGCCGGCCGTGGACGCCCGGGCGTGCCTGCGCTGGTCGCTGTCGGCCCTGACGTTGCCGCACGGGCTCGCGCGGGTGGTCACCGCCGAAGCCCTGTACCGCGCGGTGTCGGTCATCAAGGGCCAGCCTTATCACCGGGCCTGACTTGCGGGACTCCGCAGGTGGACAGCGCGACGCAGGCAGGTTTGAATTCCCGTTTGACCAGCTACCCTGGGGAGTCACGCATGCATCCGTATCCACACGTTTACTCGGTCCAGGCGTCGGCCACCCCGGAAGGCGACGTCCCGGTGTCCTCGACCGGCCTGCCGACGCTCGTCACGGCGCCGCCCGCAGAGTTCGACGGGCCCGGTGACCGCTGGTCGCCGGAGACGCTGCTCTGCGCCGCGGTCGCAGACTGCTTCCTGCTCAGCTTCCGCGGCGTCGCCCGCGCCAACAAGTTCCAGTGGCACTCGCTCGAGTGCTCGGTCGAAGGCACGTTGAACCGCGTCGACGGCAAGACGCATTTCACGCAGTTCCTGGTGCGGGCCACGCTGCGCGCACCGGCAGGCACGGAGCACGACAAGGCCGTCAGCCTGATGCAGCGCGCCGAGCACGTCTGCCTGGTCAGCAACTCGCTGGTCGGCGAGCGCAGCCTCGAGGCGACGGTCGTCATCGGCTGAACCCTGCATGATGCCGCCGCCGATCCTGCTCGCCTCCGCCTCGCCACGACGCAGCGAACTGTTGCGGCAGATCGGCATTGCCCACGAAGTCCGGCCCGTGGCGCTCGATGAGTCCGCGCATGCCGACGAAGCGCCGGCGGCCTACGTGCTGCGGCTGGCCGAAGCCAAGGCGCGCACGTTGTGGGAGCGGCTGTCTGCGAACGAGCGACGGCCCGTGCTGGCGGCGGACACGACGGTCGCGCTCGAGGGCGAGATCTTCGGCAAGCCGGCCGATGCAGCGGAGTCCCGCGCGATGCTGCAGCGGCTCTCGGGTCGCACCCACCAGGTCCACACCGCGGTCGCGCTGGTGCACGCGAACGGAGCCGCAGCGCGCGTCAGCAGCAGCGACGTCAGCCTGCGCGATCTCTCGGCGGCCGAGCTCGACTGGTACTGGAGCACCGGCGAGCCCGCCGACAAGGCCGGCGGCTATGCGGTGCAGGGCCGGGCGGCGATCTTCATACGCCACATCGCCGGCAGCTACTCCGGCGTCATGGGCCTGCCGCTGTTCGAGACCTGGGAACTGCTGGCGCCCGTGCTCGGTCCGACTCCGGGAGACCCGGTCGCATGAGCACGGAAATGGTCGTGAACGTGAGCCCGCGCGAGACTCGGGCGGCGCTGCTCGAGAATGGCGTGCTGCAGGAGCTGTTCATCGAGCGGGCCAGCCGCCGCGGCCTCGCCGGCAATCTGTACAAGGGCCGCGTGTCCCGGGTGCTGCCGGGCATGCAGGCCGCGTTCATCGACATCGGCCTCGAGCGCACCGCGTTCCTGCACGTGTCCGACATCGTCCAACCGGCGGACGCCGAAGGGGCCGTGGACGCGCCGCGCACCGACAGCATCCGCGAACTCGTCGGCGAGGGCGCCGACATCCTCGTGCAGGTGCTCAAGGACCCGCTCGGCACCAAGGGCGCGCGGCTCACGACGTTCATCACGATTCCTTCGCGATACCTCGTCTACATGCCGTTCGGCCGCGGCGTCGGCGTGTCCGCGCGCATCGAGACGGAGGCCGAGCGGCAGCGATTGCGCGAGGCGATGCAGGCTTACGCGCTGCCCGGTGGCACGGGCGGCTACATCGTGCGCACCGCGGCCGAGGGCGCCACGGGCGAGGCGCTGCGCGCCGACATGATGTTCCTGCGCAAGCTCTGGGACGTCCTGACCGAGCGGGCGCGCGGCGCGACGCAGGGCACGCTCGTCCACGAAGACCTGCCGCTGCCGCTGCGCCTGATGCGCGACCTGGTCGGCGAGGGCCTCGACCGCGTGCTGGTCGACAACGAGCGCACCTGCGAACAGATGCGCGAGTTCGCCGTCACGTTCATGCCCGGGCTCGAGGCTCGCGTCGAGCGCTATTCGAGCAGCCGTCCGCTCTTCGACCTGCACGGCGTCGAAGAGGAGATCCAGCGTTCCCTCGAGCGCAAGGTCGCGCTCAAGTCGGGCGGCTACCTGATCATCGACCAGACCGAGGCGCTCACGACGATCGACGTCAACACGGGGGCTTACGTCGGTCACCGCAACCTCGAGGAGACGATCTACCGCACCAACCTCGAGGCGGCGGTCGCGATCGCCCGCCAGCTGCGCCTGCGCAACCTCGGCGGGATCATCATCATCGACTTCATCGACATGGAGGAGGAGGAGCACCGCCACCAGGTCATGCAGGCGCTGGAGAAGGCGCTCGCCAAGGATCACGCCAGGACGCACGTCTCCACGGTGTCGGCGCTGGGCCTCGTCGAGATGACGCGCAAGCGCACGCGCGAGAGCCTCGCCCACCAGCTCTGCATGCCGTGCCCCGCGTGCGACGGCCGCGGCTTCCTCAAGACGCCGGAAACGGTCTGCTACGAGATCTTTCGCGAGATCCTCCGCCAGGCCGGACAGTTCGACCTGCAACAGCTGCTCGTGCTGGCCCACCAGGACGTCATCGAGCGCCTGCTCGACGAGGAGTCGGCCGCGCTCGGCGAAGTCGAGATGCTGGTGGGCAAGCCGATCCGGTTGCAGACCGAGTCGTTGTACGAGCCTGACCAGTACGACGTGGTGCTCATGTGAAGGAGTCTGCCGGGCGCGGCCACTCCGCCCGGCCCTGGCGGTTGCTGGCCGGGCTGCTGGCCGGCGTGCTGATCACGGCGGCGCTGCTGCTGGGCGCGTTGCGGTTCGCCCTTGCGCTCGTCCCCGAGAATGCGACGCGGCTGCAGCACTGGGTCGAGCAACAGACCCGCCTGCGCGTCGAGTTCGCCGGCATCGACGCGCGGCTGCGCTGGTTCGGTCCCGAGATCGTGCTGCGCGACGTGCGAGTGCTCGACGACGATCGCACCGAGGCCTTGTTCGAGGCCCGCGAGGGCGCCGTCGCCCTCGACCTGTGGAGCCTCTTCCGCACCGGCGAGCTCGTCGCGGGTCGCGTGCGACTCGTCGGTCCGGCCGTCACGATCGTGCGTCTCGCGGACGGTCGAATACGGTTGCTCGGCCAGGGTGAGCGCCCCCAGGATCGTCCGCCTTTCGAGCTCGAGCGGCTGCCCGCGGGGCGGGTCGAGATCGAGGCCGCCCGGGTGAGCTACCGGGACCTGAAGACCGGCCGCGGCCCTTGGACGCTCGAGCAGGTCCAGCTGGTGCTGCAGCGGGAGCACGATGCCGTGCAGCTGAATGGCTCGGGCCGCCTGCCGGATCGACTCGGTTCCAGCATCGATTTCAGCGGCTGGCTGCGCGGTTCGCTTGATCGATTCGCGGACATCGATGCGCGGCTCTCGATCGGCGTGGACCGCCTCGTGCTGGCCGGGCTCGCGGAGTTCCTGCCCGCTGGCGCCACGCGACCGACGTCGGGCGAGGGTCCGGTCAGCGTCGTGCTGCGCGTCGCGCAAGGCCGGCTGGACCAGCTGCGGATCGATGCCGAGCTGGTCGACGTCGTCGCGGACCTCCGGCCGCGCGACATCCCGCCGATCGCGGTCGTCGAGATCTCCAGGCCGTATCGCGAACCCGGGGCGTCGCCACTCAGCATGCCGCTGGCGGACAAGGCCTTCGTGGACCGGCCAGCAACGGCATTGCCGCGCGAGGCTCGCTACGCGAACCTCGCCGGACGGCTGCGGCTGCGGCGCGACGGGGATCTCTTCACGTTCAACGCGACCGGCCTGAAGTTCCGGCGCGCGCCGGGCGAACCGATGGTCGAACCGGCGATCTCCGGAGCGTGGCGCGGACACCCGGCCAGCGCCTTCGGCCTGCACGTGTACGCGAGTCGAATCGACCTGGGCCTGCTGTGGCCGCTGGTGCTAGCGACCGCGCCCGCCGGGTTCGACCGCTGGGGCGGCCTGCAGCCGACCGGCGAAGTCCGCGAATTGCGGGCTGACGTGCTGCGCGAGCGAGCGGGCTCGGAACCGAGGTTTGCCGTCAGTGCCGACCTGCTCGGCGTCGCCACTGCGCCCAGCGGGCGATGGCCTGGGATCGCCGGCATCACGGCGACGCTGTCCGGCACGGACGAGCGCGGCCGGATTGCACTGCAAGCGGACGCGCCGTCGCTCGACTGGCCGCGCATGTTTCGCGAGCCGATCGTGCTGTCGCGCGCCACGGCCGAGATGGACTGGCGACGCGAAGGGCGCGACTGGGTGCTCGCCGCACCGGAGATCGTGCTGAGTCACCCGCAGGCATCCGTGCAGGGCGGCTTCGAGTTGCGACTCGATCCCGGCCTGCGCTCCCCGGTGCTCGCGCTCGACGCCCAGGTCGAGCGACTCGATGCAGCGCTGGTGTCCCGCGTGCTGCCGGCAGGCCGTCTCAAGCCGCGCACGATCGCCTGGCTCGACCGCGCGTTCCCGTCCGGGCAGGCGAGCAATGGCCGCGTGTCTTACCGGGGACCAGTGCGTCGCTTCCCGTTCCGCAATGGCGAGGGCGAATTCGTCGCGAGCGCCGACGTCAGCGGCGTGCGGCTGGACTACTTCGACGGCTTCGCGCCGCTCACGGAGGCCGCCGGCACGATCGAATTCCGCAACGCGTCGCTGCGGGCGAACGTGGGCTCGGGCAGCGTCGGCGGGCTGCGGCTGCGCAGTGCATCGCTCACGATCGCCGACCTGAAGGCGCCCGTGCTCGAGATCGGCGCGCAGGCGTCGGGGGACGTCGCGGCAGCCCTCGCCGTGCTGCAGGGCAGCCCGCTCGGGCCGCGGCTCGGCACGCAGTTCATGCAGGTCTCCGGGAACGGGCCAGCCGACTTCGATCTGCGACTCGAGCTCAAGACCGGCGACGCGGCGAGCCGCGATTACACGGTGCGCACGACGTTGCGCTCGGCCACGGTGGCGCTGCCGGCCTTGCGGACTCCTGCGACCGGGGTGACGGGGACCCTCGAGATCCATAACCTCGACGTCAGCGCGGATGCGCTGCGCGGCTCGATACTGGACGGTCCATTCGAATTGAGCGTACGGCCCGGGCCGTTGAGTCGCGAGGTCACCGCCTCGGTCCTGCTGAGCGGTCGCGGACGTGCCGGTGGCGCGGGATTGCCACGCTTCATCGGCCTGCCGAACTCGATCCGGATGACCGGCGGTGCCGAGTGGCAGCTCGATGGCCGGCTCGAGCGGCGCGGCGCTGGCGAACCCTGGCCGGTCCGTTTCGAGGTCACGAGCGACCTGCGCGGACTCGAGGTGAGCGCTCCACGGCCGTTCGCCAAGCGAGCGACGGACGCGCGGCCGACCCGGGTCGTGCTCGCAATCGCGCGTCCAGGCCGCAACGAGGTGCGCATCGACTCCGGTGCAGCGCGCGCAATGCTGGCCTTCGCAGCGCGCGACGGCCGCCGCTGGAGCCTCGAGCGCGGAGCCGCGCGCTTCGACGGGCAACCGATCGCGCTGCCGTCGCGACCGGGACTGCACGTCACCGGCGACTGGCCTGAATTCGACCTCGGCGAATGGTTGACGCTGCGTTCGCCGTCCGGCGGCGGCCAGCGACTGTCGGAATGGCTCGGTCCCGTGGACGTGCACCTCGACACGGCGCGGGTGCTCGGTTTCGAATTCGCAGACGTCACGGCGCGACTGCAGCCGCTCGAGCGCGCCTGGCGCATCGACGTGAGCGGCCCGATGGCCGAGGGGCGCGTCTCGGTGCCGGTCGATTTCAAGGCCGGGGAGCCGCTGCAACTCGACATGCAGCGACTGCTGCTGAAGGCCGCGCCGAAGCGCGGCGACGCGCAGGCTGCGCGCGAAACCGATCCGCGCGACTTGCCGGCGATCGCCGTTCGCGCCGGCGACTTCGCCTGGCAAGGCCGGCAGTTCGGCCGCCTGCAGGCTGACGTCCGCAAGGATCCGCAGGGTCTCAGGCTCACCAGCCTCAGCGCGCAGTCCGCCGCGTTCGGGCTCACCGGCACCGGCACCTGGCTGGCCGAGGACACCGGCTCGCGGACGCGGCTGGCGCTCGAGTTCTCGAGCACCGATCTCGCCGCTGCGTCGCGCGCGCTCGGTTACCGGGAATCCGTCGACGCGACCCAGGCGCGGGTGCGAGCGAACCTGACCTGGAGCGGTGGCCCTGCGGAAGATGCGCTCGCGCGCATGGACGGAACGCTGCGCCTCGAGCTCGAGCAGGGCCGGTTGCGCGGCGTGAAGCCGGGAGCCGGTCGCATGCTCGGCCTCATCAGCGTCGTGGAACTGCCGCGCCGGCTGTCGCTCGACTTCCGTGACGTCACCGAGGAGGGCCTCACTTTCGACACGGTGCAGGGCGATTTCGAGATTCGCGCGGGCAACGCCCATACGCAGAACCTGCTGCTGAAGGGTGCGACGGTCGACATCGGCGTGGTCGGGCGAACCGGGCTCGCCGCGCAGGACTACGAGCAGACGGTCGTCGTGAGCGGCAGCCCGAGCGGTCCGATCACCATGGCAGGCGCGCTGGCCGGCGGACCGGTCGGTGCGGCCGGTGCGCTGCTGTTCTCGCAGCTCTTCAAAGGGCAGCTGCAGGGACTTGCGCGGATTTACTACCGCGTCACCGGCCCATGGTCCAATCCCACGGTCGAGCGAATTTCGGCCACCGCCGGCAGTTCCGCCGCCGGGGTCCCCGAGCAGGAGAAGCGTCCGTGACCCGCGTTGCTGCGATCCAGATGGTTTCCTCGGCTGACGTCGGGCTCAACCTCGACGGCGCGAGTCGCCTGCTGCGTGAGGCGCGGGCGCAGGGCGCGCGCGTCGCAGCCCTGCCGGAGAACTTTGCGTTCATGGGCGTGGCGGAAGCGGACAAGTTCGCCATTGCCGAGAACGACGGCGACGGGCCGATCCAGTCGCGGCTCGCGTCGCTGGCCAGCGAGCTCGGCCTGTGGATCGTCGCCGGCACGGTCCCGCTGCACGTGGCGGGCGAGACCCGGCTGGCCGCAGCCTGCCTCGTTTACGACGCGGCCGGGCGACGCGTGGCACGCTACGACAAGATCCACCTGTTCGACGTCGAGATTCCCGGCAAGGACGAGCGCTACCAGGAGTCCTCTTCGGTGCGGCCCGGCGCGACGCCGGTCTGCGTGGATACCCCGGCGGGGCGCCTCGGCCTCGCCGTCTGCTACGACTTGAGGTTTCCCGAGCTGTTTCGCCGCCTGTTGAGCCTCGGAGCCGAGTGGTTCTGCCTGCCCTCGGCCTTCACGGCACCCACGGGGCGCGCGCACTGGGAGGTGCTGCTGCGCGCCCGTGCGATCGAGAACCTGTGCCACGTCGTGGCACCGGCGCAGTCGGGTTTCCACGAGAATGGCCGCGAAACCCACGGCGACTCGATGATCGTGGACTGCTGGGGGCGGGTGCTGGCACGGTTGCCTCGCGGCACCGGCGTCGTCACGGCCGAGATCGACCTCGTGCGGCAGCGCGAGCTCAGGCAGAATTTCCCCTGCGTCGACCACCGCCGCCTGCCGACCTGAGCTACATGCAAACCCAGATCCCGCCCGCACTGTTCTCGCCCCAGGCGCTGTCCGCCGTGCCGTCGATCCCGTCCGATCCGCTCGAGCTCGCCCGGGCCGGGCTGCTCGCGCCCGCTGGTCTCGACGAAAACAGCGTCGCGCGCGTGCTCGGCGACGTCATGGGCCATGCAGTCGACTACGCGGACATCTACTTCCAGATGATCCGCGAGGAGTCGTGGGCGCTCGAGGACGGCATCGTCAAGGACGGTGCGCACAGCATCGACCACGGCGTCGGCGTGCGGGCGCTCGCCGGGGAGAAGACCGGTTTCGCGTACTCGGACGAAGTGGTGCTGCCGGCGCTGCTCGAGGCAGCGCAGGCGGCGCGGGCGATTGCGCGCTCGGGCTCGACGGGCGCGCTGCAGGCGTGGCGCGCGCAGGGCGGCCACGGGCTGTATCTGCCGATCGACCCGGTCGAGACGCTCGGCGACCGCGACAAGGTCCAGCTGCTCGAGGAAATCGATCGCGAGGCGCGCGCGCTCGATTCGCGGATCACGCAGGTGATGGCGAGCCTCGCCGCGTCGCACGACACGATCCTCGTGCTTGCCAGCGACGGCACGCTGGCGGCCGACGTCCGCCCGCTGGTGCGGTTGAATGTCTCGGTGATCATCGAGCACGACGGGCGGCGCGAGCAGGGCTACGCGGGTGGCGGAGGGCGTTTCGCCTACACCGAGTTCCTGGCGGGAGGGCGCTGGCGCGACCTGGTGCGTGAGGCCGTGCGCACCGCTCAGGTGAACCTCGAAGCCGTGCCGGCGCCGGCCGGCACGATGACCGTCGTGCTCGGCTCGGGCTGGCCCGGCGTGTTGCTGCACGAGGCGGTCGGCCACGGGCTCGAGGGCGATTTCAACCGCAAGGGCACGTCGGCCTTCAGCGGGCGGATCGGCCAGCAGGTCGCGGCCGCCGGCGTCACGATCGTCGACGACGGGACGCTGGCCGCGCGCCGCGGCTCGCTCAACGTCGACGACGAGGGTACCCCGACGCAGTGCACGACGCTGATCGAGAACGGCGTGCTGAAGGGTTACCTGCAGGACAAGCTCAATGCGCGGCTGATGGGCGTGGCGCCCACCGGCAACGGCCGTCGTGAGTCGTTCGCGCACCTGACGCTGCCGCGCATGACCAACACGTACATGCTGCCGGGACCGCACGCTCCGGAGGAGATCATCGCGTCCGTCGCCAAGGGCCTCTATTGCCGGAACTTCGGCGGCGGGCAAGTCGACATCACGTCCGGCAAGTTCGTGTTCTCGGCGAGCGAGGCCTACCTGATCGAGAACGGACGGCTCGGCGCGCCGGTCAAGGGCGCGACGCTGATCGGCAACGGTCCCGAAGTCATGACCCGCGTCTCGATGGTGGGTCGCGACCTCAAGCTCGACGACGGCGTCGGCACCTGCGGCAAGGAAGGCCAGGACGTCCCGGTCGGCGTCGGCCAGCCGACGCTGCGCGTGGACGGGCTCACCGTCGGCGGGACGGCCTGAACAACCCCGCCATGTGGATTCCGCGGCCGCTGTACGAATTGATTCCCGCCGCCTGCATGGCAGCGGGCGCGGCGGCGCTCGCTGCCGCGTATTTCCTCGAGCGGGGTCCGCGCGGATTGCTGTTGCTGGTCGGCGGGGCCGGGCTCACCGCGGGACTCGTGCTGTGGATGCGGCGGCGCGATTATCGCGCCAGCCAGTCGCAATACGACACCCGTTCGCTCGACGACTGACGCGCTCAGCTGTCGCGCTCTTCCTCGGTCTCCTCGGCGTCCTCGTTCTCGGCGCCGTCGTCCTCGTCGGACTCGCCATCGTCTTCGTCGAGCGCGCCGGTCGACGTCGCCAGATGATCGATCTTGTGATACGTGATCTCGTGCATGCCGATGCGAACGACGTCGCCGTCGGCGAATCGATGGCGCCGGACGCGCTTGCCACGCACGAAGATCCCGTTCGTGCTGTTCAGGTCCTCGACCAGGCTGCCGTCGCTCGTGGTGACCACCTGCGCGTGGTGCCGACTGATGTAGGTGCTGTCGATCTGCAGGTCATTGTCCGAGGTACGGCCGATCACGCAGCGGCCCTGCGCGAGATCCCTTTCCGCCACCACCCGGCCCTTGATCGACAGCACCAGGCGTCCGACCGGCAACTGCAGTTGCGGCGAGGTGTCTTCGAGCGCCGGGCGCAGTTGCGTCGACGTCCGCGCCGCAAACTCGACCCACTGCAGCTCGTGGATCGCTTCGTTCAGCTCGGCCGTCGAGACCGTGTGCCTGTCCTTGGCGAATGCGACCAGCAGGGCCGTGTCGCACAGCGTGTTGACGAGACGCGGCGTGCCGCCCGTGTAGCGGTAGATCACCGGGAACGTTTCCGGCTCGAAGATCTCCCGGTCAGCCGCGCCCGCGACCCGGAGCCGATGCCGCACGTACTCGCTCGTGTCCGGCTCGCTCAGCGCAGTGAGGTGGAAGCGCAGCCGGACGCGCTGCATGAGCTGCGCCAGGTCCGGAGCGTCGAGCTTGTCGGCCAGCTCGGGCTGGCCGGCGAGGATGATGTGCAGCACCTTGTGCTTGGTCGTCTCGACGCCGGACAGCAGGCGCACCTCCTCGAGCACCTTCTGGGTCAGGTTCTGCGCCTCGTCCACGATCAGCAGGACCTTGCGTCCCTTCGAATACTGCTCGATCAGGAATTCGTTGATGGTCGCGAGCAGTTCCGCCTTGCGCATCTTGAACGGGTTGAAGCCGAGCTGGACCAGCATGGCCTGCAGGAACTCGACCGGCGAGATCTGCGTCTGGTTGATCTGCACGACGACGACGTCCTCCTCGATCTCCTTGAGGAAGGTCTCGATGAGCGTCGTCTTGCCGGAGCCGATCTCGCCCGTGATCACCACGAACCCGTCGGCGAACCAGATCGTCGACTCCATGTACGCCTTGGCGCGCGCATGAATCTGGCTCAGGTACAGGAAGGCCGGGTCCGGGCTGAGGCGGAACGGCAGGTCCGTCAATTTGAAATGGTCGAGGTACATTCGGCGCTCCAGAAAGGACTATACGCGGGGCGCCCCCCTAGGCAATTGAGCCGCTCGTCACACTATTAGACCCGACCCGCAGCGCGGATTCCATCAGCGCCCGACCCGGCGCAACACCTTGCGCAACGCGGCATCCCGCTCCGCCGCGGTCGCCGCGACCACCGTGCAATGGCCGAGCTTGCGGCCGGGCCGGGGCGCCTTGCCGTAATCGTGGTAGTGGACGCCCGGCAGTGCGAGCAGCTGCGACCGGTCCGGCATCGTGCCGATGAAGTTCACCATCGCGGCGTGGCCGACGGCCCGCGTGTCGCCGAGCGGCAGGCCCAGGATCGCCCGCAGGTGGTTCTCGAACTGCGAGGTCGCGGCGCCCTCGATGGTCCAGTGGCCGGAATTGTGCACGCGGGGCGCCATCTCGTTCGCCACCAGGCGCCCGCCTGCGACGAAGAACTCGATCGTCAGCACACCCGCGTAATCGAAGTGATCGAGGACCCGCTGCAGGTGGGCCTCGGCGGCGCGCTGCAGGCGCGCGTCGCGCACCGGCGCGACCGTCACGCGCAGGATGCCTTCCCGGTGCGTATTAGCGACGATCGGGTACGCACGCGTCTCACCGCGCGTGCTGCGCGCGCCCACGAGCGACACCTCTCGGTCGAAGCGCACGAACCCCTCGAGGATCAGCGGCACGCCGCCCAGCGCATCCCAGGCGGCCGCGACGTCAGCGCGCCGTCGCAGGTAACGCTGCCCGCGTCCGTCGTAGCCGAGACGCCGCGTCTTGAGGACGCAGGGGAGGCCGATCGCAGCGACCGCCGCGCGCAGGTCGGCCAGCGAGTCGACGGCACGGAACGCCGGCGTCGGGATGCCGAGGCGGCCGAACAGCTCCTTCTCGAGCAGACGGTCCTGCGACACGCGCAACGCATCGACCGGCGGGAAGCACGGACGCGTTGCGGCCACCTCGTGCAGGGCGGCCACCGGCACGTTCTCGAATTCGTAGGTGACGAGGTCCACGCCGCCGGCGAGCTGGCGCAGGCTCGCAGCGTCGTCGAACGGACCAAGCACGATCGGCGCGACCTGCGCGCCCGGCGAGTCTGCGGTCGAGTCCAGGAAGCGGAACTGCAGCGCGAGTGGATAGCCTGCGAGCGCCAGCATGCGCCCGAGCTGGCCCGCACCGATGATGCCGATTCTCATGTAACGGGCGGCTGCCGGGGATCGGGCTGCGCGAGCACCTTGCTGGTCTGCGCGGCGCGGAATGCCTCGAGGGCCGAGCGAACCTGCGGGTGCGTGTTGCCGAGGATGGCCGCAGCGAGCAGGGCCGCATTGGTCGCGCCCGCGGCGCCGATTGCGAGCGTGCCGACCGGGATGCCCGCCGGCATCTGCACGATCGAGAGCAGCGAATCGAGCCCGTTCAGCGACTTCGACTGCACCGGCACGCCAAGCACTGGCAGCGAGGTCTTGGCGGCCGCCATGCCGGGCAGGTGGGCTGCACCACCCGCGCCGGCAATCAGCACCTGCAGGCCGCGGTCACGCGCGGACGCGGCGTACTCGAACAGCAGGTCGGGCGTGCGGTGCGCCGAAACGACGCGCACCTCGTGCGGCACGCCGAGTTTATCGAGCGTCTCGGCCGCGGACTTGAGGGTTTCCCAGTCCGAAGTCGACCCCATGATGATGCCAACGAGCGGTTTCACCGCGGCATTGTAGCACCGGCCGCGCGTCGCCTCAGGCGGGGGCCGCGGACAGCAACTCCCGCAGTCGGCGGAACAATTGACGCGCCGCCGACGGTGCGCGCGCGGCATCCCGTTCGGCCCTGGCCTGGCGCACGAGCGAGCGGAGCTGGGGCAGGTTGTCCGCGCCGACCAGCGCGGCGAGTTCAGTCCATGCAGCAGGCTCGTCGGCGAGCAGCCGGTCGCGCCACGCCTCGATCGCGTGCTCGCGCCTGACGCGTTGCCGGTCCACCTCCGCGCGGTTCGCCAGGGCCTCGCGGATCGGTTCCGGGTCGATGTTGCGCAGCAGCTTGCCGATGTAGAGCCGCTGGCGGACTCGCGCGCCATGGCTCGTGATGCGTCGCGCGGCGACGATCGCGTCGCGCAGGTCCTCCGGCACCGGCAGTGCAGCGAACTCCGCCGCCGGCAGGTCCACCAGCGCCTGGCCGAGATCCTGCAGGTCGCGGCTCTGGCGCTTGAGCTCGCTCTTGCTCGGCGGTTCGTCTGCGTAATCCTGAGGGTCGCCCATCGGCCGGAATGCTAGCACGCAGGGACGCGTGCCCGACCGCTGCTAGAATGCCGGGTCGCAACCGCTGAGCCGCACCATGGCCATCGAACACAGCTCCACCCCGGTCGCCGACGGCGCCGACCTGCTCGCACTCGTCGAACTCGCGCTCGAGGAGGCTCGCGCGCTCGGCGCATCCCAGGCCGAGGCTGCCGTCAGCATGGACGTCGGACTCTCGGTCTCGGTGCGGCTCGGTGAAGTGGAGACCGTCGAGTACCAGCGCGACCGCGGCATGGGGGTGACCGTCTACTTCGGGACTCGCAAGGGCTCGGCCAGCACGGCCGACCTGAGCCCGGCGATGCTGCGCGAGACCGTCGCCAAAGCCTGCAGCATTGCGCGTTTCACCGCAGAGGATCCCTGTGCCGGTCTCGCGGATCCCGACACGCTCGCGAAGGAGATCCCCGACCTGGATCTCGCCCATCCGTGGGACGTGACCCCTGAGCGAGCCTGCGAGATGGCGCTGGAATGCGAGGCCGCGGCCATGGCGGTCGACGCCCGCATCACCAATTCGGAAGGCGCAGGCGTCAGTACGCATCGCGGCGTGCGCGCCTACGGCAACTCGCTGGGTTTCCTCGCGGCGTATCCCGGCACGGTGCACAGCCTGAGCTGCGCCGTGCTCGGTTCGTCCGGCGACGAAATGGAGCGGGACTACTGGTACTCGACGGCCCGCGACTGGCGCGCGCTCGAGAGTGCCGCCAGCGTCGGTCGAGCGAGCGGCGAGCGAGCCGTGCGGCGGCTGGGTGCGCGGCAGCTCGGCACGATGAAGGTGCCGGTGCTGTTCGCGCCGGACGTCGCGCGCGGGCTGGTCGGCCACTTCGTCGGCGCCGTGCGCGGCGGCAGCCAGTACCGTCGCGCGTCTTTCCTGCTCGATGCCGCGGGCCAGCAGGTGTTTCCCGATTGGTTCTCGATTGCCGAGCGGCCGCACCTGCCGCGTGCACTGGCCAGCGCACCGTTCGATCACGAGGGTGTGGCGACGCGGGACCGCGAACTCGTGACCGCGGGCGTGTTGCTCGGTTACGTGCTCGGCACGTACTCCGCGCGCAAGCTCGGCCTGCGCACCACGGGCAACGCGGGCGGCACGCACAACCTGCTGGTGCACGGCCGGGGTCGCGATTTCGCCGGCATGCTGGCGCTGATGGATCGCGGGCTGCTGGTGACCGAACTGATGGGCCAGGGCGTCAATGGCGTGACGGGCGACTACTCGCGCGGCGCGGCGGGTTTCTGGGTCGAGAACGGCGTCATCGTCCACCCCGTGCACGAGGTCACGGTCGCCGGCAACCTGCGCGACATCTATCGGCAGATTGCCGAGGTCGGTTCCGATGTCGACGCTCGCGGCGGGATCCGCACGGGCTCGATCCTCGTCGAGCAGATGACCGTCGCCGGGGCCTGACGCAGCCCGCTTCAGCCTTCCGGGCGAATCAACTCGCGCAGGTTGCGCTCGCGCACGCTGGCGCGCAGCGCTTCGTCCGCGGCGCGAGCGGCCTGGTCGGCTGGCGCGACGGGTCGCTGCGCGGGACGCCTCGGATCGGGAACCTCGTGCCGGATCGCGTCCAGGATCGATTCGAGCGAGATCGTCGCGAGGTCGCGGGCCGGCGCCACGGAGTCGTCCTCGGCGTCGAGCACGAGGCCGTGGACCTGCAGCGCCGAGACCACGTCGTCGAGGATGCTGCCGGGAACGTCGAGTCGCTCAGCCAACCCGTTGATCGTCCAGCGAGGCCCGCCGTCGAGGAAGCGCTCGCCGATCAGGTACATCACCGACATCGCGAGCCGCTCGCGCAGCGCCCCGGTCAGCGGCACGTCGTCGTGGCCGGTGCGCAGGTGCTCGGGGTGCTGCATGTAGAACGACAGCTGCGCTCCGAGCAGCAGGATCAGCCAGCTCAGGTACACCCAGACCAGGAACAGCAGCACCACGGCGAAGCCGGCATAGATTGCCGCCGTCTTGGCCGAGTAGACGACGATGCGTGCGAACAGCGCGCCCACCGCCGCCCAGAGCACTCCCGCCGCCAGCGCGCCGCCGAGGGCCGGGCCGAGCCGCACTCGCGTGTTCGGCATGTAGACGTACACGAACAGGAACAGGCCCACGATCATCACGTAGGGCGCCAGATGCGCGCGGCTCGCGCTCGACGCGTCGCCGGTCGCCAGGCCCGAGAGTCTCGCGACCACTTCGCTCGCCTCGAACGAGGCGAGCATCACCATGGCGAGCACGGCCACCGCGGGTCCCACCAGCATCACGACCAGGTACTCGCTGACGCGGCGACCGAGGCTGCGCGGCCGCTCGACGTGCCAGGTGAAGTTGAGCGCTTCCTCGGTCTTCTGGATCGTGGAGATCACCGTGTAGAGCAGGAACAGGAAGCCGATCGTGCCGAGCAGCGTGCCCTGCACGTTCTCGACGAATCCCATGATGCTCGCGGTGAGCGAGTAACCCTGCTCGCCGAGTGGCCGCAGGAACTCGAACAGCACTGGCTCGAGTTCGCGGTGGTAGCCGAAGGCCTTCAGCACCGAGAACGCGACGGCCACGACCGGCACGATCGCAAACAGCGTGGAATACACGAGGCTCATCGCCCGCAACCCGATGTCGCCGCGCGCCAGGTCGCGCAGCAGCGCGTAGACGTAGCGCAGCGGGAAGGCCAGCCAGCGCAGCGGCTTGCCGCCCACGGCCTCGGGCAGGTCGAACAGCCAGTGCTCGAACTTGCGGTGCAGGTCGGGGAATAGCGCGGCGGACTGGTGCAAAGCGGGGCCAAGCCTTGCACGCGGCGCGAGGGCAGGCAAGTGCTAGATTAGCCGGATGAGCGCCCGCGAGCCTGCCGCGTACCCGTCCCGCATCGTCTGCCTCACCGAGGAGACGACGGAGGCGCTCTACCTGCTCGGCGAGGAACGGCGCATCGTCGGCATCTCCGGCTTCACCGTGCGTCCGCCGCGGGCGCGCAAGGAGAAGCCGCGCGTCTCGGCCTTCACCAGCGCGAAGCTCGACCGCATCGTGGCGCTCGAGCCGGACCTCGTGCTCGGCTTCTCGGACCTGCAGGCCGACATCGCGGCCGAATTGATCCGGCGCGGCATCGAGGTGCACGTGTTCAACCAGCGCAGCGTCGCCGACATCCTGCGCATGCTGCGCACGCTCGGCGGGATGGTGGGTTGCGAGTCGCGCACGTCCTCGCTGGTGGCGGAACTCGAAGCCGGTCTCGACGCGATTCGCGCGACAGCCGCCCGCTTGCCGCGGCGCCCGCGCGTGTACTTCGAGGAGTGGGACGAGCCGCAGATCTCGGCGATCCGCTGGGTCTCCGAACTGATCGCGGCCGCGGGCGGCGACGACGTGTTTCCGGAACTGGCGACCCAGTCGCTCGGCCGCGATCGCATCGTCGTCGATCCGCTCGAGGTCGTGCGCCGCGCGCCGGACCTGATCTTCGGTTCGTGGTGCGGCAAGAAATTCAACCCGCGTGCCGTCGCGGCACGTCCGGGTTGGCAGGATGTGCCGGCGGTCCGCGACGGCGAGCTGCACGAGGTGAAGTCGTCGATCATCCTGCAGCCGGGGCCGGCGGCGCTGACGGATGGCGTGCGCGAATTGCATCGCGTGATTTCGCGCTGGGCGTCGCGGGGCGAACCGCGCTAACGCGGTTGGACGGTTTCGCGGTGGTCCGGGTCGTGGGAGATTGCCCGCGGGGACGCCGTGAATCCGTCCTGGAGGCTCGCACGCGGCGTCCGTGCCGCGTGACGCCCCGCGAGCAATCTCCCACGACCCGGACCACCGCGAAGCCTTGGTCGCGCTAGCGCGGCCCGCTGACGCGCGAGCCGGCGCGCGTACGCGCCACGCGCAGCGAGTGCCGCGCGCAAGTTGCCACTGCCGCAGGCGAGCAGTCGTCGCAACCGAGGTTCGGGATCGGCTTGCGGGGCCGTCCGCGGCATGGACGCCGCGGCCGGAGGCTCCAGGGAAGGATTCACGCCGTCCCCGCAAGCCGATCCCGAACGCGTCGGTGCGGCGACTGCGTGCGCCGTCAGCGTTGCAGCTGCTTACGCGGTCAGCCGCTTGAGCGCTTCCGCGTACTTCTCGGACGTCTTGCGGATCACGTCGGCCGGCAACCGCGGCGCGGGCGGCGTCTTGTCCCAGTCGAGCGTCTCGAGGTAATCGCGCACGAACTGCTTGTCGAACGATGGCGGGCTCGAGCCGGGCGCGTAGGTGTCCACCGGCCAGAACCGCGACGAGTCCGGAGTCAGCGCCTCGTCGATCAGCGTGAGCGTGCCGGATTCGTCCACGCCGAACTCGAACTTCGTGTCGGCGATGATGATGCCGCGCTCGAGCGCATGTGCCGCCGCGAACTGGTAAAGCGCGATCGCGGCATCGCGGACGCGAGCGGCGAGCGGCGCGCCGATCACGGCGGCGATCGCGTCGAACGCGACGTTCTCGTCGTGATGCCCGCGCTCGGCCTTGGTGGCCGGGGTGAAGATCGGTTGCGGCAGCCGGTCCGCGATCCGCAGACCGCGCGGCAGGTCGATGCCGCAGACCTGGCCCGTGGACAGGTAGTCCTTCCACCCCGAGCCGATCAGGTAGCCGCGCACCACGGCTTCGACCGGCAGCGCCTTGAGCCGCCGCACGACCATGCTGCGATCGGCGAGCAGCGCGCGTTCGGCTGCGTCGGGCACCGCGCGCTCGAGCGGGTAATCGGACAGGTGGTTCGGCACGATGTGCCGGGTGCGCGCGAACCAGTAGTTCGAGATGCTCGTCAGCACCTGGCCCTTGCCGGGAATCGGATCCGGCAGCACGACGTCGAACGCGCTCAGGCGATCCGTGGTCACGATCAGCATGTGCTGCGGGTCCACGGCATAGATGTCGCGCACCTTGCCCTGGTGCAGCCGCTCGAGGCCCGCGAGATGCGATTCGTGCATCGGCGGTGAGGACGGGATCGTTGCGCTGGCCATGCTGGGATTCCGGGATTCGGGAGAAGGCCGCGGCCGGCTGCTACCATACGGGGCTGCCGCGGGACCGCAGTTTTGCAGGCGCATTCCCCGACGGTCAAGGAAACGATGGGCTGGTACGGAAAGCTGATCGGTGCAGTGCTGGGCGCCATCATCGGGCGCGGTTGGCTCGGCGCCATCGTGGGTTTCCTCATCGGGCACCAGTTCGACCGGCGCTCGGCGGGGCTGCGCCCGGGAGGCGGCGTGCCGCCGCGCGACCTGCAGGTCGTGTTCTTCCGCGCCACGTTCCAGGTCATGGGCCACGTCGCGAAGGCTGACGGCCGCGTGACGGAACAGGAAATCGGCGCGGCTCGCGAGACGATGCGGCGTTTCGCGCTCGGCGAGGCCGACGTGCGCCGCGCGATCGACCTGTTCACCGAGGGCAAGTCCGCCGACTTTCCGCTCGACGACGTCATCGACGGGTTCCGGAACGCATCGACGGGGCGCGACGACCTGCGCCGGCTCTTCGTGCAGATCCAGCTGGAGGCGGCGCTGATCGGCGGCGGGCTGAGCGCGCCGTCCCGTGCGGTCTTCGCGCGCATCTGCAATGCGCTCGGCATCTCGGCCATCGAGTTCGCCGCGCTGGAGGCCATGCTGCGCATGCGCGGCCAGCAGGGCCCTGGCGCCGCCGCGCAGCCGGCCGCCGCCCGCCTGGCCGACGCGTACCAGGTGCTGGGCGTCTCGCCGGATACGGCCGACGCCAAGGTGACGCTCGCCTACCGGCGCCTGATGAGCCAGAACCACCCGGACAAGCTGGTTGCCAACGGCCTGCCGCAGTCCATGGTCGAGGCGGCCCACGAGCGCACCCGACGCATCCTCGAAGCCTACGAAGTCATCCGGAATCACCGGGGGATGAAGTAGCCGGCGGGCCTGCTAGAGTTCAGCGATCGTCCACAGGAGTCGTGACATGCAGTCGCCCTGGATCGCGCCCTCAATTCTGTCCGCCGACTTCGCCCGCCTGGGCGAGGAAGTGCGCGCCGTGCTCGCGGCCGGCGCCGACATCGTGCACTTCGACGTCATGGACAATCACTACGTGCCGAACCTGACGATCGGCCCGCTGGTCTGCGAGGCGCTCCGCAAGGCCGGTATCGAGGCGCCGATCGACGTGCACCTGATGGTGAAGCCGGTAGACCGGATCGTGCCGGACTTCGCGAAGGCGGGCGCAAGCTGGATCACGTTCCATCCGGAGGCGAGCGAGCACGTCGACCGGACCGTCGGGCTGATCCGCGAGCAGGGTTGCCGTCCCGGCATCGTGCTGAACCCGGCCACGCCGGTGGACTGGCTCGACTACGTGCTCGACAAGATCGACATGGTGCTGCTGATGTCGGTCAACCCGGGATTCGGTGGGCAGTCGTTCATTCCGTCGGTGCTGCCCAAGATCACGCGGGTCCGGGAGATGATCGATCGCAGCGGGCGCGAGATCCGGCTCGAGGTGGACGGCGGCGTCAAGGTGGATAACATCGAGGCCGTGGCGGCCGCGGGCGCGGACACGTTCGTGGCCGGGTCGGCGATTTTCGGCGCGAAGGATTACGCAGCGACGATCGCGGCGATGCGGGAGGAGATCAGGAAAGCGGGGAGGGGATAGGGGATCGGGGATAGGGGATAGGTAAGAGGTGGCTGCGGAACGCGCGGCGGCTTTCTGACTATCCCCTATCCCCGATCCCCTATCCCCTGTCCGCTCTATCACTCCTCGTCGTCCTCGTCCTCGTCGTCTTCATCGACCGTCGTGGCCTTGCGGGCGTGCAGCGCGAGCGGCGCGGGCGCGCTGGGTTGGCCGGACATCAGCGCAGCCTTGCCCTTGAGGCGCGGACGCACCCCGTAGACCACCATGGTCTTGCCGCGAGCCGTCAGCAGCCCCTGCTCTTCGAGCACCTTGAGCACGCGTCCCGCCATCTCGCGTGAGCAGCCCACCAGGCGCGACAATTCCTGCCGGCTGACCTTGATCTGCGTGCCCTCCGGGTGGGACATCGCGTCCGGCTCGTTGCACAGGTCCATGATCGCGTGGGCGACCCGGCCGGTGACGTCGACGAATGCGAGGTCGCCGAGCTTGCGGTTGGTGCGGTCGAGGCGGCTGGCGAGCTGGGTCGCGAGCTCGAACAGCAGCGTCGGGCTCTCCGCGGCGATCTGGCGGAAACGCGGGTAGGTCATCTCCGCAAGTTCGCACTGCGAGCGCGTGCGCACCCACGCGCTGCGCTGCGGTTGCTCGTTGAAGAGGCCCATTTCGCCGAAGAACTGGCCCTTGTTCAGGTAGGCCAGCACCATCTCGTTGCCTTCCTCGTCCTCGATCAGGACTTCGACGGAGCCCTTGATGACGTAGTACAGCACGTCGGGCACATCGCCCGCGTGGATGAGCACGGTCTTCGAAGGCACCGTGCGAATTCGGCAATAACTCAGGAAACGGTTGATCGCCGGAATCTCGCTCAAGGGTCTACCGCCGGTCTCCATGCTCCCTATCCTTGTGATTTATGTAAAAAAACTTTCGCGGATTTAATAGCAATTGACGCCATTGCCGCAAGTTTTCAGACGCGATAGGCGGCCCGGGTCATCAAGCGGGCGGTCCGGCGCATCAAATTGCGCACCGGGCCGGGCAGGTCCCGGCCGCCCGCATCGCGAGCTTCCGCGCCGTGCCGCGCCTCGTCGGCCTGCATCTGCGCGACGATCCGGCGGGAACGCTCGTCGTCGGGCGGCAGCTCGTGCAGGTGCGATTCGAGGTGCTCGATCACCTGCTTTTCGGTCTCGGCAACGAAACCCAGGCTGTTGCGATCGCCGGCCAGGCCCGCGAGGGCGCCGATCGCGAACGAGCCGGCGTACCAGACGGGGGCCAGCAGGCTGGTGCGGCTGCCGAGCTCGCGCACGCGTTGCTCGCACCAGGCCAGGTGGTCGGTTTCGTCCCGCGCCGCCTCGAGCAGGGCCGCCCGGACCTTGGGATTGCGCGCGGTCAGGGCCTGGCCGTGATAAAGGGCCTGCGCGGCGATCTCGCCAGCGTGGTTGACGCGCATCAGACCAGCGGCATGGTGGCGGGCTTCCGGGATGGTCACCGATTCGGGGCAGGCGGCCGCAGGGTTTGGCCGGGCCGCCACGTTGGCCGCGGCGACGGTCCGGAGGGCCCGGTCAAACTCCCGGATCAAGCCGTCGATCAGGTTCAGGCGGGGGGCGGGCGCTGGCATGACTCTATTCTATAAGGGTGCGCCGGGCGCCGTGTCCTCGCGGCACGGCGCCCCAAGACCACCTTTGCAAAGGTCGCCGGCCTGCAGTAAGATTCGCGGCTCTTTGCAGCCATGACAGGTTCCCTGGAGCCTCCGATGACCACCTTTTTTGCACGCTCCGAGCAGGTGCGGCGCGACTGGTACGTGGTGGACGCGAACGGCAAGACGCTCGGCCGCCTCGCCACGCAGCTCGCCATGCGCCTCCGCGGCAAGCACAAGCCCGAATACACTCCGCACGTCGACACGGGCGACCACATCGTCGTGTTGAATGCCGAGAAGATCCGCGTCACCGGCGACAAGCTCACGGACAAGACCTACTACTGGCACACCGGCGCCATCGGTGGCATCCGCAGCAAGACGCTCGAGAAGATGCTGGCCGAGCACCCGGAGCGCGCGATCGAGTTCGCGGTCAAGGGCATGCTGCCCAAGAATCCGCTCGGTCGCGCCATGTTCAAGAAGCTGCACGTGTTCGCGGGCGACAAGCACCCGCACGCCGCGCAGCAGCCCAAGCCCCTCGAACTCTGAGACGCAAGGTTCCGACGATGCCCGTGAACACGAACTACGGCACCGGCCGCCGCAAGACTTCCACGGCGCGGGTCCACCTGCGCTCCGGCACCGGCAAGATCCGCATCAACGACCGCACGATCGAAGAGTTCTTCGGTCGTGAGACCGCGCGCATGATCGTCCGCCAGCCGCTCGAGACCGTGCAGATGGCCGACCGGTTCGACGTCGAGGTCAACGTGGCCGGCGGCGGCAGCACCGGCCAGGCCGGCGCGATCCGCCACGGTCTCACGCGCGCGCTGATCGATTACGACGAGTCGCTGCGCAAGCCGCTGCGCGTCGCCGGGTTCGTGACGCGAGATGCGCGCGAAGTCGAGCGCAAGAAGGTCGGCCTCCGCAAGGCCCGTCGCGCCCCGCAGTTCTCGAAGCGCTGATCCGCTTTGGGGGATCGTCTAGCGGTAGGACTACGGACTCTGACTCCGTCAACCTAGGTTCGAATCCTAGTCCCCCAGCCACATACGTGAGGCCCGCCATCGGCGGGCCTCGTCGTTTGTGGCGCGGGGACCAGGACGCGAACCCAGGAGTCCCAGGTTCGACAACGCCGCAATCGCAACGCAGCCTCCCGCCGCACGGAGTATTGTTCAGTAATCTCGAATAGATATGTTGGATTGAGACTATTTATCACTCCAGTTGGCAGGCGTAACTTGGCCCCCGCACGCAACGGAGGATCCAACAATGTTTACGCGCAACAACGCCGACCGATTCGCCACCCGCGTCCTGTCTGGCCTCGTCGTCACCGTGGCCATCGTCATGGGTTCGCTCGCCTACGCCGTCAGCCACATCCAGGTCGTTGCCTGACATGCGGTCGCCGGGGTCCGGGGCGCGTGATTCAAACAGACGATCACGCGTCCCGGACGACGAGAGGGAATGCGGGGGGCGGTACCCCTGTTAGCAGGCGCTGTGCGGACTGCGGAAGCTCCTGATTAAAGTTTCGTCGTTTGGCGAAATACTTTGCGCCATGGCCAGCGAACCTCTTGGCGCATCTCCCGACGAGGTCTTCAAGGCACTCGGAAACCCCGGACGGTTGACACTCGTCCGCACCCTCATGGACGGCGAGCGGTGTGTCTGCGATCTCGTGCACGCAGTCGGGCTCGGTTGGTCCACGACCTCCAAGCACCTGGACGTCCTGCGCGAAGCCGGCGTCGTCTCCAGCGACAAGCGGGGCCAGAAGATCTTTTATCGCCTCGAGTTGGACTGCGTACCGCATTTCATCGAGTGCCTGGACAAAGCACGCGTCGGACGCCCTTCGAAGCGGGTCGCTTGTGACTGCGCCTGAGCTGGCCCGACGGAGAATGCCATGACCACCCTGACCCTGGACCCGAGCGCGCGACATGAGCTGAAGATCTTCGGTCTTCTGGCCGCCGTCTTCGCTGCCGTCTACTTTCTCCCGGTCGGCCAGCCGCGCTTCGATAGCGCCGTGACCGAAGCGCTCGAACTCACCAAGTGGTACGCACGTGAGCACGTCGTGTTGTGCCTGCTGCCCGCCTTCTGGATCGCAGGTGCGATCGCAGCGTTCGTCTCACAGGCGTCCGTCATGCGCTTCCTGGGGCCTGCCGCACCCAAGCCAGTCGCCTACGGTGTCGGATCGGTCTCGGGGACCATTCTCGCCGTGTGCTCGTGCACGGTGTTGCCGCTGTTCTCGGGCATCTACCGGATGGGCGCCGGACTCGGCCCGGCGACGGCCTTCCTCTACTCCGGCCCGGCCATCAACGTGCTCGCCATCGTCATGACAGCCAAGGTGCTAGGCGTTCAGCTCGGCCTCGCCCGAGCAGCGGGTGCCGTGGTGTTCAGCGTCATCATCGGATTGCTCATGGCGCTGATGTTCCGAAACGAGGAACGGCAAAAGGCCGCCGCAGCGCTAGCGATGCCTGAGCCTGAGGCCGGGCGACCCCTGTCGCAAACGGCCGCCTTTTTCGCAGTGCTGGTCGGCATCCTCGTATTTGCAAACTGGGGCGCGGCGTCACAAGAGACCGGATTCTTTGCGGCGGTGTACGCGGTCAAGTGGCTGATCACCTCGACACTCGGCGTCGTGCTAGCGATCATGTTGTGGCGCTGGTTCAAACTCGAGCCGAAGCGCATCGCCACGGTTGCGGCTGCGACGATCATCACTGCGATCGCAGTTCCCGGCCATCCGACGTGGCCGTTTCTCGTCGCGGTCCTGGGTCTCGCGTGGCTCACGGCCGGTCGCGAGGGCGAGGCGGGCGAGTGGTTCAACCAGGCGTGGGATTACACCAAGCAGATCGTGCCGCTGCTGCTCGGCGGCGTGCTGGTCGCGGGCTTCCTGCTTGGGCGTCCTGGGCACGAGGGGATGATTCCGTCGGAATGGATCAGCAGTCTGGTCGGCGGCAACTCGATCGCCTCGAACCTGTTCGCGGCCGTCTCCGGCGCGTTCATGTACTTCGCCACCTTGACCGAAGTCCCGATCGTGCAGGGCCTCGTCGGCAGCGGCATGGGGTCCGGACCCGCCTTGGCGCTGCTGCTCGCCGGCCCTGCCCTGAGCCTTCCGGCCATGCTGGTGCTCAACTCGATTCTCGGCCTGAAGAAGACCGTTACCTACATCTCGTTGGTCGTCGTCATGGCGACGATCACGGGCTGGGGTTACGGTCTTCTGGTGAACTGACGCGGGGCGACTCGCAGGAGACAAGTCATGAAGATCCAGATCCTCGGCTCTGGCTGCGCCAAGTGCCGCGCACTCACCGCGGTGGCCGAACAGGCTGCAAGCGACATGGGCCTGACCTACGAGCTCGAGAAGGTCACCGACGTGAAGCGATTCGCCGACTTCGGCGTGATGTTCACGCCGGCGCTGGTCGTCGATGGTGCCGTGAAACTGAGCGGCAAGGTACCGTCGCTGGACGAAGCGAAGAGGCTGCTGAGCTGACACTGAAGGTGATCTAGGCATGGTGGCTGTCGTTGACTTGCCATGACATTCGAAGATTATAGAAACATGAAAGAACACGAGGCACTCAGCGCCCTCGCGGCGCTCGCCCAGGAATCGCGGCTCGCGGTATTCCGCCTGCTCGTGAAGCGTGGTCCGGAAGGCTATACACCGGGTGAAATCAGCGAGCGGCTCGACATCGCGGCCCCGACGCTGTCATTCCACCTCAAGGAACTCACGCAGGCCGGCCTCCTGACCGTCCGCAAGGAAAGCCGGTACATGCATTACAGCGCGAGCTTCGACCGCATGAACGCCGTGCTCGCCTACCTCACCGAGAACTGCTGCAGCCTCGGGGCCGCGTGCGACCCCGCGTGCGCGCCGAAGGACACGATCGAACGCAAGATCGAACGCAAGAGGAAATCCGCGTGAGCGACCCGAATCGGACCTTCAACGTGCTGTTTCTGTGCACCGGCAATTCGTGTCGATCGATCCTCGCGGAAGCCACGTTCAATCATCTGGCGCCTCCCGGCTGGCGGGCCGTGAGCGCGGGCAGCAAGCCGACCGGCAAGGTCCATCCGCGGTCGCTGGCATTGCTCGCCCGCGAGGGCATTTCGACCGAGGGCTACCACAGCAAGTCCTGGGACGAACTGCCCGAGGTGCCCGACATCGTCGTCACGGTCTGTGCCAGCGCGGCGGGAGAAACCTGCCCGGTCTACCTCGGCCCCGTGCTGCGAACACACTGGGGCGTGGACGATCCGGCGCATGCCACGGGCACGGATGCGGAGATCGATGCCGCGTTCATGCGCGCCTATCGCACGCTCCGGGCACGCATCGAGGCCTTTCTGGCGTTACCGCTCGCGGAGGTCCGTCTGGATCGCGCGCGCTTGAAGGCCGAACTTGACCGGATCGGTGAGGGATGAGCGATGTCCGCACAATGTGAAGTGACCGGCAAGCGTGCCGCCGCAGCGCCACTCAGCTTCTTCGAGCGGTATCTGACGATCTGGGTCTTCATCTGCATCGTCGTCGGCATTGCGCTCGGCCAATTCCTGCCCGGTGTCTTCCAGGCGTCGGGGCGATGGAGATCGCCAAGGTCAACTTGCCGGTGGGCCTGCTGATCTGGGTGATGATCATCCCGATGCTGCTGAAGATCGACTTCGGCGCGCTCGGCCAGGTCAGGGCGCACGTGAAAGGCATCGGCGTGACCCTCGCCATCAACTGGCTCGTCAAGCCGTTCTCGATGGCGCTCCTCGCCTGGATCTTCATCCGGCACCTGTTCGCGCCGCTGCTGCCGCCGGAGCAGATCGACAGCTACATCGCCGGATTGATCCTGCTCGCGGCCGCACCGTGCACCGCGATGGTGTTCGTGTGGAGCCGGCTGACCGGCGGCGACCCGTATTTCACGCTGTCGCAGGTCGCACTGAACGACGTGATCATGATCTTCGCGTTCGCGCCGATCGTGGCGCTGCTGCTCGGCATTGCGTCGATCACCGTGCCGTGGGACACGCTGCTCACGTCGGTCGTGCTCTACATCGTCATCCCGGTGATCATCGCGCAGCTCTGGCGACGATCGCTGCTACGCAAGGGACAGGCCGCGTTTGACGCCGCGATGGCTCGAATCGGGCCGTGGTCGATCGGTGCCCTGTTGCTGACCCTGGTGCTGCTCTTCGCGTTCCAGGGTGAAGCCATCCTCAAGCAGCCGCTGATCATCGCGCTGCTGGCGGTGCCGATCCTGATCCAGGTCTTTTTCAACTCGTCGCTCGCCTACCTGCTCAATCGCGCAGTGGGCGAGAAGCACAGCGTTGCCTGCCCCTCGGCGCTCATCGGCGCTTCGAATTTCTTCGAGCTGGCGGTGGCTGCGGCCATCAGCCTGTTTGGGTTTGAGTCAGGCGCTGCGCTCGCCACCGTGGTCGGGGTGCTGATCGAGGTGCCGGTGATGTTGCTCGTTGTCCGGGTGGTCAACGCAAGCAAGGGCTGGTACGAGGCAGGTCCCCGACAGGTAACCCGATAGCGGATTCTCCACTGCATACGCTATTAGCCGCGCTTTGGCGGATTGCTCTCGTCCTCGGCGCGGAGGACGCCGGTTGCGACTAACTCGGCCTTTACCTCCGGCGACAGTTCGAACCGGATGCCTTCGCCAGTAAGTTCCTTCAGTACCGGCAGGCGGATACCACAACAGTGACCTTCCACGCGGAAGGCCTCCGGATCGACCGCCGGACCCTTGATATCGGTCATTCAGGCTCTCCATCGCGTCGCTGCCATTGCTCGCCGCTCATGCGGGCACAAGTTCGCCGGGAGGGTCGTGTCGAGGGACTCGCGCGGCCTGCAGCGATACTTGCTTCCCGCGACCAGTGAGTCGTTGACGGCCCACCTCGGCAAATCCAAATCTCACGTGAAACCTCTGCGAGCGCGGATTGGGCGGATCGAGATCGTACTCGCAGGTAATCAAGTCGACCGACGACGCAGCCGCGAACTCGAACAGGTCGCGATAGAGCAACGTGCCCGCGCCCCGACCCCGGGCGTTACGCGAAACCACGATACGGTCGACGTACAGGAAGCGCTCGTAGCGGGCGACGAACCACTGGAAGTTCGGGCTGTCGTAGTCCGCGGACTCGCGCAACCCCAGCAGGAAGGCGACGACCGCACCGTCGCCCTCGACGACGCGGCGCAGCGCAGCCTGAGAGTGGAGCGCCGACAGGCGCTCGAAGGTCAGGGGGCTCAACGCCGCAACCGCTTCCTCGTTGAGTGCGAGAATCGCGTCGAAATCCTCGGCGACCGCGGTGCGCAGCTTCAACGCGGCGCCTCCGCGGTTGAATCGGACCTCGTGCACGCATACAGGCAGAGCGCGTTCGGATCGAGGGGAGGGTGGACCGTGCACTCGAACTGCATGCCCAGCCTGGCCAGCAGACGCCTGGAGCCGTGATTCTCCGGTGAGACGATTGCGGCGACGCGGCGCAAGCCCAATGCAGACTCGGCGTAGTCCAGCGTCGCTTCCGGTCGGGCCGGGTCGGAAGGCGCGTCAGCCGTTCTGGTCCGGCGGCCGCAGGTAGGACTCGAAGTTCGCGATGTACTCATCGAGGTTCTGGCCCAGCATCTGCCGATACTCGTTGACGAAGTAGTCGAGCGCTTCGTCCCGGGAAGCACGCATCTCATCGGCCGATTCGAAGCCGCAGGCGCTGATCCACGCATTGAACCGTGCGACCGCGTACATGAACGACGCGCTGACCTTGCCGCGCCCGACCTCGCCCAATTGGGCATTGGCCAGGTGGATGTGCGCATCGGCACGCTTGTAGAAATCGTCGTCGACTGCGTCAGGCAACGGTCGTGCTCCTCTCAATAAGTCCGATGCTAATCCGGTGGGAGCATGCGCGGGTTCCAGGCAATCTCCCACAAATGCTGGTCAGGGTCCTGGAAGTAACCCGCATAGCCGCCCCAGATCGTCTCCCGTGCCGGCTTGACGATCACGGCGCCCGCGGCCGCGGCTTCTGCCATTACAGCATCAACCTCGACCCTCGAGGCGACATTGTGCGCGAGACACAGGTCGGTTGTGCCTCGACCGCCCAGCGGCAACCCTGTGTCATGCGCCAGGCTCGCGCGGGGCCAGATAGCCAACTGCAGTCCGGGCTGCAGCTCGAAGAAGACAACGGCTCCGTGCTCGGACTCCTGTCCGACGATGCCCTCGGTTCTCAAGCCGAGGCCATCCCGATAGAAGCGAACGGCGCACTGCAGGTCGTCGACGCCGAGCGTGATCAGTGAAATTCGAGGTCTCACGCCAGGGCCGAGCCGTGCCGCAGGTAGTGATTCATGCGCGCCTCCCAGTCCCGCATGAACTCGCGGTAGTAGTCTTCGGTGAACGACGCGACGAACGCGTCACCTAGAGGACCCAGGCTCGTGTGCGAGTACGTGATGTCGGCTTCGCAGCCGCCGGCGGTCGGGCGGAGCTGGATGGTCAGCCTGCACGCCGTGACCGCGGGCGTGATCTTGAGCATCTCGATGAAGCCCGCCGCGGGTTCGTGACGGGTGATGTACCAGATGGCGTCGCTTGGCGTGGCCGAAGTGGTGAAGACGCAGTCGGGCTCCGCTGCTCCGGACGCAGAGACCACCAGGGACGGATCCCACCCCTCAATCCAGTCTGCTTCGCGAACCGGGCAAAGCAATCGAAACACTGCGCCTGGCGCTGCCACGAGGTGCTGCGTGTACGTGCGGGTGGCGCGGTTTGGCGTGACGACCTTCATGCGCGTTCGATCCTCTCCGGGGCACTATGCCATGTGCTCGATATCGGGCGGTATGTTTACCCGGGCGTGCATCCGCCCCTCATAAACCGATATGGATGGCCTTGGGTACGTTGGGTCCGCAAGGGCCCCAACAGGTATGGCGATTCTGTCAACGTCGCGTGAGATTCGACCGGTCGATCGTATCGCCGACCACCTCAATCCAGTGGCGAACGGGAACCGGACTCACCGTGCGGAGGTGCTCGAGGCAGCCGATGTTCGCGGTCACGATCGCCTGCGGGGATCCGTCCATCAGTGCCGATATCTTCCGGCGACGCAGTTCGCGCGGACAGATCGGGTTGCAGCAACGAGTACGTGCCGGCCGATCCGCAACAGAGCGTCCCTTCGCGAGTCGGCACGACCGTGCAGCCGGCAGCCTCGAGCAGCGATTCGACGCGGCCGCCGATGCGCTGCCCGTGCTGCAGGGTGCACGGTGCCTGCCACGCGATGCGCGGTCCGCCGCTACAGGAGAGTCCGGCCTGCACGAGGTCACCAGGCTCGATGAGTTCCGCCAGGTCGCGCGTCGCCGCGCTGACGCGCCGCGCCCGCGACCGCATAATCCGGGTCGCCGTCCAGGAGGCGCCCGTAGTCCTTCACCATCAGCCCGCAGGCGCTCGCGGAACTCACGATGGCTTCGGCGCCGGCGTCGAGCGCCGCGCAGCAGGCGTCCACGTTGCGTCGCGCCTGTTCGAGTGCGCGGTCCGTGTGGCCAAGGTGGTGGCCAAGAGCGCCACAGCATTGCTCGCCGGCCGCCCGCTCGACCGTGACGCCGAGGCGATCGAGCACGCGGATGGCGGCTGCGTTGATGCCGGGCGCGAGGCCCGGCTGGACGCAACCCTCGAGCAAGACGACGCGCCGAGCGTGTTTCGCTGTAGACGCGCCTGCAGGAAGCGGCAGGTCGCGGCGGAATGCGCGCCTGCAGCGCGGCAGGCAACCAGTCGCGCACGGCCTGGCCAGCGCGCAGCAGCGCACCGAACAGCCGTGGTCGCGACAGGAACTCGACGAGCCCAAGTCGCAGCGCGCGTTGCGGTAGCGGTCCGTGGCACACGCTCCTCGACGAGTTCGCGGCCGAGGTCGATCAACCGACCGTACTCGACGCCGGAGGGACAGGCGCGCTCGCAGGCGCGGCAGGTCAGGCAGCGGTCGAGATGCAGGCGAGTCGTCGCGGTCGCCTCTGCGCCCTCGACCATCTGCTTGATCAGGTAGATGCGGCCGCGCGGACTGTCGAGTTCATTGCCGGTGACGCGGTAAGTGGGGCAGGCGGGCAGGCAGAACCCGCAGTGCACGCAGTTGCGGAGCAGCGCCTGGGCCTCGTCGCCGCGCGGCGTGCCTTCGAGTCCTGCGGCGGGTTGCGAGTACATGGCGCTAGAGGTCCGCGTACATCCGGCCGGGGTTCAGGATCCCGGCGGGATCGAAAACGCGCTTCAGCTCGCGGTGCAGCCGCAGCAGCGGCGGAGCGAGCGGCGTGAACACTTCGGCTGCGTCGGAGTGGTGGCGAAACAGCGTCGCGTGACCGCCGACCGCGGCGGCGGCTTCGAACGCCGCAGCACTCGCGATGCCGCGATACCAGCGTTGCATCCCGTTCCACTCGACGAGCGGTACACCGCCGAGGGACAGCGGCGCGACGAGCCCGGGCACGGTGCAGCGCCAGAGCGGCTGCTCGCCCGCGAAGAATGGATGCGTCTGCTCGCGCAAGCTCGCCCAGAACGAACCGCAGTCGGCCAGGAGCTCGCCACCGACCCGAGCCGCGACCGCGTCGAGCGTCTCGGTCGATCCTTCGAACCGCAGGTAGAGGCGACCGTCGATCCAGCTGCTCGCGGAAAGGGGCAAGGCACCCCTCGCAAGGCTCGCCAGGTGCTCCAGCGCCTGCGCCTCGTCGAGTTCGAGCGCCAGCGTGCGCTCGGCGGCTGCGCGGGGCAGGACCTTGAGCGATACGTCGAGCAGCACGCCCAGCACGCCGAGCGAGCCGGCCATCAATCGCGCGACGTCGTAGCCCGCGACGTTCTTCATGACTTCACCGCCGAAACGCAGCACGCGCCCATCCCCGGTCAGGATGCGCGCACCGAGCACGTAGTCTCGCAAGGGGCCTGCCCAGGCGCGTGCCGGTCCCGCGAGACCGGCGGCGACCGTGCCGCCAAGGGTCGCGTCGGCGCCAAAGTGTGGCGGCTCGAACGGCAACCGCTGGCCGTGCGACCGCGAGCTGGGCCTCGACTTCCGCGAGCGGCGTGCCGCCGCGGGCGGTGAGCACCAGCTCGGCCGGGTCATGCCGGAGGATACCGGTGTGTCCGCGCGTCGCCAGCGGAACGCCGTCGATGGCCCGTCCGTAGAACCGCTTGGTGTCTCCGCCCACGATCCTGAGCGCTGCGCCGCGAGCGGCGGCCTCGCAGACCTGCGCGAGGAGATCGTCGGTGCCGTCGCGGTCCATGGTCCGTCAGAAGCGGGGCAGGTGAGAGAACGGCAGCTTGCCGCCGTGGACGCGCATGGCGCCGTAGTCGGCGCAGCGGGCGAGCGTCGGCACGGCCTTGCCGGGGTTCAGCAGTCCGTCCGGGTCGAATGCGCGCTTCACGGCATGGAAGGCCTCGAGTTCGTCCGATCCGAACTGCGTGCACATCGGCCCGAGCTTCTCGACGCCGACGCCGTGTTCGCCGGTGACCGTGCCGCCCACGGCGACGCACAGTTCGAGGATCTCGGCGCCGAGGTGCTCGGCACGCTCGACGGCGCCAGGCTCGCCGGCGTCGAACAGGATCAATGGGTGCAGGTTGCCGTCCCCGGCGTGGAACACGTTGGCCACCGGGAGGCCGGCCGCCTGCGACAGCTCGCCGATGCGCTGCAGCACGTCCGCGAGGTGACGCCGCGGGATCGTGCCGTCCATGCAGAAATAGTCGGGCGCCAGCCGGCCAACGGCCGGGAACGCCGACTTGCGACCCGACCACATGCGCTGGCGCTCGCCGGCGTCGGCGGCGACCCGCACCGAAGTCGCGCCGCAGTCTCGCAGCAGCGCCTCGACCGCCTGCAGGTCGCGCTCGACGTCGTGGTGGAGCCCGTCGAGTTCGCAGAGCAACAGTGCGTCCGCCTCCGACGGGTAGCCGCAGCGCGCGAAGGCTTCCGCGGCGCGCATGGCCGGCGCGTCCATCATCTCGAGCCCGGCGGGCACGATGCCGGATGCAATGACGCGACCAACGGCGTTCGCGCAGCGGCGCACGTCGTCGAACGCCGCCATCAGCAACTCGACGCGCTCGGGCAAAGGTTTCAACCGCACCGTCGCCTCGACGACCACGCCGAGCATGCCCTCCGAACCGGTCAGCAGCGCGAGCAGCGGCAGCCCCGGCGCCTCGCCGGTCTCGGAGCCGAGCACCAGCAGCTCGCCGTCGATGGTGACGACGCGCACCTCGAGCAGGTTGTGGACCGTGAGTCCGTGCTTCAGGCAGTGCACGCCGCCCGAGTTCTCGGCAACGTTACCGCCGATCGTGCAGGCGACTTGCGACGACGGATCCGGCGCGTAGTAGAGGCCATGCGGCGCGGCCGCCATCGAGATCTCGAGGTTGGTGACGCCAGGCTGCACGCGCGCGAGCCGGCGCCGGGGATCGACCTCCAGGATCCGGTTGAGCCGCGCGAGCACGAGCAGGACTCCACCGGCGACCGGCAGCGAGCCACCCGACAACCCGGTGCCGGCGCCGCGGGCGACGACCGGCGTCCCGTGTTGCCGGCAGGCGCGCAGCACCGACCGCACCTCATCGACCGTGCGGGGCAGCACGACGACGTCGGGGCTGCGGCGATGGGCCGTCAACGCATCGCATTCGAAGGGGGCGCAGGCCTCGGCCGACACCAGCACGGCGTCGGCGCCAAGCGCGGCGCGAAGATCGTTCAGCAGGGCCGGGTCAGGCGTCACGCGCCAACGTTACGACACCTGCGGCCGTGCCGACCAGCAGCACGTCGGCCGGGCGACGCGCGAAGAGTCCGACCGTGACCACGCCGGCGATCTGGTTGATCTCGCCCTCGAGCGCCACCGGGTCGGGAATCGACAGGTGGCGGACGTCGAGGATGTGGTTGCCGTTGTCGGTGACGAGGCCTTCGCGCCACACCGGCTCGCCGCCGAGCCGGGCGAGTTCGCGGGCGACGTGGCTGCGCGCCATCGGGATGACCTCGACCGGCAGCGGGAAGTGGCCGAGGCGTTCGACCAGCTTCTGCTCGTCGACGATGCAGACGAAGCGGCGCGAGGCCGCGGCGACGATCTTTTCGCGCGTGAGCGCGCCGCCGCCACCCTTGATCAGGTGCAGGGAGCGGGTGGCCTCGTCGGCGCCGTCCACGTACAGCTCGAGCTCGCCGGCGTCATTGAGGTCCAGCACCGGGATGCCGTGCGCCTCGAGCCGGCGGGTGCTCGCGATCGAGCTCGAGACCGCCCCGGCGATGCGTCGGCGCAGCGCGGCGAGGCCGTCGATGAAGAAATTCACGGTGGAGCCGGTGCCGACGCCGATCACGGCGCCGTCGCCGAGGTATTCGAGCGCGGCCGTGGCGGCGCGTTGCTTCTTCGTGTCCTGGTTCATGTCGATTTCCATCCCCCGGAAACAACTGTGCCCGCTTGCGCGGGCACAGTCGTCAAGCTTCGGCGAGAAGCTTACTTCTTCTTGGCGGCCTTCTTGGGCTTCGCCTTCGCCTTCGCCTTCTTCACTGCCTTTTTCTTCGCTGCCATTTCAGTATCTCCATGTCGGGTTAGTCCGGGCGCAGTATTTACAGAAATCAAAACCCGATTGCAAGAGGCACGTCACGAATTTCCATTGTGCCTGCGACGCAGGTGTGAGTGACGAGTCGTGCGCGACGTGCGCGTCGCGATGCGCTCGTGCTGTGATTCACGGCATTCGCTCACGCGAGCGAGAGCACGAAGCGCCACTCGTCGCGCGTCACCGGCGTGATCGACAGACGGTTGCCACGACGCAGGATCAGCATCGCGGAGAGTGCTCCGTGCGCATGTTTGCGCAAGGTTTCGAGCGTGATCGGCGGGTCGATGCGGCGCTCGAGACGCACGTCGACGCTGTACCAGCGAGGTTGCGCCGGGTCGCTGCCCGGGTCGAAGTACGGATGCCGCGGATCGAGCGCGGCGCGCTCGGGATAGCCCGCGCGCGTGATCCGCACGACGCCGTAGATGCCCGGCACGTCGCAGCTCGAGTGATAGAAGAAGCCCTGGTCGCCGACGCGCATCTGGTCTCGCATCATGTTGCGCACCTGGTAGTTGCGCACGCCGTCCCACGCCGTCGTCGCGTTCTTCGCGCGACCGAGATCGTCCGCGCTGAAGGTGTCGGGTTCGGACTTGAAGAGCCAGTAGTTCATCGGGCGCTCCCTTGGCGCGTCACGGGGTGGTGTTCCGGAACGACGAGCCCAAGCTCGGTGACGATCAGGTCGAGCGGCACGTCCCAGGCCGACGCCGCGATCCCGGGCAGTTCCTGGCGGGCGAACGCGACGCCCACCAGCCGTGGTCGCCGCCATGGGCGCCCGGCGTCGAGTCGCCGTCGCAACGCCCGGTCGTAGAACCCGGCGCCCATGCCGAGGCGGTTGCCGCGACGGTCGAAGCCGACGACCGGCACCAGCACGACGTCGAGCGCGACCGCGGCGAGGCAGCGGGTCGCGGCCGCAGGTTCCTCGATTCCGTAACTGTTCAGTCGCGCCGTGCTTCCCGGCGCCAGCGGCACGAAGGTCATCAGTCGCCGCCGCCGGCTGACGATTCGCGGCACGTAGGTCTCGACGCCGCGACGCCAGGCGTCGGGCAGGCACGACCGCAGGTCGACTTCGCCGGGCAGCGGCAGGTAGAGCGCGATGCGGCCGCCGCGACGAAAGATGCCCAGCCCATCGAGCGTCGCCCGGATCGCCGCCTCGGCGGCCGATCGCTCGCGCGGCCCGATGGCGAGCCGCAGTGCGCGCAGCCGGCGACGCGCGGCGCGGACTTCAGCGGTGGGTTGCGCCATGCGGATCGCGAGCCAGGAGAAGAAGGGGGATGGCGCCACCCGCCTGTGCCGTCACGAACCATTGCTCTCGACAAGAGCAATAAGAGGGGAAGGCCGCAGCACCTAAGGCTTCCCGCTCGAGGCGGACATGCACAATGGTGCCGACAGACCAGCTCCCCAGGGTGTTGGACTTAAGGTCGAGAGGTAACCCGGACCGTGTCGAACACCGCAGGCGGCGCCAAATCGTCGAGGGACGGGACTCGGGCCCGTTCCCTCTAAAGTTCCAGTTGCTGGCCCTTCTCGAGGGCCGACTCCACGCGCTCGCGCAGGGTCCGGATCTTCGACCCGAGGTCCGAGTCTACTACGGAACCGTTGCGGCGCAGCTTGATCAACTCGTTCGCGAGATTCAGCGCGGAGATGACTGCGATGCGGTCGAGCCCGACAACCTTGCCGCCATCGCGCACCTCGCGCATCTTCGTGTCGAGGTACTCCGCGGAGTCGAGCAGGTCGGAGCGTTCATCGGCCGGGCAGGCGACCTGGTATTCCCGGTCGAGCAGCCGGACACTGACGCGCGTCACTCTGTCTTCGCTCACGATCCGTGCTCCATGGCCTTCAGCCGGCCGATCATCGCCTCGACGCGCCCTCGCACCTGCTCGTTCTTCTGCAGCAGGCTGGCACGCTCCGTCATCAGGGTTTCCTGGCGCTGGCGCAGCGCGCGGTTCTCTTCCTTGACCTGGCCGATCGTGGCCACGAGCTCGTCGATGCGCCGCTCGAGGCGCTTCAGCTCGGCGTCCACGGCGGATCTTGCGCTGGTTTCACTCATGCACGGAACTATAGAGCCGCCCCTGCGGGGAATCAATTGAGACGGCGACCCCGCGGTGCGCGGTGCTACGATATGTGCGATGCACCCCTCCGTGGCCTTCGACGACGTCGCGCGGACGCTGTCCTCCGGCGCGTCTGCCGTGCACCCCGCCGAGGCGCACGGCTGCCTGTGCGGTGCCCTCTGCGTCCGGCGCGAGTATTCGCTTGCGGAGTGGATCGACGAGATCCTGCCCGACGGCGGCGTCGCGCTGACCGGCGACGGGCCCCTGGCGGGCCTCTTCGAGGAATCGGCCGGGGTGCTCTCACGCGCGGAGATGGAATTCGAGCCGTTGTTGCCGGACGACGAGACGGATCTGGCGGCGCGCGTCGAGGCACTCGGCGCGTGGTGCCAGGGGTTCCTGTACGGATTCGGCGCTGCGGGCACGGCCGCGCACGCGAAACTTCCAGCCACGGTCAGCGAAGTGCTCGCCGACCTCGCGCAGGTCTCGCACGTGGGCGTTCCCGGGGGCGAGGCTCCCGAAGCCGAGGAATCCGCGTACGCGGAGCTCGTCGAATTCATTCGCGCCGCGGTCCAGCTCGTCTACGACGAACTCGCGGGGCTGCGCCAGGGCCAGCCCGTTTCCCAATCCGGACACTGACAGGACCATGACCGTTCGCAAAGACGAGTTCGCCCGCCGGCGCCGGCAGTTGATGCGCATGATGGGCAAGGGCGCCATCGCGATCCTGCCCGCCGCGACCGAGAAGCAGCGCAACAGCGACGTGCACTACCACTACCGGCCGGACAGCGACTTCCATTACCTGACGGGCTTCGACGAGCCGGAGGCCGTGGCGGTGCTGGTGCCGGGCCGGCCGCACGCCGAGTACATCCTGTTCGTGCGCGACCGCGATCCGGCGCGCGAGGCCTGGGACGGACAGCGCGCCGGGCCGGACGGTGCCACCCGGGACTACGGCGCGGACGATGCGTTTCCGATCGGCGACATCGACGACATCCTGCCCGGGCTGATGGAACAGTGCGGGCGCGTCTATTACACGATGGGCCTCAATGCGGACTTCGACCAGCACCTGATCGGCTGGGTCAACACGTTGCGCGGCCAGGCCAAGCAGGGCATGCACACGCCGCAGGAGTTCGTGGCGCTCGACCACCTGCTGCACGACATGCGCCTCTACAAGAGCCGCACCGAGCTTGCCGTGATGCGCCGGTCGGCGCAGATCGCCGTCGGCGCGCACATCCGGGCCATGAAGGCCACGCGCCCGGGTGTGAAGGAATACGAGGTGATGGCGGAGCTGCTGCACGAGTTCCACCGCCACCGGGCCGACATCTCCTACCACCCGATCGTGGGCGGCGGCGCGAACGCCTGCACGCTGCACTACCACGCCAACGACGCCGAACTGCGCGACGGCGACCTGCTGCTGATCGATGCAGGCTGCGAATACGATTACTACGCCTCCGACATCACACGCACGTTCCCCGTGAACGGGCGCTTCTCGCCCGAGCAGCGCGCCGTCTACGAGGTCGTGCTGGAAGCGCAGGAAGCTGCCTTCGCCCGCATCAAGCCGGGCAACCACTGGAATGATCCGCACGACGCCGCAGTCCGGGCGATCACCCAGGGGCTCGTCCGACTTGGCCTGCTGAAGGGCCGGGTCCCTGCGTTGATCAAGGAAGGGGCCTACCGGAAGTTCTTCATGCACCGCACCGGGCACTGGCTCGGCATGGACGTCCACGACGTCGGGGACTACAAGGTGGGCGACGAGTGGCGTGTGCTCGAGCCGGGCATGTGCCTGACCGTCGAGCCGGGCATCTACATCCCGGCTGGGACCAAGGGCGTGCCGCGCCGCTGGTGGAACATCGGCGTGCGCATCGAGGACGACGTGGCGGTCACGGCGGCGGGCTGCGAGATCCTTACGGCCGGTCTGCCGCGCACGACAGCGGAGGTCGAGCGCGTGATGAGTGCATGACGGCCGTGCGATGACGGACCACGAATCCAGGGTCGATTGCGACGTGGCAATCGCCGGCGGCGGCCTCGTCGGCGCGTCGCTCGCGCTTGCGCTCGCGCCGCTCGGGTTCAAGGTGGCGCTCGTCGAAGCCGTGGCGCCCGGCGGCGGGGATCATCCGAGCTTCGACGAACGGACGACCGCGCTCGCCAACGGCAGCGCGCGCATCTTCCGCAGCCTGGGCGTCTGGCGGCACATGGAGCGCGAGGCGACGCCGATCCGCCGCATCCACGTATCCGACCAGGGGCGCTTCGGTGTCGCGCGGATCGACGCGGCGGAACAGGGTCTCGAGGCGCTCGGGTACGTGCTGCCGAACCGGGTCATGGGCGCGGCGCTCTGGCAGGGCCTGGGTACGGCACCGGGCATCCAGGTCATCGCGCCTGCGCGTGTCCTCGGCAGCGAACCCGCGGGCGGTGTTCGAGTGCTGGCCTTCGAGCACTCCGGTACGCAGCAGGAATTGCGCGCGCGGCTGGTGGTCGCGGCCGACGGCGCGCGATCGCTGATCCGCGAGCAAGCCGGGATCGCCGCCGATCACTGGCCGTATGCCCAGACCGCGATCATCTCGACCATCACCACGCAGCGCTTCCACGATTACGTGGCATACGAGCGTTTCACCGCCGACGGGCCGATCGCCGTGCTGCCGCTCAGCGATGGTCGTTGCGGGATCGTCTGGACCCGGCCGCCCGAGGACGCTGCACGCCTGCTCGCACTGCCGGACGAAGTGTTCCTCGCCGAGTTGCAGGCGGCCTTCGGGTTCCGGCTCGGGCGCCTGCTGCGCGTCGGCGTCCGCAGCGCGTACGAGCTCGCCCTGTCGCGCTCCGAACGCCACGTCGCCGAGCGGCTGGCGATCGTGGGCAACGCCGCGCAAGGTCTGCACCCGATCGCCGGGCAGGGTTTCAACCTGGGGCTGCGTGACGCAGCGAGCCTCGCGGAGGTCCTTGCGGATGCGCGCGCGGACGGCGTCGCAGACGTCGGTGAGGCCGGGCCGCTCAAGGCCTACGCCGACTGGCGCGCCGAGGATCGTCGCCGCATCGTGGCCTTCACCGACGGACTGGTGCGCTTGTTTGGTTCGCCGCTCGGCGTGCTGCGCGGGTTGCGCAGCGTCGGGCTGCTGGCGTTCGATGCGTTCCCGCCCGCCAAGAGCGCGATGGCACGCCTCAGTGTCGGTGCCGCCGGGCGCATTCCGCGCCTCGCGCGCGGCGTACCGCTCGCCGGAGACCGCTGATGGCGACGAGCAAGCGACTCGACTTCGACGTCGTCGTGATCGGCGGCGGCATGGTGGGGCTCTGTTTCGCGGCGCTCGCCGCGCAGGACGAGCGCCTCCAGTCGTGGCGGATCGCGATCGTCGAACCGAACGCGGCCACGCCGCCGCGCGACGATCGAGTCGACCTGCGTGTCTCCGCGCTGTCGCGCGCGTCGGAGCGCATCCTGCGGGCGGCCGGCGCGTGGCCGGCGCTCGTCGACCACGGTTGCCCGTATTCCGACATGGTGGTCTGGGACGCCGCGAGCCATTCGGACGCCTGGGATGCACTGCATTTCACGGCGGCGGAGACCGGCGAGGCGGATCTGGGGCACATCGTCGAGAACGTCCGCGTGCAGTGGGCCCTGCTCGAGTCCCGCCACCTGCGCTCGGTGACGCACATCCGCGCGGGACTCGAGGCGCTGGCGTTCGATGACGAAGCGGCCCGTGTCACGCTGAGCGATGGCCGCCGGCTCGCCTGCAGCCTCGTCGTCGGTGCGGATGGCGGCCAGTCGCGGACGCGCGAGCTCTGTGGCATCGGTCGCGGCGGCTGGACCTACGGCCAGACGGCCGTCGTGGCTCACCTGCGCACCGAGCGGCCGCATCGGCACACGGCCTGGCAGCGCTTCCTGCCGGATGGGCCGCTTGCATTGCTGCCGCTGCGCGACGGTCGCGTCTCGCTGGTCTGGACGACGTCGCCCGACGTCGCGCAGGAACTGAAGGACTTTTCGCCCGCCGACTTCTCGCGCCGCGTCACCGAGGCCAGCGACCGGGTGCTCGGCACGGTCGAACTCGACAGCGAGCGCGCCGGTTACCCGCTCGCGCTGTGGCACGCGCGCGAGTACGTGCGGCCGCGCCTGGCGCTGGTCGGCGATGCCGCGCACACGATCCATCCGCTCGCGGGGCAGGGCGTCAACCTCGGGTTCCTGGACAGCGCCGCGCTCGTCGAGGTGCTTGCCGAGTCGGCCGCCGGCAGCGAGCCCTGCGGGCTGCGGACACTGCGCCGATATGCACGTTGGCGCCGCAGCGAGAACGCGCTGATGCTCGGCACGACGGACACGCTCAACCGCTTGTTCGGCGAGCGCAGCGTGCCCGTGGCGGCGATCCGGCGCCTGGGACTGTCGTTCGTGACACGCCAGCCGTTGCTCAGGCGCGCGCTGGTGCAGCGGGCGCTCGGCCTGGCGGGGGACCTTCCCGCCGTCGTCACGCATCCCGGCCCGGCCGCATGATCGACCCGCTGTTCGAGTCCTGGCAGCGACGCGCTCAGCCCACGCCCATCGAGCAGTTCGCGAAGTTCTACGAGTTCCACGGTTCGTCGGTCGTTGCTGCCGGACCGCTGGAAGTGACGCGCGAGTGGACCAGCGTCCGCAACGTCGCATTGATGCGACGGGGCCTGGACGTTGCGCGTTCACAGGGGTCGTTGTCGCTGCATCTCGATACGCTGGCCGCACTCGAGGCTGAGACCTGGGGTGCGTTCCTGATGAGTTTCCTGCACGTCGAGCTGCAGGGTCGCCTCGACAACGGCGGGATCGACGCCCAGCAGCGCGCGTTGCTGCAACTCGTGGCGCCACTCACGCAGTTGACGACCGGGAAACAGGCGGTGAGCTTGCTGAACGAGCTGATCGAAGGCGTCGGCTCGACCGGCGCAGTCGGCTGCCCGGACCTTTCGGAGCTGTTGCGGACCGCGCAGCGGCGGCCAGCCGAGGGGGCCGCGACCGACGCGCTCGCGATCGAAGCGCTGTCGTGCCCCGACCTGCACGATGCGCTCGCGGCGCTGATGGGGCGCGCGTCCTCCTGCCTGCGATCGATCCGGGAGCCGAGGCTGGCGGCGGCTGGCCGGCAGGCCGTCGGCGCGCTCGAGCGCGCTGCGCTGTGGCTGGAGTCCGGCAAGGAGAACGACGTCCTCGAAGCCGGCGCACGCCGCCTCGCGCTGACCCTCGCGCGCGGCCTGCAACTCGCGCTGCTCTGCGAGCACGCCCAATGGATGCTGGATCACGGCGGCGACCGGCGCGGCTTCGCCGCCGCGCTGCGTTACTCGCGGTTGCCCGTGGACCTGATCCACGAGGTGGATCCGGAGCTGGACAGGCTCCTGCTGAGCAGGGGATAGGGGATAGGGGATGGGGGATAGTCAGAGGTGGCCACCGATGGTTCGGCGGCTGCTCTGACTATCCCCCATCCCCTATCCCCCATCCCCTTCCTGCCGCTCCCACGCCTCCGCATCCACCGTCGCCCGATACCCGTGCCAGGTCGCGTGCCCGATCAGCGGCAGCGTGATGCCGAGCGCGACCATGATCAGCGCCAGGCTGGCGCCGCGCTCGCGGCCAATGAAGAGCAGCGCGAAGCCGGGCGCTACGGCCAACACGATGCAGGCGGCCCAGACGGCCATCGCGGCCTTGTTGCGCAGCACGGCGTTGATGCTGGTTACGACGGCGGTGACGGTGTCGACGCGGCGGTCGACCATCATCGGCAGCGAGAAGGCCGCAGCCGAGAACACGATCAACGCGAAGATCGATCCCACGGCGCTGCCGATGCCGAAGAACGTCAGGTAGTCGCGCCAGCCGGGATGGTCGTTGATCGGGAAGAAGATGTGGATCGCGGACCCGGCCCGCGCCCACACCAGGAACACGACCATCAGCATCAGCGCGAAGACCATCAGGTTGCCGAAAGCGCGCTGCTCCTCGCGCACGCAGCGTCGCAGCGAGGGCTTCTCGCCGCGCTCGAGCTGGCTGCTGATCGCGTAGGTACCGACCGCGAGCACCGGCGAGATCAGGATGAACCCGGACACGAGCGACAGCAGCTGCCAGTAGCCCCCGAACTCGATCGTGACGAAGGCGAGTGCCAGGCTCAGCAGCACCACGATCGAGCCATAGGTCAGGCTCTGGCGCGGGGCCGACCACATGTCGTGCCAGCCCTTGCGCAGCCAGCCGAGCGGCGCAGTGGTGGCGAGTGGGCGGCAGGGCGCGACGAAGGGCAGCGCGGCTTCGGGCGGACTCGCGTCCTCGGTCATGCAATCCCCCTCCTGCCGATCGGCTCAGCCGATCGTCCTACAACGCATCGACTTTCGCGGCGCAGATGAAGTCGTTCTCGGACAAGCCCCCGACCGAATGCGTCGAAAACGTGACTCTGCAGTAGTTGTAACCCACCTCGAGGTCGGGGTGGTGGTCCTCGGCGTTGGCGACCCACGCAACGGCGTTGACGAACGCCATCGTGCGATAGAAATCATCGAATCCGAACGAGCGCTTCAGCGAGCCACCATCGTCGGCCAGGCGCCAGTCGGGCGCGAGTTGGCCGATCAGTTCCGACGCGCGAGCCGCCGGCAGCGGCGGGGTGCCCGGCGCGCAGGCCGCGCACTTTCGATCACGCAGGCTGGTCATGGTGCATTCCTCGCGACGTAGGTGCGCTCGACGTACTGCTCGACGAGCTGCTGGAATTCCTCGGCGATGCGCTCTCCCTTGAGCGTCGGTCCCTTCTCGCCGTCGATGTAGACCGGCGCCACCGGGCGCTCGCCGGTGCCCGGCAGGCTGATGCCAATGTTGGCGTGCTTGCTCTCGCCGGGTCCGTTGACGACGCAACCCATGACGGCCACGGTCATCTGCTCGACGCCCGGATGGTGCTTGCGCCACTCCGGCATCCGGTGGCGCAGGTGTGACTGGATCTTCTGCGCCAGCTCCTGGAAATACGTCGACGTCGTGCGCCCGCAGCCGGGGCAGGCGATCACCATCGGCGTGAAGGAGCGCAGGCCCATCGTCTGCAGGATCTCCTGCGCGACGATCACCTCCTGCGTGCGGTCGCCGCCCGGTTCGGGCGTGAGCGAGACGCGAATCGTGTCGCCGATGCCCTCCTGCAGCAGCACGCTGATCGCGGCAGTCGAGGCCACGATGCCCTTCGAGCCCATGCCAGCTTCGGTGAGCCCGAGGTGCAGCGGATAGTCGCAGCGCCCGGCGATGTTGCGGTAGACGGCGATCAGGTCCTGGACGCCGCTCACCTTGCACGAGATCACGATCCGGTCGTGGCCGAGGCCGAGTTCCTCGGCGCGCCCGGCGCTGTCGAGTGCCGAGACGACGATGGCCTCGCGCATCACGTCGTTCGCATCGAGCGGCGCGGCCTGCCGCGAGTTCTCGTCCATCAGGCGCGTGAGCAGGTCCTGGTCGAGACTGCCCCAGTTGACGCCGATGCGCACCGGCTTGGACCAGCGGCAGGCGATCTCGATCATCTCGGCGAACTGCGGATCGCGCTTGCTGCCGCGCCCGACGTTGCCCGGGTTGATCCGATACTTCGCGAGCGCCTCGGCGCAGGCCGGGTGCTCGCGCAGCAGCTTGTGCCCGTTGAAATGGAAATCGCCGACGATCGGCACGCGCACGCCGAATTGCCCCAGCCGGTCGACGATGTGCGGCACGGCGGCGGCGGCCTCGTCGGTATTGACCGTCACGCGCACCAGTTCCGAGCCGGCCGTCGCCAGCGCGCGCACCTGCAGCGCGGTGGCTTCCACGTCCGCGGTGTCCGTGTTGGTCATGGACTGCACGACGACCGGCCGGCCACCACCCACGGTGACGTGGCCGACGCGGACGGGCGTGCTGGGCCGCCGGGATTGCGCGCTCATCGTCGATTCTCTCCGGAATCCGTTCCGGCCGCCTTGCTGGACTGCCACGCCGCCACGTTGGCCTCGAGCACGTCGAGCGGCACGGCGCCACTGCCGAGCACGACGTCGTGGAACTCGCGCAGGTCGAACTTCGGTCCGAGCTCGGTCGCCGCCCGCGCGCGCAGCTCCTTGATGCGCAGCTCGCCGATCTTGTAGGCGAGCGCCTGCCCGGGCCAGGAGATGTAGCGGTCGATCTCGTTGACGATGTCGTGCTCGCTCTTCGCGGCGTTCGCCTTGAAGAACTCGATCGCCTGCTCGCGCGTCCAGCGCTTGTGGTGCAGGCCGGTGTCGACGACCAGCCGTACCGCACGCCACATTTCGTAGGTGAGCTGGCCGAACTTGTCGTAAGGATCCGCGTACAGGCCCATTTCCTCGCCGAGGCTCTCGCTGTAGAGCGCCCAGCCTTCGATGAACGCCGTAGCCTGGAGGCTGCGGCGGAACTTCGGCTGCTCACCGAGTTCCTGCGCCAGCGCGATCTGCAGGTGGTGCCCGGGCACGGCTTCGTGGATCGACAGCACCGGGATCTCGTAGGTCGGGCGTTCCTCGGGCTTGTAGAGGTTCACGTAGTAGTAACCGGCACGCCGGCCGTCGAGCGCGGGCCCCTGGTAGTAGGCCGTCGTCGTGTCGGGCGCGGACTCCGCCGGGATCGGGCGCACGCCGTAAGGCATGCGCGGCAGCCGCCCGAAGTACGCGGGCAGCAGCGGGTCGATGCGTTTCGCCATGACCTGGTACGCCTGCAGCAACTGCTGCGGATCCGTGTAGCGGAACTGCGGGTCGGTGCGCAGGAAGTGCAGGAACTCCTCGAAGCTGCCCTTGAAACCCACCCGGTCGATCACCTTCTGCATCTCGCCGCGGATGCGCGCGACCTCGCTGAGGCCGATCGCGTGGATCTCGTCGGCGGTGAGTTCGGTCGTCGTGAACCAGCGGATCCGCTGCTGATACCACTGCGCGCCGCCCGGCGTGTCCCAGATGCCCACCGTGTTGCGGGTGGCCGGCAGGTATTCCTTCGTGAAGAATTCTTGCAGCCGTCGGAAGGCGGGGACAACCTGCAGCTCGATCGCGTGCAGGGCCTCGAGCCGCAGCCGCTGCTGCTCGGCGGCCGGGATCGCTTCCGGCATACTCGCGAACGGCTTGAAAAAGGGGCTTGCGGCCGGTTCGTCCACGATCTGTCGCGCGATCTGCGCCGGCACCCGCTCCATGACGATCCGCGGTTGCACGAGTCCCTGGCGCATGCCCTCGCGCATCAGGTCGATCGTCTGGTCCAGGTAGGGACCGAGGCCGTTCAGCCGGGCGGTCCAGTTCTCGTAGTCGTCGATGGTTGCGAACGGCAGCAGCTCGGCCAGTTCGTGCGCTGACTGCACGCCGTCCCGTTGCGTGATCGGCAGGTATTGGAGCCCCCACGCGTACTCATCCAGCTTGCCTTGGTACATCCGTCCGAACAATTTCTGGTTGAGGCGGTCGCTCTGGGAGAGCGAGCCGGACGGGATGGCGGCGAGGTGCATCCAGCACGGCCCGATCCGCCGCATGGCTGCGGGCCAGCGCGGCCGGCGAAAGGTCCGGCCAGCGGTCCTCGTACCGGCGGTCCCCGAGATAGGTCGCGAGCAAGGGATCCTCACGCAGGCCGCGCTCCCACTCGGCCTCGAATAGCTGGTGCAGGGTCGCCTCGGCGCTGCCCGCCGCGGGCGCAGCACTGACGGACGCGATGGCGGCAAGGAAAGACAGGCTCAGGACGAGGAGGCGCATTGGCAGGACCAGTCGGGCCATCGGGGCGGGAATCTTCGGGCGCTGACATATAAATGACAAGCCGGCCGGCTGCGGACCAGCGCTGGCCGGTTTGGCGACGCTCGGGTAACATGGCCTGACCCATCTCAAGGCCCGTCCGGAGAGAGGATAAAAGGGGGGACGTCCTCCTGTTTGTCCCGCCGAAGGCGCAACCCGCCCGGAAACGCTCAGGCAAATGAACGGCGTCGCCTGATGGGCTCTGGAGAGCGGCCCCGCAAGGGGCCCACCGAAGGGGTGAGGCGCCGGTTTCCCGGTACCCGATCTCTCAGGTCACAGGACAGAGGGGCGGCAGGCCGGTGAGGCCCGCCGCCTTTTTTATTGCTCGGCTGCCAGGAAAAAAATAATGGGATTGCGCACACCACTTTTTGACGTCCACGTCGCCGCGGGCGCACGCATCGTCGATTTCGGCGGCTGGGACATGCCGGTCAATTACGGGTCCCAGATCGAGGAGCACCACGCGGTCCGCCGCGATTCGGGAATGTTCGACGTTTCCCACATGTGCGTCGTGGACCTGCGCGGCGCACGCGTGCGCGACTACCTGCGCCGGTTGCTCGCGAACGACGTCGCCAAGCTCACCCAGCCGGGCAAGGCGCTCTACTCGTGCATGCTGCGCGAGCACGGCGGCGTCATCGACGACCTGATCGTTTATTACATGAACGACCAGTGGTACCGGATGGTCGTCAACGCCGGCACCCGCGACAAGGATCTCGCGTGGCTGCGCGAGCACGCCGGTGGATACGAAGTGTCCGTCGAGCCGCGCTTCGACCTCGCGATGGTCGCCGTGCAGGGCCCGAATGCGCGCCAGAAGGCCGCCGGTCTGCTCGAACCCGGCCTGGCGGCCCGGGCACTCGAACTCGGCAACTTCTTCGGCACCGCAGCAGACCAGTGGTTCGTGGCCCGGACCGGTTACACCGGCGAGGACGGCTGGGAAATCATGCTGCCGGCCGACGCAGTCGCGCAGTTCTGGGGCCGGTTGCGCGACGCCGGCGTGACGCAATGCGGTCTCGGCGCCCGCGATACGCTGCGGCTCGAGGCGGGCATGAACCTCTACGGCAGCGACATGGACGAAACCGTCTCGCCGCTCGAGTCCGGCCTCGGCTGGACGATCGCGTGGGATCCGCAGGATCGCGACTTCATCGGGCGCGCGGCACTGGCCAGCCAGAAGGCGAGCGGCGTGGCGCGCAAGCTCGTCGGCCTGGTGCTCGCCGACCGGGGCGTGCTGCGTTCCCACCAGAAGGTCGTCGTGCCGGCGGTGGGCGAGGGCGAGGTCACCAGCGGCACGTTTTCGCCGACGCTCGAGCGGTCGATCGGTCTCGCTCGCGTCCCGTCACAGACCGCCGATCGCTGCGAGATCGAGATTCGCGGCCGCCTGCTGCACGCGGCGGTGGTGCGTCCGCCGTTCGTGCGCCAGGGCAAGGCCGCGATCGCACTTTGAGAGCATTTCCACGGAGCAAATCATGAGCAACGTTCCAGCCGACCTGCGCTTCCTCAAGTCCCACGAGTGGGCGCGCCTCGAGGCCGACGGCACCGTCACGGTGGGGATCTCCGACCACGCGCAGCAGGCACTCGGCGACCTCGTGTTCGTCGAGGCTCCCGAGGCCGGCCGCCAGGTCGCGGCGGGCGAGGCCTGCGCGGTCGTCGAATCCGTCAAGGCGGCCTCCGACGTATATAGCCCGGTGGGCGGCGAAGTCGTGGCCGGCAATGCCGCGCTCGGCGGCCAGCCCGAATTGATCAACCAGGATCCCTACGGCGCCGGCTGGATCATGCGCATCCGCCCGGCCGACAAGGCGCAGTTTGCCGCGCTGCTCGATGCGAAGGCCTACGAGGCGGCGCTCGCGGCGGAAACCCACTGAACGGACGGCGGTACGATGCCCTTCATTCCACACACGGCGGATGACGTCCGCGACATGCTCGAGGCGATCGGCGCGCCGACGACGGAGGCGCTGTTCGACGAGATCCCGGCTGAGTTGCGCGCGAAGTCCCTCGGCGGCATTCCGGCCGCACTCTCCGAAATGGAGGTCGGCCGGATGATGCTGGAGCGAGCCGCCGCGGACGGCCTGCCGCTCAACTTCATCGGTGCGGGCGCCTATGAGCACCACGTTCCCGCCGCGGTCTGGGCGATCGTCACGCGCGGCGAGTTCTACAGCGCCTACACGCCGTACCAGGCCGAGGCGAGCCAGGGCACGTTGCAACTGCTCTACGAATACCAGTCGATGATGTCGAGCCTGACCGGCATGGCGGCCTCGAACGCATCGCTGTACGACGGCGCGACGGCCGTCGCCGAGGCGTGCCTGATGGCGGTGCGCGCGCACCGCAAGTCGAAGTCGCAGCGCGTGCTGGTGCCCGCCGCGCTGAACCCCGCCTACCGTGACGTGCTGCATTCGATCGCCGGCAACCAGAGCCTTGCTTTCGAGTTGCTGCCGTACGATCCGAAGGGCGGCCAGACGACCGTTGCGAGCCTCGAGAAGTACCGCGGCGCGGACATCACCGCGCTCGTGATCCAGCAGCCGAATTTCTTCGGCACGCTCGAGGACGTGGACGCGCTCACCGATTGGGCTCACCAGGCCGGCATGCTGGTGATCGCGGTGGTCAACCCGGTGTCGCTCGCGGTACTGAAGCCGCCGGGCGAGTGGGGCCAGAACGGCGCGGACATCGTCTGCGGCGAAGGACAGCCGCTCGGCGTGCCGCTGTCCTCCGGCGGCCCCTACTTCGGCTTCATGACGACGCGCATGGAGCACATCCGGCAGATGCCTGGCCGCATCGTCGGCCGCACGGTCGACCTCGACGGCAAGACCGGCTTCACGCTGACGTTGCAGGCCCGCGAGCAGCACATCCGCCGCAGCAAGGCCACGTCGAACATCTGCACCAACCAGGGGCTGCTGGTCACCGCGGCCACGATCTACATGTCGCTGGTCGGGCCCAAGGGACTCGCGCAGGTGGCAGCCACGTCGATGGAGCGCGCGTCGCAACTCGTCCAGGCACTCATCCGGGTGCCCGGCGTGCGGCTCGCGTTCGACGGGCCGCGCTTCCACGAGGCGGTGCTGCTGCTCGATCGCCCGGTCCGCGGAGTGCTCGAAGCACTCGCGGCGCGGGGCATCGTCGGCGGCTGCGACATTTCCGCGGATTATCCGTCCCTCGGCAATGCGCTGCTCGTTTGCGCGACCGAGACGCGCACGCCCCGTGACATCGAGACCTATGCCCGCGCGCTCGCCGAAGTGATGCAGAGCGCGGCCGCGGCCTGAGCCGCCTGCGAGGATGACGACATGCACGAAAAGCTGATCTTCGAACACTCACGGCCGGGCCGCAGCGCAGAAGCGCAGTATCCGCTCGGCGAGGCCGCGCCCGCCATTCCCGCCGCGCTGCGCCGCACCAGCGCGCCGCTGCTCCCGGAGGTCTCGGAGCTGCAGGCCGTGCGCCATTTCACGCGCCTCTCGCAACTCAATTTCTCGATCGACACGCACTTCTACCCGCTCGGGTCGTGCACGATGAAGTACAACCCGCGCGCGTGTAACCAGTACGCGATGCTGCCGGGGTTCCTCGGCCGGCACCCGCTGGCGCCGGAGTCGACCGGCCAGGGCGTGCTGCAGTGCCTGTACGAGCTGCAGGAGATGCTCAAGGAAGTGACGGGCATGCGCGGCGTCTCGCTGACGCCGATGGCCGGTGCGCAGGGCGAGTTCGCCGGCGTCGCGATGATTCGCGCCTATCACCGCGCCCGTAACGACCTCGCCCGCACCGAGATCATCGTGCCGGATGCCGCGCACGGCACGAACCCGGCCACCGCGACGATGTGTGGCTGCACCGTCAAGGAGATCGCCTCGCTGCCAAACGGCGACATCGACCTCGACGAGCTGCGCAGGGCCGTGGGTCCGCAGACCGCAGGCATCATGCTGACCAATCCGTCCACGCTCGGCGTCTTCGAGCGACGCATCGGCGAAGTGGCCGGCATCGTCCACGAGGCGGGCGGGCTGCTGTATTACGACGGCGCCAACCTGAACGCGATCCTCGGCAAGGTACGTCCGGGCGACATGGGCTTCGACGTCATCCACATGAACCTGCACAAGACCTTCTCGACGCCGCACGGCGGCGGCGGGCCGGGGTCGGGTGCGGTGGGCGTCAGCGAGCGGCTGCTGCCGTTCATGCCGCTGCCGGTCGTGGGGCTCGACGGTGGACACTATCGCTGGCTCGGCGCGAAGGACCTGCCGCAAAGCATCGGGCGGCTCTCGGCGTACATGGGCAACACGGGAGTGCTGCTGCGCGCCTACGTCTACATGCGGATGCTCGGGCGCGAAGGCATGCACCGGGTCTCGGAGTTCGCGACGCTGAACTCGAATTACCTGATGGCGCGCCTGAGCGCCGCCGGGTTCGAGCTCGCCTACCCTGGGCGGCGGGCGGGACACGAGTTCATCATCACGCTGCGCCGCGAGGCACGCGATTACGGCACGACGGCGATGGATTTCGCGAAGCGGCTGCTCGACTACGGCTTCCATGCGCCGACCACCTATTTCCCGCTGCTCGTTCCCGAGTGCCTGCTGATCGAACCTACCGAGACCGAGTCGAAGCAGGAACTCGACGCGTTCGTCGACGCGATGATCGCGATCCGCGAGGAGGCGCAGTCCGACCCGGCGAAACTGAAGGGCGCTCCCTACACGCTGCCGGTGCGACGGCTGGACGACGTGCGCGCAGCGAAGCAGCTCGACCTGGCCTGGAAGGCTGCATGACCGCACTGATCTGCGGCTCGATGGCCTTCGACACGGTCATGGTCTTCAACGGCCGCTTCCGCGACCACATCCTGCCGGACCGCATCCACCTGCTGAACGTCTCGTTCCTGGTGCCGAGCCTGCGACGCAACTTCGGCGGCTGCGCGGGCAACATCGCCTACAACGTCGGGTTGCTCGGCGGCGCCGGCGCGCCGATGGCGACCGTCGGGCACGACTTCGGTCCTTATGGTCACTGGCTGCGCGAACGCTCCATCGATCTCACCCACGTCCGAGTCATCGACGGCGAGTTCACGGCGCAGGCTTTCATCACGACCGACCTCGACGACAACCAGATCACCGCGTTCCACCCCGGAGCGATGAACCACTCGCACGTGGCGCAGGTGCCGCGAACCGACGGCATCACGCTCGGCGTCGTGGCTCCCGACGGGCGCGAGGGCATGCTGCGCCACGCCGAGCAGTTCGCCGCGGCGGGCATCCCGCTGCTGTTCGACCCCGGCCAGGGCCTGCCGATGTTCGATGGCGAGGAACTGCTCGGCTTCATTGGCCGGTCGACCTGGATCGCGGTGAACGACTACGAGGGCCAGATGCTGCAGGAGCGCACCGGCCTCTCGCACGCCGAGATTGCGCGACGGGTGCGCGCACTGATCGTGACGCGCGGCGCGGAGGGCAGCGTCATTTACGCCGACGGGGACGAGATCGTGATCCCGCCGGCGCGGCCGGAGGCCATCGTCGACCCGACCGGTTGCGGCGATGCGTACCGGGCTGGCCTGATTTTCGGCCTGCAGAACGGCCTCGACTGGCAGACTACTGGCCGCGTGGCCTCGCTGATGGGGGCGATCAAGATCGCCCATGCGGGCACGCAACAGCACCGTTTCACGCGCGACGAGTTCGAGGATCGCTTCCTCACGTCCTATGGGCGGCGGCTCTGATGCGCCGATTGCTGCCGTCGATCGTCCTGTTGCTGTTCTCGGCGACGGCATCGCTGCCCGTCACGAGCCACGCTGCGGAAACCCCGCTCTGGGACGAGACCCTGTCGCGGATCGCGTCGTCGGTGGTCACGATCGAAGTCGACCAGGCGCGCGCGTTCGATACCGAGTGGAACCAGTCCACCCAGGCGACCGGTTTCGTGGTCGATGCCGAACTCGGACTGATCCTGACCAACCGCCATGTCGTCACCCCGGGTCCGGTGGTCGCCACCGCGATCTTCCAGAACCGCGAGGAAGTCGAACTGCGCGCCGTGTATCGCGATCCAGTGCACGATTTCGGCTTCTACCGGTACGATCCGGCCACGCTGCGCTACGTGCAGCCCGTGGCGTTGCCGCTCTATCCACAGGGCGCTCGCATCGGCACCGAGATCCGTGTCGTCGGCAACGACGCGGGCGAGCAGTTGTCGATCCTGGCCGGCACGCTTGCACGCCTCGACCGCGCGGCGCCCGAGTACGGGGCCGGCAAGTACAACGACTTCAACACGTTCTACATCCAGGCGGCGTCGGGCACCTCGGGCGGCTCGTCCGGCTCGCCGGTGATCGACATCCGCGGTCGCGTCGTCGCACTGAATGCCGGCGGCAGCAGCGGCGCAGCTTCGAGTTTCTACCTGCCGCTCGCCCGCGTGCAGCGCGCGCTCGAGCTGCTGCGAGCGGGGCTGCCGATCACCCGCGGCACGCTGCAGGTGACGTTCACCTACACGCCTTACGACGAGCTCGAGCGGCTCGGGCTGCGGCCGGAGACCCAGGCTGCCGCGCGCCGGACCGCACCGGACCGCACGGGCATGCTGGTCGTCGACGACGTGCAGCCGGGCTCGCCGGCCGAGGGCGCCCTGCAGCCGGGTGACATCCTGGTGCAGGTCCAGGGCCAGCGGATCACGACCTTCGAGCCGCTCGCTGCGGTGCTCGACGACTCGGTCGGGCGCACGATCGACGTCGAAGTCGAACGCGGCGGCCAGCGGATCGAAGTGCAGCTCGAGGTGCAGGACCTGCACGCGATCACGCCCGCGGAATACCTCGAGTTCGGCGACGCCGTGGTGCACCGGCTGTCCTACCAGATGGCGCGCCATTTCAACGCGCCGATCCAGGGCATCTTCGTCGCGAATCCCGGCTACGCGCTCGGCGCGTCCGGCGTACCCCGCGGCGCGGTCATCACCAGCATCGGTGGGCAGGTCGTGGCGACCCTCGAGGAATTCGAGGCCGCGCTGGCCAGGCTTCCCGACGGCGCGCGCACGACGTTGCGCTACAAGACGCTGGACGATCCGCAGGGCACCCAGACCGGAGTGTTCCGCATGGATCGCCGTTGGTACCCCGCCGCACGCTGCCGGCGCGACGATTCGACCGGCTACTGGCCGTGCCGTGAGCTCGCGGCGCCGCCGGCCGCCGAGACGGCAAAGCCTGCCCTCACTTCGTTCGTGATGTCGGGTGATCCCGTCGCGGACCGACTGGCGCCCTCGCTGGTGCTGGTCAATTTCGAGATGCCATTCTCCGTCGCCGGCGTGACGGAACGGGTCTATCACGGCACCGGACTGATCGTGGACGCGACCCGCGGCCTCGTCGTCGTGGATCGCAACACGGTGCCGGTGTCGGTCGGAGACGTGCGCATCACGGTCGCCGGGTCGATCGAGATCCCGGCGCAAGTGACCTACGTGCATCCGCTGCACAATCTCGCGCTGCTGTCGTTCGATCCGGCGCTGCTCGACGGCACGCCGATCAAGGCTGCGCGCCTCGAACCGCGCGATCTCGTGCCCGGAGAGGCGGTCACCGTCGTCGGTCTCGGCAGCGATTCGCGGGTGCGCTCGATTGCGACCACCGTCGCCTCGATCGACGACGTTAAGCTGCCCCTGTCGCGCACGCTGCAGTTCCGCGAAGCGAACCTGGAGGTCGCGACGCTGGTCAATCCGCCCGTCGACTTCGACGGGGTCGTGGTCGGTGGCGACGGCCGCGTGCGGGCGCTCTGGTCGAGCTTCGCGACCGAGAGCGGCCGCGACATGGTGCAGGTCAATCGCGGCGTGCCGATCGACCTCGTCGTGGAACTGATCGAGACCGCGCGCGAGGGGCGGCCGTTGTATTCGCTGGAGGCCGAGTTCGAGGCGGTGCCGATTTCCGCTGCACGCAAGCGCGGGCTGCCGGACCGATGGGTGCGCAACCTCGAGTCGCTCGACGGCGCCCACCGCCAGGCCTTGAGCGTCGCGCGCCTCGTTGCCGGCTCGCCCGCCGCCGACGTGCTGCGCGAGGGGGATCTGCTGCTGGCGATCGACGGGCGCCCGTTGAACCGCGTCCGTGACGTCGAACGCGCCACCCGGGCGCCGCAGGTGAACGTCACGATCCTGCGCGACGGGGCGGAGCGCAGCTTCGACGTGCAGACCGCCGCGCTCGACGGCGGCGACATCGATCGATTGCTGCTCTGGGCCGGCGCCGTCCTGCACGCCCCCCATCGGGCCATGTCGGCGCAGCGCGGGATCCCGCCCGAGGGCGTGTTCGTCGCGTATTTCTCGTACGGCTCGCCGGCGACGCGCCACAAGCTGTTCGCCGGCCGCCGCATCGTCGAAGTGGACGGGGTCGCCACGCCCGATCTCGACGCGTTCGTCGCCGCGGTGCGCGGGCGAGCGGACCGGTCGTCGCTGCGGCTGAAGACGATCACCTGGAACGGCTCGACCGAAATCATCACGCTCAAGCTCGATCGGCACTATTGGCCGACCTACGAGTTGCGCCGCACGCCCGCCGGCTGGCAGCGCCAGGCCATCGACTGATCGCCGCGTCTCCTGTCGCGCCGAGGCGACAATCACGACCTGAGGAGATCATGCGTAGCGGATCGCCATCGCGCCTGAATCATGCGTGATTGCGGGCGTCACCGACCTCGCAGTCGATTTCGGGCCGGGACGTTGGATCTTTGCGACAGCTTGGGTAGTATCCCGCCGACGACCGCCTGACGAGGGGAGCGTCGACAGGGGAGGAGCCCATGGGCGCGCGCGAAGCGCGCTGCGGCCTGCCGGTCGGCGCACGATTCTTACCAACTAAAAAATCGTGAGGTCCGCACGCATGTCATGTCATTCACGCTCCGCGCTCGTCGGTCTTGCCGTCGCTGCCGCGCTCGGCCAGGTCTCGACACGGGCTTCGGCCCAGGCGCTCGAGGAAGTCATCGTGACGGCGCGCAAGACCGAGGAATCCCTGCAGAGTGCGCCGGTCGCCGTTTCGGCCTTCACGGCCCGGGCCATCCAGGAGCAGGGTCTCGTCAACATCAACGACATCGCCCAGTTCACCCCGGGCCTGTCGTTCTCGCAGGCCTTCGGCCGCACGACCGACCGGCCCGTGATCCGCGGCCAGTCGAACGTGCTTGCCGGGGTGCAGTTCGGCGTCGAATCGGGCACGGCTTATTTCATCGACGGCGTCTATTTCCCGGGCGACGTGCAGGCCATCGACTTCAATGCGCTCGAGCGCATCGAGGTGGTCAAGGGTCCGCAGAGCGCGTTGTACGGTCGTAACACCTACGCGGGCGCAATCAACTTCATCACGCGCGCTCCCAGCGAGGACGTCGAGGCGCACGTCAAGGCGGTGCTCGCCGAATTCGGTGAGCAGGACTACTCGTTCTCGGTCGGCAGCAGCTTCATGGACGACAAGTTCGGGCTGCGCATCAATGCCCGCAGCTACGAGTACGACGGCGAGCACACGAACACGCTGACCGGCAAGAAGGTCGGCGACGAGTCGACGAAATCGCTCGGGCTGTCCGCCTACTGGCAGCCGCTCGACGACCTGAAGCTGCAGGCGACCGGCTTCTACCGCGAGGACGACGACGGCCCGCTCGCGCTGTTCCTGCAGGGCGCGAACCAGAACAACTGCCAGCCGGGTTTCCGCTCGACGCTGTACCGCGACCCGGCGGGGCCGGCCACGACCGGCGGCAATCCCAACCAGTACTTCTGCGGGCGGATTCGCCCGGGCGTGGTGGCGCTCAACACGGATCCGATCCCCGTGTCCGTGGGCGGCGTGCCGCAGGTCCGCGACGGCACAGCGTTCGACGGCGTCGAGACGGACGAGTATTTCGGCACCCTGCGGGCCGACTGGGACGTCGGCGGGTCGGGCTGGGTCGTGACCTCGTTGTCGGGCTACCGGGACTACGAGAACCTGTTCGGCACCGACAGCGATCATTCCAACGCGTTCACGCTGGTTCCGACGTTCATCCCCGGCACGGGACTCGTGTTTCCGCCCGCGACCGAGGAGCCGCTGTTCGCCAACACGAATCGCAACGACATCCGCAGCGTCTCGAGCGAGCTGCGCCTGGCCAGCCCGCAGGACCGCCGGCTGCGCGGCCTCGTCGGCGGGTACTATTTCGACCAGGAAGACGACGGCAGCGACCTGACGTTCGCGAACCCGCGTGACGGTGGCACCGCCGACTACACCGAAACAGTGACCAACGAGGCGATCTTCGGTCTCGTCGCGTACGACATCACCGACCGGGTGACCGTGACCGCGGAAGTCCGCTACATGGAGGAGGAAAAGGAGCGCACGGAATTCTGCTCCACGGTCAACTACAACTGGATCACGCAGCGCTGCACCAACGCGGCGAACGTGCCGAATGCGCTGCCGCTGGGCGGGGTGCGCTACCAGGACGAGGCGAAATTCGACTCGACGACGCCGCGCCTCACGGTGGACTGGCAGGCGACCGACAACCTGATGGTCTACGGCATCTTCGCGCAGGGCGCGAAGCCGGGCGGCTTGAACGGCATCGCCGGGCAGTCGATCGGTCTTGGTACCTACGAGCAGGAAGAATCGGACAATTTCGAGCTCGGCTCGAAGTTGTCGATGTTCGACAACCGGCTGCGCCTGAGTGCCGCAGCGTACTTCACGCAGGCTACCGACGTGCAGTTCACGCAGTCCGTGCCCTCGGCCACGGGGCAGGGAGCGGTGACCTCCGTCGCCACCAACCAGGGTGAAGGCGAGATCATGGGTCTCGAGTTCGAGATCCAGGCCGCGATCACCGAAGCGATCACGCTGTCGGCCGGCTACGCCTTCACGGACACCGAGATCACCAAGGGTTGCGATGACTTCGAGTACACGCTGAATACCGGCGGACTCATCTACGATCCGGCGCTCGGCAACGTGCCGGAGTGCAGCATCGAGGGCAATCGCTATCCGCTGGGGTCAGAGGACAATGCGAACTTCGTGATGAACTACGACGCGCCGACCCAGTTCGGCCAGGGCCTGTCCTGGATCAGCAACTTCTCGGTGACCTACGAGGGCAGCAAGTACGTACAGGTGCACAACCTCGCGGAGACCGGTGAGACGACGCTGGTCAACTTGCGGCTCGGCCTGCGCAGCGACGACGGCTGGTCGATCGTGGCCTTCGGCCGCAACCTGACGGACGAGGACACGATCCCGCTCGCGACTCGCTGGTTCGACCTGCGGACTGGCACGTCCCGGACCTGCGGTGCCGTCTATGGCGCGCCCTGCGTGCCCGCGTCGCCACCGCCGGGCACGGCGGGTGGCGCGGACGTCGGATCGCCGCGCGCGTTCTTCGGCGCGCTGCGCCGCGGCCGGACCTTCGGCCTCGAGTTCAACTACGACTTCAAGCTCTGAGCGGAACCGTTCCGCAGATCACGGGGCCGCGCAAGCGGCCCCGTTTTTTTGCGGCTATCATTCGCGGATGGTCACGGCCCGCCTGCCCCAGGACGAAATCGACGTCGCCGTCGATGCATTGCGCGACGGCGATCTCGTCGCCTTTCCGACCGAGACCGTCTACGGTCTCGGCGCCGATGCGCAGAATCCCGACGCCGTGCGCAAGGTGTACGAGGTCAAGGGTCGTCCCGCGACCCACCCGCTGATCGTGCACATCGACCACCCGCGGCTGCTCGAGCGCTGGGCCCTGGCCGTGCCGCCCTCGGCGCAGGCGCTGGCCGACCGCTTCTGGCCGGGCCCTCTGACGCTCGTTTTGCGCCGCGCGCCCGCGGTCGACCTCGCCATTACCGGCGGGCAGGACACGGTGGCCGTGAGGGTGCCGGCCCATCCGGTGGCACAACAGCTGCTGCGTGCCTTCGGTGGCGGCATCGCCGCGCCCTCGGCCAATCGCTATGGTCACGTCAGTCCCACGCGCGCCGACCACGTTCGCGACGAGTTCGGCGATGCGGTCAAGGTCGTCCTCGACGGCGGTGACTGCAAGATCGGCCTCGAGTCGACGATCGTTTCCTGCGTGGACGCGGTTCCGCGCCTGCTGCGGCCGGGTTTCATCACGCTCTCGCAGTTGCGTTCAGTGGTCCCCGACGTCGTGACCGGCAGCGATGCGCCGGCGCCGCGCGCGCCGGGTTCCGACGCAAAGCACTACGCGCCGGCGACGCCGCTCAGCATCGTCAACAGCCGAACGCTCGAGGAGGTCGTGGCCCAGCTCACCGCGGATCACGAGAAAGTCGCCGTGCTCGCGATGCGGCCGCCGCGGCTCGCCAACCGTTACATGACCTGGATCAACGCGGGTCGTCGCGCCGACGTCTACGCGCGCGAGCTGTACGTCAACCTGCGCACGCTGGACAAGTCCGGCGCCAGGGAGATCCTGGTGGAGGAGGTTCCGCCAGGCGAGTCGTGGGACGCGGTCCGCGACCGCCTCCGGCGCGCGGCTTCCGTCGAGAATCTCGTCACCGTCGATCCCGACATCGCGGCGCTGCGCGCCGACTTCGGCGAGGACATCGGGTTGCCATGAACGGCGCGCGCGGGGCCACCATCGGGCGGCTGACGAACGCCAGGCTCGCCGGGCTCGCGGCCCGGCACGGCACGCCGCTGCTGGTGATCGACTGCGAGGCGATCCGCCGGCAGTATCGCAGCCTGTCGGCTGCGCTGCCCGGTGTCGGACTCTTCTATGCACTCAAGCCACTGCCGAACGCCGCGGTCGTCGCGACGCTGCGCGCGCTCGGGGCTGGCTTCGACGTCGCGACGACCGGCGAAATCGAGCTCATTCGCGCCCAACGCGTCGCTCCCGGGCGGTGCATCCACACCCATCCGATCAAGCGCGATGCCGACATCCGCGCGGCATTGAGCTTCGGCATCCGCACGTTCGTGGCGGACAACCCGGACGAGATCCGCAAGTTCGAGCGCTATCGCGGCCAGGCCGAGCTGCTGTTGCGCGTTTCGTTCCGCAATCCCGCGGCCGTCGTCGACTTGTCGCGCAAGTTCGGCTGCGAGCCCGGCGCCGTGCCGCCGCTGCTGGAACTCGCGCGCAAGCTCGGCGTTCAGGTCAAAGGACTCAGCTTCCACGTCGGCTCGCAGGTCGCGGACCCCGGTCGTTACGTCGAGGCGATCGACACTTGCCGCGAGCTCATGCTCCACTCGGCCGAGCGTGGCCTGGCGCCGCTCGAAGTGCTCGACATCGGCGGCGGCTTTCCGATTCCGTACGGCGGCGGCGGCGAGCCGATTGCCCGCTTCTGTCGCCCGATCCGCCGCGAGCTCGCCACGTTGCCGGAGCACGTGCGTGTGATCGCGGAGCCGGGTCGGTTCATCGCGGGCCCGGCCGGCACCTGCATCACGGCCGTGACGGGGCGAGCGCAGCGCGAGGGCCGCTGGTGGTACTACCTCGACGACGGGCTGTATGGCTCCTTCAGCGGGCAACTCTACGATCACGCGTTGTACCCGATCGAGAGCCTCGGCAAGCGGGGCGCGCGCCATCCGAGCGTGCTCGCGGGACCGACCTGCGACAGCATCGACGTGATCCGGGAGGACCTGCCACTGCCGCAGCTCGAGCTCGGCGACCTGATCGTCGGCCGCATGATGGGCGCGTACACGTCCGCCACGGCGTCCGACTTCAATTTCATACCACGCGCCACGGTCGTGGCCGTGAACCAACGCCCGGGAGTCCATCGTGCAAGTTGACGTACTCGATCACGTGGCCGGCGCACGCGAAGCCAGGGGCATCGCGGTCGTCATCGACGTGTTTCGCGCCTTCTCGGTCGCACCTTATGCATTCGACGCGGGCGCAGCCCGTGTGCTGCCCGCGGGGGAAATCGACGATGCGCTCGAGCTCGGGCGTCGCTTCCCGGGAGCGCTGCTCGCGGGCGAGCGGCACGCGCGCAAGCTGCCCGGCTTCGATGCCGGTAATTCGCCGACCGAGATCCGCCAACTCGACCTGCGCGGCAAGACGCTGATCCACACGACTCACGCCGGCACCCAGGGTCTCGTCAACGCATCGGCCGCCGACGAGGTGCTGACCGGCGCCTTCGTCAACATTTCCGCGGTCTGTCGCTACCTGCGCAGCCGCTCGCCCGGGCGCGTCTCCCTGGTGCGCATGGGCCACGAGGCGCGCGAGCGCTGCGCCGAGGACGATCTCTATGCCGAGTGCCTGCGACTGATGCTGCTCGGCCAGTCGGCGCCGCTCGGGGAAGTGCGTGACCGCCTGCGCGGATCGCCCGCGGCGCAGAAGTTCTTTGATCCGGCCTGCGACTGGGCGCCGCTCGAGGACTTCGGCTACTGCACGGACGTGGACCGATTCGATTTCGTGCTGCGGCTGAAGCGCACGGCCGGCGAGCCGTTCGAACTCGAACGACTGGCGGGCGCCGCCTGAGTCGCCCAGGGGAGCGCATGATCCGCAACGTGGTCTTCGACGTCGGCGGCGTGCTGTTGCGGCTGCGTTACCAGCCTTTCATCGAGTACCTCGGCGGGGCTGGCGTCGACATGTCCGACCTCCCGGCCTGGCTCGCCGAGGTCGATCTCGCGGCCCACGAGCGCGGCGAGATCACCGGCGAAGAGCTGCTCGAGCGCGTCGCGGCGATGGCTCGCGAGCCGCTCGACCGCAGCGAGCTGCAGGCGCGCTGGCTCGACATGTTCGATCGCACGCACGAGATGTTCGACCTGGCGTCCGGCCTGATGGCGGACTACCGGGTCTACCTGTTGTCGAACGTCGGCGACCTGCACTGGCGGCATCTGGACGCGCACTATGGCCTCGACGACCTGGTGCACGGCACGCTCGCCTCGTTCCGCGTGGGCGCGATCAAGCCGAGCGAGGCGATTTACCGCGAGGCCGAGCGGCGCTTCGAGCTCGAGCCCGCGGCCACGGTGTTCATCGACGATCTCGTGCCGAACGTGGCCGGCGCGAGGGCTTGCGGATGGCAGGCCATTCACCACGTCGATCCCGCGGAGACGCGGCGGCAGCTGCGCTCGCTCGGGCTCCGGCTGCCGCCGCCCTTCGACGCGGCCTGAACCATGCAAGCGATCCCGCTCAGCATCCTGCTGCTCATCCTGTCGAACGTGTTCATGACGTTCGCCTGGTACGCGCACCTGAAGAACCTGAGTGGCAGCCCGTGGTACCTGGCCGCACTGGTCAGTTGGGGCATCGCGTTCTTCGAGTACATGCTGCAGGTGCCGGCCAATCGGATCGGCTATACCGCGATGACGCTGCCGCAACTGAAGATCGTCCAGGAGGTCGTGACGCTCACGGTCTTCGTGCCGTTCGTCGTGTTCTACATGCGGCAACCGCTCAAGCTCGACTACCTCTGGGCCGCGCTCTGCATGCTCGGCGCCGTGTATTTCATCTTCCGCAGATGAAGTGCCCGCCATGACCACGGCCATTCACCGCCGCGTCAGCGCCTGCCGTGCGGGCACCGACCCGACCGTGGTCGCGCGGATGCCTGGCGGCTGGGCCGTGATGGGCGATCCGCAAGTGCTCCGCGGCTACTGCCTGCTGCTGCCCGACCCGGTCGTGCCCCATCTCAACGAGATGGTGCCGGAGGCCCAGTCGGCGTTCCTCGCGGACATGGCGCGCCTCGGCCAGGCCGTCCTCGAACTGACCGGCGCGATCCGCATCAACTACGCGATCTTCGGCAACGTCGAGCCGGCACTGCATGCCCACGTGCTGCCACGCTTTGCGGACGAACCGGAAGCGATGCGCACCGCGAACCCCTGGGGCTACGACTGGAACGCCGCGCGACGCTTCGACGCCGACCGGGACGGTGCACTGCTTGTGGCACTGCGCGAGCGGCTGCAATGCGCGTGACTTTCGTGATGTAGATCGAATATCCGGGCGAATGCACCGCCTTTGAGGCTGGCCGCGATCCGTGCGGCCGGTAACCTGTCATCCATGATCCAGCAGTGGCTCGTTGCGGCGTCGGTGGTTCTGGTGATGTGCAGCCTTGCGGCCGTGCCGTCACCGGCGCAAGCCGTCTACCGTTACAAGGATGCGCAAGGCCACTGGGTCTATACGGATCGCCCGCCGTCCAGTCGACAGCCGGCGGAAACGTTGACGCTCTCCGCAACAGTGGCATCGCCCCGGATCCTCGTCGAACCACGCTCCGGGGCCAACGGCATCACGCTCGTCGCGGTCAATGAATGCCGCTGTGCGGTCGAGTTCGGCGTCAAGACCCGCAGCTCGGATGGGAGCGAGCACGCCGGCCGGGCCGTGGTGGCGCCGCGCTCGGAGCAGGTGCTGATCGAAGTGCCCGCCCCGCCTGGAACCGGCGAGATCCGCTTCGACTACGGCTACGTGATCGGGGATCCGGCAGCTACCCACACACCGCACGCGCCTTACCGGGCACCGTTTGCGCTGACGCAGTCCTATCTGGTGAGCCAGGCGCCGCCAGACGAAGTGACGCACCGGGACGCCGGCAGCCGCCATGCCATCGACATCGCGATGCCAGTCGGCTCGGCCGTGCATGCGGCGCGCGAAGGCCTCGTCATCAACGTCGCGCACAAATTCTTCCGCGGTGGCACGACTCAGGAAGTCCGCGACGAAGCGAACTTCGTCCAGATCCTGCACGACGACGGGACGACCGCCGTCTACGCCCACCTGCAGCTCGATACGGTGCGCGTGCGGCCCGGGCAGCGCGTGCAGCGCGGCGAATACATCGCGAACTCGGGCAACACGGGCTACTCGAGCGGCCCGCACCTGCATTTCGTCGTGTTGCGCAACGCCGGACTGCGCAGCGAGTCGCTGCCGGTGACGTTCGCCGGGCCCGGCGGCGCCAGCGTCGTGCCGCGGAGTCGCGAGTCGCTTACGGCGTACTGATCCGCGTTTTCAGCGCGTGCCTGATGTCGGTAGCCGGCCGGGTTCTGCTCGGGCCGGCACTCCCAGGGACGTCGTAGATCCGTCCCTGGAGACTCCGCGCGCGACGTCCTGTCGCGCGACGGCCCTGGGAATGCCGGCCCGAGCAGAACCCGGCTGACACAGTGCAGGCGCGTTGAGAATCGTCGGGCAGTACGTCGTCAGCGACGCGACGACTTCGCGGCGCGCTCACGGCGATTGACCCACGTCATCGTGCGAGCGCGGATGCCGATCGGCCGGCTTTGCGGTTGGGTCGACATCCGCGGGGCCGTCGCGCGACACGACGTCGCGCGCGGAGCCTCCAGGGACGGATTCACGGCGACCCCGCGGATGTCGACCCAACCGCAAACCGGCCGGCCACGGACATCACCCGCGCGAGACGAGCGGTTCAGTGCTTCAGCGCCCGAACGAGCTCGCCGAGCGTGCCGAGCGGTGCCGAGCACGTCGTGCCGCGGCAGATGTAGGCGATCGTGCTCGCGCCAGCACGTTTGTCGGCGAGGGCAGCCGGCAGGTCGGTCGCGTCGTGCGGGATGGCGATTACCATGCGCCGCGGGTCGTAAAGCTTGTCGAGTTCGGCGCGCCAGACCGCGAGATCGTCGTCCGCGCCGCGCAGCACGACGATCGTCGGTGGCTCGGTGAGCTCGTCGAGCGCCATCAGCAGGCTCGTGTGGGCGTGCGGGTAGCGCTCGAGCAGGGACCAGCCGGCGCGCAGCGTACGCTCGGCAGCGTCCAGGTAACGCGGTTCGGCGAGCAGGAAGCCGAGCCGCAGCAGGAGCCGCGCCGCAACGCCGTTGCCGGCCGGCGTGGCGTCGTCGCCGAACGTCTTGGGCCGCAGGATCAGCGTCTCGTGGTCGTCCGCGGTGAAGAAGAAGCCACCGGCCTCGCGGTCCTCGAAGTGCCGCAACAGCGCCTCGGCGAGCTCGATCGCCCAGGCCAGCCACGGTCCGTGCCAGCGCGCCTGCAGCAGCTCGAGCAATCCCCAGGCCAGGAAAGCGTGATCATCCAGATAGGCGGCAAAGCGTGACCGGCCGTCCTTGTGCACGGCCAGCAGGCGCCCGTCGAACCAGCAGTGCCGGCGCAGGAACTCGACGGCTCGCGCCGCGGCCTGCACGTAGTCGTCGCGATCGAGCGCGCGCGCCGCCGACGCAAGTCCCGCAATCGCAAGCCCGTTCCAGCTCGTCAGGATCTTCTCGTCGCGCGCGGGCCAGACGCGTCGGTTGCGCACGGCCAGCAGCTTCGCCCGGGCGGAGTCGAGCGCGGCTTCCGCCTCGTCCTCGCTGAGCCCGACGGCCTCGGCGACGCCCGACAGCGGCTCGAACGCGTGCAGATGCCAGCGCTCCTCGAAGTTCGCAGCGCGATCCAGACCGTAGCGGCGCGACAGGACGGCGTACTCGCGCTCGTCGAGCAGTTGGCGCGCCTCGTCCGGCGTCCAGACGTAGAACTGGCCCTCGTGACCCTCCGAGTCCGCGTCCAGCGTCGAGTAGTAGCCGCCGTCGCCGTGCTCGAGATCGCGCCGGATCCAGTCGGCGGTCTCGCGGGCGACACGGCGGAACAGCGCGTCGCCCGTCGCGACCGCGGCCTGCGCGCTGACGGCGAGCAGCTGCCCGTTGTCGTAGAGCATCTTCTCGAAGTGCGGAATCATCCACCAGGCGTCCACCGAGTAACGGCAAAAGCCGCCGCCCAGCTGGTCGTAGAGGCCACCTTCGGCCATCCGCGTCAGCGTCAGCGTCGCCATGTAGAGCGCCTGCAGATCGGGTTGCTCGTCGTCAGCGGTTGCCCGCCACTGGCGCAGCAGGAATTCCATGTTCATCGGGTGCGGGAACTTTGGCGCGTCGCCGAAGCCCCCGAAACGCCCGTCGAAGTCACGCTGCAGCGCTGCGCGCGCGGTTGCGAGGGGCGCACGGGAGAGCGCGGCGTCGGCGGGCGCCGGGGCGGGCAGCAGTTCGCCGAAGACCTGCACCAGCGCGTCGCCCTGGCGGCGGATGTCGTCGGCGTGGTTGCGGTGGTACTCGGCCACTCGCGCAAGAACGTCGCGAAACGCCGGCATGCCGTACTTCGCCTCGACCGGGAAGTAAGTGCCGCCGAAGAACGGCCGCTGGTCGTGCGCCGTGAGGAACATCGTGAGCGGCCAGCCGCCGCCGCGCTGGGTCAGCATCTGGTGGGCGGTCTGGTAGATCCGGTCGAGATCGGGGCGCTCCTCGCGGTCCACCTTGATGTTGACGAACAGTTCGTTCATCGAGGCAGCCGTCGCCTCGTCCTCGAACGATTCGTGGGCCATCACGTGGCACCAGTGGCAGGCCGAGTAGCCAATCGACAGCAGGATCGGCTTGCCTTCGGCCTTCGCGCGCTCGAGCGCTTCCGGTCCCCACGGGTGCCAGTCCACGGGGTTGTCCGCGTGCTGCAGCAGATAGGGGCTCGTTTCGCCAGCGAGCCGGTTGCGGCGCGTGCGGTGCGACTCAGGTTTCATGGGGTGGGGCCGGGTGCTCGGATAGAATGCGCAACTATATCGGAACGAGGCTCCCGCGATGACTCATGCCCCCGAGGCGCCTGGCGACGGGCTCGCCCTGCCCGAACTGCGCCTGAAACCGCGGGAAGACCGGCGCCTCGGCGCCGGCCATCTGTGGGTGTTCAGCAACGAGGTCGACACCGAACGCACGCCGCTCTCGGGCTTCGCGACCGGCGCACTGTGCCGCGTGATCGGCGATCGCGAGCGGTTCCTCGGCTACGCTTACGTCAATCCACACGCGCTGATCTGCGCGCGCATCCTCGGCCGCGATGGACGCTTTCCGCCGGGACGACCGCTCTTCGTCCACCGCTTGCAGGTCGCGCTCGCGCTTCGCGAGCGACTGTATGCCACGCCGTTCTATCGCCTCGTCCACGGCGAGTCCGACGGGTTGCCCGGGCTCGTGCTCGACCGGTACGGCGACGTGGTCGTCGGCCAGATTGGCACCGCCGGCATGGAGGGCCTCAAGGCTGAGATCGTCGGCGCACTCGAGAAGGTGATCGCGCCGCGCACGATGCTGTGGAAGAACGACTCCGGCGCGCGCGAGCTCGAGGGACTGCCGTCCTACGTCGAAACCGCGCACGGCGAGGCGATCGATCACGTCTGGGTCGAGGAAAATGGCGTCCGTTTCCGCGTGCCGATCGGCGCGGGGCAGAAGACCGGCTGGTTCTACGACCAGGCCGCGAACCGCCGCTCGTTCCTCAAGTACGTGAACGGCGCCCGGGTGCTGGACGTATTCAGTTATCTCGGCGCGTGGGGCCTGTCGGCCGCTCGTGCCGGAGCCAGCGAGGTGCTGTGCGTCGATTCATCGGCGCCCGCCCTCGAGCTGCTGCAGCAATCCGCGGCCGAGAGCGGCCTCGAGGTTCGCACGCAGCGCGGCGACGCCTTCGACGCGCTCGCGGCGCTGCGGGAGGCCGGCGAGAAGTTCGACGTCGTCGTCGTCGATCCGCCCGCGTTCATCAAGCGCCGCCGCGACATCCCGAAGGGGCAGGCCGCCTATCGCAAGTTGAACCAGCTGGCGATGCAGCTGCTGCCGCGGGACGGTTTCCTCGTTTCCTGTTCCTGCTCGCATCATCTCGCGCAGGACGAGTTGATCGGCACCGTGCAGCAGGCGGCTCGCCACCTGAACCGCTTTGCACAGGTCGTCGAGGTCGGCGGCCATGCGCCGGATCATCCGATCCACCCGGCGATCCCCGAGACTCGCTATCTCAAGGCGCTGACCTGCAGAGTGGTGCAGGAGTAACCGGTCGCGCCGGTTTCCCGTTCCACGTCGGGCACCAGCGCACCGGACGCAACCAGATGGTCGTTGGCTAGGAAAGCGCCGCCATCGCCAGCGCGCCCGCGACGGCGCCCACGACCGCGCAGGTCACGCCGAATAACACGCTGTCAGTCGAAGCCTGCGCGGGCCGAATGATGATCATCGGGTCGAGCCATTCGGCAGTCATATCGTGCTCGGCCATTGCGTAGTACTTAACGTTCTGTGACGTAGTAAGCACCCGCGCAATCGCGCTTTTTGAATCGACCCTCAGGTAACTGGTCACGCCCGGCACGGGCGGACTAGTGACCGGATCCGGTGGCGGGCTCGGGGCGAACGGCCAGACGGGAGCGCCCGTTGTGAAGTCGTAGAACCAGACGAGGTAGGACTCGTTGGAGTTCTTGCATTGCCAATGGATCGTGTTCCCCGTGTCCACCACGACGTCGCCACCCTTCCGACTGAGCTTGCTGCTGCTCGGGTCGTAGGCAATTACGATCTGCTCTTTCGCTTTCTTCGTATCAAGTTCGATCGTATTCATTTCCCCCTCCTTGCATGATGGCCGTCGTCACGCTCGCGCGTGCGCCGACCGGATGATGATCATCGGATCCAGCGGCTCGACGCCGCTGTCCCGACAGTTGCAGTTCGTCATGCGTGCCAGTATCCCGTCGTGCGATCGACTAGCGCGAAGCTGCCTTGCCAGTCGCCGCCATCTTTGTTGCCAGCCCCGGATCGCGCAGGATCACCGCAAATTCCGGGTCGGCACGCAGCAACGTAGCTGGGTAGCCACCCTCGATCGCTTGGCCTGTCTTGGCGACAGCCGCTTCGAGGTTCCCCAGATCCTTATAGACGAGTGCAGCATAGTAGTGCGAGTAAAGGTCGTCCGGGGGAGCCGGACCGGCGGTCTCAAGCTCGGTCGCCGCCAGCGCAGTTTCGCCCTGCCGGACGAGGTAGTAAGCAAGTTGCGTACGGGTCGCGATCGATTCCGGGTTGACGCGCAGCGCACCGCGCGCGAGCTCTGCCGCATTGGCATAGGCACCCCGCGCGAGATCGCCCTGGCCGGGCGTGCGACGGTAGGCGTCACCGAGGTTGCCCCAGAGTTGGTTGTCCTCGGGCGCGAGCCGGACCGCCTGCTCGAACATGGCCACCGCGTCGCCGTAGCGCCCGGCGTAGTAATAGTTGGTACCCGTGTTGGAGTAGCCTTCGCTCGTTGGCGCCAGTTCGACGGAGCGCCGGAATGCGTCGGCGCCTGCGGTGAAGTCGCCGCTCATGAACAGCACGCCGCCGAGATTGCTGAGCAACTGGGCGTTCTGCGGAGCCAGCTCGACGCCGCGTCGATACTGCGCGATCGCCGCGGGCCAGCGTCCCTGCTCGTAGAGGAACCCCCCGTAGGCGTCGTAGACCCTCCAGTACCGGCTGCGCAGGCGGATGGCCTCCTGGTAGGCACGATCGGCGGCTTCGATGTCGCCTTTTGACTGGAGCGCCGTGCCGAGCCCGAGTCGTGCCTCGACGTTGTCGGGGTCGAGTTCGATCGACTGGCGATACTCGCGCTCGGCCAGGTCGTGTTGCCCGGTCGCGACGTACAGCCTGCCGAGGGCGTTGTGCACTTCCGGCAGTCCGCGATCGAGCCGCACGGCCTGGCCGCAGGCCTGCTCCGCGTTGCCGACGTCACGGACGGTCTTCATCTTCATGTAGCGCTGCACATAGGTCTCGCAGAGCCCGGCATGAGCCTCGGCGTACGTTGGATCCGTGGACGTCGCCTCCTCGAACCGCTGCACGGCCCGGTCGAGCGAGCTGGCGTCCGTATAGTTGCGCAGTTCACTGACCGCCTGCAGGTAGGACTCGTACGCGTCCTGGCCCACCTCCGAGCGACGCTGCAGCCGCTCGCGGGTTTCGGGCGCAAGGATGATCTTGAGCGCTTCGACCACCGATCCCGCGATGTCGTCCTCGACGCTCGGCAATTCCGCGATCGGGCGACGGTAGGTGTTCGACCACGCGTGGATGCCTCGCGGGCAATCGATGAGCTGGGCGGTGATGGCAAGCGTGTCGCCGTGGCGCCGAAGACTACCCTCCACCAGGTGCTTCACCCCCAGCTCGGTCGCGATCTCGCAGATCGCCATCTTGCGGTCCTTGAAGCTGAACGCGGAGGTCCGCGATGCAACCTCGAGGTCCGGCACGCGGGTCAGCAGGTTCGCGAGTTCCTCGGCAAGACCGTCCCCCAGGAAATCGTTCGCGGGGTCGCCGCTGAGGTTGTCGAACGGCAGCACGGCAATGGACCGATCGGGGGCGGGCGTCGTCATGCTCGAGCGATCACGGTACGCCGTGGTGGAAACGCCTGAGGCACCAAACCACCAGAACAGCGCGCCACCGAGCAGCAGCAGCCCGAACAGGATCAGGAATTCCGCGAGGGTCACCTGCTGCTCGCCACGGTCACCGTGGTACCAGGCGACGACCAGCACGATCGGCAACCCGATCAGGAATGCAAGCGTGGCGAGTTGCTGCAGCAGCGGCGGCCAACCGAACGTGCTGCTGAGGTATTCGAGGCCCTGCAGCAGGCCCCAGGCGAACAGCCCGTAGGCCAGGCCCCACTGCACCACCTTGCGACGCCGCAAGGTCTCCCAGAGAGCCTCGATCCTTCCGATGCTCGCCTCGGTCACAGCTCCCGTCTCCCTGGCGCCCACGGCTCGCTCGAGAGGGACCGCCCGATCGGATGTCAGTCGTCCCAGCACTCCAGCAGCAGTTTGCCTAGAATACGCGCTTCATGTTCGTCTATCCGCATCCCGACCCGGTCGCCCTGTCGCTCGGCCCCCTGCAGGTCCGCTGGTACGGGCTCATGTACCTCGTGGGTTTCCTCTCCGTTTGGTGGCTCGGCCGTCGCCGCGCCGCGCAGCCGGGGTCGACCTGGAAGCCGACGGAGATGGACGATTTCGTCTTCTATTGCGCGCTGGGCGTGATCCTCGGCGGCCGTCTTGGCTGGATGCTGTTCTACGGCACCGAGCGCATCCTCGCGGATCCGTTCAGCGTGCTCAGGATCTGGGAGGGCGGCATGTCCTTCCACGGCGGCCTCGTCGGCGTGCTGGTCGCGCTCGCGATGTTCGCCAGCCGGCGCGGCAAGCGGATCGCCGACGTGTTCGATTTCGCCGCTCCGCTGCCCGCGATCGGCTTCGGTGCCGGGCGCCTCGGCAACTTCATCAACGGCGAGCTCTGGGGCAAGCCGACCGACGTGCCATGGGCCGTGGTGGTCGATGGCGTGCCGCTGCACGCGTCCCAGCTGTACGAGGCGTTGCTGGAGGGCCTCGCGCTGTTCCTGATCCTCTGGTGGTTCACGGCGAAACCGCGGCCGCGCCTCGCGCCGTCCGGCCTGTTTCTGGTCTGCTACGGCGTATTCCGCTTCGCGGTCGAGTTCGTCCGGGTGCCGGACGACAACCGCGGCTACCTGTTGTTCGACTGGCTGACGATGGGCCAGATCCTGTCGCTGCCGATGATCATCGCGGGGTGCTGGTTGCTCGCCGTCGCGTACCGGCGTCGCGAGCCGTCCGGCAATTACGCCTGAGTCATGCGCCAATACCTCGACCTGATGCGCCACGTGCTGGAGCACGGCGCGGGCAAGACCGACCGCACCGGCACCGGTACGCGTGCCACGTTCGGCTGGCAGATGCGTTTCGACCTTCGCCACGGCTTCCCTCTGGTCACGACCAAGAAGCTGCACCTCAAGTCCATCGTGCACGAGCTGCTGTGGTTCCTGCGCGGCGAGACCAACGTCCGTTACCTGCGCGAGCACGGCGTCACGATCTGGGACGAATGGGCGGATGCGAACGGCGAGCTCGGGCCCGTCTACGGCGTGCAGTGGCGTTCGTGGCGTGGCGCAGACGGCCGCACGATCGACCAGATCGCGGCGGCGGTGGAGCTGCTGAAGCGCGACCCCCATTCACGGCGCATCATCGTCAATGCATGGAACGTGGGCGAGCTCGACCAGATGGCGCTCACGCCCTGCCACGCGATGTTCCAGTTCTACGTCGCGGACGGGCGACTTTCCTGCCAGCTCTACCAGCGCAGCGCCGACATCTTCCTCGGCGTGCCGTTCAACCTTGCGTCCTATTCGCTGCTGACGCACATGATGGCGCAGCAGTGCGACCTCGACGTGGGCGAGTTCATCTGGACCGGAGGCGACTGCCACCTCTACGTCAATCACCTCGAGCAGGCGCGGTTGCAGCTCGCGCGCGAGCCGCTGCCGCTGCCGAAGCTGATGATCCACCGCCGGCCCGACTCGATCTTCGACTACCGCTTCGAGGATTTCGAGGTCACGGGCTACCAATCGCATCCTCCCATCAAGGCTCCCATCGCCGTATGAAGAAGGCCAAGCAGACCCGCAAGTCCGAGCCCCACCACGCGCACATGCGCCACGCCGCGCGCACGGCCGCGAAGCCAAGACTCGCGCCGCTGTATGCCGTGCGGCGCTCGCGCATCCACGGCAGCGGCGTGTACGCGACGCGCCGCATCCGCAAGGGCACGCGGATCGTCGAATACCTCGGCGACCGCATCACCCACGCACAGGCCGACGCGCGTTACGAGGCCAAGGGCCAGGACGACGGGCACACGTTCCTGTTCGTCGTCGATGGCCGCACCGTGATCGACGCGGGCGTGAACGGCAACGACGCGCGCTTCATCAACCACTCCTGCGATCCCAACTGCGAGACCGTGATCGAGGGCCGGCGCGTGTTCATCGAGGCGCTGCGCACGATCCAGCCCGGCGAAGAGCTCGGCTACGAGTACGGCCTCACCTGGGAGAGCACCGACGACCCGAAGGAGCTCGCGAACTACGCGTGCCGCTGCGGGGCCGCTGCGTGCCGCGGGACCATGCTCGACGCGGTGCCACTCGACAAGAAGAAGGCCCGGAAGAAGGCGAAGGCGAAGAAGAAGGTCGCCAGCCCGAAATCGTCCCGGAAGACTGGTCGCAAGTGACGTTCGTCTCGATCATCGTCGCGGCCGACGAGCGTGGCGGCATCGGCGTCGACGGTCGGATGCCGTGGCACCTGCCGGCCGACTTGAAGCGCTTCAAGTCGCTGACGATGGGCAAGCCGATCGTGATGGGGCGCAAGACCTGGGATTCGATCGGCCGCCCGCTGCCGGGACGACGCAGCATCGTCGTGTCGCGCCAGCCGGGCCTCGTGCTCGACGGTGCCGAGATCGCCGGTACGGTCGCGGAGGCCGTGCGCATCGCAGGTGACGTGCCGGAGATCTGCGTGATCGGAGGGGCCGAGATCTACCGGTTGTCGGTGCCGCTCGCGCAAGTCATCCACCTGACCCGGGTGCACGCGCTGGTCGACGCGGACACGTTCTTTCCACCGCTCGACGCCGCCGAGTGGGAGGAAATCGCCCGCGAAGATCACCTGGCCGACGAGCGTCACGCCCACCCGTACAGTTTCATTACGCTGCAGCGTGCAGTCTGGGCGGGACGCGAGCGGGTGGCCAGCGGCTGAACCGCGCGCCCGCAGCTCAGATCCAGCGCCGGACTCGGTCGCAGTACTGCTCGAACTCCGCGCCGAACAGCGCGCCGATCGCGCGTTCCTCGGCCGGGATCTGCAACCGATTCATCCAGAGGACGAAGCCGGGGATGCCGAGCAGCGCCACCGGATGCGCGAGCCACGCACACCACGCGAGCAGCATCACGACGAAGCCAAGGTACATCGGATTTCGCGTGCGCGTGTAGATGCCGGTGACGACCAGCGCGGATGCGGCGTCCGGGCGCAACGGATTCGTCGTCGTCCGTGCGCGGCGGAAGGCGACGACACCGGCCAGGCTGATGGCGACGCCGAGCGCGAACAACCCGAGCGCAATCGCGCGCCGTCCGGGGAATTCCCAGCGCAGCGAAGGCAGCGCGCGTGCGACGACCCACATCGCGATGCCGAATGACACAGCCACGGCGAGCGGTGGGAATCGAGGCGTCACGCCGACCTCACCTGAGCTCGGATTGCAGCGCATCGACGAAGGTCCAGGCGTCGTCGAAGCTGTTGTAGAACGGCACGGGCGCTGCGCGGATCACGCCGGGCTCGCGCCAGTCCGGGAGGATCCCGCGCGTCCGCAGGCCGTCGAAGATCGCGCGGGCCCGGTTGCGATCGACCTCGAGCCGCAACGACAACGCCGCGCCGCGGGCTGCCGGATCCCCGGGTGTCAGGATGGTCACCTTGCCGCCGAGCCGCGCGCGGACCAGCGCCTCGAGGTAGCCGGTCAGCGTGACGGACTTTTGCCGCAATGCCGTGAATCCCACGGTGTCGAAATGCTCCAGCGACGCTGCCAGCGGCGCGATCGCGAGCACGGGCGGAGTGCTGAGCTGCCAGCCGCTCGCACCCGGGCTCGGCCGGAAGTCTGGCCCCATTGCGAACCGCGTGGCCTGATCGTGGCCCCACCAGCCCGCCAGGCGGGGCAGATCCCCGCGGCTCGCGTGGCGCTCGTGCACGAATGCCCCGCCCACGGCACCCGGACCGCCGTTGAGATACTTGTAATGGCACCACGTGGCGAAATCAGCGCCGGAGTCGTGTAGGCGCAGCGGCACGTTGCCGACTGCGTGCGCCAGGTCCCAGCCAACCGTGCAACCCGCCCGTCGGCCCACGGCCGTGATCGTGCCGATGTCGAGCGCCTGTCCCGTCAGGTACTGGACGCCCGGGAGCAGTACCGTCGCAATCCGCGGCCCGTCACGCTCGATCGCGGCCACGACGTCATCGGTGCGCAAGCAGCTCTCGCCGTCACGCGGCGCGAGCTCGATCAGGTCCCGTGCGGGATCGAGGCCGTGGAAACGCACCTGGGACTCCGCGGCATAGCGGTCCGAAGGAAAGGCGTGCCGCTCGATCAGCAGCGCCGTGCGCTCGCCAGCCGGCCGGTAGAAGCTCACGAGCAGCAGGTGCAGGTTCACCGTGAGCGTATTCATCACTGCGACTTCCTGCGGATTCGCGCCGACGAGCCGGGCCAGTGCGGGCGCGAGGCGCTCCGGATAGGTCAGCCACGGTCGGCGGGCGGCAAAGTGGCCTTCCACGCCGAGGCTGCGCCAGTCGCGCATGATCTCCTCGACGTAATCCGCGGCGAGCGTAGGTTGCGCGCCGAGCGAGTGGCCACACAGGTAGACGAGCTCGCGACCGTCGGCCGAGTGCGGCACCACGAAGCGATCCCGCCAGGTCCGCAGCGGATCTGCCGCGTCGAGTGCGTGCGCGTGCTCCCGGTCCAGTCTCATGCGGCAATCTCCTCGATCGGGTAGAGCACCGGCCTGCTCGGCGCGGCATCGGCACCGAAGGCCGGCACGTGCAGGTCGAGCAGGTAGAGCCCGTCTGGCACCGCAGGCGGCACGTAGGCCAGCTCGGTGACGAGCGCGCGGCTACGCGCCGCAAGCCGCGGATCGCGCTCGCCGAACGGCAATCCCCAGTAGATCCGGTGCGCAGCCAGCGCGCCGCCGTCTATGGCGCGATCGAGGCTCGGCAGATCGACGACCAGCGACGCAACGCCGCGTTCGACGATCCATTCCATCGCGTCCGGCAGGAAGTAGGGCGCCGGACACGCTCCCGCATAGACGCGCTGCAATTTCGACGGGTCGTTGGGCAACGTCCGAATCACCAGGTTCACCCAGGGGTCGGCGAGCCACGGGGCCGCGGCCGCCGCCAGCAGTTCGCGCGTAATGACCGGATCCGATGGTGAGGCCTGTGCGGCATCAGCATCCGACGTTGGCCCGCGAGCGACGGGTCGAACCGAGAGCAGGACCGCGAGCGACGGCGCCACCGGTGTCAGCGCAGCGATGTGTTCGCCACCGATCGTGACGTGGGCCGCGCATTCGGTGTGCGTGCCGTGGCAGTGCGGCGCGAGCGAATAGATGCCGCAGTTGCAACTGGCGCCGAGGCGAACGTCACCGGTGAATTCACCGGCTCGCAGCGGCGCCGCGCGTGCGGGGTCGGCCGCAAAGAAGCTCGGCTGCGCTCCGTCGAACTGCAAGGGAATCGCAAGGTCCACGGGCGCCGCAAGATCTGCGCGCCAGCGCCGGCCATCGGTGGTGAACTCAATTTCGCGCATCGCGAAGGCTCGAACGAACTGCGGGCTTCGCGCAGGAGATCGTGCCCGCGCGTGTGGCAGTATAGACGTGGGGCCCCGGTCCGGGGCAGGAGGCTGCCATGAAACGCATGCTGGTGACGGCGTTCGTCGCGATGGTCGTACTGGGCTCGCCGCCTGTCGCGTTGTCGCAGGAGGCGGGGAGCGCCGAGAGCGGCCCGACCGTCGATGCGGTCTGGATGGAGCGCGAGATTCTCGTGACCTACATGGCCTTCACGAGCTTCTATTCGTGCCGCGGGCTGCGCGACAAGGTGACCTGGGTGCTCGGGGAGCTCGGCGCGCGTCCAGGTTTCAAGGTGACTACGCGCGGCTGTGTGGAGGTCACTGGGCCGGAGGTGATGCCGGCCGTCAGGATCGTGGCCGCCCTGCCGGTGGCGGCGACTCCTGAAGTGCTCGCCGAGCTCGCGAGTGGTGCCGCAAAGCGGGAACTCGCCGCGCGTGCCACCGGCCAGGCGGCGCCTCCCGAGACGGGGGGTACGGATCGGTTTCGCGCGGTTGCGCGGCGCGTGGAATTCACGAGCCGGCCGGGCGGACCGCTGGAGGACGGCGACTGCGAGTTGATGGAGCAACTGCGCGACCAGGTCATGGTGCCGCTCGGTGCAAAGATCATCGACAACGGCGTGCGCTGCGTGCCGCGGCAGGTGAGGCCCGGTGCGGTGCGCCTGACGGTCGAGGTGCTGCAACCTGTGCCAGTGCAATGAGTCGCGAGAAGTCCATCTTCATCACCGGCGCGGGCGCCGGGATCGGCGCCGAGACCGCGAGGCTGTTCGCGCGCAACGGCTGGTTCGTCGGCGCTGCCGACGTCGATGCCGCAGCACTGGCCGCGCTCGCGAGCGAACTCGGCCCGGAACGCGTCAGCGCTCACGTGGCCGACGTCCGGGACGCCGCGGCCATCGAGCGGGCGATCGGTGAGTTCATGAGTCGCACCGGCCAGCGGCTGGATGCCGTGTTCGCCAATGCCGGGGTGCTCTTCATGGGGCCTCACGAGACGATCTCGCCCGCGCAGAAGCAGCTGCTGGTGGACGTCAACGTCAGCGGCGTCGTGCACACGATCGACGCTGCGTTCCCGTTCCTGCAACGCACGCCGGGCGCACACGTCGTCGCAATGAGTTCCACGTCGGCGGAGTACGGCGCGCCGCAGCACGCCGTCTACAGCGCGACCAAGTTCTTCGTGCGCGGCCTCACCGAAGCACTCAACATCGAATACCGGGCGCACGGGATCCAGGTGTCCGCCATCTACGTCGCCTACGTGCAGACCGGCATGGTCTTCGGCGCCCGCGTCAAGCCCGCTTCGATCGCGCGGCTTGGCGTGAAGATCACGCCCGAACGCGTCGCTCGGGCCGTCTGGCGCGCGGTGCACGGCAATCGCGTCCACTGGCGCGTGGGCCTCGACGCGAGGCTCATCAACTGGTCGGTCCGGCTGTTCGGCGCGCGAGTCGCGCCGATCTTTGCCTGGCTCATGCGGGATTGACGACATTGGTTTCGCGAGGTCCACGTATGTCGCGCGTCTCGATGCTGGTCGTCCTTTGGCTGGTTTCCGCCACGGCGGCGGCGCAGCAGGACATCGCGCCCGCGCACATGAAGTGCACCGGCAACGAACCCTCCTGGAGCATCGACGTCGGTCCCAGCAATGCGTTGCTGGATCGGCTGGCGCAACCCCGCGAGCGGGCGGTCTATCGCGGCCAGTTGCAGCGGTTCATGTACCTGGAGCCCGAATGGCTGGTCTGGCGGGGGCAATCGATCCGGCAATCGACCCACATGCTGACGATCGTGGCACGGCGGGAAGCCTGCCAGGACACGATGGACGATGGGCCGCCCGCCGACTACCGGGCGATCATCTCGTTCGCCGACGGCACCGCGACGACCGGCTGTTGCCGGGCGCGCTTCGCCTACGATGTGAACGAGGCGCCGCTGGCCGAGCCTGCAAAGAAGGCACCCGACGACTGGTCGCGGTTGCTGCCCGACCTCGCGACGGGAATCGTCGCCTGCATCAACGACGGCGGCGTCCCGGTGGCCAGCGTTGCGCATGCCGCGCCGCTGGAGACTGGTCGCGCCAGCATCCTGCTGCGTTCGACCGACGGATCGCTGCAGACGTGCACCGTCGATCTCGCGACGCGCAAGATCGAGTCGATTCAGTCGTTGGCGGGCACGCCGCCGGCGGGCACCGACCGGCCGCGCCTGCTCCCGGCGCGCGAGCAGCCGCCGCTGGTGACCTGCGGCCGGCTCGAGCGGGCACTCGACGAGCGTGGCCAGCTCACAGGGTACCTGCACTACGAACCCTGCGATTGAGGCTCAGAACTGCGCGGGCTGCGTGCTCGCGACGGTGACGGGTGCGGATCGCAGGTCGAGACGCTGGGCCGTGAGCGGACCGCCCCAGACGCATCCCGTGTCGAGCGCGAGCACGCCGTCCTCGTCGAGATAGCCGAGCGCGGACCAGTGCCCGCAGACGATGCGTGCGCCTGTCGACCGCCGCCGCGGCGCGCGGAACCACGGGATCACGCCGGGCGGTGCCGCCGCCAGCGGGCCCTTGAATTCCAGCAATAACCGTCCGTCCGCATCGCAGACGCGCAGCCGCGTGAGCGCGTTCGTGATGAAGCGCAGGCGATCGTCGCCCTCGAGATCTTCCCGCCACAGGTCGGGCTGGTTGCCGTACATGGCCGCGAACAGGCGCCCGCTGTGGTCGCTGCGCAGGGCCGCCTCGAGCTCGGCGGCACAGCGGCGCGCAGTCGCAATGTCCCACTGCGGCGGCAGCCCTGCGTGGATCATCGTGATGCCCAGCCTGGCGTCGTGGTGCAGCATCGGACGGGACTGCAGCCAGTCGAGCAGGCGCTCGCGGTCGGGCGCGTCGAGGATCGGCTGCAGCGTCCGGTCCGGCCCGCGCATCCCGGCGTGTCCGCGCGCGATCGCGAGCAGATGCAGGTCGTGATTGCCGAGCACGACGGTCGCGGCCTCGCCGAGCTCCATCACCAGCCGCAGCACGTCGAGCGAGCGGGGGCCGCGATTGACGAGATCGCCGACGAACCAGACACGGTCGCGGTTCGCATCGAAGCCGAGCCCGGCGAGCAGGCGTTCGAGTTCGGTGCAGCAACCCTGGACGTCGCCGACGGCGTAGATCGCCATCGGTGCTCAGTGGAGCAGGCCGGGAATCGCGAGCCTGAAGGGCGCGATCGGCGCGTCGAAGTGCTCGCCGTCGTCGGCCTCCATGCGGTATTTGCCCTGCATGGCGCCCACCGGAGTTTCGAGGATCGCGCCGCTGGAGTAGCGAAAGCCCTCGCCCGGCTGGAGGTGCGGTTGCTCGCCCACCACGCCGTCACCGACGACTTCCTGCACCTTGCCGTTCGCGTCGGTGATGATCCAGTGCCGCGAGAGCAGGCGGGCCGGCACCGTCCCCTCGTTGCGGATCGTGATGGTGTAGGCAAACACGTACCGGCCGTCGCTGGGGTTCGACTGGTCCTCGACGAAGTTGGTCACCACGTCGACGCTGATGCGGTAGGGCTGGCTGTTCATGCGTTGGCCGGAAGCCGCGTCATTCCCGGTTCAGGCGCACGGCCAGCACGTCGCAGGGCGCGGCGTGCAACACCGTGTCCTCGGTGAAATTGAACAGGATCGACACGCCGTGGCGTTCGCGGCTGCCGATCACGATCAGGTCGATCGCGCGGGTCTGCGCGATGCGCACGACCTCGGCCTTGATGTTGCCCGTCTGCACCAGGCGCTCGCAATGGTCGAGGCCGAGCTTCGCGGACAATTCGGCGATGCGCAGCCTGGCCCGCTCGACGAGCTCGCCTTCGATCTGCACGGCGGGCAGCAGCGCCTCGCCCATCGGCTCGACCGGCACGTACTCGACCACGTGCAGCAGCGTGAGCTCCGCGCCGAAAGCCGCCGCGAGGGACTTGGCGCGCAGAGCGAGCGTCTCGCTGTCGTCCGTCAGGTCGAGGCACAGCAGGATCTTGTTGTAGTCGCGCATTGCGTCCCTCCAGCGGGCAGGCGTCCGGGCTCCGCCGTGATTATAGGTCGCCCGGCACCGGCGCGGCGAATGAGCGGGGATTCACGTCGCGAGCTCGGCCGCCAGCGCGGCGAATTGCGCCGGCCACAGCGTTTCCGCGCGTGCCGCCGGGTCGACGCCCGCCGCAGCGATCTGCGCTGGTTCCAGCAGGCCCGCCAGCGAGTTGCGCAAGGTCTTGCGCCGTTGCTCGAAGGCGGCCGAGACGACGCGCGCGTAACCTGCCGGGTCCGGCATTGCGAACGGTGGGTCCCGGTGCGGTCGCAGCGCGAAGAACGTCGAGATGACCTTCGGCGCGGGCGAGAACGCGCCCGTGCCGATGTCGAACAACGGCTCGACGCGCACCCACGGCGCCAACATCACGGTGAGCCGCCCGTAGACCTTGTTGCCCGGGCTTGCGGCCATCCGGGCCACGACTTCCTTCTGCAGCATGAAGTGCATGTCGTCGATCGCGTCGAGCTGGCCGATGAAATGGAACAACAGCGGCGTCGAGATGTTGTACGGCAGGTTGCCCACGAGCCGGAGCCGTGGGCCATCGCCTCGCAGTGCGCGGAAATCGAATTCGAGCGCGTCGCGCAGGTGCACCCGCAGCGTGCCACGATCGCGACAACGCTGCTCCAGCACCGGGACCACGTCCCGGTCGATCTCGATCACGTCGATTGCGCCGGCCGCGGCGAGCAGCGGGACGGTCACCGCGCCGCGTCCGGGGCCGATCTCCACGAGACGGTCTCCCGGCGCGGGCGCGACTGCGCGCACGATGCGGTCGATCGTCCCTGGATCGTGCAGGAAGTGCTGCCCGAAGCGCTTCTTCGCGCGACTCACCGCGTGCGCGCTGCGTGGAGATCGCGGGCGAGTCGCACGGCGGCACGCAGGCTGCCGGCGTCGGCCCGGCCCGTGCCGGCGAGATCGAGCGCCGTGCCGTGATCGACCGAAGTGCGCAGGATCGGCAGGCCGAGCGTCACGTTGACCGCATGCCCGAAGCTGGCGTGCTTCAGCACCGGCAGCCCCTGGTCGTGGAACATCGCCAGCACCGCATCGTGACTCGCGAGTCGTTCCGGCAGGAACGCAGTGTCGGCGGGGATGGGGCCCGTCAGGTGCAGTCCCTCGAGGCGTAGCTCCCGCAGCGTGGGCTCGATCACCTCGAGTTCCTCACGCCCGAGATGGCCGCCTTCGCCAGCGTGCGGGTTCAGGCCGCAGACCAGGATGCGAGGTTCGGGCACGCCGAACTTGTCGCGCAGGTCGGTATCCAGGATGCGGAGCACGTCGCGCAGCCGTTCGGCCGTGACGGCCTTGCTCACCTCGGCCAGGGGCAGGTGGGTCGTGACGAGCGCGACTCGCAGTCCGCCGCCTACCAGCATCATCACCGGCAACGCGGCTCCGGTCCGTTGCGCGAGATACTCGGTGTGCCCCGTGAACGGAATCCCTGCATCGTTGATCACGCCCTTGTGCACCGGGGCGGTGACCATTGCGTCGAACTGGCCGTCGAGACAGCCGTCCACGGCCCGATCGAGCACCGTGAGCACGTAGCGGGCATTCGCGGGATCGAGGCGCCCCGGCGCACAGGGCGTGGCCAGTGGCACGTCAAGGACGCAGGCGTCTGGCAGGGTCCGGCGCGCCGCGCGCTCGAGCAGCGACCGGTCGCCGATCAGCACCAGCCGGCATTCCCAGGACTCCGCGAGCAGCGCGGCGCACAGCTCCGGGCCAATTCCCGCGGGCTCGCCGGTGGTGATTGCGATCGTCGGCGGCGTGCGGTCCGGGCTCACAGCCGGTAGTCGACGAAGGCCTCGTCGCGCAGCCGGCGCATCCAGACCTCGGTTTCCTCGTCGGCCCGGGACTCGCGCAACTGCGCCAGGCATCGATTGCGGATCACGTCGTCGGTCGCGTCGTAGGTCCGCCGGCCCAGCAGCTGCACGATGTGCCAGCCGAACTGGGTCTTGAACGGCTGGCTGATCTCATTCTCGGCGAGCTGGTCGAGTTGCTGCTCGAAGACCGGCGTGAACGTGCCCGGCCCCTGCCAGCCGAGGTCGCCGCCATTGGCGGCCGAGCCGCCGTCGGCGGAATTCACCGAGGCGATGGCCTCGAAGGGCTCGCCTTTCAGGATCCGTTCGCGGAACTGCAGCAGCTTCTGGCGGACGGTCTCGTCGTCCTCGATCGCGTTCGTCTGCAGCAGGATGTGCCGCGCGTGCACCTGCGAAACGAGTGCGGACGAGGCCGCCCCGCGGGACTCGACGAGCTTGAAAATGTGCAGGCCGCTCGGCGTGCGGATGGGTTCGGTGATTTCGCCCGGCTTGAGGCGCGGGATCGCGTCGGCGGCGAACGAAGGCAGCTGGTTGACCTTGCGCCAGCCGAGGGCGCCGCCTTCGAGCGCCGTGCCCGCATCCGAATAAGCGATCGCGAGTTGCGTGAAGTCCTCGCCGCGGCGCGCGCGTTCGTAGACGCCTTGCGCGCGCGACGCTCGCTCCTCGGCTTGCTCGGGCGTCGCCGAGGCCGGCACGGCGACCAGGATGTGCGCGATGTCGTATTCCACGTCGTCGCCGGGAGAGGTCTTGCGCCGCGTCACGCACTGCTCGATCTCGCGCGGCGACACGTAGATGCGCGCGTAGACGTCGCGCTGGCGCAGCAGGTTGAGCGTCATCTCGCGACGCACTTCCTCGCGATAGCTCCGGTAATCGACGCCCTGCGACTCGAGCGCGGCGGGCAGGTCGCTGAAACTCAGCTTGTTGCGCGCCGCGACGTCGGTGAGCGTCTGGTTCAGCATTTCGTCGGAGACCTTGATGCCGAGCCGGTCGGCGCGCTGCGTCTGGATCTCCTGCATCACCAGGCGCTCGAGCACCTGCTGGCGGAGCAGGTTCCGCGGGGGCATCTGCTGTCCTTGCTGCTCGAGCCGGTCCGAGATCACGCGCACCTGTTGGTCGAGGTCGCTGCGCAACACGATGCCGTCGTTGACGACGGCGGCGATCCGGTCGAGCAGCACGCCCTGGGTGCCGAGCTCGGTGCCCTGGCCATGCGCCACCGACGCGGCCAGCAGCAGGACGGTCGTCAGTAATATATTGATTTTCAAAGGCATTTCGGCGATGTGTCAGGACCGGGGCTCGGGCGGGAGGGCGGAGTATCCCCGAATCGCATCGCGCAGGAAAGACTCGTTGTCCACTCCGACATTGGAGAGGCCCTTCAGTTCCAGCTGCAGGCCCACCGAGGTATCCGTGTCGCCGGTACGGCTGCTGACGAACCGGCGGGTCACGATCCGCAGTGCCCAGCAGCACGACCCGTACTCGAAGCCGAGGAACTGGTCGAGCGTCTGTTCCTCGTCGAGCGAGTAGACCCAGCGGCCGAACGCGCGCCAGCGATCGCCGATCGGCCATGCCGCGGAGACGTCGAATTGCTCGAGCAGGTCGTGCCGGAATCGATAGCCCGCGTTGATGACGCTGTCGCTCGCCGGCCGGTACTGCACGTAGACCTCCGATTTTTCGGTGCGCGTCTCGTCGGGGTTCCACTGGTAGCCGAGCCGGGCGTTCCAGTTCTTGAACGCCGCCAGCTCGAGCTCGGCGATCACGTCCGACGTCGATTGATCGCGCTGCGGCTCCTCCGGCAGGCGCACCCGCGGGTCCTCGAAGTAGTACGCCTGGCCAAGCGTTGCGCTCAGGAACTGGCGGCCGCCCGCCGCGTCGAGCAGGCGGCTGGTGACCCCGACGCTGACCTGGTTCGCGTCGCCGACTCGATCTGCGCCGACGTAGCGGTTGGTGCGGAACAACTGGACCAGGTTCAGGTCGGGCAGGCCGGTGTCGAACACCGGCAGGTCGTCCTGGTCGCGGTAGGGCACGTAGAGGTAGAGCAGCCGCGGTTCGAGCGTCTGCACGCGCTGGCCGTGCGAGCCCGATGGCCGCTCCAGCACGAAGCCGGTCTCGACGTTGACCGCAGGCACCGTTCGCACCGGCGACTCGTCGACGCCCTCCGGCGCGTCGCTGAGCGAATACGCGGTGGCGCGCCACGAAGCGCCGGCGCCGAAGTGCGCGCCGCTGCGTTCGGCGCGCCAGTCGAGCACGGGCTCGACATCCACGCGCTGGCCGGTCGTGCCTTCGTCGCGCTCGAAGTTGACGGCTTCGGTCCGCACCTCGGCGTCGAATCCGTAGCCGAGGTTGCGCCACTGGCCGACCGCGGCGACGTACGGCAGGATCGAATACGGCCGCTCTGCGTCGGGCAGCGTCTGATCGAGCACCTGGTAATCCTGCACCCGGCCGACCAGCGACCAGTGCGTGGTGTCGCGGCGCGCCTCGCCGAGGCGGTTGAGGAACGTGACGCTGGTGCCCTCGAAGCCGAGCCCGAAGTCTTCGAAGTAATTCGCATCGCTCGCGTTCGCCGCATCGACGAGCAGACGGGTGCGCGGTTCAAGGTGCGTGACGTTCTGCAGGTCGACCAGGCTGCGCTGGTCGCCCGTTTCCCGGTCGTCCGGCAGGTATTCCGCGTTCAGCGTGCCCCGACTGCGTTGCGTCAGGTAGCGGAATTCCGTGTCCAGGCGCAGCCCTCGCGACGACATGTAGCGCGGCGTGAACGTGGCGTCATAGTTCGGCGCGATGCGCCAGTACCAGGGCACCGCGACCTGGGTGCCGGTCCGGCTGCTGCTGCCGATGGTCGGGAAGAGCAGGCCCGACTTCGGCTCGTCGCCGACCGGGAACGAGATCCACGGCGTGTAGAGGATCGGCACGCCCATGAAATCCAGTCGCACGTCGCGGCCCGTGCCGATGCGCGTCTTCTGGTCGATCGAGATCTGGCCGGCACGCAGTTTCCAGTCGTCGTTGCCGGGCGGGCAGGCCGTGTAGCGGACTCCGTCGAGGTCGAGGATGCGGCCATCGCGCAGCTGCATGCTGCGGGCCGCGCCACGCACGGACCGGTCCATCAGCTCGAACTCGGCGCCTTCGAACGTGCCGCCCTGGCCCTCGAAGTTACCGCCCTGGCCGCGCACGTGCAGCGTCGGGTCGAGGTACTCGACGATGCCCTTCAGGCTGACGCTGCGCTTTTCGGCATCGATCTCCGCGGCGTCGGCTGTGAGCAAGCGCTGGCCCATGCGGATCCGCACGTTGCCCGTGAGGCTTGCGTCGCCGGCACGGCCGAGTTCCCCCTGGTCACTGGTGATGTCGATGCGGGGATCGGCGGGATCGGACTGGCGCAGTTCCTCGAGGCGTGGGTCCTCGGCCGACGGGAACTCGCACAGCAGCTCGTCCGCGACGGCCCCCGAAGCCGCGAGCAAGCAGGCCGCCGCCGCGGGGGCCAGCCGTCGCGAGCGCAGCGAGGTTCGATCGGACGGCTTCATCGCAACGATTATAATTGCCACGCCACCCCGCATCCGACTTTCCGAGGCCCCACTTGTCCGAACTCCGCCGAGACGACCCCCGGCTCGACCTGCTGCGCCACTGGCTCGAGCAAGGCCTCGGCTGGCAGAGCTACGACCTCGCACCAGCCTCTGCCGACGCGAGCTTTCGCCGCTACTTCCGCGTCGCGCGCGGCGACGAGACCGCGATCGTGATGGACGCGCCACCGCAGAAGGAGGACGTCGAGCCTTACCTGCGCATCGCCGGGATGCTCGATGCAATCGGCGTCAATGCACCGCGCATCCTCGCACGCAATGCGTCCGAGGGGTTTCTGCTGCTGACGGACCTCGGGTCCACGACCTACCTGGCGGAGCTCGGTCGCCCGGCTCGAGCCGATGCACTCTACGCGGACGCGATCGAAGCGCTGGTGCGGATCCAGGCGCGTGGCGCCCGGTTCGGCGCGCAGCTGCCCCCCTATGACGAGAAGCTGCTGCGTTTCGAGATGAGCCTGTTCACCGACTGGCTGCTCGCGCGGCATCTGCAGGTGAGCCTCGATCCGGGCGCGACTCAGGCCCTGGCCCGGGTCTTCGACACGCTCGTCGCCAGCGCGCTGGAGCAGCCGCCGGTGTTCGTGCACCGCGACTACCACTCGCGCAACCTGATGGTCTGCTCGGGCCACAATCCGGGCATTCTCGATTTCCAGGATGCGGTCCACGGGCCGCTCACCTACGACCTGGTCTCGCTGCTGCGCGACTGTTACATCGCTTGGCCGCAGGACAGAGTCGTGGCGTGGGCGCTGGATTTTCGCCGCCGAGCCGCGTCCGCCGGACTCCCGGTGGGTGCGGACGAGCAACAGTTCCTGCGCTGGTTCGACCTGATGGGCGTCCAGCGGCATCTCAAGGCGAGCGGCATCTTCGCGCGCTTGTGGCACCGTGACGGCAAGCCCGGCTACCTGGCTGATGTGCCGCGGACGCTCGAGTACGTCGCCCAGGCCTGCGCACGGCACGCGGATCTCGCCCCGCTCGGAGAACTGGTCGCGGGCCGGGTGCTTCCGGCCATGCGGGCGAGCCTCGGGACGCCGGCCGCGTGAAGGCCATGATCCTCGCGGCGGGCCGCGGTGAACGCATGCGCCCGCTCACGCTCTCGCGCCCGAAGCCGCTGCTCGAAGCCGGCGGCCTGCCGCTGATCGTGCACCACCTGCACGCGCTGGCCGCGTCGGGTCTCACTGACATCGTGATCAACGTTTCCTGGCTCGGCGACCAGATCCGGGCGGCGCTCGGCGACGGCAGTGCTTACGGCGTCCGATTGCAGTACAGCGACGAGGGCCCCGAGCCGCTCGAGACCGGGGGCGGGATCTTCCGTGCGCTGCCGTTGCTCGGACCATCTGCGTTCATCGTGTTGAACGGTGACGTCTGGACCGACTACCCATGCGCTCGCCTGCGGGCCGCGCTGCAGCCCGGCGATCTCGCGCACCTGGTGCTCGTGCCCAATCCCGCGCACAACCCGGGCGGCGATTTCGTCCTCGAGCAGGGCCGCATCGTCGAGGCCGGCAGTGAACGCCTCACGTTCTCGGGTCTCGGCGTCTACCGCCCCGAGCTGTTCGCCGGCTGCACCGACGGCATCTTCAAGCTGGCGCCGCTGCTCCGCTCCGCGCTCCGCGCCGGCCGCGTGAGCGGCGAACTCCACACCGGCACCTGGCTCGACATCGGCACGCCCGAGCGCCTCGCCGAACTCGACGCGCACCTCCGCAACGCCACTGCGCTGAATCCATCCACCCCATCACGCGAACTGTCGGGTCAGCGCAGGCAGGCCGCTGGCGTCAGCCACCGCGCCAGCAGTGGCGTTCGCTAGCCAGCGCGCCGGGGTTCGGCGGAGGGCTCGCCGGGCCCTGCGCGGCAGGACGCCGCGCCGGGAGCCCACATGGACGTGCTCGCGGCGTCCCGGCAAGCCCTCCGCCGATCCCCGGCGAGCGTGAGCAACGCAGCGCCGCTTCCGGTGCCGCTGGACGTACAATGACCGCCCGCTGAAAAGGACAGGCATGAGCGAATTCAAAGGCATCCCCGTCGTCCCCGCCGCCCGCAGCGGCCAGAAATACGTGACGCCGCAAGGCACCACGGCGATCAAGGACGGCGTCAAGGCCAGCACCCGTGCGGCGCCGCTGCCGGCCGGTCGCAAGCCCTCGTGGCTGCGCGCACCGATGCCGGGTGGCGCGCGGTTCGACGTCGTGCGCCAGACCGTCCGCGAGCACCGGCTCGCAACGGTCTGCGAGGAGGCCAAGTGCCCGAACATCGGCGAATGCTGGAATGCCGGCACGGCGACCCTGATGCTGATGGGCGAGGTCTGCACCCGGGCCTGCCGCTTCTGCGCCGTGGACACCGGCAACCCGCGCGGCTGGCTCGACGAGGATGAGCCGGCCAACGCCGCGCGCACGGTGCGGCTGATGGGACTGCGCTACGTCGTGCTGACCTCGGTCAATCGCGACGATCTCGAGGATGGCGGGGCGGGGCACTTCGCGGCCTGCGTGCGCGAGATCAAGCGGCTTTGCCCAGAGACGGCCGTCGAGGCCCTGACGCCCGACTTCCAGGGCGCCCTCGAGGACGTCGCGACCGTCGTGGACAGCGGGCTCGACGTGTTTGCGCAGAACGTCGAGACCGTGCGCAGGCTCACGCATCCCGTGCGGGATCCGCGTGCTTCCTACCAGCAGACGCTCGACGTGCTGTCCCATGCCAAGCGCCATCGCCCGGGCGTGCTGACGAAGACGAGCCTGATGCTCGGTCTCGGCGAGACCGAAGCGGAGATCCTCGCGACGATGGACGACCTGCGCGCCATCGGCGTCGACATCCTGACGCTCGGCCAGTACCTGCGCCCGACCGCGAACCATCTGGCGGTCGAGCGTTTCGTCACGCCAATGGAATTCGAGCAGTATCGCGCTGCGGCACTCGAGCGCGGCTTCGTCGAGTGCGTCGCGGGCCCGCTGGTGCGCTCGAGCTACCGCGCGGAGCAGGCGCTGGCCCGGAACAACGCGGGCCTCGGCGCCGGTGGCGTGGCCGCGCGCTGAGGCCGTGGCCGCGCCGGTCCTGCGCTGGCTGGGCCGCGCCGAATACGAGCCGACCTGGCGCGCGATGCAGCGCTTCGTCGAGGAGCGCGGGCCGGGCACCGCGGACGAGCTCTGGTTTCTCGAGCATCCGCCGGTCTTCACGCTGGGCATGAACTCGCGGCCCGAGCACCTGCTGGCGACAGGCGACATTCCAGTCGTGCAGATCGATCGTGGCGGACAGGTGACCTACCACGGGCCCGGGCAACTGGTCGTCTACCCGCTGCTCGACATCGGGCGCGCCGGGCTCGGCGTGCGGCAGCTCGTCGAGGGTATCGAGCGCGCGATCGTCGGCACGGTGGCGCAGTGGGGCATCGAGGCCGTCGGTCGCCGCGATGCGCCGGGCGTCTACGTTGCGGGTCGCAAGCTCGCGAGCATCGGGCTCAGGATCCGCAAGGGGTGCTCATACCACGGCCTGGCGCTCAACGTTGCGATGGACCTGGAGCCGTTCCGCCGCATCAATCCCTGCGGTTACGCGGGACTCGAGATGACCCAGGTCAGCGATCTTGGTGGTCCCGCCGACTTGCGGGTCGTGGCGGATGCGCTCGCACCGCGGTTGCTCGAGTCGCTCGGCCTCGGCGCAACGCTCAGAGCGCGACGAGCACCTGGCGGCAGGACGTCAGTTCCAGGTAGACGGCGTCGAGTTGCGCCTTGCTCTCGGCCCGCACCGTGATCGTGAGGCCGAGATAGCGTCCGCCGCTGCTCGGGCGCTCTTCGATGCTGCCCTCGGCCAGCGTACCGAAATGCCGGGTGACGATGCCGAGCGCCAGGCTGCGGAACTCGTCGGTCGCCTGCCCCATGATCTTGATGGGGAAGTCGCACGGAAACTCGAACAGCGTTGCCTCGGCCATGGATCAGAGCGCCGGGGTGGCGGCGACCTGGTCGAGGTGCTGCTGCAAGCGGTCGTACATCTCGCGCCACAGCGGTCCGGGTCGACCCGCGCCAACCGGCGCGCCGTCGATGCGAGTCACCGGCAGCACGCCGCGGCCGGCCGAAGCGATCCAGACCTCGTCACAACTCGCGAGTTCGCGCGCCTCCAGCGGACAGACCTGGCTCGGCAGCCAGCCCTGCGCCAGCTCGAGCACGGCATCCCGCGACGTGCCCGGCAGGATCCGGTGGTCGTTCGGCGGCGTGACGAGCGTGCCGCCGATGCACAGCAGCACCGAACTCGAGGAGCCTTCCAGCAGCAGTCCGTCGCGCACCAGCAGTGCCTCGTCGGCGCCGCGGTCGGCGGCTTCCTGGCGCAGCAGCACGTTGGCCAGCAGCGCGACCGACTTGATGTCGCAGCGTGCCCAGCGGATGTCGTCGAGCGTAATGGCGGCGAGCCCCTCGTCGAGCGTCTTCGCGCTCGGCAGCGGATAGGGGCTCGCGAATGCGAACACCGTGGGCGAGGCCGGGCGCGGAAACAGGTGATTGCGGCCAGCCTCGGCACCGCGCGTGACCTGCACGTACAGCAGCATCTCCGCGTCGCCGGCAGCTGCGGCGAGTTGCTGCAGGATCGATTGCCACTCACGCTCGTCGTGCGGGTTGGGCAGGCGGATCGCGCCGAGACTGCCGTCGAGTCGCTGCAGATGGGCGCGCAGGCGAAACGGCCGGCTGCGGTGCACCGGAATCACTTCGTAGACGCCGTCGGCGAACAGGAAGCCGCGGTCGAGCGGAGAGATTCGCGCGTCGGACAACGGCCCGAATGCGCCGTTCAGGTAGCAGGTCGGGTAGGGCTCGGCCACTTCAGTGGAACCACAACCGCACGGTGTCGGTCGCGCGCCGGAAGAACCCGCCCGCCGGGACCGCCGCGGACGGGTAGAGGTCGTGCGTCGCGATAGTCGCGCCGTCCACGACGATGCTGGCCTTGCCAATCGGCTGGTCCGTCGCGAGCGGAGCCACCAGCTGGTCCGGGAGCTCGAACTCGGCACGCACGTTGCCCACCTGCCCGCGCTGGCCCGTCACGTAGAGGTCGCGCTGCAGCGCGAGGCCGACCGTGCGCGCCTCGCCCTTCCACACCGGCGCGGTCGTCAGCGGTTCGCCGGCCGCATAGAGCCGCTTCGTCTCGAAGAAATTGAAGCCGTAGTTGAGCAACGCGGCATTCGCGTCCTCGCGGGCCCGCATCGACTCGGTGCCGAGCACCGCGGAAACGAGGCGCATGCCGTCGCGCTTTGCCGAGGCGACCAGGCAGTAGCCGGCGCTTTCGGTGTGGCCCGTCTTGACGCCGTCGACCGAGGGGTCGCGCCACAGCAGGCCGTTGCGGTTCTGCTGCGTGATGCCGTTCCACGAGAATTCGCGCTGCGCGTACCAGCGGTAATACTCCGGGAACTCGTGGATCAGCGCGCTCGAGAGGATCGCTGCGTCGCGGGCCGTCGTGTAGTGCTCGGGATCGGGCATGCCGGCCGTGTTGGTGAAGTTCGAGCCCGTCATGCCGAGTTCCTTCGCGTAGGTGTTCATCATCTGCACGAAGGTCGGCTCCGTGCCGGCGACGTGCTCGGCCAGCGCCACGGTCGCGTCGTTGCCGGACTGGACGATCATGCCCTGCACCAGGTTCTCGACCGACACCTGCGTGCCGACCTGGACGAACATTCGCGAGCCTTCCTGCTTCCAGGCGTGCTCGCTGATGGTGACCATGTCGTCGAGCTTGATGCGGCCTTCCTTGAGCGCGCGAAACACGCCGTAGGCCGTCATCAGCTTGGTCAGGCTGGCGGGCTCCTGGCGCGAATCGGGGTCGAGGGCCGCGAGCACGCGGCCGCTGTCGTGATCGATCACGATGTAGCTGCGCGCCTTGAGTTCAGGCGGCGGCGGAATCGGCGTCGGCGCGGCGGCCGGGATGGCCGCTGCGGCGTCCGCAGTCGCCTCGGCGGGAGCGGGCGTGTCGGCTTCCTTGGAGCAACCGGCGAGCGTGAAGGCGAGGGCGGCGAGCAGGGCGGGGATCGTTGCGTTGGGTCGTGTCATGGTTCGTTTGCGTCAGGCAATGGTGGAATACGCCGGCGGGGAGGGGATTGACCTCACTTCCCGATCGACGTGAAGGGCGGCGGCACCGCGGGCGTTGGCTCCGCCGGTGCGGAAACGGACCGCAGCGTGGGCGCGATCGCCGCGGCGAGATCGTTGACCGCGCTGGCGTAGAGCTGGCTGCGGTTGTAGCGCGTGATCGCGTAGAAATTCGTGAAGCCGACGCGATACTCGGGACCCGCGCTGCCGGCGAGCTCGATCAGCACCGCGGGCGCCTCCGGCGGCAGGTCGGCGTCGAATGCGACGCCTCGGTCGCGCAGCGACTGCGCGGTTTCCGTGAGCGTGAGCTTGCCGAACTCCAGGCCGGCGAGATTCGCGCGGCTCACGTCCGCCCGCACCATGACCGGCTCGCCCGGTCGCCAGCCGTGCACCTTGAGGTAGTTCGCGACGCTCGAGAACACGTCGCCCCAGTTTCCCCAGAGGTCGCGCCGGCCATCGGCGTCGCCGTCCACCGCGTAGGCGCGGAAGCTCGACGGCATGAACTGAGGAATGCCCATGGCGCCGGCATACGAGCCGAGTGGTGCGAGCGGATCGAGGGTCTCCTCGCGCGTCATCAGCAGGAACTGCTCGAGCTCGCCGCGGAAGAACGGGCTGCGCGGCGGATAGTCGAAGGCCAGCGTGGCGAGCGCGTCGATCACACGATGCTTGCCGGTGATTTCGCCGAAGAACGTCTCGACGCCGACGATCGCGAGCAGGACCTGCGCCGGGACGCCGGTCTCTGCGGCCCTGTCGAGCGGCCCGGACTGCAGGCGCGCCGTCTCGACGCCGCGAGCGATGCGCCGCTCGGTCAGGAAGCGCGCCCGGTACTCGTGCCAGGGCATGGTCTTTTCCGCGGGCCGGCTGATCGCGGCGACGATCGACGGTCGCGATTCGACCTGCGTGAACACGCCGGCCAGTGCGGCGGCTTCGAAGCCGTGCCGATCGGCCATGTCACGAATGAACGTCGTGACGTCTTCCCGTTGCTCGTCGAGCGCGAGGGCGGGCGTCGCGACGAGCGCGGCGAAAACTGCTGGAGCCAATACGCGGGCGATTGGGGGCATCCGGTGCCTCGGGTTGAGGCCGGTCACGTGGCGACCAGCTTGCGACGGGAGTGGATCGACATCAGGATACCGAAGCCGGCCATGAGGGTCACCATCGAAGTGCCGCCGTAGCTGACCAGCGGCAGCGGCACGCCGACCACGGGCAGCAAGCCCGCCACCATGCCACTGTTGACGAACACGTAGACGCCGAACGTCAACGTCAGAGCGCCCGCGACCAGCCGCGAAAACGTGTCCTGGCCCTGTGCTGCGATGTACAGGCCGCGCGCGATCACCAGCAGGTACAGCGCGATCAGCACGCCGAGGCCGACGAGGCCCCACTCCTCGCCGATCACCGCGAAGATGAAATCGGTGGAGCGCTCGGGCAGGAACTCGAGCTGCGCCTGGCTGCCGTTCATGTAGCCCTTGCCGAACAGCCCGCCCGAGCCGATCGCGATCGACGACTGGATCGTGTGGTAGCCGGCGCCGAGCGGGTCGTCCTGCGGGTTCAGGAACGTCAGCACGCGCTGCCGCTGGTAATCGTGCAGGAAATGCCACAACACGGGCACCGCGCCCGCGAGCAGCGTGCCGAGCCCGAGGATGTAGCGGAACTGCAGGCCCGCGAGCAGCACGACCAGGCCGCCGCCCGCCGCGACCAGCAGCGCAGTGCCGAGATCCGGTTGCTCGGCGATCAGCAGGACCGGCACCAGGATCGCCACCGCCAGCGCCACGAGCGTGCGGAAATCGGGGGGCAGCGGGCGATCGTGGACCAGCCAGGCGCACGCGAGCGGCACGGCAATCTTCATGATTTCCGACGGCTGGAAGCGGATCACGCCGAGATCGAGCCAGCGCTGCGCGCCCATCGCCACGTCGCCGACCAGTGCGACGGCCACCAGCAGCAGCACGCCCAGCGCGTAGAGCCACGGCGACGCGGCGCGCAGGATGCGTGGCGGAATCTGCGCGACGAGCAGCAGCACGCCGAGCGCGAGTCCGACCCGGGCCGCCTGGCGCAGGAACACGCCGAGGTCCTCGCCTGCCGCGCTGAAGAGCACGACGAGCCCCGCGACGCAGACGGCGAGCACGGCAAGCAGCAGCGGCCCGTCGATGTGCAGTGCTTCGAGCAGCCGGCCCGACAGCGTGAACGTGCGCTGCGCGCGACTCGAGGATCCCGGACCTGCGATCTCTGCTTTCATTCCTCGACCCCTGCGGCGGGCGGTGGCGCGGCGACGGGCGCCGCCGCAGTCGCGGCGGTCCCATCGGGCGGCAGCAGGTACGCGTCGAACACCTTGCGGGCGATCGGCGCCGCGGTACCGCTGCCGCTGCGTCCGTTTTCGACCACGACGGCGACCGCAAGTTGCGGGTCGTCGGCCGGAGCGAACGCGACGAACAGCGCGTGGTCGCGCATCCGCTCGGCCACGTCCGCTTCGTTGTACTTCTCGCTCTGGCCGACGCTGAACACCTGCGCGGTGCCGGTCTTGCCCGCAATCTTGTACGGCGCACCGGTCTGGCTGCGGCGGGCGGTGCCCCACGGGTCGTTGGTGACGCCGACCATGCCGCCGATGATGATGTCCCAGTGCGCGGGGTCCTTGACCGGCACGCTCGGCAGTGCCACCGGCGGCAGGTCGCGAATCTCGCCGGTCTGCGCATCGCGGATCCGGCGGACCAGTCGCGGCGAGAAGCGCTGGCCCCGCATGGCCACCGTGGCCGTCGCGTGGGCCAGTTGCAGGGGCGTGGCAAGCATGTAGCCCTGGCCGATGCCCGCGATCACCGTTTCCCCCGGAAACCACACCTGGGCCTCGCGTTTCTTGAACGCGCCGCGTTTCCACGCCGTGGACGGCAGCAGGCCGGTGCGCTCGCCGGCGATGTCGATGCCGGTTTTCTGGCCCAGGCCGAACAGCGACAGCGATTCGTGCATCCGATCGATGCCCATGTCCGCCGAGAGGCTGTAGAAGTAGACGTCGCAGGAAACCGCGATCGCCATGTGCATGTCGACGCTGCCGTGGCCCGATTTCTTCCAGTCCCGGTAGCGGTGGCTCGAGCCGGGCAGCTGGAACGCGCCCCGGCAGAACTTGCGCTCCTGCGGCTCGATGACGCCTTGCTGCAGCGCTGCGAAAGCGACCAGCGGCTTGATCGTCGAGCCCGGCGGGTAGACGCCGCGCAAGGCACGGTCATAGAGCGGCACGTCGATGTCGGTCGACAGTGCGTTGTACTCCGCGTAGGTGAGGCCGCGCGCGAATCCGTTCGGGTCGAAGGTCGGCGTGCTGACGAACGCGATGATGTCGCCGTTGCGCGGGTCGATCGCGACGACGGCGGCGCGCTGGCCCGCAAGCGCTTCCTCGGCGACCTGCTGCACGCGCGCGTCCACGGCGAGGTAGAGGTCGTTGCCGGCGATCGGCTCGCCCCGTTGCAGCTGTGGCGTCGAGAGCCCCACCCGGTCGACCCGCCGCCCCTGCGCGTTGACCAGCAGTTGCTGGTGCCCGGTCTGGCCGTGCAGCTCGTCCTCGAAGGCACGCTCGACGCCGAGCTTGCCGATCAGCGTCGTGCCGGCGTAATTCGGCACGTCGATGCGCTCCTGGTCCTGCTCGCTGATCGAGCCGACGTAACCGATCGCGTGCACGCCCGTGCCGCCCTTCGGGTAGAAGCGCGTCAGGCGTGGCCGCACCTCGACGCCCGGGAAGTCCGGTCGGTTGACTGCAAAGCGCGCCAGTTCTTCCTCGGAGAGCTGCAGTCGGATCGGGACTGCATCGAACCGGCGTCGCGCCTGGATCGTGCGCCGAGTGCGGTCCAGGTCTTCCGCGGGCAGCAGTCCGATCTGCACCAGGCGGGCCAGCGTGTCCTCGAGGTCCGGCGTCTGCTCGCGCACCAGCTCGAGCTGGTAGGCCGGCCGGTTGAGCGCGAGGGGCTCGCCGTTGCGATCGAGGATCAGGCCGCGGCTGGGCGGGATCGGCTCGATCCGGATCCGGTTGCCCTGCGACAGGTCGCTGAAGTACTCGTGCCGCACGACCTGCAGGTAGAAGAGCCGCGAGAACAGCGCCGCGACGAGCAGCAAGATCACGAACGTGGCCGCGATCACGCGGCGCCCGAACATGCGCTGCTCGGCCCAGTGGTCCTTCAGTCGAACGGAGCGTGCCATGCGCCGGCCTGCGCGTCGGTCAGCGCGAGCGGCGCGTCAGGGTGTCGCCCGCCGCCACGATCAGCGGCCACAGCAGCGCGCCCGAGAGGACCGGCAGCCAGCGATTCCATCCCGTATAGCCGTGGCCGGTCAGGCCATCGGTCCAGAAGATCACGAAATGGTAAGCCGCGAGCAGCACCATCACGGCGCCGGCCTGGTGCAGGATCGGAAACATCCGCATGCGCAGTTGCGCGCGGTGCGCGAGGAATGCGACCAGCACGAAGCCGAGCGCGTGCTGGCCGAGCGTGAGGCCACGCAGCACGTCGAGGAACAGACCGGCGAGCCAGGCGTAGCCGAGTCCCGCAATGCGCGGACGGGTCAGGATCCAGTAGATGACCATCAGCAGCGCGAGGTCCGGGCGCAGCGGGCCGAGCCAGTCTGGCAGCGGCACGATCGCCAGCACGAGGCCCAGCGCGACGCTGGACCAGTAGAGGAGACGTTGCGCGGCGCCGCTGGGCCTCACTCTTCGTCTCCCCGGGCCGGGGCGGCCGTCGCGGTCGATGCAGGCGCAGCCGCTGTTGGCGGGGCCTCGGTCGGCGCTAGCTCGGCTGCGGGGGGTTGTTCCACTGCGGCCGGTGGGTCGAACCAGACCAGCAGCACCTCGCGGTCGCGATCGAGGCGCGCGGTCGGTCGCGCGTCGACGAGCGCGAACGTCGTCGACGCATTGCGCACCACCTGGGTGACTTCCGCGATCGGGTAACCGGGCGGAAAGACGCCACCCATGCCCGTCGACAGCAGCAGGTCGCCTTGCTTGAGGTCGGCCTCCACCGTGACGAACGGCAGCGACAGGCGCTCGGAGTCGCCGGTGCCGACCGCGATCGTGCGCAGGCCGCTGCGATTCGACTGCACGGGAATCGCGTGCTCGGCGTCGCTGATCAGGATCACCTCGGCCGTCTTTGCGTGCACCTGCGCCACCTGGCCGAAGATGCCGTCGGCATCCAGCACGGCCTGGCCCTTGAAGACGCCGTCGGCGGCACCCTTGTCGAGCAGCACGCGGTGCCGGAACGGGTCGAGATCCACGTTGAGGATCGAGGCCACCAGCACGCGCTCGGCGACGCCGGCGGAGTTCTCGCGCATGTCGCGCAGGCGGCGGTTCTCGTCCTCCAGTGCCGCGAACCGCTGCAATTGCAGGTTCGCGAGGCGCAGTCGCGCGGTGAGCTCGAGGTTTTCCTGGCGCAGGCGGCTGCGATCGGCGAACGAGCCACTGACCCAGTCCCAGGCGCGGAAGGGCAGGTCGACGACGACCTGCACTGGATAGACTGCAGCCGACAGCCATGCCCGCACGCGCGTGAGCTGGTCATAGCGCTGGTCGGCGACCATCAGCGCGATCGCCGCGATCGCCAGCGTCAGGAACGTCGCGCCGAGCGGCGGCCCGCGGCCGATGATCGGGCGGGTGTCGTGCGTCAGTTCGACCACGGCGGGGCTGGGCGGGAACGCCCGGGCTCAATCCAGGCCGAACAGGCCCGGGCCGTGCTCGTCGATCAGCTCCAGCATCTTGCCGCCACCACGCGCGACGCAGGTGAGGGGATCCTCGGCCACCACGACCGGCAGGCCCGTCTCTTCCATCAGCAGCTTGTCGATGTCGCGCAGCAGCGCGCCGCCGCCCGTCAGCACGATGCCGCGATCGGCGACGTCGGAACCGAGCTCCGGGGGCGTCTGCTCGAGGGCGGCCTTGACGGCGCCGACGATGCCCTGCAACGGCTCCTGCAGAGCCTCGAGGATTTCGTTGGAGTTGAGCGTGAAGCTGCGCGGCACGCCTTCCGAAAGGTTGCGGCCCTTGACCGAGATCTCGCGCACCTGCTGGCCCGGGTACGCCGAGCCGATCTCGATCTTGATCCGCTCGGCCGTGGCCTCGCCGATCAGGATGCCGTAGTTGCGGCGCACGTAGTTGATGATGGCCTCGTCGAAGCGGTCGCCGCCGATGCGCACCGAAGCCGCATAGACGATGCCGTTCAACGAAATGACCGCCACCTCGGAGGTGCCGCCGCCAACGTCGAGCACCATCGAGCCGCGCGCTTCGTGGACGGGCATGCCCGCGCCGACCGCGGCTGCCATCGGCTCCTCGATGAGGCGTACCCAGCGGGCGCCTGCACCCTCGGCCGACTCCTGGATCGCGCGCCGCTCGACCTGCGTCGAGCCGTAGGGCACGCACACCAGCACGCGCGGGCTCGGGCGGATCAGGCGATTGCCGTGCACCTTCTCGATGAAGTACTGCAGCATCTTCTCGGTGATCGTGAAGTCCGCGATCACGCCGTCCTTCAGCGGGCGGATGGCCGTGATGTTGCCGGGCGTGCGGCCGAGCATGTTCTTGGCCTCGGTGCCGACGGCCTCGATCTTCTTGCCGCCGCGCGAGGGTTCCTCGCGTATGGCGACGACGGAAGGCTCGTTGAGCACGATGCCCTTGCCACGCACGTAGATCAGCGTGTTGGCCGTGCCCAGGTCGATCGACAGGTCGTTGGAGAAATAGCCCCGGAGTTTCTTGAACATCTGGTCCGTAGGAAGAAGAATTTGGGAAGGGTGCGCGAGACGGCGCGAATCCGCGGCAATTTAACCATTGTCAGGACATTCCACAAGGCGACGTGTATGATTTACGTCGCTTTTTTCCCCTTTCGATCGAGCTTTCAAGCATGAGCCTGACGCGCCCGCAGGTCGAGGCCATCGCCCACCTGGCCCGCCTCGAGATCACCGAGGCGCAGATGCCGGTGTACGTGGACAGCCTCTCCCGCATCATCGATTTCGTCGAACAGCTGTCGGCGGCCGACACGAGCGGTGTCGAGCCCATGGCCCACCCGCTGGCGGACCAGGTCCAGCGCCTGCGGGCGGACCAGGTGGCCGAGACGGACCAGCACGAGAAGTACCAGCAGAACGCGCCTGCGGTGGCCGCCGGGCTGTACCTCGTGCCCAAAGTCATCGAATAAGTCCCGACCATGTCGCTGCACACACTGACCGTTGCCGAGCTGGCCGCGGGCCTCAGGGCCCGCCGCTTCTCGAGTCTCGACCTCGCGCTGCACTTCCTCGGCCGCATCGAGCGGCTGGCCCCCGAGCTCAACGTTTTCGTGACCGTCACGGCCGACCGCGCGCTGGCCGACGCCCGTGCCGCGGACGAGCGCCTCGCGCGTGGCGAGGGCGGTCTGCTGACGGGCGTGCCGGTCGCGCACAAGGACATCTTCTGCACCGACGGCATCCTGACGACCTGCGGGTCGAAAATGCTCGCGAACTTCGTCGCACCCTATGACGCCACGGTCGTCGAGCGCTGGCGCGCGGCCGGGATGGTGCTGCTCGGCAAGACCAACATGGACGAGTTCGCGATGGGCTCGTCGAACGAGACCAGTTTCTACGGGCCGGTACGCAATCCCTGGGATCCGGCCCGGGTTCCGGGCGGCTCGTCGGGCGGTTCGGCGGCTGCGGTGGCGGCCTGCCTCGCCCCGGCCGCGAGCGGTACCGACACCGGCGGCTCGATCCGCCAGCCGGCTGCGCTGACCAACCTGACCGGACTCAAGCCGACCTACGGTCGCGTATCCCGCTACGGCATGATCGCGTTCGCCTCGAGCCTCGACCAGGGCGGCGTGCTGACCCGCTCGGCGGAGGACGCGGCGCTGCTGCTCGGCGCGATGGCCGGGTTCGATCCGCGCGATTCCACGAGCGTCGATGCGCCGGTGCCCGATTACGTCGCCGAGCTCGGCCAGCCGCTCAAGGGCGTCCGCATCGGCGTGATCCGCGAGTTCTTCGACCAGGGTCTCGAACCCGGCGTCGGCAAGCTCGTCCAGGACGCGATCGAGGCGTTGCGCCTGCAGGGCGCCACCGTGCGCGAAGTGAGCCTGCCCTCGCTGCCATTATCGGTGCCGACCTATTACGTGGTCGCGCCCGCGGAGTGCTCGTCGAACCTGTCGCGTTTCGACGGCGTGCGCTTCGGGCATCGCTGCGATTCGCCGCGCGACCTGCTCGATCTCTACAAGCGATCGCGGGGCGAGGGCTTCGGTGACGAGGTCAAGCGCCGGATCATGACGGGCACCTACGTGCTGTCGGCGGGCTACTACGACGCCTACTACCTCAAGGCGCAGAAAGTGCGGCAACTGATCGCGGCGGACTTCGAACGCGCGTTCGCCGAGGTGGACGTCGTGATCGGCCCGACGGCGCCGACGCCGGCGTTCGAGCTCGGCGCCAAGACCAGCGACCCGATCACGATGTACCTGAACGACATCTACACGATCGGCGCGAACCTCGCCGGCCTGCCCGCGATCTCGATCCCGTGCGGCTTCGTGCAGCAGGCCGGCCGGGACCTGCCCGTCGGCCTGCAGCTGATCGGCCCGCATTTTTCCGAGTCGCGGCTGCTCGCGGTGTCGCACCAGTACCAGCAGCTGACGGACTGGCACCGACGCGTACCCGAAGGGTACGCGTGAGGGGATCGGGGATAGGGGATCGGGGATAGTGAAGAGGAGAGTTTCCTGATGTTGCGGTTTGAGTCGAACGCCGGGTTGAGCCACCTCCGGCCACGATCCCCCATCCCCTATCCCCCATCCCCTTGCTCCAGCTCTTTCACTCAATCACCAACACACATGACCTGGGAAACCGTCATCGGCCTCGAGATCCACGCGCAGCTCGCGACGCGCAGCAAGATCTTCTCGAGTTCCGCCACGGCCTACGGCGCCGCGCCCAACACGCAGGCGAACCTCGTCGACCTCGGCTACCCGGGCGTGCTGCCGGTGCTGAATGGCGAGGCCGTCCGGATGGCTGTGCGTTTCGGGCTCGCGACTGGAGCGAAGATCTCGCGCCGCTCGATTTTCGCGCGCAAGAACTACTTCTACCCGGACCTGCCGAAGGGCTACCAGATCAGCCAGTACGAGCGCCCGGTGGTCGAGGACGGCTCGCTCGAGATCGTGCTCGAAGACGGCGCGCGCAAGACGATCGGCATCACCCGCGCCCACCTCGAGGAGGATGCGGGCAAGTCGCTGCACGAGGATTTCCACGGCCTGTCGGGCATCGACCTGAACCGCGCCGGCACGCCGTTGCTCGAGATCGTCTCCGAGCCCGACCTTCGCTCCGCGAAGGAAGCCGTCGCGTACATGAAGAAGATCCACACGCTGGTGCGCTACCTCGAGATCTGCGACGGCAACATGCAGGAAGGCTCGTTCCGTTGCGATGCCAACGTCTCGGTGCGGCCGAAGGGCCAGGCCGAGTTCGGCACGCGCGCCGAGATCAAGAACCTGAACTCGTTCCGTTTCGTCGAGCGCGCGATCAACTACGAGATCGAGCGCCAGATCGACCTGATCGAGGGCGGCGGCAAGGTGGTCCAGGAGACGCGCCTGTACGACCCGGATCGCGGCGAGACGCGCTCGATGCGCTCCAAGGAAGAGGCGAACGATTACCGCTACTTCCCCGATCCCGACCTGCTGCCGCTGGCGATCGACGAGGCGACGATCGAAGCGGTGCGCGCCACCTTGCCGGAGTTGCCGGACGAGAAGGCGGCGCGTTTCGCCCGCGACCACGGCCTGTCCGAGTACGACGCCGGCGTGCTGACCGCGAGCCGCGAGATGGCCGAGTACTACGAGGCGGTCGTCCGGGGCCTCGGCGGCAACCCGAAGCTCGCCGCCAATTGGGTGATGGGCGAACTGTCTGGCGCGCTGAACCGCGACGGGCTCGACGTCGCCCAGAGCCGCATCGACGCAGCGGGGCTTGCGGGACTGCTCGCGCGCATCGCCGACGACACGATCTCGGGCAAGATCGCCAAGGAAGTCTTCGAGGCGATGTGGACCGAGGGCCGTGCCGCCGACGAGATCATCGAGGCGAAGGGTTTGAAGCAGATCACCGACACTTCGGCGATCGAGCGTGCGATCGACGAAGTCATGGCGAAGAGCCCGCAGCAGCTCGCGGACTACCGCGGTGGCAAGGACAAGCTGTTCGGCTTCTTCGTCGGCCAGGTGATGAAGGCCACGCAGGGCAAGGCCAATCCGGCCCAGTTGAACGAGCTGCTCAAGCGCAAGCTGGGCGGCTGAGGAGTCGCGCCATGACCGTGATTCGCGAGGACGATCTCGTCCAGAGCGTCGCCGACGCGTTGCAGTTCATTTCCTACTACCATCCGGTCGACTACATCGAGCACCTCGGCCGCGCCTACGAGCGCGAACAGTCGCCCGCGGCGAAGGACGCGATCGCGCAGATCCTGACCAATTCGCGCATGTGTGCCGAGGGCCGCCGGCCGCTGTGCCAGGACACCGGTATCGTCAACCTGTTCCTCAAGGTTGGCATGGACGTGCGCTGGGATGCGAAGCGCAGCCTCGCCGAGATGATCGACGAGGGCGTGCGGCGCGCCTATAACCACCCGGACAACCGGCTCCGCGCCTCCGTGGTGGACGACCCGTTGTTTGCGCGCAAGAACACCAGGGACAACACGCCGGCCGTGTTCCACGTCGAGCTGGTGCCCGGCCACGAGGTCGAAGTGACGGTGGCGGCGAAGGGCGGCGGGTCGGAGAACAAGTCGAAGTTCGTGATGCTGAACCCGAGCGACTCGCTCGAGGACTGGGTGCTCAAGACCGTGCCGACGATGGGTGCCGGTTGGTGCCCGCCGGGCATGCTCGGGATCGGCGTCGGCGGTACCGCCGAGAAGGCGATGCTGCTCGCGAAAGAAGCGCTGATGGATCCGATCGACATGCACGAGCTGATCGAGCGCGGACCGCAGAGCAAGCTCGAGGAACTGCGCATCTCGCTGTACGAGAAGGTGAACGCACTCGGCATCGGCGCGCAGGGCCTGGGCGGACTCACCACGGTGCTCGACGTGAAGATCCGCAGCTACCCGACGCATGCGGCGTCGAAGCCCGTCGCGATGATCCCGAACTGCGCCGCCACCCGGCACGCGCACTTCGTGCTCGACGGCTCGGGGCCGGCCGTGCTCGAGCCTCCGTCGCTCGAGCACTGGCCGAAGGTGACCTGGAGCGCGGGCCCTGGCTCGCGTCGCGTCAATCTCGACACGCTCACGCGCGCCGAGGTGGCGGGCTGGCGGCCCGGTGAGACGCTGCTGCTGAACGGCAGGATGCTCACGGGCCGCGATGCGGCGCACAAGCGCATCGCCGACCTCTTTGCGAGCGGGCAAGGGCTGCCGGAAGGCGTCGACTTCACGAATCGCGCCATCTACTACGTCGGCCCGGTCGATCCGGTGCGCGACGAGGTCGTGGGGCCCGCGGGGCCGACCACTGCAACGCGCATGGACAAGTTTACCGGGATGATGCTCGAGAAGACGGGCCTGCTGGTGATGATCGGCAAGTCGGAGCGCGGCCCGGTGGCGATCGAGGCCATCCGCAAGCACAAGGCAGCGTACCTGATGGCGGTCGGTGGCGCGGCGTACCTCGTCTCGAAGGCGATCAAGTCGGCACGCGTCGTTGCTTTCGCGGAGCTCGGCATGGAAGCGATCTACGAGTTCGAGGTCAAGGACATGCCGGTCACCGTCGCCGTGGACGCAGGTGGCACCTCGGTGCACAACACCGCGCCGGCGCAGTGGTCGGAGAGGATCCGCACGCTCGGCATTCCGGTGCGCGTCGCCTGAACGGCATGGCACGGACCGACACGCTGCGGCGTTTCCTCTTCGAGCGCTACCCGTTCCGCGGGCAGCTGGTGCACCTCGGGCCGGCCTGGCAGGCCATGATGGAGCACCACGATTACCCGCCGCAGGTGCGCGACAGCCTGGGTGAGGCCGTGGTCGCCGCCGCGCTGCTGTCGTCCACGCTCAAGTACGACGGCTTGCTGTCGTTGCAGCTGCGCGGCGAGGGGCCGATGCATCTGATGCTCGTCGAATGCACCGATGGGCTGGCGATGCGCGCCGTCGCACGTTTCCGGGATCCCCCGGACACGCGCGACCTGCGCCTGCTGTCGGGCAACGGCACGCTCACCGTCACGGTCGAGAGCGGCGACGCTGCCAACCGCTACCAGGGCATCGTGCCGCTGGCGGGTGACTCGATGGGCGATTGCCTGCGAGCGTATTTCGAGCATTCCGAGCAGTTGCCGACGCGGCTGTGGCTGCGTGCGGACGGCGACAGTGCGAGCGGGTTGCTGCTGCAGCGGCTGCCGGTGACGGCGCGGCCGCCCGGTGTGACCGAGTCGGGCGCCGGCGGGGTCTCCGAGGAAGAGATCGAGGACGCCTGGCGACGCGTCCAGCTGGTCGCGAACACGGTCACGGCGGATGAGCTCGCGCAACTCGAGGACCGCGACCTGCTGCGAAGGCTGTTCGCGGAGGACGACGTCCGCATGTTCCAGTCGGCGCCGGTGTTCTTCCGCTGCCGTTGCTCGCACGAGCGCGTCGGCAACATGCTCAAGGCACTCGGTCGCGCAGAAGTCGATTCCGTGCTGGAGGAATTCGGGCAGGTCGAGGTGCGCTGCGAGTTCTGCAGCCGCGCCTATCGCTACGACCCGGTCGATTGCGCCGTCTTGTTCGCCGGTGAAGCGCACGCCCGGACCGGTGGCTCGGGCGTGCACTGAGGCCGGTAAGTCAGGCCGATACCGGTGTACAGAGTTCGACCAGGATGCCGTCCGGGCAGCGCACGTACGAAACCACCTGGCCCCAGGGCTTCTCCTTTGGCGGCGCGAGTTCCCGTGCTCCCGCCGCGATCGCCGTCGCATGCGCTGCATGCACGTCCAGGGTAACGAATGCGACCTCGAATCCAAGTGGTCGGACCGAGCTGTGTGCGGTCACGTGGCCACCGGGAAAGTTCGTGTCACCGAGCTCGTGGGCCGCGAAGGCCAGGGTCGTCGGGCCGGTTTCGAGTTCACCGTAAGCGCCCGACTCGTGCAGGAATCGTCGCGAGAGGCCAAAGGCGTTCTCGAAGAACGCGAGCGACTCCGCGACGTCCGGAACATAGACGATCGTGTAGCCGAATTTCATATCGTGAGTCTCCCATTGGCACTCACCCCATGCAGGATCGGCGCGGCCCGATGCTAACCGCGAAACCGCTCAGGGTGTTGCTTGCCTGTATCGCCGATCTCGTCCCAGGCAGCCTTTGAGTCGACCCAGATGTGATGGGCGACCCTGAGCGCGTCTGCTCCTTCGACGATCGAGCCGGCCGGTACGAACATTTTCGCGGAATCGTTCTCGCCCGGGACGGGAGAGCCGCAAATCCGGCAGAACCACGTCTGCCAAGCGCAGTTCGGCTTCTTCCACGTCGTAATGTGCTCCTGGCCCTTGATCCACCGGAGTTGGTCGTTCGGAACCAGGACGACCGCGATGCCGTTGCTCCCGGTGGACCGGCGGCAGATCGAGCAGTGACAGACGAAAACGTCGGTCAGGTCCGCGTCGATCTCGAATTGGACCGCACCGCAATTGCACTCGCCCCTGGCCATCGATACTCCTGCTGTGGGACAGCTTCCAGCGGTCGTCGAGCTCGATCAGCGCCAGCCGCGTGAGCGTTCATGACGAATCCCATCAATTCGTCGCCGCTCATGGCTGTCCGTACTGCAGCACCGACAAGTCCGACGGTCAATCCGCGCCGGGATAATCGAAAGGGCCCCGAGGAATGGCGTGGGCCGCGAGGTGCATCGGCGGGCCACTGGACACTGAATAAAGATATCCTTATATTTGCGATATATGTCGACCGCGTTCGAAAACCTACTGCCTCGTCTCCGGGCCATTGCGGAGCCGACGCGGCTGCGCCTGCTGGCGGTGCTGGCCCGCGGCGAGTTCTCGGTCTCGGAGTTGACGGAAATCCTCGGCCAGAGCCAACCGCGTGTGTCACGCCACCTCAAGCTGCTCGATGACTGCGGCTTGCTCGAGCGGTTCCGCGAGCAGCACTGGATGTACTACCGCGTCGCGGGCGACTCCGAGGGAGGCCGGCTGGTCACGCAGCTGCTCGAGCAACTCGACGCCGGCGACCCGGCGCTCGCCGGCGAGTTCGAGCGCATGGGGCGCGTGCTCGAAGTGCGGTCCGGGCGCGGCATGACGGGTCGAGCCGAGACTGGCGCGGCCGAGTCGCACGACCTCGTGCCGCTGATTGCGGCCGAGCTTGGCAGGCAGGGCGAGGATTCCTTGTTCTATTTCGGGGTCGCGCCCGACGAAGTGCTGGCCGGGCTCGGATCCCGCGCGCGACGTGCGGTCGGCATGAACCCGTCGCGCATGGTCGTGCAGCGCGCCCGGGCCCGGCTGCACTCCGCCGGGCTCAGTCACTGCGTCCTGCAGCGCGGCGAGCTCGCGGCGCTGCCGTACCCGTCGCACAGCTTCGACGTCGCGGTCGTGGACCGCGTGCTCGCAGCGGCGAAGCGGCCAGCAGAGGCGCTGCGTGAGGTGGCACGCGTGTTGCGGCCGTCCGGGCGGTTGCTCGTCGTCGAGAACTTCGACTCGCTGGACCTGCGCACGCCCGACAGCAACCCGCTCGAGCTGCTGCGCGCCTGGCTCACCGACGCCGGTCTCGTTTGCGACCGTCTGCGCCCGTTTGACGTCACGGGCGCGCACCTGCTGCTCGCCGTGGCTGCCGTGGAGTCCGAGGCGGTCGCCGCCTGAACTCCGACCACAACCCCTATCCAGAGTGATTGACATGCCGCCGGTATCGGTTTCTTTCGAGTTCTTCCCGCCCAACGACGCGGCGATGGAGCAGACGCTCTGGGAATCGATCCAGCGCCTCGCGCCCCTCGCGCCTCGCTTCGTGTCGGTCACCTACGGCGCGGACGGCTCGACCCGCGAGCGCACGCACAATGTCGTGACACGGATACTGCGCGAGACGCCATTGACCGCGGCGCCGCATCTGACCTGCATCGGCGCGCCGCGCGGCGAGATCCTCGACATCGCGCGCGGCTACTGGGAAGCGGGCGTGCGCCACATCGTCGCGCTGCGCGGCGACGCCCCGGTGGGGCAGGGCACCTACGTGCCGCATCCGGACGGGTTCGCCTACGCCGCGGACCTCGTGCGCGGCCTCAGGACGGTCGGCGACTTCGACATCTCGGTGGCCGCCTACCCCGAGGTCCACCCCGAGGCGCCGAACGCGGATTTCGATCTCGACAACCTGCGGGCCAAGATCGACGCGGGCGCGAATCGAGCGATCACGCAGTTCTTCTTCGACACGGACGCGTACCTGCGCTTCCGCGACCGCTGTGCCGCGAGCGGGATCCGCGCGGAGATCGTGCCCGGCATCCTGCCGATCACGCGCTTCCCGCAGATGCTGCGTTTCGCCAAGCGCTGCGGCGCGAGCGTGCCGGAGTGGCTGCAGCACCGCTTCGACGGGCTCGACGACGATGCGGACACGCGGCGCATGATCGCCGCGAGCTTCGCGATCGAGCAGGTACGCCGGCTGCAGGAGCACGGCGTGCAGGAGTTTCATTTCTACACGCTGAACCGCGCCGAGCTCACTTATGCGATCTGTCACGCGCTCGGCGTGCGCGCACCCGCGGCCCGTGCCGCGGTAGGAGCCTGAATCATGCTGCGACCCGATCGAGTCCGCGAGTTCCGTCGCCTGCTGGGCGAGCGAGTGCTGGTGCTCGACGGTGCCATGGGCACCGTGATCCAGTCCTACAAGCTCGGCGAGGCCGACTACCGCGGCGAGCGCTTTCGTGACTGGCCTAAGGATCTCAAGGGTAACAACGACCTGCTGGTGCTGACGCGCCCGGAGGTGATCGGCGAGATTCACCGCCGCTATCTCGAGGCCGGCGCAGACATCATCGAGACCAACACGTTCAATTCGAACGCGACCTCGCAGGCCGATTACGGCGCCGAAGCGCTGGTCCGCGAGCTCAACCTCGCCGCCGCGCAGATCGCCCGCCGCGCCGCCGACGACGTTGCCGCCCGCACGGGACGACCGCGGTTCGTGGCCGGCGCGCTTGGCCCCACCAATCGCACGGCCTCGTTGTCGCCGCACGTCAACGATCCCGGCTTCCGCAACGTCTCGTTCGACGAGCTCGCGGCCACCTACGCCGAAGCGACCCGCGCGCTGGTCGAGGGCGGCGTGGACGCCATCCTGGTCGAGACGATCTTCGACACGCTGAACGCCAAGGCGGCGCTGTTTGCCGTGCGCCGCGTGCTCGACGAGCTGGGGCTCGACCTGCCGGTGATGATCTCCGGCACGATCACGGACGCCTCGGGCCGCACGCTCTCGGGGCAGACCGTCGAAGCGTTCTGGAACTCGGTGCGCCATGCGCGGCCCGAGGTGATCGGCCTCAACTGCGCGCTCGGTGCGAAGCAGCTGCGTCCCTACATCGAGGAGCTGTCACGCATCGCCGACGCCTACGTCTGCGCGTACCCGAACGCCGGCCTGCCGAATGCGTTCGGCGAGTACGACGAGACAGCCTGCGAGACGGCCGACCTGGTGCGCGAATACGCGGCGAGCGGCTTCGTCAACATCGTCGGAGGCTGCTGCGGTACGACGCCGGACCACATCGGGCACATCGCCGAGTCGGTCGCGGGGCTGCCGCCACGCCGGCCGCCGGTGATCGAGCCGCGCTGCCGGCTGAGCGGCCTCGAGCCGCTCAACATCGGTCCCGACAGCCTGTTCGTCAACGTCGGCGAACGCACCAACGTGACGGGCTCGGCGAAGTTCCGCCGCCTGATCGAGGCCGACGACTATGCCGGCGCGCTCGAAGTGGCGCGCCAGCAGGTCGCGAGCGGCGCGCAGGTCATCGACGTCAACATGGACGAAGGCATGCTCGACTCGGAGGCCGCGATGGTGCGGTTCCTGAACCTGGTCGCCGCCGAGCCGGACGTCGCGCGCGTCCCCGTGATGATCGACTCGTCGAAGTGGACGGTCATCGAGGCCGGGCTCAGGTGCCTGCAGGGCAAGGGCATCGTCAACTCGATCAGCCTCAAGGAAGGCGAGCGGCCCTTCCTCGAGCAGGCGCGGTTGCTGCGGGCCTATGGCGCCGCCGTCGTCGTGATGGCATTCGACGAGCAGGGCCAGGCGGACACGGTCGAGCGCAAGGTCGAGATCTGCAAGCGCTGCTACCGGCTGCTCACCGAGACCGTCGGCTTCCCGGCCGAAGACATCATCTTCGACCCGAACATCTTCGCCGTCGCGACCGGCATCGAGCAGCATGACCGCTACGCGCTCGATTTCATCGAGGCGACCGCGCAGATCCGCAAGGCCTGCCCCCACGCGCTCGTCAGCGGTGGCGTCAGCAACGTGTCGTTCTCGTTCCGTGGCAACGACGTCGTGCGCGAGGCGATGCACTCGGTGTTCCTCTACCACGCGATTCGCGCCGGGTTGAGCATGGGCATCGTCAATGCGGGCCAGCTGGCGATTTACGCGGACATCGACCCCGAGTTGCGCGAGCGCGTGGAGGACGTCGTGCTCGCGCGCCGCGCCGATGCGACCGAGCGCCTGCTCGAGACCGCGAACCGCTTCAAGGGCGAGGCGGGACAGAAGCGCGTCGAGGACCATGCCTGGCGCGCGTGGCCGGTGCGGCAACGCCTCGAGCACGCGCTGGTCAAGGGCATCGACGAATTCGTGACCGAGGACACCGAGGCGGCGCGCCTCGAGCTCGGCAATCCGCTCGGCGTGATCGAAGGGCCGCTGATGGACGGCATGAACGTCGTGGGCGACCTGTTCGGCGCCGGCAAGATGTTCCTGCCGCAGGTCGTGAAGTCGGCGCGCGTGATGAAGAAGGCCGTCTCGCACCTCTTGCCGTACCTCGAGAAGGCGCAGGACGGCTCCAACCGCTCGAACGGCAAGATCGTGCTCGCCACCGTCAAGGGCGACGTGCACGACATCGGCAAGAACATCGTCGGCGTCGTGCTCCAGTGCAACAACTTCGAGGTGATCGACCTCGGCGTGATGGTGCCGGCGGATCGCATCCTCGAGACGGCGCGGCGCGAGGGCGCCGAGATGATCGGCCTCTCGGGGCTGATCACGCCGTCGCTCGACGAGATGGTGCACGTCGCGCGCGAGATGAAGCGGCAGGGCTTCGAGGTGCCGCTGTTGATCGGCGGCGCCACGACGTCACCGGCGCATACCGCGGTCAAGATCGACCCCGAGTACGACGGCCCGGTCGCCTACGTGAAGGATGCCTCGCGTGCGGTCGGCGTCTGCCAGTCGCTCGTCACGCCGGAGCACCGCGCGGAGTTCGTCGCAAAGCTCAAGTCCGGTCACGCCGAGCGGCGCGAGCAGCACAAGGGGCGCAAGGTCAAGGCGCCGGCGTTCACGCTGGCCGAGGCCCGCGCGAACCGTTTCCGCTGCGACTGGGCGGCGTACCGTCCGCCGGTGCCGAAGATGGCGGGCGTGCGGCGCTTCGAGAACCTGCCGCTGGAGGAACTCGTCCGCTACATCGACTGGATGCCGTTCTTCAATGCCTGGGAGTTCGCCGGCAAGTTTCCCGACGTGCTGACCGATCCGGTGGTGGGCGAGGCCGCGAGCAACCTCTACGCAGACGCACGCCGGATGCTGAAGCAGATGATCTCGGAACGCTGGGTCCAGGCGAACGCGGTGATCGGCTTCTTCCCGGCGAATTCGGTGGACGACGACATCGAGGTCTACGCGGACGAATCACGCGCGCAGGTGCGCCACCAGCTGCACCACCTGCGCCAGCAGAAGCCCAAGCCCGCCGGTCAACCGCACTACGCGCTGTCCGACTTCGTCGCTCCACGGGATTCCGGCGTGAAGGACTGGATCGGGGCCTTTGCAGTCACGACGGGCATCGGCCTCGACGATAAAGTGCGCGAATTCGAGGCGCGCCACGACGACTACTCCAGCATCATGCTGAAGGCGCTCGCCGACCGGCTCGCCGAGGCGCTCGCCGAGCGCATGCACGAGCGCGCGCGGCGCGAGTTCTGGGGCTACGCGCCCGAGGAGCGTTTCACAAACGACCAGCTCGTGCGCGAGGAGTACCGCGGGATCCGGCCAGCACCCGGCTATCCGGCGTGCCCGGACCACACGGAGAAGGCGACGCTGTGGCGGATGCTCGACGTGGAAAAGACTGCGGGAATCCAGCTCACCGAGAGCTTTGCGATGTACCCGACGGCCGCGGTGAGCGGCTGGTACTTCTCGCACCCGGAGGCACGCTACTTCCAGGTTGGCCGCATCGACGCGGACCAGGTTGCCGACTATGCGCAACGCAAGGGCATGGCGCTGGCCGAGGCGGAGCGCTGGCTCGCGCCGCTGATCGGCTACGAAGTCGCGGCTGACGCGGCGTAGTCCCGCCCGGAGGAGCGCGGGCCACGTGGCCCGCGCCATCCGCGCGTCAACGGCCCTTGTACTCGAAGTCCGCGCGCGTCGTTGCAGTGAGGGTCGAGCCTGCCGGAAGCTCGACTTCGGTGCCGGTCTTCTGGGCCGCGACGGCCCCGGCCGCGCCACCGAGCACGCCGCCGATCACCTTGCCTTTGTCGTCGTCGATCTGGTGACCGATGATGGCGCCGGCCGCGGTGCCGCCGGCGATCTTGGCGGTGTCGCGACCCTTCTCGCTCTGGCCCTTCTGGACCGCGCGGGCGTTGATCGCGACCGTCGAGCCATCGGCCACGACGAGCTGGTTGAAGTCGATCCTGAGTGCCGGCACTGCGCCGATCTTCTTGCTGCCGGAGGTCACTTCCCGGAGCGAGCCCCGCACCATCGAACCGGCGGTTGCTACGCGTCGGCTGCCCACCGTCAGGTCCGAGGCCAGACGAGCCTCGACCGGGTCGTCAGCGAGCGAGGTCTTCGTCGACAGCGGCGAGGTGAGCTCGACCGTGAACTGCGTGCCCGTCGGAACCGTGACCGGCGGCGGAGGCGGGGCTGGCGCCACGGGGGCTGCAACCGGCGCGCTCGTGGCGGGCTTGGGCGTGACCGCCGTCTTCGGCGGGGTCGTAGTCTTTGCCGGTGTCTTCACGGCCGCTTCGCGCGCCGCGAGTTCCGCTTCGCGCCGCGCGAGGTCGGCTTCCCGCTCGCGCAGGGCCAATGCCGCCTCCTGGTCTGCGAGTTCCTGCTCCCGCGCGGCGAGCGCAGCCGCCTCATCTTCGGCAGGCGCGGCCGCGTCAGCCGCGGCGTCCGGCGCGGTCGGTTCGGCGGCGGGCACCGATGCGGCAGAGGTGGGCTCCTGCTTGCCACCGCAAGCGGTCAGGCCCAAGGCGAGAATGGCTGCCAGCGCAAGCGCCGCAGGGGAAGTCGAGGCCGGATATCGCGGGAACATGGGCATCTCCTGGAAAGCAATGAGCGCGCGCAGCGCCGTGACACTGCAGCACGACTCGAAATTTAGTCTCGGCAAGCGCGCGAGAGTTCCGCCACGCCGGGCTTGACGCTCCGGTTCGCGCATCGTAACAAGGACCCCGTGACGGCAAGAATAACCGGGGAGACGACGATGACGATGCCCGTGGCAGCCGAGGCGCTGGCGCTGCAGCGACTGTACCACTGGGAGCGCACGGCGCCCGAACGGGTCGCGCTGACGCAGCCCGTCGGTGGCGGAAACGTGAAGGAGTTCACGTGGCGCGACGTCATGGACCAGACGCGGCGCATGGCCGCGCACCTGCGGGGGCTCGGCTACGAGCCTGGCGCGCGGATCGGCATCCTCGCCAAGAATGCGGCGCACTGGATGATGGCGGATTTCGCGATCTGGATGGCCGGCTACGTTTCCGTGCCGCTGTACCCGACCCTTGCGGCGGGGACGATTCGCCAGATCCTTGAGCACAGCGAGGCGAAGTTGCTGTTCGTCGGCAAGCTCGACGGCTGGGACGAGATGAAGCCGGGCGTGCCGTCCGGGCTACCTTGCATCCGACTGCCGATGTCGGCGGCGTCCGACGGCCCGGGCTGGGACGAGATCATCGCGCGTGTTCAGCCGCTGCTGGGCGAGCCGGTGCGCGACGGCGACGACCTCGCCACGATCATGTACACGTCGGGCACGACGGGGATGCCCAAGGGCGTGATGCACTGTTTCGCAGCCTTTGCCTGGTCGATCGCCGCGGTCCGCAAGCGTCTGCGCTTCGACGCGGACTCCCGGGTGCTGAGCTACCTGCCGCTCTCGCACGTTGCCGAGCGCACGCTGGTCGAGCACGGCATGCTCGCGAGCGGCATGCACGTGTTCTTCGCCGAGAGCCTCGAGACGTTCGCGGCTGACCTGCAGCGGGCACGACCGACCGTGTTCTTCTCGGTGCCGCGGCTCTGGGTCAAGTTCCAGCAGGGCGTGCTCGCGAAGATGCCGGCGCAGAAGCTCGACCGGCTGCTGGGCTTGCCGATCGTGAACCGGATCATTCGCAGGAAGATCCTCGGCGCGCTCGGGCTCGATCGCTGCGAGTTCGCGGCCGGCGGCGCGGCGCCGATGCCGCCCGACCTGTTGCGCTGGTACGCGCGGCTGGGCCTCGAGATCATCGAGGTGTACGGCATGACCGAGAACTGCGGCGTCTCGCACTGCACGCTGCCCGGCCAGCAGCGGCCGGGCACAGTGGGCTATCCGTACGACGGGGTGCAGAGTCGTATCGATCCGGCCAACGACGAGATCCAGGTGAAAAGCCCCGGCATGATGCTCGGCTATTACAAGGAACCGGAGCAGACCCGCCAGGCGTTCACGGACGACGGCTGGTTGCGCACCGGCGATAAGGGCGTCCTGGACGGGGAAGGCGGACTGCGCATCAGCGGCCGCGTCAAGGACCTGTTCAAGACCAGCAAGGGCAAGTACGTCACGCCGGCGCCGATCGAGGACAAGCTCGTGATGCACGCCGCGGTCGAAGCGTGCTGCGTGACCGGCGCCAATCTGGGCCAGCCGCTCGGCATCCTGATGCTCAACGTCGACGCCTCGCAGCGCAGTGCCGTTGCGGCGGAACGCTCGGCGCTCGAGGCCTCGCTCGCGGCCCACCTCGAAGACGTCAATGCGCTGCTCGATCCGCACGAGCGCCTCGACTGCCTCGTCGTGGTCACGCAGCCGTGGACGGTCGAGAGCGGCCTGATCACGCCGACGTTCAAGGTGCGGCGCAATCGCATCGAGGACGTCTATGCGTCGCACTACGAACGCTGGGTCGTCGAGCGTCGCACGGTGATCTGGCACGAAGGCTGAAGCGGTCAGGAACTCGTTTCGTAGTCGGCGAGGTCCGCTTTCCGCAGCAATCGCCGATAGCGCATCGTGCTGTGCGGCCAGTTGTTGGTGATCGTGCCGTCGGCGAGCTTGTACCAGCTCTGCTTGTCGGCCGCCCAGACGGACTTCGCGAGATCGCGCTGCAGCCTGCGGTTGTACTCGTCCATCACGGCGCGCTTCACGTCGAGGCGCCTCAGGCCGCGCTCGTCGAGCTGGCGGATCGCGTCGATGATGTAACCCACCTGCGCCTCGATCATCACGAGGATGCTGTTGTGGCCGAGATTGGTGTTCGGGCCGTAGAGCATGAAGAGGTTCGGGAAGCCGCTGACGGTGACGCCGAGATACGCGCGCGCGCCCTGTCGCCATTCTTCGCTCAGTGCGTGGCCGCCAGCGCCCGTGATCGTCATGGGCGCGAGGAAGTCCGTGGCCTTGAAGCCCGTTGCGTAGATGATCACGTCGGCGGCGAAGCGCTCGCCCGACTTCGTGCGCACGCCATCCGCCACGATCGAGTCGATCGGGTCCGTCACGAGGCGGACGTTGCGCCGGTTCAGCGTCGGGTAATAGTCGTCGTTGAACAGCACGCGCTTCGCGCCGATCGGGAAGTCGGGCACCAGCTTGGCGCGCAACGCCGGATCGCGCACCTGGCGGCGCAGGTGCAGCATCGCGTAGCGCGTCGCAAGCCACTGCACGACGCGCACCTGCTTCATCAGCGGCGTGAGCTGCATCTCGCCGAAGAAGAACCACTGCCAGTCGTGGCGCAGTTTTGCCAGCCAGGGCCAACGCGTCATGCGTCGCTGCGTGCGCGGCGTGTAGAGCTGGTCCTTGCGTGGCAGCAACCAGTTCGCCGAGCGCTGGAAGATCGTGAGCTCGGTCGCCAGTGGCGCAATCTGCGGCACGAACTGCACGGCGCTGGCGGCGTTGCCGATCACGGCCACGCGCTTGCCGGCGAGGTCCACCGCATGGTCCCACCGGGCGGAGTGGAACTGCACGCCGCCGAAACTCTCGCGACCCGGGAGCGAGGGAATCGCTGGTCGGTGCAGCTGTCCCACGCCCGTCACCAGGAACTGCGCCTCGATCGACTCGCCGTTTGCCAGTTCGATGCGCCAGGCGGCGCGCGCCGCGTCGTAGCTCGCCGTCGTCACCTCGGCCCGGAACCGCATGTGCGGCAACAGCCCGGAGCGGATCGCGCACTCGACCGAGTATCCGAGCAGTTCCGACTGCCACGCGAAGCGCCGGCTCCAGTCCGTCTTCTGCGCGAACGAGAAACTGTAGAGGAACGACGGGGCGTCGCATGAGGCGCCCGGATAGGTGTTGTCGCGCCAGGTGCCGCCGAGCGAGGCGGCCTTTTCCAGGATCACGAAGTCGTGGATGCCGGCTTGCTTGAGCTGCATTCCCATGCAGATCCCCGAGTGTCCGGCGCCGATGATTGCGATGCGTATGGTGGGCGGCATGTCCTGCATTCGGCTGCGTCGACGCAGCCTCAATCGTCGCATGCGACGACTGCGCAACGCGAGCGAACCCCGCCTGGGGTTGCCATCAAGGGCGCGCCCGCGCGATTATTCGGATTCGTTCGCGTTTGGAGACCTGCGATGAAACAGGCCGCCCTGGCCCTTGCCTTGCTGCTGGCGGGTTGCGCCAGCCAGCCCACGACCGCCCCGGCGCCGGCCGGATCCCTCGCGCCGGCCAGTCAGGAAGACGAGGTCCTTCTGGCAGTCCAGGAAGCCGTCGAGAAGGGCTATAAGGTCATGACCGAAGATGGGCAGACGCTTTACTGCCGCAAGGACCGGAAGACCGGGTCGCGGGTGCAGTCGAACCTGACTTGCCTGACCGAGGACCAGCTCGTGACGCAGCGGCGCGGCGCGATCGACTACGTCAACAATATCCAGAAGGGCAATCCGCAGATGACCAACTGACCCGCGGGCGTCGAGTCCGATTCGCACTTGTCATCGACGTCGCGCGCGCGGATTATTGGGACTCGTTCGCGTTCGGAGACCTGCCATGAAACCGGCCATCCTGTCCCTTGCGCTGTTGCTGGCGGCCTGTGCCAGCCCGCCTCCAACCGGTCCAGCGACCGCCGGATCCCTGGCCCCGTCCAGTGAGGAAGAGGAGATTCGCATTGCGGTCCAGGAAGCCGTCGAGAAGGGCTACAAGGTCGTCACTGAGGATGGCCAGACGCTCTATTGCCGGAAGGACCTGAAGACGGGATCGCGCGTACAGTCGAATTTGACCTGCCTGACCGAGGGTCAACTGGCGGCGCAGCGGCGCGGCGCATTTGATTACGTCAACAACATCCAGAAGGGCAATCCGAATCCACTTCCGGACGGCTAGCCGCGGGATTCAGTCGAGGCCTGCGAGGTAGCTCTTGCCGCCGAGCGCCACCATCTGGCGCTCGATCCAGGCCTGCCGTTTGCGGACGTAAGCCGAGGGCGCATCGGCGCGGAAGCGCCGGGGCGACGGCAGCACGGCGGCGAGCAGCGCCGCCTCCGCGCGCGTGAGCCTGGCCGCGTCCTTGCGGAAGTAGCGGCGGCTGGCCGCCTGGATGCCCCAGGTGCCGCGGCCGAACTCGGCGACGTTCAGGTGGACCTCGAGGATGCGCTGCTTGGGCCACGAGAGTTCGATCAGCACGGTGATGCCGGCTTCGAGGCCCTTGCGGAACCAGCTCTGCCCCGGCCACAGGAACAGGTTTTTCGCCACCTGCTGGCTGATCGTGCTCGCGCCGCGCACGCGACGGCCGCGTTCACGGTCGGCCAGCGCCTTGTCGATCTGCTTGAAGTCGAAGCCATTGTGCTGCAGGAAGCGCTGGTCCTCGGCCGCGACGATCGCAAGCGCCGCATACCGCGAGATCTGGTCCCAGTCGCGCCATTCGTGGCGGAACTCGTAGCCCTTCTCAGCCGAGAACAACGCGATCGCCCGGTCCCGCACCATGAACGCGGTCGTGGGCGGATCGATCCAGCGCATCGCGATGACGGAAGCCACCGTGACCGCCGCCCACGCGAGCACGGCGAGCACGAGTGCCCGCCACAGCCGCCCGAATGGGCGCTTGCGACGTTTCGCCATCGGAAGGTGCCAGGACGGTGACGCGGCCGGGGTGGGCAGCGATCGGTCAAGCGGCCGGCTTGACTCTCCGCGCGCTCTTCACCTCGACCGGCGTGACGGGCACGTCCTGGTGACCCGCCTTGTTGCCGGTCTTGACCGCGGCAATCTTGTCTACGACGTCCATGCCCTCGGTCACGCAACCGAACACCGCATAGCCCGCGCCGCCGCGACCCGGGTCGAGGAACGCGTTATCGACGAGGTTGACGAAAAACTGCGACGTCGCGCTGTTCGGGTCGTTGGTGCGGGCCATCGACAGCGTGCCGCGCCGGTTCTTGAGTCCGTTGTCCGCCTCGTTGCGGATCGGCGCACGCGTGGTCTTCTGCTTCATGTCGGCCGTGAGCCCGCCGCCCTGGATCACGAAACCCGGGATCACCCGGTGGAAGACCGTGCCGTCGAAATGGCCGGCGTCCACGTAGTCGAGGAAATTCTGGCTCGTGACCGGCGCTTCCTTGTCGAACAGTTCGATCGTGAAGCCGCCGAGCGAGGTTTCGAATCGGATCATGGCGAGGGACCGTGGGGAGACTGGTTGGGGGGCGAAATAGTGAACGGGCGCGGCCGCGATGTCACGTCCCCGCCGGGTGGAGGATGACGCCAGTTGCCCTTCGCGCGGCTCCAGACGGTAAAGTGTCGGGCTGTCATCGGCCCGGTGGGTCCAGGCCAGGGAGCGAATCGCGTTCGTGCCGCACGCCCGGTTGTTCAAATCCCGGAATTCCCGCTCCGCAGGGCATCGCCCCGTCCGGACGACCCCCGCATGAGCCGGCCTGCGCTGAGCTTCCGGTCGGAGCGCTGCGAGGCGCTCGATCCGTTGCAGGTCTTCGCGGCAGCCGGGCTCGCGCCGCGTTTCTACTGGGAACAACCGGCGACGCAACGCTTCCGGGTCGGAATCGGCTGCGTGGAGCGCGTCACGGTCACGGGTCCCGGGCGTTTTCACGCCGCCGGGACCGGCGCACGCGAGCTCTTCGAGCGGATCGCCTGGGAAGGTACGGGACCGCGCATCGGGCACCTCGTCGGGGGCTTCGCCTTTGCGCCGACGCCGGATTCGACCGGCCTCTGGCGGGGCTTCCCGGACGGTGAACTCCGCTTGCCCGAGCTGGTGTATTCGCGCGAGGGGGATCGCTACGCACGGGATGTCTGCCGCGGCAGCCGCTGGGTCTCCGTGCAGCCCCGCGCCCTGCCGCTCGGTCATCCAGTGCGCGGCGTGGTCGAGTTCGGCAACGGTGGTCCGGATGCCTACGTCGGGCGTGTCGAACGTGCCCTGGCGGAGATCCGGTCGGGCGGTCTGCAGAAAGTGGTACTGGCGCGAGCCGTGCACGTGACGGCCCGCTCCGCGATCGATCCCGTCGCGTGGCTCGTTGCGCTCAGGGAGCGCTTTCCGGCCTGCACGCTGTTCGCCGTCGGTGAGGGCGACGCCGTGTTCCTCGGTGCCAGCCCGGAGCGGTTGATCCGCGTCGATGGCGAACGGGTCGAGACCGCGGCGCTGGCCGGGACGGCACCGAGGGGTGGGTCGCAGGCGGCGGATCGAGCGCTCGGCGAAGCGCTCTGCGAGTGCCGCAAGAACGGCGCGGAACACGCTGCGGTCGTCGATTACCTCAAGTCAGTGCTCGCCGATTGCTGTGACGACGTCGAGGTCGCCGCCGAGCCGACGCTGCTCAGAACCCGCACCGTCCAGCATCTGTGCACCGAGCTGAACGCGCGGCGGCGCCCCGGGTCGCCGGTCTCGCTGCTCGACCTCGTCTCGCGGATGCATCCGACCCCGGCCGTCGGCGGTGCGCCGCGCGACGCGGCCCTGCGCTGGCTTGCGGCGCACGAGGGGATCGATCGCGGCTGGTTCGCGGGCCCGGTCGGATTCCTGCAGTCGCAAGGCGACGGGGAATTTGCGGTAGCCTTGCGCTCGGCTCTGGTGCGCGGCCGCAGCGCGACCGCATGGGCGGGGGCCGGCATCGTTGCGGGTTCCGAGCCCCGTGCAGAATTCACCGAAACCGAACTCAAGCTGCGCACCGTGCTCGGGCCGCTGCTGTGGGGGGCGCCCTGATGAACGACCCGAACGACGTGCGCGATGTCGGCGCCGCGAACCTGGGTTTCGCCCGTGCGCTGGTCGGCGAACTGCAGGCGGCCGGAGTCGTGACTGCCTTCGTCTGTCCCGGGTCGCGGTCGGCGCCGCTGGCGCTGGCCATCGCGGAACATCCGCGGCTGCAGCACAGCGTGCACGTCGACGAACGCAGCGCGGCCTTCGAGGCTCTCGGGTTCGCCAAGGCATCCGGACAGCCCGTCGTGCTGCTCTGCACATCCGGCACGGCCGGTGCGAATTTCCTGCCCGCCGTCGCGGAGGCCGCGCAATCACGCGTGCCGCTGATCGTCCTGACCGCCGATCGACCGCCCGAACTGCGCGCGTGGGGTGCGCCACAGACGATGGAGCAGAGGACGCTGTACGCGGGTTTCACCCGCTGGAGCGAGGAGGCGCCGTGTCCGGCGGAGCGCGGCGCCGAGCGCGCCTATGCACGCGCGCTCGCGCGGCGCGCCGTGATCGAGGCGACCGGGTTCAAGCCCGGACCGGTGCACTTGAACCTCCCGTTCCGCGAACCGCTGCTGCCTTCGGCCATCGGCGCGCCCGAGATTGCAGGGCGCGCAAGGTCGTCGGAGTTCCAGGCCGCCGACGCCCGGATCGATCCGTCGCTGGCCGGCTCGCTTGCGAGCGAACTGCAGGGCATCGAGCGAGGCGTGCTGCTGTTCGGTCCGGACAACTGGGATCCGGCGCTCGCCGACGCCGCCCACGCGCTCGCCGCAAAGCTGGGCTGGCCGATCGTCGCGGATCCGGCATCGGGCTTGCGTGCCGGCTCGCCCGCCGCTGGCGCGGTCATCCATGGTGCGGATCTGATGCTGCGCGACGCCGCGGTGGCGGACGCGCTGCGTCCAGACCGGATCGTGCGCTTCGGCGGCCAGCCGACCAGCGCTGCGATCGTCGCCTGGATGGCGCGCCACCCGGACGCCGACGTCTGGCTGGTCGATCCCGCGAACGGGTTCCGCGACCCGCAGCACCGGGCGAACCGGTGGCTGCGCGCGAGTTCGCGCGAGTTCTGCGAGCTTGCGACGTCCGCGGTCGATCAGGTGACGGCGCCGGCTGCGTGGCTCGAGCAGTGGCAACACGCGGACCGCGTCGCGCGGGCAGCGGCCGATGCAGCCATCGACTCGGAACTCCGCTTCCTGACACCGCACATCGCCCGCTCGCTCTGGAGCGGACTGCCCGAAGGCGCGGCGCTCTACGTTGCCAACAGCATGGCCATCCGCGAGGTCGACCTGTTCGCGGGCCCGCGCACTGCGACGTTGCGAGTGCTGGCGAATCGGGGCGTCAACGGCATCGACGGCCAGGTTTCGGCGGCGCTCGGTGCGGCTGCGGCACTGCGACGGCCGACGGTGCTGTGGTGCGGTGACCTGGCGCTGTTGCACGACGTGGCGGGACTCCTGGCGGGTCGCATGCATGGCCGTGACCTGACGATCATCGTCAGCAACGACGACGGCGGCGGGATATTCGAGTACCTGCCCGCGGCGCGGCTGGTGTCGCGCCCCGTGTTCGAGGAACTGTTCGCGGTGCCACACGGGCTCGATCTTTGCGAGCTGGCGCGCGGCCTCGGCTGGGACGCGGTCCGCGTCGATTCGGCCGCATCGTTCACCCAGGCGCTCGCTCGAGCACTTGCGGGCGGGCGACACGTCATCGAGGTGACGGTCGATCGCGCCGCGAACACCGCATTTCACGCGTCGATCCACCAGCGCGTGCGCGACCAACTGCAGCGGGACCGGCCCACGTGAGCGGTCGCACGCTGCACTTCACGCGCCAGGGCCGCGGTCCTGCGTTGGTGCTGCTGCACGGCTTTACGGGCAGCGGCCAGGGCATGGCCGAAGTTGCGCAGTCGCTCGGGCAGGACTACGAGACGCTCGCGCTGGACCTGCCCGGCCACGGTCAGTCGGCCGATCTCGCACGAGCGGACACCGACGGGTTCGATGAGTGCCTCGACGATCTGGTGGCCACGCTCGAATCGGCCGGACACCGCCGGGCCCACTGGCTTGGTTACTCGATGGGCGCACGCCTGGCGCTGGGCTGCGCAGTGCGTCATCCGGGCAGCGTGACGTCGCTCGTGCTGCTGGGTGGTCGCGCGGGCATTGCCGATCCGATCCAGCGTGCGACTCGCCGCCGCGAGGACGCGGCACTCGCCGACAGGATCGAATCCGTGGGCGTCGCAGCCTTCGTCGATGAATGGCTGGCGCAGCCGATGTTTGCCTCACTGCAGCAGCGGGGCGCGCGGTTCATGGCGGAGCAGCGACGCCAGCGCCTCGGCAACAGTGCGCGAGGACTGGCCGCCAGCCTGCGCCGCCTCGGTCCCGGTGCGCAGCCGCCGCTGTTCGATGCTCTTCCGCGCGTCGCTGTGCCGGTGCTGCTCGTTGCGGGCGCACTCGATCGGAAGTTCGTCGCGCTGGCGCACGACCTCGCGGGGCGGCTGCCCCAGGCGGAGATCTGCGAGATTGCCGCAGCGGGCCATGCGGCGCATCTCGAGCAGCCGGAGGCCTTCGTTCACGCCGTCCAGGATTTTCTGCGCCGGACCACCGCGCCGGCGCCATCCGTTCACTTGGGTTCGGTTCAGGAGACCGCGTCATGACTGATACAACCACGGCGGCGCGCGCGCGGCCGAACTGGCAGGCCGTCCGCACCTACGAGGACATCCGCTTCGAGCGCGACGGCGGCCTCGCGAAGATCACGATCTGCCGCCCGGAGGTGCGCAATGCGTTCCGGCCGAAGACGCTGTTCGAGCTGATCGACGCTTTCTCCAGGGCGCGCGAGGACGGCACGATCGGCGTCATCATCTTCACCGGCGAGGGCGATCTCGCCTTCTGCTCCGGTGGCGACCAGCGCATCCGCGGCAACGAGGGCTACGTCGGTGACGACGGCGTGCCGCGCCTCAACGTGCTCGACCTGCAGCGGCTGATCCGCTCGCTGCCGAAGCCCGTGATCGCAGCCGTGGCCGGCTACGCAATTGGCGGCGGGCACGTGCTGCACGTGGTCTGCGACCTGACGATTGCCGCCGACAATGCCCGCTTCGGGCAGACCGGCCCGCGCGTCGGTTCGTTCGACGGCGGCTTCGGCTCGTCCTACCTAGCGCGCATGGTGGGCCAGAAGAAGGCGCGCGAGATCTGGTACCTGTGCGAGCAGTACGACGCGCAGGAAGCGCTCGCGATGGGGCTGGTGAACAAGGTCGTGCCGCTCGCGGAGCTCGAGGCGACCGCCGTGGCCTGGGGGCGGCGCATCCTCGAGCACAGCCCGCTCGCGATCCGCTGCCTCAAGGCGGCCTTCAATGCGGAACTCGACGGCCAGGCGGGCATCCAGGAACTGGCGGGCCATGCGACGCAGCTTTTCTACATGACCGAGGAAGCCCAGGAAGGTCGCGACGCCTACAACGAGAAGCGCAAGCCGGACTTCTCGCGCTTTCCATGGCGACCGTAAGCGCGCGTTCCGCCTGGTGGCTGGCGATCCGGCCCGCGACGCTGACGGCGTCGGCGGCGCCGGTCCTCGTCGGCAGCGGCGCCGCGTGGGCGGAGGGTGCATTCGCCGCCGGGCCGGCGCTCGCCGCCTTGCTCGGCGCCTCGCTGCTGCAGGTCGGTGCGAACTTCGCGAACGACGTCTTCGATTTCGAGCGCGGCGCGGACAACGCCGAGCGGCTGGGCCCGCAGCGTGCAACGCAGCAAGGCTGGATCAGCCCGGCGCAGATGAAGCGAGCGATGTGGCTCGCGTTTGCGGGCGCGGCTGCCGTGGGGGTGTACCTCACCAGTGTCGCGGGATGGCCCGTGCTGGCGCTGGGACTGCTCTCGATCGCCGCGGCGTACCTGTACACCGGTGGACCGCGTCCGTACGGTTACCTCGGGCTCGGCGACCTGTCGGTGTTCCTGTTTTTCGGCCCGGGTGCCGTCGCTGGCACCTATTACGTGCAGGCGCTGTCGGTGTCGACGCTCGCGTGGTACGCGGCGATACCAATCGGTGCGCTCGCGACGGCGATTCTCGTCGTCAACAACCTGCGCGACATCGAGACCGACGCGCGCGCCGGCAAGCACACGCTGGCCGTGCGCCTCGGCGACGGTGCCACGCGCACGTACTACCTCGTGCTGCTGGCGATCGCGTATCTCGTGCCGCTGCTGATCTGGTGGCGCGGTCTCGCCAGCGCGTGGGTCATGCTGCCATGGCTGTCAGTACCACTGGCGCTCAAGCTCGCGGCCCACATGCGCCATGACCGCGGCCTGGCGTTGAACGGCAGCCTCGTGCGCACCGCTCACCTCGAAGTCCTGTTCGGCCTGCTGTTCGCGATCGGGCTTGCGTGGTGAGACTGGTCGCCGCCCAGGCGAGGCTCGTGCGGCTGCGATTCGCGCGGCCGGTGCGGACGGCCAGGGGCGACTTTGCCGAGCGTGAGACGGTGTTGCTCGAGCTGCGCGATGCCGCGGGCGTGCGAGGATTCGGCGAGGCCGCGCCTTGGCCTGGCTTCGGCACTGAGACCGCGCAACAGGCCCACGCGTCGCTGATCGCATCCGCAGCACTGCTCTGCGGTGCGGCGATGGAGCCCGGCGCGTGGACGCAGGAACTGGATGCACACCTGGAGGGCGCGCCAGCCGCACGCTCGGCAGTGCAGGGCGCCCTTTGGGATCTTGCTGCGCGCCGCGCAGGGCGTCCGCTTGCGGACCAGCTCGCTGCCGGTGCCGGCACGACGTGTGGCGAGGTTCTGCGACACGTACCGACCAGCGCGCTGCTCGTGGCGCGAGAGCTCGGATTGCTGCGCGAGGAGGCGGCCCGCGCGCGTGAGGCGGGCCATCGTGCCGTGAAGATCAAGCTTGGAGCCCCGTCCCTCGACGATGACGTGGCGCGCGCACGTGCCGCGCGCGAAGGGCTTGGGCCAGCGGTCCGATTGCGCGGCGATGCGAACGGCGCCTGGAGCCAGCGCCAGGCGCGGGTCGCGCTCGAGGCGCTCGCGGAGTTCACCTTCGACTACGTCGAGCAGCCGCTGGTGGCCGACGACTTCGAGGGCTTCGACGAGTTGCATCGGCGGTCTCCAGTGCGTCTCGCCGCGGACGAATCGGTGGCCACCGAGACCGGCGCGCTGCGCCTGCTCTCGTCGGGCGCGGTGGACGTCATGGTGCTGAAACCAGCCACGCTGGGCGGTCCGGCGCGTGCGCTCGAGATCGCTGCACGAGCGCGGCAGGCCGGAGTCGAGGTGGTCTTCTCGCACACCTTCGAGAGCGCGGTCGGCGCAAGGCATGTGCTGCATTGTGCAGCCGCGTGGGGCGATCCGGAGGCGGTGCACGGACTTTGCACCGATGGGTTGTTCGCGTCGGACGTGGCCGCGTCGGTCGCGTGCCCGGGAGGACTGGCCGAGATCGCCGACGCTGCTGGGCTCGGGATCACCCCTTGAGCGTGCGCTACGACCTGCCGTGGCGGGCCGCGAAGACACCGGATGCGCCGGCACTCGAGACTTCGGCGGGCACTTGGACCTTCGCCGAACTTTTCGATCTCGCGCGCCGTGGAGCGGCTCATGTTCGAGCGACGGCGCCGCAGGACGACGCGCCGGTCGGTTTGCTGCTCGATGGTGACGCGGAGTTCGCGGCGTGGTTCCACGCGATTGCGCTCGCCGGCCGCACGGTGCTGCCACTCAACCTCAGGCTGACGACTCGCGAGCTCGCGCAGCAACTCGCCGATGCGCGAGTCGGCTGGTTGCTCGGCAAGGCGGACGATGCGCGCCTCGCAGATCTGGCCGAGAAGGTGCCGGGCTTGCGATGCGAGATCGCGCCGAAGTTCGGCGTGCTGCCCGCGCCGCACGGTGCAATGCCTGGCGAGAGCGGCAGTGCGGATCGCGGCACGCCTTTAGCCGTGCTGTTCACCTCTGGCACTTCCGGACGCGCGAAAGGGGCGTGCCTGACCCGGGCTAACTTCCTGGCGAGCGCGGAGGCAGCTGCGGACCGTCTCGGCCCCGTGGTCGCGCAACGCTGGCTCGCCTGCATGCCGCTGTTCCACGTCGGCGGGCTCTCGATCCTGATGCGCAGCGTGCGCTTCGGCGGCCCGGTGCGGTTGCTGCCCCGATTCGATGCGGCCGAGGTCAGCGACGTTCTCGATGGGGGTGACGTCGCCGCGGTGTCTTTGGTCCCCACGATGTTGTCGCGGCTGCTCGCGCACCGCGAGGGGCGAGCGGCACCGCCCGGTTTGCAGGTGCTGTTGCTGGGTGGCGCGGCCGCTGCCCCGGAACTGTTGACGCGCGCACTCGCCGTCGGCTATCCGGTCTGTCCGACCTACGGTCTGACCGAGAGCTGCTCGCAAGTCGCCACCGCGGCGCCACCGCCGGTCGGAGCGGCCTGCGCCTTGCCGATGCTGCCGCTACGCGGCACCGAACTGCGGATCGATATCGATGGTCGTGACGCTCCGCCCGGGACGCCCGGCGAGATCGTCGTTCGTGGCCCGACTGTCATGCAAGGCTACCTGCACGATCCGCAGTCCACGGCTCGGGTACTGCGCGAGGGCTGGCTGTATACGGGCGACATCGGCTGCCTGGACAGCGAAGGTGGTCTGCGCGTGCTCGATCGGCGCGATGACCTGATCTTGTCGGGCGGCGAGAACGTCTACCCGGCTGAAATCGAAGCGGTGCTGTTGGAGCATCCATCGGTCGACGACGCCGGTGTAGCGGGCGTCCCGGATGCCGACCTTGGCGCGCGCGTCGTCGCGTGGGTCGTAGCGGCGCCGGGCAAGGCGCCTGACGTCGAGGCGCTGCAGCGGCATTGCCGCAGCCGGCTGGCGGGCTTCAAGCAGCCGCGCGAGATTCGCTATGTCGACGCGTTGCCGCGCAATGCGGCGGGTAAGCTGCAACGCAGCCGTCTTCGGAAGCCGAGTACCGAAACTCGACCATGATCAGGCCACAGGCGCACACAGACGATGCAAGGCACATCTCAGACTGATCCTCCGCCGGACTTCGACTTCATCATCGGAAACTGGCGCGTATCCCACAGGCGTCTGAACGAGCGCCTGCAGGGGTGCAACGACTGGACCGAGTTTCGAGGCACGTCCTCCACCAGAAAGATCCTCGGCGCCTTCGGCAACGTTGAAGACAACGTCCTGCATTTTCCCGATGGCGATGTCCGAGCCGCCGCGATCCGCTCGTACGATCCGAAGACGCGGTCCTGGGCGATCTGGTGGCTCGATGGCCGCGCGCCACACAGCCTGGACACGCCAGTCGTCGGAAGCTTCTCCGGCACCGTCGGTACGTTCGTTGCAAACGACGTGCTGGACGGACGACCCATTCGAGTACGCTTCCTGTGGCGGACCAACCCCGGCTCCAATCCGACCTGGGAGCAGGCGTTCTCCGCGGATGGCGGCACGACCTGGGAGACGAACTGGACCATGGAGTTCGAGCGCCTGTGATCCTCTACGCCCACCCATTCTCGTCGTACAGTCAGAAGGTGCTGATCGCTCTCTACGAGAATGCCACGCCCTTCGAATACCGCAGCCTCGAAGAATCCCCGGCAAACGCCGAGCTGGCATCGCTCTGGCCGCTGAAGCGTTTCCCCGTGCTCGTGGATCAAGGTCGTACGATCCTCGAGTCCACGACGATCATCGAATACCTCCAGGTTCACCACCCCGGCGCCGTTCGCTTGATCCCGGACGGTGACGACGGCATCGAGGCTCGGATACTGGATCGCGTCTTCGACAACTACGTCATGACGCCGATGCAGAAGATCGTCCTGGACCAGCTTCGTCCGGAGCCTGATCGCGATTCATATGGCGTGACGGAGGCCCGTGGCGTCCTCGACAGGATTTACGCGTGGCTGGATGAGCGCCTCACCGACCGCACCTGGATCGCTGGCGACACGTTCACGCTCGCCGATTGCGCTGCGGCTCCGTCGCTTTTTTATGCTGACTGGGCCCATCCGATTCCGCCGGCTCACGGCAGCCTGCGGGCCTACCGTGTCCGCCTGCTGGCCCATCCAGCCGTGGCTCGTGCCGTGGACGAGGCGCGGCCCTACCGTCGCTACTTTCCGCTGGGCGCTCCGGATCGTGACTGACGATCGGCACGCCGACCTTCGGTGCAGCGATCACGGCCCGCAAGGTCGCGAAGCGTCCGCACGTCGCTGAACCCAGTCGCGACGAACAACTCCCGCACGGCCTCTCCCTGTTCGTCGTCGTGTTCGACCGCCAGCCAGCCGCCGTGGACGAGGTGGTGCTGCGCTCCTGCAATCACGACGCGCAGCGCCTCGAGCCCCGTGGGTCCGGAAAACAACGCCGCGGGTGGTTCAAAGCGACGCACCGCAGGTTCCACGCGCGGGTCACCCGCCGCGATGTAGGGCGGGTTGCTGACGATGACGTCGAACATACGTTGCGACAGGGGCTCGTACCACGAGCCCGCGGCGAACTCGACGCGTGACCCGAGCGACAGGCGCGCTGCGTTGAGCCGCGCCGCGTCCAGCGCTGCGCTCGAGTCGTCGGTCGCGACGACCCGCGCGAGTGGTCGCTCCGTTGCGATCGCAAGGGCCACGGCACCGCTGCCAGTGGCCAGATCGAGTACTTCGCAGGAGCGATCGGCCGGGAGATGCGCCAGCGCACGCTCGACCAGCAACTCGGTCTCGGGTCGCGGGATCAGCACCCCCGGGCCGACCGCGAGCGGCAGTGACCAGAACTCCTTCTCGCCGAGGATGTACGCGACCGGCTCGCCCTGGGCCCGGCGCGTCACGTGCGACTCGTAACGATCGGTGGCCTCGCAGTCGAGGATGCGTTGCTCGGGATGAGCGAGCAGGAATGCTCGCGTGCGGCCGAGCGCAGCGCCGAGCAGGATCTCCGCCTCATGGCGCGGATCGTCGGCGACCCGGCCGAGGCGCGCGGCGCCCTCGTCGAGCAATTCGCGGATCTCGGTGGCCATCGGTCGACTGCCTCGACCTCAGTCGAGGCTGGCGAGTTGTTCCGCCTGCCACTCCTGCTGCAGCGGGCCGATCACGTCGTCGAGCGCCCCCTCCATGATCGCGGGCAACTGGTACAGCGTCAGGTTGATGCGGTGGTCGGTCACACGCGACTGCGGGTAGTTGTAGGTGCGGATCCGCTCCGAGCGATCGCCGCTGCCGACCTGGAGCTTGCGCTCCTGCGCCTGCTGCGCCGCCTGCTTCTGCTGCTCCGACTCGAACAGCCGCGCGCGCAGCAAGGCCATGGCCCGCGAGCGGTTCTTGTGCTGGGAACGCTCGTCCTGGCACTCGACCACGATGCCGGTCGGCAGGTGAGTGATGCGGATCGCGGAGTCGGTCTTGTTGACGTGCTGCCCGCCCGCGCCGGACGCACGGTACGTGTCGATGCGCAGCTCGGCCGGATTCAGCGGGTTGTCCTCGACCTCTTCGAGTTCAGGCAGGATCGCGACCGTGCAGGCCGAAGTGTGGATGCGTCCCTGTGCCTCGGTCGCCGGCACGCGCTGCACGCGATGGGTGCCGGACTCGAACTTGAGTCGCGAGTACGCGCCCTTGCCGACGACGCGACTGATGATTTCCCGGTAGCCGCCGTGCTCGCCGGCGCTCTCGCTCAGCACCTCGACCTTCCAGCCCTGCCTTTCGGCGAAGCGTGCGTACATGCGGAACAGGTCGCCCGCGAAGATCGCGGCTTCGTCACCGCCGGTGCCGGCGCGGATCTCGAGGAAGATGTTGCTGTCGTCGCGCGGGTCGGTCGGGATCAGCAGCTTCGTGAGTTCGAATCCCTCGGCCCCGATGCGGGCGTCGAGATCGCGCAGCTCGTCCTCGGCGAGTTCGCGCATCTCCGCGTCGGCGCCTTGCGCCATCTCCGCGGCGGTCGAGCGCTCCGCCTCGAGTCCGCAGAAGGTCCTGAAGCGCGCTGCCACGGGCTCGAGCCGCGAATACTCGACTGACAGGTCGCGGAAGCGACCGGGCTTGGCGAGCACTTCGGGATCGGCGAGCAGGGCGCCCACTTCCTCGAAGCGCTCCACGGTCCGCTCGAGCCGGCGCCGGATCGAGTCCTTCATCAGTCGTGGTCGAGCCGGTAAATGTCGGCGATGGTTTCGATGATCTCCGAGTCGCCGCTCTCGGCGGCATCGCGCAGTCGCTGGCTCGGGGCGTGGATCAGCCGGTTGGTCAGCGTCGCGGACAGGAAGTCGAGGACTTCGTCGCTGCTGCGGCCGGCCGCGAGCATGCGTCGCGCCTGGTCGAGCGTGTGCTGGCGCGTGCGCTCGGCTTCTTCGCGCAGCCGGCGGATCGTCGGTGCCGCGCTGCGGGTGCGCAGCCGCATCTCGAAGCGGTCCACTTCGGTGGCGATCATCTGGTCCGCCTCGCGCGCCGCCTGGCGCCGGTTCTCCATGTTCTCGTTCACGACCGACTGCAGGTCGTCCACGGTGAACAGGTAGACGTCCTCGAGCTGGGCCACCTCGGGCTCGATGTCGCGCGGCACGGCGATGTCGACCATGAAGATCGGGCGGCGCTTGCGGGCCCGCAGCGCGTCCGCCGCCATCGCGCGCGTGATGATCGCGTTCGGGCTCGCCGTGGACGCGACGACGATGTCCGCCTCGCGCAGGTGCGCGGGGATGTCGTCGAGACTGATCGCAAAGCCCTGGAATTCCGCGGCGAGCTCGCGGGCGCGGTCGATGCTGCGGTTCGCGACGATCATCCGCCGCAGGCCGTCCGCGTGCAGGTGACGCGCCGCCAGCGCGATCGTCTCGCCGGCGCCGACCATCAACGCCGTGCGATTTTCGAAGCTCGCGAACACGTTCTTCGCCATCGCGACCGCGGCGGAGGCCACCGACACCGCGTTGGCGCCGATCTGGGTCTCGGTCCGGACGCGTTTCGCCACCGAGAACGCAGCCTGGAAGATCCGGTTCAGCATCGGGCCGGTGGTGCCCGCGTCCTGCGCGGTGCGGTACGCGTCCTTGAGCTGGCCGAGGATCTGCGGCTCGCCGAGCACCATCGAGTCGAGTCCCGAGGCGACCGAGAACGCATGCGCGACCGCGCGCATGTCGTCGAGCCGGTACAGGCAGTGGTGAATGCTCGAGCCGAGCTGGTGGTAGCTCTGCAGCCACTCGGCGAGCTCGCCATCGCCGGACTCGGTGACGCAGTACAGCTCGGTCCGGTTGCACGTCGAAACGATCACGGCTTCTTGAATCGCGGGCAGGCTCGCGAGCTCGCGCAGCGCGTCCGGGACGCGCGACGGCTCGAAGACCACGCGTTCGCGCACGTCGACGGGCGCGGTGCGGTGGTTGATACCGACGACGACGAGGGACATCCAGTTACCGGGCGCGGAAATCGCGAAATTCTGGTTGATGGCCGGGAGCAACACAAGCTCGGCGGCGGTTCCGCTATAGTGCGCGGCCTATGCGGACAACCCTGATGCGCGCCCGGTGCCCTCTCGTGATCGCAGGCCTGGTCCTGCTGGCGGCCTGTGCTGCGACGCCCGGCGCCCGGAACGGCGCGGAAACGGCGAACCTCGATCCGGATGCCCTGCTGGCCAATGGCGACGCGGCGCTCGAGCGCAACGAGCTGCCGGAGGCCGCCCTGAGCTACCGGCGCGCCGCCGAGGTGTCGGACGACGAGATGGTCGCCGAGCAGGCCACCCGGGCGGCCTTCGATCATTCGCAGATGCAGGAGGCCGCGCTGGCCGCGGAGCGCTGGCTGGTCCTGAACCCCACCAGCGAGCAGGCGCGGCGCTACGCCGGCGTGGCGGCGCTCGAATTGCACCGTCTCGACGTGGCGGAAAGCCACTTCGCATCGCTGCTCGAGACCTCGTACCTGAGCCCGGCGGCGGGCTTTCTCGCACTGCTGCCGGTCGTGATCGACCACGGCACGCCGCCCGACGTGACCGAGTTGTTCAAGCGGCTCGCGGCGCGCCACCCGACGGTCGCCGAGGGGCAGTACGCGCTCGGCAGCGCGGCGCTGCGTTCCGAGAACCTCGGCCTGGCGCTCGCGAGCGCGCAGAGCGCCGTGCAGAAGGCGCCTTACTGGATACCAGCCAAGATGCTGCTGGCGCGGACGCTGATCGCATCCGGTGAAGAGCAGGCCGGCCTCGAGTCGGCTCGCGAGCTCGTGATGGCGCCGGAGGCCGACGTGGCGACGCACCTCGAGTACGCGCTGCTGCTGGCCGCCACCGGTCGCATCGACGAGGCGCGCGCGATGCTGACGCCGTACGCCTCCGGACCCACGGTGATCCCCGGCGCAGTCCGCAGCCTGGGCGCGCTGGACCTCGACCAGGGCGATCTCGACGCGGCGAACGCCCGCTTCGAGGACCTGCTTTCGACCGGCGCGCAGGCGTACGAGGCGCTGTATTTCCTGGGCAACATCGCGGATCGTCGCGATGACGCCGAGCGGGCGCTGCGCTACTACACGCGCGTCACGGGCGGCGATTACGCGCTCGCTGCCCAGAGTCGCGTCGCCCGCATCAAGGCCGAGCAGTCGGGACTGGATGTGGGGTTGGCGCACCTCGACGAGTTCCAGCGCGGCCATCCCCAGCGCGGCCCCGAGGTCGTCGCGGCGCGAGCCGGCCTCGCCAGCGCGATCGGCGAGAATTCGCGCTCGCTCGAGATCCTCGACGCCGGGCTCGTGCAGTATCCGGACTCCTTCGACCTGCGCATGGCGCGCGTCTTCGCCTACGAGCGCGCGGGCAAGCCGGAAGCCGCGATCCGCGAGCTGCGCAAGCTCATCAAGGACCGTCCCGACGACGCCGTGGTGCAGAACGCGCTGGGCTACACGCTGGCAGATCGCGACCAGAGCCTGGACGAAGCCGCAGCGCTGGTCGGTGCAGCGCTGGCACAGACTCCGGACAGCGCAGCCGTGCTCGACAGCATGGGCTGGGTGCGCTTCCGGCAGGGCCGATTTCCCGAAGCGCTCGAGTACCTGATGCGCGCGCGCGAACTCGGCGACGACGCGGAGATCGACCTGCACCTCGGTGAAGTGCAGTGGGCCCTCGGCAATCGGGACGAGGCTCGCAAGACCTGGCGAGAGGCGCTGCAGCGCCAGCCGGAAAATGCCCGTCTCAAGGAGCGCCTCGAGCGCGCGGGACCGTGAAGCGTGCCGCAGCCGCGGTCCTTGCCATGCTGCTGCTCGGGGGTTGCGCCCCGACGTTGCGGGCGCCGGAGCCGGGCGTGCGCCCGGATGCGGCGATCCTGCAGCACTGGACGGCCAGTGGTCGGCTGGCGCTGGCCGCGGACGGCGAGGGCGGCAGCGGCTCGTTCATCTGGAACCAGCGCGAGGGCGTGACCGAGCTGGACATCCGCGGCCCGCTGGGCGCGGGCGCGCTGCAGATCCACGCAACTGAGCAAACCTTGTCGGTCGCGGACGGTACTGGCCGCACGCTGGATCCGGAAGCGGCACGCGCCTATCTGCAGGCGCGGCTCGGCGCCGACGTGCCCTGGGATCGCCTGCGTTACTGGATGCTGGGCGTGCCGGCGCCGGACGCGCCCGCCGAGGTCTCGGTCGCCGACGCGCCGCCCTGGCGCGTCATCGCGCAGTCGGGCTGGCGGATCGGCTACGACGCGTTCGTGACGACGGCCAACGGTTCCCTGCCACAGCGTTTCACGGCCAGCCGCGACTCAGTGCGGGTCAAGGTGATCGTCGATACCTGGGCCGTGCCTGCGAACCCGCAGCCCGCGGACGGTGGAGTGCGCTGATGGTCGGGGACGAGCTGCTCGGCGGACCGGAGCCGTGGCCCGCCCCCGGCAAGTTGAACCTGTTCCTGCACGTGGTCGGGCGCCGGCGCGGACGGTTACCACCTGCTGCAGACGGCGTTCCAGTTCATCGACCTGAGCGACGAACTTCGCTTCTGGAAGCGTCCGGCTGGCGTCATCGAGCGAATGGGCGAGGTTCCCGGCGTACCGGCGGATCTCGATTTGAGTGTTCGTGCAGCCCGCGCGCTCGCTGCGGCATCAAAGGATGTCGGGGTGGCAATCGAGGTGCGAAAGCGCCTGCCGATCGGCGGTGGAGTGGGCGGCGGGAGCTCGAATGCCGCCACGACGCTGGTCGCCTTGAATCGGCTCTGGGGACTCGACCTACAGTCGGACGCGCTGGCGCGACTCGGCCTCTCGCTCGGCGCCGACGTGCCGGTGTTCGTGCACGGGTCCGCGGCGTGGGCCGAAGGCGTCGGTGAGCGCCTGACGCCGGTCGACTTTCCCGAGCCCGTCTTCCTGCTGATCCAGCCCGGCGTCTCCGTCAGCACTGCGGCGGTGTTCGGAGCCGCTGAATTGACAAGGGATACCCCCGTACTCACAATTCGCGGTTTCCTGACGACGGGCGGACGCAACGACTGCGAGGCGGTCGTCCGACGGCGCTTTCCCGAGGTGGCCGAGGCCCTCGACTGGCTGGGAAGCCATGCAGCAGCGAGGCTCACGGGCACCGGCTCGTGCGTGTTCGCGGCAATGCCCGACGAGGAGAGCGCACGCGCGGCCCTCGAAGCGATGCCGCGCCGCTGGAAGGGATACGTGGTGCGCGGCTTGAACCGCTCGCCGCTGGTTGCGCGGAGCCGGCTCGAGCAAGACCGATCCGGGTCCGGCCGCTGACGAATTCGCTGGGGTGTCGCCAAGCGGTAAGGCAGCGGGTTTTGATCCCGCCATTCGGAGGTTCGAATCCTTCCACCCCAGCCATTGAGGCTGACGACGGAGAGAGCGTGATGGACGGCCCGATGATGGCGGTGTTCACCGGCAGCGCCAACCCGCAGCTGGCCCTCGACATCGCGCGCTACCTGCAGGTGCCGCTGGGACGTGCGAACGTCGGGCGCTTCAGCGACGGCGAGGTCACGGTCGAGTTGATGGAGAACGTCCGCGGCCGCGACGTCTTCATCGTGCAGTCGACCTGTCCGCCGGCGAACGACCACCTGATGGAACTGCTGGTCATGGTGGACGCCTGCCGGCGCGCGTCGGCCGGGCGGATCACCGCGGTGATGCCGTACTTCGGCTACTCGCGCCAGGATCGCCGTCCGCGTGCCACGCGCGTCGCGATCACGGCGAAGGTGGTCGCGAACATGATCGCGGGCGTCGGCGTGCACCGCGTGCTGACGGTCGACCTGCACGCGGACCAGATCCAGGGGTTCTTCGACATCCCCGTGGACAACGTGTACGCGTCCCCGGTGCTGCTCGGCGACGTCTGGAAGCAGAAGTACGACAACCTGGTCGTGGTCTCGCCGGACGTGGGCGGCGTGGTGCGCGCCCGGGCGATCGCGAAGCGCCTCGACGACGCGGACCTCGCGATCATCGACAAGCGGCGCCCGCGCGCCAACGAGTCCGAGGTGATGAACATCATCGGCGAGGTCGAGGGCAAGAGCTGCGTGCTCGTCGACGACATGGTGGATACCGCGGGCACGCTGTGCCTTGCGGCGAAGGCATTGAAGGACGTGGGCGCGAAGCGCGTGGTGGCCTACATCTCCCACCCGGTGCTCTCGGGCCCGTCGATCGAGCGGATCGAAGCCTCGGTGCTCGACGAGCTCGTCGTGACCGACACGATCCCGCTGCGCGAGAACGCGCGCGCTTGCCGGAAGGTCCGCCAGCTGTCGGTCGCGGGGCTGCTCGCGGAGACGATGCGGCGGATCCGCGATGAGGAGAGCGTGAGCTCCTGTACATTGATTAGTGAGGGGATAGGGGATAGGGGATAGGGGATAGTGATCAGAGGTGCCGCTGCTGCTTCAACGCCAGCCGGTCCCTCTTCACTATCCGCCATCCCCTATCCCCTATCCCCGTTCCCTGGCGCCGTCGGACTTGGTCGCGAGTCGACGGCATGTTGTGTCGTTAATCGGAGTTACCCATGAAGACCTCTTTCGAACTCGCCGCCGAGTTCCGTGACGTCGAGGGCAAAGGTGCGAGCCGCCGCCTGCGTCGCGAGAACAAGGTGCCTGCCATCCTCTACGGTGGCCATCGTGAGCCGCGCGCGCTGGCGCTCGATCACACCAAGCTGCTCGTCATGCTGGACAACGAGCGGTTCTACTCGACGATCCTCAACCTGAAGGTCGGCGACGTGAGCCAGGCCGCCGTGCTGAAGGACGTGCAGCGGCATCCGGCGAAGAACGCCGTGCTGCACGTGGATCTCCAGCGCGTGCTCGAGAACGAGAAGATCCGCATCACGATCCCGCTGCACTTCAAGGGCGAGGCGGCGGCGCCGGGCGTCAAGGCGGGCGGCATCGTCTCGCACCTGCGCAACGACGTCGAGGTGAGCTGCCTGCCGAAGGACCTGCCGGAATTCATCGACGTCGACCTGTCGGGCGTCGAGATGAACCAGATGGTCTACCTTGCGGATCTCGTGGTGCCGGAAGGCGTCGAGATCCCCGAGCTCACCCACGGCCGTAACGCGCCGGTGGTTTCCATCCACCACGCGCGCGCCGAGGAAGTCGAGGCTCCGGGGGCCGAGGCGGCGGCGACGGCCGGTGCGGTCGCGGCGGCTCCCGCGGCAGCGCCTGCGGCTGCGGCTGCGGCCAAGCCCGCCGAAGCGAAGGGCAAGGAAGCGAAGAAGTAACCGGCCCGCGGGCCGGAGGATGCGGGCCGCCCTCCGGGGCGGCCCGGTCTTTTTCGGGACTCCACCATGGCAGGCACACCGCTCGCGATCATCGTCGGACTCGGCAATCCGGGCCCGGAGCATCGGCTCACGCGCCACAACGCGGGGTTCTGGTTCGTCGACGCGCTCGCTCGTGCCCAGGGCGCGCAGTTTCGCTCGCACGCGCGTTACCAGGGCGAGGTGTGCCGCGTTTCGCTCGACGGCCGTGATGTGACGCTGCTCAAGCCCCAGACGTACATGAATCGCAGCGGGCTCTCGATCCGCTCGCTGCTCGATTACGTCAAGGCGCCGGTGAGTGAGCTGCTCGTCGTGCACGACGAGCTCGACCTGCCGCCCGGCACCGCGCGCTTCAAGCTCGGCGGCGGCCACGGCGGCCACAACGGGCTGCGCGACACGATCACGCACTGTGGCCCGGATTTCTGGCGGCTGCGCCTCGGGATCGGGCATCCGGGCGACAAGTCGCAGGTCATCGATTACGTGCTGCAGCGCGCGTCGCCGCAGGACGAGCAGTCGATCGTGCAGAGCGTCGACGCGGCGCTGCAGGCACTGCCGGTGTTCGTCCGCGATGGCGCGGAGAAAGCCATGCACGTGCTGCACTCCGCGAAGCTGGTGGCGCAGTAATTTTTCAATACCTCTCCCGCACGTCGGGAGCGGTCGGCCACAGGCCGGGTGAGGGCTCTTGGGAATCAAATGCGGAATCGTCGGGCTGCCGAACGTCGGCAAGTCCACACTGTTCAACGCGGTGACGCAGGCGCAAAACGCCGCGGCGGCCAACTACCCGTTCTGCACGATCGACCCGAACGTCGGCGTCGTGCCGGTGCCGGACCTGCGCCTGAAGGCGCTCGCAGACATCGTGAAGCCGGAGAAGATCCTGCCCACGACCGTCGAGTTCGTGGACATCGCGGGCCTCGTGGCCGGCGCCTCCAAGGGCGAGGGGCTCGGCAACAAGTTCCTGTCGCACATCCGCGAGACCGATGCCGTGGCGCACGTGGTGCGCTGCTTCGTCAACGACGACGTCGTGCACGTCGCGGGCCGCATCGATCCGCTCGCGGACATCGACGTCATCAACACCGAGCTGGCGCTGGCGGATCTCGACACGGTCGAGCGCGGCCTGCAGCGGGCCGAGAAGGCGTCGAAGGCGGGCGACAAGGACGCGATCCGGTTGCGCGACCTGTTGAAGCGCATGCGCGAGCACCTCGATGCCGGCAACCCCGCGCGGACGCTGGCGATGGACGCTGCCGAGCGGCCGCTGCTGCGCGAACTGCATCTGATCACGGTCAAGCCGCTGATGTACGTGGCGAACGTCGCGGAGAACGGCTTCAAGGACAATCCGTACCTGGACGTCGTGCAGAAGCGGGCGGACGCGGAGGGCGCCGACGTCGTGCCGGTGTGCGCCGCCATCGAGTCCGAGATCGCACAGCTCGACCTCGCCGACCGGCAGGCGTTCCTCGAGGAACTGGGTCTGCACGAGCCCGGGCTGGATCGCGTCATCCGCGCCGCCTACCACCTGCTCGGCCTGCTGACGTTCTTCACGGCCGGGGTCAAGGAAGTGCGCGCCTGGACGACCCACATCGGCGCGCTGGCGCCGCAGGCGGCCGGCGAGATTCACACGGATTTCGAGAAGGGCTTCATCCGCGCCGAGGTGATCTCCTACGACGATTTCATCGCCTGCAAGGGCGAGCAGGGCGCCAAGGAGGCGGGCAAGATGCGGCTCGAGGGCAAGGAGTACGTCGTCCGGGAAGGCGACGTGATGCACTTTCGCTTCAACGTCTGACCCGCAGCCGTCTCGCCGAGGCGAGATTGGTTGGCTTCCGGGCGGGTTCGGGTGGGGGTCCTTGTCCTTGACTACCCCCTCTTGCGCCCGGAAAATTCGCGCCCCCATCGGTCCGGGTACAATTCCGGCGGGCAGAGACGAACCTCGTGGTGAGGTAGCTCAGACGGTTAGAGCGAGGGATTCATAACCCCTAGGTCGGGAGTTCGATTCTCCCCCTCACCACCACATTCCCTGACGCCTCACTCCGTCAGCCCGCCGCATTGACGAAATCGCTGCGGGATTATGTTTACTCGAGCTTGTGGCGCAGTTGGCGTCGGCGTAGAACTCGCGCGTCGCGGCCGCGCGGGCGTAGCGCGCCGAGCGGTGCGGACCGCATGTCGAAGATCCAAGACGCGGCGCGACTCATGGAAGGGGCAAGATCGCGGTGTTCAAGCTTTCAACCTGGTGGCAGAGCAAGCGCAGTCAGGCCAAAGTGCGCTTGCCCGGCCGCCGCGTGCAGATCCAGCGCGTCGTGAATCCGTACCATGCGGTGAGTATCGAGGCCGGTCCAGGCTGTTGCGAAACGGCGCAGAATCTTCGCAGGCCGGCGGTTTCTCACCTGGGAAGCGCCGTCCGTGCCGCAGCCGACCTGCGACGTCGAAGCGTGTCATTGCCGATACCTCCATCACGACGACCGTCGCGACAGATCCGATCGGCGGCATCGAGATTCCTGCGACCGAAGTTCCCAGTTGGCGAGGGTCGGAGATCGTCGTGGGGGCCGTGGGCGGAGAGTGACGGACCGTTGATTCCGGGTCGGACCGGCGACGCGTAACTCGGTTCAGGGCGCCTCGATGGCCCCGATGTCGCCCGGGCCGTTCGCGGGCCGGGCGGTTCCAAGCTGGTCCACGGACAGCCGCTGGACGGTGAGGCGCGGTCCAGTGTTTACCGTCATGCGTATGCCCGGGTTTTCGGCGAGCGCGCCGCTCGTGAAGAGCATCTGCCAGGCCTCGTCACCGAGCAATTCCGGGCCCTGGCCTGGGATGCCGGCGGCCGCGAGCGCGGCGTCCAGCCGATGCCAGAACTCGATATACGGGTGGTTCTCGAGTTCCTTCGGCCAGGTCTCGCCCGGCCCGAAAAATTGCGTGGCCGCGAGCGTGAGGATCGGATCTCCGGCGGGAGTGCGGTATGGCTGGACTCCGTCGGTGGCGGGGTCCGCATCGGCACTTCGCAGGAAGGCCTCGAAGTCCGCGGTGAACGCAGCGGCGAAACCCGGCAGCGCGTACCGGCTTTCGATACGCGCGAGCACGATCTCGAGGAAGTCGTCGGTGGCGCCCGAAGAAATGGAGTACTCGGCCAGCGTCTCCGCAATCTCATAGCGGGACGCGGGTACCTGGGCCAGCGCGCTGCCGCGCGGGGCATAGTGAAGAACCGCGAATTCGCCTGCTCCGACGCCCACGGACAGGACCGACGTCGAATGAACGATGCCGCTGGTGAGGTCGAGCACTTCGGCCGCGTCGACGCCGTCCTGGTCCCCCGCCTTCGGGTAGTGCTTGCGGCTCAGTGACGCCCAGCCCGACTCACCGACCGGAACCAGCATCTGGCTGAAGTCGAGCACGCCGAGCCGGTTGTAGCCCGCGCTGCGGAAGTAGAACAGCGAGCCCGTGAAGACGTCGTGTGCATAACGGTCGCCGCCGATCTCCTCGACGGTGTTTCCCGCCACGATCGAATGGCCGAGGATCAGGTGCTCGGTCGCGTGCGCGTTGCCGACGGTCGCAGCGACGCCGCCCGCGAGATTGCGCCGGCCGAGGCTGTCGGTGCGCGGCACTCCGCGGACCTCGTTCTCGACGATCGTGCAGGCCTCGATCTCGAGGTAGCCGTTCGACATGTAGACGCCGCCACCGCGCCAGTAACCCATTGCGAGCAGGAACGGGGGAAGACCCGGCGCGGGCTCGACGAGATTTCGCGCGATGGTGCTGTTGCCGACGCGCAGCGTCTTCCGGTTGCCGATGCTGCCGCCGTCGGAGAACACGCCGCCGCCATAGGTGAACAGGCCGCGGATGCGGTTGCCGGTGATGGTCGAGTTGTCGATCGTCGAGACGGTGCGGGCGTGGCCGGCGCCGCCGACCGAGTACACGGCGCCACCGGCCGCGCCGGCCCCGAGGGCCGAGTTACCGCTCACGATGCAGCCTTCCATGTCCACGATGTCCGCGTACACCGCGCCGCCGAACGCCCCGCGATCCCGGGACGAGTCGAAGTCGCCCTGCACGTGGTTGTCGTACAGGCGGCAGTCCACGAGGCGCGCGACGCCCCAGACCGCGAGCGCACCGCCGCGGGCCAGCGTCCAAGGCTGGTCTGCCGGGTTCCCGGTCGCGATGTCCTCGGCAACGCTGTGTCCGCCGGTGATCGCGACGTTGACCAGTGTCAGGTTTCCTTCGACTGCGAGGACACGCGCTGCGGGCTGCGTTCCGCCGGTCCACGCGAGGGTGATGCCAGCCGGCAACTTCGACGCGTCGATGACGACGTCCTTGCGCGCGACCAGCGCCGAGCGCCCGTAGTCGCGGTCGAAATAGCCGACGAGGTACGAGACGGGCCCGCTCGGCTCGTCCCGGATGCCCATGACTTCGCCCTTAAGCAGCGTGTGCTCGTCCGCGACGACCGAGAGGGCAATCGTGCCGCCGTTCAGGCTGGCGTCGAACTCGATGGGCTGGCCCGGCTCGGCGGCCGCAAGGGCGGAACGCAGCGTGACCGCTCCGGCGGGTGGCGACGTGGTGTCGAGCAGGCTGTTGACGATGATCGACGCCGGGCGCCCGTCCGGCGAGTTGTTGCTGCCACAGCCGGCGAGCGTGAGAAGCAGCAGGGAAACGAGGGTGATTTCCTTGAGTCGCATGGATGTGGCTCGCTGCGCAGCCGGCGATCCGAGAATGGTAGCCGCCGTCGGTCGCCGTGGCGTGAGTGTAATCCCCGGGGCTGACGGCTGATCCGGCGGGCCGGCAACTCGAGGCGCGCTACTTCGAAGGGAGATCCCGCATCCGCCGTTTCAGTGCCAGCAATGCTGCCGCCTCCCAGCCGCCGTCCCGGTCTGTAATTGCCCCGGGCGGTGGCTCGTGGGAAAGCGATTTCACACGCCCGGCCATGCGCTGCAGCACGATCGTCTCCCAGTTTGGCGACGACGCCATGTCGCGCTGCTGTCGACGCCGTTCGACGCGCGCACCGTCGTCCTCTGCTGCGGGTTCGCCCGGCCTGGTCCGGTCATCGGACTTACTTGACATATAAAAATTCTAGCGCCAGCCCAGTCTCCGCACCGCGAACGTCGTCACACCCTTCGCCCGTCACCCGGCTGAATTGGCGGCACGCAAAACGCGCTGTTAGCATCCGGCATGGCTGACATAGACGCGCGTCTCGCGAATCGCATCCTGTTCGGGTTGGTGGCCGGGGCCGTCGCCGGTGCCGTCGTCCTGGCCCTCGGCAGTCGGATCCCGGCCCTGCTCGAGGCGGCGCAGTGGCTCGCCACGACGCTGTTCGACCCGCTGGGGCAGGTCTTCCTGCGCATGCTGTTCTTCGTCGTGATCCCGCTCGTCTTCGCTTCGCTCGCGAACGGCGTGCTCCAGCTTGGCGAGCTCACGCATCTCGGGCCGCTGGCCGGCCGCACGTTCACGCTGTTTTTCGCCAACATGCTGATCGCCGTGACGCTCGGCCTCGTGATGATGAATGCGTTGCAGCCGGGCGGCCGGCTCGATGACGAAACTTCGACGCGCCTGGTGCAGGAGTACAGCGGCCAGGCCCAGAAGCACGTGGAAACCAGCGCGGCGCGTCCGGGAATCTCGCCCGCCTCCGTCGTGGACATGTTCATGCCGCGCAATCTCTTCGGCGCGTTCGTCGGCAACCAACGCAACGTGCTCGGCGACGTGCTGCCGCTGATCCTGTTCGCGATCCTGGTCGGTGCCGCGGGCCTCGGGTTGCCGAAGGAACGGCGCGATCGATTGCAGCACGGACTCGAGACCGTCAGCGAGCTGATGACCGGCATCGTGCGCTTCGCGTTGCGGCTCGCGCCGTACGCGGTGCCTGCGATGATCTTCAGCGTGATCGTCAAGGTCGGCTTCGATATCATCGTGGCGCTCGGGCTGTTCGTGGTCGGCTGCCTGTTCATGCTGCTGTTGCACCTCTTCGGCACGATGTCGCTGTGGCTCAGGTACCTCGCGAAGCGCAACCCCGCGCAGTTCTTCCGCGACATCAAGGACGTGCTGATCACGGCGTTCTCGACCAGTTCGAGCAGCGCCACGCTGCCGGCCGCGCTCGCCGTCGCCCGCGGCCGGCTCGGCATCTCGCCCTCGACCGCGGGCTTCGTGCTGCCGCTCGGCGCGACCATGAACATGAGCGGCACCGCGCTCTACGAAGGCTGTGTCGTGCTGTTCGTCGCGCAGGTCTTCGGCATTCATCTCGACATCGCGCAGCAACTGACGCTGGTTTTCCTCTCCGTACTGAGTGCCGTGGCCGTGGCCTCGATTCCGGGCGGGTCGCTGCCGCTGATTGCCGGGCTGCTGGTCGCGTTCGGCATTCCGCCCGAAGGCATCGGCATCATCCTGGGTGTCGACCGCATCCTGGACATGACGCGCACGATGACCAACGTCGGCGCGGACCTCGTCACGGCCGCGATCGTCGATTCGCGCCAGGGCGGGCCGGCCTTAGGTACAAGTCCCGTTCCCTGAGGCCTGCGCCGAGGCCGACGGCGATTTATGCTTGGGCCGTGGCCGGACCACTGTCGCCGGCGCTGAGGAGGTGCCCGTGAACGCACTTCGCAACATCCTCGTGCTGATGGAGCCCGGCAGCGAGGCGCAACCCGCTTTCGACGCCGCGCTGGTGCTCGCGCGACGCGCCGGCGCGCGTCTCGAGTTGCTGATGACGGATTACCAGGACCTGCACACGGCCTATTTCTCGCCACCGACGGCGACCTTTCAGGAGTTCCACGAGACGGTCATGGCGGCCCACCAGGCGGTGCTCGAGCGGTACTCGGCGCGCGCGGCAGCCGAGGGCGTGCCGACCATCTGCGAGGCACTGTGGGGCACCCCGTTCCACGAGATGGTGCTGGCGCGCGTCGCCGCGACCCGGCCGGATCTCGTCGTCAAGCACAGCGTCCATCACAATCGCATCGAGCGCACGCTGTTCACGGGCTCGGACTGGCACCTGATCCGCGATTGTCCCGTGCCCCTGCTGCTGGTGAAGGATCCGCCGCGGCTCGAGGCGCCGAGGATCCTTGCTTGCGTCGATCCGCTGCACGCGCACGACAAGCCGGCGGCGCTCGACCACCAGTTGCTGCAAACGGCGAAGACGCTCGCCGAGCAGCTCGGCGGCGAAGTCCATGCGCTGCACGTGTTCTCGATCCCCACGCCGGTGACCGTGGTCGGTGACGCGTACATCGCTGCCGCCGCCGTGCCGCCCGCGGCGGGCACGGTCGAGTCCGCGGCGGCCGCGTTCCGTCGCCTGATGGCCGATCACGCGCTGCCTGCCGGGCGAGCGCATCTCAGGGTCGGCAGCCCGGCGCGCGAAATCCTCGCTGCGGTGAAAGATCTCGATGCGGGGATCGTGGTAATGGGCGCGGTGTCTCGGGGGCGCCTCGATCGCTGGTTCGTCGGCAATACGGCCGAGGCCGTGCTCGACCGGCTGCCGAGCAGCGTCTGGGTCGAAAAGCTGCCGCAGGCTTGAGCCGAGTCTAGGCGGGCAGGCTGCGAAGCCGCTCGAGCACCGTGGCGGCCGGCGAGGCTTCCGTCGTGTCCACCTCGATCAGACGCGTCCGTTCGCAGTCGTCGAAATCTTCCCACCAGGACGGCTGTCGCTGCAGCACGTCGAGCCCGGCCTCCGACGCGTCGCTGCGGGTTGCGCTGCGCGCGATCACGCGTTCCCGCAGCGTGTCGGGCGGCGCGTGGCAGTGGACGAGGGCGGCCCGGGCGTGGATAGACTCCGCCAGCGCAAGAAAACGCAGCCTTTCGTCGCGCCGCAGGAACGCAGCGTCGACGATGATCGACTCGCCGCCGAGCAGCGCGGCTGCGGCGCATTCGTGCAGTCGATCGTAGGTCCGAGTCGTGTAGTCGCGCGTGTAGATGCCGGCATCGGGCGGGGACCCCGAGTCTGCTTCCGGCGCGAGGCCGGCGAGGCGCTTGCGCTCGACGTCGGAGCGCACGTGCAGCGCCTGTAGCGGCTCGCGCAGCTGGCGCGCCAGCCACGTCTTGCCGGATCCCGACAATCCGCAGGTGATCACGAGGACGGGCGCGCGCTCCCGGATCCGGCCGTCCGCCCAGGCGAGGTAGCGCGAGCACTCTGCAATCGCCTTGGCTCGCGACGGCGCGTCCACCGCGACCTGCAGCGCACGCAGCGCGGCGACCTTGGCGCGCACCAGTGCACGATAGGTCTCGTAATACTGCAGCAGGGGCAGGCCGGCAAAATCACCGAGCGTCTCCAGCCAGGCCTGCAGCGCCGCAAGTCGCAGGTCGTCGCGGCCGCGCTCCGCAAGATCCATCACCAGGAAGGCGATGTCGTTGACGACGTCGATGAACCGCAGCCCGGGGTCGAACTCGATGCCGTCGAACGGCGTGAGACGCTCCTGCCAGCGCACCACGTTGCCGCAGTGAAGGTCGCCGTGGCACTCGCGGACCCAGCCCTCTTCGCGACGCTCGCGCAGCAGTGCGCTGCGCGCTGCGTGCAGGCTCGAGAGCCGTTCTTCCAGGGACTGCAGTGCATCGCGCCATGCTGCCGCTTCGGGAAGCCGGCGCAGCTCGGCAAAATTGTCGAACGTGACGCGCTGCACGACCTCCGGCGAACCGTAGGTTGTGCCGGGCGCGGCAGGGGCCGCGCCGAGGTGCAGGCGCGCCACGCTTGCGCCCAGTGCCTCCAGGTCCCGTGCGGTCACCGCTCCGGAGTCGAGCAGCGCGACGAGCTCGTCGTGCGCCGCGAATTGCCGCATACGCACCGCGTATTCCAGCGCCCGTCCGCCGCCATCCACGCGCGGTGCCGAGACGCTGCCCCCGATCATGCTGACGCCGAGGTAAAGATCGGGCGCGTGCCGGCGATTGAGCCGGACTTCCTCCTCGCAAAACTCGTGACGGTGCTCCAGCGTCGAGTAGTCGAGGAAGCTGAGCCGGATCGGCTTCTTGAGCTTGTAGGCGATTTCCCCGGTCAGCAGCACCCAGGAGATGTGCGTCTCCACGAGACGGATGGGCTCGGTGACCGGATGGGGATAGGCTTCGGCGCGCAACATTCCGGCGGTGAGGTCGGAAGCCGGTGCTGGCAACGCGCCGCTCGTCATGGCAATTCGTGGTCCGGGTGCGTTCGTGCGTTTGTGTCCGCTTACGCCGGATTCCGGTCTCGCCCGGAGGCATCCGATGAGTGTACGCTTGCTGCGCTTGCGGTGGAGTCTGCGGCCAATACTTATTCTCGGGCGCGGGCACCGTTCGACAATGAAGCCGTCCCAGTCGGGACGAGACTGCGGAGGAAAAAATATCGTGACCATTCCCGTCCAGATCACCTTCCGCCACATGGAATCGTCCGCCGCCGTCGAGACGCGAATTCGCGAGCTCACGGATCACCTCGGCACGTTCAGTGATCGCATCCAGGGTTGCCGCGTCGTGCTCGATTCGCCGCACCGGCACCACCACCAGGGCAAGGTCTTCGCCGTCAAGGTGCAACTCACCGTGCCGGGCGAGGACGTCGTCGTCGACATGGAGCGGCCGCAGCGCGACGGCCACGACGACGTGTACGTCGTGCTCCGCGATGCATTCGATGCCGCGAAGCGGCAGCTGCAGCAGCGCATGGCCAGCCTGCGCGGGGACGAAAAGCGGCACGAGAAGATCGTCTGAATCGATGCACCGACCGTTGATTTTTGCGCCGCAGGCCAGCGGCCCCTTCGGCGCGCGCGTGGCGGCAGCGGCGGGCGTGACCCTCTCCCCGATGGAGGAGCGCGAGTTCGAGGGCGGCGAGCACAAGACTCGACCGCTGGTCAGCGTCCGCGGGGCCGACGTGTTCGTCGTCCAGTCGCTGAGCGGCGACGACGCGGGCAGCGCGAACGACCGGCTCTGCCGCCTGCTGTTCTTCATCGCGGGCCTCAAGGACAGCGGCGCTGCGCGCGTGACCGCCTGCGTGCCTTTCCTGGCGTACGGTCGCAAGGACCGCCGCACGAAGGAACGCGATCCGGTGACGCTGCGCTACGTGGCGCAGCTCGTCGAGGCGGTCGGCACGGATCACGTGCTGGCGCTCGACGCGCACAACCTCGCGGCCTTCGAGAACGCCTTTCGGTGCCCCGTCGATCACCTCGAGGCGGCGCCGCTGATGGCGACTTACCTCGCCGGGCTGTCCACCGACACGCGCGTCTGCATCGTGTCGCCCGACATTGGCGGAGCGAAGCGTGCGCAGCGCCTGCAGGAACTGCTCGAGGCGCGCACGGGGCGCGAAGTCGGGTTCGCGATCATCGACAAGCGCCGCAGCAGCGGCGTGGTCTCCGGCGGCGACCTCGTCGTGGGGCCGGTCGAGGGCCGGCATGCGGTGCTCGTGGACGACTTGATCAGCGCTGGCACGACGCTGATGCGCGCGGTGGCGGCTTGCCGCAAGGCGGGCGCGGTCCGCGTGGACGCGTTTGCGTCGCACGGCGTGTTCCTGCCCGAGGCGGGCCAACTGCTCGGTGCCGAGGGCCCGGATCGGCTCGTCGTGACGGACTCGATCCTGCCGACGCGCATCGGCCCGGCCGCCGGGGACCGCCTCGTCGTGCTCGAAGCCTCCAGGCTGTTTGGCGAGGCCATCCGCCGGATCTGTGCGGGCGAGTCCGTGGTGGCGCTGCGCGAAATGGAGCGCAAGAAGCGCTAGAGTGCAGCGGCTCGGCGCGCATCCTCGAGTGCGCCGGCGAGATAGCTGCGCGCCTTGGCTCGCCAGTCCTCTGGGGAACCACCGTCCGCCTCGAGCGAACGCCACGCGTAGAGCTTGGCACGCGTCGCCGCGCGATGACTGCGGTAGAACTGCAGCAGGGGCGCCGCAATCCGGTCGTCCAGTTGTTTCAGGCACTGGTCCCGTAGCCATCGCCCCTGCAGTAAGTGGCCGAGCCGGGCGCATTCGAGTTCCAGGAAAGCAAGTTCCTCGGCACGGTCCAGGATGCGCAGGTTGCGGTCGAACTCGAGGCAGTCGATCACGGCCGGCGGATCGTCGACCAGGATGTGCTCCGGCCGCAGGTCGCCGTGTGCTTCGACGACACAGCCGCCCTCGGCCCGCGAGTCGATCCAGGCGCGGCGGGCGTCGAGAAAAGCGAGCTGCGCGTCGCGTAGCGCGGCGGACGCCTGCGGCTCGAGGGCTTGCAGCGCCTGGCAATTGGTCGCGACCTGGTGGCGCAGGCGTGCCTCGAGTGCCGCGCCGTCACTGATCGCCGCCGGCTCGCGCGCATAGAACTGCGTGAGCAGCCCGACGACCCGGGCCAGCGCGAACTCCGGAGCCGCGCCGCGTGCAAGTAACGCGTCGAGCATGAGCGCGCGGTCGAGACGCCGCATCTCGACGAGCCAGTCAATGGTTTCGCCGGTGCCGCCGATCGCGAGGCGGCCCGATCCGTCTTGTGTCAGCGGGAGGGTGCCGAGGTACACGTGCGGCGCCAGCCGCCGGTTGAGCCGTACCTCCTCTTCCGAATCGTGGCGTCGCGCCGCGATGGTGCTGTAGTCCATCGAGTCCCGGCGCACCGGCTTGCGCAGTTTCAGCGCGCGCGGTCCGGCGAGGAACACCCAGGCGAAATGGGTCTCGATCGCCTCGTCGCCCGGTCCCAGCAACGTCTGCAGGTACGCCACCTTGGCATCGAAGTCGGCATTCGGGGTGACGGTGTCTTCGGACATGGAATCGGGTCCTGCGACTCGAGCATAGCACCTAGGTACTTGCGCGAATGACGCGGGCATTGCGCGGTCGGAACATCCATGGCGGAACAGCGGAGGTCCGTATGCGCCGGATTTACGTCGATCGCGCGGATGCCGGGCGAACACTGGCTGAATCCTTGTCGGCGTGGCGGTCGGCGCCCGAAACCGTGGTGCTCGCCTTGCCGCGGGGTGGGGTGCCGGTCGCTTACGAGGTCGCAACCGCGCTCGCGTTGCCGCTCGACGTGCTGGTGGTGCGCAAGCTCGGCCTGCCGTCCCAGCCCGAACTTGCGATGGGTGCCATTGCGAGCGGCGGCGCAATCGTGCTCAACCGCGACGTCCTGCGCTACCTGCACGGTGGCGACGACGCGCTCGAGTCGGTACGCATCCGGGAAACTGCGGAACTGATGCGACGCGAACGGCAATACCGTGGCGACCAGCCGCCGCTCGAGATGTCGGGCCGGACAGCCATCGTCGCCGACGACGGGCTCGCTACCGGGGCGACCATGGAAGCCGCAGTCCGTTCGCTGCGATCGCTCGGCGCGAAACGGATCATCGTCGCGGTTCCGGTGGCCTCGGTCGAGGCACGCGCACGTGTTGCGGCGGTCGCCGACGAGGTCGTGTGCCCACACACGCCGGAGTTCTTCAGCGCCGTCGGACAATGGTACCGGGACTTCGACCAGACCTCGGACGACGAGGTGCGCGATCTGCTGGAACGCGCGCGTGCTACGCTCGCCTCACCAGCCGGACGCGGCGGAGGTGATCCATGAGCGAACTCGGTCCCGAAGTGATCAAGATCGACGAGTTCAGCGGCCGCGAGGATGCGCTCGAGCTCGACCCCGCGCGGCTCGCGCCCGGTGCCGCGATGCCCGCCCAGTTCGTGCGCAACCTGTTCACCGACGACACCGGGCGGTTCTTTGCCGGCATCTGGCGCAGCAGCCAGGGCGCCTGGCACGTCTCGTACACCGAGAACGAGCTCTGCGTGCTCACCGAAGGCCGCGTGCGGATCTCGGACGACCACGGCCGATCCTGGACGTTCGGTCCGGGCGATTGCTTCGTGATGCCGGCCGGGTTCCGCGGACTCTGGGAAGTCCTCGAGCCGGCCCGCAAGTTCTACGCGATCTTCGAGCCCGAGGCCGCCGTCTGATACAACTGGCCGCGTGCCAAACCGGTGCGTGATTGCCACCTTGCCGCGCCAGGGCGGTGCGTGGACGGGTAAATCCCACCAGCTTTCGGCGTCTTTTCAATGGCACGATTCCTGCACTCTGCAGCGTGGCGCGCACGACGACCCGGGGATCCGCGGCAATCGTGTCGAATCTGATACAATGTTCCCACGGGCCGCATAATGTATGTGGCTTTTTCGCAACCAAGGGGTGCACCATGAAACTGAGTCAAGGCCTGGCAGCGATCATCCTGCTGGGGTCGGCCGCAGCCGCCCAAGCTGAGCTTACCGGCACGGTCACGGCGGTCAGCGACTACGACTTCCGAGGCATCAGCCTCAGTGCCACGGATCCGGCACTCCAGGGCAGCATCGACTGGGCTGCTGCGAGCGGCTTCTACGTCGGCGCCTGGGCCAGCAACATCGACTACGGCCCCGGCGTGGACGGCGACGTCGAAGTCGACCTGTATGCCGGTTTCGCCAGCGAGATCGAGGGCGGCATGGGCTGGGACGTGGGTCTCGTCTATTACACCTACCCGGGTGCCGACGACATCGACGACTATCCTGAGCTGTACGCCGGCATCAGCTACCAGTGGCTGGAGCTGAAGCAGTGGTACACGAACGACTACGGCGGCACTGACGAGGACGGCTGGTACACCGAGGGCAACGCCAGCTTCGAGCTGCCGGCCAACTTCACGGTCGGCCTGCACCTCGGCTACAACTACGGTGACGCATTCGACGACACTGAGTACATGGACTACTCGATCGGCTTCGGCTACACACTCAGCCACTTCGACTTCGAGTTGAAGTGGGTCGACAATGACCTCAGCCGCGGCGATGCGTTCTTCACGACGGACGACCCGTTCAACAGCCAGGGTCGCGCGATCTTCTCGGTGTCCACCACGTTCCCGTGGAGCAACGAGTAACCGCTCCGGCGAGTCGCTGCCGCAATTGCGGCTGCAGTTGAGCGAACGCCCGGTTCTCCGCAAGGAGGGCCGGGCGTTCTGCTGTCTGGCGCTATCCCCTATCCCCTATCCCCTATCCCCAAATCACTTCCCTTCAGCACCTGCCCGAGCTTGCCGAACAACTCGTCGATGTGGGAGCGCTCGATGATCAGTGGCGGCGACAGCGCGATGATGTCGCCGGTCGTCCGGATCAGCACGCCCGCCTCGAAGGCGCGCACGAACACGTCGAAAGCCCGCGCACCGGGCTTGCCCGGGATCGGCTCGAGCTCGATGGCGCCGATCAACCCGAGATTGCGCAGGTCGATCACGTGCGGCAGCCCCTGCAGCGAGTGCACGGCGTCGGCCCAGTAGCCGCCGATCTCCTGCGCGCGCGTCAGCAAACCCTCGCGCTCGTAGATCTGTTGCGTGGCGATACCGGCAGCACAGGCGACCGGATGCGCGGAGTACGTGTAGCCGTGGAACAGCTCGATCGCGCCCTCGGGTCCGTGCATGAACGCATCGTAGATCTCGGAGCGCGCGGCCACGGCGCCCATCGGCACGGCGCCGTTGGTGAGTCCCTTGGCCATCGTGATCATGTCGGGGGTGACGCCGAAGAACTGCGACCCGAACGGTGCACCGAGCCGCCCGAAGCCGGTGATCACCTCGTCGAAAATCAGCAGGATGCCGTGCTTCGTGCAGATCTCGCGCAGCCGCTGCAGGTAGCCTTGCGGCGGAATCAGCACGCCGGTCGAGCCCGCCACGGGCTCGACGATGACGGCCGCGATATTGCTCGCGTCGTGCAACGCGACGATCCGCTCGAGGTCGTCCGCGAGGTGCGCGCCCCAGGCGGGCTCGCCGCGCGTGTAGGCGTTGTGCGCGAGGTCGTGCGTGTGCGGCAGGTGATCGACGCCCGGCAGTTGCGTGCCGAAGAACTTGCGGTTGTTGACCATGCCGCCGACCGAGATGCCGCCGAAGCCGACACCGTGGTAGCCGCGCTCGCGGCCGATGAACCGCGTGCGCGTGCCTTCACCCCGGACGCGGTGATAGGCGAGGGCGATCTTGAGCGCCGTATCGACCGACTCCGACCCGGAGTTCGTGAAGAAGACGTGATCGAGCCCCTGCGGCAGCCAGCGAACCACCTGGTTCGCAAGCTCGAACGCGCCGGGATGACCCATCTGGAACGGCGGCGCGTATTCCATCTCGGCGATCTGAGCGCTCACGGCAGCCGCGATTTCGCCGCGCCCATGGCCGGCATTGACGCACCAGAGTCCGGCGACGCCGTCGAGGATCTGGCGCCCCTCGGGCGTCCAGTAGTGCATCCCGGAAGCCCGGGCCAGCAGGCGCGGATTCGCCTTGAACTGCCGATTGGCCGTAAACGGCATCCAGAAGGCCTCGAGCTGGTCGCGTGCGAACTTCGGCTGGGCTGTCATGGGAGTTGCCGGGTGCAGGGGGAGGGGCTGGGATGATAAGAAAAATTGACACTTGCCTCAAACGGACTGGAAACTTCCGTCACTTACGCGGCTCGTGTGCAGGATATTGAACACCCCGTGGCAGCCCTGACCCTCGACGTCGGCGCGCACCTGCGCGCAGTGCGCACCCTTTACGGCCTCTCCCAGCGCGAGCTCGCCAAGCGCGCGGGGGTCACCAACGGCTTGATCTCGCTGATCGAGCAGAACCGCGTGAGCCCGTCGGTCAGCTCGCTGAAAAAAGTTCTCGACGGCATTCCGATGTCGCTGGCGGAGTTCTTCACGCTCGACCTGTCGGCCAGCCCGCAGGTCTTTTTCCGCGACGACGAGCTGACCGACCTCGGCGACGGGAGCGTCTCCTTGCGGCTGGTCGCGGCCCGCCGCCCGCACCGGGCCATGTCCGTCATGCGCGAGCGGTACGCCCCGGGCGCCGACACCGGCGCCGACATGCTGCGTCACGAGGGCGAAGAGGGCGGCGTCGTCGTTCGTGGCCGCATCGAGCTCACGGTCGGCGGGGAGAGTCGCGTGCTCGGCCCCGGCGACGCTTATTATTTCACCAGCGCGATTCCGCACCGGTTCCGCAACACCGGGCAGGAACCCTGTGAAATCGTCTCTGCCAGCACGCCCCCGACCTTCTAGAGAATTTCCATCATGCCGACTTCCGTGACCGATTGGCACGCGCGTGCCCGTTCCCTGGACATTCAATCCCAGGCCTACATTGACGGACGCTACGTGCCCGCCGCATCGGGCGAGACGTTCGACTGCGTCAGCCCGATCGACGGCCGCCTGCTGGCCCGCGTGGCGGCGACCGATGTGGCCGATGCGGATCGCGCCGTCGCCGCGGCCCGCCGCGCCTTCGAGGATGGCGCCTGGTCGCGGCAGCCGCCGCGCGAGCGCAAGCGCGTGCTGTTGCGCTTCGCGGAGCTGATCCTCGAGCATCGCGACGAGCTGGCGCTGCTCGAGACGCTCGACATGGGCAAGCCCATCGCCGACAGCCTGGCCGTGGATATCCCCGCGACGGCGCGTTGCATCGCGTGGTATGCGGAGGCCGTCGACAAGATCTACGACGAGGTGGCGCCCACCGGCCACGACGCGCTGGCGCTGATCACGCGCGAACCCGTCGGCGTCGTCGCTGCGATCGTGCCGTGGAACTTTCCGCTGATCATGGCGGCCTGGAAGATCGGCCCGGCGCTCGCCGCCGGCAATTCGTTCATCCTGAAACCGTCGGAGAAGTCGCCGCTCACGGCGATCCGGATCGCGGCGCTCGCGACCGAGGCGGGCATCCCGGACGGCGTGTTCAACGTGTTGCCGGGGTACGGCCAGACGGCGGGCCAGGCGCTCGCGCTGCACATGGACGTCGACTGCATCGGTTTCACCGGCTCGACGCGCACCGGCAAGCTGATGCTGCAGTATGCGGGCCAGTCCAACATGAAGCGCGTGTGGCTCGAGTGCGGCGGCAAGTCGCCGAACATCATCCTCGCCGACTGCCCGGATCTCGATCGCGCGGCGGCTGCGGCCGCGTCGGCCATCTTCTTCAACCAAGGTGAGATGTGCTCGGCGGGTTCCCGGCTGATCGTCGAGGAGCGGGTTCGCGACGTGGTGCTCGAGAAGGTGGTGGCCGCCGGTCGCAGCATGGCGCCCGGCGACCCACTCGATCCCGCGACCCGGCTGGGCGCGATCGTCGACCGCGTGCAACTCGAGACGGTGCTCGGCTACATCGAGTCGGGCCGCGCCGAGGGCGCCACGGTGCTGACCGGCGGCCGCCAGGCCCGTGAAGCCACGGGCGGTTGCTACGTCGAGCCCACGGTGTTCGACCGCGTCGAGCCCCGGATGAAGATCGCGCGCGAGGAGATCTTCGGGCCGGTGCTCGCGGCGATCACCGTCAAGGACGCGGAGGAAGCCGTCAAGGTCGGCAATGCCTCGATCTACGGGCTCGCGGCGGCCATCTGGACACGCGACATCACGCGTGCGCATCGAATTGCCCGCGCACTGCGGTCCGGCCTCGTCTACGTCAACTGCTACGACGCCGACGACATCACGGTGCCGTTCGGCGGTTTCAAGCAATCCGGCACCGGTCGCGACAAGTCGCTGCACGCGTTCGACAAGTACACCGAGCTCAAGACCACCTGGATCGACCTGTCATGAGCGCATACCGCAACGTCACGTTCGATGAGATCGAGGTCGGCGCGACGGCCGGCGCTCGTCGGGCACTGACACAGACCGAGATCGAGGCGCTGGTACTGGTGTCGGGCGACATCGAGCCGTTCCACGTCGAGGATGCCGGCGACACCACGACCGAGCTGCTCTGCGTGGACGCGGTCGGCGTCACTGCGGTGATCGCTGGGCTGCTCGAGCGCAAGCTGCCGGGTCCGGGAACGCGCATCGTCTCGCAGCAATTCGAGTTTGCCGGCCACGTGCAGGTGGGTGAGGAGCTCGCAGCGTCGGTCACCGTGCGTGAGAAGCACCCGACGACGGGCATGGTCACGTTCGACTGCGACGCGCGCGTCGGCGAGAGGCGCGTGCTGTGGGGCACGGCGATCGTCGAGGCGCCGCGCGGGCGCGTCGCCTACTCCGACATCGCCACGCCGGAAATCATGCTCAGGCGCAACGACGTGTTCGCGCGCCTGCTCCGGCAGTGCGAGCCGCTCGAGCCGGTGGTTTGCGCCGTGGCCCATCCCTGCGACCGGGATTCGCTGCTCGGCGCGCTCGAAGCGGCCCGGCGCCGGTTGATCGTGCCCGTGCTGGTCGGGCCCGAGGCGCGCATCCGGGCGGTCGCCGAAACCAACGGCGCCGATCTTGCGGGGCTGCGCATCGTCCCGACCGAGCACAGCCACGCCTCCGCGGCCGCCGCCGTCGCGCTCGCGCGCAGCGGCGAGGTCGAGATGCTGATGAAGGGCAGCCTGCACACGGACGAAATGCTCGCGCAGATCGTCGCGGCCCAGTCGGGCATGCGCACCGAGCGCCGCGTGAGCCACGTCTTCGTCATGGACGTGCCCGCTTACGAGCGGATCCTGCTGGTCACCGACGCGGCGATCAACATCGAGCCGACGCTGGCCGAGAAGGCCGACATCGTCCGCAATGCGATCGACCTCGCGCACGTGCTCGGCATCCCGATGCCGAAGGTCGCGATCCTTTCGGCCGTGGAGACCGTCAATCCGAACATCCGCTCGACGCTCGACGCCGCCGCGCTGTGCAAGATGGCCGATCGCGGCCAGATCGAGGGCGGCATCCTCGACGGACCGCTGGCGTTCGACAACGCGATCAGCGAGCATGCCGCGCGAACCAAGAGCATTCGCTCGCCGGTGGCCGGTCGGGCCGACATCCTGATGGTGCCGAACATCGAGTCGGGCAACATGCTGGCCAAGCAACTGCAGTACTTCGCCGGCGCGGACAGTGCCGGCGTGGTACTCGGCGCGCGTGTGCCGGTCGTGTTGACGAGCCGCGCCGACAACGTGCGGATGCGGATCGGTTCGACCGCAGTCGCGAAGCTGATGGCCCACGGGCGACGCGCCGTGACGCCGAAGGTGATCGTGTGACCGGGAGCGCGGACGCGATCGTCGTCATCAACGCGGGGTCCTCCAGCATCAAGTTCTGCACGTTCAGGCGTGCAGGCCAACGGCTCGAGCGCGAGCTGCGTGGCCAGGTATCCGGTCTCGGCACCGCGCCGCGACTGACCGCGAAGCGCGGCGGGGCAGCGATCGCAGATCGTACGTTGGTCCCGACAGGGCTCGACCATGCCGAGGCGCTCGGCATCCTGCTCGAGTTCGTGCGCGCGGAACTGCACGGCGAAGTGATCGCCGGCGTCGGGCACCGGGTCGTGCACGGCGGGCTCGAGTTCATGGAACCCACCCGCGTGGATGCGGCGATCCTGGAGCGCCTGGAGCGCTACGTGCCGCTGGCGCCGCTGCACCAGCCGCACAACCTCGCGGCGATCCGGCTGATGCTCGAGCGGCTGCCGGGGGTGACCGAAGTCGCCTGCTTCGATACGGCATTCCACCGCACGGTCCCCGAGGTGGCGCAGCTCTTCGCGTTGCCAGCCCGGTACGCGGCCGCGGGCGTGCGACGCTATGGATTCCACGGACTTTCGTACGAGTACGTGGCCTCCGTGCTGCCGTCCCTCGACGGGCGCGCGGCGGCCGGGCGCACGGTGGTCTTCCACCTGGGCAACGGCGCCAGCATGGCGGCGCTGCAGGGCGGCCGCAGCATCGGCACGACGATGGGATTCACCGCGATCGAAGGGCTGCCGATGGGCACCCGCACCGGGTCGCTCGATCCCGGCGTGCTGCTGTTCATGTTCGACGAGCTCGGCATGAGCGTCCGCGAGGTCGAGCGGCTCCTGTATCACGAGTCGGGGCTGCTCGGCCTGTCCGGCATTTCGAGCGACATGCGCGACCTGCTGGCGAGCGAGTCCGAGCCCGCGCGCCTCGCCGTGGACGTGTTCTGCTACCGCGCACGGCGCGAGCTCGGCTCGCTCGCGGCGGCGCTCGGCGGGCTCGATGCCATCGTCTTCACGGCCGGGATCGGCGAGAACCAGCCGGAGATCCGCGCGCGGATCTGCCGGGATGCCGAGTGGCTCGGCGTGCAGCTCGACGGTGAAGCCAATCTAAAGCACGGGCCGCGCATCAGCACGGAGGGCAGCGCGGTGTCCGCCTGGGTCGTGCCGACCGACGAGGAAACGATGATCGCCCGCCACGTCGCGCGCCTGCTCGGGTAGCGCCGGGCCGGCGGGACTTGCTGCGTGGCGGCGAGCCGCTAGACTCTGGCGCCCGGCCCTGATCGCCGGGCCCGCCGCTTGAGGAATTCCCATGGCCGTCACGTTCGCCGCCACCCAGTTCGCCTGCACCGGGAACGCCACCGAGAACCTCGCTCGCGCCGAGCACCTGGTCCGTGATGCGGCGGGGCGGGGCGCGCAGGTGGTGTTGCTGCAGGAGCTCTTCGAGACGCCTTATTTCTGCAAGGACCATCTCGCGAGCCATTTCGGCCTCGCGCGGCCGCTGGCCGGCAACCCGGTGCTCGAGCGCTTCCAGGCGCTCGCACGCGAGCTCGAGGTCGTGCTGCCGTTCAGCTTCTTCGAGCGCGCCCACAACGCGTACTTCAATTCGCTCGCGATGATCGATGCCGACGGGCGGGTGCTCGGTGTGTACCGCAAGTCGCACATCCCCGAGGGCCCCGGCTACCACGAGAAGTATTATTTCTCGCCGGGAGACACCGGCTTTCGAGTCTGGTCGACCCGCTACGCGGTGCTCGGCGTCGGGATCTGTTGGGACCAGTGGTTTCCCGAGGCCGCGCGCTGCATGGCGCTGCTGGGAGCCGAGGCGCTGCTCTATCCCACGGCTATCGGCTCGGAACCGCACGACGCCAGCATCGATTCGCGCGACCACTGGCAACGTTGCATGCAGGGCCACGCGGCTGCCAACGTGATGCCGCTGATCGCCTCGAACCGCATCGGCGTCGAGCGTGGCCAGAAGTACGAAATGACATTCTACGGCTCGTCATTCATCGCCGGGCCGGCTGGAGAGAAGGTCGCCGAGGCTGATCGCAGCACCGAAAGCGTGCTGACCGCGAGCTTCGACCTCGAGCAGGGGCGTGTGCAACGGCACGCCTGGGGCGTTTTCCGTGACCGACGACCGGAACTCTACGGTCCCATCCTGACGCTCGATGGCGAAGGCGCCGCCTGATCACGGCCACTGGATGACGCAGCCGTCCGCCGCCGCGCTCGACGCCGCCGCTTTGCGCGGCCCGGTCGCGTGCATCGACCTCGAGACCACCGGCGGCACGTCGGCACATCACCGCATCATCGAAGTGGGGATCGTGCTGCTCGAAGGCGGACGCGTCGTCGAGGCGTGGAGCAGCCTCGTCAATCCCGGGATCCGCATCCCGCCGACGATCGTCGATTTCACCGGGATCTCGAACGACATGGTCGCAGATGCGCCGACGTTCCACGACCTGCGGGCCGAGGTCCGCCGACGGCTCGACGGACGCCTGTTCGTCGCGCACAACGCGCGCTTCGATTACGGCTTCGTGCGCAACGAGTTCCGCCGCGCGGGCGAGAAGTTCTCGGCGCCCGTGTTGTGCACGGTGCGCTTGTCGCGAGCATTGTTCCGCGAGCACGCGCGCCACAACCTCGACACGCTGATCGAGCGCTACGGGCTCGAGTGCGACCAGCGGCACCGCGCACTCGGTGATGCCGCCGTGCTGCCGCCGCTGCTGGCCGCGTTCGAGCAGGCGGTGGGTCCCGAGCGGCTGCACGAGGCGGCAACGCGCGCCTTGAACGATTCGCGGCTGCCGCCGCACTTGCCGGCCGACCTGGCCGACGACCTCCCCGAGGGTCCCGGCGTGTACCTGTTCCGTGGCGAGGGCGGCGCGCTGCTCTACGTCGGCAAGAGCCGCAACCTGCGCAGCCGTGTGTTCGATCACTTCGCGAGCGAGCACCGCTCGAGCAAGGAGTCGAAGCTCGCGCGGCAGGTTCGTTCCGTCGAATGGCACGAGACCGGCGGTGAGCTGGGCGCGCTGCTGCTCGAGTCGCGGCTGGTCAAGGAACTTTCGCCGAGCGAGAACCGGCGCCTGCGCAAGCCTGCCGAGCTCAGCTGTATACGGCTGCACGAAGCGGATGTCGGGATCGAGTTGCGCGTCGAGCCGCTCGACGCGAGCGCGTCGAGCGGCGAGGCCGAGGCCTACGGCCCGTTCCGCAGCGAGCGGGATGCTCTCAAGGCCTTGCAGGGCAAGGCGCGCGAGGCCGGCCTGTGCCTCAAGACGCTGGGTCTCGAGCGCGGCGAGGGTTCGTGCTTTGCACATCAGCTTGGCCGTTGTCGCGGCGCCTGTGTCGGCAAGGAGCCGCGCGCGTTGCACGATGCCCGTTTGCGGCTCGCGCTCGCGTCGCTGCGGATCCGGCCGTGGCCGTTCCCGGGCGCCATCGGCATCCGCGAGCCGGGCGTGGCGGGCGCCGGCACGGTCCTGCACGTCGTCGATCACTGGCAGCACCTCGGCACGGCGGAGGATGACGGTGCCGTTGCGGCGCTGCTCGAAGCGGCGCCCGCCGCACCGTTCGATCCGGACAGTTATCGGATCATTGCGCGTTACATCGAACGCATGGCGCCGCGCGACCTCGTCAGGCTGGGCGGGAGCCGGGGCTGATTCATGACCGACACGACGCCCGCGGGCAATCTCGAGTTCTTCGCTGCGTGCCCGCGCCACGTTCCGGACGTGCTGGCGACCGAATTGCGCGGCCTCGGGCTCAACGTCACTCGCGAGCATCCGGCCGGCGTGAGTTTCAGCGGCACGCTGCGCGACGCCTACCTGGCCTGCCTTGCATCGCGCACGGCAAGCCGGGTGCTGCTCACGCTCGGCACGATCCCGCTCGACACCGTCGACACCATGTATGCCGCGATTCGCGACAGTCGCCTGGGAGGATCATCTCGCTCCGGAGGGCACGCTCGCGTTCGACGTCGTGGGGCAGGGGCCAGCGTGGTTGCGCCACACGCAGTTCGCAGCGCAGAAGGCCAAGGACGCGATCGTCGATCGCTTTCGCGAGCGCAGCGGCACGCGGCCGTCCGTCGATCTCTCGAGCCCGGACCTGCGCCTCAGCTTGAGCCTCGGGCGCGAGCGGGCGTCGCTTGGCATCGACCTGAGCGGCGAGCCCCTGCACCGCCGCGGCTATCGGCAATCCGGCGTCGAGGCGCCGCTCAAGGAGAATCTCGCCGCGGCGCTGCTGTTGCGCTGCGGCTGGCCCGCCATTGCGGCGTCCGGTGGCGCCTTCGTCGATCCGATGTGCGGCTCGGGAACGCTGGTGATCGAGGCCGCGCTGATCGCAGCCGACTTCGCGCCGGGCCTGCTGCGGCGCCGCTTCGGCTTCGAGCGCTGGCTGCAGCACGACGCGGGGGCCTGGAACGAGGTTCGCGAGGCGGCGCTCGCAAGGCGCCACCTCGAGTCGCTGGGGCGGGGCCGGTTCCGCGGCTTCGATCGCGACCAGTCCGCGATCCGTGCCGCGCTCGCCAACTCCGGGCGCAGCGGCGTCGGCGATCACCTGCTCTTCGAGCGATCCGAGCTCGGCTCGTTGCGCAAGGCGCCCGAGTCGCAGGGCCTGGTGCTGGTCAATCCGCCGTACGGCGCGCGGCTCGAGGACGAGAGCACGCTCGGTCCGCTCTACGCGCAGCTGGGCCGGCAGCTGATGGAATGCTTCCCGGGCTGGGAAGCGGGTGTGTTTACGGGCAACCCACCGCTCGGGCGCTCGTTGCGACTGCGAGCCTACCGCGCCCACACGTTCTTCAACGGGCCGATCGAATGCCGCTTGCTGCGCTTCGAGCTGCAACCCGGCACGGTCGAGCCCGACCCGGAGACCGCGCGGCGCAATCGTCTCGACGCGGCGCGGGCGCGGCCGGGCTCGTCGATGTTCGGCAATCGCGTGCGCAAGAACCTCGCGCATCTCGAGAAATGGGCACGGCGGTCGGACGTGGCCTGTTTCCGCGTCTACGACGCCGACATGCCCGAGTACGCGTTCGCGATCGACCTGTACGGCAACGACCAGCGCTGGGCCTGCGTGCAGGAATATGCGCCGCCGGAGACCGTTGCGCTGGATGCAGCCCGCGGTCGTCGCGACGAGGCGCTTGCGGTGCTGCCAGAGGTCCTCGGGCTGCCCGCCGAGCGCATCGTGATGCGCGTGCGCCGCCGGCAGCGGGGCGGTGAGCAGTACGAGAAGGTCGGCGAGGAAGCGCAGTTCCACACGGTCCGCGAAGGCCCTTACCGATTCCTGGTGAACTTCACCGACTACCTCGATACCGGCCTGTTCCTCGATCACCGGATCACGCGTCGCCGCGTCGGCGAACTCGCGGCTGGCCGGGCATTCCTGAACCTGTTCGCGTACACCGGCACCGCGACCGTCCACGCGGTGGGCGGCGGCGCGACGGCGTCGATGACGGTGGACATGTCGCGGACCTACCTGGACTGGGCGAAACGCAACCTCGCGTTGAACGGTCTCGCCGGGCCGCAGCACACTTTCCTGCAGGCCGACTGCCTCGGCTGGCTCGACGAGCAGAGTCGCGCGCCGAGCCGACGCTACGGCCTGATCTTCGTCGATCCGCCGACGCTGTCGCGTTCGAAGCGCATGGAGCGCGAATTCGACGTGCAGCGCGACCACTTGCCGCTGCTGCAGATCGCCGGCCGCCTGCTCGAGCCCGATGGCGTGATCGTGTTCTCGAACAACTTCCAGCGTTTCAAGCTCGATGCGGCCGTGCAGGCAGAATTCGACGTCGAGGACATCTCGCGTGCCACGTTGCCCGAGGACTTTGCGCGCAATCCGAAGATCCACGTCTGCTTTCTGCTGCGCCCGCGGCGCCCGGTGTTTGCGGCGCGCTGACGATCTGTTACAAGAACGAAGTCCACCCATGGAGGACTGAGGCCATGAGATTCCTGATCGTTCCGCTGCTGGTCGCTTCGCTTACATTCGCCACGGCTCAGGCCGACAATGACCGCCAAGGTCAAGGCCAGGGGCAGGGCCAGGGTCAGGGTCAGGGCGCCGACAAGTCGAATCACGGGCAGGTGGTTTCCGAGTGCAACCACCGCGCCAATGAGCGCAAGTTGAAGGGGCAGGACCGCAAGGAGTTCACGGAGTGGTGTGAATCGCGCGGCGCGCGCTACGGCTACGACGACAATCGCTACAGCCGCGAACGCGAGTGCTACCGCAAGGCCGACAACAAGGAACTGAAGGGCGACAAGCGCCAGAAGTTCCTCGCCAACTGCCTCGACGTCGAAGTGGCCTACAAGGACGGCAAGGGCGCCAAGGACAAGGACAGCGACTACGATCAGTATCACCCCAAGGTCCGCGAGGCCGTCGAGAACAGCCAGAAGAAATAGGGGCGTGCGCGTGGAGATCTTCAAGTCGTTCACGCTGGAGTCCGCGCATCGGCTGCCGAACGTGCCGGCAGGGCACAAGTGCGCGCGTGTCCACGGCCACTCGTTCCGGGTCGAGATCCACGTGCGCGGCCCGGTCGACGAGCGGCTCGGCTGGGTCATGGACTTCGCCGACGTGAAGGCCGCGTTCGACCCGCTGTATCGACAGCTGGATCACCACTATCTCAACGACGTGCCCGGCCTCGAGAATCCCACCAGCGAGAACCTGGCGCGCTGGATCTGGCAGAGGCTGAAGCCGGCGCTCCCGCAGCTCGCGACCGTCGTGGTGCACGAGACTTGCACGAGTGGCGCGCGGTATGACGGCGACCAGGACTCCGCCGGCGCATGACCGCCAAGCTCATTTCGCTGATGCTGGTCATCGCGGGAATCATTCACGTCCTGCCGCTGGCGGGCGTGGTTGGCTCTGAACGCCTCGCGGCCCTGTACGGACTCGATTTCTCCGACCCGAACCTGGCGATCCTGATGCGGCATCGCGCCGTCCTGTTCGGCCTGCTCGGCGTGTTCCTGATCTACGCCGCGTTCAGGCCGAGCCTGCAACCCGTGGCTTTCGTCGCCGGACTCATCAGCGCGGCTGCGTTCCTCGGGCTCGCCTGGGCGACGGGAGGTTACAACTCGCTCCTGTCCAAGGTCGTCGCCGCCGACGTCGTCGCGCTCGTGTGCCTGGTGATCGGTGCCGCGACATACATGCTGACGGGCCCGGGAGCCCGGCCGTGAGCGTCGACGGCAGGGAGCAGGACGAGTCGCAGGGCAGCCGCATCGTGACCGGATGCATGGGTGCGCTGTTCGTCGCGTTGGCGATCGCGATCATCGTGGTCGTCGACCGGCCGATCGGACTGGGCGCCCTCGTTGCCGCCATGGTGATCGGATTGCTCGGGATCGACGCGTTGATCAGTGCCGTGCGCGCCAAGCGTTCATTGCTGTCGCGGATCGGTCCGCTGCCGTGAGCGCCGGTGGGCCTTACAGCAGGTCCTTCAACCGGAACCAGAGCATCGCGAGCACCAGCGCCGGCGTGCGCAGGGCGCGGCCGCCGGGAAAGTCACGGTGCTCGAGCTTGCCGAACAGGTCGAACCGCTCGGCCTGGCCTGCGATCGCCTCGGCGACCAGGCGGCCCGCCATGCCGGTGAGCGCGATGCCGTGGCCGGAGAAGCCCTGCAGATAGTAGACGTTCGGCGCGATGCGGCCGAAGTCCGGCGCGCGGCTCATCGTGATGTCGACGTAACCGCCCCACGAGTATTCGATCTTTACGTCGGCGAGTTGCGGGAAGACCTTGATCATGCGCGCGCGCGTCGCGCGCTCGGTGTTGAGCGGATCGAGGCCCGAGTAGCTGACACGACCGCCGAACAGCAACCGGTGGTCGGCGGAACGCCGGAAGTAATCGAGCACCCAGTTGACGTCGGTGACGGCGACGTTCTCGCGCATCAGCGCCTCGATGCGCGCCTGGCCGAGCGGCTCGGTGGCGACGATGTACGTGCCCACCGGCATGATCCGGGCGCGCAGCTGCGGTGCAAGCTCGTCGATGTAGGCATTGCAGCAGAGCGCGACGTGCCGCGCGCGAACGCGACCCTCGGCGGTGTGCACGACGACGGTGTCGCCGCGCTCGATGCGCGTGACCTGGCTGCCCTCGTGGATCGTGGCGCCCGCGGCTTCGGCGGCGGCGGCCAGCCCCAGCGTGTAATTCAGCGGATGCAGGTGACCGCTGCGTGAATCGTACAGGCCGCCGCTGTAGCGGTCGGTTGCGAGCAGTTGCCGGAGCTCGGCGCGCTCGAGCCAGCGCAGCGACGCGTAGCCATAGTCGGCCGCGAGTTCGTCGCGCCACGCCTGCAGTTCGGTCTCGTGCCGCGGCTTGATCGCCGCGTGCACCTGGCCCCAGTGCAGGTCGCAGTCGATGGCATGCCGTGCGACGCGCTCCTTGAGCAGGTCGAGTGCTTCGACGGACACGTCGAACATGCGCCGGGCTGCGTCGAAGCCGACCTGTGCCACGAGCTTGTCCTGGCCGGCCGCGAAACCGAAGATCGCCTGCCCGCCGCTGCGGCCGGAGGCGCCCCAGGCAATCCGCTTGCCCTCGAGCAGCACGACCCGGTAGCCGCGCTCGGCGAGATGCAGCGCCGTCGAGCAGCCGGCGATGCCGCCGCCGACCACGCACACATCGGCGGTCACGTCGCCGCGCAGCGGTTCGCGCAGCGGGGCAGGATTGGCCGAGGCCGCGTAGTAGGAGCGGATATGCTGCATGTTCAGGTCGTCGTCAGGTACCACGCATATTCGAGCGAGGACACGTAGGAGCTGAAGTCCTGCATCTCGCCACGGCGCGTCTGCGCGTACAGGCGCGCGAAGCGCTCCCCGAGGCAGTCGCTAGCAAAGCCGCTGCGCTCGAACGCGGTGAGCGCCTCGGGCCAGCTGAGCGGAATCGTGGGCGTGGTGTTGCGGTACGCATTGCCGGCCAGCACGGGTCCCGGATCGAGTTGCCGCTCGATGCCGTGCAGCATGCCGCCGAGCACCATCGCCGCGAGCAGGTACGGGTTCGCATCGGCTCCCGCCACTCGGTGCTCGACGCGCCGGCTGTCCGGCGGCCCCGCCGGCACACGGAATGCCACGCCGCGATTGTTGACCGACCAGCTCGGGCCCAGCGGCACGTAGGCTTCGGGCTGGAAGCGCCGGTACGAGTTCGCGGTGGGCGCGCAGACGGCCATCGTGTCGTTGATCGTCGCGGCCAGCCCCCCGATCGCATGGCGCAGCGCTGGCGAGCCCGCCGGATCGTCGGCCGCAAAGATGTTGCGGCCCGCATGGTCGAGCACGCTCACGTGCAGGTGCGCGCCGCTGCCCGCGTGGTCGCGATACGGCTTCGGCATGAAAGTCGCCTCGAGGCCGTTGGCCAGGGCCACGCCGCGGATCAGCCGCTTCAGCCGGATGGCGTGGTCGCAGGCGAGCAGGGCGTCGTCCACGTGGTGCAGGTTCACCTCGAACTGGCCCGGCCCGTATTCGGCCAGCACGGTGCCCGTCGGCAGGTCCTGCGCCCGGGCGGCCGCGTCGATCGCGCTCAGCACGTCGGAGTACTCGTCGAGCTCCGCCATCGAGTTGATCTGCGTCTTGTCCTCGCGCCGGCCCGAGCGCGGCTGGCGGGGCGGCTGCGCGTGTCCCTCGGCCGTGCGCTCGCGATCGACCAGGTAGAACTCGAGCTCGACCGCCATCACGGGCGTCAGGTGACGCGCGGCAAAGCGCTGCAGCACCGATTCGAGCACATGGCGCGGGTCGCCGAAGAACGGGCTGCGGTCGTGCTCGTACATCGCGACCTGCATCTGCGCCACGTGCTCGCCGAGCCACGGCACGGGCGCGAGCGATCCCGGCAGCGGCAGGCAGATCCGGTCGGCGTCGCCCTCGTCGAAGCCGAGTCCCGTGGCCTGGATCGTGCCGCCGAGCACGTCGAGCGCGAACATCGACGCCGGCAGCAGCAGGCCATTACGATGCACGCCTGCGAGTTCTTCGGTCGTGACGCGCTTGCCGCGCGGGATGCCCATCTGGTCGGGCAGCAGCAGGTCGATGCAGCGCACTTCCGGATGCTGCGCGAGCCAGGCGCGCGCCTGCTCGAAGTCCGCGAACTGCGGCATGGGAACCCCGAATGTTTAGGATTTAGTGACGGTCTGGCCGCCTTGGTCGCCGGAGCATAGCCGCTCGCGGGGCTGGCCGGCAAGCATCAGCCGAACCGTCCGTGAGGTCTTAAGTCGCTGTTCTATATGATCTTTGAATCGTTTTTTGCGCTGCCTGACGACGTCCCGGGGTGGCCTGTGGTTTAATCCCACCCGCTTCCATCCAGCGGTCCAGTGTTGGCCGTCTAGGATCTTAAACGTGTCTCGCGCTAAACCTCTGATCGGCATTCCCGCGGATCGCCGGATCCTCGGCCCGCACCCATTCCATTGCGTGGGCGAGAAGTACATCGCCGCAGTCGCGCGCGCCGCGGAGGCCATCCCGGTGCTGGTTCCCTCGCTGGGCGAAGACGCGGACCTCGATGCGATCCTCGCCAGTGTCGACGGCATCCTGCTGACGGGCAGCCCGTCGAACGTGGAGCCACGACGCTATGCCGGGCCGCCGTCGGATCCCGACACGCTGCACGATCCGCATCGCGACGCGACGACGTTGCCCTTGATCCCGCGCGTGATCGCGGCGGGCATGCCGCTCTTCGCGGTCTGCCGCGGCTTCCAGGAGATGAACGTCGCGTTCGGCGGCACGCTCTGGCAGAAGGTGCAGGAGGTGCCGGGGTACGCCGATCACCGCGAGGACAAGGAAGCGCCACTCGAAGCGCAGTACGGTCCCGCGCACGAGATCGAACTCGTGCCCGGGGGGCAGTTGCAGCGCATCGCCGGGAGCGATCGAGTCACGGTGAATTCGCTGCACTCGCAGGGCGTGCAGCACCTCGGGGAGGGCCTCGCGGTGGAGGCCCGGGCGCCCGACGGGCTGATCGAGGGCTTCAGCGTGCCCGCGGCCCCAGGATTCGCGCTCGCGGTGCAATGGCACCCTGAGTGGCAGGTGATGAACAACCCATTCTCGCGAGCACTGTTCGCTGCCTTTGGAGAGGCAGCCCGGTCGCACGCCAAAGGACGACGATCATGAGCACGCCGATTCGACAATTCTTCAAGGAACACGGGATCTCGGAGGTCGAAGCCGTCGTCCCCGACATGGCCGGCATCGCGCGCGGCAAGGTGATGCCCGCGGTGAAATTCGCGGAGGACGAGGGCATGCGGATGCCCGAGAGCATTTTCCTGCAGACGGTCACGGGCGAATATCCGGAGGACGATCGCGCCATCAGCCCGTCCGAGATCGACATCGTCCTGAAGGCCGATCCCGGCACGACGCGCGTGGTGCCCTGGGCCGCGGAGCCCACGGCGCAGGTCATTCACGACAGTTTCTACTCGGACGGCCGGCCGGTGACGATGGCGCCGCGTTACGTGCTGCGGCACATGCTCGACCTCTACGCGCAGCAGGGCTGGAAGCCGATCGTCGCACCCGAGCTCGAGTTCTACCTCGTCGAGCCGAACATCGACGCCGACTATCCGCTCAAGCCGCCGGTCGGCCGCTCGGGCCGGCCCGAGGTCGGCCGGCAGTCCTACAGCATCGCGGCGGTCAACGAATTCGACCCGCTGTTCGACGACATTTACGCGTTCTGCGAGGCGCAGGAGATCGAGATCGACACGCTGATCCACGAGGACGGCGCGGCACAGATGGAGATCAACCTGATCCACGGCGACGCGATGTCGCTCGCCGACCAGGTGTTCATGTTCAAGCGCACGGCGCGCGAGGCGGCGTTCCGCCACAAGATGTACGCGACGTTCATGTCGAAGCCGATGGCACGCGAGCCCGGCAGCGCGATGCACATCCACCAGAGCATCGTGGATTCCAAGACCGGCAAGAACGTCTTCAGCGACAAGGACGGCAATCCGAGCCCGCTGTTCTTCGCGCACATCGCGGGTCTGCAGAAGTACCTGCCGTCGGCGATGTCGCTGTTCGCGCCCAACGTGAACTCGTTCCGCCGGATCATCCTGCGGCACATGGCCCCGATCAACACGCAATGGGGCTACGACAATCGCACGGCCGGGCTGCGCGTGCCGATCTCGAACCCGGAGAACCGGCGCGTCGAGAACCGGCTCGGCGGCGCGGATGCGAATCCCTATCTCGCCATTGCCGCGTCACTGGCCTGTGGCTACCTCGGCATGCTCGAGGGCCTGAAGCCCTCCGAGCCCGTGTCCGGCAGTGCCTACGACCTGCCGTTCGGCCTGCCACGCAACCTCGAGGAATCCGTGCGCCTGCTGCGCAGCTGCCGTCCGCTGATCGACCTGCTCGGCGAGCGCTTCGTGCTCGCGTACACGGCCGTCAAGGAAAGCGAGCTCGACACGTTCCTGCAGGTGATCAGCTCGTGGGAGCGAGAGCACTTGCTGTTGAACGTTTGAAGAAAGGGGATAGGGGATGGGGGATGGGGGATAGTCGGAAGTGGCGGCTGATCGTGCGGCGGCACCTTCTTCACTATCCCCTATCCCCTATCCCCTATCCCCTATCCCCTAACCCCCATCCCCTTCTAACTGACCTCTACGGCACCTCATGACCCAAACCCATCCCGAGAGAACCACCGCCGCCTGGCAGGAACTCGACCGCCAGCATTACCTGCACCCGTTCACGGACTACAAGTCCCTGCACGGCAAGGGCGCGCGGGTCATCGTCAAGGCCGAAGGGGTCTACCTCTACGATTCCGACGGCAACCGGATCCTCGACGGGATGGCCGGACTGTGGTGCGTGAACGTCGGCTACGGGCGTCGCGAGCTGGCCGAGGCGGCGTACCGCCAGATGCTCGAGCTGCCGTACTACAACAGCTTCTTCCAGACCGCGCACCCGCCGGCCATCGAACTCGCCAAGCAGCTCGTCGACCTGGCGCCGCCGCAGTTCAACCGCGTGTTCTTCACGGGCTCGGGGTCGGAGGGCAACGACACGGTGGTGCGGCTGGTGCGCCGCTACTGGGACCTGCTCGGGCAGCCGGAGCGCAAGGTGATCATCAGCCGCGTCAACGCCTACCATGGCAGCACGATGGCGGGCGCGAGCCTCGGCGGCATGGCGTTCATGCACGAGCAGGGCGGACTGCCGATTCCGGACATCGTCCATATCCCGCAGCCATACTGGTATGCGGACGGCGGCAACCAGTCGCCGGCCGAGTTCGGGCTGCAGATCGCGCGTGCGCTCGAGCAGAAGATCGCGGAACTCGGCGCCCACCGCGTCGCGGCGTTCATCGGCGAGCCGATCCAGGGCGCGGGCGGCGTGATCATCCCGCCGGAGACCTACTGGCCGGAGATCCAGCGCATCTGCGACAAGCACGGCATCCTGCTGGTCGCAGACGAGGTGATCTGCGGCTTCGGTCGCACCGGTCACTGGTTCGGCTCGAACCTGTTCGGCATCCGGCCCGACCTGATGACCATTGCCAAGGGGCTGTCGTCCGGTTACCTGCCCATCGGCGGCGTCATGGTGGGCGATCGGATTGCGGACGTGCTGATCGAGAAGGGCGGCGAGTTCGCCCACGGGTACACGTACTCGGGCCACCCGGTGGCCTGCGCCGTGGCGAGCGTCAACCTGACGCTGATCCAGCAGGAGAAGCTCGTCGAGCGCACCCGCGACGAGACCGGTCCCTACCTCGCGGCCAAGTGGCGGCAGATCGCCGAGCACCCGCTGGTCGGCGAAGCCCGTTCGATCGGCTTGATCGGCGCACTGGAGCTGGTCCGCGACAAGGGCTCCCGCCGGTTCTTCGACAACCGCGGCGAGGTCGGCACGATCTGTCGCGATTTCTGCTTCCAGAACGGCCTGATCATGCGGGCCGTGCGCGACACCATGATCATCTCGCCACCCCTCGTGATCAGCCGCGAGCAGATCGACGAGCTCGCCGAGAAGGCCTGGCGTTGCCTCGACCTGACGCTCGAGCGCTGCCGGGCCGAGGGGCGGCTCTGACGCGTCGCACTTGGCTCGCTCCCGTCATTGCGCTATACAGCTGAACTTGTTTTTCACGTCCTGACACGGGGTAGTCCAACGATGAATATCAGCATGCGGGCCGGACTGGTCGGCCTGGTCGCGGCGACCGCGCTCGTCGGTTGCGGCAAGAAGCAGGAGGAGGCACCGGCCGCGGCCGCCCAGGCGCCCGCTGCCCCTGCGGCCGAGGAGAAGGTCGTCAACGTCTACAACTGGTCGGACTACATCGACCCGGCGGTCCTCGAGCAGTTCACCGCCGAGACCGGCATCAAGGTCAACTACGACGTGTTCGACTCGAACGAGGTGCTCGAGACCAAGCTCCTCGCCGGCAAGACCGGCTACGACGTCGTCGTGCCGATCGGCGTCGTTCATGGAACGGCAGATCAAGGCCGGCGTGTTCCGCACGCTCGACCGCTCGCTGTTGCCGAACTACGGCAACCTCGACACGGAAATCCTCGAGCGCGTCGCGCTGCACGACCCGGGCAACGAGCACTCGGTGAACCACATGTGGGGCACCACCGGCATCGGCTACAACGAGGGCAAGGTCAAGGCGATCGACCCGAACGCGCCGGTCGACAGCTGGAACCTCGTGTTCGACCCGAAAAACGCCGCCAAGTACAAGGACTGCGGCATCTCCGTGCTCGACGCGCCGAGCGAGATCCTGGCCGCGATCCTCGCCTGGAAGGGCAAGGATCCGAACAGCCAGAATCCGGACGACCTGAAGATCGCCGAAGACATCCTGATGTCGATCCGCCCGTACATCCGCATGATCCACAGCTCCAACTACATCGACGCGCTCGCCAACGGCGAGATCTGCGTTGCCGTGGGCTGGAGCGGCGACGTGCTGCAGTCCCGCGACCGCGCCGAAGAGGCGGGCCAGGGCAACGTGATCAAGTACAGCGTGCCGAAGGAAGGCACGATCATGTGGTTCGACATGTACGCAATTCCGGCCGACGCGCCGCATCCGAACAATGCGCACGCGTTCATCAACTACATGATGAAGCCCGAGGTCGCCGCCGCGAACTCGAACTTCGTCAACTACGCGACGGGCAATGCCGCGTCGGTGGCACTGGTGGACGAGTCCGTGCGCAACGACCCGGGCGTCTATCCGCCGCCGGAGGTCAAGGCCAAGCTGTTCCCGGACCTGGCGGAGTCGGACGAGTTCACGCGCCTGCTGAACCGTTCCTGGACCCGCTTCACGACGGGCCAGTAAGCGCCGGCTGAGTGATGCTGCGGGGCGGCTGGATTCGCGTTCAGCCGCCCCGTTCTTTTTTGCGATCTACACATTGCAGGATGGCTGCGCTATAAACCGTGTGGCGGGTGCCGCCGGGTGACAGCCCCTCTGGATCGTTGCCGAGGAGTACGACATGCGACCAGTCATTCACGCCGCGTCCGCCGCCCTGCTGGCGATCACTGCGCTGGCCGGCTGCAGCCGGCAGTCCGGCGAGCCTGCCGCTGGAGCCGTTCCGGCGGCCGAGCAGAAGGTCCTCAACGTCTACAACTGGTCGGACTACATCGACCCGGCCGTGATCGAGGCCTTCCAGAAGGAAACCGGCATCGCGGTCACCTACGACGTCTTCGACTCGAACGAGGTCCTCGAGACCAAGCTGCTCACCGGCAACTCCGGTTATGACGTCGTCGTGCCGAGCGCGTACTTTCTCGAGCGCCAGGTCAAGGCCGGCGTGTTCCGCAAGCTCGACCCGGCACTGCTCCCCAATCTCTCGAACCTCGATCCGGCGCTGCAGGCGCGCGCCGCGCAGCACGACCCGGGTAACGAGCACGGCGTCGTCTACATGTGGGGCACGACCGGCATCGGCTACGACGCCGGCAAGCTCGCGGAAATCCTGCCGGACGCGCCCGTCGACTCGTGGAGCCTGATCTTCGATCCGGCGATCATCGCGAAATTCAAGGACTGCGGCGTGTCGCTGCTCGACGACCCGACCGACATGGTGAGCACGGTGCTGCTGTGGCTCGGCAAGGATCCCAACAGCCAGTCCGAGGCCGACCTCGCGCAGGCCGAGGCGGCGCTGCTCGCGATCCGGCCGTACATTCGTTCGATCCACAGCTCCCAGTACATCGAGGATCTCGCCAATGGCGAGGTCTGCATCGCCGTCGGCTACAGCGGTGACATCCTGCAGGCACAGGACCGGGCTGAAGAGGCGGGCAAGGACGCCGACATCCGCTATTCGATCCCGAAGGAAGGCGCGTTGATGTGGTTCGACACGCTCGCGATCCCGGCCGACGCGCCGCACCCGGGCAATGCGCACGCCTTCATCGACTACCTGCTGCGCCCCGACGTGGCGGCGGCCAACTCCAACTTCGTCTACTACGCGAACGCCAACGCAGCGGCGACCGCGCTGATCGACGCGGAGCTGCGCGACGACCCCGGCATCTATCCGACGCCGGAGGTCAAGGAGCGGCTGCAGCCGAACCTTGCGAAGTCCGCGGAGTACACCCGGCTGCTCAACCGGTCCTGGACCCGCTTCACGACGGGCCAGTGATCGCAGCGCACCCGACCTCGCGACCGAGACACCACCCAGCCGGAGCCTTATGGCCACGTCACCGCGCGACTCGCAACTGAAGTTCGAGCCCTGGACCGACCCCGAAGCGCAACCCTACGTGCGGATCGATCGCGTCACCAAGAAGTTCGGCGACTTCATCGCCGTCGACGACGTCTCGCTCGGCATCTACAAGAAGGAGATCTTCTGCCTGCTCGGCGCGTCGGGCTGCGGCAAGACGACGCTGCTCAGGATGCTGGCCGGCTTCGAGCGCCCGACCGCAGGCCGCATCTACATCGACGGCGTGGACATGACGGAGATCCCGCCCTACGAGCGGCCGGTCAACATGATGTTCCAGTCCTACGCGCTGTTCCCGCACATGACGGTCGAGCAGAACGTCGCGTTCGGGCTCAAGCAGGACAAGATCTCCAAGCCCGAGATCGCCAAGCGCGTCACCGAGATGCTCGAACTGGTGAAGCTCGGCCAGTTCGCCAAGCGCAAGCCGCACCAGCTCTCCGGCGGGCAGCGCCAGCGGGTCGCGCTGGCGCGGGCGCTGGTGAAAAAGCCGAAGCTGCTGCTGCTCGACGAACCGCTCGCCGCGCTCGACAAGAAGCTGCGCGAGCACACCCAGTTCGAGCTGATCAACATCCAGGAGACGCTCGGCGTCACGTTCATCGTCGTGACGCACGACCAGGAAGAGGCGATGACGCTGTCGAGCCGCATCGGCCTGATGAACCACGGCGAAATCGTCCAGGTCGGCACGCCCACCGAGATCTACGAGTACCCGAACTCGCGCTTCGTCAGCGAGTTCATCGGCTCGGTGAACATCTTCGAGGGCCGGCTGATCGAGGACGAGCCGTCCTACGTGCGCATCGAGTCCGACGATCTCGAGCGGCCGATCTTCGTCGATCACGGCGTCAGTTCCGCGCCGGGCGCCACGGTCTGGGCGGCGATCCGTCCCGAGAAGATGCTCATGTCGCGCGAGAAGCCGGAGGGTGAGGACAACTGGACGCCGGCCACGGTCCGCGACATCGCCTACATGGGCGACCTGTCGATCTACCTGCTGCGCCTCGCGTCGGGCAAGGTCGTGCGCGTCACGCAGCCGAACGTGTACCGGCACGCGGACGAGCGCATCACGTGGGACGAGCAGGTGTACCTGCACTGGGACCCGAGCAGCCCCGTGGTGGTGACCAAGTGATCGCGCGGGTGCTGCACCGCCTCGGCCTCGACGGACGCACCGCCGTCATCGCGGTGCCGTACCTGTGGCTGCTGATGTTCTTCCTGGTCCCGTTCGTGATCGTGCTGAAGATCTCGTTCTCGGACGCGCAGATCTCGATGCCGCCCTACCAGCCGCTGCTGCACTGGGTCTCGGAGAAGGCGCTGCAGATCCAGCTCAACTTCGGCAATTTCGCGTTCCTGGTCGAGGACAACCTGTACTGGAAGGCGTACCTGAACTCGATCTGGGTCGCCGGCGTCTCGACGCTGCTGTGCCTGCTGATCGGTTACCCGATGGCGTACGCGATCGCCCGCAGCCAGTCGTCGACGCGCAACATCCTGTTGTTGCTGGTGATCCTGCCGTTCTGGACGTCGTTCCTGCTGCGTGTTTATGCGTGGATCGGCATCCTCAAGAACAACGGCCTGATCAACAACACGCTGATGGCGCTCGGCGTCATCGACCAGCCGATCCAGATGCTGCAGACGGACTTCGCGGTCTACGTCGGCATCGTGTACTCGTACCTGCCGTTCATGATCCTGCCGCTGTACGCGAACCTCGAGAAGCTGGACCTGACGCTGCTCGAGGCCGCCGCCGACCTCGGCTGCCGTCCCTGGAAGTCGTTCCTCAAGGTCACGCTGCCGCTGTCGCTGCCGGGCATCATCGCCGGCTGCCTGCTGGTCTTCATCCCGGCGGTGGGCGAGTTCGTGATTCCGGCCCTGCTTGGCGACCCCGGCATGCTGATGATCGGCAAGGTGCTGTGGACCGAATTCTTCAACAACCGTGACTGGCCGGTGGCGAGCGCGGTCGCGATCGCGCTGCTGCTGTTCCTGGTCATCCCGATCATGTTCTTCCAGCGCGCTCAGGACGCCGAAGCGGGCGGCGGAGCGCACCGATGATGCACGGCCGCCCTTGGTTCCGCGTGCTGGCCCTCGTGCTGGGCTTTGCGTTCCTGTACGTGCCGATCATTTCGCTGGTCGTGTTCTCGTTCAACGAGTCGCGGCTCGTCACGGTCTGGGGCGGATTCTCGACGAAGTGGTACGGCGCGCTGATCCAGAACCAGCAGATCCTCGACGCGGCCTGGCTCAGCCTCAAAGTGGCAGCGGTCTCGGCGACGCTGGCCGTCGTGCTCGGCACGTTCGCGGGCATGATCCTTGCGCGCTTCGGTCCGTTCCGCGGCCGCACGCTGCTGTCCGGCATGACCACGGCGCCGCTGGTGATGCCCGAGGTGATCACCGGCCTCTCGCTGCTGCTGCTGTTCGTCACGCTGGAGCAACTGATCGGCTGGCCGGCGGGCCGCGGCATGACCACGATCATCATCGCGCACGTCACGTTCGCGATGGCCTTCGTCACCGTCGTCGTGCAGTCGCGGCTCGCGCAGATCGACGAATCGCTGGAAGAGGCGGCCCAGGATCTCGGCGCGCGCCCGGCGAAGGTATTCTTCCTGATCACGCTGCCCATCATCTTCCCCGCGCTGCTTTCGGGCTGGCTGCTGGCGTTCACGCTGTCGCTGGACGACCTGGTGATCGCGAGCTTCGTAGCCGGCCCGGGCTCCAGCACGCTGCCGATGGTGGTGTTCTCGAAGGTGCGCCTCGGCGTGAGCCCGGACATCAACGCGCTTGCGACCATCCTCGTTGCGGTCGTGGCCGTGGGTGTCGTGGTTGCCGGCATCGCGATGTCGCGCCAGCAGAAGCTGCGCGATCGGGACGCGCAGATGGCGCTCGCGGCGAACCAGCAGATGATCGAGAGCCTCAAGAAGGGCTGACCGGTGCCGCAGTCGCCGATTCTCGCTTTCGACGTGGGCGGCTCGTTCGTCAAGGCGGGACTGGTGGATGCCACGGCCGGACGGGTCGCGGGCGAGGTGCTGCGGCGGGCGACTCCGGCCGACGCTGCACCCGAAGCAGTGATCGAGCTGCTCGCGACGATGGCGCGCGAGTTGCCGGCTGCGGGCCCGGTGGGCCTGGCGTTTCCGGCCGTCACGAAGCGGGGCGTAGCCTGGACGGCCGCGAACGTCGACCGCCGCTGGATCGGCACCAATGCGCAGGCACTGCTCGAAGCCCGGATCGGCCGGCCGGTCGCGTTCCTGAACGACGCGGATGCGGCCGGCGTGGCCGAGATGACGCTCGGTGCAGGGCGGGGGCGCGATGGCACGGTCATGGTGCTGACGCTCGGCACCGGCATCGGCACGGCCATCTTCATCGACGGGCGTCTGTTGCCGAACACGGAGCTCGGGCACCTGGAGGTGCGCGGCGAGGAAGCCGAGCACCGGGCCTCGGCGAAGGTGCGCACCGATCGTGGCCTCGGCTGGCACGAGTGGGCCGCCGCAGTCAACGAGGTGATCGCCGCGTACCACGCGCTGCTCTGGCCCGATCTCTTCATCATCGGTGGCGGCGTGACCGAAAACTGGGAACACTTCGGCTCGCTGCTCAAGAGTCGCGCCGAGATCGTCCCGGCGCATTTCCGCAACGATGCCGGAATCATCGGCGCCGCGATGGCGGCCGCCGCGATGAACAAGCGCGCAGCAGGATCATGATTCGCAGCGACGGCTCCGGAGCGGAGAAGGCCCGGGAGACACGCCGTGAATACGTCCCTGTAGGCTCGCGCGCCGCGTCCATGCGGCGCGACGGTCTCCCGAGCCATCTCCGTTCCGGAGCCGCCGCTGCGCCGCAATCGTGCTGACGCTTCCGTCATCTAAGCTGCCGCGCGTCGGCACCACGATCTTCACCGTCATGTCGCGGCTGGCGCAGGAGTGCGGCGCGATCAATTTGTCGCAAGGGTTTCCCGATTTCGATCCGCCGCCGCGGCTGGTCGAATTGGTGACGCAGAAGATGCGCGACGGCGTGAACCAGTACGCGCCGATGGCGGGGTGGCCGCCGCTACTGCAGGCGATCGCTGCGAAGGTGGAGGCGCTGTATGGCCGACGGGTGGTGGGCGATGCGGAAGTAACGGTCACGTCCGGCGCGACTGAGGCACTGTTCTGCGCGATCCACGCGGTGGTGCGGCCGGGCGATGAAGTCATCGTGCTCGAGCCCGCGTATGACTCGTATGAGCCCGCGGTCGAACTGGCGGGTGGGCTTGTCGTCCGCGTGCCGCTGCAGCGGCCGAGCTTCAGTGTCGACTGGCAACGCGTGCGCGACGCGATGACTGCGCGGACACGGCTGCTGATCGTCAACTCGCCGCACAATCCGACGGGCGCGGTGTTCTCGGATGCCGATCTCGACGCACTCGGCGAGGTGTTGCGCGACAGCTCGGCGCTGGTCCTGGCGGACGAGGTCTACGAGCACATCGTATTCGGCGGGCGGCGGCACGCGGGCCTGCTCGGTCGCCCGGAGCTTGCCGAACGAAGCTTCGTCGTCTCGTCGTTCGGCAAGACGTTCCACTGCACGGGCTGGAAGATCGGTTACTGCGTGGCGCCCCCGGCCTTGACGAGCGAGTTCCGCAAGGTGCACCAGTTCGTGCAGTTTGCCGTCGCGACCCCGATGCAGGCCGGACTCGCGGAGTTTCTCGCGGAGTCCCCGGAGCACGCACTTGGCCTCGCTGCGTTCTACGAGCCCAAGCGCGACCACTTCTGCCGCCTGCTCGAGCGCACGCCGTTCGCGTTCGTTCCGGCGGCCGGGACTTATTTCCAGCTTGCCGACTATTCGCGGGTCAGCGACCTGCCCGACGTCGAGTTCGCGCGCTGGCTCACGCGGGAAGTCGGCGTCGCGGCGATCCCGGTGTCGGTATTTTCCGCCAGTCCATCCAGCGAGCGACTCGTGCGATTCTGCTTCGCAAAGGGCGAGGCGACGCTCGATGCGGCGGGCGAGCGCTTGTCCGTGCTGCAGGCATCCGGAGGTGTTCCATGAATTCCCATCTGCGCGTCACGCTGGTCCAGACCGAGCTGGCCTGGCAGGACCCGTCGGCGAACCGGCGCAACCTGGCGGGTCATTTTCGGGGGCTCGCCGGACACACCGATCTCGTCGTGCTGCCCGAGATGTTCTCGACCGGCTTCAGCATGGACACTGCGACGCTGGCCGAGGAGATGAGCGGACCGACGGTCGGCTGGCTGCGCGAGGAGGCCGCGGCGCTCGGGTGCGTCATCGCCGGCAGCCTGATCGTCCGGGACGCCGGCCAGTGCTTCAACCGGCTGGTCTGGGCGCGTCCCGACGGCTCGCTCGAGTACTACGACAAGCGGCACCTGTTCCGGATGGCGAACGAGCAGCAGCACTACACGGCCGGCACCCGGCGCCTGGTCACGGAGATCAAGGGCTGGCGCGTCTGCCCGCTCATCTGCTACGACCTGCGCTTCCCCGTCTGGAGTCGCAGCCGCGGCGACTACGACCTGCTGCTGTACGTGGCGAACTGGCCGCAACGTCGCGCGCACGCCTGGGCCGCGCTGCTGAGGGCCCGTGCGATCGAGAACCTGAGCTACGTCGTCGGCGTCAACCGGATCGGTCGCGACGGCAACGGCACGACCTACGTGGGCGACAGCGTGGCGCTCGACTTTCTCGGCCAGCCGCTCTCCAGCGAGGGCGGCGGCGACCGCGTCGAGACGGTCGTGCTCGATCTCGAATCGCTGCAGTCCTACCGCAGCAGCTTCCCGGCGCTGCTCGACGCCGATCCCTACGAGATCACGGCCTGAGGCCGCGGCGATGAAGAAGCGAACCCGGGTCACGCACCTGCCGGACGTGCTGGTGCCACCCGACAACCGGCCACTCGTGGCGCCGATCTACCAGTCGGTCAAGTTCAGCTTTCGACGACGTCGCGGAAACGCAGAAGCTGTGGATGCGGCAGCGCGAGGGGTTCTACTACTCCCGCGTCTCGAATCCGACGCTGCGGCAGCTCGAGCTCGGGCTGGCGCAACTGCAGGAGCGCGATGCCTGCCTGCTGACCGGTTCGGGCGTCGCAGCCATCGCGATGCCGCTGCTGGCGCTGCTGAAGTCCGGCGACCACGTGGTCTACTTTGCGGAGCTGTACGGCCCGACTCGGGCGCTCGTGCGACGGCTGCTGGGCCGCTACGGCGTCACGAGCACGCTGCTCACGGTGGACGACCTGGATGCGCTCGAGCGGACGCTGGCCGGGACACCGACCCGGCTGGTGATCTTCGAATCGCCGACCAACCCGGTACTCAAGGTCGCCGACATCGGGCGCATCACTTCGATTGCGCGCCGCCACGGCGCGCTCACGCTGCTCGACAATACGCTCGGCGGGTTGCACAACCATGGCCAGTTCGACGTGGACCTGTACGCCCACAGCCTGACCAAGTACGCGTCCGGCCACGGTGACGTCATGGGCGGTGCAGTCGTCGGCCGTGCCGACCTCATCGAGGCGCTGCGGGACGATTTCTCGATCCTGGGACCGACACTCGATCCACACGCGGCGTTCCTGATCCTGCGGGGCCTGAAGACGTATTTCGTGCGCTGGGACGCCCAGTGCGCCAATGCACAACGCGTCGCGGAATTCCTCGCGACGCGACCCGAGGTGGGCCGGGTTCGCTACCCAGGCCTGCCCGGAGATCCAGGCCACGCGCTGGCGTCACTGCAGATGGAGGGATTCGGGACGCTGGTGACGTTCGACCTGGCCGCAGGGCTCGAGGCCGGAACGCGGTTTGCAGAATCGCTCGCATTGTTCAGCATCACCGCCAGCCTCGGTTCGACCGAATCGCTGGTCGTGGCACCTGCGATGCAGCAGCCGCGGGGATTCACCACGGAGCAGGCGCTCTGGACGGACATCGGACCCGGCACGGTGCGGCTCTCGATCGGCATCGAGGATCCGGAGGATCTGGTCGCGGACCTCGGGCAGGCCCTGGATCGACTCGCAGCCTGAAACCAACGGTTCGTCGCACCCGCCGCGCCGGTGACGAACTGGCCGCCGCGCTCTGATATGCTCGCCCCCACAGGGGACCAACGGTCGAGGGGTCATGGACGCCACCGACCTGCGTGCTGGCTTCAGGCTGGGTGTGTGGCGCGTCGAGCCGCAAGAATTGCGACTCTGCGGCCCGACGGGAACCCTCGTGCTCGATCCCGAGCACATGCAACTCCTGATGTGCCTGGTCGAGCACCACGGCGAAGCGGTGGATCGGCGCACGCTTCGTGAGCGAGCCTGGCCGGGGCGCAGTCACAGTGACCAGTTGCTGCGAGCCGGGATCCGTGCGCTGCGCGAAGCCCTCGGCGGATCACCCAAGGACCAGTCCTATATCGTCACGGTGGCGCGGGGCGGCTTTGCGCTGATCGCCCACTTCGAGCCGCTGGCAGCGGTCCCGGCGACGCAAGCCCACTCGCAGCATCCGGTCGGTCATCCGCCCCGACGGACCCTGGTCGGGCGATTGCAGACGCTGCTCTTCGAGTTGCGTCGTCGCAGCGTGTTCAGGGTGTCCGGCGGCTATCTGCTCGGCATGTGGATCATGCTGCAGGTGGCGGAGGTCACCTTCGAGCCGCTGCGCCTCCCGGAGTGGTGGATGACGGTGCTGACGATCCTCGCGGTGATCGGGCTGCCGATCGTCGCGACACTGGCGTGGTCCTACGAGATCACGCCGGGCGGCATCGTGCTCGATGACGGTACGCCCGATGGCGTGAAATTGCCGCGGGCGAGGCGCGCGGTCGCACCGGCGATCGTCGCAGGCGTCGCGCTGATGGCCGTCGTGACGGGCTTCGCCTGGTGGCGCTCGATCGAAATGGGAGGCACGGAGGCGTCCCCGCAGGTCGATGCGAAGAATCCGTCCGTCGCGGTGCTGCCGCTCGTGGACATGAGTCCGTCCGGAGGCAACAGCTACCTCGGTGACGGCCTCAGCGAGGAACTGTCGATGCGGCTCGCGCAGGTCCCGGGGCTGCGGGTTGCCGCGAGGACCTCGGCCTTCGAGTTCAAGGACCGCAACGTCGACGTGCGCCGCATCGGCCAGTCGCTCGGCGTGCGGCACGTGCTCGAGGGCAGCGTGCGTCGCGACGGCGACAACCTGCGGGTCACGATGCAGCTGATCGATTCGGCGAACGGGTATCACGTCTGGGCCGGCAGCTACGATCGCAGCTGGAGCGACGTGATCTCGATCCAGGACGAGATTGCCCGCTCGGTCACGGAGGCGTTGCGCATCGTGCTCGTGCCGAAAGAGACGTCGCCGGGAGCCGCGTCGGCCGCGACGCTCGACGTCCGGGCCGTCGATCCGTATCTCGCCGGGCTCGCGATGCTGCGGCAGTCCGGTGACATGAGTCGCCTGACGGAGGCGGCGCAGCGCTTCAGCGAGGCGATCGAGATCGAGCCGACGTTCGCGCGTGCTTACGCCGGGCTGTGCCGGGTCGGTGTGCGGATCTACGACCGCACCCGTGATCCGTCCGACCTCTACCGAGCCGAGCAGTCGTGCCGTCGCGCGCTCGATCTCGATGCCTCGCTGGTCGAGACGGAGAAGGCGCTCGGCAGCCTCTACTTGTCCAGCGGCCGGATCGCGGATTCCGTGGCGATCTACCAGACGCTCGTGACCCGGAACCCCCAGGATGCGGACGGGCATATCGGTCTCGGGCAGGCACATGCAGCCGGCGGGCGGTTCGAGGCCGCCGAGCGCAGCTTCCGGACGGCGGTGCAGGTCGAGCCCGCGTTCTGGGGCGCGTTCAATGCGCTCGGCGGGTACCTGTTCTCGCGCGGCCGGATCGACGAGGCCATCGACGCCTATCGCGAGGTCAGCGAGCTGGCGCCGTCGAGCGCGAGTGCCCACAACAACCTCGGTGCCGCGTTGCAGATGAAGGGCGACCTGCGCGGCGCCGCGGAGGCGTACCGTCGCTCGCTCGCAATCGAGCCCGCGCGCAGTGCCTATTCCAATCTGGGCACCGTGCACTATTTCCTGGGCGAGTTCGACGAGGCCGTGGCGAACTACGAGCGGGCGACCGCGCTCGCCGGGCAGGACCAGTCGCTGTGGGGCAATCTCGCCGACGCGGTCTGGCAGATCCCGGGACGGCGGGAGGAAGCGATCGGGCACTACCGGCAGGCGATCCGGCTGGGGCTGCGGGAACTCGAGTCACGGCCCACGGACGGGCTGCTGCTGGCGCAACTGGGGTATTACTATGGGCGGGTCGGGGATGCGGCGGCATCCAGAAGCTACCTGGACCAGGCTGCGGCCAAGGGCGCGGACTTGTATGTCCAGTATTATTCGGCGGTGGCCGCAGCCGATCGCGGCGACCTCGAGATGGCGCGGGAAGGCGCGCTTGCGGCCGTGCAGCTCGGGTATCCGGAGGCGCTGCTGCAGGCGGATCCGTCGCTGGCGGCCTTGGGCCTGCAGAAGAAGAACACGGGGGGATGAGCCATGACGACCCGGAGTGGCCGGTGCTGACGGACCACGCCGGCCTGAGCCGTTTCGAGCGTCTGCTGACTGTCTTCACACGGGTGCGACCCGGCGAGGGCCGCAGCGCATTCCTGTTCTTCCTGCACGCGTTCCTGCTGCTGTTCTCGTACCAGGTCGTCAAGGCGCTGCGCGAAGCGTTCATGCTCGCGAAGTTCTCCGCCGAGGTGCGCGCCTACGCGGTCGCGGTCATCGCGCTGCTGCTGATGTTCCTGGTGCCCGCTTACAGCGCGGTGCGCCGCCGGCTCGACGGCGAACGGCTGCTGCGTGCCGTCACGGCCTTCTTTGCGCTGAACCTGCTCGTCTTCTGCGCGGCGGCCTGGGCGGGCGCGCCGATCGCATTCCCGTTCTTCGTCTGGGTCAGCATCTTCGGCGTCATGGTGATCGCCCAGCTGTGGGCGTTCGCGGCGGACTCGTTCAACCTCAAGAGCGGACAGCGCCTCTTCCCGGTGATCATGGTCGGCGCCAACGTCGGCGCGCTGGCGGGCGCGAAGACTGCGCAGCTGTCCGTCGCCGCCCTGACGCCGTTCGGACTCATGCTGGTCGCCACGGTCATCCTGCTCGCGACGCTGCTGGTCGCCGGCCCGGAGCGGCGCGCCGTGCCCGACGGCTCGCGACCGGTCGCGGTCGAGCATGGCGCGCCCGTGCCGCACCTGCTGGGCGGCATCGGGCTGGTGCTCCGTGACCGCTACCTGTTGCTGATCGCGCTGCTCGTCGTGCTGCTGAACTGGATCAACACGACCGGCGAGTTCATCCTCGCCGACTTCGTGCAGCGCGACGCGATCGAGCGCGTGGCCGCGAGCGGCGGGGCGCTCGACAAGGGCGCGCTGATCACGGCGTTCTACGGCAGCTTCCAGTTCTGGGTCACGTTCGTGGGGCTCGCGATCCAGTTGTTCCTCGTCGCGCGCATCTACCACCACGTCGGCGTGCGCGGTGCGTTGCTCGTGCACCCGGTCATCGTCGCCGCAGGCTACGGGCTGATCGCGCTCGCGCCGACGCTCGGCGGCTTCGTGCCGATCTTCACGCTGATCCGGCTGGTGAAGATCGCCGAGAACAGCATCGACTATTCGCTGATGAACACGACGCGGCACGCGCTGTTCCTGCCGGTGGACCGCGACGCGAAATACGAGGGCAAGACGGCCATCGACTCGTTCTTCTGGCGCTTTGGCGACCTGATCCAGGCGGGCGTCGTCTTCGTCGGCTTGAACTGGCTGGGTTGGGGCGCATCGCAGTTCGCGCTGCTGAACCTGTTGCTCGCGCTGGCCTGGATCGGGCTGGCCGTGGCGATCGGGCGCCAGTTCGGCCGCAAGGCGCTCGAGAATGCGATCAATGTCGCACCGGAGCCCGGGCGGCCGATCGCCGACCTCGCCTATGAGCCGGGCCGCCCGTTCATGCACGCGGTGGCCGAGGACGCCTTCCGCGACGCCGATCCCGGCGACGTGCTGCACCTGCAGGCCATGCTCGAGAACGGCCGCCCGTTGCCGCCCTGGCTGCGGTTCGATCCGCGCTCCCGGACGTTCGCCGGCGTGGGGCCGACGGACGTGCTCGAGGAGCTCACGATCACCGTGATCGCCAGCGACGTGGACGGAATGCAGGCGCGCAGCTGCTTCGTCGTGCGGCGCGTGACGCGAGCCTCGGACTGACGGTCGTCAGCGCGCCGCGGCCGCGGCCGGCGCGAGCAGCGCGTTGCGGCGATCGAGCATGGCCTTGCCGTTCCCGTGGCGTCACCAGGTCGCCGAGCGCAGCCGCGAGCGTGGCGTCGTCGAGCGAGGCGAGACGACGCCGAAGCTCCGGCTCCGGGCGACGGTGGCCGGGCCTGGAGGTGCGCCGGCAATGTCCGGGCCGTGCCGAAGGACTGGCCGTGGCCGGTGAGCAGCAGCATCCACGCGCCGTCGTACAGGATTCGATCGGCGGTGCGCGCCTCGTTGCCGATCAGCGCGTCGAAGCCGTACATCAGCTCGTACTGCGGCTCGAGCGCACACCAGCCGCCGACCCGCAGCTTGTCCCGCTGCACGTCGGCGAGGGTCACGATGCGATCCGGTCGTGCCTGCAGCACGCCTCGTTGTCCCTGGACCTCGCGTTCGACCGTCGCTGGAACGAGACCGAGCCGCAGCAGCCGGTCGACGCGATGGGCGGCGAGTTCGCGCCGGGCATCGTCGCGAGTCGTGGCACTGAAGATGGCGGGTACCTTCTGGCCGCCGTGCTCGACGGAGACTTCGATGATCCCGGGCGAGCGCGGTCCACCGACCGTGACCGTGCCGTTGGCCAGGATCTCCGCGACGCGGGCATCGTCGAGCGAAGGGGAGGCCACGTAAAGCGGTTCGGCCGGAATCTCCGCGGGCGGTGCGCGGTCGTCGGCGTACGACACGCGGGCGCCGCCCTGATCGAGCGTCAGCGCCGCGGGGCGGCCGCGGTAGGCCGCCCGATTCATGCCGGCATCGAGCTTGACGACCCGCCCGTCGAAGCGCGAGGCGACGCGCGTGTCGCGCGCGACGGTGTGACCGATCACCAGGCGCCGAGCGCCGACGGTCGCCAGGAACGGGTCCAGCACGTCGGCTTCGGAGCACTCGTTGCACAGTGCCGCGCCGCGATACCAGTTGGGGCCGTCGGGCTCGATGAACGGATTGCGATCGGCCGCGGCGAATTTCTCTACGGCGTCCTTCATGCGAGCGAGGCTGACCTCGTCTGCGGTGGTCACGGCGGCGAGGCGCTGCTGCGCCAGTGCCGGCCGCTCCGAGTACGGGTCCTCGGGCCGCACCAGTTGGGCTGTCTCCAGCGCCTCGAGCGTGACGAGATAGTCGCGCAACGCGGCCCGGTAGCGCAGGTTGATCTCCTGCACCGAAAGGCCGGCCAGGACCTTCGATGGGCCGCCGTGCATGAAGACGCTGTCGTTGACGACGATGGCCACCGGCAGGCCGAGCAGCCACTGTCCGTAGCGACCGCGAGGCGAAAAGGCTGCGCGATGGCCGAAGAATCCCGGCGGGAATTTCGCGTCGAACGCAGCCGCCGAATCCGCGCCGTTTCGCGCCACCCACTCGGCACGCAGCGCGTCGCGCTGACCGCGGGGCTCCTCGTCCGCAAATGCCGCGTACTCGCCGCGGATCGACGTAGCGCAGGTCGCCGAGCACGTTCATCGCCTCGTGGTTGCCGAGCACGACGTGGACCCGGCCGCCTGCGGTTGCGGCCTCGCCCTGCAGCCGCATCAGCAGGTCCATGACCTTGCGGGAGTCGGCGCCGCGGTCGAGCAAGTCGCCGAGGCTGACCAGGTGCGTGCGGCCTCCGGTCCACCGCAGGTCTTCGTCCACGACGCCGACGGAACGCAGCAGGGCCGTGAGCTCCGCGTACGCGCCATGCACGTCCGCGAAGGCCACGACGCGTTCGATCCCCTGCCACGCGACCGGCTGCGATTCCTCGGCGCGAACGCCGCCGGCCAGCAGGACGGCCAGCATTGCGGACCCGACGGTGGCACCGAGTGCGCGCCTCGCGGGATTTCCGGTCGATCGACTCGAGCACATGATGCGTCTCCTCGCCTCAGAACGTGGCGATCTGGCCGTCGTCCACCTGCTTCAGCAGGCGTCCGAGCTGACGCTCGATCTGGTCGATGTCGGCCTTGCGCAGACCCAGCTGCACGATGCCGTCGTCCTTGCGGACGCCGCGCGCCGGCGCCAGGTTCTCTCCCGGCGCCATCGCGACCCACCGACCGTCCCGCAGCTGCCACTGCGCCAGCACGCCGAGGCGTCGATGCAGTTCCTCGGGCGTGATCCTGCGCAGGCGCTCCACGGTGTCGGCGGGCAGCCGGTCGACGCGCATCTTCATCCAGAGCTGGCCGCGGTCGCTTTCGTTGAATTCGAAGGCGACGCCGTTGTCGATGCTGAACACGCGCGGGCCGGTCTCCGCTCGCGAGATCAGGAAGTTGCCGACGTTGGAGTCGCCGTGCTCGATCAGGAACGTGAGGACGTTGAGCTGGCCGATGTGGCGCGCGTACTTCGGATCGGTGGCGAAGCGCTCGGGATCGTAGACGTCGGCGATCACCTTGACTTCGTGCAACCAGTACTGCAGCACGACGAGCACGTCGTCGGAGCCCTTGAACGTCGGCTTCGCCTCCGGCGAGTGCGGCCGCAATTCCGCCAGCGGCATCATCCGCAGCGCGGTGGGTGGCACGACGTACTCGGCGGGATCGAGGAACAGCTTCTGCAGTTCGTAGGCCGCGAGATCGTAGCGAGGGCGGTTGTTGAAATCTTCGGCACCGGGTTCGGCCCGGCGCAGTTTCACGCGGTACGAGCGGCGCCCCGGCGAAGGAGACCTCGGCCTTGAGCGTGATGTCGCCCTTGGCCTTGGGCCGGCTGATCTCGGCGGCCGTGATCACGAACGGCGCGGTCGCAAGCTCCCGTTCGATCTCGTCCGCCGGACGCGGGATGTTGACGTCCTGCGCCGCAACCGTGGTCGCGACGGCCAGCAGCGACGCGGCCATGAGACTGCGCGGTATCCGCCTCATGGCGTCGCCTCCTTCTTCGCGGCAGCCTCGAGCGCGAGCATTTCGGCGCGGATCCGCACGATGCGGGCTTCGCGCTCGCGCACCAGCGCATCGTAACCCGGATGGCCCTCGAGGCTCTCTGAACCACGGCAGGGCCGGCCGGAACAGGTAGGGCAGGTCCGACTCGTCCATCGCGCGGCGCAGCAGTCGACGGCCTCGTCGCGATGGCCCTTCGTTGGCCGCCAGGGCCGCGAGGTCGACCCATCCGAATGCGCCTGATTCGGGGGTCTGCGGTCGCGCGGCCGCGCCATTTCGCGAGGAACCGGTGCGCGAGTTCGTCCGCTTCGGCATCGCCGGCCGGTGGCGCGAAGTACACGCGCAGCTTCGCGGGAAGCGCCTGGAAAATGACGATCGAGATGCCGAGGCCGCCGGTCATCGGGTCCTCCGGGATCGGCTCAGCCAGTGCCAGCGCACGTGCTGCGTCGTCGTACCGACCGAAGCACCGAGTACCAGAACGCCATCCGGGCATTCAGGTCCCGGTTCTCGGCACCGCGGCTCGCCGCCAGTTCCTCGAACAGCTCGCGCAGGCGCGGTTCGTTGCCCAGCATTCCATAGGCATCGACCAGCAGGAACATGATCGGAGCCCTTGCGCAACGCCGGGTTCGCTGCGAGCGCCGCCTCGACTTCGCGCACGACACGTTCCTCGTCGACGTTGCGCCAGGGAAACGCCGAGCTGAAGCGAGCCTGGTCGGCGAAACGGTGACGGGCCCGTCGGACGCCCGCGCGGCCAGCGAGAATCGCAGTGCCTCGACACGGGAAGCCGTCCATGACGGCCGATGCTGACGAAGCCCATCAGGGCATCCGGAACGTCCCGGAAGATCACGGCGACGCGCGCCATCTCCTCGCGGAACCGAGCACGATCCGACGCGTGCAACCAGGCCGAGGTAATTGGCCCAGGTCACCAGCGAGCGGGGATCGAGCTCGAGTGCGCGTCGGGTCGCGGCGTCCGACTCCGCGCCCCGCTCGGGTTGCTCGGCCAGGTACACGGCGTACCCGTGCCACGCTTCGGCGTTGTTCGGGTTCAGCTCGATCGCACGGCGATAGGCATCTTCGGCGCCCGCGCGCTGCGTGCTGCGCAACAGGTTGGCATAGGCAACCTGCGCCTCGGACGAGTCCGGATTCAGTGACAGTGCCTTGTACACGGCGGACTCGGCCCGTCGCAGCCCCTCGGGGTCCGGTGTCCCGGCTCGTTGTAGATCACCAGCAGGACCAGCGAGTTCGCGAGTGCGCCCTGCGCTCGGGCGAACCCCGGGTCCAGTTTCAGTGCCTGCTCGAAGTGGTCAACCGACTTCTTCAGGTGCGTTACGCCGGCCGGTCCGCGCAGGGTCTGTGCGGCGCGACCAAGCAGGAACAGGTCATAGGCCGTCAGGCTCGTCGTCGGGGGCGTCACTGACACCGATGCGTTCGCGTCGCCGCGGGCGACGGGGACGATCGCGTCGATCACGGCCCGGGCCAGTTCCTCCTGCACGGCGAACACGTCGGTCACCTCGCGGTCGAAGCTGCCCGACCAGAGCTGATAGCCGGTCTTGCCGTCGATCAGCTTTGCGCTGAGGCGCAGGCGCCGCCCGTCGCGCCGCACCGCGCCCTCGAGCACGACGGCCACCCCGAGCCGCTCGGCGATCGTGCGCACGTCGAGGCCCTGGTCGCGAAAGCTGAACGACGATGAACGTGCCACGACCATCAGGCCCGGCACCTGCCCGAGGCGATCGAGCACTTCCTCGGCGAGGCCGTCGGAGAAGTAAGCCTGTGCTTCGTCGCCGCTCAGGTTCTCGAACGGCAAGACCGCGAGCGATGGTCTCTCGGGCAAGCGGTGGTTTGCCGAAACTCCGACTGGCGCACCAGCAGCACGGCCACGGCCACCAGCAGCACGCCGATGATCAGCGACATCCGCATAGCGGCGTATCCCGTGGACGCGCGGCCGCGGCGCATCGGACGGGGCGGAATCGCGCGACAGGCCGTGATCGCCGAGTTCGAAGTGCCAGGCCAGCACCACGGCCAATCGGGAAGCCGAGGACGGCGGCCACGATCAGCGCGCGCATGGCCCAGCCCGGGAGACCGAGCGGCTCGAACGTGACGTCGGCGGCCTGCAGCAGCAACCAGGCGATGGCCGTGTAGCTGAGGGCTACGCGCACGACGCCGCGCTCGCGAAGCTGTGCCAGCCAGTGGGTGCGTCGTTCGTTCAGGTCACGTTGACGCGGGAGAGTACGCTGCGCGAGTGCCGCCGCGCCACCGGAGGGATGCGCAGCCTTGGTCAACGGGAAGCCGCGGACCTATATAAGTCATAAGTCGATGCAGGAGAGGGCTGCCAGGATCGGGCCGGCGACTGCCGCAACAGAAACAAGAACGAAAGTGACCGCATGGCACATGGCGTCGACTCGGTTCCTGCCTCGCGCGATCATGCTCTCGGGTCTCGCGCTCGGCCAGGACGACGCCCTCGAAGAGATCATCGTCACGGGTTCCCGGATCGCGCGGCCGGACTTCGAGTCGGCCAGCCCGATCGTCAGCATCACGCAGGCAGCCTTCGAGCGAACCGGATCGACCAGCGTGGAGACGACACTGAACCGGATGCCGCAGCTCGTTCCCGACGTTCACCAGCACCTCGAACAATCCCGCGAACGGCGGCCAAGGCAACCTGAACCTGCGCGGCCTCGGGCCGGTATCGACACTGGTGTTGCTCGACGGCCGGCGACTGATTCCCGCCAACGGCACCGGGGTCGTGGACGTGAACGTCATTCCGGCCGCACTCGTCGAGAGCGTCGAGATCATCACCGGCGGAGCGTCGGCGGTGTATGGATCGGATGCAATCGCGGGCGTCGTGAACTTCAAGCTCAAGGAGGATTTCGACGGCCTGCAGTTCGACGGCGGCTGGGCCGTCACGGACCAGGGCGACGGGGAAGAGTACTCGGCCGGCATCACCGGCGGCTTCGATTTTGCGGACGGCCGTGGGCAGGTGCTCGGCTACGCCGGTTACTCGAATCGCGAGGCGATCAGCTTACGAAGAGCGTGATTTTTCGAGCTACTCGCTCGCCTACTTCGAACCCGGCGCGGGCGGCCTCGGGCCCGACGGCGGATTCCTGCCGTCCGGGTCCACGTTCGTGCTCGAAGGAAGGCCGAGCGCGCTGGTCGCGAGCCGGCCCGCGTTCGATGCGCTGTTCGCGTCGTACGGGTTCGCAGCGGGCACGGTGCCCTATCCAATCGTTCTTCGGCGTCAACCAGGACGGCTCGCTCTTCACGACCGGCAACCGCAGCCCGGGCAGCGTCGTCAACTTCCGTGGCGAGCGCGATCCCGTTCTGTTCAACGACCGGCTCTACACCTACAACTTCGCGCCCTGGAACTACCTGCAGCTGCCACTGGAGCGCGTGTCGGCCTTCGCCGCCGGTAGCTTCGAACTCGATGCCGGTCATGAGCTGTATGCACGCGCGCTGTATGCGGACTATTCCGCCGACCAGGCCCTGGCGCCACCACCAAGCAACCAGATCTTCGTCCCGGCGAACAATCCCTACATTTCCGACGATCTTCGGTTCCTGCTCGATTCGCGCACGAATCCTGCGGCGGACCTGCGCATCTCGAAACGCTTTTCCGAGCTGGGCGCGCGGGTCGCGTCGAACCAGTACGACGTTTACCAGTTGACCGCGGGCGTCAGCGGCCCGATCTCGGATCGCTGGACTTACGATGCGTACGTCCAGTACGGCGACAACGACCAGGCGGAGTCCCAGGACGGCAACGCGCTGCGTTCGCGCATCAACGAGCTGACCTACGCACCGGACGGCGGGCAGTCGATCTGCGGCGAGTTCAACATCTTCCTGATCGGCCGCATCTCGCCGGAATGCGCGCAGTACATCTCCGGCGTCGGGAACGAATCGCTCGGGTTACGAGCAGACCGTGATCGAGGCGTCGGCCTCCGGGCCGGCCATGGCGCTGCCGGCGGGGGACTTGCGCCTCGCCGTCGGCGTCATGCACAAGCGTGACGAGTTCTTCTATCGCGCCGATCCGATCGCGAGCGTGATCCTCGACGACGGCCAGCCCGACATCGTCGGTTTCAATGCGTCGGACGACATCGACGGCTCGGACTACAACACCGATCTGTACGTCGAAGCGCTGGTGCCGCTGCTGGCCGATCTGCGCGGCGCGGAACGCCTGGAGCTCGTGGTCGGTTACCGGTACTCCGACTATGACTCGGCCGGCGGTGCGGACGCGTGGAAGGCCGAGCTGCTTTACCAGCCGGTCACGCCGTTACGCCTGAGGGCATCGTTGCAGCGGGCTGTGCGCGCCCCGAGCGTCTTCGAGCTTTACTCGCCCCGACTCCCGACAGGCTACCCTGCGCGCGCCGAGTTCGACGGAATCACGGACCCCTGCGAGGCCACCAGCGACCAGCGGACCGGCCCGGACGCCGCGCAGGTCGAGGCTTTGTGCGCAGCGCAGGGCGTGCCCGCGGAACTCCTGCCGGATTTCGAGGACCAGGACTTCGAGCACCGCGGCGTCGCGGGCGGCAATCCAGAGCTCGATCCCGAAACCGGCGACACGCTCACCGTCGGCTTCGTGTGGACCTCACCCTCGTCGCATCCGCTGTGGTCCGGGATGCAGGTCGCGGTGGACTGGTACCGGATCGAAGTCGAGGATGCGATCGAACAGGTCATCGCACCGGATTACATCCCGTGGTGCTTCGATCCGCGCACCAATCCGGGTTTCGAGGCGTCGAACCGGTGGTGCGGGTTCTTCTCCCGCGACGCCCTGACCGGGGAAATCGTCGGCTTCACCGACATCCTCTACAACATCGACGGCCGGGAGGTTTCCGGCGCGGACCTGCAGTTCGACTGGAACTTCGCCGCGGGGCCGGGCGACGTCGGCTTCAACGCACTCGTGTCGTGGATGGACACTTTCAAGGTGCTGCCGCCGCCGGGCCTGCCCGAGGACGAGAACGTTGGCCTCGTCGGCGGTCTGATCGGCGGCTCGTTCCCCGAGTGGAAAGCCAACCTGCAGGCCCGGTACCAATGGGCCGCCATGACGGCCGGTGTCCAGTGGCGTTACGTCGATTCGATGCGGGACGCCAATCCGGATCTCGATTATCCGATTCCGAGTTTCGACTATTTGGATCTGTTCGCCACTTACGTCTTCGACGCCGGCGCCCTCGACGGCCTGACATTTCGTGCCGGCATCGAGAACCTCACCGATGAGGACCCGCCGCTGCTGCCCTCGCAGGTGCAGGCGAACACCGATCCGTCGCAGTACGACGTGCTGGGACGTCGTTACTATTTCAACGTGAGCTACCGCTTCTGAGCCGGGTCGTGCCGTGGAGCGTGGGTCCTTTACGCGCCTTCCCTCGCCGGTGGGGCACCGACGGGTTTGATGACGAACAGCGCAATGCGATTGCCGTCACCGTGGAAGTCCCCGATCCGATGGGCCCGCGCGGCCGCGCAATCCGCCACGCTGGCGACGAACTCCGGCACGCGGCTTTCCTTGAGCGCGTAGACATTGTGCTCGTGCTCCGCGATTTCCTCGCAGAGGTCCTCCTCGGCGACGAACCTTGAAGGGGCCATTGGGCGCGTGCCGGTCCGCACGCTCTCGACGTGCACGCCCAGGTACAGTTGCAGTCCGTGGAAGCCGCGCATGTCCACGAACACGATCTCGTCGATGTCGTGCGGCTCGATGATCTCGCGGATCGCCTTGGCCATGACCCGCGCGTCGCGGTCGGCCGGCCAGTACGCGGCGACGGCCTTGAGGCCGATCAATGCGACAGCCGTTGCGACCGCGGTGACGACCAGGCGGCGGCGATCGAGCCACGGCCAGTGGGCCAGCGCCCGAGCCAGCATCAGTGACAGCGGCACGAACAGGGGCAGCACGTAGAGGTGCAGCCGCGACTTGGCCAGGAAGAAGACCAGCAGCGGCACGCAGAACCAATAAAGCAGCAGCAGCCAGTCGCGATCACGTGCGGCGACTCGCATCCGCAGCTTGCCAATCGCGGCGCGCGGGCCGCCCGCGCCGATCAGCGCCAGCGCCCACCAGGGCAGGGCACCGAGGATCAGCATCGGCAGGTAGATCTCGAAAGCCTGGTACCAACGCGAATTGCGCTGATGCGTGCCGGTGAAGATGCGATCGTAGACCTCGTAGCCGAGGAAGTAGCCCAGCCGGTCCGGATCCTGCCGCACGATCAGAGCGAACCACGTAAAGGCCACCACGGCGAACAGCACGAGCCCGGCCAGGGGGAAGAAACGACGCAGGGCGCGCCGGTCGTGGGCGATGAGCATGACGACCATCGCCAGCAGCGGCAGCAGGGCCGGCGGTCCCTTGGTCATGAATGCGAGGCCCCACGCCAGCCACATCGCCAGCACCCAACGTGAGCGGGATGCTCCGTCCCGGGACCAGGCCTCGACGAAGGCCAGCATTGCGGCCGTCTCGAAGAACATCAGCAGCGCGTCCGTGGAGACGACGCTGGCCCCGCTGATCGGCCCGAAACTGAGTGCCCAGACCAGCACGGGCAGCCACGGCTTCGCCGGGAGCAGGCGCCGTCCCAGGCCGAAGACCAGCAGGCCCGTACCGACGAACGCCAGCGCGCCCGGCAACCGCGCAGCCCACTCGTTGATGCCGAACAGCCTGAAGCTGCTCGCCACCGCCCAGTAGATCATCGGCGGCTTCGTCAGGTGCGGATGCTCGCCGTCGACCGTCGGCAACAGCCAGTCGCCGCTTGCGAGCATGTTGAGGCTCGCGCCGGTGTAGCGGCCCTCATCCGGCTCCCAGATCGCGCGCGAACCCTGGAACGCAAAGGCGACGAGCAGCAGCAGGACGATCAGCCACCAGGGCGGACGAGCCGACGCGCGCATCACAGGCTGCTGAAGACCCGGACGCGGTGCTTGTGGTACGGGAGCACCTCGAGCAGGTCGCCCTCGCGCAGCCGCTCCTGGATGCCGCGCCACCATTCCGCGGTCAGGACCTCACGGTGCGCGCTCAGGAAGACTGCCTTGAGGTGCGGGTCGAAGCCGAGGAAATTGATGAACGTCTCGGGGAACACGTCGTTGTCCGCGACGTAGTACCAGGTCTCGGCGAGCATCTCGTCCTCCTCGTAGCGCGACTCCGGGATCTCCCGGAACCGGCAGTCGGTCACCAGGCAGAGCTCGTCGTAGTCGTAGAAGATCACGCGGCCGTGGCGGGTCACGCCGAAGTTCTTCAGCAGCAGGTCGCCCGGGAAGATGTTCGTCACCGCCAGGTCGCGGATCGCCTGGCCGTAGTCGAGCACTGCCTTTTCGGCCTGTTCGCGCGTCGCGCTGCGCACGAAGAGGTTGAGCGGCGTCATGCGCCGCTCGATGTACATGTGATCGATGACGAGCTCGTCGCCCTCGTCACGCACCGTCTGGGACGTCTCGGTGAGCAGTTCCTCGAGCAGGTCCGGCGCGAAGCGCGCCTTCGGGAACTTGACGAGCTTGAATTCCTGAGCGTCGACGAGCCGCCCGGCCCGGTCGTGCTTGAAGACCAGGTCGTACTTCTGCAGCACGTCCTCGCGCAGGATGTTCTTCTGGGCGGGGAACTTGTCCCGGATCAGCTTGAAGACCACGTCGAACGACGGCAGCGTGAAGCACACCATCACCAGGCCCTTCTCGCCGGGGGCCAGCATGAACTGGTCGTCGGAATGCTGCAGGTGGCGGAAAAGCTCGCGGTAGCGCTCGGTCTTGCCCTGCTTGGCTCGGCCGAGCACCGTGAACAGCTCGCTCACCGGCTTGCGCGGCAGGATCGCCTTCAGGAACTTGACGACCTCGCCCACGTGCGCGAGGTCGACGTGGAAGTACGAGCGCGTGAAGCTGAACAGCACGCTCACCGTGCTCTCGTCGAGCATGATCGCGTCGACGACCACGCCGCTGTCGTGGTTGCGCAGCGCGACGACGAAAGGCAGCGTCCAGCCGCGACCGACCAGGCGCCCGACGAGATAGGCGCGCGTCATCTGGTAGAAGACTTCCTTGATGACCTCGAGTTTCTCGACGGTGCGCCGTTCGACGCCACCTTCGAGCGACGCCTTCAGCTCGTCGGAAACCCGCTTCACGCTCAGCTCGAAGTCCCGGTACGGCGCGCGGAAGCGAAAGTCCGCCAGCAGTTCCTCGACGAGCAACTCCAGCGACCCGCGATTGACGTAGTCCTTGGTCTCTACGTGCGTGGTGACGCTGCCGAGGGGGTCGAGGTCGAGCGCGAAGAATTCGACGGCCGGGTCGACGCCGACCGTGCCGAACGTCTTGCGCGTGATCGAGCAGAAGTACGTCTTCTTGAATTCGGCGTCGGGCAGCGGGTCGATGATCTCCGCGTAGCGGCGCTTGATGCTCGACCAGATCGACCGCTCGTGGACCTCGTCGCCGAGCCGGCGCCGCATCAGCTCGACGCCGCTGTCGACGTATCGCGAGTAGAGCCCGATGCGCTCGACCGCATCGCGCTGGCTGCCGCGCCAGTCGCGCTCCTCGAAGCGCTGGCGTGCGCGCTGCGTGACCTCGCGGAACTCGGCGTTGTAGTCCGCGAACAGGTCGACCAGGATCTGCGCGCAGTCCCGGACGAGCTCGTCCCGCGAGCCGGCCTTGGCGACGGACAGGTTCAAGGCCTCGCCCGGCCTAGAGGTTCCGGATCAGCGCGTCGCCGAACTCGCTGCACTTGACCTCGGTGGCGCCCTCCATCAGGCGCGCGAAGTCGTAGGTCACCGTCTTCTGCGCGATGGTGCGGTCCATGGCGGTGATGATCGCGTCGGCGGCCTCGAGCCAGCCCATGTAACGCAGCATCATCTCGCCCGAGAGGATCACCGAGCCCGGGTTGACCTTGTCGAGGTTCGCGTACTTCGGCGCGGTGCCGTGCGTGGCCTCGAACACCGCGTGGCCCGTCACGTAGTTGATGTTGCCGCCCGGCGCAATGCCGATGCCGCCCACCTGCGCCGCGAGCGCGTCCGACAGGTAGTCGCCGTTCAGGTTCATCGTGGCGATCACGTCGAACTCGTCCGGGCGCGTCAGCACCTGCTGCAGCGTGATGTCGGCGATCGCGTCCTTGATGACGACCTTGCCGGCCGCCTTCGCAGCGTCCTGCTCGGCGTTCGCGGCCTTCTCACCCTTGTCGGCGCGCGTGCGCTCCCACTGGTCCCACGTGTAGGTCTGCGCGGCGAACTCGCGCTCGGCCAGCCCGTAGCTCCAGTTGCGGAATGCGCCCTCCGTGAACTTCATGATGTTGCCCTTGTGCACGATCGTCACGCTCTTGCGCTTGTTGTCGATCGCGTACTGGACGGCCGCCCGCATCAGCCGCTCGGTGCCTTCCTGCGAAACGGCCTTGATGCCGATGCCGGACGTGTCGGGGAAGCGGATCTTGCCGTAGAGCTTCGGGAATGCTTCCTTGAACAGGTCCTTGAACTTCTGGTTGTCGGCGCTGCCCGCCTCGAACTCGATGCCGGCGTAGATGTCCTCGGTGTTCTCGCGGAAGATCACCATGTCGACCTTCCCGGGCGCCTTGACCGGGGAGGGCACGCCCTTGAACCAGCGCACCGGCCGCAGGCACACGTAGAGATCGAGCATCTGTCGCAGCGCGACGTTCAGCGAGCGGATGCCGCCGCCGATCGGCGTCGTGAGCGGGCCCTTGATCGAGACGAGGTATTCACGGCAGGCCGCGACCGTCTCGTCGGGCAGCCAGGTGTTGAACAGGTCGTTCGACTTCTGCCCGGCGTAGACCTCCATCCAGTGGATCTTGCGCTTGCCGCCGTAGGCCTTCGCGACGGCCGCATCGAGCACGCGCACCGAGGCGCGCCAGATGTCGGCGCCGGTGCCGTCGCCTTCGATGAACGGCACGATGGGCTGGTCCGGCACCTGCAGGCGACCGTTGCTGATCGTGATCTTCTGGCCCTGGGCGGGCACCTCGAGCTTTACCGCATTGGGCATCGGTCGGCTCCGGAAATCGCAGGGAGGAGGGGCCGGAATCCTAGCACAAAGGACGCCTGCATCCGCGGGCGACGGGCGTCAACGCAGGCGGGCGACGGCGGTGCGCAGCGACGGTGGCTCGCCAGCCTGCGTCCAGGCGAAAATCAGCCGGTCTCCCGAGCGAACCATCTGTGGGAAGCCGGATGCGCGCTCGATGCTGGAGCGTGCGATGAGGACCGATGGCCCGGCAACAGTTCCGTCGCGCGCAAACGGCTGGGCGACGAGCTCTGCGCCGCCGGGTGCGTCCGCCAGCCAGCTGACCACCGCCCGGCCATCGTCCAGCAGCACGACGTCCACCCGTCCGGCGACGGCACCTGTAGCGACCTCGACGGGAGCGGAGAAAGTGCGGCCGCTGTCGGACGAGAACGCCAGCCGCACGCGCGGCTGGTCTGGCGCCGTGAACCAGGCCACCGCGACTTCGTTGCCGCGCGCGTCGATCGCGGGGCCATTCACCGGGCAGCCGGTCATGTGCCACCCGTCGGCGTTCACGAGTTGCGGCGCCGTCCAGCCCGCTGTGGTCAGTCGCACCACGCCGATGTCGCGGATCTCCGCGGCACTGCGATCCCGGTAAACCACGATCGGACCCTCGTCCGTCAGCGCGGCGTCCGTCTGGCAACAGTCGCAGACACGCGCGTCGATCTCGGCGCCCGCGTCGGATCCCAGGCCTGCGCGGTCGATCGTCAGCGATCGCAGCGTCATCGCACCGGCCGCGTCGTGATCGTGTCCTTCGCCGCCCTGGGTGCGGCGTCCATCGAGCCAGATCGCCAGCACCGAGGACCGACGGGCAGCAGCGTCGCGAAGCCATGTTCCGTCGGCGTGCCGTCGTCATGCGGCGACATCGGCTCGGACCAGGTCCGCCCCGCGTCTGCGGAGACCGCGAGGCGGACGTCGTACGAGTAGGCGTGACCGGGTCGTTGCTGCAGCCAGTGCGCGGCCAGCAGACTGTCCGGTCCGGGCACGACCGAAGGGAAGTCCGCCCAGTTGACGAACCAGTCGTCGCCCGCCGCGACGCTGCGCGCGCCAGTCCACGCCGACTCCTGCAAGGTGGCGTAGCGAAGCTCGTGTCGACGGTCGCCAGCGGGCTGCAGCCAGCTAATGACCACGGTATCGTCTGCGCCGGCCGCGAGATGCGGATAGCGGCCCCCGGGCTCGCCCGGACTCGCGATCTCGACGACATCGCCGAGCCAAGGCTCGTTGCCATCGTTCGCGGAGCAGCCCGCGACGAGCACCAGCCCGGCCGCTGTTATGATGCAGCGGGCCGCGGATCCCCTGCGCCGACCCGTCGCCGAATGACCAAGTACCGAACTGCCATCCTGCCTGGCCTGTCCGTGGCGAGCCTCGCCGCCGCGTTCCTTGTCCCGGGCATGCCGCAACCGCTCGAGTACCACGACTTCGCCGACCGGCGCGCGATGTTCGGCGTCGCCAATTTCATCGACGTGGCATCGAACGCCGCGTTCCTGGTGGCGGGGCTCGCCGGATTGCTCGTGGTGCTGCGCCGGACCACGGCGTTCGACCGGCCCGCAGAGCGTTGGCCTTACGCCATCTTCTTCGTCGGCATGCTGCTGACGGCAGCGGGATCGGCTTACTACCACCTCGCTCCGGACAACGAACGCCTGTTCTGGGACCGGCTGCCCATGACCGTCGCCTTCATGTCGCTGATCGCTGCCCAGGTCGTCGATCGCATCCACGTGCGCGCCGGGCTGCTGTCGCTCGTGCCGATGCTGCTGCTTGGGGCAGCGTCGGTCCTCTACTGGCGCGTAACGGAGCTCGCCGGCGCTGGCAACGTGATCCCCTACGGCGTATTGCAGGGGTATGCAGTGCTCATGCTGCTGCTCATCACCGTGCTCCATCCGTCGCGCTACACGCGCGGCGGCGACATCTACTGGGTGTTCGCTGCCTACCTCGGAGCAAAGCTGTTCGAGACGTTCGATCGCGAACTGTTCGTGGCGGACGGCATGGTGAGCGGACATTCCCTCAAGCACGTCGCGGCCGCCGTCGCCGGACTCTTCGTTGCGCGCATGCTCTGGCGGCGCGCCCTGCTGCATCGACATTCGATTCAAGGGGCCGCTCCTGCGTGGTGACGGTGGCGGGCGGTCGCAGCCGCTCCTGTAGTATAGGGCCGCGTACGGCGACCAACGACCAGAGAAGTTCACCCGATGCGTTCCAAGGCGAAGACCCTGCTCAAGGGTACGGCGATGGTACTTGGTGCGAGTCTGCTCACGTTGCTGGGTGTGCGGGCCTGGAACGCGCATCGCGCACCCGACCTCGATCTCTGGCATACGTTCGTTCCTGGGGAACTGACCGGCCAGGAGATCGCGGCGACGGACTGGAACGGCTACCTGGCTGCGGAAGACCGGATCTTCGCGGAGGTGCGCGCCGAAGTGACCGACCAGTTGCCGGACGAGGCGCGCACGCCCTCCAATCGCTATTTCGCCGACAGCCCGATCTACCCCGGCCGCTTCGCGACCGACTGGAACCGCTCGTATGTCCTCGAGCCCGCTGGCCCGCCGGTGGGCGCCGTCGTGTTCCTGCACGGGCTCACAGATTCGCCCTACAGCCTGCGCCACATCGCGCGCCGGTATCGCGACCTCGGCTTCGTCGCGGTGGCGCCGCGGTTGCCGGCGCATGGCACCGTGCCCGCCGCGCTGGCCGAGGTCGAATGGGAGGACTGGTCCGAGGCGACCCGCCTCGCCGTGCGCGAAGCCCGCCGGCGCGCCGGGCCCGAGCGCGCCACTGCACCTGGTGGGTTTCTCGAACGGCGGCGCGCTCGCGATGAAGTACGCGCTCGATGCGATTGGCGACGAGCGGCTCGAGCAGGTCGATCGCGTCGTGCTGATCGCACCGATGATCGGCATCACGAGTTTCGCGCGCTTTGCCGGCGTGTTCGGCTGGCCCGCGGTGTTGCCTGCGTTCGCCAAGGCCGCGTGGCTCGGTGTCGTGCCGGAGTTCAATCCGTTCAAGTACAACTCGTTCCCGATCAACGGCGCGCGGCAGTCGTCGCTGCTGACCCGTGCGCTGCAGAAGCGGCTCGGTCAGTACGCGCGCGAGGGACGGCTCGACGCGCTGCCGCCCGTGCTGACGTTCCAGTCGGTGGTCGATTTCACGGTCAGCACGCGCGCGATCATCACCTCGCTCTACGCGAACCTTCCCGCGAACGGCAGCGAGCTGGTGCTGTTCGACTTCAACCGCAGCGCGAAACTCGGCTTGCTGATCCGGCCGGGCACCAACACGCTGCTGGCGCGCATCCTGCCCGCGCCGCCACGCAACTACCGCACCACCGTGATCACGAACGCGTCTCCCGCCAGTGAAGAGGTGGTCGAGCGCGTCACGGAGGCGGGCGAGGTGACCGAGCAGGTTCGGGCGCTCGGCCTGCGTTACCCGCTGGGCGTCTATTCGCTGTCGCACCTGGCGCTGACGTTCCCGGTCAGCGACCCGCTCTACGGGATGCAGCCCGACGACAGCGAGGACTTCGGCGTCAACCTCGGCACGCTGGCGATGCGCGGCGAGCGGGGCATGCTGATCGTGAGCCAGGATTCACTGACGCGGATTGCGTCGAACCCGTTCTTCCCTTACCTGCTGCAGCGCATCGAGCAGAGCACTGGTGTCGTGCAGCAGCCCGCAGCTGCGCCGGCCACGCAGTCCACGCCGGTCAGCGCCGCGGCGAACCCGTAGGCGTCACCGAGATCGGCTCCACCAGGTAAGCGTTGATCGAGGACAGGTCGCTCGGCAGCAGCACGCCGGCGGCGGACCGCAGCCGGACGAGATTGATCAGGTAGTCGTAACGGGCTCGCGCGTAGTCGCGCTGCGCGTCGAACAGCTGGCGGCGCGCGCTCAACACGTCGACGTTCGTGCGCTCGCCGACCTCGACGCCGCGGATCGTCGCGCGCACGGCCGTTTCACTCGACTTGACGGCCTGTGCGAGCGCCTCGACACGAGCCTTGTCCGACAGCACTGTCAGGTAGGCGTCGCGCGTCGAGCGCTCCGCTGCGCGCAAGCTGCCCTGCAGCCGCTGGCGCGACGCCCGGTGCAGGTAGACCTGCTCCCGCACGCGCGAGCTGGTCACGCCACCCGTGAAGAGCGGCACCGCGAGCTGCAGGCCGACGACGTCCTCGGTGCCGTCGCTGTCGGCCGGGCCGCGCACGCGCGTGTCGAACGTGCGGTTGGTGACGGTTTCGGTCGCGCTCTCGTCGAACTCGCCGGTCGTCGCGAACAGGTCCACCGTAGGCAGGTGGCCCGACTGCGCGATCTTGACGTCGCGCTTCGCGATTTCGACGCCGAGCCGCGACGCGATCACGGTGAGGTTCTGTTCGAGCGCCTCGTCGACCCAGGCCTGTTCGCCGCGTTGCTCCGGATCGGAAACCGGCAGGTCGTCCTTGGGCCGCGAGAGCTCCGGATAGAGCTCGCCGGTGACTTCGGCCAACAGTTCGCCGGTAACCGCGAGCGCGCGCTTGGCGGCGATCACGTTGGCCGAGCCGATGTCCCGCGCGGAGCGGGCTTCCTCGACGTCGATGACCGTGACGACGCCCACTTCAAAGCGTCGCTCGGCTTCGCGCAGTTGCTTCTCGAACGCGTCCAGCGTCGCTTCCGCCGAGCGCAACGTCTCGGCCGCGGCCAGCACGTCGAAATAGCGCTGCGAGACGCGGACCATCAGGTCTTGCTGGGCCGCGCGATACTCGGCCTCGGCCTGCGCGACACGCGCGTCGGCCCGACCCAGCCGTTGCCACTGGTCCCAGCGGAACACGGTCTGGCGCAGCCCGGCCTGCCACTGCCACGTATCGGCGCTGATGCGCTGATCAACGTTGAGGATTGCAATCTCCGGGGGCGTGCCCGGCTGGTTGTCGTCGTCGACCGCCTGCAGGAACGTGCCGCTGCCGTCACGCTCGCTGGTTTCGATGGAGCCGCCGATGCCGATCTGGGGGAACAGTGCGCCGCGTGCTTGCGGCTTCGCCTCGAGTGCGGCGAGGCGGCGTTGGTCGGCTTCCTGGATCGACGGGTCGTTGCGACTCGCCTGCTCGAAGACTTCGAGCAGGTTGGCCGACTTTGCGGCCGAGCCCCACAGCGCGGCGGAAACGGCACAGGCGATCAGCAGGGCATTGGTACGCATCGGCACACTCGATGGCGGCGCCCGTGCGCCGCGCAGGTTGTAAAGAAAACGCAATTTTTGACCGACGACGGCGAGGCAAGCGATCGGCGATTGAGCTTAGCAGCAACGTATCGCATTTCGAATCGGGGAACCCCTGAATTTTCGACCTGCGCGCCCCATCTTGAAGCGTTCTGGAGCAACGGGTGCCTTGTACAGCGTAACGGTCCCGCACCGGCGACTTTCTGCTGGCGCAAACAAACTCCGGGCTGCAGAATACCAGCAGCCTGAAGCCGTCGGGTGGCGGTTCAAGAACGTCTAATCCAATCAGTGCAGGTCAAAATGTTCGGACCGCAGTACAGATCGATGGCTGTGCTCGCTGCGGCGCTCGCCGCATGCGTGACACTCGCTGCTTGCCAGCGCGCGACAGAGGAAACCGCAGAGCCGGACGCACGTCCGGTCCACTCGCTCACGATCGTGAAGCAGGAGTCGGGCGATGTCGTCGTGCTCTCGGGCCGCATTGCGGCCGAGGATGAAACTGCGGTCGCGTTCCGCATTCCGGGCCGGATGATCGATCGCCCGGTCAACGTCGGCGACCGCGTGCGCAAGGGCCAGGTGCTGGCGCGGCTCGAGCAGATGAACGAGCGCAACCAGTTGCTGGCTGCACAGGCGGCGCTCAATGCAGCGCGAGCGGAACTCGTCCGGTCGCGCGATGCGCTTGCAGCGGCAGCAGTCGTTGATCGGCGAGGGCTTCACGACGCGGGCCAATCTGGATACGGCCATGGCTGCGTTCCGGTCCGGGGAAGCCCAGGTCAAGAGCGCCCAGGCGCAGGTGCAGATGGCCGAAGACCTGGTCGGATTCACGGTGCTCGTCGCCGAATACGACGGCTCCGTCACGGCCCGCGGTGCCGAGCCGGGCGAGGTGGTGCAGGGTGGGCAGATGGTGTTGCGCATTGCCCGCACGGGCGGCACGGACGCGGTCTTCGAGGTGCCGCCACAGGTGCTGCGCGCCGCCTCGCGCGACCTGCCGGTCGAGGTTGCCTTGACCGAGGACCCCGCTGTGCGGGCGACCGGCCGCGTTCGCGAAGTGTCGCCGCAGGCCAACCCGATCACGGGTACGTTCACGGTCCGCGTCGGCCTCGACGACCCGCCCAAGGGCATGCTGCTCGGTTCCGTGGTGTCGGGGCGCATCAAGCTTGCGGGCGACCGACTGGTCGTGATCCCGGCCTCGGCGCTGATGACTTCCGCCGGCAACCCGGCCATCTGGGTCGTGGACCGGGCGACCTCGACGGTTGTGCTGCGGAACATCACGATCCTGCGGCACGAGCCCGATTCGGTCGTGGTTGGCGACGGCCTGACACCCGGTGACACGGTCGTAACGGCGGGCGTGCAGGCATTGCGCCCCGGTCAGAAGGTCCGGCTGCTCAACGAAGCTTCGTAATGGGCGTCAATCTTTCCTCCTGGGCGCTCAGCCACAGGTCGTTCATCATTTTCGTGATGATCGCGTCCATGGTGGCGGGCGCGGTCTCGTACTCGACGCTCGGCCGCAACGAGGATCCGCCGTTCACCTTCCGCACGATGGTGGTCCAGGCGAACTGGCCTGGCGCCACGCTCGACGAGACGGTCGAGCAGGTCACCGAGCGGCTGGAGCGCAAGCTGCAGGAGGTCGAGAACGTCGACTTCCTGCGCAGCTTCACCAGGGCGGGGGTCACACGCATCTTCGTCAACCTCCAGGGCTCCACGCCGCCGGAGCGAGGTGCCGGACATCTGGTACGACGTGCGCAAGAAGATCGGCGACATCCGCCATACGCTGCCGCAGGGCGTGGTCGGTCCGTTCTTCAACGACGAGTTCGGCGACACGTTCGGCATCATCTACGGCTTTACCGCCGACGGGTTCACGCAGCGCCAACTTCGCGATTACGTCGAGGACGCGCGATCCCGGCTGCTGCTGGTGCCGGACGTCACCAAGATCGACCTGCTCGGCGCCCAGGACGAGCAGATCTTCATCGAGTTCTCGGTCGAGCGGCTGGCCGGCCTCGGCCTCAACCAGGCGGCCATCCTCGCCGGCCTGCAGGCGCAGAACGTGGTGCGCCCCGCGGGCGTGGTGCGCACCGGCGACGAGGAATTCGCGCTGCGGGTGACCGGCGCCTTCGAGTCCGAGGAGGACATCCTCGAGAAGAACTTCGTCGCCGACGGTCGGCTGCTGCGCCTGCGCGACATCGCCACCGTGCGCCGTGGCTACGCGGACCCGCCGCAGTCGATGTTCCGCGTCAACGGCGAACCGGCGATCGGCCTCGCCATCGCCATGCGCGACGGTGGCGACGTGCTCGGGCTGGGCGCGAACGTCGAGGCGACGATCAAGGAGATCACGGCCGAACTTCCCGTGGGCATCACGCCGGTGCTGGTCGCGAACCAGCCCCAGGTCGTGGACGAGGCGATCAACGAGTTCATGGTGTCGCTGTGGCAGGCGATCGCGATCATCCTCGTGATCAGCTTCGTGGCGCTCGGTGGCCGCGCCGGACTGATCGTCGCGCTGTCGTTCCCGCTCACGCTGGCAATCGTGTTCCCGGTGATGCAGATCGCGGACATCGACCTGCAGCGCATCTCGCTCGGCGCGCTGATCATCGCGCTGTCGCTGCTGGTGGACAATGCGATGACCACCATCGACGTCGTCACCGTGCGCCTCGCAGCGGGCGACGACAAGGTGCGGGCGGCGAGCTACGCCTATGAATCCGTCGCGATGCCGATGCTGACGGGCACGTTCATCACCGCGGCGGGATTCGTCCCGATCGGCTTCGCCGCGAGCTCGGCCGGCGAGTACACGTTCTCGATCTTCGCGGTGGTCTCGATCGCGCTGCTGGTGTCCTGGCTGGTGGCCGTGCTGATCATGCCGCTGCTCGCAGTGTGGCTGATGAAGGCGCCGGACAAGCCGTCGAGCGGACCCGGCA
>CAVZRR010000002.1:0-271640 GCA_963777725.1 uncultured Gammaproteobacteria bacterium
CAGGTACTTCGAGGGCATGAACCCAGCCTCGTCCTCGCCGATGCCTTGCGCGTAGAGCGCCAGCGGCACGCGGGCGCCCGGCCACGACCAGCGCACGTCGAAGCCGGCGAGCTGGTTGCCCGGCTGCTCGGAGAGGTCCTGGTCGTTGTCGTTGCCGACCAGCAGGTCCCAGAACGTGTCGAGGTCGCAGGGCCGGCCGTCGCCGCACCACTGGGCCGTGCGGCTCGCCGCGATCTGCAGCGTCGGGTGCGGACGGATCTCCGCGCGCAACCCGAACAGCAGCGCGTTGCTGTAGTCGCGATCGCTCTCGAACTGCTGCATGAACGTGCTGAGGCGCCACGGGCCGAGCCAGCGGAGGACCGGCAGGTCGAACGGCGTGGATTCGTTGCGGTCGATCGCGATCGAGGGCATCGGCCGCGCGTTGTTCGACAGGATCAGGCTGCCCTGCCAGCCAGGACCCCACCACCGATCGAGGTAGCCGGCCGAAATCATCCAGTTGCCGAGGCTCATCGCGAGGTAGGAGCCGTCCGGCCGCAGCTCGCGGTCGTCGTCGGGATCGGCCACCACGGTCGCCGACAGCTTCCACGCAAAGCGCTGGCCGAGCCAGTCGGCGGACAGCGTCGCCTCGCCTTCCTCGCGCGGCGTCGACTCGAACGTCCGCAGCTGCGTCGGGATCGACGGCACCCGAAAGCGTCGCGACGAGGCTGACATCGCCAGTACGCATTTCGCGCGCGGCCCGGGCCCGCAGTCGCTCGACCGTGGCCTGCTCGCCGGGCGACAAGCGCCGCGGTGTCGAGCTTGCCCAGCTCCCGCGCCACCTGCGACCACCCGATCGGCCAGCTCAGCGTGGGACCCGAGAGCAAGCCCCGGTCGGAGAGCTGTTGCAGGTCGTGGCGGAGCCGCACGTCGCCCGGGGACATCCAGGGCTCGGCCGAGGCGGTCGCAACCAGCGTGGACCCGAGGCCGAGCGCCAGCAGCGACAACCACCGTTGCCTCGATCGTTCGGCCAAGTGCAGCACCCCGGTGACTGGAGCGCGGATTCTATTGGAACTCGTGGCGCCACGACACCGCGAAGCGGGCCAGCATGGCGTCGGTATCGTTCCATTCGCGGTCCTGGTAGTCGCCGCCGGCGGTGGCCTCGATCCAGCCACTGCTGATCGGCCAGCGATAGGTCACGTCGACGCTCCACCAGTCTTCCGGACCCGGTGCAACCGTGTGGCGCGTGTCCGGCACGGCACCGCCCTCGTTGACCATCGTGTAACGCAACAACGCCGTCAGCGTCCGAGCAGAGTCGTCGACGCGCATGTAGCGCAGCCCGTACATCTGGCCGTCGCCGTCCATCGAGTGGCCGAGCGGCCGCCCTTTCGACCGATAGCCTTCGACGTTGAAGATGCCGTTGTTGTACGCGCAGTCCCAGAGCCGCTGCTCGTTCTCGGTGCCTCCGCAACGCGTGTTGGCCCACTCGAGGCTGGCGCGCCACGAACTGCCGTCGATCGCGTCGCTGCCCCAGGTCTCGAGGCCGACGACGTCGAAACTGCGGTATGGGCGCGGAATGTTGTTGTCGATGGTCTCGCCGGTGTGCTGGTTGTAGAGCGCGTAGTTCCAGTCGCCGATCGGCGAGGCCCAGCGGATGTCCCAGCCGGCGAGCTGGTTGCCGGGCTCGTCCTCGGCATCCACGTTCTCGCCGGCGTTGTCGTTGCCGGACCACAGGTTCCAGAAGTCGTCCCAGGTGCACGAACGCCCCTCGCCGCACCACTGCGCGGTCCGATCGACGCTGATCTCGAGGCCCTTCGAGCGGACGCGCGGAGATCCGCATGCCGAACAGCAGCGGATGGTCGAAGTCCTCGCGATCGCCCTCCATGTAGCCCATGAACGTCGAGAGGCGCCACGGACCGATCCAGCGCAGCCACTTCGATTCGAACGGGTCCGATACGGCCCGATCGAGCGCGAGCGCAGGCACGGGACGCGCGCTGTTGCCGAGGATCAGGCTGCCCTGCCAGCCCGAGCCCCACCACCGGTCCTGCGCGCCGGCCGTGACGATCCAGTTGCCGAACTTGCCGGCGAAATACGAGCCGTCGAGGCGCACGGTGTCGTCGTCGTCCGGGTCCGCCACGGCGGTCAGTTCGACGCGGGCACCCCAGCGCTGGCCGATGAAGCCACTGGTCCAGCCGGTGATCTCGCCCTCCTCGCGTGGCTCGTCGTCGAAGGTGCGCAGGACGCTCGGTCGGGCCGCGGCCCGGAGCTCGTAACCCAGGGTCGGGCGACCCTCGGTGGCCAGCGTGCGGAGCCGGGCGATGGCGGCGGCATGAGCGGGCGCCAGCGGGTTCGAGCCGCTCGAGGCCGGCACCTTGGCCAGCGCATTCGCCAGGTCCGACGCCGCGATCGGCCAGCCGGACATCGGCAGGTTGATCACGCCGTCGTCGACCAGCAACTGGACGTCGAGCCGCGTCTGGACGTTGCCAGGCGCGATCCAGGGTTCCCCCGCGGTAGCGGTCGAGCAGGCCAGCGAAACCGCAAACAAGGCAGCGATGCGTCCTTTCATCGCCGCGATGGTAACGGCAGCGTCACTCCTCGCGCCAGCGCGCCATCGCCTCGAGCAGCCCCTGCACGTGGCGCGGACCCTCCGGCCAGGCCGCCTGCTCCACTGCCGGCGCCATCGAACCCGCGAGCTTCTTGCCGAGTTCGACACCCCACTGGTCGAACGGATTGACGTCCCAGATGACGCTCTGCACGAACACCTTGTGCTCGTACCAGGCAATCAGCCGGCCCAGCGCGCGCGGACCGAGTCGCGGGAACAGGATCACGCTCGACGGCCGGTTGCCGACGTGAACCTTGTGCGGCTCGAGGCGGGCGATCTCGTCCTCCGCGACGCCCTTGCTCGCGAGGTCGCGCCGCACCTGCAACTCGGTCTGCCCGAACGCAAAGGCCTCGGCCTGTGCGAGGCAATTCGCGAGCGCAAGATCGTGCTGCCGTTGGAACCGGCTCGACGCACCCACGGGCGCGATGAAATCCATCGCGACCCGCGCCGTGCCCTGGTGCAGCAGCTGGAAAAACGAGTGCTGTGCGTTGTTGCCCGGCTCGCCCCAGACCACCGTTCCGGTCGGGTAATCGACCGGATGGCCGTCGCGCGTGACGCTCTTGCCGTTCGACTCCATCTCGAGCTGCTGCAGGTAAGCGGAGAACCGGTGCAGGCGGCGGTCGTACGGCAAGACCGCGAGCGAGTCGTGACCGAGGAAGTTGCCGTTCCAGACCCCGATGAGCCCCATCAGCACGGGCAGGTTGCGCTCGAGCGGCGCGGTGCGGAAGTGCTCGTCCATGTCGTGGCCGCCCTGCAGGATCAGCTCGAACAGGTTCATGCCGAGCGCGAGCGCGATCGAGAGTCCGACCGCCGACCACAGCGAGTACCGGCCGCCGACCCAGTCCCACATCGTGAAGCGCGATTCCGGGGCAATGCCGAACGCATCCATCGCCGCGTGGTTGGTCGACACGGCGACGAAGTGACGGCTCACGGCGGCCTCGCCCAGTTCGCCGACCAGCCACTCGCGCGCGGAGTTCGCGTTGCTCAGCGTTTCGAGCGTCGTGAACGTCTTCGAGCAGATCACGAACAGCGTGGTCGCCGGGTTGACCGCGTCCATGACCTCGGACGAGTTCGACACCGTCGATGTTGGAGACACAGTGCAGACGGATCGCGCGATTGCGGTATCGCCCCAGCGCCTCGGTCGCCATGACGATGCCGAGGTCGGAGCCGCCGATGCCGATGTTGACGACATCGGTGAAGCGCGCGCCCTTCGATCCGGTGATGCGGCCCTCGTGCACGCCGGTCACGAACTCGCGGATCTTCGCCAGTTCCTGTCGGACTTCGGGCATGACGTCCCGGCCATCCACGTGCATCGGCCGGTCGGAGCGGTTGCGCAGCGCCATGTGCAGCGCCGCGCGCCGCTCGGTGTGATTGACCGGCTCGCCCGCGAACAGCGCCGCGATGCGTCCCTCGAGGTCGCAGTCCCGTGCCAGCGCCAACAGCAGTTCGATCGTGTTCGGCGTCAGGCGCTGCCGCGTGTAGTCATAGAGGAAATCGAGCGCCGTGACGCTGAGGCGCTCGAAGCGCTGCGGATCGTCCGCGAACAGCTGCCGCAGGTGGAGAATCTCGAGATCGATGGCGTGTGCCTGGAGATTCTTCCAGGCGGGCATGTCGGTGCGATGGGTCATCGGCGCTCTCCGAAAATAGGGGACATTCTCCATTTTCTCGCAAGAAAATGGTGAATGTCCCCTATTTTCGTCAACCGAGGTTGGTCACCCGCGGGGTGGCCGGTCCGCCATCCTTGTAATACTGCAGGTACCAGTTCACGAAGTTCCGGATGCCCACCTCGACCGGCGTGGCGGGCGTATAGCCCACGTCCCGCTGCAGGTCGTCGATGTCGGCCCAGGTGTCGGGGACGTCGCCCTGCTGCAACGGCAGCAGGTTCTTCTCGGCCTTGCGGCCGAGGCAGTCCTCGATCACCTCGATGTAGTGCAGCAGCTCGACCGGCTGGTTGTTGCCGATGTTGTAGAGCCGGTACGGCGCGCGGCTCGACCCCGGATCCGGCGCATCGCTGTCCCAGCCGTGGTTGCCGCTCGCGATCCGGTCGCAGGAGCGCACGACGCCCTCGGCGATGTCGTCGACGTACGTGAAGTCGCGCCGATGGTGCCCGTAGTTGAACACGTCGATCGGCTTGCCCTCGAGGATGTTCCGCGTGAACAGGAACAGCGCCATGTCCGGCCGCCCCCAGGGACCGTACACCGTGAAGAACCGCAGGCCCGTGACCGGCAGCGAGTACAGGTGCGCGTAGGTGTGCGCCATCAACTCGTTCGCCTTCTTGGTCGCCGCGTAGAACGACAGCGGATGGTCCACGTTCTGGTGCACCGAGAACGGCATGTTCGTGTTCGCGCCGTAGACGGAGCTGGTCGACGCGTAGACGAGGTGCTCGACGCCGTTGTGCCGGCAACCCTCGAGGATGTTCGCGAACCCCACCACGTTGCTGTCCACGTAGGCGAGCGGGTTCTGGATCGAGTAGCGAACGCCGGCCTGCGCGCCCAGGTTGATCACCCGGTGGAACTTCTCGCGCGCGAACAGCTCGGTCATGCCCGGCCGGTCGGCGAGATCGAGCTTGACGAAGCTGAATCCCGGCATCCGCTTCAGGATCTCCAGCCGCGCGAGTTTCAGGCGAACGTCGTAGTAGTCGTTCAGGTTGTCGAGACCCACGACCTCGTCGCCGCGTGCAAGCAGCTTCTGGGCGGTGTGGAAACCGATGAATCCGGCGGCGCCGGTGACCAGGATTTTCATGTGCTACAGCCTACCGTCAACCTCGTCGGCCTTGAACACGTACTTGATGTCGTACAGCACGTGGTTCTTGCGCGCGAGTTCGCGGATCCGGGCCAGGCCCATCTTGCGGAACTCGTCGTGCGCCACGCCCATGACGACGGCGTCGTACGTGCCCGGCTTCAGCTTCTTGACCGGGCGCAGGCCGTACTCGTGCTCGGCCTCGTCGGGATCGGCCCAGGGATCGTAGCACGTCGACCTTCGCGCCGAACTGCTCGAGCTCGCGCACGACGTCGACGATCTTCGTGTTGCGGACGTCCGGGCAGTTCTCCTTGAACGTCAGTCCCATGACGAGGATCCGGGAATCACAGACCTGGATCTTGCGCTTGATCATCAGCGCGGCGATCTGCTGGGCCACGTAGCTGCCCATGTTGTCGTTGATGCGCCGGCCCGCGAGGATCATCTCGGGGTGGTACCCGATCGCCTGCGCCTTGTGCGTCAGGTAGTACGGGTCGACGCCGATGCAGTGACCGCCCACGAGGCCCGGCCGGAACGGCAGGAAATTCCACTTGCTGCCGGCCGCGTTCAGCACTTCCTCGGTGTCGATCCCCATCCGGTTGAAGATCAGCGCAAGCTCGTTGATCAGCGCGATGTTGACGTCGCGCTGCGTGTTCTCGATGACCTTGGCCGCCTCGGCGACCTTGATGCTGGACGCGCGATGCGTGCCGGCCACGACGATCGAGCGGTAGAGCATGTCCACGAACTCGGCCACCTCCGGGGTCGATCCCGAGGTGACCTTGCGGATGGTCGTGAGCCGGTGCTGCTTGTCACCCGGGTTGATGCGCTCGGGACTGTAGCCGGCGAAGAAGTCCTTGTTGAACTTGAGCCCGGAGACCCGTTCGAGGATCGGCACGCACACCTCTTCGGTGCAGCCCGGGTAGACGGTGGACTCGTACACGACCACGTCGCCCTTCTTCAGCACCTGCCCCACCGACTCGCTCGACTTGACGAGCGGCGTGAGGTCGGGTCGCTTGTACTCGTCGATCGGCGTCGGCACGGTGACGATGAACACCCGGCACGGCTTCAGGTCCGCCAGCTTGGTCGTGTAGGTGAGCTTGGTGGCCTCGGCCAGCTCCGCCTCCGTCGTCTCGAGCGTGCTGTCTTGACCACGCTTGAGCTCGTCGACTCGAGCAGACTTGATGTCGAAGCCGATCGTGTTGAACCGCTTGCCGAACTCGACGGCGAGCGGCAGGCCGACATAACCGAGGCCAACGACCCCGATCTTGAGGTTGCGCAGATTGAATTTGGGCATGAGGGACGGAAGGGGATAGGGGATAGGGGATAGGGGATAGACGATGGTGGAAGTTTGCCACAGCGGCGGCACTACAAAATGAGACCGGGGTCAAATGGCAGCCGCCGCTATCGCAGCAGCCGCCCTCCGCTATCCCCTATCCCCTATCCCCTATCCCCTATCCCCTACAACAGGAACACGACCGCCCCCAACCCCACCGTGGTCATGACCACGAAGTACGGCAACGCCATCCAGACCATCCGGCCGTACCCCAGCCGGATCAGCGGTGACAGCGTGGAGGTCAGCAGGAACAGGAAGGCGGCCTGGCCGTTCGGCGTCGCGACGCTCGGGATGTTCGTGCCGGTGTTGATCGCGACGGCCAGCGTATCGAACTGCGCGCGGGTGATCTCGCCCTGCAGCAGCGCCGCCTTGACCTCGGTGATGTAGATCGTCGCGACGAACACGTTGTCGCTGATCGTCGACAAGCGCCCCGGTGGCCAGGAACAGCATGGCCGCCTGCATGCGGCCCTCCAGGCTGAGCACGGTGGCGATCAGGGGCTCGAACAGGTGCTGGTCGTGGATCTCGGCGACGATGACGAAAAACACGACGAGCAGCGCCGTGAATGGCAGCGCCGCCTCGAACGCCTTGCCGATCCGGTGCTCCTCGATGATTCCAGTGAAACTGGTGGCGAGGATGATCACGATCAACCCGATCAGCCCGACCTCGGCCACGTGGAACGCGAGCGCCAGCACCAGCATGATCGCGATGAATCCCTGGACGATGATCGCCTGGCGATCGCGCAACGTCGCCCGCGCCGCCTGCTCGTCGGCGAAATCGCGCAGCACGGCGAGCACCGCATCGGGCAACGGTTCGCCGTAACCGAACAGCCGGAAACGGCTGAGCAGCCAGCAGGTGGCGAACCCGGCGATCGCGACGGGGATCGACACCGGCGCCGTCTCGAGGAAGAACTGCCCGAACTCCCAGCCCGCCGTTTCCGCGATCAACAGGTTCTGCGGTTCGCCGACCTGCGTCGTGACCCCGCCGATCGCGGTTCCGACCGCCGCGTGCATCATCAGGCCACGCAGGAAAGCGCGAAATTTCTCGAGGTTCTCGCTGTGGAGCGCATGGACGCCGTCGTCGTGCGTCGCATCGTGCGCGGCGTCGTGGCGCTTCCCGGAGGCCACGCGATGGTAGACCTCGTAGAAGCCGACGCCGACGGTGATCACGACTGCGACCACCGTGAGCGCGTCGAGGAAGGCTGACAGAACCGCGGCTACTGCACAGAACAGCAAAGACAGGGAACTCACGCCGCGCACGCGCAGCAACAGCCGCGTGAAGACGAACAGCAGCAGGTCGCGCAGGAAGTAGATGCCGGCGACCATGAACATCAGCAACAACAGCACGGGGAAGGCCTGCACGACCTCCTCGTACACGCTCTCCGCCGTGGTGAGGCCGATGACGACGGCCTGGATCGCGAGCAGGCCGCCGGGCTGCAGCGGGTAGCAACGCAGCGCCATGGCGAGCGTGAAGATGAACTGCAGCAGCACGACCCAGCCCGTCAGCACCGGGCCGATCAGCAGCATCAGCAGCGGATTCATCACCAGGAAGGCGACGATCGTCAGCTTGTACCAGTTGGGCGCGTTGCCGAGAAAGCCGCGCGCAAACGCCTGTGGCAGCGTCTGGATCATGGGGCAGGCTCGATCGTGCGCCAGACGGTCCGGCCGCCACTCGCGCGGTCGAGCGCCAGCAACCGCTGTTCGTGCGCTTCGATCTCCTCGGGCGTCGCCCGGACGACGCGCAATTCTCCGCGCGGACGCTTGGCGCGCTTCGCGGATTTCCGCGCTGCGGTCGCCTCTTCGGTCTCCCCCAGCGTCAGGGCCCCCTGCCCGCCCGTCATCGCGAGGTAGACCTCGAGCAGCAGGTCCGCATCGAGCAGTGCGCCGTGCAGGTCACGGTGCGAGTTGTCCACCGAGTAGCGCTTGCAGAGCGCGTCGAGCCCGTTGCGCTGGCCCGGGTGCATCTGCCGCGCCATCAGCAGCGTGTCGAGCACCTGGCAGAGCTCGCTGACGCGACCGGCCGGTTCGGGCAGGCGCGCGAGTTCGGCGTCGAGGAACGCGACGTCGAACGGTGCGTTGTGGATCACCAGCTCGGCGCCGCGCACGAACTCGATCCACTCAGCCGCGATGTCCGCGAAGCGTGGCTGACCCCGGAGGAACTCGGCCGTGAGCCCGTGCACCTGCAGCGCACCGGCATCGATATCGCGGTCCGGGCACAGGTAACGATGGAACACCCGGCCCGTCCGCCGACGCCCCACCACTTCGATGCAGCCGATCTCGATGATGCGATGCCCGAGCTCGGGCTCGAGGCCGGTCGTCTCGGTGTCGAGGATGATCTGGCGCATCAGGCGGCGACCGATTCCTTCAAGGCCGACACGACCTTCACCTGGTCCGCGTCACTGAGGTACGGATGCATGGGCAGGCTGATGACACGCCGCGCAGCCGCCTCGGAGACCGGGAAACTGCCCTCGCCCTGGCCGAGGTGCGCGAACACCGGCTGCAGGTGCAGCGGCAGCGGATAGTGCACGGCCGTCGGCACACCGAGCGCCTTCATTCGCGTCTCGACGAATTCACGACCCTCGACCTCGACGGTGTACTGCGCATAGACGGACGTATTGTGAGGCTCGATGAACGGCGCCCGTACGCGGGTCGAATCCTTGCCGAACGCCTCGACGATCAATTCCGTGTAGCGCGCACCGAGCCGGATCCGGGCTGCGACCTCTTCGTCGAACACCTCCATCTTGGCGAGCAGCACGCCCGCCTGGATCGAGTCGAGACGACCCGTGAGGCCCAGACGCGGATGATGGTAGCGGCGATCCTGCCCGTGGAGGCGGATCTCTCGCATCAGTGCTGCGAGCGCGTCGTCGTCTGGTGAAGAGCGCGCCGCCGTCGCCGTACGCGCCGAGCGGCTTCGACGGAAAGAACGACGTGGCCCCGATCGTCGACAACCCGTTCGAGCGGCGACCCTTGTAGGTCGCGCCGAAACTCTGGGCCGCGTCCTCGATGACCGGCAGGCCGTGCGCGCTCGCAATCGCGTTGATCGCGTCGAAATCGGCGCACTGGCCGTAGAGCGACACTGGCATGATCGCTTTCGTGCGCGGCGTGATGGCCGCCGCGAGCCGTGCCGGATCCATGTTGTAGGTGCGTGGATCGATGTCGACGAAGACCGGTCTCGCGCCGATCAGCGCGATCATCTCGGCGGTCGCGAAAAACGTGAACGGCACGGTGATGACCTCGTCGCCGGGACCGATCTCGAGGGCCAGCAGAGCGATCAGCAACGCGTCCGAGCCGCTCGCCACCGTCACGCAGTGCTGTCGTACCGCAGTAGTCCGCCAGCACATGTTCGAGCTCGCTGACTTCAGGCCCCATCACGTAAGCGCCGTGCTCGAGGACTCGGGCGATCCTCGCATCCACCGCGGGCTTGATGCGCCGGTACTGCGTTTTGAGGTCGATGAAGTCCATGGCGCGGCGATAGCGGATAGCGGATGGCGGATAGTGTAAGGCAACCGAAAAACGTACGCGGTCAGGTCAGCGGCAATTCGTCGATACCCCGATTGGCGAGAGCATCTGCGGCCTCGTTCCCCGCATGACCGGCATGCCCCTTGACCCAGTGCCAGTGGACCTCGTGGCGGGACATCTCTTCCTCGAGGCGCACCCACAGGTCGGCATTCTTGACCGGCTTCTTGTCGGCCGTCTTCCAGCCGCGCTTCTTCCATTGCGGCAACCACTCGGTGATGCCGTTGCGCACGTATTGCGAGTCGGTGAAGAGTTGCACGCGGCAGCGGCGCTTCAGTGCCGCCAGCGCTTCGATCGCCGCCGTCATTTCCATGCGATTGTTGGTCGTGTGCGGCTCGCCGCCCCACAACTCCCGACGATGCGTGCCGGAGACGAGCAGCGCGCCCCAACCGCCGGGACCCGGATTGCCGCGGCAGGCCCCGTCCGTATAAATCTCGACTTCGCTCAAGCGGCATTCCTCGAAGTGGGTTCGGCGAGGCCGCCGACCACGGCGGGCGCTTTCTGCCACGCAGGGCGGATCGGGGTCAACGTGCGTACCCGCTTGCAGGCCTTCAGCAGATACGCACCGGCCAGCCACGGTGCGAGCTGCGGCCCGCGCTCCTCCAGCCAGCCTCGGGTTCGACCAGACAGTCGTTGCGTCCACGGCGGCGCGAACAGGTAACGTCGCACGTCGACGATTTCGAACCCGAGCAGCCCCAGCCAGTCGCGCATGCGGCCCTCGCTCATCAGTCGCACCGCCGACGGCGGGAATTGGCCGCGCGACACGAGGTGTCGCAACCCCCAGGGTCCCAGCGGATTGAAACCACAGATCAGCACGTGACCCTCGCCCACCAGCACTCGCTCGACCTCGCGGAGCATTTCGTGGGGATGGGGCGCATGCTCGAGCGTGTGCGGCACCAAGACAGCCTCGACGGATCCAGTCGCGATCGGTAGCGCATGAAACTCGGCGCGAATCGAGCCAGGTCCCGACGCATCGGGCGCAAGCCAGCAGCGGTGCTGGGTGCGCGCGCTCGTGGAAGCTTCGCCTCCACGCCCCCAACGGCCGAGTTGCACGAGTTCGAAGCCGAACACGTCGGCGAGTGCATCGGCGAGCACGCGTGTCTCGAGTTCGAGCACGGCAGCGCCGAGCGGAGTCTCGAGCCAGGCCGGGGCGGATGAGTCGGTCATCGTTTGCAGGGCATCGGGTGCGTGACGGTGCGGATCGAGTTGCAGATTCTGGCGAAAATCGTGCGACATATTCTGGAATTTTCCGGTCCGGCACGGTCTAATACGCGCGCCCGGACTCATGGCGCACCAGCGGACGGGGGTCGGCGATGCTCGAAGTGAGCCCGGTGCGGGCATTCTCGGACAATTACCTCTGGCTGGTGCGCACTCCTGGCGATCCGGCCGGGGCCGTCGTGGTCGATCCTGGAGACGCCCGCCCGGTGCAAGTCGCGCTCGAAGAACAGGGTCTCCAATTGCGGGCCATTCTCGTCACCCACCATCATCCGGATCACGTTGGCGGCGTGCGCGCGCTCGCCGATCGGTACTCGGCCGACGTGTTCGGACCGGCCCGCGAGAAATTGCCCTGCGAGTTCCGGCCGCTCGAGGGCGGCGCCGTCGTCAGCCTGGCCGGTCTCGGCCTCGAATTTGACGTAATGAACGTGCCAGGCCACACGCTCGGACACATCGCATATCACGGCCACGGCGCGCTCTTCTGCGGCGACACGCTGTTCAGCGCGGGTTGTGGCCGGCTGTTCGAAGGCACGCCCACCCAGATGCTCGATTCCCTCGACCGCATCGCAGCGCTGCCGGACGAAACTCTGGTCTACTGCGCCCATGAGTACACACTCGGCAACCTGCGCTTCGCCGCGGCGGTCGAGCCCGGCAACGCCGACGTGCTCGAGACCCTCGACGCCGTCCAGGCGCTGCGCAGCCGTGACGCGATCACGCTGCCGACCACGCTCGGTCACGAGCGGCGCATCAATCCCTTCCTGCGCTGCCGGGAACCGGCGGTGCGAGCCGCAGCCGAGGCGCGCGCGGGCCGGCGCCTCGCCGACACCAGCGATGTGTTCGCCGTCGTCCGGAGCTGGAAAGACGGGTTTCGCTGAATGAGCCTGACCCGCACCGCCCTCGCCCTCCTCGCCCTGCTGAGCCTCGCGCTGGCGGGTTGCAGCACGACAGGCGGCGGTCCCGAATACTCGAGCCTGCCACCCTCGCCGCCGTATACGCCGGGTCCGCGCCCGGCCGAGACCACCGCGGTGGTTCCGCAGTCGCTCCCCGACTTTCCGCAGCGGCGCCCAACTGCCTTCCGGTCAGTACGAGGACATGCTCGACCGGATCCGCGCAGGCTTCGCGTTGCCGCAGGTCCAGCACTATGCGGTCGATCGCGAGGTCGAGTGGTACCGCTCGCGACCAGACTTCCTCGACCGCACGTTCCGTCGCGGCGAGCGCTACCTGTACCACATCATCACGGAGATCGAGCGTCGCGGCATGCCGCTCGAGCTGGCACTGCTGCCGGTGGTCGAGAGCGCGTTCAACCCGGTCGCGTATTCCCGCAGCCGCGCCTCCGGTCTTTGGCAATTCATCCCCAGCACGGGCAAGCACTACGGGCTCGCGCAGAACTGGTGGATCGACGAACGCCGCGACGTGCTGCTCGCCACCGACGCGGCGCTCACCTACCTGCAGTACCTGCACCGTTACTTCAACGGCGACTGGTTCCTCGCAATTGCCGCCTACAACGGTGGCGAGGGCACGCTCAGCCGGGCGGTCAGCCGCAACGCCGCCGCCGGGCGGCCGACGGACTTCTTCAGCCTGGACCTGCGCACGGAGACACGCGACTACGTGCCGAAGCTGCTCGCGATCAGCCGCCTGGTCGCCAATCCGGCCGCTTACGGCCTGCAGTTTTCGGCTCTGCCGAATCGTCCGTACTTCGACGTCGTCGATCCAGGCCGACAGGTCAACCTGGGCGACGCCGCCGACCTCGCGGGCGTCAGCCGCGACGACATGTTCGCGCTCAACCCGGCCTTCAACCGGATGTCCACGCCGCCGAACGGTCCGCACCGCCTGCTGCTGCCCGTCGCGAACGCCGAACCGTTCCGGCTGGCCCTCGCCAGCGAGGCCGGGGCCGCACGCCTGGCCGCGGCTCCGGTCGTTGAGCCGCCACGCGACACACGCCACCGGGTGCGTCGCGGCGAGACGCTGAGCGGCATTGCCCGCAAGTACGGGGTCTCCGTGACGGCCGTCAAGCAGGCGAACAACATGAAGGGCTCCGTGATTCATCCGGGCTCGAGCCTCGTGATTCCGCGCGGCGGCGCGGCGGCCTCCGCGGCGACCGTCGCGACGGCGCGACCCGAGGTCGCCGCTCAAGTGGCCGAGCGGCCTCCGACTGCCGCCGCTGCGGCTCCCCAGTCGCGCGTGCACACGATCAAGTCCGGTGACACGCTCTGGGGCGTGGCGCGCCAGCACGGTGTCACGGTGCCAGCCCTGGCAGCGGCGAACGAACTCACGACGAACAGTCGCCTGACCGTGGGGACGCGCCTGCAGATTCCGGGCGGTGGCGCTGCGGCCAGCAAGGCTGCCGCCAACGAGTCCACGCGCATGACCTACAAGGTGCAACGCGGCGACACGCTGTCGCAGATCGCCGAGCGCTTCAACGTTTCGGTGCGACAGCTGATGACCTGGAACCAGATCCGCAGCTCCACGTCGCTGAGGGCCGGACAGCAGATCGTCGTTTACGTGGACCCGCAACGGGTCAGTGGAGGCTGAGACGTGGGATTCCTGACCGGCAAGCGGGCCCTGATCGTCGGACTCGCAACCGAGCGCTCGATCGCCTATGGCATCGCCTCGGCGATGCATCGCGAAGGCGCCGAACTCGCGTTCACCTACCAGAACGATCGCCTCAAGGACCGGGTCGTGGACATGGCGCAGGGATTCGGCGCCTCGCAGGTGCTGCCGATGGACGTCGCGAGCGACGCCGAGATCGAGACCGCATTCGCCACGCTGCGCGCGTCGTGGGATTCCCTCGACATCCTGGTGCACTCGGTCGCCTTCGCGCCGCGCGAGCAGCTGGCTGGCGGATTCCTCGACAGCGTGACGCGCGAGGGCTTCCAGGTCGCGCACGACATCTCGAGCTACAGCCTCGCAGCGCTCGCGAAGGCCGCGCGCCCGATGATGCTCGGCCGCCCGGGCGCGATCCTGGCGATGTCCTACCTCGGGGCGGTCCGCTCCGTGCCGAGCTACAACGTGATGGGCCTCGCCAAGGCGAGCCTCGAGGCGAACGTGCGGTTCCTGGCCGCGGACCTCGGCCCGCAGGGCATCCGTGTCAACGCGATTTCGGCGGGTCCGATCAAGACGCTCGCCGCCGCTGGCGTGAGCGGCTTTCGCAAGATGCTCGCCCACGTCGCGTCATATACGCCGCTGCGTCGCAACGTGACGATCGACGAAGTCGGCAACGCCGCGGCGTTCCTCTGCTCCGACCTCGCGTCCGGTGTCACCGGCGAGGTCCTGTACGTGGATGCTGGGTACAGCCACGTGGGAATGGCCTTTCCGGAAGGGGATAGGGGATAGGGGATAGGGGATAGGCGTCAGAGGGTGGTTGCCTGACGGTGACGCAGCCCGCGGATGACGGCGTTTAGCAGCTTCCCTACCTCGTCGGTCAGATTTTCCGCCGCGGAGAGCTCCGGCTCCGTCACGTAGCCCACTTTGGTGGCCAGCAGCAGCTGGGTCCTGAGCTCAGACAGCGAGCCGCGGGCGATGTGCAGAAATGCGATGAACTCCCGCGTCGTGCGTCGGCCCGATCCTTCGGCAATATTCGACGGAATCGAAACGGCCGATCGGCGAATCTGTGCCGTCAGCCCGAACAGCTCGTGGCGGGGCAATTTCAGCGTGGCGCCGTGTACCTCAACCGCCAGTTCCATGGCTCGCTGCCACAGCACGAGATCTCGATAGTCTCGGCGCCTATGCAGTTCCATTGACCGAGAATGCGCTCGGCCTCCGATCTTCTACATGCCGAATAGAGCGGCAAACGCTCAAATTTGCCGCGCTGCCCTATCCCCCATCCCCTATCCCCCATCCCCTATTCGAATACTTTCGAATTCCGCGTCACCTTCGCATTCCGCTCGAGCTCGGCCACGTAGGCCGCAAACTCGGCGAGCGCCGTCTGTTGCGCGGCACGCTGCGCGCTCTCGGCAAACTGCGCTGCCACCTCCGGCGAAATCGAGCCGGCGCGCACGGCCTTCACGGCGAAGACGACCGCATCGCCATTGGCCAGCACGGCGGTGCCGTGGCTGACCTGGCCCTGCGCGGGCGCCGGCGCCAGGAACACGGCCTTGCGCAGTTCGAGCGGGATCGCTTCGTCACCGCGGGAGAATGTAGTCGGGCCGGTAGTCTGGGCGCCCACTTCGGTCGCGATGGCACTCAACGAGCCGCCGGCCGCGAGACGCTCGACGGCCGCCTTGGCCGCCGCTTCGGCCGCCTGACGGGCCGCCTCATTGCGCAGCGTGGCCTCGATCTCCGCGCGCACTTCCTCGAGCGGCCGCTGGGCCGGAGGCTGGTGGTCCGTCACGCGCAACACGATGACGGATTCCTCACCGAGGCTGATCGCGGGACTGTTCTGGCGCTCTTGCAGCACTTCGTCGCTGAAGGCCGCATCGATGACTTTCTGCTCGGCCCCGAACGGGGGGCCGCCGCCCTGGCGTGTGAAGCCCTGCACGCTCTGCACCGTGAGGCCCAGCTTGCCGGCGACGCTGTCGAGCTCGCTCAGGCTCGCGAACGCCTCGTCGGCGAGCGCCTGCGACTGCTCGTAGAACCGCGCCTGCGCGCGCTCGCGGCGGAAGTCCGCCTCGAGCTCGTCGCGCACTTCCTCGAAGCTGCGCTGGTGAGCCGCATCGACTTCCTCGAGACGGATCACGTGGTATCCGAACTGTGTCTGGACCGGACCGCGGACCTCGCCCGGCGCCATCGCGAACAGCGCTTCGGAGAACGGCGCCACGAAGCTCTCGCGCGTCGCCCAGCCGAGATCGCCACCCTGCCCCTTCGAGCCCGGATCGTCCGAGTTCTCGGTGGCCAGCGTCGCAAAATCCTCGCCGCCCTTGGCCCGCGTTGCGAGCTGCTCGGCCTTCTCGCGCGCCGCCGCGTCGTCGGCACCCGCCTCGATCAGGATGTGGCGCGCGCGCCGCCGCTCCGTCGAAACATAGCGCTCGGGCGCCACCTGCGCGTAGAACTCGCGCAGCGCGTCCTCGGTCACCTCGACTCCGGCCTCGACGTCCGCCAGGTCGAGGCGCACGTATTGCAGGTCGACGGATTCGGGCGTGCGGAGGTTCGCGGCGTTCTTTTCGTACCAGGCCGCGACCTGCTCGGGCGTGACCTCGGCGCCGGCGGCAAATCCCGCGGCGGGCAGCACTGCATACTCGACGTCGCGCGTCTCGCCCTCGAGGGCGATGCGACGGGTGAGCTCGCCTGGCAACGCGAATGCGGAAACGCCAATGCCATTGCTGAGCTGCGAGACCTCGAGGTCGCGGCGGAAATCGTTCTCGAACTGCGTCTCGGTGCGGCCCTGCGAGCGCAGCACCGCGGCATAGCGATCGCGGGAGAAGCGGCCTTCCACCTGCAGCGCGGGAATTTCGGCAATGGCCTCGACCAGGTCCGCGTCACTGACGCGGAAGCCCGCCTCGGCCGCGCGCTGCACCAGCAGTTCGCGGCGAATGAAGTCCTCCAGCAGCCGCTGCTGCTCGGTCTTGACCAGCGACTCCGGCAGTTCGTCGCGCAGCACCTGCTGCAGCTCGTTCTGGCGATCCTGCCAGGCGCGCTGCACCGCCTGCATCGAGATCTCCTCACCGTTCACCTTGGCGGCCGCGGCGGTCACGGAGGACTCGAACTGGATGCCCCAGAAAATGAAGACAATGGCGATTGCACCGAGGAAGACGGCGGCGAACCAGCCGGTGATCTTGTCGCGAATCTTCTGCAGCATGGGGGAAGGGGATGGGGGTTAGGGGATGGGGGATAGTAAGAGGCGGACTTGCGGTCCGCTACACATTCACGGGTCCGAGTGCGAGAAAGCCCGCGCTAGCGGGCCTTCGTCGATCTGAAAATTGGCGGAGTGGACGGGACTCGAACCCGCGACCCCCGGCGTGACAGGCCGGTATTCTAACCAACTGAACTACCACTCCGCGCGGTTTGGTGGGTGCTGAGGGGATCGAACCCACGACCTTCGCCTTGTAAGGGCGACGCTCTCCCAGCTGAGCTAAGCACCCGCGCCCCCTGGGAAGCGCGCTAGTTTAGTGCATCCTTCAGGGCCTTGCCAGCCTTGAATGCGGGCACGCGGCTGGCCGGGATCGCGATCGATTCGCCGGTGCGCGGATTGCGCCCCGTCCGGGCGGCGCGCGCCTTCACCACGAACGTGCCGAAGCCCGACAGCGCCACCTGGTCGCCCTTCTGCAGGGTTTCCGTGACGGTTCCGAGCACGGCTTCGACCGCGCGCGCTGCATCCGATTTCGCGAGCCCGGTGCGCTCGGCCACCGCATCGACCAGATCGTTCTTGTTCACTGGGTATCTCCTTGACAGTTTGGGGACGGCACCGCGCTTCAGTGCGCGTGCACCTGCTTGCCCGGGCGCCGGCCCGGCCGTTTGGTCCGCTTGGCTTCCGTGGCCGCCTCGACTTCGGGGGCGGCGGACGTCGGCTGCGGCATGTTCCTGAGCGCGAGCTGCAGGACCTCGTCGATCCACTTGACCGGCTTGATCTCGAGCTTGCCCTTGATGTTGTCGGGAATCTCGGTGAGGTCCTTCACGTTCTCGTCCGGGATCAGCACCGTGCGGATGCCGCCGCGATGCGCCGCGAGCAGCTTCTCCTTGAGGCCGCCGATCGGCAGCACCTCGCCGCGCAGCGTGATCTCGCCGGTCATCGCGACGTCGCTGCGGACCGGAATCTTCGTCAGCGCCGAAACGAGCGCCGTGCACATGCCGATGCCGGCGCTCGGGCCATCCTTCGGCGTCGCGCCTTCCGGCACGTGGATGTGCACGTCCGCGCGCTGGTAGAACTCGGGCTCGAGCCCGAGCACGTTGGCGCGGCTGCGCACCACGGTCATCGCGGCCTGGATGGATTCCTGCATGACCTCGCCGAGCTGGCCGGTGTGCGTCAGCTTGCCCTTGCCCGGCATCACCGCCGCCTCGATGGTCAGCAACTCGCCGCCGACCTCGGTCCAGGCGAGCCCGGTGACCTGGCCGACCTGGTCGGTCTCTTCGGCGCGGCCGTAGCGGAAGCGCTTCACGCCGAGGTACTTCGACAGGTTCTTCGGCGTGACGGCCACCTGCTTGCGGTCGCGCTCGAGCAGCAGCTCCTTGACCGACTTGCGGCAGATCTTCGACAGCTCGCGCTCGAGGTTGCGGACGCCCGCCTCGCGCGTGTAGTGGCGGATGATCTCGAGCACCGCCGGGTCGCTGACCTTCAGCTCCGCTTCCTTGAGGCCATTCGCCTTGACCTGCTTCGGCAGCAGGTAGCGCCGCGCGATGTTGGCTTTCTCGTCCTCCGTGTAGCCCGGGAGCCGGATGACCTCCATGCGGTCGAGCAGCGGGGCCGGGATGTTCAGGCTGTTGGCCGTGCAGACGAACATGACCTCGGACAGGTCGAAATCGACCTCGAGGTAGTGGTCGTTGAACGACGAGTTCTGCTCCGGGTCGAGCACCTCGAGCAGCGCCGACGACGGGTCGCCGCGGAAGTCCATCGACATCTTGTCGACTTCGTCGAGCAGGAACAGCGGGTTGCGCACGCCGGTGCGCGCCATGTTCTGCAGGATCTTGCCCGGCATCGAGCCGATGTAGGTGCGGCGATGGCCGCGGATCTCCGCCTCGTCGCGCACGCCGCCCAGCGACATGCGCACGAACTTGCGATTCGTGGCCCGCGCGATGCTCTGGCCCAGCGAGGTCTTGCCGACGCCCGGGGGGCCGACCAGGCAGAGGATCGGACCCTTGAGCTTCTGCACGCGCTGCTGCACCGCCAGGTACTCGACGATGCGCTCCTTGACCTTCTCGAGGCCGAAGTGGTCCTCGTTCAGCACCTTCTCTGCGCCGGCGAGGTCGTGCTTGACCTTGGTCCGCTTGCGCCACGGCGCCTTCACCAGCCAGTCGATGTAGTTGCGGACGACCGTGGCCTCGGCGGACATCGGCGACATCAGCTTCAGCTTCGCCAGCTCGGAGTTCGCCTTCTCGCGCGCCTCCTTCGGCATGCCCGCGCGCGCGATCTTCTTCTCGAGCTCGGCGATCTCGTTGGGCGCGTCGTCCATCTCGCCCAGCTCTTTCTGGATCGCCTTCATCTGCTCGTTGAGGTAGTACTCGCGCTGGCTCTTCTCCATCTGCTGCTTGACGCGACCGCGGATGCGCTTCTCGATCTGCAGCACGTCCATCTCGCCCTCGATCAGCGCGAGGATGTGCTCGAGGCGGCGGCGGACGTCCTGGATCTCGAGGATCTTCTGCTTGGCGTCGAGCTTGAGCGACATGTGCGCCGCGACCGTGTCGGCGAGCCGTCCGGGCTGCTCGATGCCGGCGAGCGAGGTCAGGATCTCGGGCGGCACCTTGCGGTTGAGCTTCACGTACTGCTCGAACTGCGAGACCACCGAGCGCACCAGCACGTCCATCTCGCGTTCGTCGTAGGCCTCGCCTTCGCCGATCGCGCCGGCCTTGGCGGCGAAGTAGTCGCCGGTGACGAGCTGCTCGACCTTCGCGCGCTCGACGCCTTCGACGAGCACCTTGACCGTGCCGTCGGGCAGCTTCAGCAGCTGCAGGATGCTGGCGATCGTGCCGACGTCGTAGAGGTCCTTCGCCGCGGGGTCGTCCACGTCGGCCTGCTTCTGCGCGAGCAGCAGGATCTGCTTGTCCACCTTCATCGCCTGCTCGAGCGCGAGGATCGAGCGCTCGCGGCCGACGAACAGCGGGATCACCATGTGCGGGTAGACCACCACGTCGCGCAGCGGCAGGACCGGCAGCATGTCGGGCGGATTGGCGGGCTTCGTGGGGGTTTCTGCAGTCGTCACGTTGGGTGTCTCCGGCGCCGGCGTCGGTCGGGCGGGCCGGGCGGTCGCACTGGCGTGCGATCCCGGCCGTCAGGTGCGCCCATCTTTGGGGACGCGCGGCATAGATTCAATAGTGGATTTGCAAATAGGGGACATTCTCCTTTTCCGAAAACGGAAAAGGAGAATGTCCCCTGTTTGACGGTCAATTGTCGGAGCCGGTGCGGCGTTCTTCGACCGCCGCGAGCCGCGCCTCGTCGACTCCGTAGACGAGATAGGGCTTGCTCTCGCCCTGGATCACGTCCTCGTCGATGACGACCTTCTGCACGTTACGCATGCCGGGCAGGTCGTACATGATGTCGAGCAGCACGTTCTCGAGGATCGTGCGCAGGCCGCGCGCGCCGGTCTTGCGCTGCATCGCACGCCGCGCGACGGCGCGCAGCGACTCCTCGCGGAACTCGATCTCGACGCCTTCCATGTCGAAGAGCTTGCGGTACTGCTTGGTGAGCGCGTTGCGCGGCTCGGTGAGGATCTGCATCAGCGCAGCCTCGTCGAGCTCGTCGAGCGTCGCGACCACCGGCAAGCGGCCCACGAACTCGGGGATCAGGCCGAACTTGATCAGGTCCTCGGGCTCGACGTCGTGGAACAGGTCGGCGCCGTGCTGGCGCGCATTGGGCTCGCGCACCTCGGCCACGAAGCCGATGCCGCTCTTCGACGTGCGGTTCATGATGATCTTCTCGAGGCCCGAGAAGGCCCCGCCGCAGATGAACAGGATGTTGCCCGTGTCCACCTGCAGGAATTCCTGCTGCGGGTGCTTGCGGCCGCCCTGCGGCGGCACCGAGGCGATCGTGCCCTCGATCAGCTTGAGCAGCGCCTGCTGCACGCCTTCGCCGGACACGTCGCGCGTGATCGACGGGTTATCCGACTTGCGCGAGATCTTGTCGATCTCGTCGATGTAGACGATGCCGGTCTGCGCCTTCTCGACGTCGTAGTCGCACTTCTGCAGCAGCTTCTGGATGATGTTCTCGACGTCCTCGCCGACGTAGCCGGCCTCGGTCAACGTCGTGGCGTCGGCAATCGTGAACGGCACGTTCAGCAGTCGCGCCAGCGTCTCGGCCAGCAGCGTCTTGCCGCTGCCGGTCGGGCCGATCAACAGGATGTTGCTCTTGGCGAGCTCGACGTCGTCGCGCTTGGCCTCGCCGCCCCGGGTCTGCAACCGCTTGTAGTGGTTGTAGACGGCGACCGACAGCACCTTCTTGGCGCGGTCCTGGCCGATCACGTACTCGTCGAGGACGCGCTTGATCTCGTGCGGCTTCGGCAGCTTCTCGCGAGTCTTCTCGGCTTTTTCCTCGAGTTCCTCGCGAATGATGTCGTTGCAGAGCTCGACGCATTCGTCGCAGACGAACACGGAGGGGCCCGCAATGAGCTTGCGCACTTCGTGCTGGCTCTTGCCGCAGAAGGAGCAGTAGAGGAGCTTGCCGTCGTCGTGCTTGCCGCGTGAGTCTTCCGCCATGCCCTGCCCTTGCTTACGCCGCGCGCGACGGCCTGCCGAGGCTTATACCACGGGCCCTTCGCGCGCGCAAAAACCCTAGAACCCAACAGGAACTTATCGCGTTCAGGCGCGCTCAAAGCCGTTCGGCGGACCCGGCCGTGCCGCGCTTGCTGAGCACCGCGTCGATCAGGCCGTAGGCGATCGCCTGCTCGCCCGTCATGAAGTTGTCCCGGTCCGTGTCCTGCTTGATGCGCTCCATGGACTGGCCCGTGTGCGTGGACAGGATCCGGTTCAGGCGCTCGCGCGCGTCGAGGATCTCGCGCGCGTGGATCTCGATGTCCGTCGCCTGGCCCTGGAACCCGCCGAGCGGCTGGTGAATCATCACCCGCGAGTGCGGCAGGCAGAAACGCTTGCCCTTGGCGCCGCCCGCGAGCAGCACCGCGCCCATGCTGGCCGCCTGCCCCACGCAGATCGTGCTGATGTCGGGCTTCAGGAACTGCATCGTGTCGTAGATCGCGAGCCCCGCGCTGACCGACCCGCCCGGCGAGTTGATGTAGAGCGCGATGTCCTTCTCGGGATTCTCCGACTCGAGGAACAGCAGCTGCGCCACGATCAGGTTCGCCATGTAGTCCTCGACCGGCCCCACGATGAAGATCACGCGCTCCTTGAGGAGCCGCGAATAGATGTCGTAGGCGCGTTCGCCGCGGGCCGTCTGCTCGACGACCATGGGGACGAGGTTCAGGGCGGTCGGGGATGTGATGGGCATGGGAATTAGGGGATAGGGGGTAGGGGATGGGGATAGTGTAGGGGATCGTGGCACGGTTAGGGACGCAGCAGACGCGAACAGCGCAAAGCGTGCTCGGGGCCGGCGCGCCGGCCCTCCTCGCTATCCCCTATCCCCTATCCCCTATCCCCTCTTCGGCGCGTCACGCGCCGAAGTTCATCACGTCCTTGAACGTCGCCGCCTGATCCGTGACCTTGGCGTGCTCGAGCAGCAGGTCCACGACCTGGTCCTCGATGACCATGTTCTCGACCTGGCGCAGCGCGTCGGCATTCTGCCGGTAGGCCTTGATGATCGCGTCGGGGTCCGGGTAGCTCGAGGCGAGGTCGGCCAGGCGGGCATCGACCCGCGCGCGGTCGATCTTGAGACCGCGGCTCTTGATCAGCTCGCCGACCAGCAGGCCGAGCGCGACGCGGCGGCGGGCGGTCTCGACGAACGGATCCGGCGGCGGCACCTGCGAAGCGTCCTTGGCGCCCATCCGGCGGGCCGCCTCGATCTGCATCTCGCGCACCTGCGCGTCGACCAGGCTCTTCGGCACCTCGGTCGGGTTCGCCGCGAGCAGCGCGTCGAGCAACTGCTGCTTCAAGCGCGCGCGCACGTTCTCGCCCAGCTCGCGGCGCATGTTGTCCGCGACTTCACTGCGCAGCTGCTCGATGCCGCCGTCGACCACGCCGTACTCGCGGCAGAACTCTTCGTCCAGGTCGGGCAGGCGCTTCTCGTCCACCTTCTTGACGTGCACGTCGAACGACGCGACTTTCCCCGCCAGCGCCGGGTTGTGGTAATCGGCCGGGTACGGCACCTCGATCGACTTGTGCTCGCCCGCCTTGAGGCCGGTGATGCCAGCCTCGAAGGCCTTCAGCATGCGGCCGCCGCCGAGCAGCACGGCGACGTCCTCGCCCTTGCTGCCTTCGAACGCGGCGCCGTCGATCTGGCCTTCGAAATCCATCGTGACGCGATCGCCCTCGCGGCACGCGCGGTCCACCGGATCGAACTTCGGCCGCTGCTCACGCAGGTTCTGCACCATCGCGTCGACGTCGGCCTCGGTGACCTCGGCCGCCGGGCGCGTGACGGCGATGCCTTCGACACCCTGCAGCTCGATCTGCGGGAAGATCTCGAAGGTCGCGCGGTACTTGAGGTCCTCGTCCGGACCGACCGAGAGCGGCTCGATGCGCGGTCCCGCGGCCGGGTTGAGCTTCTCCTGCGTGACGGCCTCGGCGAAGCTCGACTGCATCAGGTCGGACAGCACTTCCTGTCGCACCTGCGCGCCGAACTGCTGCTTGACGACCTTCGGCGGCACCTTGCCGGGCCGGAAGCCCTTGAGCTTCACGGTGCGGCCGACGCGCTTCAGGCGCTCGTCGATCGCCTGCTCGATGCGCTCGCGCGGGACGCTCACTTCCATCCGGCGCTCGAGGGCGCTCGTCGTCTCGACAGAAACCTGCATGCTCGGTCCTCGAAAGGGTCAGGGGCTCGTCGGGCGGGCACCCGGAAAAGCCGCATATTCTGCCACGGAATCACCCCGCCCGCGGAACGGCGCGGGGATGGTGCGAAAGGAGGGACTCGAACCCTCACGGGGGTTACCCACTGGAACCTAAATCCAGCGCGTCTACCAGTTCCGCCACTTTCGCGCGCCCGGCCACCCGTTCGCCGGGAGGGCGGGATTCTATAGGTAAATCAAGCGACAAGCGCGGAATGGCGCAGTCTCATTCGAGCCAGATCCTGCGACAGGTACAACTCGGCCGGCGGCTGCCCCTTGCGGCCGAACAGCATGACGTCCGCGATCCGCGCCAGGTCCATCGATCGGCCCTGCGGCGCCGACTCGACCGCGGCCAGCGCGACCCGGATGGTCGTGCGGGTCTGCGGCGGGATCACCAGGGGCAGGTTGAGCCGGTCCGAATGGTTCCAGTCGTGCGCTGCGTCGAAAACGCGAAACGTCAGCTGCAGTTCGCGCTCCGCCGGGTTGGTGATGTCCACCGCGACGATGGAATAGCCGCGCCAGTCCGCCTGCGGCTCGAGGACGCGCATGGCCGCGACGTGTTGCTCATCGTAGCGAATGAGCAACGCGCGTTCGTCGACCTCCTGCGCCCAGGGCGCCGGAAGCGCCGCAATCCACGCACGCGAGCCTTCGGTCGTGACGAACCGCAGGCCTTCGGGTCCGCGGAAATCGACGATGGTCGGGAAGACAACTGCCCGCTGCGCGTATGCGCGTGCCGTCTGCAGTGGCGGCCAGGCGACGAACGTGATGCCTGCCAGAGCGATGGCAATCGCTGGCCAGGCGTGGTCTCCTGGCGGTCGCTGCAGCAGGCTCCAGAGCGCAAGGCCGGTCGCCGCGCCGGCCGCGTCGGTCATGACGTCGAACACGGACCCGGGACGGCCGCCCAGCGATTGGACGACCTCGATCAGGATACCGAGCACCAGGGCAGCGACGAAAGCGATGACGTAGGCCGAACGACGGGTTCGCGCTTCGGGCGCGCGCATCAGCAGCAGCAATACGGCGACGGCAGCAAAGATCGGACCGTGTGCGGAATCGAGCAGCGCGCGGTGCCAAAGGCCGTGGCCGGGAACTTCGACGAACAGCAGCACGGACAGTGAGCCTGCCATTCCGATCGTCAGCAGGGCTCGCGCAAAGGTCCGTTGAGTTGCAGTCAGCACTTCGTTGCTCGCCTTCGCCTGCGGGGATCGGCCCGGGATCCAGTCCTCGGCAAATCTACCGGCAATCGCTTGATTGGGGACAGCACAGATCGGTCCAACCGAGAACTCCGCACCAGAATCGGGCGCCGGTGCCGAGCCCGGAACCATCGATGGTGCAGCGACGCCTGCGCACGGACTCGTTGATTCACTGCAATACAGCGACGATCCGCGTCTTGTGGCCCCACGCTGACGATGGCACGCGAATTGCTTCGCTGCTGCAGAACAACACCGCGCGGACCCCGATGAAAAACCTCGTGCCGGAGCACCTCGGCTGGCGCATCAAGCCCGGCATCCTGGGGCAGCACGCCTCGAGTCCACAGTCCGTGCACGCACTGCTCGGCTACTTCCTGAAGGACCGGGAGTCGCCCACACCCTTCCCCGGGCGCGACCGCCTCGCCCGCGAAGGGTTGTTCGACTGGGGACTGGGACCGCCGCTCGAGAAGGTCATCGAGGGACCGCAGCACCTGCAGCACCTGTTGCAGGTGCCCGAGCTGTACCGCCAGAGCGTCGCGATCATCGAGCCGTGGCCGGACGTCGGCACGAACCCGCGCGGCGAGCAGGTGCGTGCTTCGAAGAACATCGCCTACATGCTGCAGCAGATCGCCGATGCGGACACGATCCTGTACCCGGTCTGGCGCAGCGGCATCGAGAATCCCGGCCGCCTCGCCAACGTGCTGAGCGCCGGGATCGCAACGGTCGTCCAGGGTGGCAATCCGTCGGTGCACGACGCCCGCAGCTTCGACGGCGGCAAGGCGAGCCTCGAGGAACTGCTGTCGCTGGTTGACGAGCTGCTGCTGCGCCGCTCGACGGGCAGCGGGCCGAGCATCTTCATCTGCCTCGGGCACCAGCTTGCCGCGGCTTCCCACATCCGCCTCGTGCGGCGCGCTGCCCTTGAGGTCCTCGGTCTTACGCAGCTGTCGATGGACGCGTCTGGCCGGGCCTTGGCTGCATTGCAGCGGCTGTGCCAGCACATCGTCGAGGTCGGTGAATCGCTGCCGGTCATCAAGTCGGGCGAGATCGTCGCGACGGGCTGGGATCACCCCGGCTTTGCGGTTGCGCGAAACGAGAGCCTCGAGATCGGTACGCGGCGGCTGATGCACTACGCGCAGCGCGGCGACCGCTCGCACATCCCGGAGGAACTGCACGCGACGCACGCACTGGTCGCGGACGAACTGGAGGGCGTGATCGACGTGCTGATGACGCTCGAGCGCGAGGTCTACGTCGAGATGTTCCACGGCGACGAGGTTAACGAGGAGGCGGCGTTGTTCGCCAACTGGGCCTACAAGAACCTGCACGACGCGATCATCCCGATGCGCCATGCGCTGGCGGTGAGCCCGGTCTCGTGGCTGCTGAGCCTGCCGTACGCGGTCGAGATGCTCGGGCAGACGCGCGTGGACGACGCCAGCTGGACCGAGGTCAGCTCGACCGCGATCTACTACAAGGACTGGGAAACGCGACGGATCCGTCGCTCGTTCACGTGCCAGTTCCACCCGGAGCTGATGGCCGACATCCGCGACATCGGCGGGCGCTCGGGACCCCGCTACCAGGAACTGAAGGAGAACGACGGGGTGCGGCTCTTCATGCAACTCCTGTATCACGGGATGCAGGAGTGACCGCGTGGAAGTGGTGGGCCGTGTAGGACTCGAACCTACGACCTACTGATTAAGAGTCAGCAGCTCTACCAACTGAGCTAACGGCCCCACGTGCAAAACAGGTGGGGTGGACGATGGGATTCGAACCCACGACCTCCTGGACCACAACCAGGAGCTCTAACCAGCTGAGCTACGTCCACCATCGTCCAGACAAACCGATCCTGGCGCGCCCGGCAGGACTCGAACCTGCGACCCTCGGCTTAGAAGGCCGATGCTCTATCCGGCTGAGCTACGGGCGCGTGTCGTCCGAGTCGCGATCCGGATGGTCGGGGCAGAGGGATTCGAACCCCCGACCCTCTGCTCCCAAAGCAGATGCGCTACCAGACTGCGCCATGCCCCGCCCTGTACCGACAGCGCCCGGCCCCTTACGGGAGCGCGAATGATACGGACCGCACCCCAGAGCGTCAATTTGCGTGAGCCCCGCTCTCGTTCGACAGGCGGCGGCCGTGCCAGAATGCGCGGATGACGGCCCAGATCATCGACGGCAAGGCGATCGCAGCTCAGTTCCGCCGGGAAGTGCGCGAGCTGAGTGACCTCATGGCGGCGCAGGGCAAGCGTCGGCCCGGGCTCGCCGTCGTGCTCGTCGGCGACGACCCGGCCTCTCACGTCTACGTGCGCAACAAGCGCCTGGCCTGCGACGAGTGCGGCTTCGTCTCGGTGAGCCACGACCTGCCCCACTCCGCGACCCAGACCGAGTTGCTGAGCCTGATCGACCGGCTGAATTCGGACCCCGCGATCGATGGCATCCTGGTGCAGGTGCCGCTGCCGGACCACATCGACGAGCGCGTCGTCATCGAGGCGATCTCGCCGAGCAAGGACGTGGACGGATTCCATCCCTACAACGTCGGGCGACTCGCGCTGCGCAATCCGCTGATGCGGCCGTGCACGCCCTATGGCGTGATCCGGATGCTCGAATACTGCGGCATTCCCGCCAAGGGCCAGCACGCGGTCGTCGTCGGCGCGTCCAACCTCGTCGGTCGCCCGATGGCGCTCGAACTGCTGCTCGCGGGTGCGACGGTCACGGTGTGTCATCGCTTCACGGCGGATCTGCGCACGCACGTCGAGCGAGCGGAACTCCTCGTCGTCGCCGTCGGCCGGCCCGGATTGATTCCCGGCGACTGGGTGCGACCCGGCGCCGTGGTCGTGGACGTGGGCATCAATCGAATGCCGGACGGCAAGCTCTGCGGCGACGTTCAGTTCGAGGCGGCGCGCGAGCGCGCGAGCTGGATCACGCCGGTGCCCGGCGGTGTCGGTCCGATGACCGTCGCGATGCTGATGAAGAACACGCTCGAGGCGGCGCAGAGAGGAAAATAGGGGTCCTATTTTCGTCGCCAGAGCGTCTTGCCGCCGGGCTGGTCCTCCAGCAACACGCCACCCGCCGCGAGTGCGTCGCGAATCCGGTCCGACTCCTTGAAGTCCTTCGCCTTGCGGGCTGCGACACGCGCCTCGATCAGGCGCTCGATCTCGTCATCGCTCAAGCCCTCGCTCGCGGGCGCCGCCGACTCGCCCTGCTGGCCCGGCATCTTCAGCGGCCGTTTGCGCAGGAACGTCTCCGGCTCGAGCCCGAGCAACCCGAGGCGAGACCCGAGCGCCTTCAATTCACCGGCAACGGCGGCGGCCTCGTCGAGGCGGCCCGCGGCCTTCGCGGTGTTCAGCTCGCGCGCCAGCGACTGCAACTCCGCCACCGCGATCGACGTGTTGAAGTCGTCGTCCATCGCGGCGACGAATCGCTCCGTCGCGGCAGTGACGGGCGCCGGCACGGCAGGCGACACGCCGCGCAACGCCAGGTAGAGACGCTCGAGCGCCGTATCGGCCTGCGTGAGGCTGTCCGGCGTGTAGTTGATCGGCCCGCGATAGTGGCTGCCGACCATGAAGTAGCGCACGACCTCGGGATCGCGCACCCACTCGAGCACCTCGCGGATCGTGAAGAAATTGCCGAGTGATTTCGACATCTTCTCGTCGTCGACGCGCACGAAGCCGTTGTGCATCCAGACGTTGACGAACTTCGAGCCGCAGGCCGCGCAGGTCTGCGCGATCTCGTTCTCGTGGTGCGGGAACTTGAGGTCCATGCCGCCGCCGTGGATGTCGAAGTGCGAGCCGAGCAACTCCACCGACATCGCCGAGCACTCGATGTGCCAGCCCGGCCGGCCCGGACCCCACGGCGACTCCCAGGCCGGCTCGCCCGGCTTCGCGGCCTTCCACAGCACGAAGTCGAGCGGATCGCGCTTGGCTTCGTCCACTTCGATGCGCGCCCCGGCGCGCAAGTCCGCGAGACGCTTGCCGGAGAGCTGGCCGTAGGGTTCGAAACGCGCGACCGCGTAGTAAACGTCGCCATTGCCACCGACGTAGGCGTAACCCTTGTCGATCAGCGTCTGCACCATCGCGACGATCTGCGGCACGTATTCGGTCGCGCGCGGTTCGTGGTCCGCCAGCGCAACGCCGAGCGCCGCGCAGTCGTCGTGATAGGCGCGGATGAAGCGTTCCGTCAGCACGGCCATCGGCTCGCCGTTCTGCTGCGCGCGCTGGATGATCTTGTCGTCGATGTCGGTGATGTTGCGGACGAACGTCACGCGGTAGCCCGATGCCGCGAGATGACGACGCACCACGTCGAACACGATCAGCATCCGCGCGTGCCCCAGGTGGCAATAGTCGTAGACGGTGATGCCGCACACGTACATGCGCGCCTCGCCCGGCGTCAGCGGCTGGAACGTTTCCTTGCGGCCCGTCAACGAATTGTGGATCTGCAGCATGCGTCGATTCGCCTCGATTCCGTGTGCTTCAGGCTGCCGCGGCACGCGCGCCGGCCGCGTGGATGCGTTCACCGACCCGCTCGGCCCCCATCAACGCGGTGAGCGGCGCGAGTTCCGGCCCGTGCGTGCTGCCGGTCAAGGCCGCGCGCAGCGGCATGAACAGCGCCGCTCCCTTGCGCCCAGTGCTCGCGCCCACGGCGCGCGTCCAGGCCTTGAAGTCCGCGCCGTGGGTCTGCCAGGCCGCGGCGGCCTGCTCGAAGAACTCGCGCCCGGCCGCGGCGATCTCGCCAGCGGCCGTGTCGTCGGGCGCGACTTCACGATCGCAGACGATCCGGACCAGCGGTTCGACGTCGGCCGGGAACAGCAGGTTGCCGCGCACCGCGGCCACGAATGCCGCTTGCCTCGCGCCCTCGCCCAGCGGCGCCAGGCGATTCCCGAGCCACTCGAGCAACTCGGCTTCCGTAGCGCGCACCAGCGCCTCGCGCTGCCAGTGCCGTAGCTGGGCCTCGTCGAAGTGCGCCGCGGACCGGCTGCTGCGCGCCAGGTCGAAGTAGCGCGGCATCTCGTCCGTCTCGAGCCAGCCGTCGTGCCCGCACGCGTGGCCGAGCCGCACCAGGTAGTTGCGCAGCGCGCCGGGCAGGTAGCCCTGGCTGCGCAGGTCGTGCAGGCTGGCCGCGCCTTCGCGTTTCGACAGCGGCGCACCGCTCGCACCCAGCAGCAACGGCAGATGACCGTACTGCGGCGCCGGCCGGCCGAGCGCCTCGAGCAGCAGGATCTGGCGCGGCGTGTTGGCGAGGTGATCGTCGCCGCGCAACACGAGCGTGATGCCCATGTCCGCGTCGTCCACGGCATTGCCGAGGAAAAAGGCGACGCTGCCGTCCGCGCGCAGGATCACGAAGTCGCCGATGTCGTCGGTCGCAAAGCGCTGCTCGCCGTGGATCAGGTCCGTGAATTCGACCTTGCGGCCGGCCGGCACGCGAAACCGCAGCGCGGGCCGCGCCCCGGTCGCCTTGCGACGCGCCACCTCGTCGGTGGACAGGGCCGCGCAGGTTCCCGCATAGCGCGGCGGCCGGCCGGCCGCGAGTTGCGCGCGGCGCGACAGCTTCAATTCCTCGGGCGAGCAGAAGCACGGGTAGACCCGCCCCTGTGCTTCCAGGATCGCCACCGCATGCGCGTACTTTTCCGCGCGCTCGCTCTGCCGATAGGGCGCATGCGGACCGCCCACGTCCGGCCCCTCGGACCACTCGAGCCCGAGCCAGCGCAGGTCCTCGAGCAGTCGCTGCAGCAGTGACTCCTCGCTGCGCTCCGCGTCCGTGTCCTCGATGCGCAACACCAGCCGACCACCGCTCGCCCGCGCCGCGAGATCGTTGAACAGCGCCGTGCGGGCGTTGCCCAGGTGCAGGGCGCCGGTCGGGCTCGGGGCGAAGCGCGTCACGTACGGGTGCGAAGACATAGCCGCACATGTTACCGGATCGCACCGGTTCGCTTGCGAGGTGCGCTGGCCGGGGGCGCTCCGCACACCGTAACATCGGGGCGTGAAGACCCTGCTGATCTCCGACCTGCACCTCGACGCGGCCCACCCCGCGATCGCGGAGCAGTTCCTGGCGTTCCTGGAGCGGGAAGCGCGCAGCTCGGATGGGCTCTACATCCTCGGCGACCTGTTCGAGGCCTGGCTCGGCGACGACGATCCCGATCCGGCCGCCCGCACCGTGATCACCGCCCTGCGGCGGCTCGTGGACGGCGGCGTGCCCTGCTTCGTCCTGCACGGCAACCGCGACTTCCTGATCGGCGAGCGCTTCTGCCGCGAGACGGGCGCGACGCTGCTCGAGGACGGCACGATCGCGGAACGCCACGGTCGCCGCGTGCTGCTGATGCACGGCGACACGCTCTGCACCGACGACGTCAGCTACCAGCGCCTGCGCCGCATCGTCCGCCATCCGTTCGCGCGCTGGGTGTTCGGCCGCCTCGGACTTGCGCAACGCCGCGCAATCGCGCAGAGGCTGCGCGCGGGCAGCCGCAAGCACGTCGGCATGACCGCGCCGGAGATCATGGACGTCAATGCCGCCGCGGTGTCGGCAGCGTTCCGCTCGAGTGGCGTCGACACGTTGATCCACGGTCACACCCATCGCCCGGCCGTGCACGAACTCGTGGTCGATGGCCGGTCCGTGCGACGCATCGTGCTGGGGGACTGGTACGCGCAGGGGAGCGTGCTCGAGTGGTCGCGGGAGGGATTCGAGTTGCGGTCGCTGCCGCGCTGAGTTGCTTCCTCGACCGACTCAGGAATCGCCAATCGGCCGGGCTGCAGCGTTCCGGGGATCCACTCGGAGGGTCGCCGTGAACCCGTCCCTGGGGGCTCCGGGCGCGGCGTCCATGCCGCGCACGGCCCTCCGAGTGGATCCCCGGAACGCTGCAGCCCTGCTGACGGTGGCGGCTTGGAGAGTCGGCGGAGTCAGCGACCGCACGATCGGAGTGCTCGCATCACTCGAATGCGCCGCGCGTGCGTAACCCTGCATCCGGTTCCGCAGCCAACATCACTGACGCGGCGCAGTCCGGGGCGGGGGACGCGAGCCGCGGCGTCGCGCCGCATGGACGCGGCGCGCGAGCCCACAGGGAAGTGTTCACGGCGTCCGCGGCTCGCCGTGCCCCGCCCGAACTGCGCCGCCGCAGCCGATGCGGCGCGGAATCCCGAGGCAAGTCAACGCCTCAGCAAGGCGTCCCCGAATGAAACCGAAACTCCGGATCTGGTGAGGTCGCGAGCTCCGCCTCAACCACCGCAAGCTCGCCAAGCCGCGGTTCCACGTCGACCCCACCCCGCGCGGCAAGTCGGACGTAGAGCCCGGCATGCCGGGCCTCCGCGGCCGCGAGCGAGGCATAGAACCCGGCGAGCGGCTCCGGCAGCCGTTCGATCAGGCCGATGAACCGCTCGTGCGAGCGCGCCTCGATCAGGGCGCCGCACAGCAGCAGGTCCACGCAGCGCTCGGGCTCCGAGCGCCTGAGCGCGCGTCGCAGCCCCTCCGCGTAGCGCGACGGGCTCATGCGCCGGAACGGGATGGCGAGCTCGACGAGCTTCTGCTGCACCAGCTCGAAATGCCGCAGTTCCTCGCGGGCGAGCCGCGACATCCGGTTCGCGAGCTCGAAGTCTTCCGGGTACGCGAACATCAGCGAGAGCGCCGTCGATGCGGCTTTCTTCTCGCAGTTGGCGTGGTCGATCAGCAGGTCACCACTCCGCTCCACGGCGAGCGCGAACCAGGCGGGATCGGTGGGCGCCCGCAGCAGGTCCTGCGGCCGGGCCATCAGGCCGCGGCCCGATCGAGCAACTCGTCGACCCGTGCCACGATCTCCTCGGCCAACGCGGGCCGGTCCTCGGGCTTCTTCGCGAGCAGCGCATCGAGCAGCGGTTGCAGGTGGGCCGCCGTCGCCGGCAGGCGCGGAATCGGCGCGTTGGCGTGATGGTAGATCACCGCGAGCGGCGTTTCCGCGACGTAGGGTTTCTCGCCGGTCAGCATCTCGTAGAGCACGACGCCGAGGCTGTAGAGGTCGCTGCGCTCGTCGAGCGGCAGCCCGTGGCCCTGCTCCGGGCTCATGTAGTGCGGCGTGCCGAAGATGGCGCCATTGCCCGTGATGTCGCTCTCGAGCCCCAGCTGGCGCGCGAGACCGAAGTCGATGAAGGCCAGGCTGCCGTCCTCGCGCAGCAGGATGTTGCCCGGCTTCACGTCCCGGTGCAGCACGCCGATCGCGTGCAGCGCGCCGAGCGCCGCGGCGAGCTGGCGCAGGTAGCCGAGCGCGGTGCGCCACGGCAGCGGCTCGCGCATGCGCGCGCGCAGGTCGCCTCCCGCGAAATACTCCATCGCCAAGTACAGGTGGTCGTCGGCGACGCCGATGTCGTAGATGCGGCCGATATTCGGGTGTTCGAGGTGCGCGACGAGGTCGTACTCGCGCAGGAAGCGCTCGAACGTCGTGCCGCCCTCGACCACGTCCGGGACCTGGCGGAAGATCTTGAGCACCCGCTGGCGCCCCGTGGCGACGCACTCGGCGAGGAACACGCTCGAGGAACCGCCGACCGCGATGCGCCGCAGGCAACGGTGGCCGCGGATCCGCACCGAACCGAAGCGGTCCGGGGCCAGCGGCTCGCGCGCTGCGCGTGAGGTTTCGGCGAGCACGTTGCGCCGTCGCATCGCCACCGTGCGCAGGGCCGTCACGAATTCCACGTGACCGAACTCGCCCCGCGCGAACACGTGGGCCGCCCCGCATTCGCGTGCGCGCGTGCTGGCATCGTCGTCGGTGTCGGCGGCGAAATACACGATCGCCGGACAGTCGCGCCGCTCGACGAGGTCTTCGAGCCACTCGAGGCCGCGACCGCCCTGCACTTCCTGGTCGAGCAGCACGGCATCGTAGGCGGCCCCGGTGAATCCGGGTTGCAGGCGACCGCGGGTCGTGGGCTCGTATTCGGCAGGCAGCGCGTCCCGCCACTCGAGCGTGACGTGGTGCGCGAGCAGCTGCCGGAAATCCGGGCGGTCGCTGACGATCAGGACCTTGAGAGTCACCGCGCGATCAGAGGCCGCCGACGACCTTGAGGGAACCGCGGCCGGGGCCGGCGGCATTCCGTTCGGCCCTCGCGACGTCGGAGCGCTCCGCCTGCAGGCGGGCGAGATACTCCGGCGTGATGTCGCCGGTCACGTACTCGCCCGAGAAACAGGACGTGTCGAACTCGGTGACCACGGCATCGTGGTGCTGCACGGCGCGCACGAGATCCTCGAGGTCCTGGTAAATCAGCCAGTCCGCGCCGATGATCCGCGCGACCTCCTGCTCGCTGCGCCCGGCAGCGACGAGCTCGGAGGCCGCCGGCATGTCGATGCCGTAGACGTTGGGGTGCCGGACCGGCGGCGCGGCGGAGGCGAAATAGACGTTCTTCGCGCCGGCCTCGCGCGCGACCTCGATGATCTGCGCGGAGGTGGTGCCGCGCACGATCGAATCGTCCACCAGCAGCACGTTCTTGCCGCGGAATTCGAGGTCGATCGCGTTCAGCTTGCTGCGCACCGACTTCGAGCGCTGCTCCTGGCCGGGCATGATGAACGTGCGGCCGATGTAGCGATTCTTGATGAAGCCCTCGCGGTACTTCACGCCGAGCAGCTGCGCGACCTGCAGCGCGCTGGTGCGGCTGGTGTCGGGGATCGGGATCACGACGTCGATGCCGTGCTCGGGCCGCTCGCGCTTGATCTTCTCGGCGAGCAGCTCGCCCATGCGCAGCCGCGCCTTGTAGACCGAGATGTTGTCGATGATCGAGTCGGGCCGGGCGAAATAGACGTACTCGAAGATGCACGGCGTGTGGTGCGTCGCCGCCGCGCACTGCTGGGAATGCATGCGGCCCTGCTCGTCCACGAACACCGCCTCGCCGGGCGCCACGTCGCGCAGCAGCTTGTAGCCGGCCTGGTCGAGCGCGACGCTCTCCGAGGCGAGCATGTACTCGCGCCCGCGCGCGCCGTCGCGCGTGCCGATCACGAGCGGCCGGATGCCGTTCGGGTCGCGGAAACCGAGCACGCCGTGGCCCATGATCAGGGCGACGACGGCATAGCCGCCTCGGACCCGGCGGTAGACCGCGCTCAACGCGGCAAAGATGTCGGAGGCCGAGGCCCGCTGCGCGCCGAACCGCTGCAGCTCGCTCGCGAGCACGTTCAGCAGCACCTCGGAATCCGACGAGGTGTTCAGGTGCCGGCGATCCTCGCGAATCAGCACGTCGGCCAGTTCGGCCGCATTCGTCAGGTTGCCGTTGTGCGCCAGGCAGATGCCGTAGGGCGCGTTGACGTAGAACGGCTGCGCCTCCGCCGAGCTGTCGCAGCCGGCGGTCGGGTAACGGACGTGACCGATGCCGATGTTGCCCTTCAGCTGCAGCATGTGCCGCTGCTGGAAGACGTCGCGCACCAGGCCGTTGTCCTTGCGCATGCAGAGCTCGCCCTCGAGCGCCGTCATGATGCCCGCGGCGTCCTGGCCGCGGTGCTGCAGCACCGTCAGCGCGTCATAGATCTGCTGGTTGACGGGACTGAAACCGACGATGCCGACGATGCCGCACATGTCTGGCTCTCACGAATTCGAAGGGTTTTCGGCGACGTACTTCCGCCCGGTCTCGACGTAGCCATTGAGGACCGTGGCCATTTCTTCGCCGAGCGGCAGCAGGCGCGAGGCGCGCCACCAGTCCTCGGACTTGAGTTCGGCCGCCTCGCCGAGCATCACGGCGAAACCGATGATGACCGCGCCACGCACCAGCCCGAAGATGCCGCCGAGCATCCGGTCCACGCCGAGCGTGAGACCCGACCGCTGCACGAGGTAGCTCAACAGGCTGCCGAGGATCCAGCTCGCGGTGACCACGGCCAGCAGCACGATCATCCGGGCCGCCCAACCCTGCAGCTCGGTACCCTCGAGGGCCCCGCCCAGGTAGGGCTCGACCACGAAGGCGTAGCGCCAGGCGAGCCACAGTCCGACCAGCCAGCCGAGCAGCGCGATGGACTCCCGGAGGAAGCCACGCACGGCGCCGAACAGGATCGACAGCAGGACCGTCGCAATGACGATGTAATCGACGGTGGTCATGCGGCGGCTGCGGGCGTTCCAGGGCGGCGGGGCGGGGATTTTACCAGAGCGGCCTCAGTCGTTCGCGACGACTGCGGTCGGCAGCCCGCGCCCCTTGAGGCGCTCGGCCAGGCGGTTGGCCTCGTCGCGCCCGGCTTCGGGCCCGACCCGCACGCGATGCAGGGTCTTTCCCGAGCGGGTGACCGGCGAGACGTAGGCCCGATATCCGGCCCCCTGCAGGTCCGTGACCAGTCGTTGGGCCGCGGTGGCCGACCCGAACGCACCGACCTGCACGGCCCAGCCGCCGCGGGTCACGGCGGCTGGAGCGGGTGCGGTCTCGACCGGCGGCTTGACCGGAGTCGCCGGTGGAGCCTTCGCGACGGCCGGCGGCTCGCGAGGTGCCACGGGTTCCGGGGCGGGCTCCGGCGTCGGCTCGGGCGGTGCAGCGACCGGTGGCTCAACTGCCGGCTGCTCCGCGACGGCCACCGGCGCGGGTGCAGGTGCGGGTGCCTCGGCGACCGGCGGCGACTGCAGGTCGCCGGCAGCGCTCCCGCCATTCAGTTCGATCGTGAACGTGCGCGTGCCCCGCGCCTCGGCGGAGTCCGCCGGCTGCGGTTCGGCCGTCTTGCGGCCGGAAAGCAGTTCGGGGATCAGCAGCACCGCCACGGCGACCAGCACCGCGGCGCCGATCAGTCGAGCCTTCAAGGATTCGTCCATCGCGCGAAATTATACGCAGGCCAGCGCCGGACCGACGGTGTGAAACGATCCGAAGACCACGATGCGGTCGCCGGCCCGGGCCTCGCGAGCCGCCCGGCCCATCGCATCGGTCACGCTCCCGGCCGCGACCATCTCGACGCCGACGGCACGCGCGCGCGCCGCAAGGGCCGTATCCGCCAGGCCGCGCGGCCCCTCGGTCGTCGCGGCGAACCAGCGATCGACGCGATCGCGCAGTGCGACGAGCACGCCACCCACGTCCTTGTCGTCGAGCATGCCGCAGACCGCAACGGTCCGCCCCGGCACCGCATGGCGGGCCAGATTCGCGGCCAGCGTCGCCGCCGCCGCCGGATTGTGCGCGACGTCGAGCACCCACTCGATGCCGCCGGGGCCAGGCACGCGTTGAAAGCGGCCCGGCAGCCGCACGCTCGCGAGCCCCGACTCGATCGCTGCACGGTCGAGCGGCAACCGGTCGGCGAGCTGCCGCAGCGCCGCGAGCGCCGTGGCCGCGTTGCCCGTCTGCGCGACGCCCTCGAGGGCTGGCGCGGGTAGATTGGCCAGTTCACCGTGCGCATCGCGGAAATCCCAGTGACCGTCGCCGTGCTCGACCGCGGCGAAGTCCCGGCCAAGCAGCAACAGCGGAGCACCCACCTCCTCGGCCACGGCCGACAGCGCGCGGGGCGGTTCGGCCATCCCACAGACAGCCGGACGCGCGCGGCGAAAGATGCCGGCCTTCTCGCGCCCGATGGACTCGAGATCGGGCCCGAGCCACTCCATGTGATCGAGGGCCACCGAGACCACGATGGCGACGTCGGCATCGACGATGTTGACTGCGTCCAGCCGCCCGCCCAGGCCGACCTCGAGCACGATCGCGTCCGGGGTCCAGGTCTCGAACACGAGCAGCGCCGCGAGCGTGTTGAATTCGAAGAACGTCAGCGAGTCGCCCTCGAGCGCATCGGCGATGCGCTCGAACGCCGCGACCAGCGACGCCTCCGAGACCCGCGCGCCGTCGAGCCGGATCCGCTCGCGGTAATCGACGAGGTGCGGCGACGTGAACGTGCCGACCCGGTAGCCGCCGGCACGCAACAGCGCGTCGAGCAGCGCGACGCAGGATCCCTTGCCGTTGGTACCGCCCACGGTGATCACCGGTTGCCGGGGGCCGCGCCAGCCGGTGCGGCCGAGCACGCGCGACACGCGCTCGAGGCCCAGGTCGATCGGATTCGGGTGCAGCGACTGTTGCCACTCGAGCCAGTCGTCGAGCCGCGGAAAGCGCGGGCTGGCGGTCATCTCACGCGGGCTCGGTCGCAGTCTCCGCGCGCGGCTGGTGCATCAGGATCGCCAGCACGGCGGCGATGCGCGGCCGCAGCTCGCGCCGGTCCACGATCATGTCGATGGCGCCGTGCTCGAGCAGGAACTCGCTGCGCTGGAAGCCCTCGGGCAGCGTCTCGCGCACCGTCTGCTGGATCACGCGCGGGCCGGCGAAGCCGATCAACGCGCGTGGCTCGGCCACGTTGAGGTCGCCGAGCATCGCGAGGCTGGCCGAGACGCCACCGGTGGTCGGGTCGGTCAGCACGGAGACGAACGGCAGCCGGGCCGCGGCCAGCCGCGCCAGCGCGGCGCTGGTCTTGCTCATCTGCAGCAGCGACAACAGGCCTTCCTGCATCCGGGCCCCGCCGCTCGATGAAAAGCACACGAGCGGTCGTCGTTGCTCGACGCAGTGCTCCGCGGCACGGACGAAGCGCTCGCCGACGACGGAACCCATCGAGCCGCCGAGGAAGCGGAACTCGAACGCGCAGGCGACGATCTCGAGGCCCTCGAGCCGGCCCGCCATGACCACGAGCGCATCGCGCTCGCCGGTCACGCTTCTGCGCCGCGACGAGCCGATCGCGATATTTCTTGCTGTCGCGGAACTTGAGCGGATCCTCCGGCTCGACTTCGACGGCGAGTTCCTGCTGCGAATCCGGGTCCAGGAAATGCGCCAGGCGGTCACGCGCGCCGATCCGCATGTGGTGGGAACACTTCGGGCAGACCTGCAGGTTACGCTCGAGCTCGGCGCGGTACAGCACCGCGTCGCAGACCGGACACTTGATCCACAGCCCTTCCGGTACCGAGCGCGAGCGGCGTTCGGTCTTGACACGGGACGGCATGATCTTCTCGAACCAGGTCACGGCAGGTCTCCCGGAGGATTGGACCGAAGTCTACCGGAAGGCCGGGGCCGGCACGGCAAGCCGAATTCCTCGTCGTACTCGACGCCGGCGAAGTAGAGCCCCTGCGGTGGCGCGGTTGGCCCCGCCGCGGTCCGGTCACGGCCCGCGAGTGCACGCGCAAGCCAATCGACAGGCCGCTCGCCGGCACCGACCAGGATCAGCGACCCCGCGATGTTGCGCACCATGTGGTGCAGGAACGCGTTGGCGCGCACGGTGATCTCGACGATCTCGCCGTCCCGCTCGATCGTCACGGATTGCACCCGGCGCATCGGGGTCGCCGACTGGCATTCGGCGGCGCGAAAGGACGTGAAATCGTGCTCGCCGATCAACGACTGCGCGGCCACGTGCATCGCGCTCGCGTCGATCGGGCGGCGGACCCAGCAGACGCGCAATCGATCGAGCGCCGGGCGCATGGGCCGGTTCAGGATCCGGTAGATGTAGGTTCGGGAGAGAGCGGCATGGCGGGCGTGGAAGTGCTCCGGCACCTCGCGCGCCCAAAGGACAGTGACGTCTGCGGCGGACTGCGCCGTCGCGCCCAGTGACCACGCGTGCTCGGGCCGCACCGCGCTGGTGTCGAAGTGGGCCACCTGCATCAGTGCGTGCACGCCCGCATCGGTGCGGCCGGCCGCGGTCAGCGTCACCTCGTGGGTCGCGACCCCGGCGAGCGCCCGCTGCAACTCCGCTTGCACGCTGGGTGCGTGCGCCTGCTGCTGCCAGCCGGCGTAGGCCGAGCCGTCGTACTCGATGCCGAGCGCGATCCGGACCATCTGCCCGTCAGGGCAGGCTGGCCATCAGCCTTTCGGCCTCCTGCTTCTGGACGGCGCTGCCTTCCTTGAGGACTTCGTCGAGGATGCTGCGCGCGCCTTCGGGATCGCCCATGTCGATGTACGCGCGCGCGAGGTCGAGCTTGGTGCCGACCTCGCTCATCGTCGCGGACTCCTCGTCCAGCGGGAAGTCCACCTGCTTGAGCACCCCGGTCGCGTCGATCGTCGGCGACTCGAGCGTCGGTGCCTCGATCGTCGGTGCTTCCATCGTCGGCGATTCGAGCGTCCGCGCCTCGATCGTGGGCAGCTCGCCGGTCATCATCGGCAGCTCGCTGGTCGCATCCGACAGGTCGACGAAGCCGGCCTCGAGCTCGCGCGTTGCCTCCGCGAGTTCGGCCGCGTCGGCGCGCATGATGCTGGTCGAGCTGAGCAGGTCTTCCTCGGGCTCTGGCGCGCCGCGGCCCAGCGTCGGGCGTTCGATCGTATCCTCGACCTTGGCCACAGGTCGCGTCAGCAGGTCGTCGGCCTGTTGCTCCAGGTCGTCGAACTTTTCGAAATCACCCATGTCGAGGCCCAGGTCCTCGATCGCCACTTCGGCGGTCGGGTCATCGCTGGGTGCCGGCCTCGGGCGGCGCGTTTCGATCGTCGTCTCGATGGTCCTCGAGCGTGCGGTCGAGTCGTCTTCGCCACCTCGCACCGGCTCGTCGAGAATGAAATCGAGGCCACCCTCGCTCTCGATCCTGGGGCTGCGTCCGGTCAGGTCGAGATCGGGCGCCGGGCCTTCGCCACCGACCAGGTCCATGTCGATCGAGGCGTGGGTACGCTGCAGCTCCATGTCGAGGCTTTCGTTGCCAGACCCGTGGATCGCACCCGCGAACAACGGATCGTCCGGAGCCATCTGCTTGCCCATGATCAGGATCTTGTCCCACTCGCCCGCCTGCGCCTGGGCTCGCGAGGCACCCAGGTCCCGGGCAACCTCGAGGAACCGGTCGCGATTGCCCCAGACGAAGAAGATCTCGAGCAGCTTGAGCTTGAGGTCGCGTCGCTGCGGCTCGCGCTTGGCCGCGAGCTGGACGAGATCCGCCGCCTGGTCGTACAGGCCGTACGCCATGTGGAAATCGGCTTCGGCGAGCGGATCGCTCGCCTCGATGCTCGCGGCACTTTCACCGGACATCGTGTCGTCGATCGTTGCCGGCTTGCGGGGCGCGGCGGCGACCGCCGCGGCTGCCCGGGCGACGCTCGGTTCTGCCGCGGGGCGCTCCTCGACGAGGAAGTCCGACTCGCGGGGCCGTGCCGTCGTGGTCGGCCGGACCCTCAGGTCCTCGCTGCCGCGACGCCCCAGCGCCTCCTCCAGGGAATCTTCGGCCGCACCTGAATCCCGGCGCCGCCGCAGCAACGCGCCGATGCCGAGCGCAGCGGCGAGTAAGCCGAGCAGCAGCCACCAGTACTGGCCGAGGCGTTCGAGCAGCGAAGGTGATTCCGCTGCGGCCGGGGGCGGCGCCGGCGCCGGCTCGGGTTCTGCGGCCGGCTCCGGCGCGACGGCCTGGGGCGCCTCGGCAACGGGTTCCGTCGTCTCCGGTGTCGCTGCATCGGACGGCGCGGGCTCGGCCACCGGAGGCTCGCCCGGAGTCGCCGCATCTGCGGGCGCGCCACCTTGCAGCGTGGCGAGCTCGGCGTTGCGCACCTCGAGCAGCCGGCGCGCCTCGGCGAGTTCGGCTTCGAGCTGCTGCACGCGCGTCTGAATGTCCGCGCCGCCCGCCGGCGCGGCCGGCGTGGCCGGCATCGCGGTGGCGGTGGACGGCGTGGCGCTCCCCTGCTCCGGCGTGACGAGCCGCAACCGTCCGGCATCGGCGGCCGGGCCCGCAGCGGCTGCGGATCCGTCTCGCCACATCTGGTACTGGCGCGCAACTTCGGCGGTGGCCGCCGACGCGGAGATCGCCGCCACGTCGCTGCTGCTCGGGATCGCGAGCTCGCTGCCCGCGCGCAAGACATTGATATTGCCGCCGAAGGCCTGCGGATTCGCCTGGTAGATCGCGACCATGGCGCGATTGACCTCCGAGCGCGGGCCCGGATTCGCGGCGCTGGCGATCTTCCAAAGCGTGTCGTTCGGCCGCACGCGATAGGTCGAGCCGGCCTCAACCGAGAGCGGGGCCGCCACGGCACGACTCGGGCGCGGTTCACTCGGGGCCGGGGCCGCCGCCACGGGCGCCGCGGGTGCCGGCCTGGCGGACACCGCCGGCGCGGTCGTCGCACGCGGTGCCGCGACCGGCGCTTCGGACGCAGTCGGGGCCGGGGAGAATACCGGCGGGTCGAGCAGCACGGTGTACTCGCGCAGCAGCCGCCCGCGCGGCCAGCTGGCTTCGACCAGCAAGGTGACGAAAGGCTCGGTCACCGGTCGCGGGGAGGTAATGCGCAACACGTCCCGGCCATTCGACCGGACGACGCGGAAGCTGAAATCGGACAGGTACGACGGCTTGTCGAGGCCGTAGCGCACGAACGTGTCGTTCGATGCCAGCGACGCTTGCAGTGCCGACAGGTCCTCCTGCGCCGCGGAGACCAGCTCGATCTCGGCGTCGAAAGGCTGGTTCAGCGCCGAGTTCAGGCGAATCTCGCCCAGACCGAGCGCATAGAGCGCCGAGGGCGACATGAGCGCGCTCAACAAGAGGACACGGCGTACGGCTGACTTCATCGCGACTCCCGGCAGATGCATGCGCACGCCGCACCGGACGACGGCGCCGTCGCGGCACGTTCACGTGACTTCTGTGAATTAAACATAACTATAGCCCACGGCTACAAGTACGCCCAACCTTCAAGCGGGCCACCGGCCCTTTTTAGCCCTTCGCCCCAACCCGTGCGGGGACACGCTCCACAGTTCCGGACGGTCGTGGCACGCCATCAGGCCGATCCCGGAATCACCGGGGTCGCCGACCGAACGTCCGCATTCTGCGCCCGATGCCTCAGGAAGTGGTCCATCAGCACCAGGGCCAGCATCGCCTCGGCGATTGGCACCGCGCGGATACCGACGCAGGGATCGTGGCGCCCCGTGGTGCTGACCTCGACCGGCTGCCCGGTGACGTCGATCGAGCGCCCCGGAATGACGATGCTCGAAGTCGGCTTGAGCGCCATGCTGACGACGACGTCCTGGCCGCTCGAGATGCCGCCGAGCGTGCCACCGGACCGATTGCCGAGGAATCCGGCCGGTGTGAGCTCGTCGCGATGCTCCGAGCCCCGTTGCTCGACGACCCCGAAGCCGTCGCCGACCTCGACCGCCTTGACGGCGTTGATGCACATCATCGCGTGCGCGAGGTCCGCGTCGAGCCGGTCGAACACGGGCTCGCCGAGGCCCGGCGGGACACCCGTGGCGACGACGGTGACGCGCGCGCCGATCGAATCGCCGTCGCGGCGCAACTGGTTGATGAACTCCTCGAGCTCGGCCACCCGCGACGCATCCGGGCAGAAGAACGGGTTGCGGTCGATTTCCGCCAGGTCCCGCGGCTCGATGCGGATGTGGCCCATCTGGGCGAGGTAGCCACGGATGCCGATGCCGAGCTTCTCAGCAAGGTACTTGCGCGCGATGGCGCCCGCCGCAACCCGCATCACGGTCTCCCGCGCCGACGAGCGTCCTCCGCCGCGGTAGTCGCGCAGCCCGTACTTCTGTTCGTAGGTGTAGTCGGCGTGGCCCGGGCGGAAGCGATCCTTGATCTTTTCGTAATCGTAGGAGCGCTGGTCTTCGTTCATCACCAGCAGCCCGATCGGCGTGCCCGTGGTGCGGCCCTCGAACACGCCCGACAGGATCTGCACTCGATCCGGCTCGCGCCGCTGGCTCGTGAAGCGCGACGTGCCGCTGCGGCGACGTTCGACGTCGCGCTGGATGTCGTCCTCGTTGAGCGCGAGGCCAGGCGGGCAGCCGTCGACGACGCAGCCGAGCGCCGGACCGTGGCTCTCGCCGAAGCTCGTGACCGTGAACAGTTGACCGAAGGTATTGCCCGCCATTCCAGCTCCCGCGCCCGTCAAGCCTTGAAATCGCCGCGTCGCAGCAGGAACACCCCGCCCCCGCCGTGCTCGAACTCGAGCCAGGTGAACGGCAGGTCGGGGAACGCCTGCTGCACCCGCTGGTCGCTGTCTCCCACCTCGACGAACAGGGCGCCCTGCGGCGCCAGGTGCCGTGGCGCGCCCGCGAGGATGCGCCGCACGACGTCGAGCCCGTCGACACCGGCGCGCAAAGCGAGCTCGGGCTCGTGCCGGTACTCGCGCGGCAGTGCGTTCATCTCGCGGTCGCTGACGTAAGGCGGGTTCGCGACGATCAAGTCGTAGATTGCAGCGCCGACCGGCTCGTAGACGTCACCCTGCAGCAGTCGCAGCCGATCGCCGACGCCGTGGCGCACGACGTTGCGGCTGGCCACCTCGAGGGCGAGCGGCGACAGGTCGACTGCGTCCACCGTGGCTTCCGGAAACGCCAGTGCGCAGGCGATGGCGATGCAACCCGAGCCGGTGCCGATATCGAGAATCCGGCGCACGCCGGTCGCGTCGATCCAGGGCGCAAAACCCGAGTGCACGAGTTCCGCAAACGGCGAGCGTGGAATGATCACCCGCTCGTCCACTTCGAACTCCAGGCCCGCGAACCACATGCGGCCCATCAGGTAGGCCGCCGGCACGCGACGGGCGATGCGCTCGTCGAACAGCGCGAGCACGCGCTCGACGTCCGCAGCCACCGGCTGGAGCCCGTAGGCGGCCGCGGCCTGCGCGTGATCGAGACCGAGTGCGTGAAAAACCAGCGCAGCCGCCTCGTCAGTCGCGTTGTCCATGCCGTGGCCGTAGGCGAGCCCCGCGCGGTCGAACGCCCGCGCGCCGCAGCGAATCAGGTCGGCGACACTCGCGGCGCCGGGAAGCGCGTAGTCGATTAATCGGGCAGCAGGCATATGAGCGGCAGTCATTGTGGGATAATCGCGGTCCCGTCAGCCCCGACCGACTCTCCAGAGCCCGCCCATGGCCGCACGTCCGTTGAGGATCGGCATCCTCGTCATTGTAGCCTTTGCCGCAGGGCTCATCCTCGCTCGCGTTCTGACGCCTGCCCGCGTCGAACTGCCGCAGACTGAGCGGGCGACCGTGTTCCCGACGGCACGGGCGCTGCCGACCCTCGACCTCACCAGCCAGGATGGACAGCCGTTGCCCGCCGATTTCCTGTCCGGCCACTGGACACTGGTGTTCTTCGGATTCACGCAGTGCCCCGACATCTGCCCGACCACGCTCGCGGTGCTGGCCCAGGCGGGACGCCAACTCGCCGATCTGCCGCAGGCCGAGCAACCGCGCGTGCTGCTCGTCAGCGTGGACCCGGAACGCGACACGCCCGAACGCCTCGCGGCCTACGTGCGCTTCTTCGATCCGGCCTTTCTCGGCGTCACGGGCAGCCTGGAGTCGATCGCAGCCGCGGCGGCGGCCTTCGGCGTGCCGTATGCCAAGGTCACGATGCCCGAGGGCGGTTACACGATGGACCACGGCTCCGGTATCTTCGTCGTCGGTCCCACGGGCGGCATCGTCGCGTATCTGTCGGCGCCGCACGATGCGGGCGTGATCGCCCGCGACTACCGCAAGCTGCTGGCGTGGCAGGCGTCCACCCGATGAGCGTGCCCGGCGACGAAGCCGGCGCGTCCGATCGCGCCTTCGCGCTGCTGCAGGAACTGCTGCCACAGCAGCTGATGTCGCGGACCATGCACGGGCTCGCGCGCAGCACGCAGCCCTTGCTGAGCAAGTCGCTGATCCGGGCGGTGTTGCGCGCCTACCCGATGATCGACCTGCGGGAGGCCGCGGAACCCGATCCGTTCGCTTATCCGTCGTTCAACGCGTTCTTCACGCGCGCCTTGCGCCCGGACGCGAGGCCGCTCGCCGGCAGTGAACGGGATCTCGTTTCCCCGGTCGATGGCACGCTGAGCCAGTCCGGCACGATTCGCGACGGGCAATTGCTGCAGGCGAAGGGAATGCACTACACCGCGGGGGCCCTGCTCGCCGACGAGTCGGCCGCGGCACGTTACGCGGGTGGCGGCTATGCCTGTATCTACCTCGCACCCTACAACTACCACCGCATCCACATGCCGCTGGCCGGCCGGCTGACGGCGACGCGTTACGTGCCGGGGCAGCTCTTCAGCGTCAATGCGGCCACTGCGCGCGCGATTCCGGGCTTGTTCGCGCGCAACGAACGCGTCGTCTGCGAGTTCGAGACTGAGCTCGGCCCGCTGGCGATGGTGCTGGTGGGCGCGCTGTTCGTGGGCAGCATCGAGACGGTCTACGCCGGCGAGATCAATCCGCCGCCGATTCGCGGTGGCGCCGTGCGCAGCGTCGAGACGGGACTCGGCACGCAGTTTGCGCGCGGCGCCGAACTGGGCCGCTTCAACATGGGCTCCACGGTCGTGCTGCTGCTCGGCAATCGCGCCACGCGCTTCGCCGATGGACTGGTCCCCGGCACCACGCTGCGACTCGGCCAGGCGCTCGCGCGCACCGAATGAGCGGGATCGTGGCCGCGGACTGGCGACCAACGGCCTCGCTGGCCACGTTGCGGCTGCGCGCCGCGCTGCTGCAGAGGGCGCGTCAGTATTTTGCGCAGACCGGCGCGCTCGAGGTCGAGACTCCGACCCTGGTCCGTGCAGCCGTCACCGACGTCCACCTCGAGTCGCTCGAGGTCCGCGCGTGCGATGGTTCGCCAGTCGGGTTCCTGCACACATCACCCGAATACGCGATGAAGCGACTGCTCTGTTCAGGCGCGCCCGACGTGTACCAGGTCGCGCGCGTGTTCCGCGAGGGCGAGCGCGGCCGCAACCACAATCCCGAATTCACGATGCTGGAGTGGTACCGGCTCGGCATCGACCATCACGGACTGATGCGGGACGTCGAAGCACTGTTGCGCGCCCTGCTGGAACCGCACCGAAATGTGGGTCCGACGCAGCATCTGACGTACTGCGACGCGTTCGAGGCTACGCTCGGTATCGATCCCCTCACCGCCGGAACGCACGAGATCGCAGCGGCGTTGCGGCGCGCCGGCACCGACCTGCCCGCGTCCGTGCTCGAGGATCACGACGGGTTGCTGGACCTGGCAATGTCCACGCGTCGTTGCGCCGGGTTTCCCGGCGGACCGCATTACGTTCCTGCACGATTTCCCGGCCTCGCAGGCTGCGCTCGCACGCGTGCGCGGGCCGGTGGCATCGCGCTTCGAGGCGTTCTGGGGCGGGCTCGAGCTGGCCAACGGCTTTCACGAGCTCGCGGACGCGACGGAGCAGTCGCAGCGCTTCGCGGCCGACCTCGCCGCGCGACGTCGCCGCGGGCTACCCGAACGCGCGCCGGACGCCCGCTTCATCGCCGCGCTTGCCGCCGGCCTGCCGCCCTGCGCGGGCGTGGCGCTGGGATTCGACCGGGTCGTGATGGTCGCGACCGGCGCGCGCCACATCGATGAAGTGATCGCCTTTCCCGCGGAGCGCGCCTGATGCACACGATGACGCCATTGCCGGCCGACAAGCCGACCGCCTACGCCGAACTCGCGACGAGCCTGCGCGCATTGCTCGAAGGCGAGCACGACCTGGTCGCCAACGCCGCCAACCTCGCGGCGCTGCTGTTCTGGAGCCTGCCGCAGCTCAACTGGGCCGGCTTCTACCTGGTCGAACCTGGGCGCGGTGACCTGCTGCTCGGCCCGTTCCAGGGCAAGCCCGCGTGCGTGCGCATCCCGATCGGCCGCGGCGTTTGCGGCACGGCCGCGGCGCGACGCGAGACCGTCGTCGTGCCCGACGTGCACGCGTTCCCCGGTCACATCGCCTGCGACTCGGCGTCGAATTCGGAGATCGTCGTGCCGATCGTTCGCGACGGCGAGTTGCTCGGCGTGCTCGATCTCGACAGCCCGGTGCCGTCGCGGTTCGATGACGCGGATGCGCGGGGGCTCGAGGCGCTGGTGCGCGTGTTCGTCGATTCGCTCGCGCGTTAGCTCGCTGCGCTCTCCCGACGCGTCATCGCACGGCTGCGGCGTTCGGTTGCCGGGGTCGGGTTCGCGTCGGGCCGGGACGCCGTCAACCCATCCATGGGGGCTCGCGCGCCGCGTCACGCGACGTGCGCGACCGCGGAATCGCCGCGTCTGCGCGCAATCGAGCGCTGATTCGCGAGCGTCGGTGCGCCAGCGGCAGCGAGGCGCGCTGTGCCCGGTCCTCGGGAGCTTTTCCCGGGGCGTCCCGCCGCATGGACGCGGCGGGCGAGCTTACACGGACGTACTTGCAGCGTCCCCGGGAAAAGCTCCCGAGGACCGGGCACAGCGCGCCGACGACAACCGCGTCAGCGCACCAACCGCAAAGCGCGAATCAGCTCTTCGCGCGCGACAGGTACTCGCCCGTGCGAGTATCGACCCGAATGATCTCGCCCTCGTTCAGGAACAGCGGCACCCGCACCACCGCCCCCGTCTCGAGCTTGGCCGGCTTCTGGCCGCCAGTCGCCGTGTCGCCGCGCACGCCCGGGTCCGTCTCGACGATCTTGAGCTCGACGTGCGCCGGTGCATTGATCGACAGCGGCAGGCCGTTCCACAACATGACCTGGCAGGTCACGCCGTCCTTGAGCCACTGGGCCGATTCGCCCATGGCTTCCTTGCCGGCCGTGTGCTGCTCGAACGTGTCCGGCACCATGAAGTGCCAGAAGTCGCCGTCGTTGTAGAGGTACTGCATGTCGGTCTCGACGATGTCGGCCGCCTCGACCGTGTCGCCGGACTTCATGTTGCGCTCGAGCGTGCGGCCCGATTTCAGGTTGCGGATCCGCACCCGGTTGAACGCCTGACCCTTGCCGGGCTTGACGAACTCGTTCTCGACGATGACGTACGGGTCACCGTCGAGCATGATCTTGAGCCCGGAGCGGAATTCGTTGGTGCTGTAGCTGGCCATGGCGAGGTCACCGGATTGTGGAGGCGCGGCCGAGTCTGGAAGAATGGCTTCCTGCCGCAACAAAGCCGAGCATGATACCCACTTCCCTGCACCTTCGTCAGCCCCAGGCGTGGCAACACGAGCTCCAGCGGGCCGTCACCGATCCCGCGGAATTGCTCGCAATGCTGGGGCTCGGCCCGGAATGGCTCGAGCCAGCCCGGGCGGCGGCGGCCCGGTTCCCACTGCGGGTACCGCGGGGGTTCGTCGGCCGCATGCGCCGTGGCGACGCGCTCGACCCGCTGTTGCGCCAGGTCCTGCCGCTCGGTTTCGAGCTCGCCGACGTGCCGGATTACGTGCAGGACCCGGTCGGCGACCTCGCTTCACGCACGGGCCCGGGTGTGCTGCACAAGTACGCGGGACGGGCCCTGCTCGTGACGACCGGCGCCTGCGCGATCAACTGCCGATACTGCTTCCGGCGCCACTTTCCCTATGACGACGAAAATGCCTCGCGCGGCGGGTTCGGCCCGGCACTGGCGGCTCTGCGCGGCGACGCCAGCATCGACGAGGTCATCCTGAGCGGCGGCGACCCGCTGACGCTGGGAGACCGACGGCTCGGTGCGCTGCTCGACGACCTGCAGGCCATCAGCCACCTGCGCCGTGTGCGGCTGCACACCCGCCTGCCGATCGTGCTGCCCGAGCGGATCGACGCGGCATTCGTCGAACTCTGGTCCGCCGTTCGATTGCCGAAGGTGGTCGTCGTCCACGCCAATCACGCAAACGAGATCGACGATGGGGTTCGCGCTGCGCTGGCCCGACTGGCGGCGACCGGCAGCACGCTGCTGAACCAGTCCGTGCTGCTGCGAGGCATCAATGACGACGCGCGGGTCCTGTCGGAGCTGAGCGAGACGTTGTTCGCCGCCGGCGTGCTTCCGTATTACCTGCACCTGCTCGACCGCGTGGCCGGCTCGGCCCATTTCGAGGTCCCCGAACACGAGGCCCGCCGGCTCTGGTCGGACGTCTCGGCTCGCCTGCCCGGCTACCTGGTGCCGCGGCTCGTCCGTGAGGTCCCGGGGGCTCCAGCCAAGACGATGCTGCCACCTGCGTCACGTTAGGAGCCGGGACCCCTTTGATATAGTCCCGCCCGACTTTTGCTAACGCGGCGCTGGAACCGTCCGGTGCCGCATGGGGGAAGGCTGTGGTCGAATCCGGCGCGATCCCGCTGGTGGTCCTGTCCCGTCAGCAGGATCCAGTGGAAACCATCAACAGCACGCTGCGCAATGCGGGGCACCCCGTGCATTGCACGTGGGTGCGCGACGTGTCGGGCCTCGGCGAGGCGCTGGCAAAGGACATGCCCCAGGCCATTTTCCTCTGCGTGTCCGATCCGGACGAGACCACTGCGGCGCTCGAAGCCCGGCAACGCTTCGCATCGCGGATCCCGACGATCCTGGTCCGCGACTCGATTACCGAGGCAGACCTGACGCACGCGCTCGAGATCGGCGCCCAGGACGTCGTCACGCTGCACGCTCGCCCACGGCTGCAGGCCGTGGCCATCCGTGAACTGCACTCGTCGCGGCTCGACCGGGCGCTCGCCGGGACGCTCGCCTCGGCGCGCCAGTACCGGGACCAGATGAAGGCGTTCATGACGGGCTCGACCGACGCCATTGCCCATGTGCAGGAGGGCATCGTCGTCGACGTCAACCCGGCCTGGGCGGATCTCTTCGGTCACGAGGAGGCCGCCGCCCTGCTCGGCCAGCCGTTGATGGACTTCTTCCAGCAGCGCAGTCACGCCGCGCTCAAGGGCGCGCTCGTCGCCGCTGCGCAGGGCCGCTGGGCGGATCATTCGCTGCAGGCCGTGGCGCTGCTGCCCGGCGGCACCGAACTGCCGGTCGACATCGAATTCGAGCGCTTCGAGTTCGAGGGCGAACCGGCCGTGCGGCTGCGGGTGCCGACGCAGAAAGGCGACGTCGAGACGCTGAGCCGCCAACTCGACGAAGCGCTACAGTTCGACGCGGGCACCGGCCTGCTGAAGCGACCGGCCTTCTTCGAACATGCATCGGCCCATGCGTCGAACACGTTGAAGGCCGGCCTCCGCGCGTTGCTTTTCATCGAGCCGGACGGCCTCGGCGCGCTGGAAGGCGACCTCGGCGCGCTCGCGGTCGAGGACCTGCTCGAGGCCGTCGGGCAACTGCTGCACTCGTTGCTGCAACCGGGAGACATCGCAGGGCGCGTCACGGCGCGCGGCTTTGCGCTGCTCGTCGAGCGTGGCAACGGGCGCGACCTCGACGCGTGGGTCGGGCGCGTGCTGCAGCGGATCGCCGAGCACGTGTTCCACGTCGGTGAGCGGTCGGTCTCGATCACCTGCAGCGCGGGTGCCACGCTGCTCAATTCGCAGGGCGAAGTTCTGCAGGCGCCCCTCGAGTCGTCGATCAAGGCGACTCGCGCAGCGGCTGCCGCCGGCGGCAACCGGCTGCTGCGCCCGGACCAACCGGGCGAAAAGCCGGACCTGGAGGAAGCCGATCGCGCCTGGGCGACGCGGATCCGCTCGGCCTTGATGGCGAATCGCTTCCGCCTCGTCCAGCAGCCGATCGCGAGCCTCGTCGGCGACGGCGAGGCGATGTTCGACCTCGTCGTGCGCATGCTCGACGACAAGGGCAACGAGGTGCTGCCGTCCGAGTTCCTGGCCGCGGCGCAGCGCACCGACCTGATGAAGAACATCGACCGGTGGGTCCTCGGCGCGGCCATGTCGTTCTGCGCCGCGCGCAAGCCGCACCGCGTGTTCGTCCGGCTGTCGCGCGACTCGATGCGAGACCAGACCCTCGGCACCTGGCTGCAGCAGCAGCTGAAGGCCTCGGGCGTGGATGCCGGGCGCGTGGTGTTCGAACTGGGCGAAGCGCTCGCGACGACGCACCTCAAGGAGATGAAGGAGCTGCAGGCCCTGGTGCAGCCGCTCGGCTTCGAGCTCGCAATCGAGAACTTCGGCTCCGGACGCGATCCGGCGCAGCTGCTGAGCCATGTTGCGGTCAACTACGTGAAGATCGACGGCGCGCTGATGCAGGGCCTGGCCAACGACCGCCTGCTGCAGGAGCAGGTCAAGGTGCTGGTGCAGCAGGCGCGCGCGCAAGGCGTCACGACCATTGCCGAACGCGTCGAGGACGCGAATACGATGGCCGTGCTCTGGCAGCTCGGCATCGAGTTCATCCAGGGGTATTTCGTCAGCAGCCCCGAGGAAGTCGTGCTGGGAGCGTGAGGAAGGGGATAGGGGATGGGGGATGGGGGATAGTTAAGAGTGGCAGCTGACCGTGCGGCGGCACCTTCTTCACTATCCCCGATCCCCTATCCCCCATCCCCTATCTCCAGCCCATCCACCTTCCGCCACCCCCGCGGCAACACCCCACCACGCTGGCCGCGCTCGCCACGGTACTCGGCGAGTTCCCGGTAGCTGAGACCCATGTGGCGCTCGCCGCTCAGGATGCGCAATGACTGCCCGGGCGCGACCGCGGCGATCGCGAGCAGGCTTTCCTCGCCGGTCGCCGCCTTCTTCGCTGGAATGCCGAAAATCTTGTTGCCTTTGCCGCGCGGCAGCTCGGGAAGCTCGGCGACCGGGAACGTGAGCAGGCGTCCGTCGGAATTGACTGCGGCCAGCATCACCTCGTCGCCCGCGGGCACCGGCACGGGCGCCAGCACGGTCGAGCCCTCGGGAACCTTCAGGATCGCCTTGCCGGCGCGATTGCGGCTGTGCAGTTCGCCGAGCTTGACGACGAAGCCGTAGCCCGCACCGCTCGCGAGCACCCAGCGGTCCTCCGGATCGCCGATCAGCACGCCCGGAAACGTTGCGCCGTCCGGTGGATCGAGTCGGCCCGACAGCGGCTCCCCCTGGCCACGCGCAGAGGGCAACGCGTGCGCGGGCAGGCTGTAGGCCCGGCCCGTGCTGTCGAGGAACACGGCCTGCTGGGTGCTGCGGCCGCGAGCCGCGGTCCGGAACTCGTCGCCCGTCTTGTAGGACAGCGAGCGCGGATCGATGTCGTGCCCCTTGGCGGCTCGCACCCAGCCGCTGCGCGACAGCACGACCGTGACCGGCTCGCTCGCCACCAGCTCCGTCTCGGCAATCGCCTGCGCCGCCGCTCGCTCGACGAACTTGCTGCGGCGGTCGTCGCCGTATTTCTCCGCGTCGGCGATGATCTCGTCGCGGACCAGGCGCTTCAGCCGCGCCTTGCTCGCGAGGATCTTCTGCAACTCGTCGCGCTCGGCGGCCAGCTTCTCCTGCTCGCCGCGGATCTTCATTTCCTCGAGCTTCGCGAGGTGGCGCAGCTTGGTCTCGAGGATCGCCTCGGCCTGGGCTTCCGAGAGCGCGAAGCGCGCGATCAGCGCGGCCTTCGGCTCGTCCTCGTAGCGGACGATGCGGATCACTTCGTCGAGGTTCAGGTACGCGACGAGCAGGCCGTCGAGGATGTGCAGCCGCGCCTCGACCTTCTGCAACCGGTGCGTGAGCCGGCGCGTGACCGTGTCGGTGCGGAACGCGAGCCACTCCTCGAGCAGCGGTCTCAGGCCCATGACGCGCGGCCGCCCGTCGCGCGCAATCACGTTCATGTTGACGCGATAACTGCGCTCGAGATCCGTGGTCGCGAACAGGTGCGCCATCACCTGCTCGGTGTCGACGCGGTTCGAGCGCGGCGTGATGATCAGGCGCGTCGGGTGCTCGTGGTCGGACTCGTCGCGGAGATCCTCGACCATCGGCAGCTTCTTCGCGCGCATCTGCGCCGCGATCTGCTCGAGGACCTTCGAGCCGGACACCTGGTACGGGAGCTCGGTGACGACGATCTCGCTCTCTTCCATCTCGTACCGTGCGCGGGCGCGGAACGTGCCGTTGCCGGTCTCGTAGATCTTCGCCAGGTCGTCGCGCGAGGTGATGATCTCGGCGCCGGTCGGGAAGTCCGGTCCCTGCACGTGCTCGAGCAACTGCGCAAGCGTCGCCTTGGGCTCCTCGAGGAGGCGAACGCAGGCCGCTGCCACCTCGCGCAGGTTGTGCGGCGGAATGTCCGTCGCCATGCCGACCGCGATGCCGGTGGCACCGTTCAGCAGCACGTTCGGCAGCCGCGCCGGCAGCAGCGCCGGCTCCTCGAGCGTGCCGTCGAAGTTGGGCGTCCACTCGACGGTGCCCTCGCCGAGCTCCGACAGCAGCACCTCGGCATAGCGCGTCAGTTTCGACTCGGTGTAGCGCATCGCCGCGAACGACTTCGGGTCGTCCGGCGAGCCGAAGTTGCCCTGCCCGTCCACGAGCGGGTAGCGGTACGAGAACGGCTGCGCCATCAGCACCAGCGCCTCGTAGCAGGCCGAGTCGCCGTGCGGGTGGAACTTGCCGATCACGTCGCCGACGGTGCGCGCGGACTTCTTGTGCTTGGAGGCCGCCGCGAGCCCGAGCTCGCTCATCGCGTAGACGATGCGGCGCTGCACCGGCTTCAGCCCGTCACCCACGTGGGGCAGCGCACGATCGAGGATCACGTACATCGAGTACTCGAGGTACGCCTTTTCGGTGAAGGTCCTGAGCGGCAGCCGCTCGATGCCCTCGAAATTCAGTTCGTCCTGGCCGCTCAAGCCTCGCCCTCCGCGCTCACGGCTGCACCGAGGCCAGGTTGCCCTTGGTCTCGAGCCACTCGCGGCGGTCCGCCGCGCGCTTCTTCGCGAGCATCATGTCCATGATCTGGTCGGCGTGGTCCGCCGCATCCACGGTGAGCTGCACGAGCCGGCGCGTCTCCGGCGCCATCGTGGTCTCGCGCAGCTGCAGTGCGCTCATCTCGCCCAGTCCCTTGAAGCGGGTCACGACCGGCTTCGCGCGCGGGTTCTCGGTCCGGATCCGGTCGAGGATGCCGTTGCGCTCGGCCTCGTCGAGCGCGTACTCGACCTGCTTGCCATAGTCGATGCGGAACAGCGGCGGCATCGCGACGAACACGTGGCCGGCGAGCACCAGCGGGCGGAAGTGCCGCAGGAACAGCGCGCACAGCAGCGTCGCGATGTGCAGGCCGTCGGAATCCGCGTCCGCGAGGATGCAGATGCGGTGATAGCGCAGCGCCGCGATCGCGTCGGAGGCTGGATCGACGCCGATCGCCACGGCAATGTCGTGCACCTCCTGCGACGCCAGGATTTCGCCGGAGGCGACCTCCCAGGTGTTGAGGATCTTGCCGCGCAACGGCATCACGGCCTGGAACTCACGATCGCGCGCCTGCTTCGCGGAACCGCCGGCCGAGTCGCCCTCGACGAGGAAGAGCTCGGTGCGCTTCGGGTCCTGGCTCGAGCAGTCGGCAAGCTTGCCGGGCAGCGCCGGACCGCTCGTGATGCGCTTGCGCGCAACCTTCTGGCTCGCCTTGACTCGATCGGCGGCGTTCGAGATCGCGAGCTGCGCGATGCGCTCGCCGGCCTCCGGATGCTGGTTCAGCCACAGGCCGAACTGGTCCTTGACGATGCCCGAGACGAAGGCCGCGGGCTCGCGCGAGCTCAGCCGCTCCTTGGTCTGTCCCGCGAACTGCGGGTCGCGCATCTTGGTCGAAAGCACGTAACTCGCGTCGTCCCAGACGTCCTCCGGCGCGAGCTTGAGACCGCGCGGCAACAGGTTGCGGAACTCGCAGAACTCGCGGATCGCTTCCGTGAGGCCGAGCCGGAAGCCGTTGACGTGCGTGCCGCCCTGCAGGGTCGGGATCAGGTTGACGTAGCTTTCCTCGATCCGCGCCCCGCCGTCGGTGCGCCAGACGACCGCCCAGTCCACGCCTTCGTGCTCGCCCTCGATGCTGCCGGTGAACGGTTCGTCGGGCAGCCACTCGCCCGACTCGAGCGACTCGCGCAGGTACTGCTCGAGCCCGCCCGTGTACTGCCAGCTCTCCTTCTCGCCGGTCTTCTCCACCGTGAGACGCATCTCGAGGCCCGGGCACAGCACGGCCTTGGCCTTCAACACGTGCTTCAATTTCGGCAGCGAAATCTCTGCAGTGTCGAAGTACGACGGATCGGGCCAGAAACGCACCGTGGTGCCGGTGTTGGCCTTGCCGACCTCGCCCACGACCTCGAGCTTCGAGTGGACCTTGCCGCTCTTGAACGCGATGTTGTATTCCTTGCCGCCGCGCCGCACCCAGCACTCGAGGTGCTTCGAGAGCGCATTGACGACCGACACGCCGACGCCGTGCAGGCCGCCGGAGAACTTGTAGGTCTTGTCGCCGAACTTACCGCCCGCGTGCAGGCGAGTCAGGATCAGCTCGACGCCACTCACTTTCTCTTTCGGGTGGATGTCGACCGGCATGCCGCGACCGTCGTCGATCACTTCGATCGAGCCGTCCTTGTAGACGGTGACCGAGATGCGGCTGCAGTGCCCGGCCAGCGCCTCGTCGACGCTGTTGTCGACCACCTCGTGCGCGAGGTGGTTCGGCCGGCTGGTGTCGGTGTACATGCCCGGCCGGCGCCGGACGGGCTCGAGTCCGCTCAGGACTTCGATGTCTTGAGCGGTGTAGGTCTGGGTCATCGGTGGTCGTTCCGCGGGCTCGCGTCGCTTGGGGCGCGCGGATTCTAGCAGCGCTACTTCGCTGTCGCACTCGCTTATCCGGTGCGCGTTGCTTCGACTCGGAGGGGCGTCGGGGTTGCGGATGGGCTCGCGAAAACGCCATGAACCCATCCATGGGGGCTCCGGGCGCGGCGTCCTGCCGCGCACGGTTTCGCGAGCCCATCCGCAACCCCGACGCCCCGGAGGCGCCGCAACGCGGCGCCGGATGATCGCTGCGCGTCAGCGCTGGCGCGCTGCCGAACGTCGCGCGCACCTCGGACGAGTCCGTTGGCTGCACGTCGCGAGCGCGACGTTGAGCGATACGAGCGCAGCTTGCGGCGCGACCACGGGTACCGCGATGGTGAATGCCGCCGTCAGGCGGGCGACTGGCACGCATTCGGCGGGCCGTGCGCGGCAGGACGCCGCGCCCGGAGCCCCCATGGATGGGTTCACGGCGACCCGCCGAATGCGTGCCAGTCGCCCGCCTGACGGCGGCGCACCGCCGAACGCGACACACTCGACCGCGACGCAACCTACGCGAGATCGCGCACGAGCGCGTCGCGCGCAGCCTGCGGCAGCGGATCGATCGCGTGCCGGTAGTTGTCGTGATCCATGCCGATCGACACCGCCGCACCCGCCTTCGCGGCCGCGACCATCGCCGGCGTGAGCTCGAATCGCAGGAAATGCACCGCCGACGTCTTCTCGTCGTTCTCGCGCTCGAGATCCTCGTCGGCGATCGCAAATACCCGATCGTGCCCGGCCACCTGCACCCAGCACCGGTCCTCGACGCCCTTCAAGCCCGCGAGCGCGACGCGGCGCTCTTCGATCGCCGGGAACTCGATCAGCAGCGTGGCCTTCCAGTTCGAGCCGTCGGGAATCAGCGGGTTGTAGGCGGCGAGCTCGTCCGCGATGCCCTCCGATTCGAAGATGCGCTCGATCCGCAGCATCTCCTGCACCTGGTACTGCACGGTCAGGCGATCCTCGAACAGCCACGTCGCGTTCGGCCCGCACTGCAGCGTGCGGTTGCGCTTGTGGGCGATCACTTTCGGCCGGAATTCCGGCCGCTGCTTCGCATACTGCTCGAGGCCGAACAGGTCCTCCGGTCGGAGCTTGGCCCCGGCTTTGACGCTCGTGTTCTGGTTCATGATCGAATCAATCCTTCAGGCGATGAGTGGTTGCCTTGCCTGCGCGTTCGCGCGCGGGCCACAGCTAGATTCCGTAAGCCATCCGCAGCAGCTTGAGCGGATGCGTCGGCGGCTTGGCACCTTCGACGCCCGACTCGATCTGGTGGCCGGCCATCGGGCAGTCACTCGCGTAGTAATCCGGCGTCGCAGCCGCCACCTTGTTGAACACCGGTTTGCCGATCTTCATCGAGGTATCGCGGTACTCGCGCTTCACGCCGTAGGTGCCGTTGTGTCCCGAACAGCGCTCGATCGCCTCGATTTCGGTGCCCGGCACCAGCTTCAGCGTGTCGCGCGTCTTGAGGCCCAGGTTCTGCACTCGCAGGTGACATGGCACGTGGTAGCTGACCTTGCCGAGTTGCTTCGCGAAGTCGGTGCGCAGCAGTCCCTCCTTGTGCCGCAGCATCAGGTACTCGAACGGATCGAACATCGCCGCCTTGACCTTCTGCACCTGGGGATCGTCCGGGTACAGCAACGGCAACTCCTGCTTGAACATCAGCACGCAGGACGGGATCGGCGCCACGATGTCGTAGCCCTGGTCGACCATCGCGGCCATCGCCGGGATGTTGACGTTCTTCGCCTGCTCGATCGACTCGAGGTCGCCGAGCTCGAGCTTCGGCATGCCGCAGCAGCGCTCCTGCGGAATCACGGTGACCGGAATGCCGTTGTGGCGGAACACCGTGGCGAGGTCGTCGTCGATGTCCGGCTCGTTGCGGTTGCAGTAGCAGGTTGCGAACAGCGCGACCTTGCCCTTCGTTTCGGCGGTGGGCTTCACCGGGAGACCCGGCTTGTCGCCGCGCGCTACGCGTTTGCGGCCGGAGTCGCTGTGGTATTCCGGGATCGGCGCCTGCGGGTGGACGCCGAGCGCCTTGTCGAGCACGCGCCGACCGACGGCGGAGCCGTTCACGGCATTGACGACCTGCGAGATGATCGGGATGCCCGCGATCGAACCGACGAGGTCGGTCGAGGACAGCACCTTGTCGCGCATCCGGGTCTCGCCCTTGCGGAACTTGACGGCCTTCGCGCGCAGCATCAGGTGCGGGAAGTCGATGTTCCAGGGGTGCGGCGGCACGTACGGACACTTGGTCATGTAGCACATGTCGCAGAGGTAGCAGTGGTCCACGACCTCCCAGTACACCTTCTTGTCCACGCCATCGAGTTCCGACGTGGGCGACTCGTCGATCGCGTCGAACAGCAGCGGGAACGAGTTGCACAGGCTGAAGCAGCGGCGACACCCGTGGCAGAGGTCATAGACGCGCTCGAGTTCCTTGAACAGCGATTCCTCGTCGAAGAATTCGGGATCGCGCCACGCGATCGGGTGACGCGTCGGCGCCGCGAGGCTGCCCTCGCGTCCGCCAGGCACCGGAGTGTGTTCGGCCATGCTCGTCTCCTCGGCCCCGGCCGCCGTCGGCCGGGCTGAAAAAAGGGCGGACCCGCCGGGCCCGCCCTCTTGGGACAACCGTCAGTGTCGGTCGATCAGAGGGCGTCGAGCGCCTTCTGGAAGCGATTCGCGTGCGAACGCTCGGCCTTCGCCAGCGTCTCGAACCAGTCCGCGATCTCGTCGAAGCCTTCGTCGCGCGCCGACTTGGCCATGCCCGGGTACATGTCCGTGTACTCGTGCGTCTCGCCGGCGATCGAAGCCTTGAGGTTGCTCTGGGTCGGGCCGATCGGCAGGCCCGTTGCCGGGTCGCCGACCGCCTCGAGGTACTCAAGGTGCCCGTGCGCGTGGCCCGTCTCGCCCTCGGCCGTCGAACGGAACACTGCGGCGACGTCATTGAAGCCTTCGACGTCGGCCTTCTGGGCGAAATACAGGTAGCGGCGATTGGCCTGCGACTCGCCGGCAAACGCGTCCTTCAGGTTCTGCTCGGTCTTCGTGCCCTTCAAGTTCTTCATCGGTCCCTCCGGAGGTCTGTACCTCGCCGCTGCGGCGAGGCTGTAGTTAGACTAAGTCTAAGCGCACTGCAATCTAGATCGGATCGCTTCGAGAGTCAACGTTACCAGCCGCCGCAGCTCGCGACGACTCGTGGAGTCCGGTATTGCGGTTTGAACTGCGTTGACCCTCTTGGGACCCCTGTGCAAGTCTTGCGCGCCCCTGCGGAGAGCCCAGTGACCACCCGAAAAGCCAAGACCGTCGATTTCGAGCAGGCGCTCGGAGAGCTCGAGGCCGTCGTCGAGCGACTCGAGCACGGCGAATTGCCGCTCGAGGACGCTTTGCGACAATTCGAGCGCGGCGTCGAACTCGCGCGCACCTGCCAGGCGTCGCTGCAACAGGCCGAGCAGAAAGTCGAGATCCTGCTGAAGAAAACCCCGGAGGCCGCACCGGAACCCTTCGACGACGTCGAATGATCGCACCCTGACGGCCCTGGCCCCGATGACGAGCATTTCCCTGCCTGAGCGCCTCGAGCTGTGGCGCCGCCGCGTCGAGTACGAACTCGACCAATGCCTGCCGGCGGAGTCCGCCCTGCCGCAACGGCTGCATGCGGCACAGCGCTACAGCGTGCTCGGACCGGGCAAGCGCATTCGCCCGGCACTGGTCTACGCAACGGCCGAAACACTGGGCGTGCCGGCCGGGCAGGTCGATGCGGCAGCCTGCGCCGTGGAGTTGATCCACGCCTATTCGCTGGTCCACGACGACCTGCCGGCGATGGACGACGACGACCTGCGTCGCGGCCGACCCACCTGCCACCGCGCATTCGACGAAGCCACGGCCATCCTGGCCGGCGACTCGCTGCAGGTGCTGGCCTTCAAGATCCTCGCCAGCCACCCGGGCGCGCCCGCCGACGCGGCGACTCGCGTGCGACTGATCGAGACGCTGGCGGATGCGAGCGGCACGTCCGGCATGGCGGGCGGCCAGGCGCTCGATCTGGCCGCGGAGGGACGCTCGCTCACGCTGGCCGAGATCGAGCAGATCCACGTCCTGAAGACCGGTGCGCTGATCCGCGCCAGCGTCGTGATGGCGGCACACTGCGCGCCGTCGCTCGATCCGGCCCGCCTGCAATCGCTCACGGATTTCGGCTCGACCGTCGGAATCGCGTTCCAGATCCAGGACGACCTGCTCGACGTCGAAGGCGACGTCGCGCTGATCGGCAAGGCGACGGGCAGCGACGAGGCCCGGGCCATGCCCACTTACCCGGCCGTTGCAGGGCTCGAATCCGCGCGTGCCCGGGTGCGCGAACTGCATCGGCGCGCGGCCGACTCCCTGGAAACACATGGTTGGGGCGCCGGCCCGCTGGCCGCCCTCGCCGACTGGCTGCTCACGCGCCGGCACTAGCCCGGTGCCCTCTGCCGCACTGCGGTAAACTGCGCCCCGATGCCGACCGACGAACACTACCCGCTGCTGTCGAAAATCGACTCCCCTGCCGACCTGCGGCGCCTGCCGGAGACGCAACTCGTCCCGCTCGCAGCCGAGTTGCGGCAGTTCCTGATCCAGACCGTGAGCCAGATGGGCGGCCATTTCGCCGCGGGTCTCGGCACCGTGGAACTCACGATCGCGCTGCACTACGTCTACGACACGCCCCACGACCGGCTCGTCTGGGACGTCGGCCACCAGGCCTATCCGCACAAGGTGTTGACCGGCCGGCGCGACCGGCTGCAGACCATAAAGCTGAAGGGTGGCCTCGCGCCCTTCCCGAACCGCGGCGAGAGCGACTGCGACACGTTCGGGGTCGGCCACTCCAGCACCTCGATCGGCGCAGCGCTCGGCATGGCACTCGGCACCCGGCAATCCGGGGAACAGCGCCGGGTCGTTGCCGTGATCGGCGATGGCGCGATGAGTGCCGGGCAGGCCTTCGAAGCGCTGAACCACGCCGGCGCCCTCGACACCGACATGCTGGTCGTCCTCAACGACAACGACATGTCGATCTCCGAGAACGTCGGCGCGATGTCGAATTACTTCGCACGGGTGCTGGCGGGCAAGACCTACGCCGCGCTGCGCGAGGGCAGCAAGAAGATCCTGAAGCGCATGCCCACCGTCTGGGAGCTCGCGCGCCGTTCCGAGGAGCACATGAAGGGCATGGTGCTGCCCGGCACGATGTTCGAGGAAATGGGCTTCAACTACATCGGCCCGATCGACGGCCACGACCTCGACGCGCTCGTCAGCACGCTGCGCAACCAGCGCTTGCTGCAGGGTCCGCAACTGCTGCACGTCGTCACCCGCAAGGGCAAGGGTTACGCGCCGGCCGAAGCCGATCCGATCAAGTGGCACGGCCCGGGTCCCTTCGATCCCACGAGCGGGACGATCTTCAAGGAGAAGAGCACGGGGCCGGTCTACTCGCAGGTCTTCGGCCAGTGGCTGTGCGACATGGCCGAGCGTGACCCCCGCGTCGTTGGCATCACGCCCGCGATGCGCGAGGGCTCCGGTCTCGTCGAATTCTCCAAGCGCTTTCCGGATCGCTACTTCGACGTGGCGATTGCCGAGCAGCACGCGGTGACGCTCGCGGCTGGCCTCGCCTGCGAAGGCGCGCGTCCCGTCGTGGCGATCTACTCGACGTTCCTGCAGCGCGCATACGACCAGCTGATCCACGACGTGTGCTTGCAGAACCTGCCGGTCACGTTCGCGATCGACCGCGGCGGGCTCGTGGGCGGCGATGGTGCCACCCACCAGGGCGCGTTCGACCTGAGTTTCCTGCGCTGCATCCCGCAGCTGGTCGTGATGGCGCCGGCCGACGAGAACGAGTGCCGCCAGATGCTCTACACCGCCGTCATGCTCGACGGACCGGCGGCCGTGCGTTACCCGCGCGGCCAGGGCCCGGGGGCGCGGATCGAGCCGGAGATGACTGCGGTGCCCGTGGGCCGCGCCCAGTTGCGGCGCGAGGGGCGCAGCGGCTTGCTGTTGCTCGCATTCGGCACGATGGTCGCGCCCTGCCAGCCGATCGCGGATCGTCTCGACGCGACGCTGGTCAACATGCGTTTCGTCAAGCCACTCGACGAGGAGCTCGTCTGCCGGCTCGCGCGCAGTCACGCGTGCATCGTGACGCTGGAGGAGAACGCGATCGCCGGCGGCGCAGGCAGCGCGGTCAGCGAGTGCCTTGCGGCGCACGGCATCGAGCGCCCCGTGCACCACATCGGCATCCCCGACCGCTTCATCGAGCACGGCTCGCGCGAGGATTGCCTGGTCATGGCCGGCCTCGACGCTGCTGGAATCGAGCGGGCCGTGGCCCGCCTGTGGCCAATGCAGCCGGCCGCGCTCGCAGTCGCTGTCGCGGGTGGCCGGTCCGGCGCAGCCTGACCATGGACCGACCCGTGACGACCCCGAAGACGATGGACGACGTGCAGGGCCGCGCCGATTCGCGGCAGATCCCGATCAACAAGGTCGGCATCAAGGACATCTATCACCCCGTGCGCGTCCGGGACCGCACGGCGGGCGAGCAGCACACCGTCGCGAACTTCAACATGTACGTCGCCCTGCCGCACAACTTCAAGGGCACCCACATGTCGCGCTTCGTCGAGGTGCTGCACCAGCACGAGCGCGAAGTCTCGGTCGAGTCGTTCCGGCAGATGCTCGCCGAGATGACGCGGCGGCTCGACGCGACGACGGGCCACATCGAGATGAGCTTCCCGTACTTCGTCATGAAGACGGCGCCGGTCTCGGGCGTGGCGAGCCTGATGAACTACGAGGCGAGCCTGATCGGCGAGATCCGCGACGGCCACGAGGAAATGTGGATCCGCGTCGTCGTGCCGGTGACGAGCCTGTGCCCGTGCTCGAAGCGCATTTCAGAGCGCGGCGCCCACAACCAGCGCTCGCACATCACGATCAAGGCGCGGGTGCTCGGGCACCTGTGGATCGAGGAGTTGATCGACGTCGCCGAGCAGGAGGCGTCGAGCGAGCTGTTCGGCATCCTGAAGCGGCCCGACGAGAAGCACGTGACCGAGCGCGCCTACGACAACCCGAAGTTCGTCGAGGACATCGTCCGCGACGTCGCGGTCCGGCTCAATGCCGAGGACCGGGTGCGCGCCTACGTCGTGGAGGCCGAGAACTTCGAGTCCATCCACAATCACTCGGCGTATGCGTTGATCGAGCGAGACAAGGGGATGGGGGATAGGGGATCGGGGATAGTAAGAGGCGGCGACTGAGCGCTCGGCGGCCACCTCTTACTATCCCCGATCCCCTATCCCCCATCCCCTACCCAGTCTTCCTTCCCCGCTGCAGCCGCTCGACCAGCTCCCTGAGGAACACCTTGTTGAAGCGCAGCTGGCAGGGCACCGACGCCTGCTCGAGCAGCGTCGCGGCCACCTTCAGCAGCGTCACGTTGCCTTCCGCCTCGATGACGGCGTCGCGCCGCGAGCCCTCGGCGAACGCCGCCTCGCCGAAGCAGCCGCCGGTCTCGATGCGGCTCACGATGTCGCCATTGCGAATCACGCGCACCTTGCCCGAGACGACCACGTAGAACCGGTCGTCGATGTCACCCGGACGCAGCACCGGCTCGCCGGGCTGGCACTCCATCCAGCAGCCGGCGCGCATCACCTCGCGGATCTCCACGTGCGAGAAGTCGTGGAAGAAACGCAGCTTGCGCAGCACGGCGAAGCGTTCCTCGTCGTCGATCCCGGACTGCGCCACGCGCAACTGCTGGTGCACTCGCGTCAGCTCGGCGGCGAACTCCGCGCCGTTGCGATAGCGATTGCCCGGGTCCTTCTGCAGCGCGCGGGCGACCACCGCTTCGAGGTCCTCCGGGATCTCGGGGCGCACCTCGCGCAGTGGCTCGGGCAGCGACTGCACGACCTGCCGAAGCAGCTTGCCGAGCGCGCCCGCTCGGAACGGGCGTTGCCCGCAGAGCATCTCGTACATCACGGCGCCGAGCGAGTAGAGATCGGAGCGCGCGTCGAGCTCGAGCCCCTGCACCTGCTCGGGCGACATGTAGGCGGGGCTGCCCGCCACGCCCTCGAGGCGCGAGACGTCCGAATCCGACACCAGTGCGATGCCGAAGTCGACGATCCGTACGTCGCCATCCTGCGTGAGCAGGATGTTCGAGGGCTTGATGTCCCGGTGAACCACGCCCCGCGAATGCGCGTAGTGCAACGCCTTCGTGCACTTGTAGATGATCTGCACGACCTGGTCGATCGGCAGCAGGCTGCCGTGCCGGCAATAGGCCGACAGCGTGCGCGCGCCGTGGATGTGCTCGGTGACCACGTAGCGGCGACCGTCTTCCTCGCCGGCATCGTAGATCGGCACGATGTTCGGGTGGTGCAGCTTGCCGATCATGTGCGCTTCGCCCATGAACATGCGGCGCGCATTGCGACTCTCGGCATCCTCGTTGCCCGTCGCATGGTAGAGCTTGATCGCGACGTCGCGGCCGTAGAACGGATCGTGCGACAGGTAGACGGTGCCGGAGCTGCCCCGGCCCACCTCGTGCACGACGTAGTACTTGCCGATGCGCTCCGGCGCGGTCAGCGGAGCGGCGAGCATCGGTTCGGTCCGGGTTTCTGCGAGGGCGTTCTGGTTGTTCACGTTGCGTAATCGACGACCAACAGGACCAGCGCGGCGAAAATGCCTGCCAGTACGTCGTCGAGCATAATGCCGGCTCCGCCGGGCATTCCGTGATCGACCTCGCGGATCGGCCAGGGCTTCGCGATGTCGAAAGCCCGGAACAGCACGAACGCGAGCGGCGCGCCCCACCAGGCGTCGGGTGCGGCCAGCATCGTGATCATCATGCCCGCAACCTCGTCCCAGACGATGGCCGGATGATCGTGCACGCCGAGCCGCCGCGCACTTTCACCGCAGATCCACACACCCGCCGCGACGGCCACCACGATGGCGAGCACGTTCCACCACAGGCCGAGGGGAGCCACGGCCAGCGCGAACGCGAGACCGACCAGCGAACCGAACGTGCCGGGTGCGAACGGCGCGAGGCCCGTGCCGAACCCGAGCGCGAAGAAGTGCACCGGATCCGTCAGTGACTGCAGTGTTGGCTGCACGCCGGGCGTCTCGCGTTCAGGCGAAGTGGTCATAGCCGCCTCCGCTCACTGTCTCGAGCCTGCCGCCGCGCGTGCAGCGCACGCCCGCCTCGGCCTCGATGACGCCGATCCGGCGCAACGCAAACGACTTTGCGAGCTCGGCTTCCAACTGCTCCGAGCCGACGGGCGGCAGCGTGAACAGCAACTCGTAGTCGTCGCCGCCGCACAGCGCGAAGTGCTCGCATTGCTCGTGCGAGTGTCGTCGCGCGAGCTCAGCCGAGATCGGCAGCCGATCCAGCTCGAGTCGGGCGCCGGCACCGCTCGTGGCACACAGCTTGCCGAGGTCCCCGAGCAGGCCGTCCGAGATGTCCATCGCCGCGGTGGCGCGACCGCGCAGCGCGCGGCCCAACGCGACACGCGGCTCCGCGAACAGGTAACGGCGCACGAGCGGATCGCTCGAGACGGCCATCGCGCCCGATTGCAACGTTGCGAGCCCCGCGGCCGCCTCGCCCGAGCCACCCGGAGACGTACAGCACGTCGCCGGGACGCGCGCCGTCGCGGCGCAGCGCGAGCGCCGGAGGCACGAAGCCGAGTGCAGTGATCGTCACGACACGCGGCCCGCGCACGGTGTCGCCGCCGACCAGCGCGACGCCGTGCTGCCCGGCGATGGCGAAGAGACCGTCGGCAAATCGCTGCAGCCAGTCGGCGTCCGCATCCGGCAACGACAGCGACAGCAGCGCCCAGGCAGGGTCTGCACCCATCGCAGCGAGGTCGCTCAAGTTGACCGCCAGGGCCTGGTGGCCCACCGAGTCCGCGGGGGCGCCCGCCAGGAAATGGCGGCCCTCGACCAGCGTGTCGGTGGCTGCCACGAGCGCCTGGCCGGGTGGAACCTCGAGCAGCGCCGCGTCGTCACCGACGCCGAGCAGCACGTCATCGCGCGGGCTGGCACGGCGGAAAAACCGCTCGATCAGGTCGAATTCGCCGAGCGGCACGGCAGGCGTCGCTCAGGCGCGAGCGCGTCCGGTCGCCGCCTGCTCCGCCGCGCGGAGCCTGCGGGCCGCCCGGTCCAGCACCGCGTTGACGAACTTGTGCCCATCGGTGGCGCCAAAGCGCTTGGCGAGATCGACGCCCTCGTTGATCACGACGCGGTACGGGACGTCCGGCCGCTGCCCGAGTTCGTGCAGCCCGATCAGCAGCACGGCGCGCTCGACCGGATCGAGCTGGGCCACGGGTCGATCGATCAGCAAGCCGAGCTCGGCGTCGAGCGTCGGGCGCGGCCTCGGTGATCACGTTCACCAGCTCGCTGAAATACTCGCCGTCGCAGTCGGCATAGCCCTCTTCGGCCGCGTACTGATTGCGCAACTCTGCAGCGCTCTGACCGGTCATCTGCCACTGGTACAGGGCCTGCATCGCGAGCTTGCGCGAGAGGCTGCGGGCCCGTCCGGCGCGGTCTGGGCGCTTCGACATCGTCACACGTCCAGCCGGCGCAGCAGGTTCGCGAGCTCGAGCGCGCAGAGCGCGGCATCCGCGCCCTTGTTGCCGGCCTTGGTGCCCGCGCGCTCGATGGCCTGCTCGATCGTGTCGGTCGTCAGCACGCCGAAGGCCACCGGGACGCCGGTTTCATCGGCCGCGCGCGCGAGGCCGGCGGCGCACTGCCCCGCGACGTGCTCGAAGTGCGGCGTGGCGCCGCGGATCACGGCGCCGAGGGCCACGACCGCGTCGTAGCGCTTGCTCGCAGCGACGCGCCTGACGACGAACGGCAGGTCGAACGCGCCCGGCACCCGGACGATCTCGATCTGCTTCTCGCCGGCGCCGTGGCGCAGCAGCGCGTCGACCGCGCCGCGGATCAGCGAGTCGACGATCATGTCGTTGAAGCGCGCCGCGACGATCGCGAAACGGAGGTCGCGCGCGACGAGGTCGCCGTTCAAGGTGCGGATGTTGTCCATGCGTGGGTCCTTCAGCTCGCTTCGTCGACGTACTCGGCCACCTCGAGCCCGAAGGCCGAGAGACCGTGCATCTGCTTGGGCGCGCTCAGCACCCTCATGCGCGTGATCTCGAGGTCACGCAGGATCTGCGCGCCGATGCCGTAGGTGCGCAGCACCTGCGCGCCGCGCGCTTGTCCCGCCACGGCCGAAGGCTCGGCCGAACGCACGGCCTCCGCGATCTCGAGCGGGCTCTCGTGCGGCCGCAGCAGCACGACGACGCCGGCACCCTCGCGCGCGATGCGTTCCATCGCGCTGCGCAGCGACCAGCTGTGGCCGTCCTCGCGTGCGCCGACGAGGTCGCGGACCGTGTCCTTGAGGTGCACTCGCACCAGCGGCGCCTGGGCGCGCTCGAGCGTGCCGCGCACCAGCGCGAGGTGCACCGTGCCGTTGACGTGGTCCTCGTAGCAGTACAGCCGGAACGGACCGAAGTCCGTCTCGATGTCGCGCTCGGCAATGCGCTCGACCGAGCGCTCCTTCTCGAGGCGATAGCGGATCAGGTCGGCGATCGTGCCGATCTTGAGGTCGTGCTCGCGGGCGAAGGCCTCGAGCTGCGGGCGGCGCGCCATCGTGCCGTCCTCGTTCAGGATCTCGACGATCACGGCGGCGGGCTCCAGCCCGGCGATGCGCACGAGGTCGCAGCCAGCCTCGGTGTGGCCAGCGCGGGTCAGCACGCCGCCCGGCTGCGCCATCAGCGGGAAGATGTGGCCGGGCTGGCGCAGGTGCTCGGGCCGCGCGTCCGGGGCGACCGCCGTGCGGATCGTGTGCGCGCGATCGTAGGCCGAGATTCCGGTCGTGACGCCCTCGGCGGCCTCGATCGATACCGTGAAATTGGTGCCGTGATCGAGGTCGGTTTCGCTGACCATCAGCGGCAGCCGCAATTGCCGACAACGATCCCGGGTCAGCGTCAGGCAGATCAGGCCGCGCCCGTAGCGCGCCATGAAGTTCACGTCCTCGGGACGGACCTTCGAGGCCGCCATGATCAGGTCACCTTCGTTCTCGCGGTCCTCGTCGTCCATCAACACGACCATCCGGCCCTGGCGGACGTCTTCGAGAATCTCGTCGATGGAGTTCAATGGGCTCATGCGAAATGTGCCCTAACCATATGATTTAAAAACATTTTATCTGGTTCTGACCCTGCGCCACGCGGGCATTCTCAGGCGGCAGTGTAACAGGCGGCCCGAGCCGCCGGCCGGGCTACGAGCGACCCTCGGCGACCAGCCGCTCGAGGTAGCGGGCGATGATGTCCACCTCGAGATTGACCCGTGTGCCAGGCCGGTAGTCGCCCAGGATGGTCATCTCGAGCGTGTGCGGCACCAGGTTGACGTCGAAGCGACGTCCGTCGACGCCGTTGACCGTCAGGCTGACACCATCGACGCAGATGGAGCCTTTGCGGGCCACGTAGCGGGCCAGTTCGACCGGCACCTCGAACTCGACGCGCACCGAGCGCGCATCGTCGTGCCGGGAGACCACCGTCCCCACGCCGTCCACGTGGCCGGTCACGTAGTGGCCGCCGAGCGCCTGCCCGGCCGTGAGCGCCTTCTCCAGGTTGATCCGCGTCGCCGGAGTCCAGTCACCGGCCGTCGTCAGCGACAGCGTCTCGCGCGACACGTCGGCTGCGAATGCGTGCGGCTCGAGCTGTACCGCCGTCAGGCAGGCGCCGTTCACCGCTATGCTGCCGCCGATTTCGATGCCGGCCAGCGACACCTCGCCCGTGTCGAACCAGAGCGTCACGTCGCCACCACGGGGCTCGACCGACCGCACTCGCCCGACGCCCTGCACGATCCCCGTGAACATCAGTCCTCTCCTCGCTTCGGTCGCAGCGTCAGGCGCAGGTCGTCGCCGATCCGTTCGACGTCCCGCCAGACGAATTCGCAGCGGTCGCACATGCGCTCGAGTTGCGGCAGGTTGAACAGGCTGCGAGCCGCGTGCCCCAGCACGACCGGCGCCATGTAGACCACGATCTCGTCGACCAGCCCACGCCGCACGAAATCACCCGCCAGCGTCGGGCCCGCCTCCACCAGCACCTCGTTGCACTCGAGCGCGCCGAGGCGGTCGAGCACCGCCTCGAGATCGAGCCCCTCGGTTGCCGCGCGCACTTCCTCGACGCGGGCCCCGGCGGATCGGAGCGGCTCGGCCAGCGACGACGACGCATCGCGGGTCAGGATCAGCGTCGAGCCCGCAAAACACAGCACCTGCGAGGTCGTTGGCGTGCGCAGGTGCGAATCGAGCACGACCCGGAGCGGTCGCCGGCCGCGCAGGTCGAGGTCGGGATCGCGCACGGTCAGCATCGGGTCGTCCGCGAGCACGGTGCCGCTGCCGGTGATGATCGCCGACGCGCGGGCGCGCAGGCGTTGCACGTCGGCTCGCGACTTGTCACCGGTGATCCACTTGCTGGTGCCGTTGGCGAGCGCGGTACGCCCGTCGAGGCTGGCACCGAGTTTCAGCGTAACCCAGGGCCGGCCCGTGAGCATGCGCCGCACGAACCCTCGGTTGATCTCGGCCGCTTCGCCCGCGAGCAGCCCGTGCGCCGTCAGGACTCCGGCCTGCTCGAGACGCTCGAGCCCGGAACCATTCACGCGCGGATTCGGATCGCGCATCGCGACGACGACGCGGCGCACCCCGGCCGCAATCAGGGCCTCGGTGCACGGCGGCGTGCGGCCGTGATGCGAGCACGGCTCGAGCGTCACGTACGCCGTTGACCCTCGCGAGGCGCCCGCGGCTTCCTGCAACGCGACCACTTCGGCGTGCGGTTCGCCCGCCCGCTGGTGATGCCCTTCGCCGACCACCTGCCCCCAGCGCACCAGCACGCAGCCGACGCTCGGGTTCGGCGGCGTGGAATACAAGCCGCGCCGCGCCAGCTCGAGCGCCCGCACCATGTGGTGGTGGTCGTCGGCGGAGAACATCGTCATTTCTTGCGTTCCCCGGCCTCGGCCTGTGACCACAGCGCGAGCTGCACGTCCTCCGCCGTGCGCGGACGGCGATGGCGCAGCCGCTCGATCTCCTCGCGGAATGCATCGACGTCCTGGAAGCTGCGATACACCGAGGCAAACCGCACGTAGGCCACCTCGTCGAGCCGGTGCAACTCGTCCATGACCAGTTCGCCCACCAGCCGGGCCGGCACCTCGCGCTCGCCGAGCGTGCGCAGCTTGTGGCAGACGTGGTTGACCGCGGCATCGATCGCCTCGCTGGCCACCGGCCGCTTCTCGAGCGCCTTCAACATCCCCGAGCGCAGCTTGGCTTCGTCGAACGGCTCGCGCGTGTCGTCGCTCTTGACGACGCGCGGCATGACCAGCTCGGCCGACTCGAACGTCGTGAAACGCTCGCCGCACTGCAGGCACTCACGACGGCGGCGCACCTGCTGACCCTCGGCCGCAAGCCGGGAGTCGATGACCTTGGTCTCCTCGTGCGCGCAGAACGGGCAGTGCATCGCCGGGGGCCGGCCGTGCGGCGCGGATCAGCCGTAGACCGGAAAGCGACGGCAGATCTCGAGCACCGACTGGCGGGTGCGCTCGATCACCGCTTCGTTCGCGACGTCGTCGAGCACGTCCGCAATCCAGCCGGCGAGTTGCACGACCTCCGCTTCCTTGAAGCCGCGCGTCGTCACCGCCGGCGTGCCGATGCGCAGACCGCTGGTCACGAACGGCGAACGCGGGTCGTTCGGCACGGTGTTCTTGTTGACCGTAATGTGCGCCCGGCCCAGCGCGGCGTCCGCGTCCTTGCCGGTCACATTGCGCTCGATGAGGTCGACGAGGAACAGGTGGTTGTCCGTGCCGCCGGAGACGATCTTGTAACCCCGGGCCATCAGCGCGGACGCCATCGCTCGCGCATTGGCGACGACCTGCTGCTGGTACCCCTTGAAGTCGGGCTGCAGCGCCTCGAGGAAGGCGACGGCCTTGGCGGCGATGACGTGCATCAGCGGCCCGCCCTGGGTGCCCGGGAAGATCAACGAGTTGAACTTCTTGGTCAGCTCGTCGTTGGCGCGAGCCAGGATCAGCCCGCCACGCGGGCCGCGCAGCGTCTTGTGCGTCGTCGTCGTGACGACGTCGGCATACGGCACCGGGTTCGGGTACACGCCCGCTGCGACGAGGCCGGCGACGTGTGCCATGTCCACCAGGAAGTAAGCTTCGACCGCATCGGCGATCTTGCGGAACCGCGCCCAGTCGATGACGCGCGAGTACGCCGAGAAGCCGGCGATGATCAGCTTGGGCCGGTGCTCGAGCGCAAGTGCCTCGACCTGTGCATAGTCGATCTCGCCCGTGACCGGGTCGAGTCCGTACTGCACCGCGTTGAAGATCTTCCCGGAGAAATTGACCTTGGCACCGTGGGTCAGGTGCCCGCCGTGGTCGAGGCTCATGCCGAGCAGCGTGTCACCCGGCTTGATCAGCGCGAGATAGGCCGCCGCATTGGCCTGCGAGCCCGAGTGCGGCTGCACGTTGGCGTAGTCGGCGCCGAAGAGTTGCTTGGCACGATCGATCGCCAGCTGCTCGGCGACGTCCACGTATTCGCAGCCGCCGTAGTAACGCTTGGCCGGGTAACCCTCGGCGTACTTGTTCGTGAGCACCGACCCCTGCGCCTCGAGCACGCGCGGGCTCGCGTAGTTCTCGGAGGCGATCAGCTCGATGTGGTCTTCCTGGCGGGTGCGCTCGTGGTCGAGCGCGGCCGCGAGCTCGGGGTCGAACCCGGCGATCTTCATGCTGGCGGGAAACATAGGTACTCCACGGGCGGGGACTCGCAATTGTAGCCGGTTGCGGCCTCGGGCTCGCGGGTTGCCGGCTCCCCGCTCGTACCGGCCGCAGACCCGGCGGCGAGTTCGGGGTTCGGGGTCTTGGGGTGTCGGGGACGCTGAGAACCGTCCATGGAGCTCGCACGCGACGTCCATGTCGCGTGACGCCCCGACACCCCAGGACCCCGAACCCCGAACTCGCCGCTGAGCCTGCAGTGGCGGCGGAACGGGTCGCCAATCGTCGGCGCTGGCGGCAACCGGCGACACCGAGGCAAGGGTCGATGCGTTGGGTCGGCGCAGCCGCGCGCGATGCTCCACCGCCGCAGGGCGGCGGGGCTGCCGGGTGGCCGGCGCGGGGCGTCACGCGACATGGACGTCGCGTGCGAGCCCCAGGGATGGTTCCCGGCGTCCCCGCGCCGGCCACCCGGCAGCCCCGCCGACCGGTCGACGGAGATCCTGCTCGCGACGGCGCCGACTGCGCCAGCCATGCGACGTGGCACGGAACACGCCTGAGGCCGCATAATCGCGGCCCTTTTTCCGCCCCCTCCGGACAGCGAAGACGAGCCATGGCCCAGTTCATTTACACGATGAATCGCGTCGGCAAGGTCGTGCCGCCGAAGCGCGTCATCCTGCGCGACATTTCCCTGAGCTTTTTCCCCGGTGCCAAGATCGGCGTGCTGGGCCTGAACGGCTCCGGCAAGTCCACGCTGCTGCGGATCATGGCGGGCCTCGACAAGGAGTTCGAGGGCGAGGCGCGCCCGCAGCCCGGGATCAAGATCGGCTTCCTGCCGCAGGAACCGCAGCTCGACGCCTCCAAGGACGTGCGGGGCAACGTCGAGGAAGCCGTCAGTCACATCAAGGACGCGCTGGCGCGGCTCGATGCCGTCTACGCCGCCTATGCCGAGCCCGACGCCGATTTCGACAAGATCGCCGCCGAGCAGGCGAAGCTCGAGGCGATCATCCAGGCGGCGGATGGCCACAACCTCGAGCGGCAGCTCGAGGTCGCCGCCGATGCGCTGCGCCTGCCGCCGTGGGACGCGGACGTCACGAAGATCTCCGGCGGCGAGCGCCGCCGCGTCGCGCTCTGCCAGCTGCTGCTGTCGAAGCCCGACATGCTGCTGCTCGACGAGCCCACCAACCACCTCGACGCCGAGTCGGTCCGCTGGCTCGAGCACTATCTCGAGAACTACCCCGGCACGGTCATCGCGGTGACCCACGACCGCTACTTCCTCGACAACGTCGCGGGCTGGATCCTCGAGCTCGATCGCGGCCACGGCATTCCATGGCAGGGCAACTACTCGTCGTGGCTCGAGCAGAAGGAAAAGCGCCTGCAGGTCGAGGAGCAGCAGCAGGAGGCCCTCAAGAAGATGCTCGCCCGCGAGCTCGAGTGGGTGCGCCAGAACCCGAAGGCGCGCCAGGCGAAGAGCAAGGCCCGCATGCAGCGCTTCGAGGAACTGCAGTCGCGCGAGTTCCAGGAGCGCAACGAGACCAACGAGATCTACATCCCGCCGGGCCCGCGCCTCGGCGAGCTGGTCATCGAGGCGAAAGGACTCTCCAAGGCCTACGGCGAGAAGCTGCTGTTCGACAACCTCAATTTCAACCTGCCGCAGGGCGGCATCGTCGGCATCATCGGCCCGAACGGCGCCGGCAAGACGACGCTGTTCCGGATCATCACCGGCCAGGAGACCGCCGACGGCGGCGAGATCCGCATCGGGCCGTCGGTGCAGCTCGCCTACGTCGACCAGTCCCGGCAGTCGCTCGACGACAAGAAGACGGTCTGGCAGGAGATCTCGAACGGCCTCGACCTGCTCAAGGTCGGCAACTACGAGACGCCGTCGCGCGCCTACGTCGGGCGCTTCAACTTCCGCGGCGCGCAGCAGCAGCAGTCGATCGGCGAGCTGTCGGGCGGCGAGCGGAACCGCGTGCACCTCGCCAAGGTGCTCAAGGAAGGCGGCAACGTGATCCTGCTCGACGAGCCCACCAACGACCTCGACGTCGAGACGTTGCGCGCGCTCGAAGAGGCGCTGCTGTCGTTCCCGGGCTGCGCCGTCGTGATCTCGCACGATCGCTGGTTCCTCGACCGCATCGCGACCCACATCCTCGCGTTCGAGGGCAACAGCGAAGTCGTCTGGTTCGAGGGTAATTACTCGGAGTACGTCGAGGACCTGAAGCGCCGCCGCGGCGACGACGCCGAGCAACCGCATCGCGTCCGCTACCGGTCGCTGCACGCCTGAAGCGCGTACACTTCGGCGCCGGAGGCAGCATGGCCAGGACGCAGGACGGACAGGCGCTCGAGATCGACGGCACGCGGCTGACGCTCGCGCAGCTGCGCGAATTCGAGGCCAGCCGCCCGCGCGTTCAGCTGGCCGGATCGGCGCGCGAGCGCATGCAGCTCTCGGTGGCGGCGGTCGAGCGCGCGGTCGAGCGCGGCGAGGTCACCTACGGCATCAACACGGGCTTTGGCGCGTTCGCCAACCGGATCATCCCGGCTGCGCAGACCCGCAAGCTGCAGCTCAACCTGATCCGCAGTCACGCGTGCGGCACCGGCGCGCCGCTGCCCGCGCACATCGTGCGCCGCATGCTGCTGCTGAAGGCCAATAGCCTGGCGGCGGGCTACTCCGGCGCACGCCCGCTGCTCGCCGACCTGCTGCTGGCGCTGCTCAACGAGGACGTCTTACCGGTGGTGCCGTCGCAAGGCTCGGTGGGCGCCTCCGGCGATCTGGCGCCACTGGCACACATCGGCCTCGCGCTGATCGGCGAGGGTGAAGCGCAGCGCGACGACGAGACGCTGAGCGATTCCGCCGTGATGCGCGCGGTGGGCCACGAGCCGATCGTGCTGCAGGCGAAGGAAGGACTGGCGCTGCTGAACGGCACGCAGCTCAGCCTCGCGCTGGCCCTCGAGGGGCTTTTCCAGTCCGAGCGCCTGCTCGATGCATCGATCGTCGCAGGCGCACTGACGGTCGAGGGCCTGGCGGGCAGCCACGCCCCGTTCGACGCCCGCATCCAGGACGCGAGCCGCCTGCCGGGCCAGGCCGTGGTTGCGGGCAGGCTGCGATCGCTGCTGACCGACAGCGAGATCCGTCGCAGCCACGCGGACTGCGAGCGAGTGCAGGACCCCTATGCCGTGCGCTGCATGCCGCAGGTGTTCGGCGCGGTCGAGCACACGCTCGAGCACGCGCGCGAGGTGCTCGGTGCCGCGGTGAATGGCGTCTCGGACAATCCGCTGATCTTCGGCGACGACATCCTTTCGGGCGGCAATTTCCACGCCGAGCCGGTCGGCTTCGTCAGCGACTTCCTCGCCATCGCGGTGGCCGAACTCGCGAGCATTTCCGAGCGGCGCATCGACCTGCTCGACCGGCGCGTGAATCCGAACCTGAACATGTTCCTCGCGACCGAGCCCGGACTCGAGTCCGGGTTCATGATGGCGCACGTCACGGCGGCCGCGCTGGTCTCCGAGAACAAGACGCTCGCGCATCCGGCGTCGGTGGACAGCCTGCCCACCTCCGCCGGGCAAGAGGATCACGTGAGCATGGCGCCCTGGGCCGGCCGCAAGCTGCTCGCGATCTGCGCGAATACGGCCACGGTGCTCGGCATCGAACTGCTCGCAGCAGCGCATGCCGTGGACTCGATGCGGCCGCTGACCACGACACCCGAACTGCAGCGGGTCCACGCATTGGTGCGCGAGCACGTGCCGCTGCGCAAGCACGATCACCGGCTCGATCGCGACATCGAGACGCTGGCGGGCCTGGTGCGCGCCGGAGCCTGGTCGCGTTTCGTGGAGTGAGCTGGCATGCGGCCGGTGCTCGTCATACTTGCCGGTTTCGCCTTGGTCACGCTGCTGCTCGGCTGGACGCGCTGGCTGTCGAACCGGCACTGGGCGGCCGCCGGCAACCTGGCGCTTGGCGTCGGCGCCGCCGTACTGACCGCCTGGCTCTGGCCGCTCGGGCTGCATCTCGAATCCTACCAGCCGCACCGACCCGGGCAGGCCATCGCGGACCTGTTCCTGGAGCAGACCGGTTCGAACCAGTTTCGCGCGTCGCTGACGCACTTCCCGTCCGGGCGGATGCAGGTCTTCGAACTCGCCGGTACGCAGTGGCGGATCGAGGCCCGGACCCTCGCCTGGATCGGTCGAGCTGTTGAATTCGGCATCCCGCCGTCGCACCGCCTCGAGCGCTTGAGTTCACGAGCCGACAGCGTCGCGGATGGAGTTGACTTAATCCAGACGGCGTACGCACTGGCCGAGGACCGGGGTGCGGACTTGTGGACTCAAGCGCAGCGGGGCCCGATCTGGAACCGCGCGCTCGAGGCCGGTCTCGCGGCCAGCGCATGGCAGCCGATGGCGAACGGCGCGCGCTTCGAGCTGCGGATTGGCCCGGACGGACTGCAAGCCAATCCGCTCAACGCGGCCGCCTCGGCGAGCCTCGCCGCCGCCCGCTGAGCCGGATTCCGGGCCGGATGTGTCGTCCGGCGCCGCTTCGGCTACACTCGGGTCCCAGTCCTGACGCGGATGCCGCTCATGTCCGTCTACGTCGACGCGAACAGCCACCTGCACCACGACCAGGAGCGCAGCCTGGCGCTGAACTGCCCGCACTGCCAGGTCTATTCGCACATCACCGCGGTGTCGGTGCCCCGATATTCCGAGCTGGTCTCGGCTCGCCCGAGCCACGTGGGCGTCGTCTATCGCTGCGATTCCTGCAATGCGCCGGTCTTCCTGCGCTTCACCGTCAAGATGTACGCGGCCAATCGCGTCGAGCTGGCCAACAACTTCGTCGAGCTGGAGCGCGCCCGCGAGAAGTTCAACTTCACGTACCTGCCCGAAGAGTCCGAGAAGCTGTTCCGGGAAGCGCTGGCGTGCTACTCGGCGGGACACTTCAATGCGTTCGGCTCGATGTGCCGCCGCACGACGCAGTCGATCATCCGCGACCTCGGCGAGAACGGCCGCATGAAGATCTTCAACCAGCTCGCCGAAGCGCGCGAGATGGCCGAGATCGACAACGAGACCTTCAACGTCGCGAAGAAGGTGCTGTTCGGCACCGACGCGGACGCGTGGCCGTCGATGCCCGAGCTCGGCGCCTTCGAGTCGGGCGTGCTGCTCGAACTGGTCAAGGACATGCTCTACCAGGCGTACGTGCGCAAGGGCAAGCTGCAGCAGGCGATGATGGTGCGGCGATTCTTCGCCGAAGAGACGCTCGACAAGATCACTCCGATCGGGCGCGTGTCGGGGGCTGACTGACTTATCGCTCCGCGTTTCCGGCGGGTTCCTGGGGAGCGCCGGCGGGGACGCCGTGAACACATCCCTGTGGCTCGCACGCCGCGTCCGTGCCGCGCGACGCCCCGCCAACGCTCCCCAGGAACCCGCCGGAAACACGTCGGCTGTGTCAGTTGGCTGACGCAGTGCGCGCCGCGCAACCTGCGTCAGCGTTAGCGAGCGTTGCGAGGGGGTTCGGGTTCGGGGCGCTCTCCCGAAACCGTGCGCGGCAGGACGCCGCGCCCGGAGCCCCCATGGATGGGTTCATGGCGTTTTCGGGAGAGCGCCCCGAACCCGAACCGCCTCGCAACGCGAGAAACGCGGGAGCGCAGTCAGCCGAGCGGCAACGTCACCCAACCCAGGCGCGAGCGTTGCGGAACATCCGCATCCACCCACCGTCCTCGCCCCACTCGGCCGGATGCCAGGAATTCTGCACCGTGCGGAAGACCCGCTCCGGGTGCGGCATCAGGATCGTCGCGTGGCCGTCGCGGCTGGTCAGGCCCGTGATGCCGAGCGGCGAGCCGTTCGGGTTCGCGGGATAGGTTTCGGTGGGGCGGCCACGGTTGTCGACGAACCGCAGGCTCACGAGGCCGCTGGCGGCGCAGGCGTCGCGAGCCGCAGCGTCCGCGAACTCCGCCTGGCCTTCACCGTGCGCAACCGCAATCGGCAGCACGCTGCCCGCCATGCCCGCGAAGAACAACGACGGCGTCGGCAGCACCTCGACGAGCCCGACACGCCCCTCGAACTGCTCGGAGCGATTGCGCACGAAGCGCGGCCAGTGCTCGGTGCCGGGAATCAGCGACTTCAGCGTCGACAGCATCTGGCAGCCGTTGCAGACCCCGAGCGTGAACGTGTCCGGGCGGACGAAGTACTCGGTGAACAGGTCGCGCAACTGCGCGTTGAACAGGATCGACTTGGCCCAGCCCTCGCCCGCGCCGAGCACGTCGCCATAGGAGAACCCGCCGCAGGCGACGAGACCGCGGAAATCCTCCAAGTGCACGCGGCCCGCGATCAGGTCCGTCATGTGCACGTCGAGCGGCTCGAAGCCGGCACGGTGAAACGCCGCGGCCATTTCCATCTGGCTGTTGACGCCCTGCTCGCGGAGGATCGCGACGCGCGGCCGGACGCCGGTCTGGATATACGGCGCAGCCACGTCGTCCGCCGGGTCGTACGACAGGTGCGCGTACAGGCCGGGGTCGAATGCGTCCGTCGCGCGCTCGTATTCCTCGCGCGCGCAGTCGGGGTTGTCGCGCAGCGACTGCATCAAGTGGCTCGTCTCCGACCAGGCCCGGCGCAACTCCGTGCGCGTCGCGACCAGCACCGCCCCGGTCGCTGTCCCGGATCGAGATCCGATCCTCGGTCACGACGCGGCCGATCACGCGGCAAGACTCGCCGAGCCCCGCCTCGTGCAGCACAGCCAGGACCCGCGCTTCGTCTTCCGCGCGCACCTGCAGGACCGCACCGAGTTCCTCGGCGAACAGGGCTGCAACGGCAGCGCCCGGCCCGCCCGAGTCGATCTCGACTTCGAGGCCGCAGCGCCCGGCGAAGGCCATTTCGGCCAGCGTGACGAACAGCCCGCCGTCGGAGCGATCGTGATACGCAAGCAACAGCTCTGCGCCGCGCAGCCGCGCGATGGCCGCGAAGAAGTTACGCACCCGCTGCGCGTCGTCGCAGTCGGGTGGCTCCCGTCCGACGCATCCGTAAACCTGCGCGAGGCACGAGCCTCCGAGCCGGTCACGACCACCGCCCAGGTCGACGAGCACCAGCCGCGTGTCGCCGCAATCGACCCGCAACTGCGGTGTCAGCGTGCGACGCACGTCCACCACGGGCGCAAATGCCGAGACGATCAGCGAGACCGGCGCGACGACCTTGCGGTCCTCGCCGCCCTGCTGCCAGGCGGTTTTCATCGACAACGAATCCTTGCCGACCGGGATCGCGATGCCGAGCTCCGGGCACAGCTCCTCGCCGACCGTCCGCACGGTGTCGTAGAGGTCGGCGTCCTCGCCGGGCTCGCCACAAGCCGCCATCCAGTTGGCCGACAGCCGGATGTCCTCGATGCGCGCGATGTCGGCGGCGGCGATGTTCGTGATCGATTCGCAGACGGCCATGCGACCCGAGGCCGCGGCATCGAGCAGCGCAAGCGGCGCGCGCTCGCCCATCGCCATCGCTTCGCCGTGGTTCGAGAAGTAATCGCTGACGGTGACGGCCACGTCGCTGACCGCGACCTGCCACGGACCCACGAGCGGGTCACGGCTGATCATGCCGCCGACGGAGCGGTCGCCGATCGTGACCAGGAACGTCTTGTCGGCGATGGTCGGCAGTCGCAACAGCCGGCAGGCCGCTTCGCGCACGTCGACGCCCGCCGGGTCGAAATCGTCGGCTGCGTGCGGCAGCCGGCGTACGTCACGGGTCATGCGCGGCGCCTTGCCGAGCAACGTCGCAAGCGGCATGTCCACCGGCGCGTTGCCGAACAGCGGGTCCTCCACCTGCAACCGTCCGTCGTCCGTCACCTCGCCGATCACCGCGAACGGGCAGCGCTCGCGCTCGCAGAGTGCGCCGAAGGCCGCGAGCTGCGCGGCGGCGACGATCAGCACGTAGCGCTCCTGCGCCTCGTTGCACCAGATCTCGAGCGGCGACATGCCCGGCTCGTCGCTCAGCACCTTGCGCAGGTCGACTCGCCCGCCGGACGAGCCCTGCGCGACCGACTCCGGCACCGCGTTCGACAGGCCGCCCGCACCGACGTCGTGGATCAGCAGGATCGGGTTGTCGGCGCCGAGCGCCCAGCAGGCGTCGATGACTTCCTGCGCGCGCCGCTGGATCTCGGGGTTGCCGCGCTGGACCGACGCGAAGTCGAGATCGGCCGAGCTCGCGCCCGCACCGACCGAAGACGCGGCGCCGCCACCGAGCCCGATCAGCATGGACGGGCCGCCGAGCACGACGATCTTGGCGCCGGGGACGATCGTGGCCTTCTCGACGTGCTGGCGGCGGATGTTGCCGAGGCCGCCGGCGATCATGATCGGCTTGTGGTAGCCGCGCAGCGGCGAGCGGCCGTCGGACTCGACGCGCTGCTCGAAGGTGCGGAAGTAGCCGTAGATGTTCGGGCGGCCGAACTCGTTGTTGAAGGCGGCCGCGCCGATCGGGCCCTCGAGCATGATCGCGAGCGCCGAGGCGATGCGGTCGGGCTTGCCGAGGTCCTGCTCCCATGGCCGCACGGCGCCCGGGATGCGCAGGTTCGAGACGCTGAACCCGACGAGGCCAGCCTTGGGTTTCGCGCCACGGCCGGTCGCACCTTCGTCGCGGATCTCGCCGCCGGAGCCCGTCGCCGCGCCCGGGAACGGCGAGATCGCCGTCGGGTGATTGTGCGTCTCGACCTTCATCAGGATGTCGATCGGCTCGTCGGCCGCCGAGTAAGCGCCGCCGCCGGGCGGCACGAACCACCGTCGCCCGTGCCAACCCTCGATCACCGCCGCGTTGTCGCGGTAGGCGGACAGCACGCCACGCGGATTACGGGCATGCGTGTTGCGGATCATGCCGAACAGCGACTTGTCGCTGCGCTCGCCATCGACGATCCACTCGGCGTTGAAGATCTTGTGGCGGCAGTGTTCGGAGTTCGCCTGCGCGAACATCATCAGTTCGACGTCGGTCGGGTCGCGCCCGGCGCTGCGGAACGCGTCGAGCAGGTAATCGATCTCGTCGTCGGACAGCGCCAGGCCGAGGGCCGTGTTCGCCGCCACGAGGGCCGGCCGGCCGTCGCTCAGCAACGGCACCGTGGTGAGCGGCTTCGGCGCGGTGTGCCGGAACAGCGCGGCCGCCTCTGCCGTTCCGTGCAGCACGCTCTCCGTCATCCGATCATGCAGCACGGCGGCAAGCGACGACCACTCCGCATCCGTGAAGTCGCGCGCGCTGACCAGGTGATAGGCGATGCCTCGTTCGAGCCGACGTACGGCCTGGAGTCCGCAGACGTGCGCGATGTCCGTGGCCTTGCTCGACCAGGGCGAAACGGTGCCGAACCGCGGCACGACGAGCAGCAACCGGCCCTCGGGAGCCTGGCCGCGGTCGGCCGGACCGTAGCGCAGCAGCGACTCGAGCACCGCCCGCTCTTCGCCGGCCAGGGGCCGGTCGAGATCCGCGAAATGCACGTATCGCGAATCGATCCGCGTGACGTGATCGACCCGGTCACGGATGGCTGCGAGGAGCTTGGCGAGCCTGAAATCCGAGACTGCGGGAGCGCCGCTGAGTGTGAGCATGGGAGGCGGCTACTTGCCCCGCGGCCCGGAGTCGCCGGGCGTGTAGACGGGGAACGGGAACGGCGTGACGTTCGACGAATCCACCGCCGACACCTTGCTGACCCCGGACTTGCGCACCTCGTCGATGCGGATGATCGAGTGCAGCGGCAGGTAGGTGCGCTTCACGCCCTCGAATTCGGCCTTGATCTTCTCCTCGGCGGGATCGACCACCACGGCCGAACGCTCGCCGAAAATCAACTCCTCGACCTCGACGAAGCCGAACAGGTTGCCGTGACCCACCTTGCGGGCGTAGATCTCGAAGACCTTGCCCTGGTTGTGGAAGACGACCTTGAACAGATGATTGGCCGGCATCGTGAGCCGCGTGCTTGCGATTGAGGGTCAAGGCATATTACAAGGTGACCTGAGACATGGCCATCAAACTGCGCGTCATCAGTGATCATTATCGCGAGCTCGGCGAGCAGCGCACGCGCGTGTTCGGCGTCAACGGCGGAACGATCGGCCGCGCCCCGGACAACGACTGGGTGCTGCCCGACCCGGGCCGCCTGGTCTCGGGGCACCACTGCGAGATCGAGTACCGCAGCGGCGCATACTGGCTCCGCGACACCAGCACGAACGGCGTCTTCGTCAATGACGCGGAGGACCCGGTTTCCACGGGTGGGCCGCTTGCGCTACGCGACGGCGATCGCCTGCGCATCGGCGACTACGAGCTGGTCGTCAGCGTGGACGCGCGCATCGATTTCCTGCCGGCGTCCGCCGACGAGCATTCGGCGGCCAAGCACCTCGGTACCGACGTCGCCTCGGACCTGGACATCGAAAGCCTGTTCAAGCCGCACGATCCTGAGCAATCCGGGTCGATCTCGATCCGTAACGCCTTCGGATTGAAGCTGCCGAAATCGATCATCGACGCCGGCCACGGCGCGCGGAAGATCCAGCCGGCCGTGCCCCCAGCCCCGCCTCCGGAGCCATCGCTGGACCCGCCGCCACCGCCCCCGTCGCCACGTTCGATGCCGGCCCCGGAGGCATCGCCCGAGGCCGCGGCTCCGGAATGGGCCATGAAGACGCGGGCGATCACGCGCCAGGAGCTTGCCGACGCGATGGCGCGGCGCCAGAGCCGCATCGAGGCCCGCCAGCAGACACAACCATTTCATCAGCAGGCCGCGTCGTGGAGCGACCTGCGCACCGCGCTGCAGGCCTTCTGCCGCGGGGCGGGGATCGAGCCGGCTTCGCTCTCCTCCGAAGCGCAGGCGATGCTGCCCCTGATCGCGGGCCAGCTGCTGCGCGAGGCCGTCGTCGGCTTGCACGATCTCGCCCAGTCGCGCGCCAAGGCGTCGCCAGCCGCGGCCGCGGTCCAGTCGCCCGGCAGCAATCCGCTGCGGGCCTCGACGAGCGTCGAGCAGGCGCTGTTGCGGCTTTTCGAGTCGCACGGGCGCATCGTCGGCGGACCGGTCGAGGCGCTGCGCGACGTGCTGCAGGAGGCCAAGGATCACGAAGCCGCCACGCAGGCCGCGCTGCGCGCCGGGCTCGACGCGGTGCTCGGCCAGCTCGCACCCGGCAACGTCGCGGACCAGTTCGAGCATGGCCGCGCGCGCGCCCTCGCCCCGGGCCAGGATCCCCGGCCCCGGTACTGGGAGCACTACGCGGAGTTTTACCGGGTGATCACCCAGAAATTGACGGACGAGGGGTTGCCGCACCCGTTCGTCGAGGCCTTCGCCAGCGCGTATGCGCAGGCGCGCGAGGAGCTACGCAGCGCGCGCTGAGCTAGACTTCGCGCCCGACCCAGGCGCGAGGCGACCGCCGTGACCACGACCGCAACGGATTCACCCGTCGCCTTTGCCGATCTCGGGCTGGCACCGCCGGTGCTGGCCGCCCTCGCCGACGTCGGCTACGAGTCGCCATCGCCGATCCAGGCCGAGACCATCCCCGTGATGCTGGCCGGCCACGACCTGCTCGGCCAGGCGCAGACCGGCACGGGCAAGACGGCCGCGTTTGCGCTTGCCGCTGCTGTCGATGCTGGACATCGCGCGGCGCGAGCCTCAGGTGCTCGTGCTGGTGCCGACCCGCGAACTCGCCATCCAGGTCGCCGAAGCGTTCCAGAAGTACGCCGGCCGGCTGCCGGGCTTCCACGTGCTGCCGATCTATGGCGGCCAGAGCTATACGCCGCAGCTGAACGCGCTCAAGCGCGGCACGCACGTCATCGTCGGCACGCCCGGCCGGATCATCGACCACCTCGAGCGCCGCACGCTGAATTTCGCCACGTTGCGCTTCGTCGTGCTCGACGAAGCGGACGAAATGCTGCAGATGGGCTTCGTCGACGCGATCGACTCGATCCTGGGCCAGGTGCCCGCGGAACGCCAGGTGGCGCTGTTCTCGGCGACGCTGCCGCCGCCGATCCGCCGCATTGCCCAGAAACACCTGCGCGAGCCGCGCGAGGTCACGATCCGCTCGAAGACCAGCACCGCCACCAACATCCGGCAGCGCTACTGGGTGGTCTCGGGCATGCACAAGCTCGACGCGCTGACGCGGATCCTCGAGGTCGAGCCGTTCGACGCGATGCTGGTGTTCGCGCGCACCAAGCAGGCGACCGTCGAGCTCGCCGAGAAGCTCGAGGCGCGCGGCTTCGCGGCCGCCCCGCTCAATGGCGACATCCTGCAGGCACAGCGCGAGCGCACGGTCGCTGCGCTCAAGTCCGGCGCGATCGACATCCTCGTCGCGACCGACGTCGCGGCGCGCGGCCTCGACGTCGAGCGGATCGGTCACGTCGTCAATTTCGACGTGCCGTACGACAGCGAGTCGTATGTGCACCGCATCGGCCGCACCGGGCGCGCGGGCCGCAGCGGCGAGGCGATCCTGTTCATCGCGCCGCGCGAGCGCAACATGCTGCGCATCATCGAGCGCGCCACGCGGCAGCCGATCGAGCCGATGTCGCTGCCGACGGTCCACGACGTCAACAAGCGGCGGGTCGCGAAGTTCAAGGAGCGCCTGGTCGCGGCGCTCGAGGCGCCGTCGCACGAGGCCTTCCGGCCCGTGATCGAGGAGTTCGTCAGCGAGACCGGCGCCGACATCACGGACGTGGCCGCCGCGCTGGCGAGCCTCGCGCAGGGAGACGCCTCGCTGCTGCTGAACGTGCGCACCGAGGAGGCACCGGCTCCGCCGCCGGCTCGGCTGGACGATCAGCCGGACTCAACGCCGCGCAAGCCGCGCCGCAAGGGGCGCGAGCACACGGAACCGCAGGCGACGTTCCGGCTCGAAGTGGGCCGGCGCGATGGCGTCCAACCGGCCAACATCGTCGGTGCCATCGCGCACACCGCGGACCTCGCAGGGACGCAGATCAACGGCGTGGACATCCGCGACGATCACACGCTGGTGCGCCTGCCGGCCAGCATCTCGACGCAGATGCTGTCCAAGCTGCGCCGCGTGCGCGTGCGCGGCAAGGTGCTCGACATCAGCCGGCTGGAGTCGAAACCAGAGATCGACTGACCGGGCGCGACCCACCGAGTCGCGGAGGCTATTCGGGCGGCGCGTTATGCTCCAGACGCTTGTCCCAGGAACGCGCGCCAGTGCTTGGCATTCCTGACGTCGACTGCAGCGGCAATGGTCTTCAGGGCGGCGTGCTCTGCATCGTGGCGGGCCGAGCGCAGGCCCAGCAGGCCGCCCGCCGCATCCGCAACGTCCTGGCACCAGGCGATCATCAACTGCTCGGCATCGGCATCGAAGTCGCCGCCCATGTTCCCGTGGCTGCGAGCCAGCTCGCTCAGGATCGCCAGGTGCGATTTCAACTGCTCGACCGTAGGCGCCTGTGCCAGCCAGCGCTCGAGGCAGCCGCGACCTCCGTGGTCCAGCAAACCACGTTCCTCGGCAATGCTCATGATGAGCTTGCGCTCTTGACTCTGGATCTTGCCATCCGCCCAGGCGACGTAGACCAGCGGCATCAACATGATGACGCGATAGGCCTCGCGCGGGATCTTGAGCTCTTCAAGCACGACATCGATCTTCATATGGCTCCCCTGCGTTACTGCGTTGATTGTTTTCGCGGCCGGCTCTGATCGAATTGCCTTGAGCTGCGCCGACGATATTCTCGCACTCGACATCAGGCAAGCCCGCCAGCAACGAAAACGCCCCTTGCGGGGCGTTCTCTTGTGCTGGCGGAGAGGGTGGGATTCGAACCCACGATCCCCTTGCGGGGACGCCGGTTTTCAAGACCGGTGCATTCAACCGCTCTGCCACCTCTCCGTCGCGCGAATTGTAGGCTATCTGCGGATGACTTCCGCCCCGCCCATGTACGGCCGCAGCACTTCGGGCACGGTGACGCTGCCGTCCGCCTGCTGGTAGTTCTCGAGCACGGCGACCAACGCTCGGCCCGCAGCGACACCTGAACCGTTCAGCGTGTGCAACGGCTCGGGCTTGCCGGTCGCCGGGTTTCGCCAGCGGGCCTGCATGCGCCGCGCCTGGAACGCCTCGTAGTTGCTGCACGAGGAAATTTCACGGTACTTCTGCTGTCCGGGCAGCCACACCTCGAGGTCGTAGGTCTTGGCGCCGCCAAAACCCACGTCGCCTGCGCACAGCGCCACCACGCGATAAGGCAGTCCCAGTCCCTGCAGCACCGCTTCGGCGTGACCGGTGAGTTCCTCGAGAGCCGCGTAGGAATCCTCCGGGCGCACCATGTGCACCAGCTCGACCTTCTCGAACTGGTGCTGGCGGATCATGCCGCGCGTGTCCTTGCCGTAGGAGCCCGCTTCCGAGCGGAAGCACGGCGTGTGCGCGACGTATCGGCGCGGCAACGTGTTGGCCTCGAGGATCGCATCCCGGACGAGGTTCGTGACCGGCACCTCGGCCGTCGGGATCAGGAAGTACTCCGACTCGCCGCCGACCACGCGGAACAGGTCGGCCTCGAACTTCGGCAGCTGTCCCGTGCCGACCAGCGACTGTCGCGACACGAGATACGGCGCATAGACCTCGGTGTAGCCGTGCTGGCTCGTGTGCAGGTCGAGCATGTACTGGATCAGTGCGCGCTGCAGGCGCGCGACGCCACCCTTGAGGACGACGAAGCGTGCGCCGGAGATGCGCCCCGCCGACTCGAAGTCGACCAGCGCGAGCTTCTCGCCGATCGCGACGTGATCGAGCGGCGTGAAATCGAATTCGCGCGGCGTGCCCCAGCGACGCACCTCGACGTTGGCCGACTCGTCGCGCCCGTCCGGGACGCTGTCGTGCAGCAGGTTCGGCAGGCCAAGGATGATCGCGTCGAATTCGGCCTGGACGGCGACCTGCTCCTGGTCGAGTCCCTCGAGCTTGCGGGCCAGCGCCTCACCCTCGGCGAGCAACGCCGTGATGTCTTCGCCCTTCCCTTTCGCCATGCCGACTTTCTTCGCATGCGCGTTGCGCGCCGCGCGAATCTCGTCGGCGGCCACCTGCGCGACCTTGCGCCGCTCCTCGAGCGCGCGGAAGTGCCCGACGTCCAGCGTGAACCCGCGGCGGGCGAGGTTACGGGCGACCGATTCGAGATCGGTGCGCAGCAGCTTGGCGTCGAGCATGGCGGGAACCTGGCGAGATGGCGTGCGGGAAAAGGCGGGATTGTAGAAGAAGCGGGACGAACCCTCACCCCGGCCCTTTCCCGCCGGGGCGGGGAAGCGAGCGGAAGCGTTCGAGGGCCTCGCGGATCCGGATCTCGAGTCCGCGCTCGACGGGCTCGTAGTAGCGCGCGGGCGACATTTCGTCCGGAAAGTACTTCTCGCCGGCAGCGTAGCCCTCGGGCTCGTCGTGGGCGTAGCGGTAGCCCTTGCCGTACCCGAGGCCCTTCATGAGACCGGTCGGGGCATTGCGCAGGTGCAGCGGCACCTCGAGCGTGCCCAGGCGCTTGGCGTCCTCCATCGCCGCGCCGAACGCGACGTAGACCGCATTGCTCTTGGCCGCGCAGGCCATGAACACGACGGCCTGGGCGATCGCGAGTTCGCCCTCCGGGCTGCCGAGGCGCTCGTACGTCTCGCAGGCCTGCAGCGCCAGTGCCAACGCCCGCGGGTCGGCATTGCCGATGTCCTCGGACGCCATGCGCAGCACGCGGCGCGCCACGTAGCGCGGATCGCAGCCGCCATCGAGCATCCGGCAGAGCCAGTACAGCGCCGCGTCCGGGTCGGTACCGCGCACCGCCTTGTGCAGCGCCGAAATCTGGTCGTAGAACTGCTCGCCCTTCTTGTCGAAGCGCCGGTAGCCACCCGCCGAGACCTCGGACGCGATCGTCTCGGTGATGGCGCCATCGCCCGCGCGCGCGAGATCGAACGCGACCTCGAGCAGGTTGAGCGCACGGCGCGCATCGCCATCCGCGGCACGCACCAGGGTCTCGAGCGCCTCGGGCTGCAGCTCGATGGCTTCGCCACGCGCCGCGGTCTCACGCTCCGCGGCGCGCTGCAGCACCTGCCGGATGTCGTCCGCCGTCAGCGAGCGCAGCACGTAGACCCGCGCCCGCGACAACAATGCGCCGTTGATCTCGAAAGACGGATTCTCCGTCGTGGCGCCGATGAAGCAGACCGTGCCGTCCTCGACGATACGGCAGGAACGCGTCCTGCTGCGACTTGTTGAAGCGATGCACCTCGTCGAGGAACAGCACCGTCTGCCGGCTGCGCTCCCGCCGCAGGACCTGCGCCTGTTCGACCGCCGCGCGGACGTCCTTGACCCCTGCCATCACGGCGGACAACGCCACGAATTCCGCGTCGCAGGTTCGCGCCACCAGCCGTGCCAGCGTCGTCTTGCCGGTGCCCGGCGGGCCCCAGAGCAGCATCGAATGCAGGCTGCGTCCTTCCAGCAGGCGGCGCAGCGGCTTGCCGGGCGCGAGCAGGTGCGCCTGCCCGACGAATTCGTCGAGGGACGCGGGCCGCATGCGATCCGCGAGTGGACGCCAGCCGGTCTCGCGCGGCGTCAGGACCGTTTCCGTGCCAGCCATGCCTCGATCCATCGCGCCCAGCCACCGGTCTGCCAAAGGGCGAGCGACAAGCCAGCCGCGACACCGAGCGCGTTGGCAGCCATGTCGAACGGGTCGCCGTAGCGGCCGCGCTGCATCATCTGCTGGAGGATTTCCATCGCGAGACCGAAAACGACGAGTGCCAGCACGACCTTCCAGTAGTGCGCGCGAGTGACGAGCCCCGTGAACCAGACGGCGAGGAACAGATAGGCGCCGAAATGCGCAAATTTGTCGAACTCACCCGGCGACGGCAGCGAGGAACCGGTTCCCAGGCTGCCGTAGATCATGGCCACGACCAGGATTGCGCTCGCAGCGAGCCAGGCCGGCGTATACACGAGCGGCAGCATCCCGGCTCAGGGCGCGGCGCGCCCGATGACGTCGGCGCCTGGCGGTGGCTCGAAACGGAACAATTCGCCGCCGAGCGGCAGGTTGCGTCGCACGGCGCCGAATTCGATCAACGTGACCTGGCCGAGCTTGTCGCGAAGTTCCATCGCCACCAGTTCGCCTCGCGCATCGAACGCGAGGCTGACCTGCTCGAAATCCGAGTCGCCCTGCTTCGGGCGCAACCGCGACCAGGTCCACTCGCCCTTGCGCTCGACCGCGAGCGCCTCGAACGCGTCGCGAACGTCGCCGTCGCCCGAGAGCAGCATGGCCGGCGTCGAGCCGAGGCCCGACTCGAGCGTCCGCACCGTCACCTGTTCGAGGTCGCTGTCGTACAGCCAGAGCCGGGTTCCGTCGGCGACGATCGTCTGCTGGTACGGTTCGCGGTAGTCCCAGCGGAAGCGATTGGGGCGGGACAGCGACAGCGTGCCCGAGGCACGTTCGACGATGTCGCCGTCGCGATTGCGGACGACCTGCGCGAACTCTGCCGCCAGCGTCTTGAGCGAGCCGAGATAGGCCTCGACGCGCGCGAGCGAATCCTCCGCGGCCTGGGCGACGCCGCCCGGGACCACGGCGCAGAACAGCAGTGCGCCGATCCAGCGCTGGAGAAGCTTCTTCACGTCAGTCGGACTCGGGCGGCGGCGGCGCAAGCACTTCGCGACTGCCATTCGATTGCAGCGGCCCGACGAGCCCGACGGCTTCCATCGCCTCGATCATTCGCGCGGCGCGGTTGTAGCCGATCTTGAGGCGCCGCTGCACGCCGGAAATCGACGCCTTGCGACTCTCGGTGACGATCCGCACGGCTTCGTCGTAGAGCGGATCCTGCTCCGGATCGCCCTCGCCGCCTTCGCCGCCCGCGCCCTCCTCACCCGGCAGCCCGGGAATCGGCATCGACGGACCGTCGAGGACCTCGTCGATGTACACGGGCGCGCTGTGCTGCCGCAGCGTGGATGCCACCTTGTGCACTTCCTGGTCCGAGACGAAGGCGCCGTGGACGCGCACCGGATGCGACGTGCCCGGCTGCAGGAACAGCATGTCGCCGTGGCCGAGCAGGCTTTCCGCGCCGCTCTGGTCGAGGATCGTGCGCGAATCCACCTTCGCCGACACCTGGAACGCGATGCGCGTCGGGATGTTCGCCTTGATGAGGCCCGTGATGACGTCCACCGACGGGCGCTGCGTGGCGAGGATCAGGTGGATGCCCGATGCGCGCGCCTTCTGCGCGAGCCGCGCGATCAGCTCTTCGACCTTCTTGCCGACGATCATCATCATGTCGGCGAGCTCGTCGACGATGACGACGATGTTCGGCAACGGCTCGAGTTCCGGCACCGTGTCCGGATCGCCGCCCGGCGGCAGCCGCTTCATCTCGATCGGGTCCTTCAGCGGCTTGCCGGCTTCGGCCGATTCCTTGATCTTGCGGTTGTAGCCCGCGAGGTTGCGGACGCCGGCGAACGCCATCAACTGGTAGCGGCGTTCCATTTCCGCGACGCACCAGCGCAGCGCGTTGGCCGCCTGCTTCATGTCCGTGACGACCGGCGCGAGCAGGTGCGGGATGCCCTCGTACACCGAGAGTTCCAGCATCTTCGGGTCGATCATGATCAGCCGCACGTGCTCGGGCGTGCTCTTGTAGAGCAGCGACAGCACCATCGCATTGACCGCGGTGGACTTGCCCGAGCCGGTGGTACCACCCACGAGCAGGTGCGGCATCCGCGAGAGGTCGGCAACGACCGGGTTGCCGCCGATGTCCTTGCCGAGCACCAGCGCCAGCGGCGAGGCCATCTCGTCGTAGGCCTTCGACTTGATGATCTCGCCGAGCGTGACCATCTCGCGCGTCTCGTTCGGGATCTCGAGGCCCATCGTGGACTTGCCCGGGATGATCTCGACGACGCGGACGCTGATCGCCGACAGCGCGCGCGCCAGGTCCTTCGCCAGGTTCGAGATCTGCGCCACCTTGACGCCCGGCGCGGGCCGCAGCTCGAAGCGCGTGATGACCGGGCCCGGATGCACTTCGACGACCTCGGCCTCCACGCCGAAATCGCGCAGCTTCAGTTCGACGAGCCGCGACATCGCCTCGAGCGCCTCGGCGGAATAGCCGCCCACCCGCCGCGGCGGGTCGTCGAGCAGCGAGAGCGCCGGCAGCGCCGTGGAGCCCGGCCTCTCGAACATCGGCACCTGCTTTTCCTTCTCGACACGTTCGCTCTTCTCGACCTTCGGCGCCGGGGCCTCGATCTTCGGCGGCTTGCGCTCCGCAGCCTTTTTCTGCTCCTCGCGGACGACTTCCTGCCGGGCCTGCTTGACCTCGCGGCCCGCCTTCACGTCGCGCGCCGTCGAGGCGCGCTCGCGGACCCAGCTGATCGCGGCGAGCACGCCCTGGCCGACCCGGTCCATGATCTCGAGCCAGGAGATCCCGGTGAACAGCGCCACCGAGCCCAGCCACACCGCGAGCAGCAGCAGCGTTGCGCCGAGGAAGCCGAGCGCGGCATCGAGGCCATCGCCGAGCAGCGCGCCAAGCACGCCACCCGCAGTGTTCGGAAACGAGGCGCCGGAAAAATGCAGCGTGGCGAGCCCGCAGCTGGTGGCGAGCGCCAGCGCAAACCCTACGCCGCGCATCCCGAGCGCGCGGCGATCGATCGGCTCGCGGCTGGTCCGCTCCCGGTAGAACACCCAGCCCGCGAGGCCGAGCATCACCGGAAACAGGAACGCGGGCGCCCCGAACAGCACGAAGAACAGGTCCGACAGCCAGGCGCCGAACGGCCCGATCAGGTTCGTGACCGGCCCATCCTGTCCGGTGGACGAAAACGCAGGGTCGGACCGGTCGTAGCTCGCCAGCGCGACGAACAGGATCAGCGCGAGCGCGCCGAAGATCCACAACGCACTTTCCCGCAGGCCGCGCGCGACGATGGCGGCCTGCACCGACGGGCCGCGTTTTGCTTCTGCTCTAGCCACCAGTAGTCACCTGAAAGCTCAAGACTTCCTCGTAAACACCTGAAGTTTAAATGATTACCCGCATCCAGGCGGGAAGTCGACGAAAACGGGGCGACCGGCCGGAGGATGTGGGCAAGCGCGAGCTTTGCCGTCCGGCGGGTTGTTGCTTACCATGCCGCGCCCCTTCGGATGCAACGCAGCATGGCTGCTGGGAAGTATACATGAGCGCCCCCCGACACTCCCGGTTGATCATCCTTGGTTCAGGACCCTCCGGCTACGCGGCCGCGGTCTATGCCGCGCGTGCCAATCGCAAGCCGCTGCTGCTCACCGGCATGGAACAAGGCGGCCAGCTGATGACCACGACCGAGGTGGACAACTGGCCGGGCGACCCGCACGGACTGACCGGTCCCGGCCTGATGGAGCGCATGCGCGAGCACGCCGAGCGCTTCGACACCGAGATCGTCATGGACCACGTCAACGAGGTGGATTTCTCGCGCCGACCGTTGCTGCTGAAGGGCGATCGCGGCGAGTACACCTGCGATGCGCTGATCATCGCGACCGGCGCCAGCGCGCGCTATCTCGGGCTCGATTCGGAGCAGGCCTTCCGCGGCCGCGGCGTCTCGGCCTGCGCGACCTGCGACGGATTCTTCTTTCGCGGCCAGCGCGTCGCCGTCATTGGCGGCGGCAACACGGCCGTCGAGGAAGCGTTGTACCTCTCGAACATCGCCTCGCACGTCACGCTCGTGCACCGTCGCGACAAGTTGCGCTCGGAGAAGATCCTGCAGGACCGCCTGTTCGAACGACAGAAGGCCGGCGTGGTGGACATCGTCTGGAACCACACGGTGCAGGACGTGCTCGGCGACGACACCGGCGTCACGGGTCTGCGCATCGAGGCGACGGAGGGCGGCGCGACGCAGGACATCAAGGTCGCGGGCGTGTTCATCGCCGTGGGTCACACGCCGAACACGGAGATCTTCGCGGGCCAGCTCGACATGAAGGGCGGCTACATCGTCGTGCGCTCCGGCATCGACGGCAACGCGACGGCGACGAGCGTGCCGGGCGTGTTTGCGGCCGGCGACGTGGCGGACCACGTCTATCGCCAGGCTGTGACCTCGGCGGGCACCGGCTGCATGGCGGCGCTGGACGCCGACAAGTATCTCGAGCAGCTCGACGCCGCCCACTGAACACCCTCCGCGATCCGATGCGTCTGCACGCGGACCACGTCGGACGCCTCGCGCAGATCCCTGCGGCGGACTGGGATGCGCTCGACACCGGCGGCAATCCGTTCCTGAGCGCACGCATTCCTCGAGGCGCTGGAGTCTTGTGGCTGCGTCGGCGGCGACACAGGCTGGGAGCCCCAGCATGTCGTGCTGCGGGATGACGCTGGTGCGCTCGTCGGTGCCGTGCCGCGCTACGCGAAGGCGCACTCGTGGGGCGAGTTCATCTTCGACTGGAGCTGGGCGCAGTCGTATGCGCGCGCAGGCCTCGCCTACTACCCGAAGCAGCTGTCGGCCGTCCCGTTCACGCCCGTCGCCGGACCTCGACTGCTCGCCCGGCGCGGCGGCGACGCTCGCGAACACGCGAGCGGCCCTGGCCGGACTGCTGCGCGACTCTGCCGAGCGCGCCGGAATGTCCGGCGTGCACGTGAACTTCACGACCGCGGAGGATCAGGCCGCGCTCGAAGCAGAGGGATTCCTGCGCCGGCACGACTGCCGTTTCCTGTGGCGCAACCGTGGCTATCGCGACTTCGAGGACTTCCTCGACGGCTTTCGCGCCGACAAGCGCAAGAAGGCGCGTCGCGAGCGGCGGCGCGTCGCCGAATCGGGCGTCGAGTTCCGCAGCCTCGCGGGCCACGAGGTCCCGGGCGCGCTGTGGCGCACGATCTTCGCGTTCACGGAGCGAACCTTCCTGCGGCACGGCAATGCGCATTACCTGAGCGCGGAGTTCCTCGAGCAGGTCGCGCAGCGCATGCCGGGCGCGATCACCGTGAAGCTGGCCGAGCGTGACGGCGAGGCGATCGCGGCGGCCATCTTCTTCCAGGGCGGCGGCTCGCTGTACGGGCGCTACTGGGGCGCGGCAGGGCCGAAGACTGCCTGCATTTCGAGGCCTGCTACTACCAGGGCATCGAGCACTGCATCGAGCATGGGCTCGAGACCTTCGACCCGGGCACGCAGGGCGAACACAAGCTCGCGCGCGGCTTCGAACCGACCGCCACCTCGTCGGCCCACTGGCTGTCGCACGAGGGATTCCGGACGGCCGTGGCGCGCTATCTCGAGCGCGAGCGCGCCGCCGTGGACGAGTACATTGCGGACGCGGCACGGCACCTGCCGTTCCAGCGGGGGCCGGCACCGTGATTCCGTGGCTGCGACCCGAGCACCCGCCCGAGGCGTTTCCGCCGGTCGAGGAGGCGCTGCAGGAGCCGAACGGACTGCTCTGCGTCGGCGGCGACCTGTCCGTCGAGCGACTGCTGGAGGCGTACCGGCGCGGCATTTTTCCGTGGTTCTCGACCGGGCAGCCGATCCTCTGGTGGTCGCCGGATCCACGCACCGTGCTCTACCCCGGCGAGTTCAAGGTCTCGCGCAGCCTGGGCAAGACGCTGCGCAACCGGGGCTTCCGCACGACGGTCGACCAGGCCTTCGAGCAGGTCATGGAGCGCTGCGCCGACCCGGCGTTGCGTCCCGAGGGCACCTGGATCTCGCCCCAGATGCACGCGGCCTACCGGCGCCTCCACGAACTCGACTACGCGCACTCGTTCGAGACGTGGGAGGGCGACCAACTGGTGGGCGGTCTGTACGGGGTGGCGCTCGGGCGCGTGTTTTTCGGAGAATCGATGTTCAGCGTGGCCCGCGACGCCTCGAAGGTCGCGCTGCACGCGCTGGTGCAGGCCTCGCTCGCGCAGAATGTCCGCCTGATCGACTGCCAGGTCGACAGCGAGCATTTGCGCAGTCTCGGCGCCCGCAGCGTTCCGCGCCGCGAATTCATGCGTGAACTTGCCGCCGCGACCCGGGAATCGCAGCCCGGCGCCTCGTGGCGTAAAGCCTGAATTGCATTGCAGCAAGCGTTTATGCAGAATTCGCGCGGCTCGTGGGGCCGCTGAGAGGGTGCATGGCGAAGGAAGACGCAATTCAGATGGAAGGCCGGGTGGTCGAAACCCTGCCGAACACGACCTTCCGGGTCCAGCTGCAGAACGGTCACGTCGTGACCGCGCACATCTCGGGCAAGATGCGCAAGAATTACATCCGGATCCTCACGGGTGACAGCGTCACCGTGGAGATGACGCCGTACGACCTGACCAAGGGGCGAATCGTTTACCGCGGCAGGTAGCGGATAGGGAATAGCGGATAGCGGATAGTGAAAGAAAGGCCGGCAATGCCGGCCTTCTTACTATCCGCTATCCGCTATCCGCTATCCGCTTCCTCACTCCAGCAGCGCGGGCTCCTCCGCCGACCGCGTCTCGATCTTGAGCTCGCCGTCCGGGCCGACCCTGACGAACGCCTGGCCGCCCTTCTCGAGCTGACCGAACAGCAGCTCCTCGGCCAGCGGCCGCTTGATATGCTCCTGGATCACCCGCGCCATCGGCCGGGCGCCCATCTTCGGGTCGTAGCCACGCTTTGCAATCCAGCCCCGCGCGTCGTCTTCGACGTGCAGCGCCACGCCCTTGTTCTCGAGCTGCGCCTCGACCTCGACGATGAGCTTGTCCACGACGCGCTGGATCGTCCGCTCGTCGAGCGCCTCGAACTGCACGATCGCGTCGAGCCGGTTGCGGAACTCCGGCGAGAAGAGCCGCCGGATCGCCTCCATGCCGTCGGGCGCGTTGTCGGCAGGCGACGAAACCGATCGACGCGCGGCTCATTTCCGCGGCGCCGGCGTTGGTCGTCATGACGATCACGACGTGGCGGAAATCAGCCTTGCGGCCGTTGTTGTCGGTCAGCGTGCCGTGGTCCATGACCTGCAGCAGCAGGTTGAACACGTCCGGGTGCGCCTTCTCGATCTCGTCGAGCAGCAGCACGCAGTGCGGATTCTTGGTGATCGCCTCGGTGAGCAGCCCGCCCTGGTCGAAGCCCACGTAGCCCGGCGGCGCGCCGATCAGCCGCGAGACGGTGTGGCGCTCCATGTATTCCGACATGTCGAAGCGCACGAGTTCGACGCCGAGCGACGCGGCCAGCTGGCGCGTGACCTCGGTCTTGCCGACGCCGGTGGGGCCCGCGAACAGGAACGAGCCCACCGGCTTGTGCTGGTCGCCGAGGCCCGAGCGCGACATCTTGATCGCCGACGACAACGTCTCGATCGCCTTGTCCTGCCCGTAGATGACGAGCTTGAGGTTGCGCTCGAGGTTGCGCAGCACGTCCCGGTCGCTCGACGAGACGGTCTTCGGCGGGATGCGGGCCATGCGCGCGACGATGGCCTCGATGTGCTCGACGGTGACGACCGCGTCGCGCTCGGCGGCCGGCCGGACACGCTGCCTCGCCCCCGCCTCGTCGATCACGTCGATCGCCTTGTCGGGCAGGTGCCGGTCGTTGATGTGCCGAGCCGAGAGCTCGGCCGCGGCCTGCAGTGCCTCGTCGGCGTAGCGGATGCCGTGGTGCTCCTCGAATTTCGGCCGCAGTCCGCGCAGGATCTCGATCGTCTCCGCGACCGTCGGCTCGACGATGTCGATCTTCTGGAAACGCCGGGTCAGCGCGTGGTCCTTCTCGAAGATGCCGCGGTATTCCTGGTAGGTCGTCGAGCCGATGCAGCGCAGCTCGCCGTTGGCGAGCGCGGGCTTGATCAGGTTCGACGCGTCCATGACGCCGCCCGACGCGGCGCCCGCGCCGATGACCGTGTGAATCTCGTCGATGAACAGGATCGCGCCCGGCAGCTTCTTCAGATCTGCGAGCACGCCCTTCAGTCGCTTCTCGAAATCGCCCCGGTACTTGGTGCCCGCGATCAGCGAGCCGAGGTCGAGCGAGAACACGGTGCTGCCGACGAGCACTTCGGGGACGGCGCCCTCGACGATCAACCGCGCGAGGCCTTCGACCAGCGCCGTCTTGCCGACGCCCGCCTCGCCGACGTAAAGCGGATTGTTCTTGCGGCGGCGGCAAAGGATCTCGATCGTCCGCTCGATCTCGAGCCTGCGGCCGATCAACGGGTCGATGCGACCCTCGCTGGCCAGCCGGTTGAGGTTGATCGCGTACTTCTCGAGCGCCGAGCTGCCCTCGCCCTCGCGTTCACCCTCGCCCTGCGCGGGCTCGTCGGGACGGGCCTCGCGGTCGTCGCCCGTCTTGGGCAAGCCGTGGGAAATGTAATTGACGACGTCGAGGCGCGACACGTCCTGCAGCGTGAGCAGATACGCGGCGTGCGAGTGCTTCTCGCTGAAGATCGCCACGAGCACGTTGGCGACGGAGACCTCCTTCTTGCCGCTCGACTGCACGTGGAACACGGCGCGCTGCAGCACGCGCTGGAATCCGAGCGTCGGCTGCACCTCGCGGTCGTCGTCCTGCTTGAGCCGGGGCGTGGTCTGCTCGATGAACTCGGCGAGCTCCTTGCGCAGGCGGGTCGCGTCGGCACCGCAGGCGCGCAGGATCTCGCGCACCTTCGGCGTGTCGATGATGGCGAGCAGCAGGTGCTCGACCGTCATGAATTCGTGGCGCGCCTCCCGGGCCGACTGGAAAGCGTCGTTCAGGCAGATCTCGAGTTCGCTGCTCAACACGGCTTCAGGCCTCTTCCATCGTGCACAGGAGTGGATGCTGGTGCTGCCGGGCGTAGGTCGTCACCTGCGCCACCTTGGTCTCGGCGATCTCGTAGGTGAAGACGCCGCAAACGCCCTTGCCGCGGGTGTGGACCTCGAGCATGACCCGGGTCGCCGTCGTGCGGTCCATGCCGAAAATGTGCTCCAGCACGTCCACCACGAACTCCATCGGCGTGAAATCGTCGTTCAACAGGACGACCTGGTAGAGCGGCGGCCGCTTGGTCTGCGGCTGCGCCTCCTCCACCACCAGGCCGTGGCCCTGCTGGATCTGTTCGTCGCTCATGTCCTGCCGTCGCTCCCGCCATGCCTATATAGGGCCACACCCGGCCCCTGACAAGCGCCACCCGCCGAGTTCGTGGACCGGTCACTGGATCCGATAATTGCGCGATTGTCTTGAGGCGGCGTCCCGCAAGTCCGTATCATGCCGCAGCACCGGCTCCCCGCCGCCGGACGGACCTGCCTGCCTCCTAAATGCAGCTGCCCAACAGCCTGAGTCGCCTCAAATCGGTCGTCCGCGGCAGCGGATCTCCAGCTTGGCTGACTTCCCTGCCATTCTGGGTATCTGCGCTGCTGGTCGTGCTGCTGGCCTGGCAGGCCGTCCAGCTCGTCTGGACGTTGCTCGGCGCCCGGCCGGCACCGTCCGCCGTTTCGGGCGGACCGGCCGACGTGCCCGCAGGCCCGCCGGGCCCGAAGCTGGACGTCGACGCCATCGTCAACGCCCACCTGTTCGGCATCGCCGGCGCATCGGGTTCGGAGGAAGCGGACCCGACGCGGGTGGCTGCGACCCAGATGAACCTGGTCCTCGTGGGAACCATTGCCCACGCCGACCCCCAGCAGGGGTTTGCGATCGTCGGCGAAAGCGCGCCCACGGCCCGAGTCTACGCGGTCGGCAAGACCATCACCGGGGGCACCAAGCTGCATTCCGTCTATCCGGACCGCGTGATCCTCGACCGCGGCGGCAAGCTCGAGGCCCTGCTACTGCCGAAGAAGTTCACCGGCGGCGGCGTGGCGGCCGCGGCACCACTGCCGCAGGCGAACCCGATGCTCGGCCAGCGGTTGCAGGAACTCGCCGCGCAGAATCCCGGGGCGATCACGGAAATCATCCGCCCGCAGCCAGTGTTCGCGAACGGGCAGCAGCGGGGCTACCGGGTCTATCCGGGGCGCAACCGGCAGCAGTTCTCCAAGCTCGGGCTGATGCCGGGCGACCTGGTCACTGCGATCAACGGCACGCCGCTCGACGATCCGGCGCGGGGCATGGAGATCATGCAGTCGATGAACAGCGCGAGCGAGGTCACGGTCACGGTGGAACGCAACGGCCAGGCCACGCAGATCAACATCAACAACGCCCTGGTGTCCGCCGAGGCGGCCGCCGCGGCGGCCCTGCCGGAAGCCATCCCGGTGAGCGAAATCCCCGAGGCCGCCGTGAACCCGGATACAGCGGAGTGACGATGAAACCCAACCTGCTCGATCGCGTGGTCCTCAAGATGGCGGGCGTCGTGCTCGTCGCGAGCCTGGCGCTCGCGCTGCCGGCGGCCGCACCCGGCCAGACGCAGGGAGCCATCACGCCGAATTACAAGGACGCGGATCTCGGCCAGATCATCGAGGCCGTGAGCGCGGTGACGGGCAAGAACTTCATCGTCGACCCGCGGGTGCGCGCCCAGGTCACGATGCTCTCCTCGACGCCGATGTCCCCCGCCGCGTTCTACGAGGCGTTCCTGTCGATCCTGCAGGTGCACGGTTTCGTGGCGGTGCCCTCTGGCGACGTGATCAAGATCATCCCCGACGCCAATGCCCGGCAGGTGCCGGCCAACGACCTGCCGTCGAGCGTCAGCGACTCCTCGGACGAAATCGTCACACAGGTGGTCGCCGTCAAGAACGTGAGCGCCGCCCAGCTCGTGCCGATCCTGCGGCCGCTGATTCCCCAGTACGGACACCTGGCGGCGTATCCGGCCTCGAACATGCTGATCATCTCGGATCGCGCCTCGAACGTGAACCGGATGATGCGCATCATCCAGCGCATCGACCAGACCGGCGACGAGAACATCGACGTGATCCCGATGCAGCACGCGAGCGCCTCCGAGGTCGTGCGCATCGTCAACACGCTGTACACGAGCGCGGCCGCCGAAGGCGGCGGCATGCCGACCGTCAAGATGGTCGCCGACGACCGCACCAACAGCGTGCTGGTGAGCGGCGAGGCGTCGCAGAGGCTGCGGCTCAAGACCCTGATCACGCACCTCGATACGCCGCTCGAAGCCGGCGGCGACACGCAGGTGCGCTACCTGCGCTACGCGGACGCCGAGAAGATCTCGCAGAAGCTGCGCGAACAGATCCAGGGGATCAGCGCGGCTGCGGCTCCCGGGGGTGCCCCGGGCGGCGCGCCGCCGATTGCGACCGGCGGTGGCGACAAGGGCGTCACGATCTGGGCCGAACCGAACACCAACGCGCTGGTCGTCACCGCGCCGCCGAAAGTCATGCGTTCGGTCATGTCGATCGTCGACCGGCTCGACATCCGGCGCGCCCAGGTGCTGGTCGAGGCGATCCTGGTCGAGATGTCGGCCGACAAGGCGATGGATCTCGGCATCAACTGGTTGATCCTCGATCGCGACGCGGACGGCAACACGCTGCCCGCCGGCGGATTCGTGCAGCCGGTCGACGGCACCGGGATCGGCCAGATCCTGCAGGGCGTCCTGAACCCGGACAGCGTCACCAGCCTGCCGAGCGGGCTCACGCTCGGCCTCGGCCAGCTCACGACCAGCGGCACGAGCTGGGCCGCATTGATCCGCGCGCTGAACGGCATCGGCAACACCAACATCATCGCCACGCCGTCGATCGTCACGCTGGACAACGAGGAGGCAGAGATCAAGATCGCGCAGGAAGTGCCGTTCGTGACCGGCCAGTACACGAGCCAGGGCATCTCCGGTGGCAACAACGGCCAGGTGAACCCGTTCCAGACGATCAACCGCCAGGAAGTCGGCAACATCCTCAAGATCACGCCGCAGATCAACGAAGGCGACTCGGTGCTGCTCAAGATCTCGCAGGAAGCCTCGAACATTGCCGCGAGCGCGCAGGTGGCCGTGGACCTGATCACGAACAAGCGCACGATCACGACCAACGTGCTGGTCGAGGACGGCGGCATCCTCGTGCTCGGCGGCCTGATCTCCGAGGAACTGCGCGAGAGCAAGGCGCAGGTGCCCTTCCTCGGCGCGATTCCGCTGCTCGGCGAACTGTTCAAGACGCGCAGCGTGGACAAGGTCAAGACGAACCTGATGGTGTTCATCCGCCCGCGCATCATCCGCGATGGCACGGATGCAGCCATCGAGACGAATGCGAAGTACAACTATTTGCGTGAGCAGCAGCTGAACCGGAACAACGGCAAGGTGCCGCTGATGCCGACGGAGCGGCAACCGACGCTGCCGGCCCTCGAAGATCTGGTCTCGCCCGAGTACATGAACCCGGTGCGGCAGCCTGCGGCCCCGGCGGCGACACCAGCGACCGAGCCGCCACGACCGCCCGTCACGACGACGACACCGTTCGGCGCGGCTGACACGACGCCGCCCGAGGCAGGCACCCAGCCGTGAGCACGGCGGCGACCGACGAAGCCATTCTCGCCGCGGCCGGAAGGGTCGCCGAGCCGACGCGCCCGCTGCCTTTCACGTTCGCGAAACGCCACGGCGTGCTGGTCCGGGGACTTTCGGATGAATCGGCCGACGTCGTGCTGCGGGCAGGCGCCTCGCCGCTGGCGCTGGCCGAGGTGCGCCGGCACCTGCGCCGGCCGATCGTGGTCGAGCGCGTCGACGCGGACCGCTTCGAGATGCTGCTGCGACAGGCCTACGAGGGTGGCTCGAATGCAGCCATGGACGCGATGGGCGGGCTCGAGGAGGACACCGACCTCGGCAGCCTCGCGCAGGAGATTCCCGAACCGTCCGACCTGCTCGAGAGCGAGGACGAGGCGCCGGTCATCCGCCTGATCAATGCGCTGCTGACGCAGTCGGTCAAGGAAAACGCGTCCGACATCCACATCGAGCCGTTCGAGAACCGGCTGGTGATCCGCTTCCGGGTGGACGGGGTGCTGCGCGAGGTGTTGCAGACCAAGCGCGCCGTGGCGCCGCTGATCGTCTCGCGCATCAAGGTCATGTCGCGCCTCGACATCGCCGAGAAGCGCCTGCCGCAGGACGGCCGCATCTCGCTGCGCGTCGCGGGCCGCGCCGTGGACGTCCGCGTTTCGACGATTCCGTCCGGGCACGGCGAGCGCGTCGTGTTGCGCCTGCTCGACAAGCAGGCGGGACGCCTCGACCTCGGTTCGCTCGGCATGGACCCGGTGACGCAGGGCCTGATCGACGAGCTGATCCACAAGCCGAACGGCATCCTGCTGGTGACGGGCCCGACCGGATCGGGCAAGACGACCACGCTGTATGCGGCGCTCGACCGGATCAACGACCGCACGCGCAACATCATGACGGTCGAGGACCCGATCGAGTACTACATCGACGGCATCGGCCAGACGCAGGTCAACAGCCGCGTCGAGATGACGTTCGCGCGCGGCCTGCGTGCCATCCTGCGCCAGGACCCGGACGTCGTGATGGTCGGCGAAATCCGCGACCTCGAGACCGCGCAGATCGCGGTCCAGGCGAGCTTGACCGGCCACCTGGTGCTCTCGACGTTGCATACGAATACGGCGACCGGCGCCGTCACGCGCTTGCGCGACATGGGCATCGAGCCGTTCCTGCTGTCGTCGAGCCTGGTGGGCGTGCTGGCGCAGCGCCTCGTGCGCGTGCTGAATCCGGCCACCCGCGAGGCGTACACGGCAGGCGAATACGAGCGCCGGCTGCTCAACCTGCCGGACGACGCGCCCTCGCCGACCCTGTACCGGCCCGGTCCGCGCGACCCGTCGGGCGGCTATCGCGGTCGTACCGGCATCTACGAACTGGTGCTGATCGACGAGCACATGCGCACGATGATCCACGACGGAGCCTCCGAGCTCGAACTCGAACGGTATGCCCGGATGCGGACCCCGGGCATCCGTGACGACGGCCGCGCCAAGGTGCTGGCGGGCGTCACGACGATCGAGGAAGTGCTCAAGGTCACGCGCGAGGACTGACCCATGGGTGCGTTCGAGTACGTCGCGGTCGATGCCGCCGGCCGCGATCGCAAGGGCGTCATCGAGGGCGACACGGCCCGCCACGTGCGCCAGCTGCTGCGCGAGCAGGCCCTGCTGCCGGTCGAGGTGCGTGAGGTCGTCGAGCAGGACGATCGAACGGCCCGACGCAGCTTCAAGTTCCGCTTCCAGCGCGGCCTGAGCGCTGCCGACCTCGCGCTGGTGACGCGCCAGCTCGCGACGCTGGTGAAGTCGGGGCTGCCGCTCGAGGAAGCGCTGCTCGCCGTTTCGCAGCAGACCGACAAGCCGCGAGTGCACAGCATCATCCTCGGCGTGCGCTCCAAGGTCATGGAAGGTCATACGCTCGCCGACGGCCTCGCCGATTTCCCGGGCTCGTTCCCCGAGATCTATCGGGCCACCGTCGCGGCCAGCGAGCAGTCCGGGCACCTCGACGCGGTCCTCGAGCGCCTCGCGGACTACACCGACAACCGGCAGCAGATGCGCAGCCGGACGCTGACCGCGATGCTCTACCCGGTGATGCTGTTCGTCGTCTGCGTCGCGATCGTGTTCTTCCTGCTCGTGTCGGTCGTGCCGAAGGTGGTCGACGTCTTCCGCACCAGCGATGCGCAGCTGCCGCTGCTCACGCAACTGCTGATCACCGGCAGCGACTTCATGCGCGAATACGGCGTCTGGCTCGTGATCGGAATCGCCGCGGCGGGCTATCTTTTCAGCCGCTGGCTGCGCGTCGAGGCGAATCTCCGGCGCTGGCACGGTTTCCTGCTGCGGCTGCCGCTGATCGGCAAGATCGTGCGTGGCAGCAACACGGCACGATTTGCCCGCACGCTGAGCACGCTCACCTCGAGCACGGTGCCGGTGCTCGAGGCGCTCCGGATCTCGAGCGAAGTCGTGACGAACCTGCCGATGCGGGCGGCCGTCGCGGATGCAGCCGTCCGGGTGCGCGAGGGCGCCCCGATCGGGCGGTCGCTGGGCGTGAGCAAGCTGTTCCCGCCGATGATGATCCACCTGATCTCGAGCGGCGAGTCGAGCGGCGAACTCGACACGATGCTCGAGCGCTCCGCCGTGCACCAGGAGCGCGAGCTCGACTCGATCCTGCAGGCCCTCGTGAGCCTGCTCGGCCCCCTGATGATCCTCGTCATGGGCGGCCTCGTGCTGCTGATCGTGCTCGCGATGCTGCTGCCGATCTTCGAGCTGAACCAGCTGGTCAAGTGAGGGGATGGGGGATAGGGGATAGTCGGAGGGCGGCATCCTGATAACCCGGCGGCTGAACCGCAGCCGCGGTTGCAACCGAGATATCAGGGCGCCGCCCTCCGACTATCCCCTATCCCCCATCCCCTATCCCCTCTCCTCCGCTTCCCGCTTCAGCCGCCCCGCCTCCTCCGCGCCCAGGTACCGCTCGATCAACCTGCGCATCAGGTAGATCATCGGGATCAGCGCGAACGCCGCGCCCATCTTGTACGCGTAGTTCACCGTGCCCACCGCGAGGAACAGCGAGGTCGGCCACTGCTGCGGCCCGAGCACGAACGCGATGTAGAGCACGATGAAGCTGTCCACCAGCTGCGAAACGGCCGTGGAACCGGTGGCACGCAGCCAGATCCAGCGCTCTCCGGTCGCCTTGCGGATGCGGTGGAAGATGCCGACGTCGATCAGCTGGCCGACCAGGAACGCGACGATCGAGCCGCCGATGGTCCACAGCCCCTGGCCGAAGACGTTGGCGAACGCCGCCTGCATGTCCGGCACGCCGCGCGGCGCGTTGACGGTGACCCACCACGCGGCCGGAGCCAGGCCGATCGCGAGATAGGCGAACAGGAACGCGTAACAGATCAGGCCGACTGCGACGAACGAAATGAAGCGCACGCCGCGGCGGCCGAAGTACTCGTTGATGACGTCCGTCATCACGAACACGATCGGCCACAGCAGCACGCCGGCCGTGAAGCTGAGCGAGCCGGACTGGCCGAACAGGTTCCAGCCGAACGGCGGCAGCCCGAGCGTCGTCTCGAGCGCGAAGATCTTGACGCCGACGAACTCGGCGATGATCGCGTTGGCGGCGAAGAAGGCGGCCAGCACGACGAAGAGTCGCGTCGAGCGCGAGCTCAGCGACAGGCTCATGGACAAACCGCCACTACCCGCGCCCCTTCAGGACACGCAGCAGGTCGCGCCGTTCGCGCTTGTCCGGCCGGCCCGCGTCCACCGGCCCCGCCAGGCGGCGAACTCCCGAGCCGCCGCGCGGGCCGCCTCGCTGTCGGGCGTCTCGAGGTAGAACTGGCGCGCCTCCGTCGCCGGGCCGCGGCGCGCGGGGATTCCAGTGACCTCCACTTCGAACCGCTCGCGCTCGCGGGTGATGCGCAACCGGTCGCCGACCTTGACCGGCCGCGCCGCCTTGACCCGCTCGCCGTTGACCTGGACGTGACCGCCCTCGACGGCGTCCTGCGCGATGCTGCGGGTCTTGTAGAAACGGGCGCACCAGAGCCACTTGTCCACCCGGAGGCTGGCGGCGGCGTGCGGGGATTCGTCGCGGGGATGGCTCACGGCCGCGATTATAAGCCCCCTATAATCCGGGCCTCCCAGGGAGACGCACGCTTGGACCAGACCTTCCTCGACCGCCTGGCCCGGCAGACCGACGAACTGCGCGGCGCCGGGCTCTTCAAGCCCGAGCGGGTGCTCGGCTCGCCGCAGCAGCCGGTCGTTCGACTCGCCGACGGCCGCGAGCTGATCAACCTCTGCGCGAACAACTATCTCGCGCTCGCCAACCACCCCTCGATCCGCGAGGCGGCGCACCGCGCGATCGATCGCTACGGCTACGGCATGGCCTCGGTGCGCTTCATCTGCGGGACGCAGTCCGTGCACAAGGAACTCGAAGCGCGCCTGAGCGCGTTCCTCGGCATGGACGACACGATCCTCTATTCGTCGTGCTTCGATGCCAACGGCGGCCTGTTCGAGACGCTGCTCGACGAGCAGGACGCGGTGATCAGCGACGCGCTGAACCACGCCAGCATCATCGACGGCATCCGGCTCTGCAAGGCGCAGCGCCTGCGCTACGCGAACGACGACCTCGACGAGCTGGAAGCGCGCCTCAAGGAAGCGGCCGGTGCGCGCGTGAAGCTGATCGCCACCGACGGCGTGTTCTCGATGGACGGCGTGATCGCCCGCCTCAAGCCGATCTGCGACCTCGCCGATCGCTACGGCGCGCTGGTCATGGTGGACGACTCGCACGCGACCGGGTTCGTGGGCCAGCGCGGGCGCGGCACGCCCGAGCACCGCGACGTGCTGGGCCGCATCGACATCCTGACCGGCACGCTCGGCAAGGCGCTCGGCGGCGCTGCGGGCGGTTATACGTCGGCGCGCAAGGAAATCGTCGCCTGGCTGCGGCAGCGATCGCGGCCCTACCTGTTCTCGAACAGCGTGCCGCCGGTGATTGCCGCCACGACGCTACGCGTGCTCGACCTCGTCGAATCCAGCGATGAGTTGCGCGACGAACCTCCGGCGCAACACGGGACACTTCCGCACGCGCATGTCTGCCGCAGGATTCACGATCGTGCCGGGCGAGCACCCGATCGCGCCGGTGATGCTCGGCGACGCTGCGCTCGCGGCACAGTTCGCCGACCGGCTTCTCGAGCGCGGCGTCTACGTGATCGGCTTTTCCTACCCGGTCGTGCCGATGGGCAAGGCGCGGATCCGCACGCAGATGTGCGCCGGCCACTCGATCGAGCAACTCGATCGCGCGATCGAGGCGTTCGTCGCGGTCGGCCGCGAACTCGGCGTATCTCCTAGCTCCTTGCTATCCCCCATCCCCTATCCCCTATCCCCTTCTCCCTATTCCTCTGCCCGCGAGTCACTTCACATGAAAGCACTGGTCAAGGCGCAGCGCGCGCCCGGGATCTGGATGGAAGAGGTCCCGGAGCCCCGGATGGGCCCGAACGACGTGCGCATCAAGGTCCGCAAGACCGCGATCTGCGGCACCGACATGCACATCTACCTCTGGGACCACTGGGCCCAGAAGACGATTCCCGTGCCGATGGCGGTCGGCCACGAGTACGTCGGCGAGATCGTCGAGCTCGGCAGCGAAGTGCAGGGTTTCACGATCGGCGACCGCGTTTCGGGCGAGGGTCACATCACCTGCGGGTACTGCCGCAACTGCCGCGCCGGCCGCCGCCACCTGTGCCGCAATACCGTCGGCGTCGGCGTGAACCGGCCCGGTTGCTTCGCGGAGTACCTGGTCATTCCGGCGTTCAACGCCTTCAAGCTGCCGGACTCGATCACCGACGACGTCGCCTCGATCCTCGACCCGCTCGGCAACGCGACGCACACCGCGCTGTCGTTCAACCTCGTCGGCGAGGACGTGCTGATCACCGGCGCGGGCCCGATCGGCATCATGGCCACCGCGATCGCGCGACACGTCGGCGCGCGGCACATCGTCGTCACCGACGTCAACGACTACCGGCTCGACCTCGCGATGAAAATGGGCGCCTCGCGCGCCATCAACGTGAGCCGCGAGTCGCTGGACGACACGATGAAGTCGCTCGGCATGGTCGAGGGCTTCGACGTCGGGCTCGAGATGTCGGGGAATCCCGGTGCCTTCCGCGACCTGCTGCGCACGATGCACCACGGCGGCAACGTCGCACTGCTCGGCATCCCGCCCGACGACACCGCGATCGACTGGAACCAGGTGATCTTCAAGGGGCTGATGATCAAGGGCGTCTACGGTCGCGAGATGTTCGAGACCTGGTACAAGATGGCAGCCATGCTGCAGAGCGGCCTCGACGTCACGCCGATCATCACGCACCGGCTGCCGATCGCGGAGTTCCGCGAAGGCTTCGAGATCATGCGCAGCGGGCAGTCCGGCAAGGTGATCCTGGACTGGGCGGCCTGAGGCTCGCTCGCCGGGCAACGCGCCCGGCCGGTCACTCGACGCGGCAGGCCAGACAGTACGAGTAGAGGTTGCGCGGGTCGGTCAGGCGCTCGATGCGGCGCATCTCGGCGACGACCGGCGTCAGCGCGGCCGGCAGCGTGGGTAGCGCGCTTCGCGGCAGCAACGGCGCCACGGCCTTTGCCACCGCAGCACGAACCCGCAGCCCGAGCGCTTCGCTGATCCCGATCTGCGCCTCCGGATAATCGACCGCGAAGTCATCACCGAGCTCCGCGAGCTCCGCCGCCAGCTCGATCGCCCGCGGATACCCGCCGAGCTCGTCGACGAGCCCCAGGTCGTGCGCCTCGGCGCCGGCCCAGACGCGGCCCTGCGCAATCGCATCGACCTGCTCGGGCGTCTTCTTGCGCGCCTCGGCCACCCGGCCGATGAACTGGCGGTACTCGTGCTCGATGCTCTGTTGCAGGATCGACCGGGACGCCTCGCCGAGCGCGCGATCGCCGCGAAATTCGCCCGACAGCGCCGTGGTGCCGACACCGTCGGTGTGCACACCGAGCTTCTCGAGCGTGCGCTGGAAGGTCGGGAACATCGCAAAGATGCCGATCGAGCCGGTCAGCGTCGCCGGGCTCGCCACGATGCGGTCCGCGTCCATCGCGATGTAGTAACCGCCGGACGCCGCGACGCTGCTCATCGAGGCGACGACGGGCTTGCCCTCTTCCCGCAGCGCCGCGACCTCGCGCCGAATCACTTCGCTGGCGAACGTGCTGCCGCCTGGACTGTCGATGCGCAGCACCACGGCCTTGACCGAGTCATCCAGCCGCACGTCGCGCAATTGGGCGGCGAGCGTATCGGAACCGATCATGCCCGCGGGTTGCTCGCCGGGGACGATCTCGCCGGACGCCACGACGACGGCCACCCGGTTCTCGCTGCGGCGCTCGAGCGCGTGCTGTGAGCGCACGTTCATCAGGTAGGCGTCGTGGCCCACGCCGACGTAGGACTCGTCGTCTTCATCCGCGCCCGTGATCTGCACGAGACGCTGCTCGACGGCGTAACGTCCCTCGAGCGCGGTCACGAGGCCGGCGTCGAGCGCCATTTTCGCGAGGTCGCCGCCGGCCGCGGCCAGGGCCGACACCGCGTCATCGGCGTAAGACTGCACCTTTTCCGGTTCGAAGCCGCGGGCCGCGGCCACGTCGTTCTTGTACGTGCCCCAGAGGGTGCCGAGCCAGACCAGGCTTTCCTCGCGCTCGGCCGCCGACATGTCGTTGCGGCTGAACATCTCGACCGCCGACTTGTATTCGCCGACGCGGAACACGTTCCAGTCGATCGCGAGCTTGTCGATCGCGTCCTTGACGAACATGCCGTAGCGGGCGAAGCCGTCGACGTAGGCGATGCCGTGCGGATCGAGGTAGATCTCGTCGGCGCGGGCCGCGAGGTAGTACTGGCCCTGGTCGTAGAAGTCGCCGTAGGCGATGACCGGCTTGCCGCTCTCGCGGAAGGCCTCGATTGCATCGGCCACGTCCCGGAGCTTGGCGAGGCCGGCCCCGCCCATGCCGCCGAGATCGAGGTACAACGCGCTGATGCGCTGGTCGTCCTTGCCAGCCTCGATCGCGTCGACCAGGTCGCGCAACAGGGTTTCGCTCGGCAGCTGGCGCAGGCTCTCGGCCAGCGCGCGCTCGAGCGGGTCACCGCTCAGTTGCTCGACGATCGGTCCCTGCGGGGCGATGACCAGCGCGGCGCGGTCGGGCACCAGCGGGATCGGGCGGGAGAAGATCGCCCAGAACGCGCCGAACAGCAGCAGCAGCAGGACGAGGTGCAGCACCTTGCGCAGCCCGTCGAGGCCGTGCCAGACCCAGCGCAGCATCCGTCCGATCGCTCGGAACATGGCGGCTCTCCCCGGCAGTGAAGGCGTCGCGGGGCGCCGTCAGGCGCCCTGGACGGCCGCCATCAGACCTTCTCTTCGATGCGCGCGGCCTTGCCCGTGCGGTCACGCAGGTAGTACAGCTTGGCGCGGCGCACGTTGCCGCGGCGCTTCACGGTGATCGCGCCGAGGGCCTTGCTGTACGTCTGGAACACGCGCTCGACGCCCTCGCCGTGCGACATCTTGCGCACGGTGAACGACGAGTTGAGGCCGCGGTTGCTCTTTGCAATGACCACGCCCTCGTAGGACTGCACGCGCTCGCGCTCGCCTTCCTTGACCTTGACCTCGACGACGACGGTGTCGCCCGGGCCGAAGTCCGGAATCTCGCGCTGCATGCGCTCTTTCTCGAGCGTGGCAATGATGTTGCTCATGTCTCACCTTTCAGCAATGGTTGCGTCCTTGGCCCCGTGTCGCGTCGCATCCTGCTCCGCCTGGTATTCGTCGAGGAGCCCGCGCTCCTCCTTGCTCAATTCGCGCTGCCGCAGCAGTTCAGGGCGCCGCACCAGCGTCCGCCCGAGCGCCTGCTTGCGCCGCCAGCGCTCGATCGCGGCGTGGTTGCCACCGAGCAGCACTGCCGGCACCGGCCGGTCCGCCCAGACCTCGGGCCGCGTGTAGTGCGGCCAGTCGAGCAGCCCGTCGGAGAACGACTCCTGCACCGCCGACTCGGCGTCGCCGAGCGTCCCGGGCAGCAATCGCGCCACCGCGTCGATCACCATCAGCGCCGGCGAACTCGCCGCCGCTCAGCACGACGTCGCCGACCGACAGCGACTCGTCCGTGTACGCCTCGACGAAGCGCTCGTCCACTCCCTCGTAGCGGCCGGCCACCAGCACCAGTTCCGCCGTCCCGGCGAGCCCGGCCACCCGGTGCTGCGTCACCGGCGCGCCGTCCGCAGCCAGGTAGATCCGCCGCGCCGCCGGCACCCGCCGCGCCGCCTCCAGCATGGCGAGCCGCAGCGGCTCCGCCTTCAAGACCATCCCCGGGCCGCCGCCGTAGGGGCGGTCGTCCACGGTCTTGTGCACGTCCGTCGCGAACTGCCGCGGATTCACCGTCTCGACGGCGAGTACGCCACGTTCGATCGCGCGACCGAGCACCCCGAAGCGGAGCGCGTGCTCGACGAGCTCCGGAAACAACGTGACGACCACGATCTTCACCGGCCGCCCCGTCAGTCGTCCGGATGCCAGTCGAGCGTCATCCGGCCTGCCTCGAGGTCGACCGCGACGAGCCGGTCGGGCACCAGGGGCACGAGCCGCTCGCGGTCACCGCGCAGCACCAGCACCGGATGGGCCGGCAACTCCAGGATCTCAACCACCCGTCCCAGCGCGTCACCCGTCGGGCTGAACGCGTCGAGCCCGATGAGGTCGTGCCAGTAAAACTCGCCCGGGGCGTTCGGCGGCAAATCCGCCCGGTCCACGCGGACCTCGGCGCCGGTCAGCGCCTGGGCCTCGTCGCGCGACCCCACCCCTTCGAGCCGGACCGCAATCGTGCTGCCGGCCCGCTTCCACTCCAGAACCACTGCCGAGCCCGCCGCGCGGCCGCCCTGAGTGAGCTCCCAGGTGCCGTAACCGACGATGCCCTCGGGCGGGTCGGTAAACGACTGGACCTTGACCCAGCCCTGCACCCCGAAGGGCGCGCCGATCCGGCCGAGCACCACGGGTCGCCGGCCGTCGGCTGGACGAGCCGGAGTCATGGCGCTCGAGACCGGGATCAGGCTGCGGCTGCAGCCTGGGTCTTGCGGTAGCCCTTCAGCAACTGCGCCACACGCTCCGACGGCTGCGCGCCGCAGGAAACCCAGTGGTCGATGCGGGCGAGGTCGAGGCGCAAGGCCTCGCTGGCGCCGCGCGCGACCGGGTTGAAGAAGCCTACCTGCTCGAGCGTGCCACCCACGCTGCGGCGGCTGTCGGTCACCACCACGTGGTAGAAGGGTTCCTTCTTGCCACCGCGGCGCATCAATCGGATCGTCACCATCGTCTGCCAGTGCCTCAGCGAACGTTGCGGTTACGGCCAGTCGTACCGTTGCCGGCACCCAGCCAAAAAAGAGCCGCGAACTATACCGAAAACGCGAGCGGAAAGAAATGCTTGTGGCGGCTCAGCGCAACCCGGGCGGCAGGCGCCCCGCCATCGAGCGCATCATGCCCCGCAGGCCGCCCTTGCCCATGCCCTTCATCATCTTCTGCATCTGCATGTGGTTCTTGAGCAGCCGGTTGACGTCGGCGACCTGGGTTCCCGAGCCGATCGCGATCCGGCGCCGGCGCGAGCCGTCGATGGTCTTCGGGAAGCGCCGCTCGCGCGGGGTCATCGAGCGGATGATCGCGATCTGCCGCTTGATGTCCCGCTCGTTGCCCTGCGGCAGGGCACCCGCCTTGGCCGCAAGCGGCCCCGGCAGCTTCTCGAGCAGCGCCGCGACGCCACCCATGCCCTCGAGCTGCTGCAGCTGGCCAAGCAGGTCCTCGAGGTCGAAATCCTTGCCCTTGGCGAGCTTGCGCGCGAATTTCTCCGCCTCGTCGCGGTCGACCTTGCGCGTCACCTCCTCGACCAGGCTCAGCACGTCGCCCATGCCGAGGATCCGCGAGGCCATCCGCTCCGGCTGGAACGCCTCCAGCGCCTCGGGCTTCTCGCCGACGCCGACGAACAGGATCGGCTGTCCGGTCACGCGCCGCACGGACAGCGCCGCGCCGCCGCGGGCATCGCCGTCCGCCTTGGTGAGCACGATGCCGGTCAAGTCCAGCGCGGCGCCGAACGCCCGCGCGGCATTGACCGCGTCCTGGCCCGCCATGCTGTCGACGACGAACAGCGTCTCGATCGGTCGCAGCGCGGCCCCGAGGTCCCGAACCTCCGCCATCATCTGCTCGTCGACGTGCAACCGGCCTGCGGTGTCCACCAGCAGCACGTCGTAGAGGCCGCGCCGGGCCTCCTCGAGCGCCCGGCCCGCGATGGCCGCGGGCGCCTGGGACGGGTCGGCCGCCGCGACGTCGATGCCGAGCTGCTGGCCGAGCCGCTCGAGCTGCAGCATCGCGGCCGGTCGGTAGACGTCGGTCGAAACCAGCAGCACGCGCTTGCGCTCACGATCCTTGAGCCACAGCGCGATCTTCGCGGCCGTCGTGGTCTTGCCCGCGCCCTGCAGGCCCGCGAGCAGGATGATCGCCGGCGGCTGCGTGCGCAGGTTCAGGGGCCGCACACCCTCCCCCATCACCCGCACGAGCTCCTCGTGGATGACTCGCACGAGGGCTTGCCCGGGCGTCAGGCTCTTGTGGATCTCGAGCCCGACCGCACGCGCCTTGACCGCGTCGATGAACTCCTTGACGACCGGCAGCGCGACGTCCGCCTCGAGCAGCGCCATCCGCACTTGCCGCAGCGTGTCGCCGATGTTTTCCTCGGTCAGGCGGCCGCGGCCGCGCAGGCCCTCGACGACGGCGGAGAGTCGGCTGGAAAGCTTGTCGAACACTTGCAACCTCGAACGGATCTGCCGGGGCGCCGGCCAGCGCGGAATGGCGCGATTCGCGATTATAGAGGTCGGTCCCGCGCCGCGCCTCCTCAGGGTGCCAGCGATGTGACATCATTTCGGTTCGTCCATTGCCGAAGCCGGTCCCTCGCTTGCTGCTGCCACTCATCGCCGTCGCCTGCTACCTGTTCGGCGCCCTCGGGCTGGGACTCTCGGCCTACCGGGCCGATGCGCACCACGGCCGCGGCCGGCGCATCGCCGCATTCGCGATCGCCTCGATCGGCCTCCTGATCCACGCCGCTGCGCTGGTGGACGAGCGCAGGCTCGACCCGTACGCGGTGCTGTCGCTGGGCGACACGCTGGCGCTGGTCGCACTGGTGATCGCGATCACGGCCGTCGTGATGGCCGTGCAGCCCCGCCGGCGCGGCATGGCCGCGTTGCTGCTCGGCATCGCAGCGGTGCTCGAGGCCGCATTCTCGGAGGGCGCGCGCGAGTTCTCGGTGGGCCGGCCGGGCTGGGAACTGGCGTTTCACGTCGCGATGGCCACCACGGCCTTTGCCTTCCTGACGATCGGCGCCGCACTCGCGATGGCGCAGGTCGTCGTGGACCAGCGGCTGCGCAGCCGCAAGCCGCTCGGCTGGTTGAAGATCCTGACGCCGATCGAATCGATCGAAGCGGGCTGCTTCCAGAGCATCCTGGCTGGTTTCTCGCTGCTCACGCTGGCGCTCGTCACGGGCGCGTTCTTCATCGAGAACCTGTTCGCGCAGCACCTCGTGCACAAGGTGGTGCTGGCGATCATCGCCTGGGTCGTGTTCGGGATCCTGCTCGCCGGCCGCTGGCGCATGGGTTGGCGCGGCCGCAGGGCGCTGCGCTGGACGCTCGCGGGCTACGTGCTGCTCGGCCTGTCGTACTTCGGCAGCAAGATCGTGCTCGAGAACCTGCTGGGCAAGCACTGGGGCTGACCGGCGTTGCAGGACATACCGTTACCCTGGCTGTTCGGCATCCTGGTCCTGCTGCTGACGTTGTCGGGGTTCTTCTCGAGCACCGAGACCGCGCTGATGAGCATCAACCGTTACCGGTTGCGGCACCGTGCGCGCGAAGGCAGCGTCGGCGCACGCGCAGCGGAGCGGCTGCTTGCGCAGCCGGATCGGTTGATCGGCCTGATCCTGGTCTGCAACAATTTCGTCAACTCCGCCGCGGCGGCCATCGTCACCGTAATCTCGCTCTCGCTCGGCGGCGAGGCGTACGCCGCAATCGGCGTCGGCATCTTCACGGTTGTGCTGATCATCTTCGGCGAGGTGGCGCCCAAGACCTTCGGTGCCCTATACCCGGAGCGGCTCGCGCTGCCCGCCGCCCTGATCTACGAGGTGCTGCTCAAGGTTCTCTACCCGGTCGTCTGGACCACGAACCTGCTCGCGAACGGCGTGTTGCGCTTGATGGGCATCTCCCGCGAGAAGGCGAGCACGACGTCGCTGAGTCGCGAGGAACTGCGCACCGTCGTCGCTGAAGCGAGCACCGTGATCCCGCACCGCCACCAGCGCATGCTGATGAGCATCCTCGACCTCGAGCGGATCAACGTCGAGGACATCATGGTGCCGCGCAACGAGATCGCCGGACTCGACGTGTCCGACGACTGGGACGACATCCTCGATCAACTGCGCGACAGCCGCCACACGCGCATTCCGGTCTTCGACGGCAGCGTCGACGAGCTGGTCGGCATCCTGCACATGAAGAAGGTGGCGCGCCTGCTGGCGCGCGGCGAGCTCGACCGCGAGCAGCTCGTCGCGCTCGCCAAGTCGCGCGAACCTTACTACGTGCCCGAAGGCACTTCGCTGAACACACAGCTGGTCAACTTCCAGCGGCAACGACGCCGGGTCGCTTTCGTCGTGGACGAATACGGCGACGTGCAAGGGTTGGTGACCCTCGAGGACCTGCTCGAGGAGATCGTCGGCGAGTTCACCTCGGACACGAGTTCACTGCACAAGGACGTCCACAGGGAAAAGGGCGGCACGTTCATCGTCAACGCGTCGGCGAGCGTGCGCACGTTGAACCGCAAGATGGGCTGGTCGCTGCCGACCAGTGGTCCGCGCACTCTGAACGGCCTGATCGTCGAGTACCTGGAGACGATCCCGGACCCAGGCACCAGCCTGCGGGTCAACGACTACTCGATCGACATCCTGCAAACCGGCGACAACGCGGTGAAGACCGTGCGGCTGAAGCCGATTGCGGGCACTACGGCGAGCGCCTCAGAAAGCCGCGTCTAGCGCCTGCTCGAGCCGACCGACGCCCTGCACGACGAGGCCTTCGACCGGCTTGCGCGGCGCGTTGGCCGCCGGCACCAGCGCGCGGCGGAAACCCTGCTTTGCGGCCTCGCGCAGCCGCTCCTCGCCGAACGGCACGGGTCGGACCTCGCCGGTCAACCCGAGCTCGCCGAAGCAGACCATGTCGTGCGCGACGGGCCGGTTGCGCAGGCTCGCGAGCACGGCGAGCACGGCCGGCAGGTCCGCCGCAGTCTCGCTGATGCGCACGCCGCCGACGACGTTGACGAACACGTCCTGGCCCGACGTCGACACACCGCCGTGCCGGTGCAGCACCGCCAGCAGCAACGCGAGCCGGCTGGACTCGAACCCGACGGCCACGCGGCGCGCCGACATGCCTTGCGATTCGTCTACGAGTGCCTGCAGCTCGACCAGCAGCGGGCGGCTGCCCTCGCGCGCCACCGTGACCACGCTGCCGGGCACGGGCGACTCCGGCCGCGAGAGGAAGATCGCGGAAGGATTGCGGACTTCCTTCAATCCCTCGTCGGCCATCGCGAACACGCCGATCTCGTTGGCGGCGCCGAACCGGTTCTTGACGGCTCGCACGACCCGGAAACGGCTGCCCGGCTCGCTCTCGAAATAGAGCACCGTGTCCACCATGTGCTCGAGGATGCGGGGTCCCGCGATCAATCCCTCCTTGGTGACGTGGCCGATGATCAGCACCGTGGTCGCCGTCTCCTTGGCGAACCGGACCAGCCGGGCCGCGGACTCGCGGACCTGCACGGCCGAGCCGGGCGACGACTCGCTGAGCTCGGTATGCATCGTCTGGATCGAGTCGACCACCAGCACGCTCGCGGCCGCAGCGACCGCCTGCTCGACGATGGACTCGACGCGGGTTTCCGCGACGAGGCGCAGCGTGGCGGACCCCAGCCCCAGCCGGCGCGCCCGCAGCGCGACCTGCCGCACCGACTCCTCGCCGGACGCATAGAGCACGGGCCGGTCCCGGCTGAGCGCGTCGGCCGCCTGCAGCAGCAGTGTCGACTTGCCGATGCCCGGGTCGCCACCGAGCAGGATCACGGAGCCGGCCACGAGGCCGCCGCCGAGCACGCGGTCGAGCTCACCGATGCCCGAGACGGCACGCACTTCGTCGTCCTGGGTGACCTCGGTGACGGTCCGGCTGGCAACCTGAACACCGTGCCCGCCGCGCGTGGGCAGCGACGACAGCGAGGCAACAGCCAGCTCGAGAGTGTTCCAGGCCTGGCAGGCGGGGCACTGGCCCTGCCACTGCGGGGTGCGGGCGCCGCAGGAACCGCACACGTAGCTGGTCTTCGGCTTGGCCATGTTCGAAAATCGCCTCCCGCGTCGCGGCCGGGATCCTAGCACGCAGGGTCCGGCCGGGCCGGAGTGTGACGCTGGCGGCAATTCCCGCCCGGCCGGGGTCTTTATACTTAACCCCGACGATGTCCACCTCAGCCGAAAAGACCTTCGCAGCGATCCGCCCGGGCGACCGCTCCAGATCGGGAGCCGGCGACGGGAAAGTGCCGTCCCGCCTCGGCCGTTACCAGCTGGTCGACGAGATCGGCAAGGGCGCGATGGGCATCGTCTACCGGGCCCGCGACCCGATGATCAACCGTGAGGTCGCCCTCAAGGTGATCCCGCTGGCCGCCGAGTTCGAGGGCGACGAACTCGAGGATGCCCGCACCAAGTTCTTCCGCGAGGCGGAGATGGCGGGCCGGCTGAGCCATCCGCACATCGTCACGATCTACGATGCCGGGGAGCACGACGGCACCGCCTACATCGCGATGGAGCTGCTGCGCGGCCAGCATCTCGTCGAGCACACCTCGGCCGCGCGCCTGCTGCCGCCGGCCATCGCGATCGAACTGGTGGCGCGCCTCGCCGGCGCATTGCACTATGCTCACCAGCAGAGCGTCGTGCACCGCGACATCAAGCCCGCCAACATCATGTTCGACGCGCCGAGTGGCGAGCTGAAGATCACGGATTTCGGCATCGCACGCCTGACCGACGCCGGCCGCACGCGCACCGGCGTCGTGCTCGGCACGCCGTCCTTCATGTCCCCGGAGCAGTTGCAGGGTCGCGCCGTCACCGGCAGCTCCGACCTGTTTTCACTCGGGGTCACGCTGTTCCAGCTGCTCACGGGCCAGCTGCCGTTCCGGGCCGACTCGATGCCGGCCCTGATGCTCAAGATCGCCCAGGAGGCGCATCCGCGCATTCGCAACCTGCGCCCGGACCTGCCGGCCGGCCTCGACGAACTGTTCGACCGTTTGCTCGCCAAGGTCCCGGCCGCGCGTATCGAGAGCGGCGCCGCCCTCGCCCAGGCGCTGCGCGACGTCAACACTCCGGGCCGGGGCTGACCGTGCACCTCAAGGGCAAGTTCGGTTGCGTCGGGATGAGCGATGCCGGCCGGGTCCGCGAGCACAACGAGGACACGATCGGGACCGACGCGGACATCGGCCTGGTCGTGCTGGCGGACGGCATGGGCGGCTACAAGGCGGGCGAGGTCGCGAGCGGCATCGCGGTGCGCACGCTGATGAGCCTGATCAAGGACGCCGTCGAGCGCGAGGACCTGACCGTGCGCGATGCCGCGACGGACCTGAGCCGCCCGGGCATCCTGCTGCGGGACGCGATCCAGCGCGCCAACAAGATCATCTACCAGACCGCCCGGACGCAGACCAACTGCGAGGGCATGGGCACCACGGTCGTGGCCGGCCTGTTCTTCGACGACAAGCTGACGATCGCGCACGTCGGCGACTCGCGCCTCTACCGGATGCGCGGCCAGGAATTCACGCAGGTGACGCAGGATCACTCGCTGCTGCAGGAGCTGGTGGCGCGGGGCTTCTACACGCCCGAGGAGGCGCAGCGCGCGGCGTCGAAGAACTACGTGACCCGAGCGCTGGGCGTGGAGCCCACCGTCGAGGTCGATGTGACCGAGGTCCCAGTTCTGAAGGACGACCTGTTCCTGCTCTGCTCCGACGGCCTCTCGGACATGGTGGAAGACGACGATATTCAGTTAACGATCAGTACCTTTGGTGCTAATCTTGAAACGCTTGCAAAGCAGCTGGTGCTGCTCGGCAACGACAATGGGGGCCGCGATAACATCTCGATCGTGCTGGTGCGGGCGCTCGACAGCTTCCCTGCGCGGCGTGGTGTCATCGACCGGATTCTCGGGCTGTTCGGCTGAAAGAAGGCGCAGGGTAACGCATGGCCAGGCTTGTTCTCAGCCTCGACGGGCAACAGCTCGCCGAGTACAACATGTCGAAGGAGCGCTACACGATCGGGCGCCTCCCGGACAACGACATCCGCATCGACAACCCCGCGGTGAGCGGGCATCACGCGCTGATCATCAACATCCTCAACGACTCGTTCCTCGAGGACCTGAACAGCACGAACGGCACCTACGTCAACGGCAAGATCATCAAGAAGCACGCGATGCAGCACGGTGACGTGATCACCGTCGGCCATCACTCGCTGCGCTTCATCGATGGCGAAGCCGACGAGCCGGCCGACGAATTCGAGCGCACGATGGTGATCGGGGCAGCCGATGCGGCCAAGCTGCGCATGCCGCCTGCCGTCCACGCGGCGGCACCCTCCGCCTCGGCCGCGCCCGCCAGTCAGCCCGCGATGGCTGGCAAGCCCGCGGCGACCGGCGCCGTCGGACAAAGCTTCCCGAATGGCGTGCTGCCGAAGGCCAAGTTGCAGGTGCTTTCCGGCCAGTTTGCCGGGCGCGAACTGGAACTCGTCAAGACGCTGACCACGCTGGGTCGCCCGGGCGTGCAGATCGCGGCCATCACGCGCCGCGCGGACGGCTACTACATCGTCCACGTCGAAAGCGGTCGCGAAGGCGATTACCCGCTCGTCAACGGTGCTGCGATCGGTCCGCAGGCCCGTCGACTGCACGACAACGACGTCGTGCAGCTCGCGGGCGTCAAGATGGGGTTCTTCGCGAGCTAGCGGCTGCTAGCGCAGCTCGTGCTGGACGCGCTGGCTCACTCCGCAGATGAGCTCGTAGGGGATCGTGCCGGCATGGCGGGCGATCTCCTCGACCGGCACGCCCTCGCCCCACAGCACGACCGGATCGCCGGTCGCGACGCCCGGCAGGTCCGTGACGTCCACCGTGATCATGTCCATCGACACGCGGCCGACGATCGGCGCACGCCGGCCGTTGACGAGCAGCGGCGTGCCTGACTCGACACTGCGCGGATAACCATCACCGTACCCGGCCGCCACCACGGCCATGCGCGAATCGCGCGCCGCGCGCCACGCGCCACCGTAACCCACGGTCTCGCCTTCGCGGACGTCCTTGACGGCGATGACTTCCGTCTGCAGCGTCATCGCGGGCCGCAGCCCGAGATCGGCGCCGGTGCCACTCGGGAACGGCGACACGCCGTAGAGGATGAGTCCCGGCCGCACCCAGTCGGCGCGAGTGTCGGGCCACGCCAGCAAAGCCGCGGAATTGGCGATGCTGCGCTCGCCCTGAAGCGCGGCGGTCGCCGCGGCGAACGCCTGCAGTTGGGTGACCGTCTTGGTGTCGCGGCGATCGTCGGCGTTCGCGAGGTGCGTGACCAGCGTCGGATCCGGCGCAACGTTCTCGATCCGCCGCAACCTCGCATACGCTTCGGCGAAATGCTCGGCCCGGAAGCCGAGGCGATTCATGCCCGAGTCGACCTTGATCCAGGCTGAGATGACTGCGGATCCTGCGCGGGCTTCGAGCAATTCGAGTTGCTCGACGCTGTGCACCATCAGGTCGAAGCGCTGCTGGGCGGCCACCGCGAGCTGCTCGGCGCTGAATACGCCCTCGAGCAACAGGATCCGGTTGGCCAGGCCGGCGGCCCGCAGCGCGAGCCCCTCGTCGAGGCGCGCCACCGAGAAGCCGTCGGTCTCCGCAAGGGCCTTGGCCGCCGGCACGAGCCCGTGGCCGTACGCGTTCGCCTTGATCACGGCCATGACACGCGAGGCGGGTGCCGTCGCGCGCACGCGGCCGAGGTTGTGGCGCAGCGCAGCCGTGTCGACGATGGCTCGAATCAGTGCTTTCACGCAGTGTCTGGCGGCGCGTGCCGCGGCGCATCAGCCGCCGTAGCCGTATTCGCCCGTCGCGAGGTTCTCGAAGCGAGTGTACTTGCCGAGGAAGGTCAGGTGCACCTCGCCGGTCGGGCCGTTGCGCTGCTTCGCGATGATGATGTCGGCAATGCCCTTGCGCGGCGTGTCGGGCTCGTAGACCTCCTCGCGGTAGATCAGCACGATGATGTCTGCATCCTGCTCGATCGCTCCCGAGTTGTGGCTCACCAGCCCGTCGGCAAGCCAGCTCGCGGGTCCCGGGACGGTCAGGTCGAACACTTCGTCCTCGCCGTCTGGTGTGACCGAGACGATCCGGTCCCAGAACAGATCGGAGGTGGCCCAGGTCCGCAGGTCGTCGCCGCCGAGGAGGTCTGCGTACGACTGCATCGTCGCGCGACTGGGTGCGAAGGCGAAGTGGCTCGAGCCGCCATATGCGGTACCGCGCAGCGCCGCCATCCCGCGAGTGGTCACGCCATTCTCGACCATACGGCGCCGCACCTCGGCAAAGCACTGCTCCGGGAGCGTATCCACGTTGGTATGGCCGGCCGTCGCGGCCAGCTTGCGTGTCAGCGACTCGGCCTGAGGCACCCGAGGCCCGAACGCACCGACCCGCGCGACAAAAATCTTCTGCTGATCCGATCCGCTGACGTCAACCGTGTACATCGGACGGGCGGCGCGCTGAGTCACGGACCGGATGCGCGCGACGATACCGAGGCGCAGCAGCAAGGCCGCCACGTCGCGGGCCAGCCGTTCACTCGACGTCGAGAAATGAACCCGGTCGCTGCCGCGCCCGGAGCCGCGCACGTGAATGCTGCCGTCCGTCGCCCAGAGGTGCCTGAGCAGCAGTGCGACTTGCTCGTCTGGCAGCGAGAAAACCTGCGCTGGCAGGTGTTTCAGGTGCGAGCGCTGGCCGAAGATTCCCAGCGACTTGAGCCATGCGCCAACGCCGGACGGGTGCCAGCGATTGCCGTTTCCCGCGATGACGAGCTGGTGCCAGCGGCCGCGTCCCGCGTGGCGCGTCACGGTGCTGCCCATCGCTTGCGCCGCGGCGCACACGGCAGCGCTGTTCTCTTCGGAAGCCGTCGTATACCGCAATGGTTGATGAGTCAGGTAGCTGCCATCGCCGACGAGGTGTCCGAGCAGGATCAGCTCGTGCTCCGGCCACCCGCGTCCAGCCGCCTCGACCGGCAGTTCTCTCGCCAGCGCGAGACGCGTGCCGGGGCCGACCTCGGCGACCGTCTGCCAGCCGCTGCCAGTCAACAGGCGATGCTGGCCCGTCGCGCGCAGGACACGGCCGCTTGCGGTCGCAACACGAAACACCGGCTTGGGGCCAACGCACCAGACCAGGTCCGTGTCGGCGGGGACGATCTTCTGTTGCGCATCGACGGCCAGCACCCGTGGACGGAGGCCGACCAGGTCACGGATCGGCACTCGCCGACCGTCCGCGAGCACGACCAATGTTTCACCGACCACGCACTCGCGCAGGTCGGACATCACCGGCTTCTTGTCGGTGCGCTGCTCGACGCCGCGATTCAGCTGCGAGAGCGCGATGACCGGAACGTGCAGTTCCTTGGCCAGGGCCTTGAGCGAGCGCGAGATCTCGGAGATCTCGTTGGTGCGGTTCTCCTTGGTGCCGGCCACCTGCATCAGCTGCAGGTAGTCGACGACGATGAGCCCGAGCCCGCCCCGCTCGCGCTTCAGGCGCCGGGCCCGCGCGCGGACCTCGGTCGGCGTGAGCGCACCGCTGTCGTCGATGTAGAGCGGCGCGGTCTTCATCTGCGCGATCGCACCGTTGATCCGCGCCCAGTCCTCGTCGCCGAAGTTCCCAGTGCGCAGGTGGCTCTGGTCGACGCGACCGAGCGACGAAACCATGCGCATCGACAACTGCTCGCGGGACATTTCCATCGAGAAGACCGCGACCGGCGTGTTGGCCGCAATGGCCGCGTTCTCGGCGATGTTGAGCGCCAGCGTGGTCTTGCCCATCGAGGGCCGGCCCGCAATGATGATGAGGTCGCCGGGCTGCAGGCCGGCGGTCATCCGATCGAGGTCATCGTAGCCCGTGCTGACGCCGGTGAGCTGCCCCTGGTTTGCGTGGAGCATGTCGAGCCGGTCGATCGTGGCACCGAGGATGTCGCGCAGCGGGACGAAACCCGAGCCGGAGCGGCGACCTTGCTCGGCGATTTCGAAGACCCGCCGCTCGGCCTCGTCGACGAGCTCGGTGGCCGGCCGGCCTTCGCTGCCGTAGGCGCTCGCGGCAATTTCGCCGCTGACGCGGATCAGTTGCCGCAGCAGCGAACGCTCGCGGACGATGTCCGCATAGGCACGGATGTTCGCCGCGGTCGGCGTGTCTCGCGCGAGGCTCGCCAGATAGGCGAGCCCGCCGGTTTCCTCGGCCTCGCCCTTGGCGGCGAGGTGCTCGGCCAGCGTGACCGCGTCGCTCGGTTCGCTGCGCGCCGAGAGCTCGGCGATGGCCGAGAAGATCTGCTGGTGGTCGCGCCGGTAGAAGTCCTCGGCGCGGAGCCGGTCGGCGATCGCATCCCAGGTGCTGTTGTCGAGCAGCAGTCCACCGAGCACGGCCTGCTCGGCCTCGATGGACTGCGGAGGCACGCGCAGCGCGTCCGTGTCGAGCGCGGGCCGCGCCCGCCTTCGAGACCTCGTGCCGCCGGCCTCCTGCTCCATCTAGCTCACCCGGGCGCGCGCGCCGGTCATTCCTCGGCGACCACGTCCACCGGCAGGTCGATGACGACGTCGGTGTGCAGGTGCAGCTTCACGTGATGCTCGCCCACCACCCGGATCGGGCCCGAGTGCAGACGCACTTCGCTGCGCTCGATGCGGATGCCGGCCTTGGAGAGCGCCTCGGCGATGTCGGCCGTGCCGATCGAGCCGAAGAGCTTTCCTTCGCCGCCGGCCTTGGCCGCCAGCGAGAGGCGGAAGTTCTCGAGCTGCCCGGCGCGCAGCCTGGCGCTCGCCATCTCGTCGGCCGCGAGCTTCTCGAGTTCCGCGCGACGCTCCTCGAATTTCTTCAGGTTGGTCGCAGTGGCCACCGCCGCCTTGCCCTGCGGGAGCAGGTAATTGCGGCCGTAGCCCGGCTTCACCTTGACCTTGTCGCCGATGTTGCCGAGGTTGGCGACTTTCTGCAGCAGGATGACTTCCATCAACGTCTCCTCAAACGATCTGTTCGATAGCCTTGATCACGCATTCTGCGCCGCAGGCCGCGAGCGCATCCAGTTGTCCACGAATCCCCAGCCTGCAAGCACGGCGACCATCAGCGGCGCGGCCAGCAGCAGCAGTGCATAGACCGCCCAGAGCATCGCACTGTGCAGGCGACCCTCCGCCTTGAGCCGGTGCGTCGCCGCGAGCCCCACGATCGTCAGTGCGCCCAGGAACAGGCGCGCGAGATCGTCGACCAGGGGCCGGTCCGAAAGCAACGACGCCGCGACGGCCACGGCCGCCACGACGCCGAGCGCGATGCCGATGCGCAACTGGCGGAACTCCGCCCCGAAGCGCCCCGGCATCGCGGGTCGGCACTGCCACCACCGCGCGAGGAACAGCGCGCACATGGCCAGCAGCACCGTCAGCATCGACACCCAGCCCCACAGGGTCCGGGCCAGCGTCTCGACCAGGCCGTCCTCCTCGAGGTCCATCGGCAGGCCGCGACGCTCCATTTCCTGCGCCAGATCGCGCACGAACGGCGCCCAGAACCGCTCCGGGTCGCCGAGCGTCGCATGCAGCAGCATCACCAGCACCGCGCCGCCGAGCACGGCGACCTGCAGGCACAGCGTCAGCGACTCGCTCCGTCGCAACATCGCCGCGAGCAGCAGCGGCGGCCCGAGGACCCACAGCGAGTAGATGAGCCCCACCGGGATCGGTCGACCCATCACCAGCATGGCCAGCGCGAGCAGTCCGCTCGCCCCGGCCGCCACGATCGCACCGCCGCGGGGTCCCCGCACCAGAGTGACCAGCGCCGGCACCGCGCCCGGCAGGAAAAACGCAAACCCGAACCCGAACAGCGGCAGCAATCCGAACAGGGCCGTCACAAGAACAGCCGCGCCCGGGTTGTCCGCAATCCAGCTTGAGAACGTCCGACTCATGGCGGCAGCCCGGCGCCTCGGCCGCGCGGCGCCCGATCAGCTCAGTGCTGGTCGGTGTACGGCAGCAGCGCGAGGAATCGCGCGCGCTTCACCGCGAGCGCCAGCTGGCGCTGGTAGTTCGACCGCGTGCCGGTGATGCGGCTCGGGACGATCTTGCCCGTCTCGGTGATGTAGCCCTTGAGCGTGGCGAGATCCTTGTAATCGATGCGCTCGACGCCCTCGGCCGTGAACTTGCAGAACTTACGGCGGCGGAAAAAACGTGCCATGGGTCACCTGTTCGAAATCGTGTTTGAAGCTGGAGATCGGCGCGGCGCGATCAGTCCGCGGACCGCGAATCGTCCGAGCTTTCCGGCAGGCTGCTGTCCTCGGCGCGGCCGCCCTCTTCTTCCGCGCGCGCCATGAACGACGCCTCGGTCACGGCGGTCGGCATCGAGACCACCAGGTGGCGGATGACGGCGTCGCTGAAGCGGAACGCACCGGTGAGCTCATCGAGCGTCTTCTTGTCCGTCTCGATGTTCATCAGCACGTAGTGGGCCTTGTGGATCTTCGCGATCGGGTAGGCCAGCTGGCGGCGGCCCCAGTCCTCGACGCGATGGATCGCGCCGCCACCCGCGGTGATCATGCCGCGATAGCGCTCGATCATCGCCGGGACCTGCTCGCTCTGGTCGGGGTGGACCAGGAATACGACTTCGTAATGACGCACTTTTCAATGCTCCCTTCGGTTGAAGCCGCCCGGATGCGAAAAGCTCAGGTGCGGCAAGGAGTTACAACGACCGCTCGGCGCTTTTGGGGCGCAGCGGGCCGCCTAGGATAGGTGAGGGGCTGCGGTCGTGCAAGTTTTCGCGCGGCGTCGGTGGCTGGCGGAGGTTCCGGGTCCGCCCCGGCTCGCGAAGAGGAAATGCGAGCCGGAACGGACCCGGAACCTCCGCCCGACACGCGGCGCCTGAGCGAATTGCCGAGCGCAGAGCCGCTCAACAATTCGCACGGCGCACGAAACGCCCACCGAGCGGGGCGCGTAGAGAGTGGGCCCCGCCGCCTTGATGATGCAGCCCCCGCCTCCCGTAGCGAGCGGCACGCGACGCTGCAAATGGTGGGCGATGCTTGCGCCGTGCGAGGCCGTGAACGGTCGCCGTTCGCGGACTCGCTCAGGCGCCGCGGGCCCGGGCGTTCCGGCGGACCCTGTTTCGACCAAGCGGGTCCCATTCCGCGACTCGAAACAGGGTCCGTCGGGACGCCTGGACCGACGCTCGACGCAGGGGTCCGTGAGCTAACGCGCGCCCTTCGCCGCGCCTCGGGCGGCGGTCCGCTGCCGCACCGCTTCAAAGAGCACGACGCCCGTCGCGACCGAAACGTTGAGGCTTTCGACCGCCCCCGCCATCGGGATGGACACCAGCTGGTCGCAGCATTCGCGGGTCAGGCGTCGCAGGCCTTCGCCTTCCGAACCCATGACGAGCGCCACGGGCCCCTTGAGGTCGGCTTCGAAAAGCGTCTTGTCGGCTGTGTCGTCGGTGCCCACGAGCCAGACGCCGCGCTCCTTCAGGTCACGCAGCGCGCGCGCAAGGTTGACGACTGGCACGAACGGGACTGTTTCAGCCGCACCGGCGGCGACTTTGCGCGCCACCGCGGTAAGACCCGCCGCGCGATCACGCGGCGCGATCACCGCGGTGACGCCCGCGGCATCGGCGGACCGCAGGCAGGCACCGAGATTATGCGGATCCTGCACGCCATCGAGCACCAGCAGCAGCGGCGCCCCCTGGGCCGCCTCGAGCGCCTCCTCGAGCTGGGTCTCGGGATCGCCCGCACGCGGCACGATCTCCGCCACCACACCCTGGTGCCGGCCGCCCTCGGCCAACTTGTCGAGTGACGCATCGTCCGTGGCGCCCACCTGCACGCCGGCGCGCTGCGCCAGCGACTTGAGCTCAGCCAGCCGCGCGGCGTCGCGCCCGGAAGTCACCAGCAGGCGCCTGACGCGCTCCGGGTTGCGCGCGAGCAGCACGCGCACGGCGTGGATGCCGTAGGCGACCGAGCCCGGCATCAGCGACGTCTTCCGGCCGGCCGCGGCCTGCGGTTGCTGCGTGGCCGCGACTCGGTGGCGCCCGCGAGCTCGAAGTCGACGCGACGGTCGTCGAGCGACACGTTCGCGACCCGCACGCGCAAGCGATCACCGAGCTTGTAGACCTTGCCCGAGTTGCGACCGACGATGCGGAACCCGGAACGGTCGCGCGTGAAGTAGTCCTGCCCCAGCGCGGAGACGTGCAGCAGGCCATCCACCTGCAGGCCCGCGAGCTGCACGAACAGGCCGAAATCCACGACGCCCGAAACGAGCCCGTCGTACTCCTCGCCCACGCGCTCCTGCATGTAGAAGCACTTGAGCCAGGCGATCGCGCCGCGAGTCGCCTCGTCGGCGCGGCGCTCCCGGAACGAGCAATCCTGGCCGAGCACCGGGAACGGGCCGTGCCACGCCGCGAGCTCCTGCACGTCTCCCTGCTGCAGGACCTGCCGAATCCCGCGGTGCACGACGAGGTCGGGATAGCGGCGGATCGGCGAGGTGAAGTGCGCGTAGTGTTCCAGCGCGAGCCCGAAATGACCGATGTTGCCCGGCTGATAGACGGCTTGCGGCATCGAGCGCACCACGGCAGTCGAAATCAGCAGCGCGTCGGGGCGATCACCGATCTTCTGCAGCAGGTCGCGCAGGTGCTCGGGCTTCACCTCCTCCGCAGGAGGCAGCCAGAGGCCGAACTCGCGCAGGAACTGGCGCAGCGTCTCGAGGCGGTCGACCTCCGGCAGGCCATGCACGCGGTAGAGCGTCGGGACGTGATGCCGATCGAGGAAACGCGCCGCCGCGATGTTGGCCGCGATCATGCACTCCTCGATCAGCCGGTGGGCATCGTTGCGCGGCTGCTCGACCAGCGCGGCGACGCGGCCGTCCGTGTCGAACTTGAGCTTGAGCTCGGGCGTGTCGAGCTCGAGCGCGCCGCGCCCGGAGCGCTCGCGCGTAAAGCTCTTGTAGATGCCGTGCAGCGCGAGCAGGCGCTCGCGCAGCGCTTCGAGGCGCGGCGCGTGCGTGGCGCCCGGTCGCTCGAGAAATTCACCCACTTCACGATACGTGAGCCGTGCCGCCGAGCGCATCACGCCCTCGAAAAATCGCGACCGCGTGATCCGGCCGTCGTCGCTCACCCGCAGCTCGCAACAGAGGCACAGGCGGTCCTGGTCAGGAACCAGCGAGCACAGGCCGTTCGAGAGCGCTTCCGGCAGCATCGGGATGACGCGGTTCGGAAAATACACCGACGTGCCACGCTCGCGCGCCTCCGCATCGAGTGCGCTCCCCGGCTTGACGTAGTGCCCCACGTCGGCAATCGCGACGATCAGCCGCCAGCCGCCACCACGCGTGCGCTCGCAATAGACGGCGTCGTCATAGTCCTGCGCGTCCTCGCCGTCGATCGTGACGAGCGCCGTGTCGCGCAGGTCCTCGCGGGCGGCGATCGCGGCCTCGGGAATCCGCGCGCCGTACGCCGCAGCCTCGTCGAGCACGGCGGGCGGAAACTCGTACGGCAGCCCGTGCGAGTGGATCGCGATGTCTGTTTCCATGCCCGGCGCGCCGTGCTCGCCGAGCAAGCGCGACACGCGGCCGACCGGCTGCGCCGTGCGGCTCGGCTGCTGGGTCAGCTCGACGATCACGATCTGGCCCGACTCGGCTCCGCCGAGCTGCGACTGCGGCACCAGCACGCGGTGCGTGAAGCGCGGATTGTCCGGAGTCAGATAGGCGACGCCGGAGTCGACGTGCAGGCGTCCGACGACCTCGCGCGTGCGCCGCTCGAGCACCTCCACGATCGCACCCTGCGGCTTGCCGCGGAAGCTCGGTCCCTCGACGCGCACGGCCACGCGGTCGCCGTGCATCACCTCGCGCATCTGCTGGGCGGGGAGATGGATCGGCGCGCTGGCGTCGTCGGGCAACAGCAGGCCGTCGCCGTTGCGCTGTGCCTGCACGGTACCGACGGCGAGGCCCGGAAGTTGCTCGCGGAGGCAGTACTGGCCGCGACGGTTGAGCACGACCTCGCCGTGCTTGACCAGCGTCGCAAGGCGGGCTGCCGCGTCGGCGCCTGCGGACGGGCCGAGCTCCGCCGTGATCTCCTCGAGCCGCATCGGTCGGCCGGCCCGCCGCAACACCTGCAGCACGGCCGACTCCGGCGAGGGAGCGCCGCGTTGCGCGGTGCGCGAACGCGCGCCGCCCTGGGGTCCGGGGGTGGAACGTCTGTTTTGTCGTCTTTTCATGTGATTGAAGTCGTGGGCGGCCGTCGGCCGCCAGTATTCGTTGACAGCCCCGGGGGCCGCCAGTAAATTGCGCCACCTTCCAGCGGGCCCCGAAGTGGCCGCGCCGCGACCCATGCCCAGGTGGCGGAATTGGTAGACGCACTAGTTTCAGGTACTAGCGGGTAACACCGTGGAGGTTCGAGTCCTCTCCTGGGCACCATCTGGCCACGCGGCCAGACTCTAGCACTTCGCGGCGCAACTTTCTGTTTCTAATCGCTTTTCTGCGGCGCGCTCAGACCGAGCGCGAGATCAGTTCCTTCATGATCTCGTTGGTGCCGCCGTAGATCCGCTGCACGCGCGAATCGGCGAACATCCGGCAGACGAGATACTCGTTCATGTAGCCGTAGCCGCCGTGCAACTGCACGCACTCGTCGATGACTTTCTGCTGGATGTCGGTGATCCACCACTTCGCCATTGCGGCGGTCTCGGCGTCGAGCTTGCCGTCCACCAGCTGCTCGATGCAGCGGTCGATGAACGTGCGCGCGACCCGGGCGTGCGTGAAGATTTCGGCCAGCTTGAAGCGGGTGTTCTGGAACTCGGCGATCGCATGGCCGAACGCCTTGCGCTCGCGCACGTATCGCGACGTCTCCGCGGCGGCCCCTTCCATCGCCGCCACGCCGCCGAGCGCGATCGTGATGCGCTCGTAAGGCAGGTCGCCCATCAGCTGGTGCATGCCCTTGCCCTCGGCGCCGCCGAGCAGGCAATCGGCCGGGACGCGCACGTCCTCGAAGTAGAGTTCCGAGGTGTCCTGCGCCGTCATGCCCATCTTGTCGAGCACCCGCCCGACCCGGTAGCCCTTCAGCCCCTCGGTCTCGACCATCAGGATCGAGAGCCCGCGACTGCGATCATTCGGGTCGGTGCGCACGACCAGCATCAGGATCGTCGCGATCGAGCCGTTGGTGATGAAGATCTTCGAGCCGTTGACGACGTATTCGCCGCCTTCGAGCACGGCCCGGGTACGAATGCCCTTCAGGTCGGAGCCGGCGCCGGGCTCGGTCATCGCAATCGCGCCGATCAGCTCGCCGCTCGCCATGCGCGGCAGCCAGCGCTGCTTCTGTTCTTCACTGCCGTAATTGAGCACGTAGTGCGCGGCGATGCTGTGCACGCCCTGGCCGAAGCCGGAGATGCCGCGACGGTTCAGCTCCTCGTAGAGCACGGCCTCGTGGCGGAAATCACCGCCGCCGCCACCGTAGTCGGACGGCACGTCCATCAGCAGGAAGCCGGCGCCACCCACCGCACGCCAGGTCTCGCGATCGACGTGGTGCTGCGCGCGCCAGCGCGGCTCGTGCGGCAGCATCTCCGTCTCGACGAAGCGCGAGACCGCCTCGCGCAGCATGCGCAGGTCGTCGTCCATCCACGGGGATTCGTACGGTGTCATGGTGGCTCAGGTCGTCCAGGTCAATCGAAGGGATGGCGCAGCACGATGGTCTCGGCGCGATCCGGCCCGGTCGAGACGATGTCGATGGGCACGCCCGCCAGCTGCTCGATGCGGGCGAGGTACTTGCGCGCGTTCTCCGGCAGCTTGCCGAATTCCGTGATGCCGACGGTGGATTGCGACCAGCCGGGCAAGGTTTCGTAAACCGGCTCGCACTCCGAGTAGCGGTGCGGCAGCAACGGCGGGTTGTCACGGATCGCGCCGTCGATCCGGTAGCCGGTCGCGATGCGCAGCGTGTCGAGGCCGTCGAGCACGTCGAGCTTGGTGACACCGAGGCTCGAGAGGCTGTTGTGCAGCACCGCGCGCCGCAAGGCCACTGCGTCGAACCATCCGCAGCGACGCGGACGCCCGGTGACCGCCCCGAACTCGTGGCCGACGCGCGAGAGGTGCTCGCCGTTCTCGTCGAACAGTTCGGTCGGGAACGGCCCGGCGCCGACGCGCGTCGTGTACGCCTTGACGATGCCGAGCACGCGATGGAGGTCACGCGGCCCGAGCCCGGTGCCGACTGCAGCAGCGCCGGCAATCGTGTTCGACGACGTGACGAACGGGTAGGTACCGACGTCGTTGTCGAGCAACGCGCCCTGCGCGCCCTCGAACAGCAGGTTGCCGCCACGCTGCATCTCGACCCGCAGCCGCTCGCTGATGTCTTCGACCAGCGGCTGCACGCGCTCGGCCTGTGCGACGAGATCGTCGAGCACCCGCTGGAAGTCGACCGGCTCGGCGCTGAAATAACGGCTGAGCACGAAGTTGTGGAAGTCGAGGATCTCGCCCAGCCGGGCCGCGAGCCGGTCGCGCTGGAACAGGTCCGCGACGCGCACGGCGCGGCGCGCCACCTTGTCTTCGTAGGCGGGCCCGATGCCGCGGCCGGTGGTGCCGATCGCGTTCACGCCCTGCGCCCGTTCGCGGGCCCGGTCGAGCGCGATGTGTGACGGCAGGATCAGCGCGCAGTTCGGGCTGATGCGCAGGCGTTCGTAGACCGGCACGCCCTTCTGCACGAGCGCGTCGGCCTCGCGCAGCAGCGCATCGAGGGACAGCACGACGCCGTTGCCGATCAGGCAGTCGACGCCGGGATGCAGGATGCCCGACGGAATCAGCGACAGCACCGTCTTGGCGCCGTCGATGACCAGCGTGTGTCCGGCGTTGTGCCCGCCCTGGAAGCGCACGACCGCGGCCGCGCGCTCCGTGAGCAGGTCGACGATCTTGCCCTTGCCTTCGTCGCCCCACTGGGCGCCGATCACCACGAGATTGATGGCCATTGCGATGAGTCGTCCGGTTTGCGGTCAGCCTGCGCCGCGCACGAGGTAGAGCAGCACGGCGCCGGCGATCATGCTCACCAGCCCGGCCACGCGCAAGGTGCGCTCGTCGAGTTCCGAGAGCCGCAGCAGTGCGCGCTTCATGCCGCCCGGATTCGCGAACGGCATGAGGCCTTCGAGCACGAGATACAGCGCGAAGGCCGCCCAGAGATCGTTCCAGTTCATGATCCGCCCGTTGCAGGCGCGGTCAGCGGCCGGATTCCTTCAGGTACTCGAAGAACTCCCCGTCCGGCGCCAGCACCAGGATGTCGCCCTGCTTGCCGAGCGAGCGCCGGTAGGCCTGCATCGAACGGTGAAAGGCGAAGAAGTCTGGGTTGCGCGTATGTGCTTTCGCGTACACGTCCGCGGCGGCCGCGTCGCCCTCGCCCTTGATGATCTCCGCCTGCCGATACGCGTCGGCGAGGATCTCGGTCCGCTGGCGATCGGCCTCGGCGCGCGTCTGCTCCGACACGGCGGAACCCTCGGCGCGCAACTGCGCGGCCTGGCGCGCGAAGTCCTGGCGCATGCGGTTGAACACCGACTCGCTCACTTCCTCGGGCAGGTCGATGCTCTTCACGCGCACGTCGATCAGCGTGATGCCGAGCCCGGCCACGTTGCCCTCGGCGACCTTGCGCACCTCGTTCAGGAACTCGGTGCGCTCCGCGGCGACCACCTGCTGGATGGTCCGCTTCGCGATGACGCCCTTGATGCCGTCCTTGACGATTTCGCCGAGTCGGCGATTGGCCACGTCCTCGCTGCCGCCGGCGGTCGACGTGTAGTAGCGGGCCACGTCGACGATGCGCCACTTCACGAAGAAATTGATCCGCAGGATCTTGCCTTCGCTGGTGAGGAACTGTTCCGACGGGTAGTCCTCGGTGAGGATGCGCCGGTCGAACTTGCGCACGTTGTTGATCAGCGGCGTCATGAAGTGCAGGCCGGGACCATAGTCCGTGCGCACGATCTCGCCGAAGCGGAACTTGATCGCGAGGTCGGTCTCGCGGACGGTGAAGGCCGCCATCGACACGACGAGCGCGAGGAAGCCGAGCACGATCACGGCCAGGTAACTGCGGTTGCTCATCAGCGTGTCCCCCGGTCGCGGCGCGCCTCGACGGTTTCGAGCGGTGGTGTGACCTCCGGGACCGCGTCGCGGGTGCCCTCGGCCTGCCGCTGCTGGTCGAGCGACAAGGTCTGCAGGCGCCGCTCGGTCAGCTTGTCGAGCGGCAGGTAGATCATGTTGCCCGTGCCCTTCGTGTCCACCAGCACCTTGTTGGTGTTGCCGAGCACCTCCTCGATGGCCTCGAAATACAGGCGCTGGCGCGTGACCCCGGGGGCGCGCTCGTAAGCCTGCAGCAGGCTCAGGAAGCGCGCGGCCTCGCCCTCGGCATCGGCGACGATGCGCGCCTTGTAACCCTGCGCGTCCTCGAGCTGGCGGGCAGCCGAGCCCTTCGCCTTCGGCAGGATGTCGTTCGAATAAGCCTGCGCCTCGAGCGCCAGCCGCTCCTTGTCTTCGCGCGCCTTGATCGCGTCACGCTGCGCGCTGGACACCTGCTCGGGGACGCCGACGCCCTGCAGGTTCACCGAGGTCACTTCGATGCCGGTCTGGTACGAATCGAGCGTGCGCTGGATCAGTTCCTTGGTGAGCGCCGCGATCTCCTGGCGGCCCTCCTCGAGCACGAAGTCGAGGCGGCTGCGGCCGACGATCTCGCGGATCGCGCTCTCGCTGACCTCGCCGAGCGTCGATTCCGGGTCGCGCACGTTGAACGCGAACGCCCGGGCCTCGGCACGCCGGTATTGCACCGCGATGTTGATGTCGACGAGATTCTCGTCCGAGGTCAGCATCCGCGTCTGGTCGCTGAAGCCCTCGACGCTCTCGACATTGATGATCTGTCGCGACTCGATCGGCCAGGGCAGGTGCCAGCGCAGGCCCGGCTCCATGGTCGCGGTGTACTGGCCGAACCGGGTCACGACGGCGCGCTCGGCCGCGTCCACCTTGTACAGGCCCGTTGCAGCCCAGATCGCGACCAGCACGATCGCGACCGTGCCGGCACCGAAGCCGCGCATGGCACCACCGCCGCCCGCGCCGCCGGCATCGCCGCCGCCGGCACCGCCGCCGCCAAACAGTCCCGAGAGTCTACGTTGCAGGTTGCGCAGGGCCTCGTCGAGGTCAGCCGCCCCGCGATCGGGTCGGTTGCCCCAGGGACTGCGGTTCCTGCCCGGGTCGTTCCAGGCCATGGGATGGTTTGCTCCCGAGTGTGTGCGTGAATAGCTTGCTGGGAATCCGATACGCGATGTGCAGCGCCCGATCAAACCGGGGCGCCCGCGGCCACGCGGACCGGGGATTGTAGAAACGGGTCCGGACCGGCACAAGGCGCGGATTCCACGGGAAGTTCGAGCCCCGCCTCGCGGCAGATTCGCTCGAGCTCGTGCCGCCGCAGGCTGACCTCGAGCTCGATACCGCCGTCGTCGAGCGAACGCTGCCGCAGCACGGCTCCGGCCGCGAACAGCCGGGCCCGGGCCCGGCCCTCGCGAGGCGGCAGGCGCAGCAGGCAGTGGTACAGGTCCGTGCCGAGCTGCCGGTGTAACGCATCGAGCAGCAGGTCGATGCCCTGCCCCGAGTGCGCCGACAGCCAGATCCGGTCGACGCGACCCGCGGAATCCGTTTCGACGCGCGGCGCTTCGCCCGTCCGGTCGATCTTGTTGTAGACGGCGATCTGCGGCAACGACTGCGCTCCGATCGACTCGAGCACCTCGTTCACCTGGGTGATGCGCTCGCTGCGCTCTGGATCGGCTGCGTCGATGACGTGCAGCAGCAGCTCGGACTCGCGCGCCTCCTGCAGCGTCGAACGGAACGCCGCGACGAGCTCGTGCGGCAAGTCACGGACGAACCCCACGGTGTCGGCGAGCGCCACCTCGAGGCCCGGCGCCAGGTGCAGCCGGCGCACCGTGGGGTCGAGCGTCGCGAACAGCTGGTCCGCCGCGTAGGCGTTTGCGGCCGTGAGCCGGTTGAACAGCGTCGACTTTCCGGCATTGGTGTAGCCCACCAGCGCCACGGTCGGGACGGCGCCGCGCTTGCGCTCGCGCCGAGTCGTCTCCCGTTGCACGAGCACCTTGTCGAGCCGGTCGTTCAGCGTCTTGATCCGCCGCGCGACCAGGCGACGGTCGGTCTCGAGCTGGGTCTCGCCGGGACCGCGCAGGCCGATGCCGCCCTTCTGCCGCTCGAGGTGGGTCCAGCCGCGCACGAGGCGCGTCGCCACGTGCTCGAGCTGCGCGAGCTCCACCTGGAGCTTGCCTTCGAAGGTGCGCGCGCGCTGCGCGAAGATGTCGAGGATCAGGCCGCTGCGATCGAGCACGCGGCAGGCCAGCTCTTTTTCGAGGTTGCGCTCCTGGCCCGGGGACAGCGCGTGATCGACGACCACGAGGTCGGCGCCGAGCTCGGCGATGCGCTGGCGCACTTCCTCGACCTTGCCGGTACCCAGGAAGAAGCGCGGCTCGGCCACCTTGCGCGTGACCGTCATGATCTCCAGCACCTGAGCGCCCGCGGAGCGCGCCAACGCGGCAAATTCTTCGACGCGGTCGGGCTCCGGCGCATGGCCGAGCCCGACGCAGACGAGGATCGCGCGTTCTCCGCTACCGGGCCGTTCGAACAATTCGCCCTGTCTCCGCGCGACGACCGTACGGCTCAGGCCGCCGGCACGTCCTCGACCGGCAGTTCGTCATCGCCCATCGGCAGGCGCACGTTGCGCGCGGGCACGACGGTGGAAATGGCGTGCTTGTAGACCATCTGGCTGACGCTGTTGCGCAGCAGCACGACGAACTGGTCGAAGGAATCGATTTGTCCCTGCAGCTTGATGCCGTTGACCAGGTAGATGGACACCGGAATCCGCTCTTTTCGCAGGGCGTTCAGGAAGGGGTCTTGCAGTGACTGGCCCTTGGCCATGATCGCGTCTCCTTGTTTTTTCGCACGCAACTCCGTTCCTGCCGCGGACTCTTCCCTGAAGCGGCCGTGACGCCCGTCGCCTCGACGAACAAGAACAGGTCAGATGCTACCACACGGCCGGGCTCACCCCCGGCCCATCACAGCGGTGATTGCCCTCTTGATGGGTGCAAGTTCCTGATCTTCAAGGCCCCGGATCCGCGCAAAATCGGTTTCGGACCGAATCCAGGTCAGCTGCCGCTTGGCGAGATTGCGCGTGGCGCGTTGCCCGGCGGCGACCGCGGCCTCGAGTCCCGTCTCACCGGCCAGATGTGACCAAAGCTGGCGATAGCCGACGGAGCGCAGGCTCGGCAGATCCGCGTGCAGGTCGCCGCGGGCGCGCAGCAGGCGGACCTCGTCGAGAAATCCCTGCCCCATCATCAGCACGAAACGAGCGTCGATGCGCGCATACAGCTCCGGACGATCCTCCGGCATCAGGGTGAACGAGGCGAAGGCGAACGGCGCAGGCTCGAGCTGCTGCTGCAGCATCGACAGGGGCTGCCCCGTGAGCTCCAGGACCTCGAGCGCGCGCTGGATCCGCTGGCCGTCGGCAGGCCGGATCCGGGCGGCCGCCGCGGGATCGCAGCGCGCGAGTTCGGCGTGCAACGCCGGCCAGCCGAGCTGCCGGGCGCGACGGTCGATCTGGCTGCGAAGCGCAGGGTCGGCCTCCGGCAGCGGTGCGATGCCACGGGTCAGTGCGCGGAAGTAGAGCATCGTGCCACCGACCAGCAATGGCACGCGCCCGCGAGCGTGAATTGCGGCGATCGCTGCGGCCGCATCCCGACGGAACCGCCCGGCCGAGTAGGCTTCGGCCGGATCGCAGAGATCGACCAGGTGGTGCGGCACGGCGTCGAGCACGGCCCGCGATGGCTTGGACGTGCCAATGTCCATGCCGCGGTAGACCTGCGCCGAGTCGACGCTGACGATCTCGAGCGGATAGTGCTCCGCAAGCCGCAGGGCCAGCGCCGTCTTGCCGGTGCAGGTCGGGCCCGCGAGGATCACCGCATCGGGGCGCGCGACGCGAGCCTGAGTCATCGCCCGCGCAGGAACAACCGATCGAGGTCGTCCATGCTGACGAACGACCAGGTCGGGCGACCGTGCACGCACTGGTCGGCGCGCAGCGTGGTTTCCATCTCGCGCAGCAGCGCATTCATCTCGGGGATCGAGAGCCGGCGATTGGCCCGAACGGCCTGGTGGCAAGCCATCGTGCCCAGTGCGCGCTCGAGCGCCTGGCGCGCGCCGCCGCTGCCCTGCTCGCGCAGATCGGCGAGCATGTCGCGCACCAGGGCCGCGGGGTCGGCGGCACCAAGCAACGCCGGCAGCGCGCGCACCAGCAGCTGGGTCGGGCCGCTGCGCGAGACGTCGAGACCGATTTCTTCGAACAGTCGCCCGTGGGCCTCGGCTTCGTCAGCCTCCGCCACCGACACGGCGAGCGGCACGGGCACGAGCAGCGGCTGGCTTGCAATCCGTTGCGAGCCGATCGAAGCCTTGAGCCGTTCGTAGGTGGTTCGCTCGTGCGCCGCATGCATGTCGACGAGCACCAGGCCGCCTTGCGCCTGCGCGAGGATGTAGACGCCGTGCAGTTGCGCGATCGCAAAGCCGAGCGGATGTTCCACGCCGGCCGATTCCACGGCGGGCTCGTGCGCGAGCTGCGGCACGCCATGCATCGGCGCCGAGCCCGGCTGGAATTCGCGGACGCCGCCGCCGAGCGCGCCGTACAGATCGAGCGCGGACGTCTGCGGTCCGGCCTGCACCTGCCAGCCGGGCAAGCTGAACCGCGCCGCAGGGATCTCGGTCGCGGCCGACTGCGTCGGGCGCGACTCGGCCAGCGCACGTTCCACGGTCCGGAAGATGAAATCGTGCACCAGGCCCGGCTCGCGGAACCGCACCTCGAGTTTCTGCGGATGCGCGTTCACGTCCACGCGAACCGGATCCATTTCGAGGAACAGCACGTAGGCCGGATGCCGCCCGTGGTACAGCACGTCGCGGTAAGCGAGCCGCACGGCGCTCGCGATCAGCTTGTCCCGCAGCGGCCGTCCATTGAGGAAAAAATGCTGCTGGTCGGCCTGGCTGCGGGCATAGGTCGGCAGGCAAAACCAGCCGTGGAGGCGCAGGCCCGCGCCGTCGTGGTCGAGCTTGAGCGCGTGGCGGATGAACTCATCGCCGAGCACGGCGGCCACCCGCGCATCTCGCCCCGTTTCGTCCCGCGCCGGCGGATGGTCGGCGAGGGTCCGTCGCGCGGACGTCAGCCGGAACCCGACGTCGAAGCGGCTGAGCGCGAGGCGCTCGACGAGTCGTTCGATCTGCGTCGACTCCGTGCGCTCGGCCCGCAGGAACTTGCGGCGAGCCGGCACGTTGAAGAACAGCTCGCGGACTTCGACGGTCGTGCCGGGCGGGTGCGCCTGGGGCGCGGGCCCGGTCACGATCCCGTCGGCAGCCGTCACCACGCTCGCAACGGGAGCATCGGCGGTCCGCGAGGTCATTTTCACGCGCGACACCGAGGCGATGCTCGGCAACGCCTCGCCGCGGAATCCCAGCGTCCGCACGGCCTCGAGATCCTCGACGCGGCCGATCTTGCTGGTGGCGTGGCGCGCGAGCGCCAGCACCAACTGGTCAGCCGGAATGCCCGCGCCATCGTCGCGGACCCGGCACAGCGTGGCGCCGCCGCCCTCGATCTCGATCTCGATCGAGCGCGCGCCGGCGTCGAGGCTGTTCTCGACGAGTTCCTTGACCACCGATGCCGGGCGCTCGACGACCTCGCCGGCGGCGATCTGGTGGATCAATTGTTCGGGAAGGACCCGGATGGTCATGTCGGCAGGACGGCCACGCGCGGACGGTGCGCGAGGATAACAAACCGCGGTCAGCGTTCCGCGAGCGTCTGCGTCCCCGTGCCACCGCCGCGGCGGGCGGCGGCGAGCGCTGCGATCTTCGTGCCGGGCGGCGGTTTCTCGTAGAAATAATCGCGCACGCCCGCGTGGATGGCCCGGGCGATCCGTTGCTGATGGGCGGAGTCACGCAGGCGGCGCTCGTCGGTGACGTTCGAAATGAACGCGGTCTCGACCAGCATCGACGGAATGTCGGGCGACTTGAGCACCATGAAACCTGCGTGCTTGACCCTCGGGCCGTGCACGCTGCCGACGCGCCGCAGCGACGCCAGCACGCTGTCCGCCGCCTCGACGCTGTTGCTGACGGCTTCCTTCTGCGTGACGTCGAGCAGCACCGACGCGAGCACGTCGTTCTTGTCGTCGAGCGACACGCCGCCCATCAGGTCCGCCGCATTCTCGCGCTCCGCGAGCCAGCGCGAAGCCTCGTCCGAGGCGCCGCGCAACGAAAGCACGTAAACCGACGACCCGCTCACGCTGCGATTCGGCACCGAGTCGGCGTGGACCGAGATGAACATGTCGGCACCCAGCTCGCGCGCCTTGCGGGCGCGGCCGCGCAACGAGATGAAGTAATCACCGTCGCGGATCAGCTTGGCCCGCATGCCATCCTCGGCGTCGATGGCCGCGGCCAGCTTGCGGGCGATTGCCAGCGTGACGTCCTTTTCGCGCGTGCCGGCACGGCCGATGGCGCCCGGATCCTGGCCGCCGTGCCCAGCGTCGATGGCGATCACCAGGTCGCGTTGCTTGCCTGGCGCGACCGACAGCGTCTTCACGGGGTCGTCGCTCGGCTCCGCCTCACTGGCGATTGCAGCCGACGACGCGGCAAGGACTTGCTTCGCGGTCGGCGCCGGGCCCGCAGCAGCAGCACCTGGCAACTCGACGACGAGTCGGTGTCCGGCGCTGCCATCCGGACCCACGGCGAAAGACTTGACCGCCTGCGGGGCCGAAAGGTCGAGGACGATGCGCAGTCCGCCGCCAGCCTGCGGTCCCGAGCGGACGCTTTTCACCGGGCCCTGGCCCACCGGCAGGTCCTTGCGCATCGCGAGTTGCGTGTTCGCCAGGTCGACGACGACGCGGTCGGGATTCTCGATCGTGAAAACCTCGTGGCGAGGCAACGCGCTCAGATCGAGCACGAGACGCGTGCCTTCGGGACCCGACCAGAGCCGCGCGTCGGTCAGCTGGATCGGGGTCGCTGCGCTCGCAGCAACGCCCGCCAACACGCCGAGCAGCGCGAAGAGCGAGGTCCACAGCTTGGCCGGGCGCGCAAACATGCGCGGTAATCTACCGCGAGACAGGTCGATAATCCAATGAAATTATGCAGATACGAGCTAATCGTCAGGCTGGATCGAGACACAGCGCGGCGAGCACCTGTCGGCCGGCCTCACTCGCCGAGTCGACTTCGATCGCGCGACCCGGCGGCGCGTACTCAATTTGCAGCAGTAGGTCTGGTTTGCCGAGCCGGTCGCCGGCGCGCTCGGGCCATTCGACGAGCAGCACGCTGCGTTCCACGGCGAGATCGCGCAGGCCCAGGTCATCGAGCTCAGCCGGGTCCCTGAGGCGATACAGGTCGCAATGGTAGAGATCGCGCCCGGCGAGCCGATAGGGCTCGATCAGCGTGTACGTCGGGCTACGCACCGGGCCTGGGTGCCCCAGGCCCGCAAGCAGGCCCGCGACCAGAGTGGTCTTGCCCGCGCCGAGCTCCCCCGTCAAGCCGATCACCAGCGCCGGCTCGGCCCCGGCCGCGCAGATCGCCGCACCGAGACGAGCACCCAGCGCGCGCATCTGCTCCGGGTCTGCCGCGGCCAGCCTCAGCACGGGTTGACGCAACTGCGCAACTGGTCGAGCAGGTCGCTGGCCAGCAACCCGCGCTCGCCCCGGCGCGCTGCGAGGTCGCCAGCCTGCGCGTGCACGAAAACGCCGGCGCGCGCGGCGCGCGCGAGATCGCCGCATTGCGCCGCGATGCCGGCGATCACGCCGGTGAGCACGTCGCCCATGCCGCCAGCCGCCATGCCCGGATTGCCCCGATCGCAGATTCGCGGCACGTCGCCGGGCGACTGCACGATCGAGCCCGCGCCTTTCAGCACGACGTGGCCTCCATACCGCGCCTGCAGCTGCCGCGCGGCCGCGAGTCGATCGGCCTGGACCGCCCTGCCCGTCGAGCCCAGCAGCCGCGCAGCCTCGCCGGGATGCGGCGTCATCACCCAGTGATCGCTCGCGCGCGGTCGCTCGGCGATCAAGTTGAGCGCGTCCGCATCGACGATCAACGGCAGGCCAGAGCCGAGCGCGGCCTCGAGCTGGCCGCGGCCCCAGACGTCGGTCCCGAGTCCCGGGCCGATCGCAACCACCGTGGCCCGCGCAAGGACCGTGGCGAGATCGCGGGCCGAGCGTGCGGCCGTGCACATCAATTCGGGACGTTCGGCGACGATGCCGACGTTGTCGGGATGCACGGCCACGGTGACGAGGCCCGCACCCGCCCGCAGCGCCGCCTCACCGGCGAGGCGCGCCGCGCCCGGCATGCCCGGGCCGCCACCGATCACCAGCACGTGCCCGTGCGAGCCCTTGTGGACCGAGCGACCGCGCCTCGGCAGCGCGGCCGCGACGTCGGATTCCCCGAGCAGGCTCGCGCTGGCCGTCACGATCGAATATGTCTGCGGCGGAACGCCGAGATCGTCGCAGACGAGCCTGCCCACGTGCTCCGGACCTTCACCGAGGTAAAAGCCCAGCTTGCGGCCGATGAACGTCACGGTCAGCGCCGCGCGTGCGGCCACGCCGAGCACGGCACCCGAATCCGCGTGCAGTCCAGACGGTATGTCCACGGCGACGATGGGCCGCTGCGCGGCATTGGCGGCGCGCAGCAATTCGGCGGCGTCGCCAGAGATCTCGCGCGTCAGGCCAGTGCCGAACAAAGCGTCGACGATCACGTCGACGTCGAGCGGCTCACTGCGCCAGGGCCGGCAGTGTCCGCCGGCTGCGACGAAATCCACGTGCGCCTGCCGCGCGTCCCCGCGCAGTTGCCGCGGATCATCGAGGCAGAAGACCTCGGTGCGCAGGCCCTGCGCGCGCGCCACCCGCGCGACCACGTAACCGTCACCGCCGTTGTTGCCCGGTCCGCACAGCACCGCAATCGACTTGGTGGCCGGCCACAAGGCGCGCAGCGCGTCGAGCGTCGCGTGGCCGGCGCGGGTCATCAGCTGGTAGCCGGGGATGCCGAACTCGTCGATGGCGCGGCGATCGAGGTCGCGCACCTGCTCGGCAGTGTAAAGGGCGCCGGAATGCGCTGGCATGCCGGGCATTATACTGACCACGGGGCCTTCCCCCTCACCACGAACGGCTACGCAGCATGGATCTCGCAGCGCTCGCAGCGCAGGTCAAGGACTGGGGCCGCGAACTCGGCTTCCAGAAGGTCGGCATCGCCGCAGCCGACCTGCCTGATGACGAGCGACGCCTGACGGACTGGCTCGAGGCTGGCCGGCACGGCGAGATGGGCTACATGGCGCGCCACGGCGCGAAACGTGCGCGCCCGGCTGAACTGGTGCCCGGCACGCTGCGCGTGATTTCAGCGCGCATGGATTACTGGCCGGCGGCCGCGGATCCCGCCGCGGTGCTCGCTGACCCGACGCTGGGCTATGTGTCCCGCTACGCGCTCGGGCGCGACTACCACAAGCTGGTTCGTCCGCGGCTCGCCCGGTTGGCCGACCGCCTCGCGGCAGCGGTCGGCGCGGACGGCTATCGCGCGTTCACCGACAGCGCGCCGGTGCTCGAGAAGGCGCTGGCACGCGATGCCGGCCTGGGCTGGATCGGCAAGCACACCAACCTGCTCGATCGCCACGACGGATCGTGGTTCTTTCTCGGCGAAGTCTTCACCGACCTGCCGTTGCCGGTGGACGCTCCATTGACGGCTCACTGCGGCAGTTGCACGGCCTGCCTCGAGGCCTGCCCGACCCGCGCCATCGTCGCGCCCTACGAACTCGACGCACGCCGCTGCATCTCGTACCTGACCATCGAGCTCGACGGCGCGATCCCCGAGGAATTCCGCGCCGCGATCGGCAACCGCATCTACGGCTGCGACGACTGCCAGCTGGTCTGCCCGTGGAATCGCTACGCGAAGCTCGCCGTCGAACCCGACTTCCAGTCGCGACACGGCCTCGACGGCGCGCAGCTCACTGTCCTGTTCGGTTGGTCCGAAGCTGAATTCCTCGAGCGCACCGCCGGCAGCGCGATCCGCCGCATCGGCTACGTGCGCTGGCTGCGCAACGTCGCGATCGCGCTCGGCAATGCGCCCGCCAGCGTCGAGCGTGAGGCCGCGCTGCAGGCCAGGCGGGAACATCCGAGCGAGGTGGTCCGTGAGGCGGTTGGTTGGGCGCTGGATAGGGGATGGGGGATAGGGGATAGGGGATAGTCGGAGGCGGCGCCCGACGGTTCGGTGCCACCTCCTACTATCCCCTATCCCCTATCCCCTATCCCCTATCCCCTACCCTGCCTGCCGCCCGGCACTGCACGTTATCGATCAACCGCGCGCGACCCAGCCGCGCCGCCGTCAGCACGACGACGTCGACGTTCTGGCCGTGCGGCTTGGCGAGCGTGCCGGCCATCCGCACTTCGAAATAATCGGGCCGGAAACCCGCCTTGACCAGCGCGGCGAGACCCTCGCGTTCGATGCCCTCCACGTCGCTGTCGCCGGACTCGAGCCGCCGCCGGGCCCGGTCGAGCGCGCGGTACACCTCGGGTGCGATGGCGCGCTCCTGCGGATTCAAGTAACGGTTGCGGGAACTGAGTGCGAGGCCGTCGTCGGCGCGCACGGTCGGGGCGCCGACGATCCGCACGGGCAGGCACAGGTCCTCGATCGAGCGGCGGATGATCGTGAGCTGCTGGTAGTCCTTCTCGCCGAAGATGCCGACGTCAGGCTGCACCAGGTTGAGCAGTTTCACGACCACGGTGGCCACGCCCTGGAAGTGGCCGGGACGCACCGCGCCGCACAGGATCCCCGAGAGCTCCGGCACGTCCACGATCGTGCTGCCGGCCACGCCCTGCGGGTACATCTCGTCCACCGTCGGCAGGAACAGCACGTCGACGCCCTGCGCTTCGAGCAGTGCGGCATCCTCGTCGGGAGTGCGCGGATAGGCTGCGTAGTCCTCGTTCGGACCGAACTGCAGCGGATTGACGAACACGCTCGCGACGACACGGCGGCCATGCAGGTGCGCGGCGCCGATCAGGCTCGCGTGACCGGCGTGCAGGTTGCCCATGGTCGGCACGAAAGCGATGCCCTCGCGGGCAAACCGCCAGTCGCGCACGAGTGCGCGCATGTCGGCGATGCGCGTGATCGTCTGCATCGGGGCCCGAGGCTAGAAGCAGTGCTCCGGCGCCGGGTAGGCGCGGGACTTCACGGCCTCGACGTAGCTCTTGAGCGCCGCGAGCGGGCTGTCGTGGCCCGCCATGTAGTTGTGCACGAAGCGCGGCTTGCGGCCCGGCGTGATGTCGAGCACGTCGTAGAGCACGAGGATCTGGCCGTCCGTGTCGGGGCCCGCGCCGATGCCGATCACCGGCACGTGCAGCTCGGCGGTGATCTCCGCGCCGAGCTGGGACGGAATGCACTCGAGCAGCACGACGTCGGCGCCGGCATCCTGCAGCGCCTTCGCGTCGCGCTTCATCTGCTCGGCCGCGGCTTCCTCGCGCCCCTGCACGCGGAATCCGCCGGTCTTGTGCACCGACTGTGGCTTGAGGCCCAGGTGAGCGCAGACGGCAATGTCGTGGCTGGCGAGAAACTCGACGATCTCGACCTGCCCGGCGCCGCCCTCGAGCTTGACCATCTTGGCGCCGCCTTCCTGCATGAGCCGCACGGCGTTCTGCAGCGCCTGCTCGCGGGACGTGTAGGTCATGAACGGCATGTCGGCCATCAGGAACGGCCGACGCAAGCCCCGCGCCACCGCCTTGCAGTGGTAGATGACGTCGTTGAGCGTGACCGGCACCGTCGTGTCGTGGCCCTGGATCACCATGCCGAGCGAGTCACCGACCAGCACGACGTCGGTGCCCGATTCGTCGACGACCGCCGCAAAGCTGGCGTCGTAGCAGGTGAGGCTCGCGATCTTCTCGCCCTGGGCCTTCATGCGGCCGAGCGTCGCGACGTTGACAGGCGGGCGGTCCGAGTCCCGCAGTTGAAGCTGTGTGTACATGGGGCCGCCTCGAATCAGGCCGCAAGGATGACGGAGCGGCCCCGAAACATCAACGCCGGGAACTACAGCAGGCTCTTCAGCGGATTGAAGTAGTGTCGCCCCTTGCGGGCGCGCGTGACTTCCGCCAGCAGGCCGGCGTAATCGCCGTCGCTGCCGACGAGGTCGATCTCGGCGGCATTGACGATCAGCACCGGCGCGGCGTCGAACTCGAGGAAGAATCGCGAATAGGACTCGACCAGGCGCTCGAGATAGCGGCGCTCGATCGCCTGCTCGTACTGGATGCCGCGGCGTGCGATGCGCTCGAGCAGCACGTCGACCGGCGCCTGCAGGTACACGATCAAGTCGGGCACCGGGGCGTCGATCGCCAACCTCGCATACACCTGTTCGTAGAGCGCGAACTCCTCGTCGTCGAGCGTCAGGCGCGCAAACAAGCGATCCTTGTCGAGCAGGTAGTCGGACACGCGGACGCGTTCGAAGAGGTCCGCCTGGCGGAGCTCCTGCATCTGCCGCGCCCGCTGGAACAGGAAGTACAGCTGCGTCTGGAAGGCCGCCGCGCGCGGATTGCGGTAGAACCGCTCGAGGAACGGATTCTCGTCGCCCTGCTCGAGCACGAGCTCGCTGCCGAAGCTCTTCGCGAGCCGGCGCGCGAGGCTCGTCTTGCCCACGCCGATCGGGCCCTCGACGACGACGAAGCGGTGCGGGGTCTGGACCGGCTCGTCCTGCCGTGCCGGCGCATTCATGGCGTAATCCGCTCGACGCCGGAACTGTCCACGCGCGCCAGCAACGCGCGAACCCGGCCGAGCGCCGGCACCATCAGGTCGGGAGCGATCTCGGCGAGCGGCACGAGCACGAACGCGCGCTCCGCGATGCCCGGGTGCGGCAGCGTCAGCCCCGGCTCGTCGCGCCGGTCGGTACCGTGCACCAGCAGGTCGAGGTCGATCCGCCGCGGGCCCCAGCGCACGGCCGGACGCTCCCGCCCAAGGCGAATCTCGAGCGACTGCAGCTCCGCGAGCAACTCGACTGGCGAGAGCGCCGTCAGCAGGCCGGCCGTCGCGTTGACGAAGTCCGGCTGCTCGACCGGGCCGAACGGGCGCGTGCGATACAGCGACGAGCGCAGCACCAGCCGGGAGTCGCGGATCGCCCGCAAGCGCGTCGAGCGCGCGCTCGACCTGCGCGCGCGGGTCGTCGAGGTTGCTACCCAGCGCAACGTAGGCGGGATTCAGCCAGCCGGCGTCCATTCGCGACTCCGAGGACCGTCAGGTTGCGGCAGGACGGCGGCGCCGGCGCCGCGACCTGGAGCGTCCGGGCGGTGCGGCATCGGCCGCCTCGCGGGGCCGGCTCTCGACCTCGGCGATGCGCTGTTCCTCGGGCATTTCCTGCAGGCGCGTCCACCAGTCGGCGACTTCGGGATCGATCTCGCCCGCCGCCGCGCGCAGCAGCAGCAAGTCATAGGCGGCTCGGAACTTCGGATGATCGAGCATCCGCAGCGCGCGGCGGCCGGAACGCCGTTCGAAGCGCGGCTGCATCAGCAGCAGGTCGCGCATCGGCAACCCGAACCGCTTCGGCACGGCGATCCGCCGCAGTTGCTGCGACATGACCGCGTCGCACGCGCTCGACAGCAGCTGCGGATCCTCCGGCAGCGGACCGTTCGGCGCGCCGGTGGCGCGCAGGATCGCGGGCCACAGCAGCACGGCGAACAGGAACGTCGGGGTCACCGACTTGTCGGCGCGCACCCGTTGATCCGTGTTCTCGAGGCCGAGGCGCAGCAGCCGCGCGCCCGGCGAGTCCGGCGCCTCGGCGAGCGCGGCCGCGACATCCGGCATCAGGTGCGGCAGCAGGCCGAGGCTCACCAGCATGTCGAACGAGGAGACCGCGCTGCCCGCGAGCAGCAGTTTCATCGTTTCGTCGAACAGTCGCGCGGGCGGCACGCTGTCGAGCATGTAGGCGAGCCGGTGCAGCGGTGCCTCGGTGTCGGGGTGCAGCGTGAAACCGAGCTTCCCGGCAAATCGCGCCGCGCGCAGCATGCGCACCGGATCCTCGCGGTAGCGGGTCTCCGCATCGCCGATCAGCCGCAGCACGCGGGCCTCGGCGTCCGGCACGCCGCCGACGTAATCCCAGATCGAGTAGTCCTCGATGTTGTAGTAGAGCGCGTTGGCCGTGAAGTCGCGCCGCCAGACGTCCTCTTCGATCGTGCCGTAGAGGTTGTCGCGCAGGATGCGGCCGTGCTCGTCGAGCACCCGATGGCCGACCTCGTCGACGCTGTGGTCCTCATCCATCTCGGTGTGGGCCGCACGGAACGTGGCGACCTCGATGATCTCCGTGCCGAAGCGCACGTGCGCGAGGTGGAAGCGGCGACCGATCAGGCGGCAGTTCCTGAAGAGCTTGCGGACCTCCTCGGGATGCGCGTCCGTTGCGATGTCGAAATCCTTGGGATGCAGGCCGAGCAGCAGGTCGCGCACCGCCCCGCCGACCAGGAAGGCCTGGTAGCCCGCATCCTTGAGCCGGTAGAGGACCTTGAGAGCGTACGGGGAGATGTTGGCGCGCGAGATCGGGTGCCCGGCGCGCGGGACGACCACGGGCTGCGGATGGGCGGGCAGGTTTTCGACTTGTGGGGAATGCAAAGAATCGGCTTCCGCTGGACCGGGACAAAGGGCTGCGTATAATACGCGCCCTCACGCGGACTCGTTAGTCCGCCGGTCCACGGCACGCTCCCATCGTCTAGAGGCCCAGGACACAGCCCTCTCAAGGCTGGTACGAGGGTTCGAATCCCTCTGGGAGCGCCACTTCCTGCGACGAGGTCCAATCGAGCAGGCGTCGGCCCGGACACACCCTGCGATCGTCCGCTCGTCGCCACCATGATTCGTTGCGGCGACGTTCTGCCTTACGCCGGTCGCACGCGGGCCATCCGCCGACTTCACCCGACCCCGTGGTCGTCGCCTGGGTCCTTGGCGACTCTTGACCATGCCCCATGGTGACGCCTTCTTATTCGTTGTATTGATGCGGACCGACGCAACCTACTGCTCGTGGGGTGCTTCAGCCATCCGCAGAACTACGCACCGGCCCGTACGCCGGTCGTACCGGGTCGCCGACCACGTACTAGACTTGAATGGTGTAGATGACTTGCGACACGGGGTGCGATGAAGGCAATCACCAAGGCAGGCCTGGCACTACTGGCAGTCTCTGCGCTGGTCGCGGCAGTCGTCGTCGTGCGCACCTCATCGTACCGGCCGCCGGCAGCGCCAGGCGCCATCCAGGTTCAAGTGGCCGACGCGTTACCGATCGACCGCGATCGCGCCGCGCGCCACCTGTCCGAGTCGGTGCGCTTTCGCACGGTCAGCCACCAGGATGCCTCGCAGAACGACGTAGCCGAGTGGGACCGGCTGCACGCGTGGCTGCAGGAAACCTATCCCGCGGCGCATGCGGCCATGACCCGCGAAGTCGTCGCGGGCCACACGCTCGTCTACACGTGGCCCGGCCACGACCCGACCCGCGCGCCAATCATCCTGATGGCGCATCAAGACGTCGTGCCCGTCACGCCGGGTACCGAGTCGGACTGGCGCCACGGTCCGTTCGATGGCGTCATCGACGCGGCTGCCGTCTGGGGCCGCGGTTCGGTGGACAACAAGAGCTCGCTGATCGCGCTGTTCGAAGCGATTGAAGCCCTGGCGGTCGACGGCTTCGCACCCGCGGCGTCCGTGATCGTCCTGAGCGGCCACGACGAGGAGGCCGGCGGGTCCGGCGCCGCGGCTGCGGCCGCGTTGCTGCGGGACCGCGGCATCCACGCCGAGTTCGCCCTCGACGAGGGGCTGGCCATCGTGGCGGATTTCCCGTTGCTCGGGCGACCGGTGGCGCTGATCGGCATCGCCGAGAAGGGCTACGGCACGCTCCGGGTGACCGCAGCGGCTGCGGGCGGCCACTCATCCGCCCCGCCGCCCGAGACGGGCGTCGCAACGCTCGCACGGGCCGTGCTTGCGATTACCGAGCGACCGTTCGAATTGCGCTTCCAGGGACCGGCGGCCGACATGGTACGGACCCTGGCGCCCGAAGCCGGATTCGCCGTGAAGCTCGCAGTCGCGAATGAGTGGCTGCTCGAACCACTGCTGATCCGGCAGATCGGCGCGACGCCGGCCGGTGCCGCGAGCCTGCATACGACAATCGCGCCGACGATGCTGCGGGGCAGTCCAAAGGAAAACGTGCTGCCGCAGGACGCCACCGCGTGGATCAACTATCGGATCGCCCCCTGGCAGACTTCCGCCGAGGTGCTCGACCGGGCGCGTGCCGCCACTGCAGGACTCGGCGTGACCGTCGATTGGGAGCGCCCGCCCTATGAGCCGTCGCCCGTCTCTTCCATCACGTCGCGCAGCTGGCAAATCCTCTCGGCCGTTGCAGCCAACGGCGGTGAGTGGCCCGTGGCCCCGGGTCTCGTGACCGCCACCACCGACAGCCGGTCGTTGACCGGCGTTGCAACGGATATCTACCGGTACCAGGCAATCGTCGCGTCATTGCGCGAGTTCGCAATGATCCACGGCACAAACGAGCATCTGACGCTCGACAATCTCGCGCGCATGACGTCCTTCTACATTCGCCTGATCGCCACGGCCGCGCGATGATCGCTGCTCGATTGCGCCAAAGCGTGCTCGCAGCAACGGTCGTACTCGCGGCCGCCTGCTCGCCGCGGGAGGAATCGGCCCCGGACCGGCCGGTCGAACCGGCCGCATTGCGGCGCGGACTCGGGGCCGAACCCGACACCCTCGACCCGCAGCAAGCCGAGGACAACGCTGCGCTCGCCGTGCTCGGCGACCTGTACGAGGGCCTGGCCCGGAGCCGGTCCGACGGCACCGCGGAATTTGGCGCGGCCGAGTCATGGGACATCTCGAGCGACGGTCGCACCTATGTCTTCAAATTGCGGCGCGACCTGCGCTGGTCCAACGGCGATGCCTTGACCGCGGCACATTTTGCCGCAACGCTGGAGATGCTGACCGCACCGGGCAGCACGGCTCCACAGGCGGGGCTGTTCGCGGCCATCGAGCGCGTCTTTGCCGAGGACGACCGCACCCTCCGGGTGCAACTCGAGCGCCCCCTGCCTTACCTGATCGAACTGCTCGCGCTTGCGGCGGCCGCGCCGCGGCACCCGACCGCGGCACCGTCGGCACAAGCGACCGCGCCACCGCCCGGCAATGGCGCCTTCCGCCTGCGGCAACGGATCGTCGGCGAGCAGATCGCGCTCGAGCGCAATCCGCATTACTGGGACGCGGCGCGGGTCGCTCTCGACGCCGTGTTGTACCGGACGATCACCGACCTTGGCACGGAGCTCAGCCTGTATCGCACGGGCGAACTGGATATCACGAGCGAGGTGCCGAATACGCAACTGGCGGCGCTGCGCGCCGAGCGTCCCGCTGAGTTGCACGTCACGCCCTATCTGGCCACGTACTCGTATGCAGTCAACCTCGCCCGCGTTCCCGATCGAGACGCGCGACGCGCGCTCGCGATGGCGGTGGATCGTGAACGGATCACGCGGCAGGTCACGGGCGCGGGAGAGCGGCCGGCATACGGGTGGATCCCGGATGGAATCCCGGCGTACGCACCGGCGCGCTTCCCGTGGCAGGCGCTGCAGTACCAGGAGGCCGTGCGCGAGGCGCGCACGGCGTGGGCCGCCGCAATTGCGCGCGGCGCAGCGCCCAGACGCCTTGCGCTTTGCACTGACGCGAGCGCGAACCACCATCGCACCGCGGTCGCGCTGGCGGACTTATGGCACTCCGCGCTCGGCGTCGACATCGAGATCATCGAGCTCGAGTGGACCGTCTACCTCGACCGGCGCCGCTCGCCCGGCGACTGCGACCTTGTGCGGCTCGGCTGGTCGGCCGACTTCACCGCCCCGGAGGCGTTCGCGGGCGTGTTCGAATCAGGGCATCCGCAGAACACCCTGGGTTACCGCAGTGCCCGTTACGACTCGCTGCTCGAGCGGTCGAGGACTGCGCCGACACCCGGCGAGCGCATGACGCTCATCGCCAGCGCCGAGGCCCAGCTGCTCGACGACGTGGCCGTCATCCCGATCTTCTTTCGCGTCTCGAAGCGCCTCGTCAGACCCGACGTGGTCGGAGTCAAGGCGAATCCGCTCGGCCAACTGGCTTCACGCGACCTCCAGTTTCGGCAATAAAAAGAGGGCGGGCAGCGTGCGCTGCCCGCCCGAGTCGGACCGAGAGGTCCGGGGTCCTTGAACGCTTACGGATTCGCGGCGCGTATCGCGTCTGCAATCGCCTGCAGCTGCTCGTTCGTCATCGAGGCGAGAAATCCCATGCCGCCCTTGTTGGCGTCGATCGCGCGCCGGAAATCCGTCGCATTCCGGTTCGACACCGGCATGCTGCGGATCGCAGTAATGGCGCCGTGGCAACTCGAGCAATTGGTCGAGTAGAGCGCGGCACCATCGAGCGCCGGCGGCGTCACCGGGGGCGGTGGCGTGACGGGCGGCGGTGGCGTGACAGGGGGCGGCGGCGTACAGGGGGCGGCGGCGTGACAGGAGGCGGGTTGAGCGGCGGCGGCACCACGGGCGGCGACACCCCACCGTTGTCCGGCCGCTCGATCTCGGCGTTGCGGGCCGTGAGCGAGGTTCCGTTCCACTGCCCGTCGACCTCGACGACCTGACCCGCGGCACGCGCGAAGAATGTCGCGGTGTCGATGCGCACGTCCTCGTCCTCGAACTCGGTGGCCGGCGTCGTTTCGATGCTCGTGCCCAGGATGCGGAACCGAGGGGATTGCAACTCTTCGGCGCGGCCGCGCAGTTCCACTTCGTCCTCGGGATCCTCGCGCTCCAGCCGCGTCGCGATGACGCGACCGCTGGCGGAAGGATCCGGATAGCCTTGCACCTCGACCCAGTCGCCGACTCGCAGCGACTCGAGACTGAAGAACTGGTCGTCGCTCTCGTGGTCCTCCTTGCGCGTATTGGCGTCGATCGCGATCGTCAGGCCCAGGGCACGCAGCGTGCCGGCAACAACGTCGACCGCCTCGACGGGCGCCGTGACGCGGACCGAGGACGCACGCTTGAACGCGACTTTGACTGCGACCAGCACGCCACTGGCATCGACGCGGCCCTCGGCCTCGACCTTGACGTCGAGCGCGAGGTCGGTCGCCGCGCCGCCGACGAATACGGTCGAGGCGGTCGTGGTCACCCGTCGCCCCGCGACGTCGAAGTCGGACGCAGACCCGAAACGCGTAACCAGCCCCTCGATCTCGGCCTCGCCGCCGGCCGGACCCATTGCGCCGCCGTCCTCTCGCTCGACGCGCGTGGCACGCAATGCACCGTCGGGCAGGATCTCTCGACCCTTGACCTCGACGAGGACGCCATTGCCGAGACTCGTGGCAGCGAAGTCCTCGAGCGTCGCCATCGAGTAGTCGACGCGCAGGCTGCCGACGCTGAAGCGCCGGGCAACCGTGTCGAGATTGGCGACGAGCCCCGTGACCTCCACTTCCGTTTCGGTTGCGTCCGCCCGCTCGAGACGCGTGGCGCGGGCCTGCCCATCCGACCCGGCGAAACCGTGCACCTCGATCCAGTCGCCGACGGCGACGCCGGCTAGCGAGCCGCCGATCGAGTCGTCGAACGACGTGTCGTCGTCGATCCGAACGACCTGACCGGCGACCGTGAGCGCGCCGGACGCCGCGTCGACCGACTGCACCGTGCCGCTCAGCAGGTGTTCCTGCTCGATGCGCCGCGCGCGGGCCTGGCCGCGATCGTCCACCTCCGCCTCGACGCGAACGACCTGTCCGACCCGCAACTCGGCAACGGCACCCGCGCGATCGTCGATGCGGACCTCCGTGCCAGTCGTGTCATAACGGACTCCATTGACGATCACGCTGCCGAAGCCGCTGATCGCACCGCTGGCGAATACCGCCTTCGCACTGCCGGTTGGTGGTGGCTGGCCCGCCGGGGGCGCGGCCGGCCCGCTGGAGGAATCGTCTCCGCCGCCGCCACCACAAGCGGCGACGAGCAGCGACGCCGCGGCGGGCAGGATGAACTTTCGTCTTGTCGATTGCATTTCACACCTCTGATTAGCTCGGCACTGATCGGATCGGGCACCTCGAGCGCGCCCGCCATACCCCGGAGCCCCGGTCAGTCCTCGAGCTCGGCCCGTTCGGCCAGCACGGTGTTGCCGACCAGCGCCCCGCGCACCTTCACCTCGCGACCTGCGGCCGCGGCGAAGAAGGTGGCGGCCGGGATCGACCCACCGTCGTTGTTTCTGAACTCAGTCTGGTCGTTGGTCGTGATGCGGATCCCCGCGATCGTGAAGTCCGGCGCCGCGACCGCGCTGGCTGGACCCTCGACCTCGATGCGATCGTCCGCGTTGTCGCGCTCGAGCAGCGATGCCACCAGGCCACCGCCGTCGTCGTATGCGCTCAGTTCGATGTAGTCGCCCGCGCGCAGGTCGGCCAGGCCGAAACGCGGCAGGTCCGCATCACTGTGGTCCTCGAATCGCGTCAGGGCGTTCGTGCGTACCGTCGCGCCGAGCACCACCAGGCTGCCGGCCGCGACATTGACCGAATCGACCAGCGCAGCAAACTCGACGTCGCTCTCGCGCCTGAATTCGATACGGGTCGCGGCCAGGCTCGCATTCGCGGCGAATCCGCCCTCGACCTCGACGTTGGCGCCGAGCACCAGGTCCGCCGCACTGCCCCCATCGAAGACGGTGGTCGCGGTCGTCGTCACCCGCTGCCCCGCGACGTCGAAGTCGAGGCTCGACACGTAGCGGGTGACCAGGCCCTCGAGATCGGCCGAATCGTCGCTCGTGCCTTCCAGCGAAGCGCTGCGGCGTTCGAGGCGCGTGGCGATCAGTACGCCGGCAGCATCCAGGCTGCCGTGGGCCTCGACGAGGTCGCCGTTCGCCGGGGTGCCCCCGGCGAAATTGCTCAGCTGCGCAGTCGAGTAATCGACGACCAGCAGGTTGATGCGGAACCGCCGGGCGTTGCTGTCGACCGCGCTCGCCGAGCCCTTGACCTCGACTGTCGCCGACAGGGGCTTGCGCTCGATCCGGGTTGCCGCAATCAGGCCATCGGCGTTGACAAGGCCGCTCACCTCGATGCGGTCGCCGACCGCGAGACCGGCGAGTGAGCGCGGCGAGATCGAGTCGTCGAACGAGGTCGCGCGGCCGACCTGGACCGTCTGCCCCAGCACGACGAGTTGCGCGGCCGCGGGATCGATGCTCTGGACCGGGCCTTCGACGTCGTCGTTGAATGAGATCGAGCGGGCGGTGCCAGCCGTCCCGGTCGCGTCCACCGTGCCCTCGACGCGCACGACCTGCCCTGCCCGAAGTTCCGACTCGGTGCCCGGCCGGTCGTCGATTGTGATGGTGGCGCCCGTCGTCGAGTAACGGACACCGTTGACGATCACGCTGCCGAATCCATTGATCGGCCCTTGGGAAATGGTCACGCCGCCGCGGTCGATACCGACGATCGGCTCGCCGCCGCCTCCCCCGCTGCCACCGCCGCAAGCGAGCAGGACGGCCGGCAACGCGGCGAGCAGTAAACGAGTCGGGAATCGAGTCTTCATCGTGAGTCTCCGGGCATCAAGTCTTGGATCGCGTACACCCCGACACCGAGGCGCAGCGCCGGTTCTGTGGTCGGGGCTTCGTGCGCGCTCAGCCAGTCGTCGACGCGCTCGAGGAATCCCTGCGCTTCGCGCTCGACGAAGGCGCGGAACGCAGGCAGCTGCCGCGGATCGATGCGCCGGTTCTGGGCGCGGCCTTCGAACCGGGTCGGCTCGCGTGCATCGCGCGACAGGTTGTGCTCCACCGTCGTTGCCAGATCCGCCAGCACGCTGCCGGCGCGCTCGATCGCCTGCCCGTCCATCGGGCACGGCATGTAGTACCGGCGCAGGACCCGATACGAGCCGTCGGCAAGCCGCTCGATCGAGCCGGATTTCTGCAGCTCCTTGACCAGCGCGGTCGTCGGGATGTCGCCGGCGTACCGCCGCAGCAGTTGTTCCAGCGACGCGCCCGGACCCTCGGCGGGCAGGGTTCGCGGACGTCCGTCGCGCTCAAGGAAATCCGCGTCCATGTGCCAGCCGGACAGCACCCGGCTCGCCTGATTCAGGGCTTCATCGGCCGCGTCCGGGACCTCCGACCGAGCGCTGGCGAGCAGGCGCCGCACGTCGCGTCTGGATTGCCCCGTGAGCAGCGCCACGCGCGACACATTGGTGGGCCGTCCGCGAATGCCGAACTCCTCGGAGGCCGTGACGATGAAGACACCGCGCGACAGGTCGGCAAACTCTTTCCAGGTCACGCCCGACCGCAGCAGCCAGCGGGCAATGGGACGCAGCCATCGCTCGCAGGCGTTCAGGGCCGACTTTGTGACCGACATTTCCATATGTGGGATAATTTGTCTCATATATGGATCTGAAAAGCAATAGCTGACCGCATCCGCCTCGGCCAATGAGTGCGAACGCGACCCAGGTCGCAGGCACGAGAGGATTTGACCCGACGCCAATGCACTGGCCAAGGCGTCTCGCTACACTGGCGCTCGCGGCGGAACACGGGAACCACATGAGTGCAGCGGACAAGCGCGTCGCGGAACTGCTCGACCGATGGCTGGCAAGCGTCGAGTTGCACGCGCGCTACCTCGAACTCGACGCGGCCGCCTATGCCAAGGTGCAGACCTGGCCGAAGCACGAGCGCCCGACACGCTGGGTCATCGATCTCGCGCGCACCCGGCTCAACGAACTGAAGCGACTGCACGCCGAGCGGATTGCGAAGGGCGACACGGGCTTCGCGGAGGCCCTCGAGCTGATGGGCTTCCTGGCCAACCTGGTTGGTGCGGAGCACGTCGAGCGCTTCATTCCGCTCGCCGTGGAATCGCCGCACCCCGCCAAGCCGCGCGCAGAGGCTCGACCCGAGCCTGCGGCCGTGGACCCCACCATCGAGCAGACCGCGCCCCACCGCACCCGGTCGGCCACGGCAACGGCCCGCAGTGCCGAACGGACGCGCGCCGCGCCACGCACGGCCCGCAAGCCGGCCGCCGCCCCTCCCGCGAAGGCAACCGCAGTGCCCGTCTCGCCAGCCACGACGACGAAGCCTGCGAACCTGGACAAAATCGCGGCGCTGGTCATCGCCGACGCCGTGCGGATGCTGAACTGGGGCCGCGAGTGGCCGCAGATTGCGGGCCTGATCGCGCGGCTCGCCGACCGGCCGAGCGAGCAGGACGTCTGGAAGATACTGCGCAGCCACCGCGCCGAAATCGAAGCGCAGGCCCGGCGCCCGGTCGACTGACGCGCCGGCTGCCGGGGTGACGGGTGGGGTGCGCTTGCGGTAACTTCGCCCGCTCTCAACGCCCAGCCAATGGAGTGAAGCCGCCCATGCGCCAGTTCAAGCTGATCGCCGTCCCCGCCGTGCTGATCGCCCTCGCCCTGTCCAGCACCTCGATGGCGCAGGGCCAACCGTCGAAGGGCGAACAGTTGCTCAAGTACCGCAAGGCGGTCTACCAGGCGATCGCATGGAACTTCGGGCCGATGGGCGCGATGGCGCAAGGCAAGGCGCCGTTCGACGCGGCTGAATTCTCGATGCGGGCCGGGCGTGTGGCCGCATTGGCGCCGATGCTGGCGGAATCGTACTCGGCCGAATCGCAGGGTGTCGCCGGCTCCAAGGCCAAGCCGGAGCTGTGGACCAGCCGGGCGGACTTCGATGCAAAGATGAAGGACCTCGTCGAGCGCAGCGCGGCCCTTGCGAAGGTCGCTGCAGGCGGCGATGAAGCCAAATCGAAAGCCGCGTTCTTCGACGCAGCCAACACCTGCAAGGCCTGCCACGACAAGTTCAAGGCCGACTGAGTCAGTACAGCGCGATCGTTGCCTCGGGCGCCGCGCTCACCACGAGCGCGAGCGCGCCGGCGAGCATCACGACGATCGCCAGTGCGAGCGACAGCCGGGAACCAGTGATCGCCTCCGCGACGGGCACCACTCGCTCGTCCTTTGCGCCAGTGATCATTGCGCGCACCAGAGCGCGCCGGCGCACGAAGGCGTACCAGCCAACCGCGAGCACGTGCAGCGCGATCAGCACGAGCAGCCAGTCCGAGTTGGCGTGGTGCAGGCTGGTCAGCCGATTGCTCGTGGCGGGCGAGACCCAGCCGTAGAACGGCCCGGCATTCATGATCTCGTCGTTGGCGAACAGGCCGGTCGCGGCCTGCAATCCGAGCAGGGCGAGCATCGCGACCACGCCGAGCGCACCGAGCGGATTGTGGCCCGCGGTCTCGCGGCCGCTCCGCAGGTACTCGACGATCGCGCGCGGACCGCGCAGGAAGTTCGCGAACCGCGCGTGTCGCGTGCCCGCGAAGCCCCAGACGACGCGGAACGCTACCAGCACCAGCACTGTGTAACCCAGCCGGCGATGCCAGTGAAACCACTCCACGCCCGCGTAGTGCGTTGCCCAGCAGCCGGCCACGCAGGCCACGAGCAGCCAGTGCGTGATCCGCACCGGCAGGTCCCAGACGAGCCGGGTCGCGACCTGCGGCATGGTCAGGCGGCCAACCGCTGGTTGACCTCGAAGAAGTACCCGTCCGGATCCCAGAAACTGAGCGTGGTCATCCGCACGAGCTGCCCGTCCGCGCCGCGCACCTCGAACGCGTGCGGAGCGGCATGCACGCGGGCACCCCAGTCGGCCAGCCGGCGGTAGACGGCATCGACGTCGTCGGTCTGCATGACGAACACCACGTCGCCGACCGCGAGGCGCTGGCGCTCCGCGGCTGGCACCGCGAGTGGCGGGACGATGAACTGCAGCAGCCCGAGCATGCCGATCACCGGGTCCCGCGCCTGCATGATCACGAGCCGCGTGCGATCCCCTGGTCCGCCGGCCGCGAGACCGTGCCCCGAGAGGACGATCTCGTCGTCGTACCACACGGTCAGGCCGAGCACGTCGCGGTAGAACGCGAGCGAGCGCTCGGCATCACGGACGATCAGGGTCGTGCGCTTCAGGACATTGTTCATCGGAGCCTCTTCAGCGAGCGCGCATTCTAGCAATCGGCCCCGTGACTCCAGCGCCGGATTCGCATACCGTTGCGCGACTTCGAGGCCCAGGGCCCGGCATTGCGGCATGCTTCAACTCGACCCCGTCATCTGGTTTTTCGTGCTGGGCCTCGCCGCCGGCGTCGCCCGGGCCGACCTGCGCCTGCCCGCGGCGATCTACGAATTCGTCAGCACCGTATTGTTGCTCTCGATCGGCCTCAAGGGCGGTGTCGAACTCGCGCGTGACACGGGCGGCCTGCCTGCGGTCGAACTGGGAGGCATCCTGCTGCTCGGCTTCCTGCTGCCGCTGCCGGCATTCGCAGTCGCGCGGCGCATCGGCCGGCTCTCGCGTGCGGACGCCGCGTCGCTCGCCGCGCACTACGGCTCGGTGAGCGTCGGCACGTTCGCCGTCGTGGTCAGCTACCTTGCGGCCCGCGGCATCTCGTTCGAGGGGCGGGCGCCGGTCTGGGTGGTGCTGCTCGAGGTGCCGGCCATCCTTGCGGGCATCGTGCTGGCGCGCGGCCTGCAAGGCGACGTCGCGTGGGGCCGGCTGCTGCGCGAACTGTTCCTCGGCCGCAGCATCGTGCTGCTGCTCGGCGGTCTTGCGATCGGCTGGCTCGCCGGTCCGGAGGGCACCGCGTCGATCCAGCCGCTGTTCTTCGACCTGTTCAAGGGGATCCTGGCGCTGTTCCTGCTCGAGATGGGGCTCATCGCCGCCGCGCAACTGCCGACGTTGCGCCGGCATGGCCTGTTCATCACGCTCTTCGGCGTCCTGACGCCGCTCGTGTTCGCGGTCGTGGGCGCGCTGCTCGGCCGCGCGCTCGGGCTTTCGCTGGGCGGTGCTGTCGTGCTGGCGACGCTGGCGGCCAGCGCTTCCTACATCGCGGCGCCGGCTGCCATCCGCACCGCGGTGCCGGAGGCAAATCCGGCCCTGTCGCTGACGGCGTCGCTGGCCGTCACGTTCCCGTTCAACATCATCGTCGGCATCCCGCTTTACGAGCGCCTCGCCACGGCGCTCGCCGGCTGAGGATCGCACCCATGGAGCACTTCCCGCGCCGCCTGCTCACCATCGTCACGGAGGCCCTGCTCGAGCGCGAGCTGCTCGCCGAGTTCGAGGCGCTCGGCGTGCGCGGCTACACGATCACCGACGCGCGCGGCAAGGGCGGCCGAGGCACCCGCCAGTCGGACTGGGCGCAGGAGGGCAACGTGCGCATCGAGATCGTCTGCGAGCCAGCGCTCGCCGAGCGCATCGCCGCGCGGCTGCGGGAGCGTTACTACGACCACTACGCGATGATCCTGTACCTGCAGGACGTCAGCGTGCTGCGGCCCGACAAGTTCTGAGCCCGGCGACCGCAAATCACGAATCGTCACAGCCGATGCAGTCACCGAACCCACTGCAGTCTTCGCCCGAGGTCCCCGCAGGCCTGCTGCGCCGCCTCGGCGCCGTACTTTACGACGCAATGCTGCTGCTCGCGGTGCTGATGATCGCGACGGCGGCCTTCCTGCCGCTCACGGGTGGCGAAGCGCTCGACCCGGAAGCACACCCGGCGCTCGAATTCGCCTACCGGGCGGTGCTCCTGCTGCTGATCGTCGGCTACTTCGGGATCTTCTGGACCCGGCGCGGACAGACGCTCGGCATGGCTTCGTGGCGCCTGCGCATCGAGCGCGACGACGGCGCGACCCTCGGCTGGCGCGACACCGCGCTGCGTCTCGGAGCGGCCGTGCTGTCGTGGTTGCCGTTCGGGCTCGGCTACCTGTGGATTGCGATCGACCCGCAGCGGCGCGCGTGGCACGACCGGCTGAGCGGCACTCGGATCCTGCTCGTGCCGAAGGGCACCGGCCGCGGCTGAGGACGCTCAGCGCGTCCGCAGCAGCAGTCCGAACGTCAGCGCCGCGAGCAGCACCGTCGGGCTCCAGCCGACGATCCACGGCTCCAGGTCAAAGAGCTGCCCGCTGCTCTCCAGCGTGCGGCTCAGCAGTACGAAGCCGGCCCCGATCAGGATGCCGATCACGGTCCGCGCGCCCTGCCCGGAACTGCGCATCGGTCCGAGCGCGAATGGCAGCGCGAGGATCACGACCAGCAACAGCGCCACGAGGCGCGCGAGGCGCGACCACAGCGCGATCTCGAAGGCGTGCGCATCGAGATTGTTGCGCTCGAGGTAGCCGATGTAGGTCACCAGGTCGCGCAGGCCCATGGTTTCGGGGGCGACCACTGCGAGACCGAGGAAGTCCGCCGACAGCGACGACTTGACCTCGTGCATGTCGGCGCGCCCGGACTCCGTGCCACCGTTTGCGAAGCGCGTCTCGGCGAAGCCCTCGAGGCGCCAGCGGCTCTGCTCGTCCACGCTGGCGGTCTCTGCGCGCCCGACACTGAGCAGGCGGCGGCCGCCGTCGAAGCGGAACACCTGCACACCCCCATAACGCGAGTCCGCCGACTGCTGTTCGACGCTGATGATCGTGTCGCCGTCACGGACCCAGGTGCCACCCTTGCCGGCGAAGCTGAACTCGCTGAACTTGCTGAAGGTCTTGATCTGGCGCGCATACTTCTCGAGCGGCGGCGCCACGAACTCGCCGAGACCGACCATCACGACGGCGAGAAGGAACCCGGCGATGGCCAGCCAGCGGCAGAACTGCGCGGTCGTGATTCCCGAAGCGCGCATCACGACGAGCTCGCTGCCGCGGGCGAGGTTGCCGAGCCCGAGCAGCGCGCCGATCAGCGCGCCCACCGGCAAAAGCTGGAACAGGTAACTCGGCAGGCTGAGCCCGACGAACAGCATCGCCTGGCTGGCCGAATAGCCACCGGTGCCGATGTCGTCCTGCTGGCCGATGAACAGGAACAGCGCGCCGAGTGCCAGCAGCACGAGCATCACGAGCGCGGTGTAGCCGAGAATCGTGCGGATGATGTAGTTGCCGAGGATCGTCACGTCACTTTCCCCGCCCGCGCCCGCCGCCACAATGGTCCCGGCCGCTCGTCGCGCCAGAGCAACCACATCGCCAGTGCGATCGGCAGCAGGTGCACCCACCACATGCCGAACGCGCCACCGGCGGCGTCCTTCTCTATCCAGACGCGCACGGTGGCGACGAGGTTCGAGTAGATGAAATAAGCCAGCACCGCGACGCCGATGCGGGCAAAGCGGCCCTCGCGCGGGCGCAGCTTGGCGAGCGGCACGGCCAGCAGGGTCAGCACTGCGGCCATCGTCGGGACCGCGATTCGCCAGGCGAGCTCGGCCCGGTCCGGCCCCTCCTCCGAGCCGAGCAGCGCCGCGGTCGCCCTGAGCTCACGACGCTCCTTTTTCGCCCGGTATTCGGGCATCCGCACCGGAATGCCGTGCTCCTTGAACTCGACGATGCGCCACTCGTTGCGGCCCGGCACGCCTTCGTACCGACGGCCGTCGAACAGCACGAAGACCTGCTCGGCCTGCCCGGCCCCGCGCTGCTCCGCGCGCTCGGCTACCGCGATCTCGAGCCGGTCCTCGACCCGTCGCTGCACGAAGACGCCCTCGAGCTGCCCGTTGCGCTGCACTTTCTCGGCGTAGAAAACCGCGTCGCCACCGGCGAACGATCGAAACCGCCCGGCCTCGAGCGCGCCGAACTGGGCAGTGCGCAACGCTTCGATGCGGATCTCCTGCGCGCGCATGCCGGCGACTGGAACGACTCGGAAGGACAGCGCAGCGAGCAGCGCCACGACCACGAGCGCGAAGATCACGATCGGCCGGTAGATGCTGACCGGCCCCACCCCGCAGGCCGCCATCGCGGTCATCTCGCTCTCGTGATAGAGCCGCCCGAGCGCGAGCACGATGCCGAGGAACAGGCCGATCGGCACCAGCACCGTGAGCTGCTGCAGCGTCGTGAGCCCGATCAGCGTCAGCACGACGCTGCCCGGAAAACCGCTCTGGGCCGCCTGGCCGAGGACGCGAGCGAGCTGGTTCGACAGCAGCACGACCAGCAGGACTCCGGTGACGGCCACGGAAGTCTGTGCGACTTCTCGCAGCAGGTAACGGTCAAGCCGGGTGAGCACAGGTCGCGGCTCCGGTCGGGAAACGGTAGACTTCGGCGTCAGCGCGCGGCGCAAGTGTAACGGGCGCAATGGCCGGGCGGCCAGCCGGTGATACGGCGCGGCCGCCAGAACAACCCGCAGGACCGAAGGAAAACAACATGCGTTACTACGCCGTGAGCGGCTCGGCTGCGCGCCAGCGCACGGACTGCGCGATCGTCGGCCTCTACGAATCGGGGACCCTCACCGGGGCCGCGACCCAGCTCGATGCCGCGCTCGGTGGCCGCATCGCCCGTTTCGTGAAGCGCGGTGACGCGCGCGGCAAGGCTGGCGAAGTCACGCTGATCGACGTGGAACGCGGCCCGTGCGAGCGCGTGCTGCTGGTCGGTCTGGGCAAGAAGGACGGCTTCGGCCGCAAGCAGTACAAGAAGGCGCTGCTGGCCGCAGCCGCGGCCCTCGCGAAAACCGGCGCGCGCGACGCGGTGAGCTACCTTGCGACCGAGCCGCTGCCGGAGACCGACGCGTATTACCGCGCGCGGCTGGCCGCCGAATCGGTGGGCAGCGCCTTGTACCGGATCCCGGCGATCCGCAGCACGCGCAAACCGTCGCCGCCGGCGCTGCGCAGCTTCGGCGTCGCCGTGCCGGAGAAGGACCAGACCAAGGACGCGGAGCGCGGCCTCGAGCACGGTCGCGGCATCGCCGCTGGCGCGGCGCTGACCCGCGACCTCGCGAACCTGCCCGCGAACGTCTGCACGCCGTCCTATCTCGCGCGGCAGGCACGCGAGCTCGCTCGCCAGCACGCGAGCATCAAGGCGCAGATCCTCGATGAAGCGGCGCTGCGGCGCCTGAAGATGGGCGCGCTGCTGTCGGTCACGGCGGGCACCGACGAACCTGCCAAGCTGATCGTGCTGCGGCACCAGGGCGGCCCGGCCGGCCAGGCGCCGGTGGTGCTGGTCGGCAAGGGCGTCACGTTCGACAGCGGCGGCATTTCACTGAAGCAGCCCCCGGGCATGGACGAGATGAAATTCGACATGACCGGTGCCGCCAGCGTCTTCGGCGCGTTGAAGGCTGCTGCGGAAATCGGGCTGCCGGCCAACGTGATCGGGCTGGTGCCGGCCTGCGAGAACATGCCGAGCGGCCGCGCGACGAAGCCGGGCGACATCGTGCACAGCATGTCGGGCCAGACGATCGAAGTGATCAACACCGACGCCGAGGGCCGGCTGATCCTCTGCGACGCACTCACCTACGCGCGGCGCTTCAAGCCGGCCGTGGTCGTCGACGTCGCGACGCTGACGGGCGCGTGCGTGATTGCGCTCGGCGCGCACACCAGCGCCGTCATGAGCAACGACGACGACCTCGCCGCCGAGATCGAGGCCGCCGGTCGCCGCGCCGAGGACCGCGCCTGGCACATGCCGATGGCCGAGGAGTACCACGACCAGCTGAAGAGCAACTTCGCGGATTTCACGAACTCGTGCGGGCGCGAGGGCGGAGCGATCACCGCGGCCTGCTTCCTCGCCAAGTTCACCGACGGCCTGCGCTGGGCGCACCTCGACATCGCCGGGACGGCGTACCTGACCGGCGCGCAGAAGGGCAGCACCGGGCGACCGGTCCCGTTGCTGATGGACTTCCTGATCCACCGCCGTTGAACGCGCTCGCGACCAAGGTCGATTTCTACCTGCTGGGGGCACCGGATCCGCGGGCCCGCCTCGCGACCGCATGCCGGCTGGCCGAGAAGGCCTTCGATCAGGGGATGCGAGTGACCGTACGCACGGCGAGCCCCGCAGAGGCGGTCGAACTCGACGACCTGCTGTGGACTTTCAGCGACCGCAGTTTCGTGCCGCATGCAGTCTGGCCGGCGGATCCCGCGCTCGCGGAAGAGACGCCGGTGCTGATCGCGAGTGGCGCGCTGCCCGGGACGCATCGGGACGTGCTGATCAACCTGGCCGCCGAGCCGCCGGCGGACGCACTGGGCTTCGGCCGCATCTGCGAGATCGTGGGTGCGGACGAAGCCGCCAAGCGCCAGGCCCGGGTGCGCTGGCGCGGCTATCGCGACGCGGGCCTGACGCCCGAGTCGCACAACCTCTGAGCAGCGAGGGCGCCATGAGCCAACCGATGGACATCATTCCCGTCCTCAACGACATCGTCGAGGACGAGCCGGATACCGTTGCGCCGATCGACCGCACCACGCTGTTCCTCGACGAGCTCGAATCGCGGTTGACGGTCGCCATCCACGAGCACGCCGACGAGCTCGTGCACAACGCCTGCCGCGAGATGGAGGCGCTGCTGCTCGAGCAGGTCTCCGACCGGCTGCGCGCCCAGTTGCCCGGCATGATCGCGCGGATCGTCGACGAGCATTTCCACGGACCCTCGCGCACGAACTGACTGGAATCGATGGACAAGAGCTACTCGCCCGCCGACATCGAGGCACGCATCTACGCACGGTGGGAGGCGGCCGGCTGGTTCGCGCCCAACGGCACCGGCACGCCCTACTGCATCATGATCCCGCCGCCGAACGTGACGGGCACGCTGCACATGGGCCACGCGTTCCAGCACACGCTGATGGACGCACTGACGCGCTTTCACCGGATGGAAGGAGAGCGCGCGCTGTGGCAGCCGGGTACTGACCACGCGGGCATCGCGACCCAGATGGTCGTCGAACGGCAGCTGAACGCGGAAGGCAAGACGCGCCAGGACCTCGGTCGCGAGCAGTTCGTCGAGCGCGTCTGGCGGTGGAAGGAGCAGTCGGGCGGCACGATTTCGCGGCAGATGCGCCGCCTGGGCGATTCCGTGGACTGGTCGCGCGACCGCTTCACGATGGACGAGGGCCTCTCGGCCGCAGTCGCCGAAGTCTTCGTGCGCCTGCATGAGAAAGGCCTGATCTATCGCGGCCAGCGACTCGTGAACTGGGACCCGGTCTTGCACACGGCGCTTTCCGATCTTGAGGTGGTGTCGGAACCGGAGGCCGGTCACCTCTGGCACCTGCGCTACCCGCTCGCCGACGGCTCGGGACACCTCGTCGTCGCCACGACGCGACCCGAGACGATGCTCGGCGACACGGCGGTGGCCGTGCATCCGGACGACGAGCGCTATCGTCACCTCGTCGGTCGCGAGATCCGCCTGCCGCTCGTCGACCGGCCGATCCCGATCATTGCCGACGACTATGTCGACCCGGCCTTCGGCAGCGGCTGCGTCAAGATCACGCCGGCACACGATTTCAACGACTACGAGATCGGCAAGCGCCACGCATTGCCGATGATCAACGTGCTGACCGCCGACGCTGCGTTGAACGACACGGTGCCCGCCGCCTATCGCGGGCTCGACCGCTTCGAGGCGCGCAAGCGCATCGTGGCCGACCTCGAGGCCGCAGGGTTGCTCGAGAAGACCGACGCGCACACGCTGCCGGTACCGCGCGGCGATCGCAGCGGCGCGGCACTCGAGCCCTGGCTCACCGATCAGTGGTACGTGCGGATCGCCCCGCTCGCCGCGCCCGCCATCGCCGCGGTCGAGGAAGGTCGCATCCGCTTCGTGCCCGAGAACTGGGCGAAGACGTACTTCCAGTGGATGCGCAACATCCAGGACTGGTGCATCAGCCGCCAGCTCTGGTGGGGCCATCGAATCCCGGCGTGGTACGACGCGGACGGTCACGTGTACGTCGCGCGCAGCGAAGCCGAGGCGCTCGCCGCCGCGGCTGCGCGGCACGGCCGCGAAGTGCCGCTCACCCGTGACGAGGACGTGCTCGACACCTGGTTCAGCTCGGCGCTGTGGCCGTTCTCGACGCTCGGCTGGCCGCGCGAGACCCCGGAGCTCGCCGCGTTCTATCCGACCAACGTGCTCGTGACCGGCTTCGACATCATCTTCTTCTGGGTCGCCCGGATGATCATGATGGGCCTCGAGTTCAGGGGCGAGGTGCCGTTCCGGGAGGTCTACATCACGGGCCTGATCCGCGACGAGCACGGGCAGAAGATGTCGAAGTCGAAGGGCAACATCATCGACCCGCTCGACCTGATCGACGGCATCGAGGTCGATGCGCTGATCGGCAAGCGCACGACCGGGCTGATGCAGCCGCAGATGAAGAATGCGATCGAGAAAGCCACGCGCAAGCAGTTCCCGCAGGGCATTCCCGCCTACGGCACCGATGCGCTGCGCTTCACGTTCGCGGCCTTGGCGACCATGGGCCGCGACATCCGCTTCGATCTCGGCCGCGTCGAGGGGTACCGAAACTTCTGCAACAAGCTGTGGAACGCGGCCCGCTACGTGTTGATGAACACCGAGGAGCACGCCGCCAGCCTCGCCGGGGGTGCCGGCGAGCTCACGGTCGCCGACCGCTGGATCCGCGGCCGGCTCGGCGTCGCCGTGCAGTCGGTGCGCGCGAACCTCGCGGCTTACCGTTTCGACCTCGCCGCGCAGTCGATCTACGAGTTCGTCTGGTACGAGTACTGCGACTGGTACCTCGAGCTCTGCAAGCCCGTGCTGCAGTCGGCCGACGCCTCGCCCGCAGCGAAGCTCGGCACGCGACGCACGCTGCTCGAAGTCCTGGAGGCGACGCTGCGCATGCTGCATCCATTGATGCCGTTCATCACCGAGGAAATCTGGCAGCGCGTCGGTCCGCTCGCCGGCCGCAACGGCCCGAGCGTGATGCTCGAGCCTTACCCTCGCGCCGCGGAGTTCCCCGCCGACGCGGACGCCGAGCGCCAGGTTGCGGCGTTGCAGGCGGTCGTGCTCGGCATCCGCCAGATTCGCGGCGAACTCGACGTGCCGCACTCGCGGGCGACTCCGGTCTTCGTGCAGACCACCCGCGAGGGCGACGCCGAGGCGCTGGCCGCGCTGGCGGGCACGATCACGCGAGTCGGCAACCTGGAATCGGTCAGCGTCGTCGCGTCCGAGTCGGCCTTGCCGCCCTGCGCGATCGCGATCATCGACGGACGGGCGATCCTCGCGCCGTTCTCGCGCCTGGTCGACGACGTGTCGGCGGAACTCGCCCGCCTCGAGAAGCGGCGCGCGAAGACCGGGCTCGAGCGCGACAAGTGCGCGGCGAAACTCGCGAACGCCAGCTTCGTCGCGAACGCACCGCCGGAGGTCGTCGCCAAGGAGCGCGACCGGGTCGCGGAGTTCGAGCGCCAGCTCGAGCAGCTCGGCGAGCAGATGCGGCGGCTGGCCACGGTGCAGCAGGCCGGAGTCACAGCGTGAGCGCGCCGCAGCAACGCGACGGCGACACGCTGGCCCTGGTCGAGGCCGCCGTGTCGAGTCTCGGCGGGATCATCCTCGGCAAGGAACAGCAACTGCGGCTCTGCGTCGCGTGCCTGCTGGCCCGCGGCCACCTGCTGATCGAGGACATCCCGGGTGTCGGCAAGACGACGCTGGCGCACGCGCTGGCCCGGACGCTCGGGTTGAGTTACCAGCGGATCCAGTTCACCAGTGACCTGCTGCCCGCCGACATCATCGGCGTCTCGGTGTTCGAGCAGGAGACCGGCCAGTTCCGCTTTCACCGCGGGCCGGTCTTCGCGCAGCTCGTGCTCGCGGACGAGGTCAACCGCGCCACGCCCAAGGCGCAGAGCGCGCTGCTCGAGGCGATGGAAGAGCACCAGGTGACCGCCGACGGCCAGACCTACCCGCTCACCGAGCCGTTCTTCGTGATCGCCACGCAGAACCCGATCTACCAGGTGGGTACCTTCCCGCTGCCCGAGTCGCAGCTCGACCGGTTCCTGATGCGGATCGAGCTCGGCTACCCGGAGGCCGCGCTCGAACGCCAGCTGCTGCTCGGCAGCGACCGGCGCGACCTGCTCGCGACGCTCGCGCCCGCCTTGACCCCGCAGCAGCTGCTCAGGCTGCAAGGCGAAGTGCCGCGCGTGCACGCGTCGGAGGCACTGCTCGACTACGTGCAGGCGATCGCGCGCCACACGCGCGAGTCGGCGGCCTTCGAGGCGGGGCTCTCGCCTCGCGCCGTGATCGCGCTGCTGCGCGCGGCGCAGGCGTGGGCGCTGATGCACGGGCATCCGGGCGTCCTGCCGGAGGACGTGCAGGCCGTGCTCGGCCCGGTGGTCGGTCATCGCCTCGCGCCCCGGGACGAATCGCGCTTTCGCGATGCCACGCAGGTCGGCCGGCACGTCCTCGAAGCCGTCCCGGTGCCCTGACCGGCAATGGCGAGCCCGCTCCGCCGCCTGCGCTCGGCCCTGGAGGCGCGCACGCAGGCGTGGATCCGGCGGCGCCAGGGCATCGACCCGGAGCCGCTGCGACTGCACCGCGGACGCATCTACATCCTGCCGACCGCACTCGGGCTGGCGTACGCGACGATGGTGTTCGCGATGGTGCTCGGTGCGCTGAACTACGGGAACAACCTCGGCCTCGGCCTCGCTTTCCTGCTCGCCAGCCTCGGACTCGTCACCATGCATCACTGCCATGGCACGCTGTCCGGCCTCGAGATCCGGCTCACCGGCACCGAATCGGCGTTCGCGGGACGCGACGTCGCGTTCCGCCTGCTGCTCGTCAATTCGTCGCTCGCGCCCCGGCCGGGCATCGAGCTCAACGTCGGTCAGCAGCCACCCTCGATCGCTGACGTGCCTGCCGCCGGTTCCGCGTCCGCGACACTCGCACTGCGAGCGCAGCACAGGGGGCGCGTGCCGCTCGCGCGCTACCAGGTCGCCACACGACATCCGCTCGGCTTGTTTCGCGCCTGGGCCGTCGTCCACGGCGAGCACGCTGCGATCGCCTGGCCCGCGCCTGCCGAGCGTAGCCGCACTCCGCCCGGCGTGGAGACCGACACCGGTGGCGCGCAGGACTTCGCGCGCGGCGACCACGATTTCGCCGGGCTCAGGCCCTACCAGGCCGGCGACTCGCTGCGGCAGGTCGCGTGGAAGGCCTTTGCGCGCGGCCAGGGCCTGCACACGAAGCAGTACGCCGGCACCGACGTGGTCTCGCACGTGTTCGACTGGGACAGCCTGCCCGCGCTCGACACGGAGGCCCGCCTCGCCCAGTTGTGCCGCTGGGTGCTCGACGCGCACGAGCACGGTGAGGCGTTCGGGCTGCGGCTGCCCGGGGCGGTGATCGAACCAAATCTCGGCACCGCGCACCGCGACCGCTGCCTGGATACGCTGGCGCTCTTCGAGGAGGCAAGGGACCGTGCCTGAGCGTCCCGCAGAACCGGTGCGCGGCCTGACGTGGGTGCTTGGCGCGCTCGCGGCGGCGGTCGCGCCGCACGTGCCATTCCTGCCTGGCTGGATCTCGCTGCTGATCGCCGCGGCGGTCGCCTGGCGTTGGGCGGCCGAGCGACGCGCCTGGTCGCTGCCCCCGAGGTGGCTACGGGTGCTGGTCGCAATCGCGGCGACGCTGGTGGTACTCGGCACCTATCGAACGTTGAACGGCATCGAAGCCGGCACGGCTTTCCTGGTCCTGCTGGCCGGCGTCAAGCTGCTCGAGACGCGCGGCTCGCGGGACCTCACGGTGATCGTGTTCATCGCCTACTTCCTGCTCTATTCCGCACTTTTGCGCGACCAGCGTCTGCCGCAGCTGCCCTACCTGCTGGCCGGAGGCGTTTTCCTGACGGCCGCCCTGATGCGCGTGCACGCCGGCAGCGCCGGGGATTCCGCGCGCGACGTGCTGACTCGCACCGGCGCGCTGCTGCTGCAGGCCCTGCCGCTCGCAGTCCTGCTGTTCGTGCTGTTCCCGCGGCTGCCGGGGCCGTTCTGGGGGATCGGCACGGGCGAGTCGGCGCGCACCGGGCTCGGTGACGAGATGACTCCTGGCGACATTTCCGACCTCAGCGTCTCCGGCGCGGTTGCGTTCCGCGTGCGGTTCTCAGGCGAGTTGCCGCCGCCCGCACAGCGTTACTGGCGCGGTCCCGTGCTGCACGAATTCGACGGTCGCAGCTGGCGCCGACCGCGCGCGCAAGCCTTCCCGTCGCAGGAAGTCACCTATCTCGGCGAGCCGGTTGACTACCAGATCACGCTCGAACCCACCGATCGGCCGTGGATCCTGGCGCTCGACATTCCTGCCGAGTGGCCGGAACGCGAGGCGGTCCGGACCTACGACTTCCAGCTCGTGGCGTCGCGACGGCTGTCGGAAGTCTCCTCGTTCAGGCTGCGTTCCTACCCGAGCTTCATCGCCGGCGTCGAACTGCCACAGTCGCTGCGCCGCAAGGGCCTGCAGTTGCCGGAGGAAGGCAACCCGCGCAGTCGGGCACTGGCCCGCCGACTGGCCGCCCAGTACGGCGATCCTCGAGCGATCGCGCAGGCGATGTTGACGATGTTTCGCGAGCAACCGTTCGTCTACACGCTCGACCCGCCGAAGCTCGCGGAAAACGCGATGGACGAGTTCCTGTTCGAGACTCGTCGCGGCTTCTGCGAACACTACGCCTCGGCGTTCACGCTGGTGATGCGCGCGGCCGGCGTGCCGGCCCGGGTCGTCACCGGCTACCAGGGCGGCGAGTTCAATCCCCTGGGTGGCTACCTGATCGTGCGGCAGAGCGACGCGCACGCGTGGTCCGAGATCTGGATCGAGGGACGCGGCTGGCTGCGCGTCGATCCGACGGCGGCGGTGGCCCCGGAGCGCATCGAGCGCGGGCTGATCGGCGCGATGGATGAATTCGAACCGGTGCCGGGTCGCCTGCGCGATGCGAGCAACCTGTGGATGCAGGTCTCCCTCAGGTGGGACACGCTGAACGACTTCTGGAACGAGCGCGTGGTCCGCTTCAATGCAGCCCGGCAGCTGGACCTGCTCGAGCGCCTCGGCGTCGACGACCCGGACTGGCGCACGCTCGGTCTCGGCATGGCGGCGAGCCTCGCCGCATTTTTCGTCGGGCTGTCCGCGTACCTGGCCTGGCGATTCCGCCCGCCCGCCCGGGACTGGCCGGCCCGCCTGCACGACGTGGTCCGGCGACGCCTGGTTCGCCGTGGCCTGCAGCCACAGCCACCCGAGGGCCCGGTGGCGTTCCTCGAGCGCGCTGCCGCTGCATGCCCGGATCTCGCCGCAGACCTGGCACAGATCCGTGACGTTTACGTGGACCTGCGCTACGGGCCGCTCCCGACCGACGCGGACCTGCGCCGCCTCAAGCACCTCGTCAACCGGCTGCGGCCGTGAACCGCGCTCGGGTATGCTTGCGACTCCTGAGCGGGGGGATGAGACGAAATGTCAGACCTGAAAAAGAAGTTCGATACGGCCGCGGCCGACGTGCAGAAACTCACGAAGCGCCCCGACGACGAAGACATGCTGCGCCTCTACGCGCATTTCAAGCAGGCGACGGCCGGTGACGTGACGGGCGACCGCCCGGGCGCGTTCAGCTTCGCCGACCGGGCGAAGTACGACGCGTGGGCGAAGCTCAAGGGCACGGACTCGACGAAGGCGATGGAAGCCTACGTCAAGCTGGTCGAGCGCCTGAAGAAGAGCTACGCCTGAGGCCGCATTGACGCCGATCGTCGCGGTCACGATCGTCGCGATCGGCGTGCTCGCCTGGCTGCTCGTGACGCCGTGGTGGCGGGCACGGCGCCGGGCGGCCCGCATGGCCGAACCGCTGCCGGAGATCGCACGCGCCGCAATCGACCGCAATGTGCCGTCCGTGCGTCGCCTGCCGCCGGAACTGCGGGCGCTTCTCGAGTCGCTGATGGGCGCGTTCCTCGCCGAGAAGCAGTTCATCGGCTGCAACGGGCTCGTCATCACGGACGAGATCCGCTCCACCATTGCCGCCCTGGCCTGCCTGCTCGTGCTCGGCCGACGCGGCCACTACGACGACCTGCACTCGATCCTCGTCTACCCGGCAGCCTTCTGGGTCGAGGACGAAGTCGAGGACGAGGCCGGCGTCGTCGCGAAGCGGCGGCGCGTGCTGTCGGGTGAGGCCTGGGAGTCGAGCCGCATCATCCTGTCGTGGGACGACGTGCTCGAGGCCGCGCGCTTTCCCGGCGAGGGTTACAACGTCGCGCTGCACGAGTTCGCGCACTATCTCGACGCCGAGGGTCTCGGCCTGGCGGCCCCTGCTGCACCGCCCTCGCGGCAGCAATCGACCGCCGCGCGGTTGCGATCCCTCGAGGCATGGGCCGACGACCTCAGTCTCGAGTTCGAGCAGCTTCTCGACGCCGTCGATCGCGGTGAAGACACGTTTCTCGATCCCTACGCTGCCGAAGACGAGACCGAGTTCTTCGCGGTCGCGACTGAGGACTTCTTCGAGCGACCGGCGGAGCTGCTCGCCTCGCATTCGCGCCTGTACGCGCTGCTGCAGGAATTCTATGCGCTCGATCCGGCGGCATGGTCGTCACCTGCTCCGTCGACGGGCGAGTCCTGAGGCAACGTACCCGGCGCGCCCGTTCACCGCTCGGCCAGCCTCTCTCACGCGAGCTGCTCCGCGTGTCGCATTAAGTCGTGTTCGGTTTGGGATCGTCGCAGGGAGTCCAACGGGAGATTGGTTTTGCAATATGGTGGGCGGCCACTTCTGGTCGTGCGCTCACTGAACCTGATCGGCCTTGGCTGCTTCATCGATATGCCATCGAACGGCGACCGCCTCGGCGGAGGGTTTCGCGTCGTCGACCGTGACGATCGGCCCGCCGCGCCAGATCGTGTCCGCGGGTGGGTCGGCGGCGAAAGCCGGCGCCGAGAGCGCGAGATACACGGAAATCACGAACGGAACTCGACGAGTCCTCATGGGGCCTCCCGATCTCACGGCTGGTGATCGTGTGACAGCAGGGTCGCGAGGTTCGCTGCCACTGCGCGCGCGAGCGAACTGCCGTCCTGCGCCATCGTTGGATCGCGAGCGGTCACCGTCGACACCGCAGCCGACTTCTCGGCTGTTTTCCCGGACGTCACGGGCTGCAGCCGACCCTCGAGCATCGTGCCCCATACCCCGATGTCCTTCAGATCGCCAAGCGCGACGGCATAGGGGCTCCGGTCGAGCACGGTGAGGTTCGCATCCTTGCCCGCTTCGATCGAGCCGACCTGCTTTTCCATCCTGATCGAGTACGCGGCATCGATGGTGACGGCCTTGAGCGCCAGGTCGAGCGGCACCTTGTGGCGAGGGCCCGCCACTGGACCTTCGGCGGTGCTGCGGTTGACCGCGGCCCAGACGAGTTGCAGGGGCTTTGCCGGCGCCATCGGCATGTCGGAGTGGAACGACAGCGACCCCTCGTGCATCAGGACATCGCCCGTCGGCACCATGTTCGCGGCGCGCTCGGGCCCGATGCCGAGCTTGGCGTAGCGGCCAGCCAACGCGGTCACGTAGTACGGGTTGGCACTGACGATGCCGCCCAGCTCGATCCAGCGCGCGACCTGCTCCTGCGTCGCGAAGCCGAAATGAACGAGCACGGTGCGGTGGTTCTGTCGGGGTGCGCGCTTCATCGCCTGCTCGAGCGCGCCGAGCAGCACTTCCATTCCGGCGTCGCCGTTGTTGTGGACGTGGATCTGGTAGCCAGCGTCCCAGTAGGTCTGGAACATGAAGTCGAAGGCCGGCGGGTCGGTGATCCACGCGCCGTGGTGGCCGTCCGTGTAGCCGTCCTTCATCTGCATCAGCTGGCTGTAGATCGCTCCGTCGGTGAAGAGCTTCACCTGATCGGGGAGGTACCACGTCCTCCCCTCGCCCCAGTTCTCGACCTTGCGGGTCTCGGCCAGGAGACTCGTCGCATCATTGGGCCTGATCGCGTGGAAGCTCTTGCCGTCGCCGATGAAGCAGTGGTTGAACGGGGTCGCGTCGTCCGAGTAGACGGCGTTGATGGCGTCCTGCAGCGGCTTCGAGAGAAAGCCGCCCGGCTCGCAGGCGAGCGTGATGCCGTTGCGGTGGTAGTAGGCCTCGGTGAATTCGAGTCCCTTGCGGAATTGCTCGGGCGAGGCGAGGTGCGGCGTGATGTTCGGCAGGATCGCCATGCCGCCCTGCTCGAAGAAGTGACCCTTTTCAAGGTCGAGCTGTTCCTGCGCACTCTTACCGAAGGTCCGGACCAGCGCGTCGTCGATCTTCATGAGCCTGAGCGCCGCGCTGTTCAGGAAGAACTCGTGCGCCGAGCGGTGCCAGACGATGACCGGAAAGTCGGGCGCGAGCTGGTCCAGCATCGCGCGATTCATCGGGCCGTGGAAGTAGTGGTGGTAGCCCCAGGTGATGAAAGGCGTGGACTTGTCCGTGCGCCCAGCGAGCGCCGCCCGCAGCCTGGCCTGGTAGGTCTTCTCGTCGCGCACCGCCGGCGAGAAGCCGTCGATCGCGTCCCAGTCCTCGATCGAGATGACCCTGGTGTTCATCGTCAGCGCCGCCAGCACCGGGTGCACGTGCTGCTCGACGAACCCGGCGATCACCACCTTGTCGTCGAATGTTCCGTCGAGCCGGGCCTCCTTGCCGGCCGCGGCTGCGACTTCGGCACGGGTACCGACCGCGACGAACTTCCCGTCCTGGACCGCGATCGCCTCGGCGCGCGGCTTCTTCGGGTCCATGGTGATGAACTCGCGCGCCGTGTAGATCACGGTCGCGCCCGGATGCGCAAGTTCGCGCGCGAGGTCCTGCAGCGAGCTCGTCTGCGCGACCGCACCGGCCGACAGCAGCGCGGACAGCGTCGCTGCCACGACGGTGGCGATCGCACCCAGTCCTGGGGTCGGTTGAAGAGCCTTGCGCATCATCCTGTCTCCGCGGGGAATGCAGCGCCGACCGGCCGGATCACTGCGCCGGGTAGATCGTGCGGCCTTCCTTGATGGTCTCGACGACCTTGATGTCCTTGATCGCCATCGGCTCGACCGTCAGCGGGTTCCGGTCGAGGATCACGAGGTCGGCCAGCTTGCCCGGCTCGAGCGAGCCCTTCTCGGCCTGCCTCGCCGTACTGCTCGGCGGCCCAGATCGTCTGCGCCTTGAGTCCCTCGAGCGGCGTGACGCGCTGGTCCGGCGCCGATCACGTCGCCCGATGCGCGAGATGCGGTTGACCGCCGACCACAGCATGAACATCTGGTCGAGCGGCGCCACGTACGAAGTCGGTGTGGTTCGTCGGGTGCAGGCCCGCGTCGATCGCATCGCGCATCGGGCTGATGTACGCGGCCTGCTCCGGGCCGCGGTTCGCGATGTGCGCATCGTAGAAGTAGTAGGTGTGCAGCGTGTAGAAGGAAGGCGTGATCGTGTACTCGCACGTACTTCTCGAGCTGATCCTTGCGCGATGAACTGCGCGTGGATCACGGTGACGTTGCGCTCCTTCGCGGGTCATCGGCCGCCGCGAACTCGTGGGCCTTGAAGCAGCATGTCGATCGCCGCGTCGCCGTTGGCGTGAAGTTGAGCGGCACGCCGAGCTCGTACACGCTTCTTCACCATCTGCGCAGCACCGTGTCCTGCGGGAAAGTCAGCTCGCCGCGCCAGTCCTTCTCGCCGCCGGGGCCGCCCGTGAGGTAGGCGTCGTGAAATAGGCCGTCCGGCCCTGCGGCGAGCCGTCGGATGGTGATCTTCACGCCGCCGATCTTGAGGTGCTGGTCGTATTGGCCCCACTCTGCGACCGGATTGGTCTCGAGCACCTTGTCGAGATCGGTGATGAACGGATAGGCGACGACGTCGATGCAGGTTCGCGCCGGCCGCGGTCGCGCGCTGCATCAGCGCGAGGTCGGTCGCGTGGGTCGCGCCCTCGTGCGCCGTCGTGATGCCGGCCGCCGCGTACAGCATCTGGCCCGCCCGGCTGACCACTCGACTTCCTGTTCCGCCGTCGGCGTGCGGCAGCGTACGAGAAGATCGGCAGGTAGGCCGTCTCCATGACCAGGCCGTACGGTTCCTGCGTGCCGGGCTTGCGCACGATCACGCCGCCCGGCGGCGTCTGCGTGGCGGCGGTGAGGTTCCGAACTTCTTCAGGGCAGCCGAGTTCAGCACGGCGCCGTGCATCGAAACGTGGCCGACCAGCACCGGGTTGTCCGGGAAGGCCTTGTCGAGGTCGTCGCGGTTCAGCAGGCGGCCGTCCGGCATCGACGTTGTCGTCGTAGCCGTAGGCCTGGATGATCTGCCCTTCGGGATCTGCGCGCTCGTCCCGGAACATCTCGAGTCTCCGCGACGATGCCGTCCACGTCCTTGCCCGGCCCCGCCGGCGGCGCGAAGACGTTCACCTGGTTGGCGACCGAGAGCGACTGGACGTAGTGGCTGTGCGGGATCGATGAAAGCCCGGCAGCAAGGTCTTGCCGGCGAGATCCACGACCTTGGTCGCTTCGCCCCGGTGGGCCTTTTCGAGGTCGGCGCGGGCACCGACGGCGAGGATCCTGCCGTCCTTGACCGCGAGCGCTTCCACCGTCGGCTGCGCGTCGTTGACGGTGACGATGTCGCCGCCGACGTAGATCGTGTCGGCGGCAGCCGCTGCCGTGTCGGCAGTCCCTTTGGGCTTGCTGCACCCGCCCACGAACGCCAACCCCAACACGATCGCGCAAAGTGCAATCGATCTCGTGCCCATAACTCCCCCCACGACTTGCTTGTGTTCGTGACTATCTCATTTCGGAAACAGCAGCGTGACCACGACTCTGAACCCGACGCCCTCGGGACCGTTGTCCGGGCTGTCGGCCCAGTAGCGCACGCCGCCGCCCACGCTGATCAACTGGCTACCTACCTTGGTGACTTTCGTCACGACGCAGTTGACCGGCACCGACCACTGCTCGCCCTCCCAGTCGTAGGTGCTCTCGGTGTTGAGCGCGACGGACCACGCCGTAGGTGTCGTATAGGACAGGAACGGCTGCAAAAACGTCGCGTCGATGTCCGCACGATCGTCGCCGCCGGCGAAAGACCACAGGTGGTTGGCGAGGGCGCCGTAGGTCCACGGCCCCTGCTGCTTGAGCAGCACGGCCGTCGGGCCGGCGGCCCATTGATCCGTCGTGAGCAGGTCGTCCGAGCCCGTCGGCAGGAGCAGGACCGGGCCGGCACCCCAGATCCAGCCACCGGCGGTCGGTTCCTTCGGCGAGAAGAAAGCGCTTTGCACGATGTCGCCGATGCCGGACTGGCTGCCGGCGCCCGGATAGAGGTCGCTCTGCGAGACGAGCGGCAGGATCGTCCGCGAGATGAGGTTCCAGTCCTCGTTGATCGTAATGGGCACCACGGGCTGTACGTTCAGCACCCAGCGGTCGCCGTCGTCCTCGGGCCCGATGTCCTGGTCGTAGTTGAGCTGGAACGGCACGCTGATCAGCGACGCGACCGGGTTCGCGAGCTTCTTCGCGAGATCCTCGTTGCTCAGCTCGGCCGCGCCCCGCGTGCCCGTGACGGTGTCCTGCGCGAACGCCGCCGTCGCGAAGGAAGCTGCGATGACGATCGTCGTCGTCACGCGCCATCGATTGTGCCGGCCGATGCACTGAAACATCTGCATCTCCCCGATTGCATGTTGGCCGCGGCGCCTGCGACGACATCCAGCCACGGGGGTGGGTCGATGTGGCCGGCAGCGCCGCAGGCGCCGAGGCTTTCGCTGGTCTACTGTTTGTGCGGCACGGGCGCGGCCAGCAGCGTGACCGCATGGGCCATGCGCCAAATTCTCGACGACAGTCGGTTCATTTCCCCTCCCCCTCGTGTCGCCCCGATCGGGCGATCGCCCGCTCTGACGGCGGGCGCTGCGTGGGCCGGAGTGTTCGGCAGAATCCTTCATACGTCCAATGCAATGATCGGATCGGTCTGATACGCTTTTTGCATGACCATAGAGACCCGACTCCTCCGGCATGCGGTGACGCTCGCGCGCATCGGCAACTACGCGCGAGCCGCCCGCGTGCTGCATGTCTCGCAGCCCACGATGTCGAGGAGCATCGCGAGCCTCGAACATCGGCTCGGGGTGCGACTGTTCGATCGCGGCCCCGGGGGCGTCGAACCGACGGCCTTCGGCCGGGTGCTCCTGGAACACGGGACACGCCTGCTCGAGGACCACGCGCACCTGGAGCGCGAAATCAGGCTGCTCGCGGGCCTCGAGATCGGGACCCTGGCAGTCAGTGCCGGACCCTACCCGCTCGAGATCTCGGTGGCGACGGCGGTGACCCGATTGCTGGCGGGGCACCCGAGACTGAAGGTCGAGGTCATGGTCGCGAGCCCGCGCGACGCGTTGCGCGAGGTCGTTGCAGGCCATGTGGACGTCGCAGTAATCGACGTGCGCAGCATCGGCGACCGATCGAGTCTCGTGGTCGACCCGATGCCGTCACACGACATCTTCCTGGCCTGCCGGCCGGGTCATCCGTTGGCGGGTCGCACGCAACTCACCGCGTCGACGGTGTTCTCGTTTCCAACCGCCTCGACTCCCGTACTCGGCGATGCCGTCCGGGCGGTCCAATCGGCCGGGGATGCGGCAGGGAAAATAGACCCGGAGACACGCGATTTCGTGCCGGCCATCCACGTCAACTCGCAGGCCATCGCGCGGCAGATTGCGGCCGGCACCGACGCGATCGTGCCGGGATCCGCGTCGATGCTGGCGGATGACATTCGGTCGGGCCGGCTGGTGACGATCGACTTCCATACGCCGCTGATGCGCACGCACTATGGGATCGTCCATCACCGGCACCGCACGCTGTCGCCCCCGGCACTGGCGTTCATCGAGTGCCTGCGGTCCGTCGAGAGCGAGGTTGTTGCGACTGAAGCCAATGCGCCACCGGCCGCACGCAAGGGCAGGCGGTCGCGGCGCAAGTGAGGGAGTGGAGCGGGTGATGGGAATCGAACCCACTTAACCTGCTTGGGAAGCGCAGCTAAGTGGCAACTCCTGGGTTTGTCGCGACGGTTCGCTCCTGGCCGTTGCGCACAACGTCGCACGGCACTCGATTCCGGTCACCCAATTGATCAGTGCAATTTGACGTTTCAGCTGAAACGCCGCGGTCCCGCCAGTACCCTTCCCCATGCGGAGGCTCCGTCCTAGGCGCGCCGCTCGACCCGCGCAGCGACACCGAGCAACGCCCCACCCGCAATGAACAACACGACGATGGAGAGAATCGACAAGCGCGGATCGCCAGTCACGCGAGCGACGATCCCCGTGAGCAGCGGCCCGATCACCGCGGCGAACTTGCCCATCATGTTGTAAAAGCCGAAGAACTCCGACGACTTGCCCTCGGGCACGAGTCGCCCGAAATACGAGCGGCTCAGCGACTGGATGCCGCCCTGCACCAGCCCGACCACCACCGCAAGCACGAAGAAATCGCGCACTCCCTCGAGAAAATAGGCGTAGACGGTGGCCCCGACGTAGACGCTGAGCGCGATGAAAATGCCCTTGCGCGCACCGATGCGCCGGCCGAGCCAGCCGAACGCGAGGGCTGCCGGAAACGCGACGAATTGCGTGAGCAGCAGCGCCGCCACCAGATTCGAGGCTGCAAAGCCGAGCGACAGGCCGTAGTCCACGGCCATCTTGATCACCGTGTTGACGCCGTCGATGTACAGCCAGTAAGCGGCGAGAAACCACACGATGGGCCGGTAGCGGCGCAGCTCGCGAATCGTCTGGCCGAGTTCGCGCAGACCGAGTCGGATCGCTTCTGCCGGTGGCACGCTCGGCGCCGACTTGCGCTCGCGGACGAGGAACGCGCAAGGCAACGCGAACACGAACCACCACACGCCGACCATCACGAACGAGACGCGCACGGCCGCCGACGCGTCGGCGAGACCGAACCAGTGCGGCTTGAGCGTCATCAGCACGTTCAGCGCGAACAGCAGTCCGCCGCCGAGGTAGCCCATCGCGTAGCCGAAGCCCGAGACGAGGTCGTACTCCTCGGGCTCGGCGACGTGCAGCAGCAGCGAGTCGTTGAAGACGATGCCGCCCCAGAAGCCGAGCGACGCGACCAGGTAGAGCGCGGCGGCCGCGAGCCAGTGCCCCTCGCCCACCAGCGCGAGCCCGGCGGTCGAGGCGCAGCCGAGCACCGTGACCATCATCAGCATGCGCACGCGCGAGCTGCTGCGGTCCGCGATCGCGCCCAGCATCGGCGCCATGATCGCGACGAGCAGGCTCGCGAGGCCACTCGTGACACCGAGCCGGAACGTGCTCTCGGTGGCGACGACCCCCGCATTCCAGTACTGCTTGAAGAACACCGGGAAGAATCCGGCCATCACCGTCGTGGCGAACGCGGAGTTCGCCCAGTCGTAGAACGCCCAGGCGACCACCGGTCGCCGGCGCAGCACGCTACGCGGCGGCGGCGAGGTGCTCACGCGTTTCACGGAACGTGACGTCGGGCCAGCGCTCCAGCGTCAGCTGCAGATTGACGCGGGACGGCGCGAGATAGACGAGCGCGCCGGAGTGATCGAGCGCGAGGTTCTCGTGTGCCTTGGTCCGGAACTCGGCGAGCTTCTTCGCGTCCTCGCAGTAGATCCAGCGCGCGGTATAGACGTTGACATTGTCCCAACTGGCCTGCACGCCATACTCGTCCTGCAGACGGAACGCGACGACGTCGAACTGCAGCATGCCGACCGCGCCGAGGATCAAGTCGTTGTTGCGCAGCGGACGGAACACCTGCGTGGCGCCCTCCTCGCACAGCTGGTCGAGGCCCTTCTGCAGCGCCTTCATCCGCATCGGGTCGCGCAGCACGACGCGGCGGAACATCTCGGGCGCGAAGTTCGGGATGCCGGTGAACGTCAGCCGCTCGCCCTCGGTCATCGTGTCGCCGATGTTGATCGTGCCGTGGTTGTGCAGGCCGATGATGTCGCCGGCGTGCGCTTCCTCGGTGTGCTGCCGATCGGCGGCGAGGAACGTGAGTGCGTCGGCGACGCGCATTTCCTTGCCGAGACGCACGTGGAACAGGCGCATGCCCTTGGCGTACCGGCCGGAGCAGATGCGCATGAACGCGATCCGGTCGCGGTGGCCCGGATCCATGTTCGCCTGGATCTTGAAGACGAAGCCGGTCAGCTTCTCCTCGAACGCATCGACGGTGCGCGTCGTGGTCGCGCGCGGCAACGGCGACGGCGCGTACTCGACGAATGCGGCGAGCAGTTCCGTGACGCCGAAATTGTTGATCGCGGAGCCGAAGAACACCGGTGTCTGGCGACCCGCCAGGTAATCGTCGTGCGAGAACGTGTGCGATGCCCCGCGGACGAGCTCGATCTCGTCGCGAAACGCCTGCGCGCGGTCGCCGAGAAACGCCGCGGCGGCCGGGCTGTCGAGACCGTCGATGGTCTGGTTCGTCCCCGCCCGCCCCTTCTCGGCCGCCTGGTAGACGTAGATGCGATCCTCCAGCAGGTGATAGACGCCGCGCAGCTCGCGCCCCATGCCGATCGGCCAGGTGACCGGCGAGCAGGCGATGCCGAGCACCCGCTCGATCTCGTCGAGCAGGTCGAGCGGCTCGCGGCCCTCGCGGTCGAGCTTGTTGATGAAGGTCATGATCGGCGTGTCGCGCAGCCGGCAGACCTCCATCAGCTTGATCGTGCGTTCCTCGACGCCCTTCGCGCAGTCGATGACCATCAGCGCGGAGTCCACGGCGGTCAGCGTGCGGTAGGTGTCCTCCGAGAAATCCTCGTGGCCCGGGGTGTCGAGCAGGTTGACGACCCGCCCGGCGTACGGAAACTGCATGACGCTCGAGGTCACCGAAATGCCGCGCTGCTGCTCGAGGCGCATCCAGTCCGAGGTCGCGTGGCGCGCGGCCTTGCGGCCCTTCACGGTGCCAGCGAGCTGGATCGCGCCGCCGAACAGCAGCAGCTTTTCGGTCAGCGTGGTCTTGCCCGCGTCGGGATGGGAAATGATGGCGAACGTGCGGCGGCGCGCGATCTCGTCGCGGAGGGAGGTCATCAGTGGGGGCCGGTGAATCGCGAACGGGGCCGCAATTCTATCAGGCCGGCCGGTCAGACCCCGGCGCGACGAGCTCGAGCTTCAGCACCAGTGCGTCCTCGCGGCCGCCCTCCGCCTGGTAATAGCCCTTGCGCAAGCCGACCTGCACGAACCCGACCGACTGGTACAACGCAATGGCGTGCAGGTTGGACGGCCGCACCTCGAGGAACGTGTCCGTCATGCCGGCCTGCCGCGACCTTTCGAGCAGCAGCATCAGCATCTGGCGGCCGATGCTGCGGCCCCGCAAGTCGGAACGCACGCACAGGTTGAGGATGTGCGCCTCGCCGGCGCCCATCGCGACCACGCCGTAGGCGACGATCTCGCCGTCCACGTCGGCGACGCGGCACAGGTAGCCCACCCGCAGGCAGTCGCGGAAGATGCCCTCGCTCCACGGGAAGGCGTAAGCGGTCCGCTCGACGGCCGCCACCGCCGGCAGGTCGGCCGGCGTCATCGCGCGGAATTTCACCAGCCGCGGCTGTCCGTGCGCGGCGGCGTCCTGGGCGACGCTCACGTCAGCACCGGCTCGCCGGCCTCGAGCCGGCGAAAGACCTGCCGCGCGAACACCAGGTCCTGCCAGGCCTTGCGCTTCTCGCTCGGGCTGCGCAGCAGGTAGGCCGGATGGTAGGTGACGATCAGCGGCCAGCGTCGCTCGCCCAGGGCGTGGACCTGGCCACGCAGGCGGGCCAGCGCCGAGTCGGTCGCCAGCAGGTTCTGTGCCGCGATTCGGCCGACCGCGACGATCAGCAGCGGCGAGACCAGTTCGATCTGCCGCTCGAGATAGCTGCGGCAGCTCCGTGCTTCGTCGGGCTTCGGGTCGCGGTTGTCGGGCGGCCGGCACTTGAGCACGTTGGCGATGAAGACGTCGTCGCGCCTGAACCCGAGCGCCTTCAGCATCGAGGTCAGCAACTGGCCGGCGCGCCCGACGAACGGCTCGCCCTGCTTGTCCTCTTCGACGCCCGGCGCCTCACCGATGAACATCCAGCGCGCATGCGGGTTGCCGACGCCGAACACCGTCTGCGTTCGCGTCGCGTGCAACTCGCACAGCGTGCACGCCGCGACACGGGCACGGAGCGCGTCCCAGTCGAGGTTCGACACCATCCCGAGCGGCGCGGCGGTCGCAGCGGTCGCGATGGCCACGGGCGCCACCTCGGCCGCAACCTCCTCGACCGGCCGGCCGCTGCGCGGCACGTACGACTCGACGCCAAGCGCGTCGAGGTAGGCCAGCTTGCGTGGATCCCCCATCGGCGATTCCGTCAGGCGGAGGGCCCGGGACCCGTGGAGCGAACCGCACGGCGCGAGCGCGTCACGCGGCGCCAGAGCCAGACGGCCGGCCCGGACAGCGCGTAGACGGCGAACAGCCCGAACAGCATCTCGGGCGGGCTCGAACCCACGATCACGAAACCGAGCGGCACCAGCAGCATGAATGCGAAGGGCACGCGGCGGCTCAGGTTGAAGTCCTTGCCGCTCAGGTACGGGAAACGGCTCACCATCAGGCTGCCGGCGATCAGCGCCACCGCGAACGCGAGGATCAACGCCCAGAGGCCTTCCCGCTGCAGGTCGTTCAGCATCCAGACGAAGCCCGCGAGCAGCGCGGCGCCGGACGGGCTCGGCAGGCCCTCGAAATAGCGCTTGTCGGCACCCGCCGACCGGGCATTGAACCGCGCCAGGCGGATGGCCGCGCAGGCCGCATAGAAGAACGTCGCGAGCCAGCCGAGCCGCCCCCAGACCGAGCCATATTCCGCAATGCGCGCGACGCCCCACTGGTAGGCGACCACGGCCGGCGCCAGCCCGAAGGCCACCATGTCCGAGAGGCTGTCGTATTCCTTGCCGAACTCGCTTTGCGTGTTGGTCCAGCGCGCAATGCGTCCGTCGAGCCCGTCGCAGACCATCGCGATGAAGATCGCGATGCCGGCGCGATCGAAGTTGCCGTCGGTGGCCGCCACGATGGCGTAGAACCCCGAGAACAGGACCGCGGTCGTGAACAGGTTCGGCAGCAGGTAGACGCCGCGGTTCCGCGGGCGCGCCGGGACGGCATCGGGCGAGGCTGGAGGATCGGTCGTCATGCAAACCCACCCGGCGTGACTGAGGCCGACATAGTAGGTAGCGCAGCACCGGCGCACAACGGACGCGGCTGGCCGGAGCAGGCCGGAGCCCGGGACGGGCCGGCCCCTCTGCTACCATACGCCGCCCGTTTTCGCCGAGCTGCGGACCACCGATGCGACTTTCCAGCTACCCGATCAACACCCTGCGCGACGTGCCGGCCGATGCCGAGGTCGTGAGCCACCAGCTGATGCTGCGCGCCGGCCTGATCCGCCGCCTCGCGGCCGGCCTCTACACCTGGCTGCCGATGGGCCTCAGGGTCCTGCGCAAGGTCGAGACGATCATCCGGGAGGAAATGAACCGTGCCGGGGCCATCGAACTGCTGATGCCAACCGTGCAGCCCGCCGAACTGTGGCAGGAGTCCGGCCGCTGGGAGCAGTTCGGCCCGGAGCTGCTGCGCATGAAGGACCGCAACGAGCGGCCGTTCTGCTACGGCCCGACGCACGAGGAAGTCATCACCGACGTGGCGCGCCGCGAGCTGAAGAGCTACCGGCAGCTGCCGGTCAATTTCTACCAGATCCAGACCAAGTTCCGCGACGAGATCCGGCCGCGTTTCGGCGTCATGCGCGCCCGTGAATTCACGATGAAGGACGCGTATTCGTTCCACCTCGACGAGGCCTCGCTCGAACAGGGCTACCAGGCCATGTACGACGCCTACACGCGGATCTTCACCCGGCTGCAGCTCAAGTTCCGGGCGGTGCGCGCCGACACCGGCAGCATCGGCGGCAGCGCTTCCCAGGAATTCCACGTGCTCGCCGACTCCGGCGAGGATGCGATCGCGTTCTCCGACGCGGACGACTACGCCGCGAATCTCGAGATGGCCGAGGCCGTGGCGCCCGCGGCACCGCGCGGTGCCGCGACTGCGGCGCTGGCCGAAGTCGCGACGCCCGGCGTGCGGACGATCGCGGAGTTGACCGCGTTCCTCAAGGTGGATGCGACGCAGTGCCTGAAAACCCTGCTCGTCGAAGGGACCGATGGCGGTGTCGTCGCGCTGATCGTGCGCGGCGACCACGAACTGAACGCCGTCAAGGCGCAGAAGCTGCCCGGCGTGCTCGCGCCGCTCAAGATGGCCTCTGCGGAGCAGGTCCGCGCCGCCACGAACTGCGAGCCCGGCTTCCTCGGCCCGGTCGGCCTTGCAGACCCGCATCTACGCCGACCGAGCCGCGGCGCAGGCCGCCAATTTCGTCTGCGGCGCGAACCGCGGCGACGCGCACCTGACCGGCGTCAACTGGGGTCGCGATTTGCCGGAACCCGAGGTGGCCGACCTCCGCAACGTGGTGCCCGGGGACCCGAGCCCTTCCGGCCGGGGCGTGCTGGGCATCGCGCGCGGCATCGAGGTCGGTCACATTTTCCAGCTCGGTCGCAAGTACAGCACCGCGATGAACGCCGCCGTGCTCGACGAGCAAGGCCAGTCCGTCGTCATGCACATGGGTTGCTATGGCATCGGTGTGACGCGCGTCGTGGCAGCCGCCATCGAGCAGAACCATGATGAGCGCGGCATCCTGTGGCCGGCGCCGATTGCACCCTTCCAAGTGTCGCTGATCCCGATCAACCTGCAGAAGTCCGCCCGCGTCCGCGAGGTCGCCGAGCGCCTCTATGCCGAGTTGCAGGATGCGGGCTTCGAGGTGCTCTACGACGACCGCGACGCCCGCCCGGGCGTGAAGTTCGCCGACGACGAGTTGCTCGGCATTCCGCAGCGGATCGTCGTGGGCGACAAAGGCCTCGATCGCGGCGTGCTCGAGTACAAGGCGCGTGCCGGCGGCGAGTCGGCGGACGTGCCGATCGACTCGGTGCTCGAGTTCCTCAAGGAGCGGAGCGGCCCGAGCCGCTGACAGCAGAATGCCACGCGCTGCCCTGATCGCCCTGCTGCTGCTCGCCGCGCTGCCCGCCGCGGCCCGGGCGGACCGGCAGATGGATCCGGAGCTGCGCGGCGTGCTCGCCGACGCGCTGCAGCCGGCGGACTGTTTCGCGGACCGCTACGAGCGCGCAGTCTGGTTTGCCTTCATGGAGCCGCGGCTGAGCCGCTACGTCAAGGATGGCCAGGAGCGCGAGCAGATCCTGCATCACGTGCACTGCGAGGCGCGGCGCGTCGACGTGCCGCCGGAGCTGGTGCTCGCTGTGATGGACGTCGAGAGCCGCTTCGACCGTTATGCCGTCTCCTCGGCCGGCGCCGTCGGCCTGATGCAGGTGATGCCGTTCTGGCCGAGCGAACTCGGCATGAGCAACGAGCAGCTGATCCGGATCCCGGACAACGTACGCATGGGCACGACCATCCTCGGCTACTACCTGCGCAAGGAACGCGGCAACTACCAGCGCGCGCTGCAGCGGTACAACGGCAGTCTCGGCCGACCGACCTACTCCGACCTCGTCATCGACCGCCTGCTGTCGCGCTGGCGGTACGACCACTGAGTCCAACTCAGCCCGGTCCCGAATCGCGCTGGACGCGCCCCGAGCTGCGCGGCCGACAGTGCTTCAATCTCGACGGACGCGACATCGGCTGCGGGCGGGCCTTGCCAGAGCCAATCGCACAGGGCCTGGACGGCTTGCGGCGTACCGCAGGCCAGCACCTCGACGCGTCCGTCGGGGAGGTTCCGTGCATGGCCGGTGACGCCCAGCGCCTCGGCGCGCGCGCGCGCGCTGGCTCGATAGAAGACGCCCTGGACCCGGCCGGCCACGAGGCAGCGGCGAGCCACGAAATCGGTCATCGGATGATCAGGATCCCGCGGGCGGGGACGTCGCCGCTTCGGACAGGCGCCGGGCCTCCATGGCCTTTGCGCGCGCCAGGTCGGCGTCGTCGCGGGCCTGCCGGTACTCGCCCTTCTCCAGGTTGAGGCGTGCGCGCTCGACCAGCTGTTGCGCCTCCGCAAGCAGTGCCGGCGCGTGCTGCCCGGCGCCCGCCTGTTCGGCCGCCCGGATCGCCTGCCGCGCATCGCTCATCTGCTGGGCCGGCGCGCCGGCGCAACCTGCGGCCAGCAGGCCGCAAAGCAACGCGACGACGAGCGAGGGCAATTTGGGGCGGCTGAGCGGGGGCATGGGCGAAGCTCGAGACTGCACGGACCGTAGCAATTGCACCCTGTACCGTCAAGGATGGCCACCCTAGAATCCGCCACCGAGTCGACCACGGGACAAATGCGCATGGCTGAAGTGCTGGTGCTCTATTACTCGCGAAACGGCGCCACGGCCGAGCTCGCGCGACAGGTCGCGCGAGGCGTCGAGGCCGTGCCCGGTGCGACGGCGCGGCTGCGCACCGTGCCGGCCGTGTCGCCGACCAGCGAGGCCACCGAGCCCGCCGTCCCGCCCGCCGGCGCGCCGTACGCGACCTACGACGAGCTGCGCGCCTGCGACGGACTCGTGCTCGGCAGCCCAACCCGGTTCGGCAACATGGCGGCGCCGCTCAAGTACTTCCTCGACGGCACCAGCGCGATGTGGCTCAACGGCGGTCTCGACCGCAAGCCCGCCGGAGTCTTCACCTCGGCATCGTCGATGCACGGTGGCCAGGAGTCGACGCTGCTCAGCATGATGCTGCCGCTGCTGCACCACGGCATGGTCATCGTCGGCCTGCCGTTCACGGCCGATGCAATGCACCGCACGCGCACCGGCGGCTCGCCGTACGGCGCGAGCCACTTCAGCGCCGAGGATGGTCCCGGCGGCCCGCGCTTGAGCGAGGACGAGCGGGAACTCGCGCGCCTGCTCGGTCGTCGCGTCGCCGAGCTGGCGATCGCCGTGCGCAGCCCGCGGCCGTGACGACGGCCACCACGCAAGCGGACGCGACGCGGCGGGCGCGCCGCCTGACGCTGGTGGCCGCGGCGGTGCTGGGCGTTTGCGTCGTCGCCGCCGCGCTGCCGGCCTTCGCGTGGCCCACCAGCCTGGCCAGGTTGGCCATCCTGCTCGTGCCGCTGCTGTTGCCGCTGCCGGGCCTGCTGCGCGGGCAACGGCGCACCTACGCCTGGGCGACGCTGTGCGTGACCCCGTATTTCATCTACGGCCTGACCGAAGTCATCGCGAACCCAGCCGTGCGCGCACCGGCCGGCGCGATCCTGTTCGCGAGCCTGGGGTGGTTCGTCACGCTGGTGAATTACCTGCGTGCCACCCGGCCAGCGCGGGCCGCCGACCCTCAGGTCGAGCCCGGCACCTGAGCCTCGAGCACCTCGCGCACGAACGGCACGGTCAGGCGACGCTGCGCGACGAGCGCAGCCTCGTCGAGCCGGTCCAGCACGGCGCAAAGTGAATGCATGTCGCGCGGCAGTCGATGCACCAGGTAAGCGGCTGCCTCCCTCGACAGCTCGAGGCCGCGCCTCGCGGCACGCGCTTCGAGCGCCTGTATCTGGCCCGCTTCGTCGAGTTCCCGCAGCTGGTGCACGGGCGCAGCGAGCAGGCGCGACCGCAGGTCCGGAAGCGTCAGACGCAGCGCAGCGGGCGGCGCGGTGCTCGAGATCAACAGCCGCCCGGGACCATCCTGCAGCAGCGTGTGCAGCCGGAAAATCGCGGCGTTCCAGTCGGCGTCGCCGGCCACCCGATCGAGTCCGTCGAGTGCGACCAGGTCGAGCGATTCGCAGCCATCGAGCAGGCCCGGCGCCGCCGTCGCTTGCAGGTCGATGTAGGTGGCCACGCCGCCGCGATCGCTCGCGGCGGCGCAGGCAGCCCGCAGCAGGTGGGACTTGCCCGTTCCCGGCCGGCCCCAGAGCCACAGGACCGGGGGCGCGGAGCCGCCGGACAGCAACTGCAGGACCTCGCAGTTCGGGCCCGGCACGAACGTCTCGAACCGCGCGGTCTCGTTCGGGCGTACTCGCAACGGCAGCTGCTGCACGGCGCGCCTCAGCGCGCCGCAGCAGCGCGAGCGCGCGAGACAGCCACCGCGCGCCGTATGTAGATCAGCACGTAGTCGATGCCACTGACCGAGGTCGTCAGCACGACCATCGCGCCTGCCGCGATGACGACGGGCATGCCGGGCCACGCGGAGGCCGCCTCCGACACCGCGGCTAGACAGAAGACGATCTGGAAGAAGGTGTTGATCTTGCTCGCGGCGGTCGGTGCCCCGCGCAGCGGCCCGAACAGGACCTTGAACGTGAGCGCGCCGAAGACGATCACGAGGTCGCGCAGCAGCACCAGCGCCGTGAGCCACCAGGGCGCGATCCCGACGATCGAGAGGCAGATGAAGACCGTCAGCAGCAGCAGCTTGTCCGCGAGCGGATCGAGCACCTTGCCGAGTTCGCTGGTCCAGTCGAAGCGCTTCGCGAGGAAGCCGTCGAGCGCGTCGGTGAATGCGGCCACGGCGAACAGCGCCATCACGGCCGGATAGCGACCCGTCAGGATCGAGTGCGCAACCGGGTAAACCATCAGGATCCGCAGTACGCAGAGCAGGTTCGGCAGATGCCTCAGGCTCATGGCTGGAACAGGAAGTCCACGCCGGCGTCGGCCGGGTCCGTGCTGCGGGCTGCAGCCTGCAACCGGCCATCGAGGGCTGCGATCCGGACCAGCGACTGCCGGTCGCCTTGGATGGTCAGGCGCAATCGTACGACGTCGCCGGTGAGCGCTTCGACCGACAGGTCGCGGACCATGCTCAGCGACCTGAGGTAGCGGACCAGCGCCGCGTAGGCCGTGACGTCACGCATGCCGCCGACGCTGACGCTCAGGCTGGACGTCGAGCGGGTCGAGGGCGGCGCGTAGTACGCGGCCAGCGTGTCTGCGGCGAGGTCGACGCCGTCCTGGACCGAGCCGCGTGCCTCGGCCGTCTGGCCCGCATGCGAAAACTTCCAGGCGAACCCCGAGGCGCCAGGGACTCCGCTCAGCGTCGCGCTCGCGACGGCCCCGCCCGGACCCCAGGCGATCGGCAGGCCGCGCCAGGCCGCCGCGCGTTCGATCTCGGTGCGGTCCGCCCCGGTCACGGTGACGACGGTCACTGGACGCTCGGTGGGCCAGAGCGGCAGTCCGGCCTGCTGCAGCAACTCCTCGACGGCTCCGCCGGCGAAGCCGACTTTCAGCATCTGGTCTGCAGTCTTCGCATAGCGCTGCACGTAACGGGCCGGATTGGCTGCCACGACGGTGCGATTGGTCGCAGCGCCACGGCGGCCGGAAGCCTTGACGGCAACCGCCTGCAGCGCCTCGGCGAAGGCCCGCGCGCGGTCTTCCTCGGTCGGACCGCCGAGCGGTACGGTCACTTCGTAGAACGGCGTGTCGCTGCGTGCCCAGTCCGGCCACAGCAGGGACGTGATGCAGACGAGCGCGGCCACGAGGGCCGGCCCGCCGATCCTGGCGGTGCTTGTTGCTCTGCGCATGTGTCCGGAGGGAGTTCGACGCTGCCGGCGCACGTGTAAAATACCACACCGCCTCGATCCCTACCCCGGGGCAGCCTGCCCACGGGAGATCCACATGGCCGACACCAGACCGACCACCTATCGCGACGCCGGCGTGGACATCGACGCGGGCGACGAGCTCGTCGAGCGCATCAAGCCGGCCGTGAAGCGCTCGATGCGCCCGGAAGTGCTTGGCGGCCTCGGCGGCTTCGGCGCACTCGTCGAGGTGCCCCTGCACCGGTTCCGCCAGCCGGTCATGGTTTCCGGCACCGACGGCGTCGGCACCAAGCTGCGCCTCGCGATCGAGACCGGCCGTCACGACACGATCGGCATCGACCTGGTTGCAATGTGCGCGAACGACGTCGTCGTGCAGGGCGCCGAGCCGATCTTCTTCCTCGACTACTACGCGACCGGGCGCCTGCAGGTGGACGTCGCGGAGCGCGTCATCAAGGGCATCGTCGAGGGCTGCCTGCAGGCGGGTTGCGCGCTGGTCGGCGGCGAGACGGCCGAAATGCCGGGCATGTACGAGGGCGACGACTACGACCTCGCGGGCTTCTGCGTCGGGCTCGTCGAGAAGGACCGCATCATCGACGGCTCCCGGACCCGCGCCGGGGACGTGATCATCGGTCTCGCCTCCTCCGGGCCGCACTCGAACGGCTACTCGCTGATTCGGCGGCTGCTCGCAACGAGCGGCGCGACGCCGACCACCCGCGTGGACGGCGCGCTGCTCTACGACCTGCTGCTCGCGCCGACCCGGATTTACGTGAAGTCGGTGCTGGCGCTGCTTGCGGAAGTGCCGGTGCACGCCATCGCACACATCACCGGCGGCGGCCCGACCGGCAACATCCCGCGCGTGCTGCCGGCCGGCCTCGAGGCCGTGATCGACGAACGGCAGTGGACGCGTCCCGCGGTGTTCGACTGGCTGCAGCGCGCCGGCCACGTCGAGCGCGACGAGATGCACCGCACGTTCAATTGCGGGCTCGGCATGACGTTGTGCGTCCCGGCGACCGCCGCGGATCGGGCCCTGGCCATCCTGCGCGACTGCGGCGAACAGGCCAGCATCGTGGGCGAGGTGCGCAGCGGCGAGCGCGGAGTCGTGATCGAACGATGAGTGCCGGTGCCGACCGGCTGCCGATCGTCGTCCTGATCTCCGGCTCGGGTAGCAACCTGCGGGCCATCGCGGAGGGCGCCCGCAGCGGCACGCTGCCGGTCGAGATCCGCGCCGTGATCAGCGACCGAGCCGATGCGGCGGGGCTGGCCTGGGCTGCCGATGCCGGGCTGCCGGCCCTCGCGATCTCGCCAAGGGATTACGCCGACCGCACAGCCTTCGATCGCGCGCTGGCCGACCGGATCGACAATTATGCGCCGCGGCTGGTCGTGCTCGCGGGGTTCATGCGCATCCTGGGTCGCGAATTCGTCGAGCGCTTCGCGGGGCGAATGCTCAACATCCACCCCTCCCTGTTGCCCAGGCACCGTGGCCTGCGCACGCACCAGCGTGCGCTCGAGGCTGGCGACGCGGTGCATGGGGCGAGCGTTCACTTCGTGACGCCCGAACTCGACGGTGGCCCGGTGGTCCTACAGGCACGGGTCCCCGTGCGGGCCGACGATGATGAGGCCACCTTGGCTGCCCGAGTCCTTGCCCAGGAACACCGGATTTATCCGCAGTGCATTGGTTGGTATGCCACGGGCCGCCTGCATTTCCGCGACGGCGCGGTCGTGCTGGATGGGCGCGTGCTCGAATCCCCGCTGGTCGTGGAGGCCTCCGATGAAGTGGCAGCCTGAGATTCTCGGCGCCGTGGCGGCCCTCGCGCTCGCGGCGGCGTGGCCGGTGATCGCGCAAGGCGCAGACGCGGCGACCCTGCAGCCATACAAGGCCCGCTACCAGGTGCACTATCGCGGGCTCAACGGCGGCCAGATCGAGACCGGGTTGCGCCCCGGCCCGGAAGCCGGCCAGTGGTTGTACGAAACGCGGGCCTTTCCGAGCCTGCTCGGCCGCGTCGCCGTCAGTTCGCAAGCGCGCGAACGCGGTGTCATGCAGGTCACGCCCACCGGTGTCCGGCCGCTCACGTTCGATTTCAACGATGGCAGCGACGGCTCCGCCAAGGACGTGCGCTTCGCGTTCGACTGGAACGCCCAGCGAGTGAAAGGCGTGGCCGAAGGCGTGCCCTTCGAGCTCGACGTGCCGCCCAACGCCCAGGACACCGCCTCCGTGCAGGCCGCCATGCTGGTCGAACTGCTGGCGCACCGCAAACCCACGAGCTTCCCGATCCTGACCGGGCGACGGCTCCGCGAATACCGCTACTGGTCGGAAGGCCGCGCGACCGTCATGACGCCGTTCGGCCAGTTCGAGGCCGTCGTCTGGGCCAACCAGCGCGACGGCTCGACGCGCGTCACCAAGGTCTGGCACGCGCCCGCGCTCGGCTACCTGCCCGTGCAGGCGATGCAGTACCGGAAGGGGCAGCCGGAGGTGCAGATGCGGCTGCTGTCTCTGGAGAGACAGGGGATAGGGGATGGGGGATAGGGGATAGTCGGAGGTGCCGCCGTGACGTTCAGGCGGCACTTCCTGACTATCCCCCATCCCCTATCCCCTATCCCCTTCCTCAAGCTTTCGGCAACGTCACGCCCCGCTGCCCCATGTACTTGCCGCCGCGGTCCTTGTAGGACGTCTCGCAGACCTCGTCCGACTCGAAGAACAGCATCTGCGCGACGCCCTCGTTCGCGTAGATCTTGGCGGGCAGCGTCGTCGTGTTCGAGAACTCGAGCGTCACGTGACCCTCCCACTCCGGCTCGAGCGGCGTCACGTTGACGATGATGCCGCAGCGGGCGTAGGTCGACTTGCCGAGGCAGACGGTCAGCACGCTGCGCGGGATCCGGAAGTACTCGACCGTGCGGGCGAGCGCGAACGAATTCGGCGGGATGATGCAGACCTCGCCGTTGAAGTCGACGAACGAACCGCGGTCGAAGTCCTTCGGGTCGACGATCGTCGAGTTGATGTTGGTGAAGATCTTGAATTCCGCGGCGCAGCGGACGTCGTACCCGTAGCTCGAGGTGCCGTAGGAAACGATGCGCTGGCCATTTGCGGTGCGCACCTGGCCGGGCTCGAACGGTTCGATCATGCCGTGGGTCTCGGCCATGCGGCGGATCCAGCGGTCGGACTTGATGCTCACGCTCAGGTTTCCTCGACGGTGATGCTGGGGGCAGCGACGCCGGACCGCGGCGGCCAGGAGAGCTGCGCAGCGGTCCGCCGCGCCGTCTCGAGGTAGGCCCGGCCCACGGGGCCATCCGGGTCGGCGACCACGGTCGGCCGCCCGGCGTCCGTCTCCTCGCGGATGCGGATGTCGAGCGGCAACTGCCCGAGCAGGCGCACGCCATACTGCTCCGCCATGCGCGCGCCGCCGCCGGTGCCGAAGATCGGCTCCTCGTGACCGCACTTGGAACAGATGTGGATGCTCATGTTCTCGACGACGCCCAGCACCGGGATGGCGACTTTCTGGAACATCCGCAGGCCCTTGCGTGCGTCGAGCAGCGCGATGTCCTGCGGCGTGGTCACGACGACGGCCCCGCTCACCGGCACGCGCTGCGAGAGCGTGAGCTGGATGTCGCCCGTGCCGGGTGGCATGTCCACGACCAGGTAGTCGAGTTCGCCCCAGTTCGTGTCGCCGAGCAACTGGGTCAGGGCCTGGGTGACCATGGGTCCGCGCCAGACCATCGGCTGCTCTTCCTCGATCAGGAAACCGATCGAGATGACCTTGACGCCGTGCGCCTCGAGCGGCTCGATGCGCCGACCGTCGCGGGACATCGGCCGCTCGCCCTGCAGGCCCATCATGCGCGGCTGGCTCGGCCCGTAGATGTCCGCGTCGAGCAGGCCGACCCGGGCGCCGTCCAGCGCCAGCGCCAGCGCCATGTTGACGGCTGTCGTGGACTTGCCGACGCCACCTTTGCCGGAGGCCACCGCGATCACGTTGCTGATGCCGGGCAGGGGCTTCAGCCCGCCCTGGACGGCCTGGGCCGCGACCCGCCAGGTGACCACGACGCGGGCCGGTCCGACCTGCGGCTCGGCCGCAAGCAGGCGCTCGAGCGTCGCCGACAGCTCCGGGGCGTAGCGGCCCGCCGGGAAGCCGAGTTCGACCTCCACGACGACCGAACCGGCCTCGGACCGGACGGACTTCACAGCTTTGGCCTCCGCCAAGGGCATCCCGAGGTGGGGTTCGACATAATTCCCGACCACAAGGCGGGCTTGGCGGACGCGATCGTCTGTCATGTTCTTGGCCAACGTATCAGTGGGAGAACGGCATGTGCCGCAGGCTGCCGATTGTAGCGGAATCCGCTCGTGGGCTTCGGTCCCCAGTGAGACGGGGCATGAGCCGCCGCACGTGTCATAATTTTCGTTCGCGCGCCCGGGATCCCGGCGTCGCGCGGTCTGCTGCCTGATCCGCCCTGCAACGCGAGGCCCCGTCCGTCCGACTCCCCTGCAAATGAGCTTCTTCACCAACATGCGGGCCGAGCGGCTGATCGCCGATGTCAAGGCGGCAGGAGATGCCGACGCGCCGGCAGCGCGCAAGGCCATCGAGAAGCTCGGTCAGCTCGGCCCGTCGGCCATCCCGAAGATCGTGGATGCGCTCGCCAACGCCGACAAGCAGGAGACCGCCGCCTTCGTCGGCGTGCTCGCCTCGCTGCTGGACAACAAGTCGCTGCCCGCGGTCGTGGCCGGCCTGAATGACGGCAACCAGCGTACCGTGGCGGCGCTCACCTGGGCGTTGTCGAGCTCGCGCGGCTACAGCCCGCAACTGCTGCTCGCCATGCTCGAGGACCCGGCGGTGCCCAAGGGACCGATCGTGAGCGCGCTGGCGGCGCACAAGACGCGCCTCGGCGCGCGCGAGGTGCTGAAGTACGCCTACAGCCAGGAACCGGCCGAGAAGGCTGCGCTCTTCCGCATCATCGCCGACATCGCGGATGCCTCCCTGGTCCCGGAACTGGTGAGCCGTCTCGAGGGCAAGGACCCGATCGCGCGTACGCACATCATCAACATCCTGTCGCGCTTCAACCGCCCGGAGGTTGCCGCGGCGCTGCAGGCGCAGCTCAAGGACACCAACAAGTTCATCCGCCAGGCCGTATTGAACGCGCTTGCCCGCCTCGGGGGCCACGTCGACGTCGGCCTGCTCTGCGAGGTGCTGCGCGATCCGGACGTCGAGACCCAGCAGAAGGCGATCGACGCCGTGGTACGCGCGAACCATCCCGACACGATGCAGCACCTCGTCAAGGTGCTGCGTGACGAGGACGAAGGCGCGCGGCGCGCGGCGGTCGAGGTATTGAACGAGATCGGCACGCCGCAACACGTGAAGTTCCTGCTGCAGTCCATCAAGGACGACGACTGGTGGGTCCGCAGCCGTGCCGCCGACGCGCTCGGCAAGATCGGCGGCCCGCGCGTGATCGAGGCGGCGCTCGAACTGATCCGCGACCAGGACGAGGAGGTGCGTCGCGCGGCGATCGAGATCCTGAACCAGACCAAGGACGAGAGGGCCATCGCGTTCCTGATCGAGGCGACGCGCGATGCCGACTGGTGGGTGCGCGAACGGGCCGTCGACGCGCTGGCCGAGATCGGCAGTCGCTCGGCGCTGCCGGCGCTGCTGCAGATGCTTGAAACGAGCGACGATCGCTCGCTGCCGACGGTGGTGCGGGCGATCGGCAAGCTTGGCGACGCGGCGCAGATCACCCGGCTGCTGCCGCTGCTCGATCATCCGACCAAGGAACTGCGACTCGAAGCCATCACCGCGCTGACGCGGCTCGTCGACGACCGCTCGTCCGACGCGGTCCGAGCGCACCTCGAGGCCGTGAGTTCGTCGGTGCCGGACCCCACGATCAGTCACGCGGCGCTGCGCGCGGTGCAGGATCTCGACAGCCGATTCTCGAGCGGCGCCGTGGCGGTGCGGGACGTTGCGGCCCGGATGGCCGAACCCTCGCGCACGCTGCTCGTCGAGCGCGCCGACATCGAGGGCATGATGCGTCAGTCGCGCGAGCAGGCGCGGCTCGACATCTCCACGCTCAAGATCGGCGACGTGCTCGAGGGCCGCTACAAGTACGTGCAGAAGATCGGCAAGGGCGCCTTCGGCACGGTGCTCCTGATGGAGGACACGGTCGTCGAGGAGCGGCTCATCCTCAAGTTCCTGAACCCGAACGTGTCGCAGGACGAGGAGATGATGAAGCGGTTCGTGCACGAGCTGCGCTACTCGCGCAAGATCACGCACCGCAACGTCATCCGCATCTACGACTTCCTGTCGATCCGCGGCAACTACGCGATATCGATGGAGTACTTCCCGTCGCACACGCTCGGCAACGAGGTCAACGAGAAGCCGCTGCCGCTCGGCAAGGCCGTGCGTTACGCGACCGACATCGCGACCGGCATGGCCGTGGCGCACCAGTCGGGCATCATCCACCGCGACCTCAAGCCGGCCAACGTGCTGATCGACGAGCAGGGCCTGCTGAAGATCGTCGACTTCGGCGTCGCGGCCGCGCAGCACCAGGGCGACACGCAGCTGACCAAGACCGGCTACGTGATCGGCTCGCCCAAGTACATGGCGCCGGAGCAGATCCTCGGCAAGAAGGTGGACGAGCGCGCCGACGTGTACAGCCTCGGCGTGATTCTCTACGAGATGCTCACCGGCGAGCCGCCGTACCACCGCGGCGACCACATGGCCGTCATGTACCAGCACGTGCAGGGCAAGGCGAAGCCGCCGATCGAGCTGAACCCCTCGATTCCACCGGGGCTGTCCGAAATCGTCATGAAGGCGATGTCCGTGGACAAGGCGCGCCGCTTCCAGAGCATGGACGAGATGCGGACCGCGCTCGAGAAATACCTCTGACGGGAGCCGCCGCATGGCACGCATCGACGCATTCCTGAAGCTCGGCTCGGCGCAAGGCTGCTCGGACGTCCACCTGGCGGTCGGCGTGCCGCCGATGCTGCGCATGAACGGGGACCTGCTGCCGATCAAGTTCCGCGACCTCGGCGAGGCCGAGCTCGAGGGCTACGTGACGGAGATCCTGAGCGCCTCGCAGCAGGAGCAGTTCCACAGGGGACACGACATCGACTTCTCCTACGTGGCGGAGAATGGCGCGCGTTTCCGCGTCAACCTGTTCCGCAAGGACACGGGAGTGGGCGCGGTGTTCCGCACGATCCCGAGCGACGTCCCGACGCTCGAATCGCTGAACCTGCCGCCGATCGTCAGGAAATTCTGCGACTATCACCAGGGCATGGTGCTGGTGACGGGATCGACCGGAACCGGCAAGTCCACGACGCTCGCGGCCATGATCGACCTGCTGAACCGGACGCGACGCGCCAACATCGTCAGTCTCGAGGATCCGATCGAGTTCGTCCATCGCAGCAAGATGGCGCAGGTGATCCAGCGCGAGCTGCACACGCACCTGCCCTCTTTCGCCGAGGGCGTGCGGGCGGCGATGCGCGAGGACCCGGACGTGATCCTGGTCGGCGAGTTGCGCGACGCCGACACCGTGCGCTGGGCGATGACCGCCGCGGAGACGGGTCACCTCGTGCTCGGCACGCTGCACACCACCAGCGCCGTGAAGACCATCGACCGCATGGTCGACGCGCTGCCGGCCGAGGAGCGCGAGCAGACCAAGAGCTTCCTGTCGCAGAGCCTGATCGGCGTGGTGACGCAGGTGCTGGTGCGCACGCCGGACCTGCGCGGCCGCCGCGCCGTCTGCGAGGTCATGGTGATGAACCGGGCGATCGGCAAGCTGATCATGACCGACCAGACGCACATGCTGCCGTCACAGCTGCAGACGGGCAAGGAGGCGGGGATGCAGACCCTCGACCAGGCGCTGCTCGCGGCGATCCAGGCCCGCGAGGTGGATCCCGAGGACGCCTTCACGTACGCGACCGACAAGCGGCCACTGACCCGCTACGTCCCGGACGGCACGGCGATCCTCAAGGCCGACGTGACGCAGGGGATGGCCGGGTGAGCACCGGGGGGAGCCAGATCATCGCCGAGGAGACCGGCCAGCACGCGCCGCGGCGCATCGACGAGTTCCTGCGCGACGTGCTGATCAAGGGCGGTTCCGACCTGCACTTCGTCGCGGGCGATCCGCCGCGCATCCGGCTGCACGGCGAGTTGCAGACGCTGCGCGACGCACCGCTCGGGCAGGATCAGGTGCGCGACGCACTGCAGGAGATCATGACCCGGCAGGCGTTGGCCAGGCTCGACGAGAAGGACGGCGCCGACTTCGCCTACACGATCCCTGGCGTGTCGCGCTTCCGCGTCAACGTGTTCCGCCACATCGGCGGGCTCGGCGGCGTTTTCCGCGCGATTCCCTCCAAGGCGTTGACGCTCGACCAGCTCAACATGCCCGAAGCCGTGCGCAGCCTGTGCCGCACCAACAACGGGTTGATCCTGGTGACCGGCAAGACCGGCTCCGGCAAGTCCACGACGCTCGCCGCGATGATCGACGACATCAACGCGCGCGTGAAGGGCCACATCCTGACGATCGAGGACCCGATCGAGTTCGTGCACCCGCGCCGGGCCTGCCTGGTCAGCCAGCGCGAGGTCGGCGTGCACAGCCCGAGCTTCGCCGACGCGCTGCATTCCGCGCTGCGCGAGGATCCCGACGTGGTCCTGGTCGGCGAATTGCGCGACCTCGAGACGATGAGCATCGCGGTGACGGCGGCCGAGATGGGCATCCTCGTCATGGGCACGTTGCACACGAACGGCGCCGCGGCCACGGTGGACCGCATCGTCAACGCGTTCCCGTCCGACAAGCAGGCGCACGTCCGCACGATGCTCTCGACCTCGCTGCGCGGCGTGATCTCGCAGCAGCTGATCCAGCGTGCCGACAAGCGGGGGCGGGTCGCCGCGCTCGAACTGCTGATCAACACCCCCGCGGTCTCGAACCTGATCCGCCAGGGCAAGCTCGACCAGCTCGAGAACACGATGCAGAGCGGCGCGCAGCACGGCATGCGCACGATGGACACCGCGATCCAGGAAATGCTCGACAAGGGCCTGATCTCAGGGCGCTCGGCCTACGAGAAGGCCATGAACAAGCAGCGCTTCGAGCAGGTGAAGGACGTGGGCTGACGGCACGGCCAGCTCCGGGGGCGGCGACCGTCCCGCATCGGCGATGCGTGGCATAATTGCCCGCCCTGCCCGGCCCGTCCTGCCCCAATGAACGCCGCGAACCGCCGCACGATCCTCGTCACGAGCGCCCTGCCGTACGCCAACGGCGCCCCGCACCTCGGGCACATCGTCGAGTACGTGCAGACCGACATCTGGGTACGCTACCAGCGGCTGCGCGGCCACGACTGCCTGTACGTCTGCGCGAGCGACGCGCACGGCACGCCGATCATGCTCAAGGCGCGGCAGGAGGGCATCTCGCCCGAGGCGCTGATCGAGCGCGTCGGCGCCGAGCAGAGGCGCGACTTCGCGGACTTCGACGTCTCGTTCGACAACTTCCACACCACGCACTCGCCGGAGAACCGGGAGGTCACGGAAGGCATCTACCGGCGGCTGCTGGCCGGCGGCCACATCCGCCGCGAGACCATCCGCCAGGCGTACGACGAGCAGGCGCAGATGTTCCTGCCCGACCGCTACGTGCGCGGCACTTGCCCGCGCTGCGGCGCGCTCGACCAGTACGGCGACAGCTGCGAGTCCTGCGGGGCCACCTACACGCCGGCCGACCTGCTCAACGCGATCTCGGTCGTGAGCGGCACGCCGCCGGTGCAGCGCGACTCCGAGCACCTGTTCTTCCGGCTCGGCGACTTCGAGCCGATGCTGCGCGAGTGGACCGGCTCGGGGCGTTTGCAGCCCGCCGTCACCGCAAAGCTCGACGAGTGGTTCACGGCCGGCCTGCGTGACTGGGACATCTCGCGCGACGCGCCGTATTTCGGCTTCGAGATCCCGGGCGAGACCGGCAAGTTTTTCTACGTCTGGCTCGATGCGCCGATCGGCTACCTCGGCAGCTTCCTGCAGTACTGTCGGCGCACGGGCCTCGACTTCGACCGCTACTGGAAGGCCGGCTCGGACGCCGAGGTCTACCACTTCATCGGCAAGGACATCGTCTACTTCCACACGCTGTTCTGGCCGGCCGTGCTGCACGGCTCGGGCTATCGACCGCCGACGGCCGTCTACGCGCACGGTTTCCTGACCGTGAACGGGCAGAAGATGTCGAAGTCGCGCGGCACGTTCATCACCGCACGCGCCTGGCTCGATCACCTGCCCGCGGAATACCTGCGGTATTTCTATGCGTCGCGGCTCGGCCCCGGCGTCGACGACCTCGACCTGAACCTCGACGAGTTCGTCGGCAAGATCAATTCTGACCTGGTCGGCAAGCTCGTCAACATCGCGAGCCGCTGCGCCGGGTTCATCGCCCGTGGCTCGCAGGGCCGGCTCGCGGAGCGGCTGCCCGAGCCCGCCCTGTACGATGAATTCGCCGCCGCAGCGGAGCGGATCGGCGCGGCGTACGAGGGACGCGACCTCGCCTGCGTCGTCCGCGAGGTCATGCTGCTCGCCGACCGAGCCAACCTGTACATCGACCAGCAGAAGCCGTGGCTGATGGCCAAGGATCCGGCACGCGCGGCCGACGTGCAGGGCGTCTGCACCCAGGGCCTGAACCTTTTCAGGGTGCTCGTGCTGTACCTGAAGCCCATCGTGCCGCGACTGGCCGCGGGCGCCGAGCGCTTCCTCGGACTGCCCGACCAGCGTTGGGCCGACGTCACCCAGCCGCTGCTGGGGCAGACGATCGGCACCTACGAGCCGCTCGCGACGCGGGTGGATCCCGCCGCCACCAAGGCGCTGCTGGGGGCCTCGACCGAAAGCCTGAAGCCCACGGGCGTGCCGACGGCTGCGACGCCCGCGGTCGGCGCGAGCGCAGCGCCGGTGCCACCGGCGCCGACAGTGCCGCCGATGTCTCCGGTGTCGATCGAGGATTTCGCGCGAATCGACTTGCGGATCGCGCGCATCGTGACTGCCGAGCAGGTCGAGGGGGCGGACAAGCTGCTGCGGCTCGTCGTGGACCTCGGCGGCGAGCGTCGCACCGTGTTCGCCGGCATCCGGCAGGCTTATGCGCCCGACCGGCTCGTCGGCCGGCTCACGGTCGTCGTCGCGAACCTCGAACCGCGCAAGATGCGCTTCGGCACGTCCGAGGGCATGGTCCTGGCGGCCGGCCCGGGCGGCGCCGACATCTTCCTGCTGGCCCCGGACGAAGGCGCGCAGCCGGGCATGAAAGTGAAGTAACCACCGCCCGCTTCCGACATGTCGGACCTGCTGCTGCTGGCCCTCGGAGCGAGTCTCGTCAACAACTTCGTGCTGACGAATTTCCTGGGCTTGTGCCCGTTCGTCGGCGTCAGTCGCCGCTTCGAGGCCGCGGCCGGCATGGCGCTCGCGACGCTGTTCGTGCTGACGCTGGCCTCCGGGCTCAGTTACGCGGCCTGGCACTGGCTGCTCGAGCCGCTCGGCCTCGGCTACCTGCGTACGCTGGTCTTCATCCTGTTGATCGCGGGCGTCGTGCAGGGCACGGAACTGGTCGTGCGTGCGACGAGCCCATTGCTGCACGAATTGCTCGGCGTGTTCTTGCCGCTGATTACCACCAATTGCGCCGTGCTCGGCGTCGCCCTGCTCAATCTCGACCGGCAGCACGGACTGCTCGAGTCGCTGGTGTTCGGCGCAGCCGCCGCGGCCGGATTCGGCCTCGCGCTGCTGCTGTTCGCGGCGCTGCGCGAACGGATCGATTCCGGGGACGTCCCGGCCGCCTTTGCAAGGGCACCCCGATCGCGCTCGTGACGGCGGGCCTCATGGCCCTGGCCTTCATGGGCTTCAGCGGACTGGGCGGCTCGTGAGCGTCACGACGCTGTTGCCGGCGGTGGGCCTGGCGGCCGGCCTGGCCGCCACGATCGGCGCGGCGCTGGGCTGGGCGGCGTCGCGTCTGCGACCGGATGCGGGCTCGCTGGTCGAGCAGATCGATGCGCTGTTGCCGCAGACGCAGTGCGGACAGTGTCGCTACCCCGGCTGCCGGCCCTACGCCGAGGCGATCGCAAGCGGTACCGCGGACATCGACCGCTGCCCGCCGGGTGGCGAGGCCACGGTGCGCGCTCTTGCCGCGCTGCTGGGTCGCGCACCGATCCCCGTGGACCCGCAGTTCGGACCGACCAAGCCGCGCCAGGTCGCCGTGATCGACGAGGAACGCTGCATCGGTTGCGCGCTGTGCCTGCCCGCCTGCCCGGTGGACGCCATCGTCGGCGCGCCGCGCTTCATGCACACGGTCATCGAAGCGCAGTGCACCGGCTGCGAACTCTGCTTGCCGCCCTGCCCGGTCGACTGCATCGAGTTGCGCTCGACGGCGGACCTGCCCGGATGAGCAACCGGCCCGCCCTGCCGGCCGGGTTGCGGCTCGATGCACGCAAGACGGCATCGCTGCAGCGCCCATTGCGCACCGCACCCGCGCCACGGATCGCCGTGCTCGCGATCGACCAGGGTTCCGGCGAGGCGGCGGAACCGATCGTCACGGTCGGCACGCGTGTCGGCATCGGTACGCCGATCGCTCGGGCCGCCAGCAATGCGGCGACCGACCTGCACTCGCCCGTCGCGGGCGTCGTGGTCGAGATCGCAACGCGATCGACGGTGGCGGGCGTCGGTCGTTGCATCCTGATCGAGAACGACGCCACGGACGCGCGGGACCCGGCCCTGGCGCCCGTCGACTGGCGCGCGCTCGACGGCGTCACGCTGCTCGATTGCCTGCGCGACGCCGGCATCGCGGGCCTCGGCGGTGCGGCCTTTCCGGCGGCGGGCAAGCTGGCGCTGGCGCGGGCGAGCGCCGTCGCGCACCTGGTCCTGAACGGCGCCGAGTGCGAGCCCTGGATCTGCTGCGACGACGCGCTGATGCGTGAACGCGCGGCTGACGTCGTGCTGGGCGGCCAGGTCATGCTCGCTGCCAGCGGCGCAACGCGCTGCACGATCGCAATCGAGGACGACAAGCCGGAGGCCATCGCCGCGATCACAGCTGCAATCGCTGCGGAGCAGGACGACCGCGTCGAACTCGTCGAGTTGCCTGCGCTCTATCCGCTCGGCGCCGAACGACAATTGATCGAGGCGATCACCGGTCTCGAGGTGCCGCACGACGCGCTGCCGCCGGCCATCGGCGTCGTCTGCCAGAACGTGGGCACCGCTGCGGCCGTCGCGCGGTTCGTCGGCACCGGCGAGCCGCTCGTGTCGCGGATCGTCACCGTCACGGGGAGCGGGGTCGCCTGCCCCGGGAATCTCGAGGTCCGCATCGGCACGCCGATTGCCGACCTGATCGCGGCCTGCGGTGGTTACCAGCGCGATCCGGCCCGACTGATCGTCGGCGGCGCGATGACCGGTCGGTCGTCGACGAGCGACCTCGTGCCGACGACCAAAGGCGTCAACTGCATCGTCGCCGCTACGCTCGCCGACCTGGCGATCCGCGATCCGGAAATGCCGTGCATCCGCTGCGGAGACTGCGCGAGCGGTCTGCCCCGCCCGATTGCTGCCGCAACAATTGCACCGTGCCGCGCAAGCCGACGATCGTGATGGGCTCGCGCGGCTGGGGCTGGCGGACTGCATCGAGTGCGGCTGTTGCGATTACGTGTGCCCGAGCCAGATCCCGCTCACGGCTCGATTTCACGCCGCGCGGCTGCGCATGCAGCTGCACGATGCGGAGCGACGACGGGCGGCCGAGGCGCGCGAGCGATTCGAGCACCACGAGCGGCGGCTCGCCGAACAGGCCGCGGCCGAGCGACTCGCCTTCGAGGCCGCTCGACGCCGGGCTCGCGGCGCGGGACCGACGTAGATGCCCGCCACGGAGTTCCAGGTCGCCGCGCCGCCGCACGTGATCGCCGGGTTCACCGTGCCGCGCGTGATGTTCCAGGTGCTGCTCGCGCTCGTCCCGTTTGCAGTCGTGCACGTCTGGCTGTTCGGTCCCGCGCTATTGCTGCAGCTGGGGATCGCCGCCGTGACGGCGCTCGGCTGCGAGGCACTGGCGCTGCGGCTGCGAGGCCGACCGATGCCGCAGTTCCTCCGCGATGGCAGCGTGCTCGTCACCGCTGCGCTGCTCGCGGTCAGCGTGCCGCCACTGCTGCCCTGGTGGCTGACGGCGTTCGGCACGGCAATCGCCGTGCTGCTCGGCAAGCACGCCTATGGCGGCCTCGGGCAGAACCCGTTCAACCCGGCGATGGTCGGTTACGCGGTGCTGCTCGTGTCGTTCCCCGTCGAGATGACGCGCTGGCCAGTGCCTGGACCGCAGTGGGATGCCGTGACGGGCGCCACGGCCCTCGACGCGCTGCGCACCGGCCTTGCGCAGAGTTACACGATGCAGGAGATCCTGGCCGATCCGGCCTTCGGCCGCGTGGGAGCTGCGGGCGGCGAATGGCTGAACCTGGCGGCTCTCCTCGGCGGCAGCTACCTGCTGCTGCGTCGCGTGATCCGCTGGCAGATCCCAGTCGCGATGCTGGCGGGTCTGGCCCTGCCCGCCGCGCTGATGCACGCGATCGACCCCGGGGCGTACGCCGGTGCGCTGTTCCATCTTGCGTCCGGCGCGACGATGCTCGGCGCCTTCTTCATTGCGACCGACCCCGTTTCCGCGGCGACCAGTGACCGCGGACGACTGTATTTCGGGGCCGGCATCGGCGTGCTCACCTGGGTCATTCGCAGCTGGGGCGGCTATCCGGACGGCGTGGCTTTTGCCGTGCTGCTGATGAACCTCGCCGTGCCGTTGCTCGATCGCTATACCGTGCCGAGGATCCATGGCCACCGAGGACGCTAAGTCCGGCGCGCGACGCGCGCTGCAGGCGGCCGCGATTCTCGGCCTCGCAGCCGTCATCGCGGTCGGACTGGTCTCCGTCGTGCATGACCTCGCGCAGCCGCGTATCGAGGCGAGCCAGCGTGCGGAGCGGCTGGCCCAGCTGACCGCTGTCCTCGGCGGCGTACGCTATGACAACGATCCCCTTGCCGACGTCACGTTCGTGCGCGACCCGGAATTGCTCGGCGTGGACGCGGCCTTGCCCGTGCATCGCGCGCGACTCGCAGGCAACCCGGCTGCATTGCTCTTCACTGCGGTGGCGCCCGACGGGTATGCCGGAGCGATCCGGCTGCTGGTCGCGACCGACGCCGACGGGAGGTTGCTGGGCGTCCGGGTGCTGTCCCACCGCGAGACGCCGGGACTTGGCGACGCCATCGAGGAGCGCCGCTCGCCCTGGATCCGGATCTTCGACGGCCGGTCCCTGGCCGACCCTCCCGCCGAACGCTGGAAGGTCCGCAAGGACGGCGGCGACTTCGACCAGTTCACCGGCGCGACCGTGACGCCGCGGGCGATCGTCGGGGCCGTGCGCAACGTGCTCGTCTATCAGCAGCAGCATCGCGACGAGCTGTTCTTCGCGGCGCCGGTCGCTGCGGTCGCGCCTTAGCTAGAATGCCGCCATGACCTCGCGTGCGCTGCTGTTGAACGGACTCCGGGACCAGAATCCCGGCTTCGTGCAGCTGCTGGGCCTGTGCCCGCTGCTGGCGGTGAGCACCTCGGTCGCCAACGCGCTTGGCCTCGGCCTCGCGACGCTGGTCGTGCTGCTCGCCAGCAATGCTGCTCGCTGCGCTCGCGGGCCCGCGCCTGCCACGCGAGGTGCGTCTCGCGGTGTTCGTGCTGGTCATCGCCGCCGCGGTCACTGCGGTCGAGTTGTCGATGGCAGCGTGGTGGCCCGGCCTGCACGCGTCGCTCGGCATCTTCCTGCCGTTGATCGTCACGAACTGCCTGGTGCTGGCCCGCGCCGAATCTTTCGCGTCGCGCGAGCCGCTGTCGCGAGCGCTGCTCGACGGACTGGCGATGGGGCTCGGGTTCCTGGTGGCCCTGCTGCTGCTCGGCGCGACGCGGGAGCTGGTCGGCCAGGGCAGCCTCGGCGCCGATCTGCACCTGCTGTTCGGCGAACGCGTGCGCGACGCCGGGTGGCGACTCTTCGACCGCGAACACGGCCTGCTGATCGCGTTGCTGCCGCCCGGCGCGTTCGTGTTGCTCGGCCTCTTGCTGGCGCTGGGCAATGCGCAGTCGGCGCGGAAGCGCGACGCCGCAGCGGCTGTACCCGTGGTCGCCGAGCCGGAACTCCGCTCGTGAACCCGCAGCGGCGACAGGCGATGTTCGAGCGCCTGCGCGCGGCCAATCCGCATCCGCAGACGGAGCTCGAGTATTCGACGCCGTTCGAGCTGCTGGTGGCCGTGATCCTCTCGGCGCAGGCGACCGACAAGAGCGTCAACATCGCGACTCGCAAGCTGTTCAAGGCAGCGAACACGCCGCAGGCCATCCTCGCGCTCGGGGTCGAGGGTCTCTCCGAATACGTGCGCTCGATCGGCCTCTACCAGGGCAAGGCGCGCAACATCGTCGCCACCTGCCGCAGCCTGCTCGAGCAGCACGGCGGCCGAGTGCCGGAGGATCGCGCGAGCCTCGAGGCCTTGCCGGGCGTGGGCCGCAAGACGGCCAACGTGATCCTCAACACCGCCTTCGGTCAGCCGACGCTGGCGGTCGACACCCACGTGTTTCGCGTCGCGAACCGCACCGGGCTCGCGCCGGGCAAGACGGTCCGCGAAGTCGAAGACCGGCTGTTGCGGGTCGTCCCGCAGGAGTTCCTCCGCGACGCGCACCACTGGTTGATCCTGCACGGGCGCTACACCTGCAAGGCGCGCAATCCCGACTGCCCGTCGTGCCCGATCGCGGACCTGTGCGACTACCGCTCGAAGACCCGCAAGAGCTAGGGAGACATGCCCTTCTTCCACGACCAGGATCGCGGCGGACTGCGTCGCCTCTACGTCGAGGCCTGGCGCAAGCATCGCGCCGGACGGCCGCTCGAGCCGCTCGAGCACCAGATCGTCACGGTCATCGAGCAGCATCCGGAGTACCACGCGCTGCTGGAGGACGAAGCCGAGGCGCTCGGCCGCGACTTCACGCCCGAGGGGGGCCAGTCGAATCCGTTCCTGCACATGGGTTTGCATCTCGCGATTCGCGAGCAAGCGGCGACGGACCGGCCGGCCGGCATCGCCGCGATCCGCGCCCAGCTGGTCGAGCGGTTCGCCGACCCGCACGAGGCGGAGCACCGGATGCTGGAGCGTCTCGCCGAAGCACTCTGGCTGAGCCAGCGGACCGCGCAGCCGCCGGACGAGGGCGCGTACCTCGAGTCGCTGCGCCAGGTGCTCGGCCGCCGCAAATAGTTCACCAGCCCATCGACCGTCCGAGCAAGGCCTCGAGGCGGCGGTTCCACGGCTCGTAGTATTCCCGCAGCCACGCTGCGGTCGCCGCGGTGATCGGCGGATAGCGACGAGTGTTGCGCGCCTCGAGATCGACGGACTCGGCCGGCGGGAGCCCCAGGAACTCGAGTGTCTGGTTGAGCACGGCCAACGGGTCCGCGACGAGGTCCTCGAAGCGCAGGATCAGGAACTGCGCGCGCGGGAACTGTGCGAACCAGCGCTCGAGCTGCTCGGCGTAGCGCCCGCGCGCCAGGTAGCTGAAGTGCTGGTGCTCGTGGCTGCGCTCCAGCGTGCCGTCCGCCAGCCGCGCCTGGGCGATCTCGATGCGCCCGGGTTCGGCGGCGATCGCATCCTCGAAATTGAGCGACTCGCGCCCCTTGTCGCGCTCGTGCCAGTAATTCGAGTACGCGCGCCGTACCGGGTCGCGCAACAGCACGATGAGCTTCGCGGCCGGCACCATGGCGCGCAGCCGCTGCGGCACGGCGGGGTGGAACAGGTAGTAGGGACTGCTGTCGAGATTCAGGCCCGGATCGCCGACCCGGCCGAAGTGAGCTCGGTACCAGTCCTCGCCCCGCGCATGGTTCAGGTCGAAGAAGTGCACTTCCTTGCGCAACGGCGCCGTCACGCCGGGATGCTGGGTCAGGTAGTTGTGCAGCGAGCTGGTCCCGGATTTCTGCGCACCGAGGATCACCGCGTCGGGCAGGGCCCGGGGCTGGCCCGTTCGCCAGCGCAGTTCTGCGCGACGCGCGGTCTCGAGGAGCCCGAACGTCCGCAGCAAGCGTGTCAGGGAACGATTCAAGTTCTTCGCCCGGCGGCTCAGGCGTCCCGCGGCGGCTTCCTGCGCGGCAGGTAGAGATCGGTGAGCGTGCCCTCGAAGGCCTCCGCAGCGAATGCGACCGTCTCGGACAGCGTCGGGTGAGGATGGATCGTCAGGGCCAGGTCCGCCGCGTCGGCACCCATTTCGATCGCGAGGGCCACCTCCGCGATCAGGTCGCCCGCATTGGTGCCGACGATGCCGCCGCCGAGCACGCGGTGGGTCTGCGGGTCGAACAGCAGCTTGGTGAAGCCCTCGTCGCGGCCGAGCGCCAGCGAGCGGCCGCTGGCCGACCACGGGAAGGCCGCCTTCTCGAACGGCACGCCACGAGCCTTCGCCTCGGTCTCGGTGAGCCCGACCCAGGCGACTTCGGGATCGGTGTAGGCGACCGATGGAATCACGGTTGCGTCGAAGAAGCTCTTCAAGCCCGCGGCGGCCTCTGCAGCGACCTTGCCCTCGTGCGTCGCCTTGTGCGCCAGCATCGGTTGGCCGACCACGTCGCCGATCGCGAAGATGTGCGGCACGTTGGTGCGCATCTGCCGATCGACCGGTATGAATCCCCGCTCGTCCACGTGCACGCCCGCGGCCGCAGCACCGACGCGGCGCCCATTCGGCGAACGGCCGACCGCGACGAGCACCTTGCCGAAGAGCTGCGGCTCCGGCGCTGCATCGCCCGCGAACGCGACGCGCAACCCCTCGGCCGTGGCCTCGATGCCCGCCATCCGCGTGCCGGTCAGGACGCGCGTGTAGCGGCGGGTGACGCGTTTCTCGAGCACCCGGACGAGGTCGCGATCGCAGCCCGGCATCAGTCCCGGCGTCAGCTCGACGACGCTGACGGCGACTCCGAGCGCGTCGTACACGGTCGCCATCTCGAGCCCGATGATGCCGCCGCCGACCACGAGCAGCGACTCGGGCAGGTCGAGCTCGAGCGCGCCGGTGGAGTCGATGATCCGCGGATCGTCCGGCAGGCCCGGCAACCGCATGGACTCCGAGCCCGCAGCGATGATGCACTGGTCGAAGCTCACGGGGCGCGTCGTTCCGCCCTCGCCAACCTGCAGCTCGTGCGCGGCGACGAAGTTCGCCTCGCCACGGATCACCGTAACCTTGCGCTGCCGCGCGAGCGTTTCGAGTCCGCCAGTGAGGCGTGCGACGACGCCGTCCTTCCAGTCGCGGAGCTTCGCCGCATCGATCTCGGGCGCACCGAACCGCACGCCGAACTCGGCCATCGCCTCCGCATCCTCGATCACGCGGGCCGCATGCAGCAGCGCCTTGGACGGGATGCAGCCGACGTTCAGGCACACACCGCCCAGCGTCGGACCCCGCTCGATCAGCGCGACCGCAAGACCCAGGTCCGCGGCGCGAAAGGCCGCCGTGTAACCGCCCGGACCGGCACCGAGTACGACGAGGTCGAAATCGAAGGAATGTCGGGTCGCTGCAGTCGGAGCGACTGCGGAACCGCGGGCCGGTTCCGGCACCACTCCGGCTGCGCCAGGTGCGGGTTGCACTGGCTCGTCGTGGGGCATCGGCTTGATCGGGACCGTATCGAGGTACGGCTCGCCGCCGTACGGTTCGGCCGCGCGCAGCGCACCGTGGGTCGCCGTTTCTTCCGTCGCAGGACCGGGCGACGCCAGCGTCGCGATCGCGGTGCCGCTCGACACCTTGTCGCCCGTCTTCAGGTGCACCTGCATGACGACGCCGGCCGCGGTTGCCGGCACTTCCATCGTCGCCTTGTCGCTCTCGAGCGTGACCAGGGGTGTGTCGACTTCGATGCGATCCCCGGGCTTGACGAGCACGTCGATCACGGCGACGTCCTGCACGTCGCCGAGCTCCGGCACGCGCAGGGTCGCGGCAGAGGGCGATGAGTCACTCGTTGCGGTCAATACTCTCTCCAGTCGTGGCGGATTCCGATCACGGAATCGCCTGCAGCAGTCCTTGCACGTCGGCGAGTGCCCTGGCGAGGAAACTGGTGAAGCGAACTGCGTCGGCGCCGTCGATGACCCGATGGTCGTAGGACAGCGAGAGCGGCAGCACCAGCTTCGGCACGAAAGCCCCATTCTGGTACACGGGCCGGTGGCTCGCACGCGACACGCCCAGAATTGCGACTTCGGGCGCATTGATGATCGGCGTGAACGCGGTGCCGCCGATGCCGCCCAAGCTCGAGATCGTGAAGCAGCCGCCCTGCATCTCCGCTGCAGCGAGCTTGCCGGCACGCGCCTTCTCGCTCAGCACCGCGAGTTCGCGCGCGAGCTCGAAGACGTCCTTGCGGTCGGCGTCACGGACCACCGGGACGACGAGGCCGTTCGGCGTATCCGCGGCGAACCCGACGTGGACATACTTCTTGATCACCAGCTCGCCCGCCTCGGCGTCGAGCGACGCGCCGAAATGCGGGAACGCCTGCAGCGCCTGCACGCAGGCGCGCATCACGAACGCGAGCGGCGTCAGCTTGATGCTGCGCGAGGCCGCCTCGTCCTTCAGGCGCGCGCGCGTGGCCTCCATGTCCGTGATGTCGGCTTCGTCGAACTGCGTCACGTGCGGCACGTTGATCCAGCTCGCGTGCAGGCGGGGGCCTGCGATCTTCTGGATGCGACTGAGCGGCCGGCGCTCGACGGCACCGAACGCAGCGAAGTCGACGACGGGCACGCGCGGCAGCGCGGCGCCGGCCGCTGGTTCGCTCAGCAATCGCTTGACGTGCGCCTTGACGTCCTGCTCGGTGATGCGCCCCTTGGCGCCCGTGCCCTGCACCTTCGCGAGATCGACGCCCAGTTCACGCGCAAAGCGCCGGATCGACGGGCTCGCGTGCGAACGCGAGAACCCCGGATCACCGACGACCATTCCCCCGGCGGCCTTGCCGGCCTCCTCGCTCGCCTGCGCCGGAGACGGCTGGATGACGGGTTGAACCGCGGGCTTCTCCGCGGCTTCACGGCTCACGACCGGCTTGCTATCGACCGCGACCGCCACAGCAGGCGCGGTGGCCGTCTCCGCCTCGATCAGCGCGATCACGTCGCCCTGCGACACCCGCCCGCCGCGCCGCACCTTCAGTTCGCGCACGATGCCGGCGGCCGACGAAGGCACGTCCATCGTCGCCTTCTCGGTCTCGAGCGTGATCAGCGTGCCATCGACGGCGACGGCGTCGCCCGGCTGCACGGCCACTTCGATGATCTCGACGTCCTTGTAGTCGCCGATGTCCGGGACGCGAACTTCGATCAGGTTCGGCATGACCGCACGCCCCTCAGACCGTCACGGGGTTCGGCTTGTCGGGATCGAGGCCGAAGCGCTGCATGGCGCTCACGACCGTCGCCATGTCGAGCATCCCATCGTCGGCGAGCGACTTGAGCGCCGCGAGCGCGACGTAGCGCCGGTCGACTTCGAAGAAGCCGCGCAACGCGGCGCGCGAGTCGCTGCGGCCGTAACCGTCGGTGCCGAGCACGTGGTAGCGGCCGGGCACCCATTGCCGGATCTGGTCCGGTACGGTGCGCATGTAGTCCGTCGCCGCGACGAACGGGCCCGATTGCCCGGCGAGCAGCTCCTGCACGTACGGTGTGCGCGGCGCCTGGCCGGGATGCAGCATGTTCCAGCGTTCGGCGTCGAGCGCTTCGCGCCGCAGCTCGGAAAAACTGGTGACGCTGAAGACGTCGGCTGGCACGCCGAACTCCGCCTCCAGCAGCTCCGCAGCGCCGATCACCTCGCGCAGGATCGTGCCGGATCCGAGCAGGTTCACGCGCACCTTGCCGCGGCCGCCGGCGCGCAGCCGGTACATCCCCCGCAGGATGCCCGCCTCCGCGCCGTCCGGCAGCGCCGGGTGCGCGTAGTTCTCGTTCATGCAGGTGATGTAGAAGAAGACGTTTTCCTGCTCGGCATACATGCGGCGCAGTCCGTCCTGCACGATCACCGCAAGCTCGTAGGCGTACGTCGGGTCGTAGGCCACGCAGTTCGGGATCGTCGTCGCGACGAGCTGGCTGTGGCCGTCCTGGTGCTGCAGGCCCTCGCCCGCCAGCGTGGTACGGCCCGCCGTGCCGCCGATCAGGAAGCCGCGACTCTGCATGTCGCCCGCGGCCCAGATGAAGTCGCCGACGCGCTGGAACCCGAACATCGAGTAGTAGATGTAGAACGGGATCATGCTGACGCCGTGGTTCGCGTACGCCGTGCCGGCGGCGATCCAGCTGCACATTGCGCCGCCTTCGTTGATGCCCTCCTCGAGGATCTGGCCTTTCATGTCCTCGCGGTAGTACAGCAGCTGGTCCGCATCCTGCGGTGTGTACAGCTGTCCCATCGAGGAATAGATCCCGATCTGGCGGAACAGGCCCTCCATGCCGAACGTACGCGCCTCGTCGGGAACGATCGGCACGACGCGCGAACCGACCTCCTTGTCCTTGAGGAGCAGGCCGAGCAGGCGCACGAGCGCCATCGTCGTCGAGTATTCGCGCTCGCCCGAGGCCCCGAGCAACGACGCAAACGCCGCGAGGGGCGGCACGTTCAGCGAATCGGCCTTCGGCCGTCGCTGTGGCAGGTAGCCGCCGAGCGCCTTGCGCCGCTCCTGCAGGTACTTCAGTTCCTCGCTGCCGTCGGCGGGCCGGTAGTACGGCACGCTGCCGATCTCCTCGTCCGACACCGGGATGTTGAAGCGGTCGCGGAAGTCCTTCAGCGCGTCGTCGTCGAGCTTCTTCTGCTGGTGGGTGATGTTGAGGCCCTCACCCGACTTGCCCATGCCATAGCCCTTGATGGTCTTGGCGAGGATCACCGTCGGCTGGCCCTTGTGCGCCATCGCCGCCTGGTAGGCGTTGAAGACCTTGAGCGGATCGTGGCCGCCGCGATTGAGCATCCAGATGTCGTCGTCCGACATGTTGGCGACCATCTCCTTCAGCTCCGGATACTTGCCGAAGAAGTGCTCTCGCGTGTACGCGCCGCCCTTGGCCTTGAAGTTCTGGTACTCGCCGTCGACGCATTCCATCATCAGGCGGCGCAGCAGGCCGCGCGTGTCCCGCGCGAACAGCGGATCCCAGCGCGAACCCCAGATCACCTTGATGACATTCCAGCCCGCGCCGAGGAAGGCGGCCTCGAGTTCCTGGATGATCTTGCCGTTGCCGCGCACCGGGCCGTCGAGGCGCTGCAGGTTGCAGTTCACGACGAACACGAGGTTGTCGAGCTTCTCGCGCACCGGCATCGTGATCGCGCCGAGCGACTCGGGTTCGTCCATCTCCCCGTCGCCGAGGAACGCCCAGACCTTGCGGTCGCTCACGGGGATCAGGCCGCGGTGCTCGAGGTAGCGCGTGAAGCGCGCCTGGTAGATCGCCATCATCGGGCCGAGTCCCATCGAGACCGTGGGGAACTGCCAGAAATCCGGCATCAGCCAGGGGTGTGGATACGACGAGAGGCCGCCGCCGCCCACTTCCTCGCGGAAGCGTCGCAGGTGCTCTTCGCTCAGTCGCCCCTCGAGATAGGCGCGCGCGTAGATTCCGGGCGACGAATGCCCCTGGATGAAGACCATGTCCCCCGGATGCGCGTCGCTGGGCGCGCGCCAGAAGTGGTTGAAGCCGACTTCGTAGAGCGTGGCGGCGGACGCGTAAGACGCGATGTGCCCGCCGTATTCCGAGCTCTGTCGATTGGCCTGCACCACCATCGCCATCGCGTTCCAGCGGATGTAGGCCTTGATGCGACGCTCGAGGGCGCGGTCGCCGGGATACTCCTGTTGCTGCGCCGTGGAGATGGTGTTGACGTAGGCCGTGTTCGGCTTGAACGGCAGGTACGCGCCGGAGCGCCGCGTGTGATCGATGACCCGCTCGAGCAGGTAGTGCGCACGCTCGGCACCGTGCACGCGCAGCACCGAGTCGATCGACTCGAGCCACTCGCGCGTCTCGGACGGATCGGAGTCTTCGATCTTGGAAGCTTCGAACATGGTGCGCGCCCGCGGTAATGATTTGCGCGGCACGCCCTGTTAGCATGCCGACGCGCAATGATCCGCGCTGCTCCAACAGGGGTCAAGGCAAGCCCGTGATGCAGATGCTCCCGCCGGAAACGAAGATCGCGCTGCGGCGGCGCAGCGCGCCCGCGAGCGAGGTGAGCCTGGCTCGCACGGACGCTGCGGTCTTCGTGATCGCCGACGCCGACCCCGCCGCGGCGATCGCACGCTTGCCTCATGCCAGGCTGTGGCAGAGCCTCCATCGCAGCGTCCGCAGGGCATCGAAAGCACCTCTGCTGGTCACGCGGTTGCCGAACGCGCGCCAGACGCTGGCTGCGGTCGGATTCCTGCGCCCCGGCGCGAGCAGCTTCGAGCGCCTCGAGCTGGCGGGCAAGCTGATGAGCGAGGTCGTCAAGCCCGGCGTGGTCGCGCTGCAGTGTCACGCAATGGCCTTCGACGCCGACGAGTCCGCGCTGGTCGTGGAGGCGCTCGCGAGCGCAGCGCTCGCCGCGGCCGCGCCGATGCCGCAACGCAAGACCCGTCCCACGCCGCCGTCCGATCTGCGCGCCATCGACGCACATGGCGGACGCGCGGCGGACCTCGAACGCGCCGCGGCGATCGCCGCCGGCAACCACCTCGCGCGCTGGCTCACGACGCTGCCACCCAACGAGCTCGATTGCGTCGCTTACCGGAAGACGTTGCAGCAACTCGCCCGCCGCGAGGGCTGGTCGTTCCGTTTTTACGACGAGCGCGCGCTCGCACGACTGGGCGCGGGGGCCTTCCTTGCCGTCACCCGCGCCAACGACCACCGCGGCGCCGGCATCGTGCGGCTGCGCTATCGGCCGCGCGGCACGCGGCCCGCGCGGCGGATCGGCCTCGTCGGCAAGGGCATCTGCTTCGACACGGGCGGCGTGAACCTCAAGGCGCACAAGGGCATGTACCTGATGCACGGCGACATGCAGGGCAGCGCAGTCGCGGTCGGCAGCCTGCTCGCGCTGTCGCGCAGCCAGGCGGCGCTCGAGGTCGATTGCTGGCTCGCGCTGACCGAGAACCAGATCGGCCCGCGCGCCTACCGCCCGCAGGAGATCGTCCGCGCGATGAATGGCGTCACGATCCAGGTCGTGCACAGCGACGCCGAGGGCCGCATGGTGCTGGCCGACACGCTGGCGCTGGCGGCCCGCGAGAAGCCGGCGCTGCTGCTCGATTACGCCACGTTGACGGGCGCCTGCGTCAATGCGATCACCGATCGCTACAGCGGCGCCTTCACGAACCGCCATGACCTGCACGAGGCCGTGCAGGCGGCCGGACGCGCGAGCGGCGAGCGCGTCTGGTGCTTCCCGATGGACGCGGACTTCGACCGCGAGCTCGAGAGCCCGGTGGCCGACGTGCTGCAGTGCGCCGTCGAGGCGAAGGGTGATCACATCCTCGCTGCGCGTTTCCTGAGCCGCTTCGTGCCGCAGGACCTCGCGTGGGTGCACTTCGACCTCGCCGCCAGCGAGCACAAGGGTGGTCTCGCGCACGTGCCGACGGAGTTCACCGGATTCGGCGTGCGCTACACCGCGCACCTGCTCGGCGATCCAGCGTTCCTCGCGCAGGCGGAGAGTCGCGCTTGAGCGTGCTGCGACTGAGACGACCCGACGACTGGCACCTGCACCTGCGGGACGGCGCTCACATGGCCGCGGTGCTGCCCTTCACGGCGCGGCGTTTCGCACGCGCGCTCGTGATGCCGAACCTGAAGCCGCCGATGACGACCACGGCCGCGCTGGCGGATTACCGCGCGCGCATCCTGGCTGCGCTGCCGCCGGGATCGGCGTTCGAGCCGTTGATGACCCTCTACCTGACCGATCGCACGCCGCCCGACGAGATCCGCCGGGCCCGCGCGAGCGGCTTCGTCGTGGGCGCCAAGCTCTATCCGGCGGGTGCGACGACGCACTCGGACTCGGGCGTGACCTCGATCGAGCACACCTGGCCCGCGCTGGAAGCCATGGCCGAGGCCGGCCTGGTGCTGCAGGTGCACGGTGAGGTGACCGAGTCGGCGGTCGACGTGTTCGACCGGGAGCACGAGTTCATCGATCGGGTGCTGACCCGGATCGTCGAGCGCGTGCCCGGACTGCGCATCGTCTTCGAGCACATTACGACGGCGGCAGCCGCCGAGTTCGTCCGGTCCGCGGGCCCGACGATCGCAGCGACGCTGACCCCTCAACACCTGCTGCTGAATCGCAATGCACTGTTCGAGGGCGGCATCCGTCCGCACCACTTCTGCCTGCCGGTGCTGAAGCGCGAGCGCGACCGTGCGGCCCTGGTCGAGGCCGCCACCGGCGACGATCCGCGATTCTTCCTCGGCACCGACAGCGCGCCCCACGCGCGCCACACCAAGGAAGCCGCGTGCGGCTGCGCAGGAATCTTCTCCGCGCACGCTGCGATCGAGCTTTATGCCGAGGTGTTCCACGCGGCGGGCCGGCTGGACCGGCTGGAGGCCTTCGCGGCCGAGCGCGGTGCCGACTTCTATCGCCTGCCCCGCAACCCGGGCCAGATCACGCTCGAGCGGTCCGCCTGGACCGTTCCGGACGCGTATCCGTTCGGCGACGACGAGCTCGTCCCGTTGCGTGGCGGCGGCCAGGTCGGCTGGCGGCTGGTGACGCAGTGAGCGTCGGGTACGACGGGCCGCGCATCGCCAACCGGTTCCGCGGATTCCTGCCGGTGGCGGTCGACGTGGAGACGGGCGGCTTCAATGCCAATACGGATGCCTTGCTCGAGATCGCCGCAGTGATCATCGACATGACGCCGAGCGGGGAGGTGCGGCCCGGAGCGACCTTCCGCTACCACGTCCAGCCGTTCCACGGCTCGCGCATCGATCCCGCGTCGCTCGCCGTGAACGGCATCGACCCGCACCACCCGTTGCGACCCGCGATGCCCGAGAAGGAGGCGCTGACGCAGCTGCTGCGCGAGATTCGCAAAGCCGTACGCGAGGCCGATTGCACCCGTGCCGTGCTCGTCGGGCACAACGCGTCGTTCGACCTCGGGTTCCTGAACGCCGCGGTCGCGCGCACGGACATCAAGCGCAATCCGTTCCACCCGTTCTCGAGTTTCGACACGGCCACGCTCGGCGGCGTCGCACTGGGTCAAACGGTATTGTCGCGAGCGGTGACGGCGGCCGGCCTGGCTTGGGACCCGGCGGGCGCACACTCGGCCATTTACGACGCGGAACGCACCGCAGCGCTTTTCTGCGTGATCTGCAATCGCTTCCGGTTCATGTACGAGGAAGCGCTGGAACGCGCTCCCGACCTCGCGGTCATCGACGAGGTGCCGCCGGAGGATGCCGGTGACTAAAGGGGAATGTCCCCTGTAGTTCAGGCCTTTGCCGTCGCGCCGGCTTCGTCGAGCAGCGCCTTCAGCTCGCCCTTCTGGAACATCTCGGTGATGATGTCCGAGCCGCCGACGAGTTCCCCGCTGACGTACAACTGCGGATACGTCGGCCAGTTCGAGTAGCGCTTGAGCGCCTCCCGCAACTCGGGATCTTCGAAGATGTTCACGTAGCCGAAACTCGCGCCACACGCCTCGAGCGTGCGCACGGCGGCGGCCGAGAATCCACACTGCGGGAAGTCGGGCGTGCCCTTCATGTAGAGCACCACCGGGTTCGACTTGAGCTGTTCCTGAATTCGTTCGATGACGTCCACGTGCCTCACCCCTTGGCCGCGCCTGCGACCGCCAAATCAGGGCGCCCCGTATCGGCGCGCGCCCGCTCCAGCCGCGCAAGCACGGCCCACTGCTCGTCCGGGTTCATCCGCCCCCAGCGAGCGATCTCGACGACGGTGCGCCCGCACCCGGTGCAGCAATTGCCGGCGTCGAGCACGCACACGTTGATGCAGGGAGATGCAGGACCCACTCGAGTCATTCGCCACCACCAACCCGCCCCGGAAGGCGTTGAATTATGGGGATGCGTCGCCTATTCTTCAAATGCTTCGCAGCGACCCCGGCCAGAGGCCGAAATTCCCGAGGGCGCCGCACACTACACGCTGGCAGGAGTTTCCGGTGAACCCATTGAACACGGTTCGTGGTGCGATCACGCTCGGATTCGCGATCGCGATCGTGCTCACGCTGCTGGTCGCGCCCACCGGCTTCGTCGAATTGAGCCTCGCCCGCTGGCTGCACATCCTGTCCGGCATCATGTGGATCGGCCTGCTGTACTACTTCAACGTCGTGCAGATCCCGGCGCTCGCGACGGCCGCCGCGGACAAAGGCGGCCCCGGCGGCGCCGGCATCACGAAATACGTCGCTCCCCGCGCGCTCTGGTGGTTCCGCTGGGCGTCGCTGGTCACCTGGTTCACGGGCGCCTGGTACCTGGGTCGCTCCGGAAACTTTGCCGGCGCCTTCACGCTCGGCCTGGGCGACACGGTCAATTACTACCAGCTGATCATCGGCATCGGCGCCTGGCTCGGCACGATCATGCTGTTCAACGTCTGGGTGCTGATCTGGCCGAACCAGAAGAAGATCCTCGGCATCGTCGCCGCCACGGACGCCGAGAAGGCACGGGCTCGCAAGGTCGCCACGCTCGCGTCGCGGACCAACTTCGCGCTGTCGATCCCGATGCTGCTCTGCATGGGCTCGGCCACGCACGGCCTGCCCTTCTGACGGACGGGTCCCGCATGCCCGCGCCCCCGGTCGACCTGGTCCAGCAGGTAGCACGCGCCATCGACGAGGACGTCGGCGCCGGCGACTTGACCGCCGTGCTCGTGCCCGCCGGCCGCACCGGCCGCGCGACCGTGATCACGCGCGAGGCGGCCGTCCTTTGCGGCCGGCCCTGGTTCGACGAAGTGTTCCACCAGATCGATCCGGCGGTGCGGATCGAGTGGGACGCCGACGAGGGCGCGGACGTCGCCGCAGGCCAGCGCCTGTGCCGGCTCTCGGGCCCGGCCCGGTCGCTGCTCACCGGTGAACGGACCGCCCTGAACTTCCTGCAGACCCTGTCCGGCACGGCGACCGTGACACGGCGTTATGTGGCGATCGTGGCCGGCCTGCCCGCACGCATCCTCGACACGCGCAAGACGCTCCCCGGGCTGCGCCGCGCACAGAAGTACGCGGTGCTCTGCGCGGGCGGCAGCAACCACCGGATGGGGCTCTACGACGGCATCCTCGTCAAGGAGAACCACATCATGGCCGCCGGGTCGATCGCCTCCGCGGTGGCCGCGGCGCGCGCGGCCGGCGCAATCGTGCCGGTCGAGGTCGAGGTCGAGACGCTCGACGAGCTGACCCAGGCGCTCGAGGCCGGCGCGGACATGGCCCTGCTCGACGAATTCAGCCTCGACGACCTGCGGGCCGCCGTCGCGATGAATCGCTCTCACCCTCGTGGCCCGATGAAACTCGAAGCGTCCGGCAACGTCACGTTGGAGACGCTGCGTGCGATCGCCGAGACCGGCGTCGATTTCGTCTCGATCGGTTCGCTCACGAAGCACGTGCGGGCCGTGGATCTGTCGATGCGCTTCGAGTTCTCGCCCCTGGTTTGATTTGCTGCTGCGGCGTCACGCGGGTGGTGGGCGAGGATTCCGGGTCCGCCCGGGCCCGCGAAGAAGACATGCGGGCCCGAACGGACCCGGAATCCTCGCCACCGTGCGCGGCGCCTGAGCGAGTTTTCGCCAGGGCGCGAAAACTCGCACGGCGCATGCAGCGCCCACCACGGACCGAACGGCTTCTCCGTAACGTGGGTGGCCAACGGGAAGCGGCTTGGCGCACTGCCTGCGGCGTGCACAGGCGGAGTCGTCATCTTTGACTCAGCTACCGAGGGTGACGTTGAACCCACTCACCGCGCTTGCGCCGTGCGAAGTCTCCCGCAGGGAGACGCAGCTCAGGCGCGGTGTTGCGACGGCCGGTCGCGATGTTTTTTCGACCAAGCGCGCCCCGCGCGCGACTCGAAAAAACATCGCGACCGGCCGCTGCAGCCCGCAGCGAGTGCAGCGAACTCCGCCAGCGGGAGCTACGCCAAGGCGATCAAGCGTTGACCACCGAGCGGGTGATGCGCTGCGGCGACGCGATCCCGTACCCCTGCGCATAATCGACGCCGAGGTTCTTGAGCATCGTGATGATCTCGGCGTTCTCGGCAAACTCGGCGATCGTCAGCTTGCCGGTCAGGTGCCCGATCTCGTTGATGGAGCGGACCATCTCGCGGTCGATCGGGTCGTGCAGGATTTCCTTGACGAAGCTGCCGTCGATCTTGAGGAAATCCACCGGGAAGTGCTTCAGGTAACCGAACGACGACAGGCCGGTGCCGAAGTCGTCGAGCGCGAACTTGCAGCCGAGCTCCTTGAGCGCCTGGATGAAGCGATTGGCCTGCGAGAAGCTCGCGATCGCGGCGGTCTCGGTGATCTCGAAGCAGATCTTCGACGCGTCGATGCCGCTGCGGTGGAACTGGTCGATCACGAACGGCAGGAACTTGTCGTCGCCGAGGCTCTGGCCGGACAGGTTGATCGAGCACAGCGTGAGGCGCTCGCGCTCGTCCGCTTCCGAGACCAGCCAGCGCAGCGCGTTCTCGATCACCCAGCGGTCGATCGCCGGCGTCAGTCCGTAGTGTTCGGCCGACTTGATGAAGTTGTCGGGCGAGACGATCTTGCCCTGCTCGTCCCTCATGCGCAGCAGCAGCTCGTAGTGCGCGCCCGGGTCGGGCTTCTGCAGCGGCAGGATCGTCATCCGGTACAGCTCGAAGCGGGACTCCTCGAGCGCGTTGTTGATGCGGGCGGCCCACTGCATCTCGCGGCGGCGGCGCATCAGGTCGATGTCGTTTTCCTGGAAGCTGTAGACGCGGTTGCGCCCCGCGTCCTTGGCCGCCGCGCAGGCGTTGTCCGCCGCCGAGAGCACCCCGGCCACGTCCTCGCTGTCGCCCGTGATCGGCACCACGCCCACGCTGCAGCCGAGCCGGAAGGTGCGCTCCTCCCAGACGAACTTGTAGTTGCGGATCGTCTCGCGCAGCTGCTCCGCCATCCGCAGCGCCTCGTCGAGCGAGCAGCTCTCGAGCAGCACGCCGAACTCGTCGCCGCCGAGGCGCGCGAGCGTGTCGCGCCAGCGGATCTTGGTCTTCAGCAGCGCACCGACCTGGCCGAGCAGCGCGTCGCCCGCACTGTGGCCGCAGGTGTCGTTGATGATCTTGAACTGGTCCACGTCGAGGTGGCACAGCGCGTAGGAGGTCTCGCGAGCCCGCGCGCTGCGCAGCGACCGCTCGAGCCGCAACTCGAATTCGCGCCGGTTGACGAGTCCGGTCAGGATGTCGTGGCTGGCGTGATAGGAAAGCTTGCGGTTCAGCTCCCGGCTCTCGCTGACGTCGTGGAACACCAGCACGCCGCCCGAGACCGCGCCCGAGCCGTCGCGGATCGGCGACGCCGTGCTCTCGATGTACATCTCGTTGCCGTCGCGCTTGATCAGCAGCGTCGGCCGCACCGACTTGATCGCACGGCTGCGCCGGATCGCGACCGACAACGGATTCTCGAGCGGCTCGCAGGTCTCCTCGTGGAAGCCGCGGAAGATGTCGTCGATGTGCTTGCCCTGCGCTTCCTCGAAGCGCCAGCCGGTCAGGTCCTCGGCGACCGGGTTCAGGTACTCGATGATCAGGTGCCCGTCGGTCGTGATGACGCCGTCGCCGATCGACTGCAGCGTGATCTGCGCGCTCTCCTTCTCCTTGAACAGCGCGTCCTCGTAGAGCTTGCGCTCGGTGATGTCGAGTTCGACGCCCACCAGGCGCCGCAGGCGGCCGCTCGAGTCCACCCGCGCCTTCGCGCGGCTCACCACCCAGCGCCACTCGCCGTTGGTATGGCGCATCCGGTGCACGCTCTCGAACATCGGGATCTTGCCCGCGATGTGGTCGCGGATCAGCGCCTGCACGCGCGCCATGTCGTCGCGGTGCACCAGCCGGCGCCAGTCGGGCGAGACGTGCGGGTCGTGCTCGTCGTAGCCCAGCATCTTGCGCCAGCGCGGCGAGAAGTAGACCGTGTTGTTCTCGACGTCGAAGTCCCAGAGGCCGTCGTTGGCGGACGGCAGCGAAAGGTCGTTGCGCTCCTCGAGCCGGGACAGGTAGCGCTGCACGCGCAGTCGCTCGAGCCCGGTCGCGAAGCTCGCGCCGACGAGCTTCAGCAGCAGGTGCAGGTTCGCGTCCCAGCCGGCTCGCGGCTGCGACGAGCAGAGCGCCATGAAGCCGGAGACGCGGCCACGCAGTGAAAAGCCGCAGATCAGCATCGAGCGGATGCCGAGTTCGGCGAACCGTGCCGCGTCCACTGCGAGTTCGCGTCGCGGTGCCAGCGTGTCGCGGAGTTCCAGGATGCGCAGGTGGTCGAGGCCGTTCGCGAGATAGGGCGTGCGTTCGAGCAGGTCGCCCTTCAGCACCTGCGGGTCGAAAGGCGTGAACAGTGCCGTGGCACTCGCGACGCGCTCGACCGTCTGCTTCTCGGCGTCGAACAGCGCGATGCAGATGGCGTCGACCGCGGTGGCCTCGCGCAAGGCCTCGAGGTTGCGCTTGACGCAGTTGTCGCCGCCTTCGCTGGTGAGCGCCTGGAAGTCGACGGCGACCTTGGTGGCCAGCACGTCGAGGCCGACGGCGGAGCGATTGCCGTTGCCGAAGACGACCTGAGTCGAGAGGAAGTCGGTGCCGTCCTGCTCGTCGCCGCCCTCGGGTGGGGAAATGGCCATCGCGTTCGTTCGGACCCCTGCCGGTTTGCCTCAGTCTGTCAGTGCCGTGCGTGTCGCAGCGGAACTGACGCACACTTTGGAATGCTTATTGGGCAATCACTTGCGGCGCATTCTGTCATAGTGGATCAGGATATCAAGCTAACCGTCTGTATTTAAAGAAGCATTCGGCGGCATGTAAAGCCTGGCCCGGGACCGATCGCCGCGCTCGACGCAGCCGGGATCCGCACCACCGGTCACCAGGATACCAGCGCTTGCGATTCTCCCGACCCATGTCCACCGCGGTCGCGCCCTTGAAGCAGGCCTCGAGCGCCGTACGGTTCATGAGCAGCGCCCGGCCGGGACGCGCGGCGAGCCAGGCCGACGCGTCCGCCGCTTCCGCAGCGTCCTCCCGCCAGCGCGCGTGCCCGAAATTCGTGCTCGGACGGCGCAACTGCAGCAGGTACTGCTCCTTGGCCCCGACCAGGCCGAGTTCGGCGATGCCCGCACTCGCCTCTTCGACTCGCGCCATGAACGCGCGACCCGAGCGGTCCGCGTCGATGCGCGGATACACGACGAATCCGGCCGTCATCAGCAGAATTCCCAGCGTCGCTGCATAGGCGACCCAGCCATCGCGCTCGCGCAGCAACCAGATCGCCGCCGCGCCCGCGATCGCGACGATGGCGAGCGGCAGCACGGGTTGCAGCAGGTCCAGATCGACGATGCGAGCCGCCGCGCGCGAGTCGACCGCAACGTAGACTGCGGCGGCGGCCATCAGCGCCGTCAGCACGATCGCCAGCACGAACGCGAGACGTCGCGGCCCGCGCGCCCGCAGCAGTTCCGGCAACCATGGAGCAGCGGCCATCGCGAGCGCCGGGACGGCGGGCAGCACGTAGACCCCGCGCTTGCCGGAGCTCAACGTGAAGAACAACAGCACGATGACGACCCAGGCGAGCAGCACGGCCACCAGCGTGTCGCGCTCGCGCAATGCGGTCCGCCAGCGCGGCCAGAGCCACGGCACCAGCGCGATTAACGGCAACCAGAGCGCCGGGATCACGTTCGTGAAGTAGTACCAGACCGGTGCGTGGTGATGCCAGGCGTCGGCGTAGCGAGTCACCGTCTGCTTGAACAGGATTTCATTGCGGTAGGCGAGCAGGTCGCCGCCGGCCGAGCTCGCAATGATCATCGGCACGAACCAGACGCCGATCGCGACCAGCAGCGTCGCCGCACCGGCCAGTGGCAGCCCGCGCGGGCCGTGCGCCGATGCGGGCCAGCCGCGCCGCGCGAGGATCGCATGCGGGATCAGCGCCAGCAGCGGCAGGAACCCCACGCCCTTGGTGATGACACCGAACCCCGCCGCCGCCCAGCCCGCGAGATACCAGCCCGGCGCAGGGCCGAGCACGAGGTGCCGCAGCAGCCCGTACAGGCTCAGCGTCGTGATGAAACACAGCACGCCGTCGATCTGCGCCTGCCGCGCCTGCCAGACGAACTGGAACGTGATCAGCAGGACGAACGCCCCGGCCAGTGCGACCTCGCGGCCGCGCGCGCGGCGCAGCAGGTCGTACACGAGCAGGGTCGTGCCGATCCCGGCCAGCAGCGAAGGCAGCAGGAATCCGACTCGCAACGAGCCCGTCAGGGCCATCGAGGCCGCCATCAACCAGAAGAATAACGGCGGCTTGTCGGCATACAGGTCGCCGCCGACGCGCGGAAACAGCCAGTCGCCGCTGCGTAGCATGTCCTGCGCAACGAGTGCGAAGCGCGGCTCGTCCGCCGGCCATGGATCCCGCAGGCCGAGGCCCGTCGCCATCAACAGCAGCGCCAGCACGATCAGCACAAGCAGGTCGAGCAGCACGTCGCGATCCGACGCGCGGCCGGCCCGCAACAGCCGATCGAGCCAGGTCGAGCCTGATCCGGGCACCGCCACTCAGGCGTCCTCGTCGATGCGGATGCGCGGCGACGCGCGGCGAATCAGCCACATCACGCCGAACAGGTCGACGATGCCGACCCACAGGCGGTTGTGAAGCCCGTACTTCGACGTGCCCCGCGTGCGCTGCCGATGGTTGACCGGCACGGAAACGACGGCATAACCCTCGCGCTGGAACAGCGCGGGCATGAATCGGTGCATGTGGTTGAAGCGCGGCATGTCGAGGAACACGCCGCGATCGAACACCTTGATGCCGCAACCGGTGTCCGGCGTGCCGTCCTTCAGCAAGCCGCCGCGCACGCCGTTCGCCACGCGCGAAGACAGGCGCCTCAGCCAGGTGTCGCGCCGGGTCGTCCGGTTGCCCATCACGAGGCGCAGCCGGGGCGTCGCCGAGCCACGCGCAGCGTCCAGCAGCTGCGGAATGTCCGCTGGATCGTTCTGGCCGTCGCCGTCGAGCGTCGCGATCCACGGCGCCCGCGCCTCGCGCACGCCGGTCGCCACGGCCGCGCTCTGGCCCGAACGCACCGAGTGTCGGATCAGCCGGATCTCCGGCATCGACTCCAGGCGGGCGCTCCGCACGGCCTGCGCCGTGCCGTCCGTGCTGCCGTCGTCGACGAAGATCGTTTCGTAGCGATAGCGGCCCTCGAGCGCCGCATGAATTTCCCGGGCCAGCGGCAGGACGTTGTCCTGTTCATTGCAGACGGGAATCACGACCGACACGTCGAGGCCCCGGGTCGGCTCGTTGGCTTGGGAAAATGTCAAGATGAGGACTCGGCTGAGAGAACGCTAGTATAGACCTTGCCTTGGCGCAGTCTGAAGGCAAGCTGCCAGGGCTGCCACGATCACACCGGACGACAGTCTTTGACCGATCACCCCGCCCCGCTGCACGCCCATGGCTCGGACAGCCGCCGTCTCGGCTGGGCGCTCGCCATCACGGCGACGTTCATGGTGCTCGAGGTCGTCGGCGGATTGATCTCAGGCTCGCTTGCGTTGCTCGCCGACGCCGGGCACATGCTCACGGATACGGCGGCCCTGATGCTGGCCTGGTTTGCTGCGCGCATCAGCCAGCGTTCCGCCAGCAATGCGCGCGCCGGCGATCATCACCGGGTGCAGGTCCTCGCAGCTTTCGTCAATTCGCTGGCGCTGCTCGTCGTGGTCGCCTGGATCTTCTGGGAAGCGGCCCAGCGCCTCGAGGCGCCGCGCGAGATCGCTGGCGGCACCATGCTCGGCATCGCGTTGCTCGGACTGCTCGCCAACCTGGCCGTGCTGCGCGTGCTCGGGGGCAGCGACGGGGACAACCTGAACGTGTCTGCGGCGCGCCTGCACGTGCTCGGCGACCTGCTCGGCTCGATCGCGGCGAGCGTCGCGGCCATCGTGGTCCTGACGACGGGCTGGACTCCGATCGACCCGCTGCTCTCGATGCTGGTCGCGCTGCTGATCCTGCGCGGCGCGCTGTCGCTGCTGCTCAAGACGGGCCGGTCACTGCTGGTTGGCCGGGCCGCGACACCCAAGACGGACGAGATCGCATGAGCGACGCCGACGAGCAGCCCGAGCAGCAGCAACTGCGCAACACGCTCTACCGGAAAGTGACGCGCGGGCGCCGGCGGCTGAGCCGCGGACGCATGCTGGTCTATCGCGTGGCCGTGTTCGTCGCGTGGCGACTGATCCACCTGTTCTGGGCCACGTGCCGCGTGCAGCGCGTGCTCGGCCTGGAGCAGGCCCGCGCGACGGTCCGCGAGTCGCGCTCGGTGATCCCGGTGTACTGGCACCAGCACACGCTGTTCGGCGTGCGCGCGCTGCTCGACCTGCGCCCGGAGGGCCTCAAGGTCGGCTTCCTGATCAGCCCGTCCGTCGACGGCACCGCACCCGCGATGCTGGTCGGCAAGGTGGGCGGTCACGTGGTCCGGGGGTCATCGACTCACACCGGTGCGCGGGCGCTCCGCGATTACTACGAGACCATCGTCAAGCAGGAGATCTCGCCGGCGATCACGCCCGACGGGCCACGCGGACCGATTGCACGAGTTCAAGCCTGGCGCCGTGATGCTGGCGCAGCTCACCGGCAAGCCGATCCTGCCGGTCAGCATCGCGGCGTCGCACACGTGGCGGTTCGGCACCTGGGATCGCTTCGAGCTGCCACTGCCGTTCAGCCGCATCGTGATCGCCTACGGCGAGCCCGTGAAGATGCCGCGCGGCATCGACGCGGAATCGCTGGCGCGCCTGCAGGTCGAGATGGCCGATCGGCTCAAGGCGCTGCAGGCACAGGCCCGAGCTGCGCTGGACTGACCTCCTCGATGCTGACCCGCGCGACCGGTCCAACGGTCGCCAGCCGCGCCACGACCCCTTCCCGCAGCGACAGCGATCGCAGTTGCACCGTGACCTCCCCGACTTGCGCCGTTGCGAGGTCCGGCGCCAGCACGACGCGACCGGCAGATCGCAGGCCCAGGCCCACCGCCTTGAGTGACGCTTCGGTTGCGGTCCACCGCTCGAGCCGCCTCAGCTGCGCCTCTCGGCCCTCCGGCGACCCGACGCCGTCCTCGACGTCGAGACCGAGCTCGCAGCACGAGCTGAGCGCGACGGCGACGCGCGTCGCGCAGTGAGCGACGCTGAATCGGGGTCCGCCCTCGACGTATGGCTTGCCTTCGTGCGGAAAGACGATTCGTCCCGGATCGAGCGGACCGGCATCCAGGCGCACCGCGCCCTGCATCAGCAGATCGATGGCCGCAAGGCTGGCCCGCCTCGCGATCGCGTCGCAGCGCTCGAGCTGCAGGCGACGGGCATAGGCCAGCTGCGGCAACAGCACCGTATCGAGCGCGGAGCCAAAATGACCCGGAAGTGCCGCGTGTAGTACGATGACCGCGTTCATTTGCAGCGATTTTCTGCTCGCGCGTCGCAACCCGCCAGTCGGCCCAACATGACTCTCTCTCCCCGCCGATTGCCGTCGGACGAACCGCCGGGACCACCAGAGCCGCTCGACCTCGGCGACGCAGACGACTCCATCGACCTGATGCTGGAGTGGTTCGCCGCACACGGCGACACCTATCGTGTGTTCTCGCCGGGCCGCGACTCGTGGACCTGGGTCGTCCATCACCCGGACGACGTCAAGCGCGTGATGGTGACGAACCACCGCAACTACACCAAGGGCGTGGGCATGGACCGGGTGCGGCTGCTGCTCGGCAACGGCCTGATCACCAGCGACGGCGAGTTCTGGCGCCGCCAGCGACGCATGACGCAACCGGCGTTCCACCGCAAGGTCATCGAGCGATTTGCCGGCGTGATCGACGAATTGAACACAGCCGTGTTCGACCGCTGGGCCGCTGCCGCCGAGCGGGGCGAACCCGTCAACCTGACGCAGGGCATGAGCGAACTCGCGCTCGACGTCGTGCTGCACTCGATCTTCAGCGAGGACCTCGGGCGCCTGGTCACGGACCTGAACGAAAGCCCGTTCATGATGGTCACCCGCGAATCGAAGCGCGACCCGCGCTTCGCTTACGAATTCCGGCAGCTCGGCACCGTCGTGCAGCAGATCATCCGGCAGCGGCGCGCGCACGGCCAACGGCACTGTCGACTTCACGCAGATGCTGATGGAGTTCAAGGACCCGGACACGCAGGCCGGCATGACCGAGCGCGAACTCCTCGACGAGATCCTGACCCTCGTCGTCGCGGGACACGAGACGACCGCGAGCACGTTGAACTGGACCTGGTGGCTGGTCTCCCAGCATCCGGAGGTCGAGCGGCGCCTGCAGGAGGAGCAGGACCGCGTCGGTCCGCTCGGCGCCGGCGCGACCTACGCCGACCTCGAGCGCCTGCCCTACACGCTGGCCGTGCTGCAGGAGGCGCTGCGCCTGTACCCGCCGGCCTGGATCCTGACGCGGCGCGCGATCGGGCAGGACAAACTCGGTGGCTACGACGTGCCGCCCGGCACCGACGTGTTCCTGAGTCCGTTCGTGATACACCGGCACCCGGCCTTCTGGGACAATGCCGATCGCTTCGATCCGGGGCGTTTCGAGCCCGGGCGCGGCGAGGCCCGGCACAAGTTCGCCTACCTGCCTTTCGGCGCCGGACCGCGGCATTGCATCGGCGAGAACTTCTCGATTTTCGAGATGATGCTGCACGTGAACGGCGCCGCTCGCCGCTTCCGGCTGCGGCCGACGGACACGGCACCGGTAACGATGGAGGCACGCATCAACCTGCGTACCACCCGTGACATCCAGATGATGGTGGAAAAAAGATGATCCAGTACGCGACCCTGACCGAGATGCTCGACGCCCGCAGCCGCGGATCCGGTGCCATCGGCTATCTCGAAGGCGAAGGCGTGCAGAAGAACCTGGCCTTGTCGGACCTGCGACGGCGCGCGCTCGGCATCCTGCGTCACCTGCAGCGCATCGGCGCGCAGCCCGGCGACCGGCTGATCCTGCACGTGGCGAGCAACGAGCAGTTCATCGACGCGTACTGGGCCTGCCTGTACGGCGGCATCATCCCGGTTCCGGTCGCCGTCGGCATCAGCGACGAGCACAAGCAGAAGCTGCTGCGGATCGCGAAACAACTCGGCAATCCGCTGCTCTACACCGATCGCAAGCTGCGCGAGCGGCTCGCGACGTTCGCGGCGACCCAGGGCGAGCCCGAGGCCTGGACGGCGCTGAAACCGCGCACGTTCCTGATCGACCAGCTCGACGACATCTCGCGCGAGGGTCTGCCGGCCCGCATCACCGCCGACCAGACGGCATTCATCCAGTTCTCGTCCGGGTCGACCAGCGAGCCGAAGGGCGTCGTGCTGACCCACGGCAACATCCTCGCCAACTGCGAGGGCGCCCGCCAAGGGGCCCGGTTCAGCGAGCAGGACATCTCGCTCAGCTGGATGCCGCTGACGCACGACATGGGCCTGATCGGCTTCCACCTGATGATGATGTACTCGGGGGTCCGGCAGTTCCTGATGCCCACTGACCTGTTCGTCCGCCGCGCTCTGCTGTGGATGAAGTTCGCCGCCGAAAAGCGTGTCACGCTCAGCTGCTCGCCGAATTTCGGCTACCGGCACTTCCTGCGCGCGCTCGGCGACCAGACGCTCGAGGGCATGGACCTGTCGTCGCTACGGATCATCTTCAACGGCGCGGAGCCGATCTCGGTGGAGCTCGCCGGCGAGTTCCTCGACCGCATGGCGCCCTACGGGCTCAGGCGCAGCGCGATGTTCCCCGTGTACGGGTTGGCGGAAGCTTCGCTTGCGGCGATCTTCCCCGAACCCGGTACGGAGTATCGCTACATCACCGTGGATCGCCGCTCGCTCGGCCTCGGCTCCGCGGCGCGCTTCGTGGCCGCCGACGACCCGGACGTGCTCGAGATCATGTGCGAGGGGAAGCCAATTCCGTACATCAGCGTCAAGCTGGTGGACGACGACGGCACCGAGGTCGCGCCCGGGCACGTCGGTCACCTGCTGATCCGCGGGGACAACGTGACCCGCGGCTACTACGAGAACCCGGAAGCCAACGCTGCTTCGATCACGCCGGACGGCTGGCTGAACACCGGCGACCTGGCGCTGCTGCACGAGGGCGAGTTCTACATCACCGGCCGATCGAAGGAGATCATCTTCGTCAACGGCCAGAACTATTACCCGTACGACCTCGAGTCGGTGGTCCAGGCGGAACCCGGTCTCGGCCACGGCAAGGTGATCGCCGCCGGAGTGCGCAGCCACGGCTCGGCGACGGACGACCTCGTGCTGTTCGTGCAGCACCGCGGTTCGATGCAGGATTTCCTGCCGCTCGCCGCGCGCGCGATCCACCTCGTCAACGAGCACGCGGGGGTCGAGGTGGCGCGCGTGGTCCCGGTGCAGCGCATTCCGAAGACGACGAGCGGCAAGCTGCAGCGCACGGCGCTGGCGCAGGCCTACGAGAACGGCGAGTTTGCGGCTGAGATCGCGGAGTTCGACGCCGCCTGGGCCGCTGCGCACGGCGCCGGCCGCGCTGCGGCAGGCATGATCGAGCAGCAGATCAAGGCGATCGTCGACGACACGTTGCCGGGCAAGCACGTGGACGTCGACGACAACCTGTTCGAGGTCGGCGCGAGTTCACTGACGCTGATCCAGATCCACGAGAAGATCGACGAGCTGTTCCCCGGCAAGGTGGACCTGACCGACCTGTTCGATTTCCCGACCGTGAGCCAGTTGGCGAAGCACCTGGAGCAAAAGTTAGGGGATAGGGGATAGGGGATGGGGGATAGTCGGAGGTGGCTGCCGAACGGTCGGCGGAACCCTCTTCACTATCCCCCATCCCCTATCCCCTATCCCCTTCCCTCCGCAGTTTCCACCTCCGGTGCGACCACCACCACCCCGCCGGGTCGTTCCGGATCCAGGCCTCGAGCGCGCGGGCGTAGCGTGCCGTCAACTCGCCGTTCGGCAACTTCTCGCCCGCGACGTTGAGCGGCTCGAACTCCAGTTCGTAGCGGCCGCGCTCCAGGCGGCGCATCCGCACGATGCAGGCCGGCGATCGCAGCGCGCGCGCCAGCAGTTCCGGGCCCATGAAGAACGCCGTGTCCTGGCCGAGAAACTCCATCCAGTGCTTCTCCGGGCTGGTGCGCGGCACCTGGTCAGCCAGGAAGCCGATCGCCGCGGCATCGCGGAAGCGGGCGAGTTCCTGCAGCAACGACTTCGCCGCGATCATCCGGGCGCCGAATCGCGATCGCATCCCGAGGAACCACGCGTCGACACGCGCGTTGCTGATCGGCTTGTAGAGGCTGACCATGCGCTCGCCGAGTTCGAGCGACACGCGCTGCGCCATCCATTCGAAGTTGCCGTGATGGGCACCGACGAGGATCAGCGGGCGCGGCGCGGCGGCGCTCGCCAGCACCTCGGGATTGGCCAGCGTGACGCGCTCGCGCAGCTCGTCTGCGCCGATCCGCGACGCGTACAGCACCTCGGCCGCCAGTTCGCCCTGCCTGCGGATGAACTCGCGCTCGATCTCCCTGAGGCGGGCGACCGGCAGCGCTGGAAACGAACGCGCCAGGTTGCCGCGAATGACGTTGCGGCGTAAGCCAAGCAGGCGATGGGCGACCCACGCGACGACCCGGGCCACGCCGTAGTAGGCACGCAGCCGCAGGCCGTCAGTCATACAGCCTCTTCGGTCGCTTCCACCGGTTGTAGGCCCAGAAATACTGCGCCGGGTACGCCATCACCTGCTGCTCGAGTGCGTGCACGTAAGCCCGCAGGACGCGGTCCGGATCGGGCCGCTCGCCGGGGGCCAGCAGCGGCACGAAGCGCGCGACGTAGCGCCCTCGCCCATCCGGTCGCACGGCGATGAAAAACGGCTCGTAGCCCATCTTGGCGCTGATCCAGCCCGGCCCGCAGTAGAACGCCGTGTCGAGCCCGAAGAACGGCAACCAGCACTGTTGCTCGCTGCGCGCGGGCGGCGACTGGTCGGCCAGCATCGCGAGCAGCCGGACCCGGCCGCGCTGCGCGATCAGGTGCTGCACGAGGTCGTTGGCCGGGATCATCGTCGCGCCGAAGCGGCTGCGGATGGCCTGGATCTCGGCGTCCGCGCGCGCAGAACTCGCGGGCTTGTAGGCCGCGACCAGCGGCTCGTCGAACGCCGTCGAGCAACGCAGCAGCAGCCATTCCCAGTTGCAGTGGTGCGCGGCGATCAGCATCACCCGCCGGTTCGCACGCAGCGCCTCGAGGATCAGTTCCGGGTTCTCGAAACGCATCCGCTGCTCGAGGCTGCGAGGCGAGATCCGCGGGCCATGGGCGAATTCGGCCGCGAGCCGTCCCAGCGAGACGTAGAACTGTTGCAGCGTCCGGTGCCGGGCCTCCTCTCCCAGTTCGGGCAGGCAGCGCGCCAGCCCTTGCTCGACGAGGTCGCGACGCCAGCCGATGACGCGCAGCACCCAGGCCACGAAGCGCGAAGAACGCGTAGAGCAGCGGCAGCGGCAGGAGGGCCAGAACGCGAAGCATGCGCTCGAACGGGCTCTAGGAAGGAATGTCGAGCGCGAAACTGGTGCCGGAGGAGGGACTCGAACCCCCGACCCATCGCTTACGAAGCGATTGCTCTACCAACTGAGCTACTCCGGCGGGGGCGCGCAGTATACGGACTCGGCCCCGCCCCGTGAAGCTCAACCCTTGCGCCGCACCCGGATGACCACGTCGACGCTCTCGATCTCCGTGCCGGGCGGCAACTCGGGCAACCGGGCGAACGAGAGATCCTCGGGCCGGATGTCGATCATCTCGCCCGTATCGACGTTCTGGAAATGGTGGTGCGGCGCCATCGTCGAGTCGTAGACGCAGCGCTCGGGATCGGCGTGGATCTCGCGCGCCAACCCTTCCCCGACGAACAGGTTGAGCGTGTTGTAGACCGTGGCCTTGGAAACGTGGCCGGCCGCGCCCTCGCGCACGGACGCGAGGATCTGCTCCGCCGTGAGGTGCCGCGGGGCGGTCAGCAGGATCTCGGCGACGCGCAGCCGCTGCGCGGTCGGGCGGATGCCATGCTGCTCGAGGATCAGCCGGGCGCGGTCCGCCGCGGCGTCGGGGCCGGGGATTGTTGACATGGGCCCGAATTATACGTCCGCGGCGGCCGGCAGCCAGCATTTCTGCGCGGATCGGTGCGAAACGAGCGATGACGGCACGACGGACGCGCCCTACCCTCGCAACCCCAGGGACTGGAAAGGAGACGTGCCATGGATCGGCACCGGGGCCACACGCTGCCCGAACTCGTCTTCACGGCGGCGATTGCCATCGGCCTGCTCGGCTGGGGCGTTCCCACCTTCCGCGATGCCCAGCTCAACGCCTCCCGGACCCGCGAGGTGAACCAGTTCATCCAGGCCGTCTTCCTCGCCCGCAGCGAGGCGATCAAGCGCAACGGCGTCGTGAGCCTGTGCCCGAGCCTCGATGGTGACCGCTGCGCCGACGCCGGCACCGCCTGGAGCCGCGGCTGGATCGTGTTCGTGAACTCCGACCGCGACTCGCCGGCCGTCCGCGACGACAGGGGAGGAACTGCTCCGCGTCTACCCGCAATGGCCACACGGCGCCGTCAATGCCAATCGCGGCACACTCTCCTTCCGGCCCTTTGGCCAGATGGGGGTGACGGCCACGTTCACCTTCTGCGACGATCGCGGCTCGCCAGCCGCGCGGGCGGTCATCATCAGCCAGACCGGGCGGCCCCGCGTGTCGGACCGCAGCGCGGCGAACACCCCGCTCGCCTGCATTTAGTCAAATGGCGCGGCCGCTCGTCGCCGCCCGCCGCCCGCTCGTCGGAATGTCGCTGGACCGCTTGCGGGCCGACCTATGCTCCATCCCGACATGAAAGCGAACAACGCCGGTTTCACGCTCCTCGAACTCATGGTCGCCATCACCGTGCTGGCGTTGCTGCTCGGCATCGGCGTGCCGGGCTTCCGGGACTTCGTCCGCAACAGCCGGATGACCGCGGCCACGAACGACATCGTCACCGATTTCAGCATTGCGCGCTCCGAGGCCGTCAAGCGCCGCGTACCGGTCACGCTCTGCAAGTCGCAGAACCTGACGGCCTGCGACACGGCTGCCGCCGGGGCTTTCCGCACCTGGATCATGTTCGTCGATGATGCAGACCCGGCCGTGGCGGCAGGCACCGACGGCGACGGCGTGGTCGATGCCGGCGAGGTGATCCTGCGGCAACGGACGATCGCGGACACGATCACCGTCACGACGAATGCGAACGCACGGCGGGTGACGTTCCTGCCCACCGGTTACCCGAACGCCAACGCCGCGGGTAACGTCACCGATTTCAGGCTTTGCGACGACCGCGGCAACGAGATCAGCGTGGGCGGCAATTCCGCAGCCCGCGCCGTCCGGATCCTGCCGACCGGGCGACCGGTTGCGGTTCGTGACAAGGCCACCATCACGACGCTGGGAGGCTGCCCGTGAGATCGCTGCACAAGAGTGGCCCCCGCCAGGCCCGGCGCCGCCAGCGTGGCTTCACGCTCGTCGAGGCGCTGGTCGCGCTGCTGGTGCTCTCGGTCGGCCTGCTCGGCATCGCGGCTCTGTATGTCGAGACGCTGCGGGCCAGCCGCATGTCGCTCTATCGAACCCAGGCCGTGAATTTCGCCACCGACCTGGCGGACCGGATGCGCGCCAATCGGCTGCCAGCCACTGCCTACAACTGCGGTAGCCCCTGCGTGGCGGCGAACGGCGGCAATCCCGTGGCGATCGCCGACTTGACCGACTGGATGGGCCGGATCGGCACGGCATTGCCCGGGGGCACGGCCAACGTGACCTTCGTGGCGGGCACGGCGACGACGCCCGATGCCTACCTGATCGAAGTGGAGTGGACGGAAGTCGAGCAGGCCACCCCCGTCGACTTCCAGCTGCGCGTCGAGATCTGAGGAGCCCAACGTGACCACCGGCATGACGGAAATGCGGCAGCAGCGAGGCGTCGGCCTGATCGAGCTGATGGTCGCCATGTTGATCGGGCTGTTCCTGATCTTGGGCGCGGTGACGGTCTTCAACCAGAGCCGCAACACCTATCGCGCCTCCGAGGGCGTCGCGCGGCTGCAGGAGACTGCCCGACTCGCGATGGACGTGATCGAGTCGGACATCCGCATGGCCAATTACTGGGGCATGAACAACCGGGCCGAATACATCGTCAACCGGGCCGGCCCGTCGCAGCCGCCGCCGGCGGAATTCAATGCCCAGCAGCAGACCAACGTGTCGCTCTGCGGCACCGCCGCGAGCAACTGGGTCATCAACCTCGACGAGTACCTCGGCGGCTCGAACAACAGTTACGGCCTGCAGTGCGCCGCGTCGAATTACCAGGGCGGCAGCGACGTGGTCGTGATCCGGCGCGCGAACGAGGCCCGGCCGGCGGCGCTCGATCCGAACCGGGTCTACCTGCAGACGAGCCGCATCCAGGGAACGCTGTTCGTCCCGAACGCCGCCTGCACGCTGCCGACGAACCCGACCTGCATCCCCGCCGCGTACCTGCCGCCCGCGTCGGAGTCGCGCGAGCTCGAAGCGCGCGCGTACTACGTGTCGTCGCAGTCCACGTTGCGCAACGACGTGCCGTCGCTGCGCCGCAAGCGATTCGCTAACGTGAACACGGCCGTCGCGGGGGACGCCATCCTCGACGAGGAAATCGTCTCCGGCGTCGAGGACCTGCAGGTGCGCCTCGGCGTCGACACCAACGGCGACTCCAACATCGACCAGTACGTCAACCCGGGCGGCGTGCCCGGCAACGCGGCGGTCGTTTCGGTCACGATCTGGCTGCGGGTCCGCGCCGAGGACCGGGACTTCGGCCACCGGGACCAGACGGCCTACCAGTACGCGGACATGGCGGCGGCGTTCACGCCGAACGACAACTACCGCCGCATCCTGGTCTCGAAGACCATCCACATCCGGAATTCGCGCATATGAGCCGCCGCATCGACATCGTCGCGCCGCAGATCGGGCCCGCCCGCCAGCAGGGCGCCGCCCTCGTCGTCGGCCTGATCCTGCTGCTCGTCCTGACGTTGCTCGCGATCTCGGGCATGACCACCGCGTCACTCGAACTGCAGATGGCTGGCAACGAGCAGTACCAGGAGCGTGCGTTCCAGGCGGCCGACGCCGGGATCGAGCAGGCGATGGCCACGGGCGTGTTCAACACCAACGCGCAGGTGGGCGCCTACAACAACGTGGCGGCGATCAACCCGGTCGCGGATCGTGGCACCGGGCAACAGATCGTGAACTGCCCCGATGCAGGGGCCGCCGATGGCCAGCAGTGCGAGTACTTCATGCGTTTCGACCTGCAGGCGGGCCAGACGGCCGTGCCAGGCGGCGGCTACAGCATCGGCACGGGTTTCGAGGCCTATCACTTCATCATCGACAGCTACGGTGTCGCGGATCGCGGCGCCATGTCCGAGCACCGCCAGAGCTTTTACATCGTCGGACCGGGCGGCACCTGAGCCGCGCGACGCCGAGGGGAGATGCACATGAACCGAATTTCATCAGTCGCCGCCGTCATCGCGCTCGCATTCACTGCGACGGCCGCCAGCGCCGCGCCGTTCGGCGCCCTGGACGAGTGCCTCGAGGTCGGCATCGAACTGTCCAGCCTGCCCGGCAGCGTGCCAGGCCAGCTGGCCGTCACGCCTTGCGCCGATTGCGCGCCGGTATTGCTGAATCTCGACCGGAACACCGGCTTCTACGTGGGCGAGCACGCCGTCTCGCTGGCCTTGCTCCGGCAGTACGCTCAGCGCGCCGGCCGCGAGACCCGTGCCTGCCACGACAAGGAGGGCAATGTGACCCGCCTCATCGTGACCGGCACGCTCGACGCCGCAGACCGCAATCCGTGAACCCCGCGCATCGAACGATGGCGCAGGCAACCGCACAGGACCAGGGTGATCGCATGACGACCAACACCGCTCGAACGCTGCTCACGGCCGCCCTCGCAGCAGCCACGCTGACGCTCGGCATGACCGTCCACGCCGACGACACCGAACTGCTGGCGGGCCCGACCGTGACGCCCCCGACCAACCGTCCGAACATCCTGTTCATCCTGGACACGTCGGGCAGCATGGACTCGCAGGTCACCGGCGTGTACGACCCCGCGGTCACCTATGCAGGCGCGTGCACCGACGACAAGATCTATTGGCGGCGGGACTCGGGCGCCGCGCCGGCCTGCACGACCGACCAGTGGGTGTACCGCGATGCATTCAAGTGCAATGCGGCCATGCCCGACTTGAACGCCCGGGGTCGGACGACCTCGACACTGCGTTCCGCGCAATGGCGGATTCGCGCGCCGGGCAACCCGAACCGCTGGGAGAACATCCGCACCGATCAGCACGCGGCCCCGAACTGGGTCGAATGCCGCAATGACCGTGGTGTGCACGGCGATGGCGTCGACACCACGAAGCTGCGCGCAGCAAACAACACGTCTTCGAGTCCCTCTCGCGGGCCCTGGAACTCCTCCTCGGGCAACGAGATCGACTGGTCGTCGAACAACACCGACCGCAACTACCTCTTTTACACGGCCAATTACCTGAACTGGTATTACGGCCCGACCGGCGTCAGTACCCGAATCGCGGTCATGAAGACCGTGTTGAACCAGGTGCTCGACGGATTGGACGGCGTTAACGCCGGCCTGATGCGGTACAGCAATAACGCGGGCGAAAGCGGCGATCCGTACGACCAGCGTGCTCGTGGCGGCATGGTCGTCAACGAGATGCAGCCGATCGAGACCAACCGGGCTGCGATGAAGGCGTCGATCAATTCGTGGAATGCCTGGGGCATGACTCCGCTGTCGGAGACCCTGTACGAGGCCACGCAGTACCTGCGCGGCGGCGCCGTCGTTTTCGGCAACAGTTCGCGGCTGAGCCCGAACAGCGGCGATGCATTCCCGAGCGTCGCGGCATCGCGCCAGGCGGGTAACAGCAACCTCTACGACTCACCGCTGGATCTCAACTGCCAGAAGACCTATATCGTTTTCCTGACGGACGGCCTGCCGACCTCGGACAACGAGGCGGACACGGCGATCCAGTCCCTGACCGGCGCAACCTGCAGCGGCACCGGCAACGGCCGCTGCCTGGAGGAACTCTCGGGTTACCTGTACTCGACGGACCATCGCGCCGACGTGGCCGGGCAGCAGAACGTCACGAGCTACTGGATCGGCTTCGGTGACATCTCCTCCGGCGCAACGCTGCTCGAACGCACGGCATCTGCCGGCGGTGGCCGGTTCTATGGCGCGGCCGACACGCCGCAGTTGATCGACGCGCTGACGGCGATTATCGAGTCGATCAGCAATGACTCGACGTCGTTCACGTCGCCGACGGTGGCCGTGAACGCGTTCAACCGCACACAGAACCTGAACGACTTGTACATCTCGGTGTTCCGCCCGGGTTCGACGTACCGGTGGCTGGGCAACTTCAAGAAGTACCGGATCCGCCCCGACGGCGTGATCGTCGACTCCAACAACGTTCCGGCTGTCGAGGCGGCGACGGGCTTCTTCTCGCAGAATGCGCAGAGCTTCTGGTCGACCGTGATCGACGGTCGCGAAGCGGAGAAGGGTGGCGCGGCCAGCAAGCTGACGAATCCGGCCGGCCGCACGATCTACTCGAACCTGACGACCGACTCGGGTGTCCTCTCGGAGGAGTTGTCGGAGCTCAAGGACCCCACCAATCTGCTGCTCGCGAACTCGTTGCTGCTCGAAGTCGCCTCGGCCACTCCAGTGACTGGCCGGCCGCCCGTGACCGAGCTGGTCGACTGGGCCTATGGTATCGACGTCTACGACGCGGACGGCGACGGGGACGACACCGACGCGCGCGCCGACATGGGCGACCCGCTGCACTCGCGGCCGGGCGCGGTGATCTACGGCGGTCCGGCCAGCAATCCGGATCTCACGCTGTACGCGACGACGAACGACGGCGTTCTGCACGCGATCGACGCCACGGCCAACCTGACCAACACGACCGTGGGCGGGACGGAGCGCTGGGCCTTCATGCCGCGGCAGCTACTCGATCGCATCGAGAGGCTCGCCGACGAGACCCCCGTGCCGGATCGCGGCTACGGTCTCGATAGCAGTGTCGAAGTGCTGCGGCTCGACCGCAACGGCAACGGCACGATCGAGCCGAACGGCACCGACATCGACAGCAGCGGCACGGTCGAGGACGACGAGAAGGATCGCGTCTACCTGTTCTTCGGCATGCGCCGCGGCGGCAGCCACTACTACGCGCTCGACGTCACGAACCGCAACGCGCCGAAGCTGCTGTGGCGCATCGGCGAGAACGACGCATCGATCTCGATCACGGATCCGGAGTTCCTGCCCGGCGTCGGCCAGACCTGGTCCGCGCCGACGATCGCCCGGGTCAACGTGTCCGGCCACAGCTTCACCGACAATCCGGACAAGTTCGTGCTGATCTTCGGTGGCGGCTACGACACGACGCAGGACCAGATCCCCTACCAGGTGGACGGCGTCGGCAACCGCGTCTACATGGTCGACGCGATCAGCGGCGAGTTGTTGTGGCGGGCTGGCCCGACGGCGGACACCGGCGCCGACCTGAAGCTTGCCAAGATGACCAACTCGATTCCGGGTGAAGTCCGCGTGGCGGACCTCACGGGCGACGGCTTCGCAGACCGCATGTATGCCGCCGACCTCGGTGGACGGGTCTGGCGATTCGACATCTTCAACGGTCAGGCTCCTTCGTCGCTGGTCACGGGTGGTGTATTCGCCTCGCTCGGGGTAGGCGACAGCGCCACCAAGCCGGACGCCAGCAACCGGCGCTTCTTCTATGCACCGGACGTGGCCCTGCTCAAGAACGGATCGCAGAACTGGGTCAATATCGCCATCGGGTCGGGCCACCGCGAGTTGCCGGTGACCGATACGACGGTCGTCAACCGTTTCTACAGCCTGCGCGACTACAACGTGTTCACGCCATTGACCTCGGCCCAGTACAAGTCCAGTTGCGTGAGCGAGACGCCGCCCTGCCACCAGATCATCACCGACGCGGATCCGGTGGATGTGACCACCGACGTCAACGCGACGATTCCCGCCTCCGGGCCAGGCTGGAAGCTGACGCTGGTGCGCAACGGCGAGAAGGCGCTGGCGGAGTCGCGGACGTTCCAGAACAAGCTCTACTTCACGACGTTCGTGCCCACGCTGGTCAGCAGCGACCCGGCCACCTGCTCGAGCCGGTTCGGCATCAATCGACTGTACGTCGTCGACGCGGCGACTGCAGATCCGGTCGAGAACTTCGACACGAGCGTGGCCGGCGCGACGGACGCCAGCGACCGTTCGAAGGAACTGGCCCAGCGCGGCACGATTGCGCCGGAGGCGATCTTCGTCTTCCCGACGCCGGATGCCAATCCCGGGCAACCCCAATCCGCCCGCCGTGCCGCCGATCTGCCTGGTCGGCCTCGAGAGCTGCGGCACGGGCCTGCTGAACCCGCCGGTCCGCACCTACTGGCAACAGCGGGGCACCAACTGACGCGACGCCGGCGGGCCGCCTTCACGGCGGCCCGCCGGACCCGCACTTACGGAGCGAACGGATGAAGCCGAAATCTGCAGGCATGACCCTGATCGAGTTGATGATCGTCGTGGCCATCGTGGCGCTGCTCGCCTCGATTGCCGTGCCGAGCTACCGCCAGTACGTGCTGCGCGCGAACCGCACCGAGGCGACGACGGCACTGCTGCAGCTCGCGGCCGCCCAGGAGAAGTTCTACCTGCAGAACAACACCTATGCGGGCAACGCGCTGATCGACGACGCCCCCCCGGCAGGCCTCGGCCTCGCTGCCACGACCGAGCGCGGTCACTACACCGTGGCGATCACGGCCGCGGACGCCGCCGGATTCAGCGCAACCGCCACCGCCGCCGGCGCACAGGCCGCGGACTCCACCTGCGCCACATTTACGATCAACCAGGCCGGCGCGCGGACGGCGACGTCCACAAAATGCTGGCAGTGACGCCTCGCTAGGGCGCGACGCCGCCGCGCAGCTCGCGCGGCAGCGCAAAGACGACGCTCTCTTCGCGCCCGACGATTTCTTCGGCGCCCTGCCCGCCCCACTCCCGGAGCCGAGCCACGACGCGCTGCACGAGCAGCTCGGGAGCCGAGGCACCCGCCGTCACCCCGACTGATTCCACTCCCGTGAACCACTCGGGCCGCAGGTCGTCCGGACCATCGACCAGGTAGCCCCGTTTGCCGACCTTCTCGGCGATCTCGCGCAGCCGGTTCGAGTTCGAGCTGCTCTGCGACCCCACCACGACGACGACGTCGCAGTCCTCGACCAGCTTCTTGACGGCGTCCTGCCGGTTCTGCGTCGCGTAGCAGATGTCTTCCTTGCGCGGCGTCAACAGGGTCGGGAAGCGTCGCTGCAGCGCCGCGAGCACCTCGGCCGTGTCGTCCACCGACAGCGTCGTCTGCGTCACCACGCCGACGCTCTCGGGATCCCGCACTTCGAGTTGCTCGACGTCCGCGACATCCTCGACGAGACAGATGCGCCCGCCGAGCGACGCATCGAACTGGCCCATCGTGCCCTCGACCTCCGGGTGGCCCTCGTGGCCGATCAGGATCACGTCGCGGCCCTCGCGCGCGTAGCGCGTGACTTCCATGTGCACCTTGGTCACCAGCGGGCAGGTCGCGTCGAACACGCGCAGGCCGCGGCGCCGCGCCTCGCCCTGCACGGCCTTCGAGACGCCGTGCGCGCTGAAGATCACCGTGGCGTCGGCCGGCACCTCGTCGAGTTCCTCGACGAACACCGCCCCGAGGCTGCGCAACCGGTCGACCACGAACTTGTTGTGCACGACCTCGTGGCGCACGTAGATCGGCGCGCCGAAGAGCTCGATGGCGCGCTCGACGATGTCGATGGCGCGGTCCACGCCGGCGCAGAAGCCGCGGGGGTTGGCGAGCAGGATCTTCATGGCTGGCGCTTCTCGCGGAACGCGTCGACGATCAGCAGCACGGCGCCCACGGTGATCGCGCTGTCCGCCACGTTGAAGGCCGGGAAATACGCCGCGCCCCAATGGGCGTGGATGAAGTCGATCACGTAACCGTGCACGATCCGGTCGATGACGTTGCCGAGCGCGCCGCCCAGGATCAGGGCCAGCGCGAGCGGCAGCAGCTTCTCGCCGCGCGGCGTGCGCCAGATCCACACCAGCAGCATGACGCTGACGGCCCCGGCGAGCCCGATGAAGAACCAGCGCTGCCAGCCCGACGCGCCCGCGAGCATGCTGAACGCGGCCCCGGTGTTGTGCAGCAGCGTGAAGTCGAGCACCGGCAGCACCTCGACGCGCTCGTAGAGGTCGAGGAAGCGCGTGACGAGGAACTTCGTGGCCTGGTCGAGCGCGATGACCAGCAGCGACAGCCACAGCCAGGCCGCCGAGTGCGTCCGCTGCACCGGGGGCGGCACGGGGACCGTCAGCGGGATCGGTTGCTCTTCGTTGGCCATCTCAGGCAAATCGCCTCGTCTCGCCGGCGCCGTCGAGATTGACCACGCAGCGGCCGCAGAGTTCGGGGTGCGCCGCGACCGAGCCGACGTCGTCACGCTTGTGCCAGCAACGGACGCACTTGGCCGCGGTGGACGGCCGCACCCGCACCCACAAGGTCGCCTCGCCGTCGGTGGTCGCGGGAACGGCCTCGGCTGGCCGAGCCTCGGCCGCGTGAACGCGCGCTTCGGACGTGATCATCACGAAGCGCAGTTCCTCACCCAGTGCTTCCAGCGGCGCGCGCAGCTCCGGCGCGGCATACAGGTCCACGACCGCGTCGAGCGGCGCGCCGATCTGCCCGGCGACCCGCAGCCGCTCGAGTTCGCGCAGCACGGCGCCGCGCGCTTCGAGCAATGCCGGCCAGTTGACCAGCGTCGCCGTCTCGGCGACGGTCGGCAGCGTGCTCCAGGTCGAGAAGAACACGGACTCGGGCCGCTCGCCCGGCATGTGCCGCCAGATCTCCTCGGCCGTGAACGACAGGATCGGCGCGAGCCAGCGCACCATCGCCTCGACGATCGCCTGCATCGCGGTCTGCGCCGAGCGGCGCGGCAGGCCGCGCGCGGGCGTCGTGTACAGCCGGTCCTTGATCACGTCGAGGTAGAAGCCGCCCAGGTCCACGACGCAGAAGTTGTGCACCTTCTGGTAGATCAGGTGGAAGTCGTAGTTGCGGTAGGCCGCCACCAGCTCGTCCTGCAGGTCGCGCGTGCGCGCGATCGCCCAGCGGTCGAGCTCGACCATCTCCGACACCGGCACCGCGTCCTGCGCGGCATCGAAACCGGCGAGGTTGCCGAGCAGGAAGCGCGCGGTATTGCGAATGCGCCGGTACGAATCGGACATCCGCTTCAGGATCTCGTCCGACACGCTGATCTCGTTCGCGTAGTCGGTCGACGCGACCCACAGGCGCAGCACGTCGGCGCCGAGCGTGCTCACCACCTTCTGCGGCAGCACGACGTTGCCGAGCGACTTCGACATCTTGCGGCCCTTGTCGTCCACCGTGAAGCCGTGCGTCAGCACGGCCTTGTACGGCGCGTGGCCCTTCTGCGCCACGGACGTGAGCAGCGAGCTGTGGAACCAGCCGCGGTGCTGGTCCGAGCCCTCGAGGTAGAGATCGGCGGGGTTCAGCACCTCGGGCCGCAGGCGGGTGACGCAGTGGTGCGAGACGCCCGAATCCACCCAGACATCCATGATGTCCGGCACTTTCTCGTAGTGTTCCGCCTCGGCGCCGAGCAACTCACTCGAATCGAGGTCGAACCAGGCGTCGATGCCGCCCTGCTCCACGAGCTCCGCGACCCGCTCGACGAGCTCGGGCGTGCGCGGGTGCAGTTCCCCGCGTCTCGCGGTGCGTGAACAGCGCCAGCGGCACGCCCCAGCGGCGCTGCCGCGAGATGCACCAGTCGGGCCGGCCGGCGATCATGCCGGTGATGCGCTGCTCGCCCCAGTCGGGCATCCAGCGCACCTTGCGGATTTCCTCGAGCGCGGCGGCACGCAGGCCCGCCTGCTCCATGCTGATGAACCACTGCGGCGTCGCGCGGAAGATCACCGGCGACTTGTGCCGCCAGCAGTGCGGGTAGCTGTGACGGAACGGCTCGTGGTGCAGCAGCGCGCCACGCTCGCCGAGCACCTCGACGACGTGCTTGTTCGCGTCGAACACCTTCTCGCCGGCGAAGATCGGCGTCGACGCCAGGAATCGCCCGTCGCCACCCACCGGGTTGTCGACGGCGAGGCCGTAGCGCTGGCCGATCACGAAATCCTCCTGGCCGTGGCCAGGCGCAGTGTGCACCGCACCCGTGCCGCTCTCGAGCGTCACGTGGTCGCCGAGGATCACCGGCACTTCGCGCTCGTAGAACGGGTGGCGCAGCGAAAGGCCCTCGAGCGCGGCCCCCTTGACCCGGGCGATCTCGCGCTGCTGCGTAGCGCCGACACGTTTCAGCACCGACTCGGCCAGCTCGCTCGCGAGCACCAGCAGCTCGGCGCCGTCGGCCGATTCGACGGCCAGCAGCGAATAATCGAACTCGGGGTGCAGCGCGACCGCCTGGTTCGCGGGCAGCGTCCAGGGCGTCGTGGTCCAGATCGCGATACTCGCGCGGCCCGGGGGCAATGCACCGAGCCCGCAACGCCGCCCGAGATCCGCGCGATCGACGACCTCGAAGCGCACGTCGATCGACGGCGAGGTGCGTTCCTCGTACTCGACCTCCGCCTCGGCCAGCGCGGAGCGGCAGTCGAGGCACCAGTGCACCGGCTTGTAGCCCTTGTACAGGTGTCCGTTGCGGATGATCTGCGCGAACGCGCGCAGCTGCTCAGCCTCGTAGCGCGGCTGCAGCGTCAGGTACGGATTCGCCCAGTCGCCCATGACGCCGAGGCGAATGAAGTCGCGCCGCTGCACGTCGACCTGCTCGGTCGCGTACTCGCGGCAGGCCTGCCGGAACGCCTTCGCATCGAGCTGCCGCGTTTCCTTGCCGCCCGCCTTCTCGACCTGGTGCTCGATCGGCAGGCCGTGGCAATCCCAGCCCGGCACGTACGGCGCGTCGTGGCCGTCGAGCGTGCGCGACTTGACGATGATGTCCTTCAACACCTTGTTGACGGCGTGGCCGATGTGGATCGCGCCGTTCGCGTACGGCGGGCCGTCGTGCAGGATGAACGGCGGCCGCCCCCGCGCGATCTCGCGCAGCTTCGCGTAGGTACCGTGCGCCTCCCACCAGGCCAGCATCTCCGGCTCGCGACGGGCGAGGTCTGCCTTCATCGGGAAGGCCGTCTCGGGCAGGTTGACGGTGTGCTTGTAGTCGGCCATTCGGAAGTGGATGGGGGATAGGGGATGGGGGATAGTGAACCGGAGATTCTTACCGAATTTTCCTTTTTGTTCCAGCAGTTACGCGCCGAGGACGGCGCGGGCGGCCGCGGCGTCGCGATGCATTTGCGCCACCAGCGCTGCCAGCGATGGAAACTTCTGCTCGTCCCGCAACCGGGCGACGAAATCGACGTGGAGATAGCGGCCGTAGAGGCTGCCGTCGTAGTCGAACAGGTGCACTTCGAGCAACGGGTCCGTGCCATTCACGGTGGGGCGGGTGCCGAGGCTGACGACCGCCGGGTGATCCACCAGCCCGGCGCCGCTGACCCGGACGGCAAAAATGCCCCACAGCGGCACGACCTTGCGGTGCAATGCGAGGTTAGCCGTCGGGTAGCCCAGCGTGCGGCCCAGTTTCTTGCCCATCCTGACGCGCCCGGCCATCCGGTAGGGGCGCCCGAGCAGGCGCGTCGCACGATCGAGGTCGCCGCGGTTCAGCGCCTCGCGCACCAGCGAGCTGCTGACTCGCTCGCCCTCGAGCAGGAACTGGCCCACCTCCTCGACCGTGAACCCGTGCCGCACGCCGGCTGCGCTCAGCGTTTCGACCGTACCTTCGCGGCGCCGCGCGAAGTGAAAGTCGTGCCCGACCACGATGTGACGCGCGCCAAGGCCCTCCACCAGCAGGCGATCGACGAACTCGTCGGCGCCCATGCCGCGCATCTTCGCGTCGAAGCGCAGCACGACCACGCGATCCACGCCATACAGCGCCAGCGCTGCGAGCTTTTCGCGCAGCCGCGTCAGGCGGGACGGTGCCGCGGCGCCTTCGAAGAACTCCCGCGGCGTCGGCTCGAATGTGACCACCACCGCCGGCACGCCCAGTTCGGCCGCCTTGGTGCGCACGGCCGTGATCATGTGCTGGTGCCCGCGATGCACGCCGTCGTAATTGCCGATCGTCACGACGCAGCCGCGGTGCCGCTCGCGAAGGTTGTGTATGCCGCGGATCAGCTCCATCGTCACGACGGCCCGGTGGGCCGCACCCGCAACTCGTGCACGCGCATGCCGAGCAGGTACATCGTGCCGAAATAGATGCCGGCGCCACCGACCACCAGCAACGTCATCCATTGCGCCCGCGACCACGCGCCCATCTCGATCCAGCGTTGCGTGTCGCCCGCCACCCACCACAGGAACGCCACCATGAGCAGGTTCCCCGCCGCCACCTGCCAGAGCATCCGGCGCCAGCCGGACGCGTGTTGCAGCACGCCCTGGCGGCGCAGACCGCGGTACAGCATCGTCGAGTTGTACCAGGCGCCGATGCCGGTGTTGAGCGCCAGCAGCGCGTGCAGGCCCGGTTGGCCCGGATAGATGAACGCCAGCGGCAGCACGACGAGCACGTTGAGCCCCATGCTCACGGCCAGCGAACGGATGCCGATGCGTACCGGCGTGCGAGTGTCCTGTCGAGCGAAATAACCGGGCGCCAGCACCTTCACCATGCTGAACGCCAGCAGGGCCGATGCGTATGCCGTCAGCGCCAGCGACGACATCCGCACGTCGTGCTCGTCGAACTTGCCGTAGTGGAAGATCGTCACGGTGAGCGGACCGGCGAGGACCACCAGCGCGAGCGTCGCGGGCAGGACCACGATCACCACCAGGCGCAGCGCCCAGTCGAGCGTCGCGGCGAATCGCTCCGGCGCCTGCGCCGCATGCTGCGCGGCGAGCCCCGGCAGGATTACGGTGGCCAGCGCGATGCTGAAGACCCCGAGCGGAAACTCCATCAGGCGGTCGGCGTAATAGAGCCAGGCGATGCTGCCCGTGGCGAGGAACGAGGCGATCAGCGTGTCGAGCAGCACGGCCACCTGCGAGACCGACGAGCCGAAGATCGCCGGCAGCATCAACCGTCCGATCTTGCGCACGCCCTCGTCGCCCCAGCGCCAGCGCGGTCGCCGCAGCAGGCCCATCTTCACGACGAACGGCAGCTGGAACGCGAGCTGGACGATGCCCGCCACGAACACGCCAATCGCGAGCACGATCCCGGGACGGTCGAACGACGGGGCGATCCACGCCGCGAACACGATCATGACGAGGTTCATCAGCGTCGAGGTGAGCGCCGGCACGGCGAAGCGCCCATAGCTGTTCAGCACGCCCGCCGCCAGCGCCGCGAGCGAGATGAACAGGATGTACGGGAACGTCCAGCGCAGCATCTCGACGGTGAGGTCGAACTTGCCCTCGTCCGCGCGGAAGCCCGGCGCGAAGATCAGCACCAGCAGCGGGGCCGCGATCACGCCGACGATCGTCACGACCGTCAGGAACCAGGCCAGCGTGCCCGCGGCGCCGTCGATCAGCTCGCGCACCTCGTCCTGGGGCCGGCGGACCTTGTACTCGGAGACCACCGGCACGAAGGCCTGCGAGAACGCGCCCTCCGCAAACAGCCGGCGCATGAAGTTCGGGATCTTGAAGGCGACCAGGAACGCGTCCATCAGGACGCCCGCGCCGAACATCCGGGAATAGACCATGTCGCGCAGCAGCCCGGTCACCCTGGACAGCAGGGTGAAGGCGCCGACGATGCTGGTGCTCTTGAGAAAGCCGCCGCTCAAGCGGAGTCCTCGGTGGCTGTCGGGGCTCGGGCGGCCGGGGTGGAATTCATGCCCGCGGCACTATAGCGAGGGTTGACCTCCCGCGCATCCTCGGCCAGAATGCGCGGCTCAATTTGGAGACCGAATTCGTGGCGAACATCAAGTCCGCAGAAAAGCGCGCCAAGCAGTCCGTGAAGCGCCGCGCCCACAACATGGCGGCCCGCTCGCGGCTGCGCACCTCGATCAAGAAGGTGCTCAACGCCATTGGCGCCGGCCAGAAGGACGAGGCCGCCGCGGCACTCAAGGCGGCCCAGCCGGTCATCGACACGATGGTCACCAAGGGCATCATCCATCGCAACAAGGCCGCGCGTCACAAGCGCGAACTGAACGCGAAGATCAAGGCGATCGCGGCCAAGTAAGGGCCCTCGACGACTCGACCAGAACGCCGGCCCTGCGCCGGCGTTTTCATTTGCGCGACGCCTCGCGTTCGCGGCCGTCGGTCGGAGCATCCACCGCCGACATCAGCAGCTCGGCCGCCCGCGCACGGCCGGGATATTCGCGGCCGTAGTCCAGTGCTTCCTCGTAGGCCCGGCGGGCCAGCGCGTGATCCCCCGCCGCCATGGCGAGGTCACCCAGCCGGTGCCAGGGTTCGGGAGCCACGATACCGCCGACCGTCGTCGACAGTTCCCGATACGCCGCCAGGGCTGCGGCCGACCTTCCCAGGCGGTACAGCAGGTCGGCGCGGGTATCGAGCAGCGTCGCGCGGAGCATGTAGTGCGGCTGCTGACGCAACCCCGTTTCGGCGAACCCAAGGGCCTCCTCGAGTTCGTCTCGCGTCCCGACGAGCGCCAGTGAGGCTGCCAGCTGGTTCAGCAGGCGCGGATCGCGGGGCCAGCCCCGCAGCGCGACGCGATAGTCGGCAATCGCCTTGCGAGGCTCCCCGAGCGCGAGGCGCAGGTCGCCCGCCAGCATTCGGACTCGCGGCGATTCAGGGGCCGCCTTAACGGCCCGGTCGATGCCGGCATGGGCCGCCTTGGGATCCTTGACTCGGGCCGCTACGGCGGCCGCTTGCAGCGCCGGACCGGCGAGCCCACGGGCCACCGGGCTTGTTTCGAGCATTGCGAGGCGTTCTCCGGCGGCCCGCCACTGGTCTGAAGCCGCCAAGGCCCGGACGGCGGTCAACTCGAGGAGCGGACCGGCCACCCCGGGCTGCCCTCCCCGCTTCGAGCCCGCGTCGAGCCACGCGAGCGCTGCCGGTCCCGACCACTTCTCGAGCAGGAGATTGGCGCCGGCCAGGCGGCCGACGGCTTCCCCGGACCCCAGTTCGGCGCGGATCGCCGCCGGCAGCGGTTCGGTCTCGAGGTCGACATACAGGCTGGCGGCATTGAATCGCGCCCCCCCGAGCACGACGGCCGGCAGCGGACCGTCCGTGGCCAGCAACTCCAGCAACGCGGCCAGTGGATCGGCCGGATTCAACCGCCGCGCGCCCGCCGCGGCCGCCCGCGCGGCTGGGCGCTGCCCGAGCAGCAGCGCCGCCGCGGCCTCGCCGAGGTACGGCGCGGCATCCTGCTTCTCGATCGATCGCGCCTTTGCAAACCAATCGCGCGCGTTCTCGGGCTCCCGCCGGGCCAACCGGATGAGTCCCAGCTGCATGGCGGCTGGCGCGTTGCGGGGCTCGCGGACCAGCAACGTGGCCAGCAATCGCTCCGCTTCATCCGCGCGCCCTTGCTGCATCCGCGTGCGCGCGAGCAGCAGCGCGGCGCGGCCATCGGCCGGCTCGAGGCGCAAACGTCGCTCGCAGGCCGCCGCCGCGACCTCGTGGCGACCGAGCAGCGAAGCGATCTGTGCCTGGTCGCGCGCCACCAAAGGATCGTCGGGCAAGCGTCGCGCCAGCGCATCGAGGTTGGTGGCCGCGTCGCTGAGACGCCGCTGCCTCGCCGCAATGTGCGCTGCAAGATAGCGCGCCTGGTCCGTCCTGCGCGCCGCGGCGATTGCATCGAGGTGCTGCGTCGACCAGTAGAGGCGACGGTCCGTCAAGTAGGCGCCGGCAAGCGTCTCGTGCAGACCGGCAGCCTGTGCCGGTTGGGTAGCCGAAAGCGACCGGACGTATTGCAGAGCTGCAGCATCGTCTCCTTGCTGCAACATCGCCGATACGCGCGATTCGTTTCGCCGCTGTGGCTCGTGACTCGAGCCGCTGGTCGCAACCCATTGCGCGACGCCCGGCAGTGAGTCCACGTCGCGGACCGCGGAGTCGGCGGTTCCGACGGCGAGCGCCAGCACCACGGCACCGGCAACGCGCGGCACCATCCGCACCGCGTTACTCCTCCTCGACCTCGGATCGTGGCGACGTGGCGGCCAGCTCGTCCAGCCGGCGCATGATCGCCTGGCACAGCTCCTTGGTGCCGGCGCGGGTGGCCCCGGAGATCCGGAAGACCGGCCCCTTCCAACGCAAGCGCCGGACGATGTCCTTGCAGCGCTTCTCGGCATCGGCGGGCGGCAGCAGGTCGATCTTGTTCAACACCAGCCAGCGCTCGCGCGTTGCGAGTTCCGGGCTGAATTTCTTCAACTCGGCGGCAATGGCTCGCGCGTCCTTGACCGGATCGGCGTCCGGATCCGGCGGTGCGATGTCGACCAGGTGCAACAGCACCCGCGTGCGCTGCAAGTGCTTCAGGAAGCGGATGCCGAGGCCGGCGCCGTCCGCCGCGCCTTCGATCAGGCCCGGAATGTCGGCCATCACGAAGCTCTGCTGCTCCCCCACGTAGACGACGCCGAGGTTCGGGTGCAGCGTCGTGAACGGGTAGTCGGCGATGCGTGGCCGCGCGGCCGACACCGCGCTGATCAGCGTCGACTTGCCCGCATTCGGCAAGCCGAGCAGCCCGACGTCGGCAATCAGCTTGAGCTCGAGCCGCAGCTCGCGCTTCTCGCCGGGGTAGCCGGTCGTGGCCTTGCGCGGCGAGCGGTTCGTGCTGCTCTTGAAATGCTGGTTGCCGAGGCCACCGCGGCCACCCTTGGCGACGAGGATGCGTTCGCCGTCGTGAGTCAGGTCGCCGAGCGTTTCGTCGGTCTCCGTGTCGTAGACCACGGTGCCGATCGGCACCACGACCTCCAGATCCTCGCCACCGCGGCCGCTGCAATCGGCGCTGCCGCCGGGCTGGCCATTGTCGCCCTTGAACGTGCGCTGGTAGCGGAAGTCCGCCAGTGTGTTGAGCCCCTGGCGCGCCACCAGGTAGACGCTGCCGCCGGTGCCGCCGTCGCCCCCGTCCGGGCCGCCGAACGGGATGAACTTCTCGCGACGGAAACTGACCATGCCGCGCCCGCCGTTGCCGGCTTGGACCTTGATCGTGGCTTCGTCGACGAACTTCATGGGAAGCGGATAGTGAACGGGATAGCGGATAGCGGATAGTGAAGACCACGGACCCCGAAAAGCAAAGGCCCCGGGGGTGCCGGGGCCTTGGCGATGCTCGGGCTGCGCGCCGGATCAGTTCGTCGCGGGCTCGACGAACACGTGCATCCGCTGGGCCTCGCCCTTGCGGCGGAACTTGACCGTGCCGTCGGTGAGCGCGAACAGCGTGTGGTCCGTGCCGACGCCGACGTTGTCGCCCGCGCGATACACGGTGCCGCGCTGGCGGACCAGGATGTTGCCCGCAGCCACGCGCTGGCCGCCGAACTTCTTCAGTCCGAGTCGCTTGCTTTCCGAATCGCGGCCGTTCTTGGTGCTGCCGCCTGCCTTTTTATGTGCCATGGCTGGACTCCTTTGACAGGGCCCGGGCTCAGCCCGAGATCCCCGTGATCTTGACTTCGGTGTACTGCTGGCGGTGCGTGCCCTGCCGCATGTAGTGCTTGCGGCGGCGGAACTTGACGATCGGCACCTTGCGGGTCTTGCCGTGCGTCTGCACCGTGCCGGTGACCTTGCTGCCCTCGATATAGGGCTTGCCGATCCGGATGTCCGCACCCTGGCCGACGACCAGGACCTTGTCGAACTCGACGGAGGCGCCCGCCTCGGCCGTCAACTTCTCGAGACGCACCACGTCGCCTTCGGCGACACGATACTGCTTGCCGCCCGTCGCAATGACCGCGTACATATCCTTGGAACTCCACAGGGGCCAGGGGCATGCCCCGGCAGAAAGACGCGGAAGTTTACGGGTCCGGGCCGTCCGAATCAAGCGCTTAGGGCCAATCCGCGATTCCCTCGCCCGGGCCCGCCGGGTACCATGCGGCGTCTTTTTTCACGGATTCGCGGCTGGAATGCAACTCGACAAGATCAGGGAGCCTGTGGCGGACGAGCTGCGCAGCCTCGACCGGCTCATCGTCGCCCGCCTGGCGAGCGACGTGGTGCTGGTCAACCAGGTCTCGCAGTACATCATCGGCGCCGGCGGCAAGCGGCTGCGGCCGCTGAGCGTGCTGCTGGCGGCGCGGGCCTGCGGCTACGCGGGCGACCGGCACGTCGATGCCGCCGCGATCATCGAATTCATCCACACGGCCACGCTGCTGCACGACGACGTCGTGGACGGCTCCGACCTGCGCCGCGGCCGCGACACGGCCAACCAGGTCTTCGGCAGCGAGGCCAGCGTGCTGGTGGGCGACTACCTGTATTCGCGGGCGTTCCAGATGATGGTGGACCTGGGCGACATGCGCATCCAGGGCGTGATGGCCGACGCGACCAACACGATCGCCATGGGCGAAGTGCTGCAGCTGATGAACGCCCACGACCCGGATACCTCCGAGGAGAGCTACCTCGAGGTCATCTACCGCAAGACCGCCAAGCTGTTCGAGGCTGGCGCGCAGATGGCGGCGATCCTGGCCGGAGCCCCGCCGGCTGTCGAGGAGGCAATGACCCGCTATGGGCGTCACCTCGGGACCGCTTTCCAGCTGGTGGACGACGCGCTCGACTACCGGGCCGACCGCGAGGAACTCGGCAAGAACCTCGGTGACGACCTCGCCGAGGGCAAGCCGACGTTGCCTTTGATCTACGCGATGGCCCATTCCTCGATCGAGGATACGGCCCGGATGCGGGTCGCCGTCGAGAACGGCGGGCTCGACGAGCTCGAGGCGATCACACGCGCGATTGAATCGGCCGGGGGGCTTGAGTACACTGCCCGGCTCGCGCAGCGGGAGAAGGATCTCGCCATCGAGGCCCTGGGCCGGCTACCCGAGTCGGCACACAGACAGGCGCTTCAGGCGCTCGCGGAGTTCGCGGTCGGTCGTTCGTACTGATCCGGGCGCCGGCAAATTCGGCGACGGGATGTAGCTCAGCCTGGTAGAGCACTACGTTCGGGACGTAGGAGTCGGAGGTTCAAATCCTCTCATCCCGACCACTTCGCCGGCTCACCAGCACCTTGTCCACGCGCCGCCCGTCCATGTCCACGACCTCGAAGCGCAGGCCGTCCCAGTCGAAGTGATCCGCGGTCTGCGGAATGCGTCCGAGCTGGTGCAGCACGAAGCCCGCGACCGTCGTGAACTGGTGTTCCTCCTGGCCCGGCAGCGGACCGAGGTCGAGCGCGTCCTGCAGGTCCTCGATCGGCAAGCCGCCCTCGACGAGCCACGAGCCGTCGTCACGGGCCTGGATGCCTGGCGGCACTGGCGTCCCTTCCGTGCCGATCTCCCCGACGATGGCACCGAGGAAGTCCGAATCGGTGACGAGTCCCTGCACCTCGCCGTACTCGTCCATGACGAGCGCGATCTGGCGTCCCTGCTCGCGGAACGTCTCGATCAACGAGGTCGTCGTCGCAGTTTCCGGCACGCGCAGCGGCTCGTGCACCCGCGAGGCGACGTCGAGCGGTCGCCCGTCGAGCGCGTCCGCGAGCAACTCGGTGACCTCGACGATGCCGAGCACGTTGTCGGTGCCACCGCGGCAGACCACGATGCGCGTATGCGGGGCGCCGGCCACCCGCGCCCGGACGGTTTCGGTCGGATCGTCGAGATCCACCGCATAGAACTGCTGCCGCGGCGTCATGATGCTGGTGACCCGTCGCTCGTCGAGGCGCAGCACGTTCGACACGTAGGTCTGTTCGCTCTCGTGGAACACGCCGGCGGCCGCGCCCTGCTCCATCAGCACGGTGATTTCCTCGTCGCTGACCGGCGGCTCGTGATGCGCGCGGCGCGGCACCAAAGCGAGCACCAGGTCGCTCGATCGCGACAGGATCCACACCAGCGGCGCGGCGATTCGCGCCAACCACGTCATCGGCGCCGCGACCAGCAGCGCGACGCGCTCGGGTCCCAGCAGCGCCAGGCGTTTCGGCACGAGCTCGCCGAGCACGACCGACAGGTAGGTGATCAGCACAACGGTCACCGTGAACGCCAATCCGACCGCATGGGGCGCGAGGAGCGGAAACGCGGCGAGCCGCTCCGCCAACGGCTCGGCCAGCACCGTCTCGCCGACGGCGCCGGCCAGCACCCCCACTGCAGTGATGCCGATCTGGATCGACGAAAGAAAACGCGCGGGATCCTTGCGCAGCGCCAGGGCCGCGGCGGCACCCGGCCGCGCCTCGTCCTCGAGTTGCTGCAGCCGCGCGCTGCGCGAGGCGACGACCGCCATCTCCGAGAGCGCGAAGATCGCGTTCAGGGCAATGAGGAGCAGGATCAGCGTGAAGTCCATGGGCAGGCCGTGAATCGTGCGGAGGTGACCCATGATAGTCGCCGCGGACCTGGGTCGGGACCGCGAGGTTCTCCCGCGAGGCCCGGCCTGCTACGGTAGGCATCTACCTCGCGGAGAATTCCATGTCGGCCACCCACCAGCGCATCGTCCTCGCCAGCCGCCCGAAGGGCGTGGTCACGCCTGAGAACTTCCGGCTGGAACAGGTGCCGAGGCCGCAACCCGGGCCGGGCGAGGTGCTGGTGCGAAATCATTACCTGTCGCTCGACCCGTACATGCGCGGGCGCATGGAGGAGTCGAAGTCTTACGCCGAGCCGCAGAAGGTCGGCGAAACGATGATCGGCGGAACGGTCGGCGTCGTCGAAACCTCGAACCATGCGGGTCTCGTCGCCGGTGACACGGTCGTCGGCCTGCTTGGCTGGCAGGAGTACGGCGTCGTCAGCGGCCGACAGCTGATGAAAGTCGACACCCGGGCCGTACCGATGTCGGCCTACCTCGGTCCGGTCGGCATGCCGGGCGTCACGGCGTGGTACGGGCTCAATCGCATCTGCGAGCCGAAGCCCGGCGAGACGGTGCTGGTTTCGGCGGCCAGCGGCGCCGTTGGCAGCGTCGTGGGCCAGCTGGCGAAGCAGGCCGGTTGCCGCGCGATCGGCATCGCCGGCGGGCCGGAAAAATGCGCGTACGTGGTGTCGGAGCTCGGCTTCGATGCGTGCCTCGATCACCGGCAGTTCACCGATGTGAAGTCGATGGTCCGCGCGCTGCGCGAGGTGGCTCCGCAGGGTATCGACGGACTGTTCGAGAACGTCGGCGGAGTCTGCCTCGATGCCGCGCTCGCCTGCATGAATCCGTTCGGGCGCATCGCGCTCTGCGGCTTGATCGCAGGCTACGGGGGACAGGACATCGCGATCCACAACGTGCGCATGCTGCTCGTGATGCGGCTGAAGGCGCAGGGATTCATCGTCAGCGAGCACATGGACGTCTGGCCGCAGGCGTTGGCCGAGCTCGGGCAGGGCGTCGCGACGGGCCGGATCAAGTACCGCGAAACCATCGCGGACGGCCTGGCCGCGGCGCCGGAGGCCTTCATCGGACTGCTGGCGGGCCGCAATTTCGGCAAGCAGCTGGTCAAGCTCGCCTGATGCGCGCCGCCGCCACGGTACTGCTGCTGCGCGAGATCGATGGCGAGCTCGAGGTGCTGATGATGCACCGCGGCGCCGGGCTCGCCTTCATGGCCGACATGTGGGTGTTTCCCGGCGGACGCATCGACGTGGCGGACGCGTCGGCCGCTGCCCGCGCGCGGGTTGCGCCCGAGGCGCTGGTTTCGTGTTGCGGGCAACTGCATTCGCTGCAGGGCGAGCGTCTCGCCGACGACGACGCAATTGCGCTGCACGTCGCCGCCTGCCGGGAAACCTTCGAGGAGGCTGGAGTACTGCTCGCGCGGGACCGCGCGGGACGGCCCTGCTCGCCGGATCGGGTAACGCGGCTGCAGCCGCTGCGTGGCGAGATCGAGCGGGACGCCGGCCGGTTCATTGCGCTGCTGGAAGCCGAGGATCTCTACGTCGACATCGGCCCGCTCGTCTACTGGTCGCACTGGATCACGCCGTCGATCGAGCCGAAGCGCTACGACACCCGCTTCTTCGCGATCCCGGTGCCGCCGGACCAGGCCGTGAGCGCGGACCTGTCCGAGCTGACCGAGCATGCGTGGGTCAAGCCCGCCCTCGCGCACGCGGCCATCGAGCGCGGCGAGATCCGCGTCGTCGCGCCGACCTTGCTCACGCTCGAGGACCTCGCCGAAAGCCACGCGCGGCACGGGAGGCTCGACGCCATGCTGGCCGCCGAACGCGGCCGATCGACCCCGCCGGTGATGCCGCGCATCGAAGTCTGTCCAGACGAAGTCCGGGTGGTGATGCCCTGGGATCCCGGCTACGCGACCACGCCGGGCGAGGGCTGCACGCCGGCGGGTGAGTTTCCGGCGCACCTGCTGCGGCGAGACTCGTGCGTGAAGATGGCCCGCGATCGCACCGCCCGCCAGAAAAGCGAAGGCCCCGGACACGGCGTGCCGGGGCCTCGCGATCCCGCCGCCTGACCGAGGCGGCCGCGCCGGGCGGACCGTTACTTCGCCGGCCCCGGCATCACGTTCTCGACGGCCGTCTCGACCGCGTCGGTGGCCTTCTGGAACAAGTCCTTGGCCTGGTCGAACATGCTCGTCGCGGTCTTCTCGACCGTCTCCTGTGCCTTCGCCACGGTCGTCTCGGCCTGCTTGGCGGTGTCGGCAGCCTGCTTCTTCATGACCTTCACGGTCTTCGAGATCTGCTTCTCCGTCTTGGCGACCTGCTTTTCCGCCTGAGCGACGACCTTCTGGGCCTTCGGCGGCAACTTCTTGACCGCCTTCTTCATCGCGGAGCGCGCCTGGGCCGGCGCCTTGCGGACGGCCTTGCGGACGGCGGCGACCTGCTTCTGCACGCGGGTCGGCGCCTTCTTCACGGTCTTGCGGACCGTGCGCTTGACCTTGGCGACCTTCGTCTTCGCGACCTTAGCCTTCGCCTTGACCTTGGACTTGGCGACCTTGGACTTGGCCTTCGCCTTGGTCTTCGCCTTCTTGGCGGGGCCCTCGGCCTTCGCCTTGCGCTTCAGGTCGGCGCCGTGGGCGCGCTTGTAGCTCTGGATGTCCTTGATGCGGCCCTTGGAATCGCGAACCGCGTAGAGCTTGGTGCCCTTGCTGCTGCGGTGCGTCGTGCGACGCGCCTTTTTCTTCGCTGCCATGGAAACTCCCTCGTTGGATCGGGGCGCGGCGGCCGCCGCGCGTGCATCGGCTCGCATTGGACGCTAGTGCAGCGTCACAGCAGAGTCAACAAGGGAATGCTGCAGTCAACCCGAGCCCTGCAGGCCCTGCGAGATGCCGTTGACGGACGTGACCAGCGCCTCGAACGTCTCGACGTCCTGCCGGCCCGACTCCCGCCAGCGTCGCAGCAGGTCCACCTGCATCAGGTGGATCGGATCCACGTAGGGATTGCGGAGCCGGATCGAGCGCTGCAGCGTGGGTTCGGAGTCGAGCAGGCGCGCGCAGCCCTTGACCGCGAGCACGTGCTCCGTCGCAACCTCGAACTCGCGGCGGATGGCCGACGCGCAGCGGTCGTGCTCGGGTCGGGCGAGCTGGTCGTAGAACGTCGCAATGCCCAGGTCCGCCTTGGCCAGGATCACTTCGACGTCGTCGACCAGCGCCGCGGCGAACGGCCAGCGGGCGTACATCTCGCCCAGCAGTTGCGGGCCGAACTGCTCGTGCACGGCCGCGAGCCCCGCACCCACGCCGAACCAGCCCGGCAGCATGTGCCGGCTCTGCGACCAGGCGAACATCCAGGGAATGGCGCGCAGCGCTTCGACGCCGGTGCTGCTCCCCCGCGTCACCGGACGCGAACCGATCTGCATCCGCTCGATCACGTCCACCGGCGTCACCGCCTGGAAGAATTCGATGAACGACGGATCTTCGTGCACGAGGTCGCGATACGCAGCCCGGCTCGTCCCGGCCAGCAAGGCCATGGCCTCGCGCCAACGCGGATCGACGGTTTCCGCGCGGTAATAGCCGGCGGTCACCAGTGCCACCGCGTGCAGGCTCTGCTCGAAACTGCGCAGCGCGATCGGTCGCAGGCCATAGCGCTCGTTGATGCTCTCGCCCTGCTCGGTCGCGCGCAGCCGTCCGCGGAACACTCCGGCCGGCACGGACCGCACGAGCGCGGCCGTGCGGCCGCCGCCGGCGCTGATCGAGCCGCCGCGGCCGTGGAACACCAGCAGCTCGACTCCGGCGGCATCACAGGCTTCGGCCATCGCAGCCTGCGCCTCCCGCAACAGCCACCGCGAGGCCGCAAGCCCGATCGACTTGTTGCTGTCGGAATACCCGATCATGACGACCTGGCGGTTGCCGCGCGTCGCGAGGTGGGTCCGGTACACCGGGTCGGCGAGCAGCCTGGCGACGATCGCCCCGGCGTTCTCGAGCGTGGCTGCGGACTCGAACAGCGGTGCCACGTCGAGCGGCACCACGCCCTCGGGACCGTCGGCGAGTCCGGCCCATTGCGCGAGCAGCAGCACGGTGAGCACGTCGTCGACGTCGGTCGCCATGCTGACCACGTAGGTGCCGATGGCGGCGGTGCCGTAGCGGTGCGAGCAGAATTCCATGGCCTCGAAGACCCACAGCGCGCGCTTGGCCGCCGCATCGAGGCCGGCGGTCGGCGACTCGTCGCGTTCGAGCGCGGAGCCGAGCCGCAGCCGGCGCTCCTCGGCCGACCGTTCGCACCAGCCGTCCTCGGCGAGTGCCCGGCCGACGATCTCCCGGTGCACCTCGGCGTTCTGCCGCACGTCCAACGTCGCCAGGTGGAAGCCGAACGTGCGCACCCTGCGCAGCAGGCGCCGCACGTGGAACCGACCAGCGTACTGGCCGCGGTTTTCCGCCAGGCTGCGCGCGATCAACTCGAGGTCGTCGGCCAATTGCTCGACGCGCTCATACTGGCCGGACCGGCCCTCGTAGGTCGCGCGCAGTCGCTCGGCCACCTGGCCGAGGAAGACACGGTACGGCATGCGGTCGTGACTGGCCGGTGTCGCCGCGCGCGCGCTCGGCACCAGGCTCTTGTACTGCTCGATGCGGACGGCGATCTCCGGCAACACCTCGATCCGGCTGCTGCTCTGGCTCAGCCGCTCGGCCAGCGTCTGCGCCTCGAGGAAGTAGCGGTTGACGATCAACTGGTGGTGGCGCAGGCAGCTCTCGCGGATCGTCTTGGCGTGCACGTCGGGGTGGCCGTCCATGTCCCCGCCAACCCAGGAACCGAAATGCAGAAGCTCCGGCACACGGACGTCCGCCGCGGCCGCGCCGAACACCGTGCGCAAGGCATCCTCGATTTCCTCGTAAAACCCGGGGATCACCTCGTAGATCACTTCGACCAGGAAGAACAGCACGTGCTCGCGCTCGTCGGCCACGGTCAGTCGGTCGCGCGAGTTCCCGGCGGTCTGCCAGCCCGTGGTGAGTTCCGTGCGCACGCGTTCGATCGTGGACCGGCTCTCCGCCGGCGTCCGCGACGGATCGAGCCGGCCGATCAGCAGGCGGGCGATGCGCTGCTGCTGCCGCAGCAGCGTGCGGCGCGTCGATTCCGTCGGATGCGCGGTGAAGACCGGTTCGATGCTCAGCTTGCCGAGCAGCGCCATGACCTGCTCGAGCGTGTAGCCGCGGGACTGCAGCCGCGCGAAGCACTCCTCGAGGCCGCCGGGCTGCGGAGTGCTGCTGTCGTTCATGTACTGCCGACGGCGGCGCACACGGTGCACCTTCTCCGCGAGGTTCACGACCTGGAACCACTTCGAGAAGGCGTGGATCAGCTGCTGCGCCTCGGCGGGCGTGCGACCCTGCGTGCGCACGACCAGCTCGATCGCCTGCTCGGGCTCGCCCTGGCGACGCCCGATGGCCGCGTGGCGGTCCCCTTCGACGGCCTCGAAGAGGTCCTGCCCGCACTGGTCCTTGAGCACTTCGCCGACGAGCTCGCCGAGCGTGTGCACGTCGTCGCGCAGGGCCGCGTCCTTGAGCGGAAAGAAGATGCCTTTGCGGGCCATGACCGAGGATCGCGGGCGGAGTTGTCGGGTGGGGACCAGCCGCGCCGCCGAGGCTGAATCGCTTGTCGAGTCCGGGGCGAATCCTACCAAACGTGCAGGGGCTGGTGGTATGTTCGCAACGTTTTGCGGGCCCGGGCGGCAGGGCTCATACATCCAAAAGCAGGGGGACTCCATGAATCTTGGTAAATCTCGGCTGTTCGCGCTCGCGGCGGCACACGGCGCGTCGCTGCTCGCGGTTCCGGCGGTGCTGCAGGCGGCCCCGGCCGAAGGGGCGCTCGAGGAAATCGTCGTCACGGCACGTCAACGCGAGGAGCGAATCGAGAACGTGCCGGTGTCGATCACGGCGTTCACGGCGGCCGACATCCGCAGTGCCGGCATCGATCGCCCGCAGGACTTCATCGCACTGACGCCGGGCATGGCGCAGGTGCAGACGGCCGAGGTCGGCGACCTGCAGGTCACGATCCGGGGCATCAACACCGGCCGCGACGCGGAGCCGAACTTCGCGCTGGTGATCGACGGCGTGCTGCAGACGAATCCGAACGCGCTCAACCAGGAACTCGCGAACGTCACGCAGATCGAGGTGCTGAAGGGCCCGCAGGGCGCCGTCTACGGCCGCAACGCGCTCGCGGGTGCGCTGATCGTCACGACGCGCAAGCCGGGCGACGAATGGGAGCGAGACCTGCGCGCCGGATTCGGCAGCCACGATTCCTACAACGGCAATTTCTACGCCGGCGGCCCGCTCGGCGACTCGGTGAAGGGCTCGTTCTCCGCCTACACCCGCAAGACCGACGGGCAGTGGCGCAACATCAAGCTCGACTGCGAAGACTGCGTCGACTACTTCGAGGAGACGGGCGTGTCCGGCCGCCTGCTGTTCGACCTGGCCGGCGGTGAAATGGACTTCAGGGCCAAGTACTCGGAGCTCGACGCCGGCGCGATCAACTTCAACGGCTCGATCGCGCTCGCCGACGTCGCGCCGTTCGTCGGCCCGGCGTTCTACGAGGATCCGAACAAGCACAACTTCCGCTACATCAACAACGTCGAGCCGCGCAACGAGCAGGAGAACGTCAATCTCTCGCTGAAGGGCGACTGGGACGTCGGCCTCGGCACGTTGACGAGCTACGTCGCATACAACGACCAGTCCAATTATTTCCTGACGGACGGCACCAGCGACGCGTTCCTGCTGTACGCGTTCAATCTTCCCGCCAACAATTCCGAGGCGGCGGCCACCTGCCAGCAGACGAACGACGACAACCTGACGGTGCCGGGTTACGAGGCGCCCTTCTTCGGCATCCCGTCGAGCCTGTGGTTCACGCCGGGCCCGCCGGCCAATGGCGCGGCCGGCTTCCTGCCCCCATACGGCCCCTCGACCTGCGGCGGCTACCAGTACCAGCAGCGCGACCAGGAAGACCTGAGCTTCGAGTTGCGACTGACCTCGCCGGGCGACCAGCGGCTGCGCTGGCTGGGCGGCGTGTATTTCGCGGACATCCAGCGCGACGTCGTCGTCTCGCAGGGCTCGGACCTCGGCGGCAACCTGCGGGCCCGTCCGTTCGTGCCGGCCGACGGCCCGAACCCGACCGACCTGCTCTACGACGACACGTTCGACAGCACCGTCTACGCGGTCTTCGGCCAGCTCGCCTACGACGTGATCGACAACCTCGAAGTCGCACTGGCGCTGCGCTTCGACAGCGAGGACCGCGAGGTCACCAACAACGTGCCGGTGTGCACGACCACGGACCTGACTTCGTGCCGCGCGCAGACGTTCGGCTTCAACTTCTACTCGAACCCGTACATCAACCCCGCCTACACGGCCAATCCGGACTTCGCGACCAACGGCATCCCGGACCGCAGCCGCACGTTCGAGCAGCTGCAGCCGAAGATCTCGGCGAACTGGAAGTTGCAGGAGGACCTCTCGCTGTTCGCGTCCTACGGCGTCGGCTTCCGCAGCGGCGGCTTCAACTCCTCGGGCAGCGCCGACACGATCGCCCAGGCCTACCAGGGCCAGAACGGCGGCACGACGCCGCTGTGCCTCGGCGATTCGTTCGCGCCGCCGACCTGCGGGCCGGACTCGGTGCTGAACATCACCGACGTGCGCGACACGTTCGACAAGGAAGTGTCGACCGCGGCCGAGGTCGGCGTGAAGGCGTTCTTCCTCGATCGCTCGCTGAACGTCAATGCGGCGCTGTACCACACCGACCTCGAGGACATGCAGTTCTTCAACTTCTTCGCCGGTCCGTTCGGCCTGCTGCGCGTCGTGACGAACATCGACGAGGTCACGCTGCAGGGTGCCGAGGTCGACTTCCGCTGGCGCGCGAACGACATGATCAGCGTGTTCGGCGGCTTCGCGTACACGGACGGCGAGATCGACAAGTATCGCGGCCGGCCGTACACCGAGGGCGGAGAAGTGCCCTACGCGCCGGAATACACCGGCAACCTCGGCGCCGAGCTCACCGTTCCGGTGGGTGCTGCGCTCGCAGCTCGTGACCCGCATCGACGGGTCGTTCGTCGGCGAAACGTGGTTCCACCCGGTCCAGGAGCAGCGGCTGCCGAACCTGTTCACGTACTTCGGTTTCGGCCAGGGCGAGTTCTCGAAGATGAGCCGGGACGCTTACGCGACCATGAATGCCCGCATGACGCTGCAGGGTGAGCAGTGGGGCGTGACTGCCTGGGGCCGCAACGTGCTCGACGAGGACTATCTCGCCGAGATCATCCCGGCGCCGGAGTTCGGCGGGTCGTTCATCCACGACGCGCCGGGCAGCTCGTACGGGCTGGAGGTCAACTTCAAGTTCTGATCGTCACTGCAGGGCGACGCCTGCGAGGCCCGGGTCGCGACAGCGGCCCGGGCCTTTTCATTCCGCGATCCGAACACGCGCAGCGCGTTCTCGCGCAGCAGCATCCGCCGCACCTCAGGCTTGAAGCCAAGCTCGCCGATCTCCTCCACGGTGCGCTTGAAGTCGAGCACCGGGAAATCGGTGCCGAACAGCACCTTGCTGCGTCCGTAGCTGCCCACGTACTTCACGAAGCTGTCAGGCCAGTACTTCGGGCTGTGCGCGTCGGCCACGATGTAGACGTTCTCGTGCTTCCACGCCATCGCGATCATCTCGTCGTGCCACGGGATGCCGACGTGGATGCCGAGCAGCTTCAGCTCCGGGAAAGTCACAGGCCACCGCGTCGAGCGTGATCGGCCGCCCGACGCTGCGCAGCCGCTGGTCCGGCGAGTAGATCAACGACTGCCCGACCTGCGTCATGAACGGCACGCCGAGCTCGCAGCACTTCGCGTAGTACGGGTACCAGCGCGCGTGGTCGGGCGCGGTCTCGAACCAGTGCGGGTAGGCGTGCGCGCCGATGAAGCCCATGTTGCGCACCGCGTCCTCGAACGCGCGCAGGCCCGCCATGCCCTGCGTCGGATCGACGCCCGCCAGCCCGTAGAAGCGCCCCGGATACGTCTCGCAGGCACGCGCCACGACCTCGTAGGGCATGTGGTAGGAGCCCGGCAGCCCGAGCCGCCCGGTGCGGGCCGCCACCAGGAAGCCGCGCTCGATCCCCGCCTCCGCCATCCGCTCGAGCATCTGCTCGAGGCTCACCGCCGACATCGGGCTCTTCGCCTTGACCTTGCCGGCAAAGAAGCCGTCCTTCCAGTCCGGGCGGTGCGACAGCGCTTCCGGCGTCCAGATGTTGACGACCGCGTCGATCGCCTTGACGTCCGCCTCGTGCAGTTCCATCGGGATTCCTCGCAGTTCAGTCACTCGCCCCGGCGGCCGCGCCCGAGGCCAGCATCGATTCGATGCGCTCTTCGGCATAGCCCAACTCGGCGAGCAATTCGCGTGTGTGCTCGCCGAGCCGCGGCGCGTGACGCCGCGTTCGTCCGCCGGCGTCGCCGAGAAATTCACCGGGAAGGCCGTCGTGCGCAGTCGCCCCTCGGTCGGGTGCTCGACGGACTTCCAGAAGCCCGTCTGCGACCAGGTGCGGATCGTCGGCGAGATCGGCGAGCGTATTGACGCGATTGATCGGCACGCTGGTCGAGGCGAACAGGTCCAGCCACTCCTGCGTGTTGCGGGTCGCCATGATCCTGGCCGTCTCGGCGTACGTGTCGTCGATGTTGCGGGTGCGATCGCCCATCGTCCGGAAGCGCGGATCGTCCTTCAGCTCGGGATGGCCCGTCACCTCGCAGAACGTGTCCCAGTGCGCGTTCATGTAGGGCAGGATCGCGACGTAGCCGTCCCGCGTCCGGTACGGGCGCCGGTGCACGCTCATGAGCCGCACGTAGCCCGGCGGGCCGAGCGGTGGCTCGAACGTCATGCCCCACAGGTGCTCGGCCATCACGTAGGAGACCATGGTCTCGAACATCGGCACCTCGAGCTCCTGGCCGTGGCCGGTGCGCTCGCGGCTGAACAGCGCCGCCAGCACGCCGTAGACGACGGTGATCGCGGTCGTCTTGTCGGCCACGATCGTCGGCAGGTAGCGCGGCTCGCCGAGCACCATCTCGTTCAGCATCGCGATTCCGGCAATCGACTGGATCGAGTCGTCGAGCGCACCCTTGGCGCCGTACGGCCCCTTGCGGGCGTAGCCGTACGACCCGCAGTAGATCAGCATCGGGTTCAGCGGCTGCAGCGCTGCGTAATCGAGGCCGAGCTTGGTCATCACCTGGGGACGGTTGTTGTGCACGAACACGTCGGCCGTGCGCACCAGGTCGAGCAACGCGTCGCGCCCGGCCGCCTGCTTGACGTCGAGCACGACGCTGCGCTTGTTGCGGTTACAGGTCAGGTAGAGCGCCGCCATGCCCGGGTGGCGCGAGGCGCCGAGCTGGCGATTGCTGTCGCCGGCGGGCGGCTCGATCTTGATCACGTCCGCGCCCATGTCGGCCAGGATCTGGCAGGCCCACGGCCCCAGCACGACGCTGGTCAACTCGACGACGCGCACGCCGTGCAATGGTCCCGGCATCCCCCGATCCTCGCGAACTGAAAAACTTCCGAGCCTAACCGTGCCTCAGGCCGGAGACCAGCCCTCGGTGCCGTGATCCCAGGCCCGCCGCAGCCGCTGCCCGAACGTGTAGCGCTCGCCTGCGTGCTCGGACACGGAGACCTGCATGATGCCGCCGCCCTCCTCCTTGTAGCGCCGCACGACGGTCATGCTGGCGCTGCCGGGCTCCACGCCGAGCGCCGCTGCGCCATCGGCCGACATCGGTCGGGCCATGATCTCCACCGCGACCTCGGCCACGTGCACGCCGAAGCGCCGCTCGATCGCCTCGTAGACCAGTTCGCGGCGGCGCCCGACCTGCTCGGCCACCTCCGCGTACTTCGGGCGCAGGTAGAGCTCGAGGCGGCAGATGGGCGGACGCCCGCCGGACATACGTCGCACGGCCCGCACACGCAACCAGCGGGATCCTGCCTTGCAGCCGAGCAGGTTCGCGAGACTGTCCGATGCGCGGACGTAACCCGTATCGACGACTTCGAGGTGACTTTCGCGCGGGTACTGCAGCAGCTCGGACGGCGTGCGCACCCGGTGCACGTAGGCGCGATTCGGCCGACGTGCGAGCACGCGCGTGCCGACGCCCCGGCGGCGCTCGACGAGGCCGAGTTCCTCGAGCTGCCGCAGCGCGTCACGGATCGTGTGCCGACTGACCCCGAAATCCTGCGTCAGCTGCAGCTCGCCCGGCAGCGTGGCGCCGACCGGCAGCTTCCCGCTGCGGATCCGGCCGATCAGCTCATCGGCAATCTTGCGGTATCGAGTCACGGCTCCCTCGCGCCCGGCCCGCCCGGGCCAATTGTCCGGACAATTGCCGGATGATATACAGGATGCCCGCCGGGCGCCGCCCCGGCCGCACCGTGAGAGGAAACCATGGTCCAGCACGCCAGGCAACTGGGCGGTCAGCGTTACCGCGAAACCTTCGGCCGCAGCTACGAGGACTTCGTCGTCGGCGACGTCTACGAGCACCGGCCCGGACGCACGATCACCCAGGCCGACAACACCTGGTTCACGCTGCTGACGATGAACACGCACCCGCTGCACTTCGACGAGCAGTACGGCAAGGCGAGCGAGTTCGGCCGCTGCCTGGTCGCGAGCCCGCTCACGGTCGCGATCATGGTCGGCATGAGCGTGACCGACGTCAGCCAGAAGGCGATCGCGAACCTCGGCTGGCGCGAGATCCGCCTGACGCACCCGGTCTTCGCTGGCGACACGCTGTACGCGGAGTCGGAGGTGCTCGAGACGCGCGAATCGAAGAGCCGGCCCGAGGCGGGCGTGGTCACGGTCCGCACGACGGGCCGCAACCAGGACGGCGTCGTCGTCTGCACGTTCGAGCGCACGATCCTGGTCTCGAAGCGCGGCCACAGCGTCGAAGACCGCATCGGATACTGATCGCGCGGAGTTGCAGCCATGACCACCAGCATCGAAGAACAGCAGGTCCTCGACACGATCGATCGCTGGGTCGAGAAGGAGGTGCGGCCGATCGCGCGCAAGTTCGACCAGGCCGACGAGTACCCGGCCGATCTCGTCGAGCAGATGAAGGAGCTCGGGCTGTTCGGCGCCACGATCGGCCAGCAGTGGGGTGGCCTCGGGCTCTCGGCTTCGACCTACGCGCGCGTCGTCACCCGGATCTCGCAGGCGTGGATGGCGCCGACCGGTATCTTCAACTCGCACCTGATCATGGCCGCCTGCGTCGAGCGCCACGGCACCGAAGAGCAGAAGCAGCGCTACCTGCCCCGCTTCGCCACCGGCGAGTTGCGCGGCGGCATCGGCCTGACCGAGCCCAACGCCGGCACCGACCTGCAGGGCATCCGCACCGTCGCCCGCCGCGACGGCGACGCTTACGTGATCGACGGCACCAAGACCTGGATCACCAACGGCATCTACGGCACCTGTTTCGCCGTGCTCACGAAGACCGACCCGGAAGCGCAGCCGCGCCACAAGGGCATGAGCATGTTCATCGCCGAGAAGGGTCCCGGGTTCACCGTCGGGCGCAAGATCCGCAAGCTCGGTTACCGCGCCATCGACAGCGCGGAGCTCGTCTTCGAGAATTTCCGCATCGATGCCGACCAGCTCGTGGGTGGCGCCGAGGGCCGCGGCTTCCACCATGCCGTGGGCGGCCTCGAGCTCGGCCGGATCAACGTCGCGGCCCGTGGCGTCGGGCTCGCGACGGGCGCATTCAAGGACGCCCTCGCGTACGCGCAGCAGCGCCAGACGTTCGGCAAGCCGATCGCCGAGCACCAGGCGATCCAGCTCAAGCTGGCCGACATGGCCACGCGCGTCGAGGCGGCGCGGCTGCTCGTCGAGCAGGCCGCGCGCAAGTACGACACCGGCGAGCGCTGCGACCTCGAGGCCGGCATGGCGAAGCTGTTCGCCTCGGAAAGCGCCGTCGAGAACAGCCTGGACGCGATGCGCATCTTCGGCGGTTACAGTTACTCGGTGGACTTCGACGTCGAGCGCTACTACCGCGACTCGCCGCTGATGTGCATCGGCGAGGGCACCAACGAAATGCAGCGCATCATCATCGCGCGCCAGCTGGTCGAGAGGAACCCGGTGTGACCACGGCCCTGCCCCTCGCCGGCATCCGCGTGCTGACGTTCGAGAACTTCGGCGCCGGGCCGTTCGGCTCGATGTACCTCGCCGACCTCGGCGCCGAGGTGATCAAGATCGAGAGCCGCGCGCAGGGCGGCGATGCCACGCGCAGCATGGGTCCGTTCTTCCTCGGTGAGCACGACAGCCATTTCTTCCAGACGTTCAACCTCAACAAGAAGAGCGTCGCGCTCGACCTGAAGCACCCCGAGGGACAGGCCGCGTTCCGTCGCATCGTCCGCACGGCCGACGTCGTGATGAACAACCTGCGCGGCGACCAGCCCGAAAAGCTCGGCCTCGACTATGCGACGCTCGGACCGATCCACCCGCGGATCCTCTGCGCGCACCTCTCCGCCTACGGCCGCGACAACGAGCGCAAGGGCTGGCCGGGCTACGACTACCTGATGCAGGCCGAGGCCGGCTTCCTGCACTTGACCGGCGAGCCCGGCACGCCGCCCTCGCGGATGGGACTGTCGATCATCGACTACATGACGGGCATCACGATGGCGGTGGCGATCCTGTCGTCGCTGGTCGGCGTGCTGAAATCGGGCCAGGGTCGCGACATCGACGTCTCGCTGTTCGACGTCGCGCTGCACCAGCTCACCTATCCCGGCAACTGGTACTTGAACGAAGGCCATCGCACCGAGCGACTGTCGCGCAGCTCGCACCCGTCGGCCGTGCCGGTGCAGTTGTTCAAGACCCGCGACGGCTGGATTTTCGTGATGTGCATGACCGAGAAGTTCTGGCAGGCACTGCTCGGCGTGCTCGGCCGCGAAGACCTCGCGACGGATCCGCTGTACGCGGACGCGAAGGCGCGCCGCAGCAACCGCGAGCGACTGACCGACGTGCTCGACGCGGAGTTCCAGCGCGAGCCGACGCAGCACTGGCTCGAGCGCCTGCAGGGCCTGCTGCCCGTGGCGCCGGTGCACGACCTGCCGCAGGCGCTCGACAATCCGTTCGCACACGCCGTCGGCATGGTGCGCTCGCTGCCGCACCCGACGCGGCCCGACTTCCGGGTGCTTGCGAACCCGATCAAGCTCGGTGGCGAGCGCCTGCCATCGCGCACCGCGCCGGCGCTCGGCGCAGCACACCGAGGCTGTGCTGCGCGAGGCTGGCCTGACGCCCGGCGAGATCGAGGCGCTGCGCTCGAGCGGAGCCGCCGGATGAAGCTCGAAGGCGTGCGCGTGCTCGACCTCGCGCTGTTCCTGCCGGGACCGCACCTGTCACAGTTGATGGCCGACCACGGTGCCGAAGTGATCAAGCTCGAGCCGCCGGGCGAAGGCGACCCCGGCCGTCACATCGGCCTCGGCGAGCACGGCCACACGGTGTTCTTCCGCAATCTCAACCGCGGCAAGAAGAGCGTGAGCCTGAACCTCAAGTCCCCGCAGGGACGCGAGGCGCTGTTGCGGATCGCCGAGCACGTCGACGTGTTCATCGAAGCCTTCCGGCCCGGCGTCGCCGCGAGGCTCGGTTTCGACTACGACACGGTCCGCGCGCGCAATCCGCGCATCATCTACTGCTCGCTCAGTGCCTTCGGCCAGACGGGACCGTATCGCGACGTACCCGCGCACAACCTCGCCTGCGAGGCCTATGCCGGCACGGTGAGCGTGAATCTCGGCCGGGACGGGGAACCCGCGATGCCGCACGTTCCGGTCGCGGACTTCGCCGCGGCCTCGATGGGCCTCGCCGGCGTGCTGATGGCGCTGTACCGCCGCGAGAAGACTGGTCTCGGCGACCGGCTCGACATCAGCATGCACGATGCAGCGCTGGCCTGGCTGCCGAACGTGCTCGGTCCGGTGTTCGTCGAGAAGCGCGCACCCGTGCCGCAGCATGAACGTACCTGGGGCGGCGGCGCCTTCTACCGGATCTACCGCACTCGGGACGGCCGCCACGTGGTGCTGGGCGGCCAGGAGATCAAGTTCGTCCGCAACCTGCTCACCGAGTGGGGTCGACCCGACCTGATCGCGCTGTGCGAGCGGGGTCCCGGGCCGCACCAGCAGCGCAGTGGTCGAGTTCCTGCAGGGCGTCTTCGAGACGAAGACGCAGTCTGAGTGGATCGAGTGGTTCCGCGGCCGTGACGTCTGCTTCGCGCCGGTCAAGAACCTGCGCGAGGCGTTCGACGATCCGCAGGCGAACGCACGCGGGATGCGGCTCGTCGACGAACTCGGGCAGGAGCACATCGGACTGCCGATCAAGTTTGCCGTGGAACCCGGTCGGGCGGACTTCCGGCTGCCAAGGCTCGGCGAGCACACGGAGGACGTGCTGCGGTGGGCAGGATACGGCGAGGATGAGCTCGTCGCGCTGCGCGACGCCGGCGCGTTCTAGGCCGGCTGCGCAGCCGCGGGCGCCACGCAGCTCATCGCGTATTCGCTCATGGCCGTGATCGTCAGCGACGGATTCACGCCGGGATTGGCCGGCACCGTGGAGCCGTCGCAGACGAGGAAGTTGCGGTAGCCGAACAGCCGGCTCTGCGCATCCACGACTCCCGATCGTCGCATCGGCGCCGATGACCGCGCCGCCGAGGATGTGCGCCGTGGTCGGGATGTTGGCCCACGCCTCCAGCACCATGCTCTGCGCATAGCCACCCGTGCGCGCGGCCAGCCACTCGGCAGCGCGGTTGCCCGCCTCGATGAACGTGGGATTGGGCTTCTCGGGATCCTGCTCGGTCGTGAGCTTGACGCCGCCGAACAGGCCGCGCTTCGCGCGGAAGGCGATCGCGTTATCGAGGCTCTGCATGACGAGGAACAGCACCGAGCGGCGGGACCAGCCGACGGGCCACAGCGTCTTCAGGAACGTCACCGGATGGCGCAGCACGTTGCCGAGCCACATGAGCGGCCGCGTCAGGCGGTTGCCGTCGCCGGTGATCAACGTGTACAGCAGCGACATGAAGTCGCCGTGCCGCCCGTACGTCACGAATTCGATGTGCGTGTCCGGGCGCGGGTGGATGCTCGCGCTGATCGCGACGTCGTTCCAGGGACGGGCCGTGCCCTCGGGCATCGTCACGGCGAGGATCGACTCGCTGTTGGTGCGCACGAGTTGTCCGAGCCGGTCGCTGATGCGCGGCAGCGAGCCCTCGAGCTTGGCCCTGGCCAGCAGGCGATTCGTGCCGAGCGCGCCGGCGGACAGCACGATACCGCGCGTTTTGAACGTTTCACGCTTCCTGCGGAACCACGCTCCGGGACGCTGGGTCGTCACGACGTAGCCGTCGCTGCCATCGTCGGCCCCGAGCGGGCGAATGTCGACGACCTCGCGCTCTGGCAGGACCCGTGCGCCGCGCTTCTCCGCAAACCAGAGATAGTTCTTGAGCAGCGTGTTCTTGGCCCCTTCGCGGCAGCCGACCATGCAGGCGCCACAGAATGTGCAGCCCGTGCGATCCGGACCTTCGCCGCCGAAGTACGGATCCGCCACCTGCCGGCCGGGATCGCCGAAGTACACGCCGACGGGAGTGCGGCGGAACGTCGCCTCGACGCCGAAATGACGGCCGACTTCGCGCAGCAGCCGTTGCCCGTCGCTGTCGCGGGGAACTTCCCTCACGCCGAGCATGCGCTCGGCGGTGTCGTAGTGCGGCGCGAGCGTGGACGACCAGTCCTTCAATGCACGCCATTGCGGATTCGTGAAGAACTCCGGACTGGCCCGGTACAGCGTGTTGGCGTACACGACGCTGCCGCCGCCCACGGCCGCGCCACTCGCGATGAAGACGTCCTTGAACGGTGTCAGGCGGAAGATGCCGCGCAGGCCGAGCGCCGGCGCCCACAGGAAGCGCTTCAGGTCCCAGGTCGTCTTTGCGAAGTCCTCGTCCCGGTAGCGCCGACCCGCCTCGAGCACACCGACGCTGTAGCCCTTCTCCGCCAACCGCAACGCCGAGACGCTGCCGCCGAATCCGGAGCCGATGACCAGCCAGTCGTAGTCGAAGTCGCCCCGCGGATCATCCATTTCGCCCCCCTGGCTGCGGCGGCTATCGCGTCAACGCGCGCCGAACCGATACATCACGCCGGCGTTGATCATGAAGAGCTCGCTGTCGTGGAACGCGACATCGGAGTCGTCCTCGCCCCACAGCACGCTGCCGACGGCCTGCCAGCGTCCGCTCTCGGTCGGCAGCCGGTAGAACAGCGTCGTATCGACCGCAAAACGGTCGGAGTCGGTCTTGACCCCGAAGATGGGGTTGCGTTCGTCAAAACTGCTGCCACCGAACGCGACGTTGCTGGCCACGCTGTAGCCCTGGCCCAGGAAGATGTAGCTCAGCTGCAGCCGGTACGCATCGCCGCTGATCGCGTCGCCGTCGCGGTCGTCGAGCGTGTAGCGGATCGCGGGCCGCACGAGGTGACGCTGGCCCTCGCCCAGCCGGAACAGGTACGACGCATCGAAGTGGTACTGGTCGCCATCGCGCCGCAGCAGGTCCTGGCAGGCTGCATCGCAGGTGACGCTCAGCACGCCCTCGCCGCTGCGCTCGGTGTCGATCGCGATGTCGCGGTAGGAGAACGTGAGTTCCAGCGCCGAGCCAAGGATGCGATCCCACTGCAGGCGCACGCCGGTCGAATCGCGGTCGGTTTCGTCGCGTCGCACCCCTTCCGCGTACGGGTCCTCCCAGACTTCGGTCGGGATGCCGCTGAACAGGAAACCGCCCTGCAGGATGCCGGCCGATCCGAGATCCTTGCGGGCTCCGAGCTGCGTCACGCCGTCGAGCGTGACCGCATCCTCGAGCGAGGTGCCGAAGAACGCCTGCCAGCCGTTGCCGAACGTGTAGTTGACCTCGCCGGTGATCACCGGATGGAAGGTGTCGTCGCTCTGCGGGCCCTGGTTGACCGAATCGATGATCGGATCGCCGATGTCGATCAGGCTGTTGCCGGCGACCAGGTTGCTCTTCAGATCGACATATCCGCCGCCGACGACCACGAAGCCGCGC
>CAVZRR010000003.1:0-221467 GCA_963777725.1 uncultured Gammaproteobacteria bacterium
ATGGCCGCTGCGATGGCCTTGCCCAGGTCGATGATGTTGCCGTCGCTGGTCATCGAAATGCCAAGCATCAGCACCTGCTGCCCGTTGTGCCGCACCGTGTAGGTGGGCGGATCCTCGAAGCCACGACGGACCGTCGTGAAGTCGCCGAGCTTAATCAGCCGGCCGCCGGCGGCGACCGGCACGTTGCGGATGTCGTCTTCGCTCTGGAACTGGCCGGTCACGCGCACGAAGACGCGGTCCCCGCGGGTGTCGAGCGAACCGCCCGGTAGCACGCTGTTCTGGGCCGTGAGGCTCTCGGCGACCTGCAGCGGCGTGATGCCGAGGGCCGCGAGGCGCACGTGGGAGAACTCGACGTAGATGCGCTCGCCCTGGCGGCCAAAAAGCACGTCCACCTTCTTGACCATCGGCACCTTGAGCAGGCGCCGCTTGACGTCCTCGGCGATATCCCCGAGTTCCGCCTGGCCGATGCCGTCGCCCTTCACGGCGTACATCAGGCCGTAGACGTCGCCGTACTCGTCATTGAAGATCGGGCCGACGACGCCGTCCGGCAGTTCGAGCTCGAGGTCGGCGAACTTCTTGCGCGCCTGGTACCAGGCCTTGAGCTGGTCTGCCTTCGAGGTGCCACCCCGGACGGTCAGGGTCATACCGCCGAAGCCCTGCCGCGCGAACGTCACGACCTTCTCGTAGTGGTCGATCTGCTCGAACTTCTTCTCCATGCGGTTCAGCACTTCGTCCTGGACCTGCTGTGAGGTGGCGCCCGGCCAGATCACGATCGCCGTCATCGACGGCACGGAGAAGTTCGGATCCTCCAGCTGCCCGAGCCGTGGGAAGCCGACAACGCCGGCCACAGCGATCACGAGGATCAGGAACAGGACGATGGAGCGGTGCTCGAGCGCCCACGCGGAGAGGTTGAAGGATTTCATCGGGTGGCCTGATGCCCAGCGGCGGCGCCTTCAGGGGCACTGGGGAGCAGAACCTTCAGGTCCGGCGACATCTTGTGCACGCCGGCAACGACGACAAGCTCGCCCGCCGGGGGCCCGGAAACCAGCACTTCGTCGTTGCGATAGGCGTGCACCTCGACCGGCACCAGTTCGACGATCCCGACCCCCTCGGTCTTCGACCGACGCACGATCCACAGCGCCGGCTGCCCCTTGCTCTGGGAGATCGACGAGGCGGGAAGCGCGGCCGCTGCCGAGGACGACACGGGACGATCCACGACGAGCGTGGCCGTGGCGCCGAGCGGCAGCGGCCGCGGGGGGGTCGGTTGCAGTCGCGCACGGAAAGTGCGTGTCTGCGCGGCGGCCTGGGGCGCAAGCTCGCGCAGGCTCACCTCGAACTTCTCGTTGGGTGAGCTCGCGAGCCAGGCCCGGTAGTGCGCCTGCCTGAACGTACCGAGGTGGTCCTCCGGCACGTCGATGACGATCTCGGGCTCGCCCTCGTTCGCGATCGAGACGACCGGCTGGCCCGCCGCCACGACCTGGCCGACCTCGAAGCGCACGGCCGTGACGACACCGCTGCGCGGCGCGCGCAGCACCGTGTACTGCAACTGGTTGCGTGCGAGCGCGAGCTGTCGCGCCTGGGCTTCTGCGGCGGCCTTCGTCGTCTGCGCGGCACTCTGCGCGTGCTCGTCGTCGGCGACGCTGACCGAACCGTCGGCCTTCAAGTCCTCGAGACGCTTGCGATCCGATTCGGCCTGCTTCGCATTCGCGGTCGCCGCGGTGAGCTGCTGCTCGGCGGCCTGCACGGCCAATCGGTAGTCACTGTCGTCGAGTACGGCCAGCACGTCCCCTTCACGCACGACATCGCCTACGTCCACGCGCCGATCAATCACCTTGCCTCCGACGCGGAAGGCCTGCTCGACTTCGTGACGGGACTGCACGGTACCGACGTAACGATTCGCCTCGCGCGCTTCGCCGTAGCGGACTTCGACGGTGCGGACGGGCCGCAGCACTTCAGGGGCGGGCTCGTGGCTGCATGCGGTCAGCACCGCTGCGAGCGGTGCGACGATGGTCGCCAGGGCGATGGACGTCTTCACGACGGTTCCTCGGGGTCTGTTCAGGGGGTTCATGGCTTGGACGTGTTCGCAGCGACGGGTTCGAAGGCCTGCCAGCCGCCGCCAAGGGCCTTGTAGAGCTGCACGCTGGCGAGCAGCAGCTGCGTGTCGCTGTCGTTGGAGCTGACGCGAACCACGAGCCGGGTGCGTTGCGCGTCGAGCAGCGGCAACAAGTCGATCTGGCCTCGGTTGTACAGCGACTGCGCGCGGCTGAACGCGGAGTCCGCCGACGTCGCCGCGATGTTCAGTGTTTCTGCCCGGGTCCGTTCGTTGCCGAACGCGACAAGAGTGTTCTCGACGTCCTCCAGCGCACGCACGATCGCGTCCTCGTAGCGCAGGACGGCCTCACGCTGCCCAGCCTCGGCGATGTCATTGATCGCGCGCGTGCGCCCGGCGTTGAAGATGGGCATCGCCAGCATCGCGGCGGCGTTCGTGTACCGCGTTGCGCCGATCGCCTGGCCGTTAAGGTCCATCGTCGTCCGGCCGAAGAGCGCGTCGACGAAGAGGTGCGGAAACCACTCGGCGTGAGCCTGCTGACGCCGGGCATTCGCAGCATCCAGCAGCGCTTTCGCGGCCAGCAGGTCGGGCCGGCGCTCGAGCAGTTCCGCGGGCTGGCCCGGACTCGTCTCGGGCACCACGAGTACGCCATGCCACGGCGTGATGTTTGCCGCGTTGGCCGCCTGGTCGCCGACCAGCACAGCGATGCGGTGGCGGGAGACGGCGGCGACCGTCTCGAGCGGTGGGATCGCCGCACGCGCGCTCGCGGCGGCGGTCTGCGCGCGCTCGACATCGAACGGAGTGGCGAGGCCCACGCGACGGCGCGCCTTGACGAGCCGCAGTGTCTCGTCGTGTGCGGCCGAGATCGCGCGAACGGTCTCGAGTTGTCGCAGCGCCCCCACCAGCACGAAATAGTTGGTCGCGACGTCGCTCAGCACCAGCAGGCGTACGCCGCGCACACCGTGCTCGGCCGCCAGTGCGTCAGCCTCGGCGGCCCTGGCGCCCGCGCGCAGGCCGCCCGCCAGGTCGATTTCCCAGGACACAGCGAGACCGCCGGTGCCGGCCTTCGAGTCAGGAACCTTCTCGGTGACGGGCCCTTCGTAGCCGGTTCTCTGTTCGCTGTAGCCGGCGACGCCACTGATGCTCGGCATCAGCCAAGAGCGGCTGATGACGGCGCCGGCTCGCGCAGCGCGCAGGCGCTCGGCGGCCAGCTTGACGTCCCGGTTCTCGATTGCGGCGCGGACAATGAGCTCGGAGAGGACTGGATCATGGAAATTCTGCCACCACGAAACCTCCGGCCGGGTTTCGAACTGCGCCGCGGCCGCGTACCGATTGGGCACCTCGACCTTGGCCTCGAGCGTGGGGGTCGTGCACCCCGCAAGGGCGCACACCATCGACGCCGTCAACGCGACGATCGCGGCTCGCACTTCGGGGCTGGCCAGCGATGGAATCGAGGGGCGATGTGGAGATGAGCTCATCGGGAACCTGAGAGGTCTGGACTCGAGGTGTGGGTAGCGTATTGGTCGGCGAGGCAGGAGTGGTCAACGATGGGTCGTCATTCCGTCCGGATTTCGTGAGCCCCCGCCTAACCCAGCTTGCGCATCGAACCGAGTTCCGCGCGGCAGGCTTCACCGAACGGTCGGATCGGATCGGCGTCCACGGAGCGCGCGACATGACTCAATTCTTCGATCGTCAGGTTGTGCGAGAAATACTGGTCGGTGATGCGCACGATCAGTCGCTCCGCCTCGTTCAGCACCGGAGGTGACGCGCAGAGGCGGATGCGATTGATCAGCGCGTAGGCCTGCAACAGCGTTTCGGGCTTCTCCAGCCGATGTGTAAGCGCGTCCATGAGCAGCCTCGCGCACTCTCCGACGAATTCGCCGTACAGGGCCTCGCGTTTCTGCACTTCGTCCCGGACCAGTTCACGCAAGCTCTGCGATCGCTGAGTCAGCCACGCAGTCGCGATCGACGCGGAACCGCCAACGAGCGCTCCCATCACACCCGACAGCGCGCCGACCCATGAGACATCCATCGCGTTCCGCTCCTCAGCGCCCGGCCGACGGCCAGTCGGCCGCGAGGGCGGGGAAAACGAGCCCGTAATCGGTCGATGACCTGCTGCTCGACGTGCAGGACTGACGCCTCCCCGTGGGCATCGGCCACCGAGTCGCGAACGCCGAAGTGCATGGCCAGCATGTTGTGCAGCTTCCCGAAGGCGACTGGATTATTCGTTCCGCACACCGAAGCGTCGTTGCGCACTACTCGCTCGGCGACGCCGGGGTCGAGGATCCTTACCTGGCAAAGCAGCGCCAGCCTTGCGATCTCGGAATCGATGTCGTCCAGGCTTCTCATCAAGCGTGCCGTGGAGGTCTCGTCTAGAGGTTCTGTCATCGTTCAACCCTCGAAGGATCGGCCGGTTGTTCGTTCACGTGCTCGAGAAGGTCTCGTGCGAGGCTGTCGAGAAGCTCGCCGCCCGAGGTGAATTCCAGTTGTCGGCCCGTGACGAGGTTCTCGATGCGGCCAGCGAGCGCGGGGGCCGTGGCGTCACCGCGCAACTTCACGACGTAGGCGCGTCGGCTCGGGTACTTCGGATCGGCTCTGAGCGGCATTGGGGTGGCTTGCGAGGAAGATGGCAGTCAGCGTAGTCCCCCGGTTTCCTCAAGTCGTCAGCAAGAGGTCGGCATTAGGTCAGCCTTGCGCGAAGGGCGAACCCCGCCGCGTCGAGTTGCCGCGCCGCGCCCTCGCTCGACTCAGACCAAACAACGACGGTTCGCTGACCACCGGGCGGACCGCCGGGACTACGCTGCTCTCCGTATGAGGAACCTGCGCTTTCCGTTCACGTTTGCACTCGCCGCCGCTCCCGCGGCACGTGCCGTAGCCTGCTCGACCAGAGCGTGGTCAGCGTTCGTCATCGTCGCCATCGCATTCGTCCTGACGGGTTGTGCGACGACCTTCCCGATGATGCCGACCCCGGCGCTCTATACGGGCGCGAATGCAAAGCCGCTGTTCGACGACTCGTCGATCGACAGTGGCCGGCCGTCCCTCGATCTGCTGTTCATCACTGATCGTGCCCGGGTAGCGCAGGCCGGCGGCCTGCCGTACAGCGCAGAGCGATCGCGTTCGATGGCGTTCGGGTCGACCACGATCGAGTTCGGCGCCGGCCTCTCGTGGGACGCGCTGGTCAAGGCAAGCACTGCGACGAAACGCGTCCATCCGGTGCAGCTCAAGCTCGGGCCGACCGCGGAGCGCGGGCATTTTCCGGCCACGCCGTTCGAAGTCGTCGTCGCTGCAGATGGCGTGAGACGCGTACCCGCCGTGGTCCATGCCTATGAAGAGACGAAACAGCAGTTGCAGACCGAGATTGCGCGGCGACTCGTGGTTGCCCGCCGCAAGGAGGTCGTGCTGTTCGTGCACGGGTACCACAACAGTTTCGAGCAAGCCGCGCTCAGTATGGGCGAGCTGTGCCACTTCCTGGGGCGGGACTTCGTGTGCGGCATCTTCACGTGGCCCGCGCGCGGACGGCGCGGCATCCTCTTCGGCTACGGCTTCGACCGGGAGTCCTCCGAATACGCGGTCGATGACCTGTTGAAGACGATCCGGATCGTCGGCCGGACGCCGGGAGTGGAGCGCGTTCACCTGATCGCGCACAGCCGCGGCACGGACACTCTCACGTCGGCAGTGGCTGCGCTCAGCGTCGAAGCGTATGGACTGCAGAGCTCGCTGGACCGCGAGTTTCACATCGGCAACGTCGTCCTCGTCGCTCCCGACCTCGACGGCGACGTCGCACTGACCAAGATCTTCAAAGTGTTCTCCGACCCCGACCTGCCGTTCGGCGGGACAGCCGCCCCGCTCGCCGTCATCCCCCCGTCGCCTGGCCTCAGGGTCACGCTCTACGTCTCGCCCGACGACAAGGCGCTCGCGACGGCGAGCTGGCTGATGGGCAGCATCGCGCGGCTGGGACGGATCGACGCAACGATGTTGAACGCTGACCAGATCGCAGCGATCGCATCGCTAGGCGCGGTCGACATCATCCAGGTCCGCGGGCGAACCGACTTCTTCGGTCACAGCTACCTGGCGTCCAATCCGCAGGTGAGCGCCGACATCATTGCGCTGCTGCGATACGACCTGCGGCCCAATGAGCCCGGCCGGTCCCTCGAACACGTCACGGGGCCTTTCTGGCAGGTGGCGAGACCGTGATTGGCACGCAGCAACTGCCAGTGAGCGGCACTCACACAAGGAGACCATCGTGAAACAGATCCCCGACTTGCATGAATCCGCCCTCAAGGTCGCGTTGGTGGCGCTGGTGTCGTGTTGCGCCGTCGGCTGCGTGACGCAATCGACTGGCGCTTACGACGGGGCGATGACGATAACGGTGGAGAACGACACATTCACAGGAACCGACAACAATTACACGAACGGAATCGGTGCCACGTGGAATTCAAACGAGATCAGTACCTACGGCGACGAGCGCTTCGTTCGCAAGTGGGCCGACTTCTGGTCATTCCTGCCGTTCGCCGCCGATGACGGCTATCAGACGTATGCATCGTGGTCCGTTGCCCAGGAGATGCATACGCCAGACGACATCGAGGATCCGAACCCGCCCGAGGACGACCAGCCGTATGCGGGCGTTCTCTACCTGGACAACGTGCTGTATGCGCGTCGGGATCGTACGACACACGCGTGGTCCCTCAAGGTGGGCGTGGTGGGTCCGGCATCACAAGCGGAAGACGTACAGAAATGGTTCCACGACGTGATCGGCGCCGACGAGCCGATGGGCTGGGACACGCAACTACCGGACGAGCCACTCGTCAACGTGGCTTACTCGGTCGCCCATCTGTGGGCAAAAGGGGAAGTCGGCAGGTCCGCCTCATGGCGACTCGTTCCGGTAGGCACCGTGGCTCTCGGCAACTACTTCACAGGTATCGCAGCGGGCATGTACGGGGAGGTCGGCTGGAACCTGGTGGATGCCCTGGGTTTGCCCGCACTTCGTTCAGGGCTCAACGCCGCATCAACCGTCGGTGTCGGGCCGGTGAATGGCTGGTCAGTTGCATTCTTCGGCGGATTCGGTGGTTACGGCGTTGCACACTATCTGCCGCTCGACGGTACGGTGTTCCGCGACAGCCGATCGGTTGATTCGGAGCCCTTCATCGGGACCGGTACGATCGGCATCGCCGTGCGACATCGCGGCTTCGTCCTGAGCCTCGCCCAGACCTATTTCACCGACATGTTCGAAACCGAGCGGAAGAACGCAGAATTCGGCACGTTGAGCGTGTCATGGTTCTTCTAACCAGCAAACCGGCCCCGCGTTATCGCGCGAGCGCGATTCACCGCGCCCGTCTCGGTCGCTTCCGGCAGTTGCTCGACGATCGTTGCGAGCATCGCCCGGTCCGCGTCGGTTGCGTGGATCGATTCACATAGCGACAGAAGCGCCAGCAACTCGAGCCAGGGTGCGCCTTGGGCTCGCGCCTCGACCACCGCTCGTCGCAGCGTCGTCTCGGCCTCCTCGGCGTGCCCGCGTGCCCGGGCGATCGCTGCCTCGAGCAATGACAGTTGCGGCTGATACACCAGCTCCCCGGATCGGTGCGCGATTGTCATTGCTTCCTTGAGTTGCTGCCGCGCCGCGTGCCAGTCCCCGCCGAGCAACAGAGCCTCCGCAGCATAGCCGAGGTTCTCGCTCGCTCCCGCCAGCATCCCAAGTCGCACATTGTCGTCGAGCGCTTCCCGAATCCGTCGATAGCCCTCCAGAGGCGCCCCCATGCGTGCTTGCGCCCAGCCGCCGAACCACTGGCAGGCGGTCCGACCGTGCGCGAGGCCAAATTCCTCGGCAACCGTGTGCATCTCCTCGGCCAGTTCCGCGACACGCTGGACGTCGTCGAGGCGCAACTCGAACAGCGCTTCGTTCCAGATCGCCACCATGCGCGCAGTGGGTTGCCCAAGTTGATCTGCGCGGGCATGGGCCTCGCGCAGGCGGGCGCGCCCCTGGTCGACCAGACCGAGGTGGAGCAACTGCACACCGAGCATCGCCAGGAGCGTGACCGCCGGATCGGCTGCAAAGCTCCGGCCACAGCTCTCTTCGACGGAATCCAGCAGAGGAATTCCCCGCTCCAGCCAGGTGCGGGCCGCGTGCGGTCGCCCCCGCAACATGTTCACCTGTCCCTGGATCGTGTACGAGGCCAGCAGGATCATCGGATCGTCGATTGGTGTCGAGAGTGCAACGGCACGCTCGGCGACGGATTGTGCCTGGTCGAATTCGGCGCGGAGGCAGTGCACGTACCCGAGGCCGTGCAGCACGAGCCCCCGCATGGGGTGATCCGCAGCCCGATCGAGCAGGGCGTACGCGTGTTCGAACGCGTCCCGCGTCGTATCGTTAACACCCAGCAGGTGAAACGCTGCGACGCCGCGCTGCGCCCACAGCGTCAGCTCCGTCGCGTGGCATTCCGGCCGGGGCGGCGCGCCTTCCAGTAAGGCCAACCCACGCTCGGTGAGCGCCATGCATTCGGCCGGACTCAAGTGCGCCAGTGCCGCGTCCGCAGCTTCAGCGAAGTAGTGGAGCGACCGAAGGCGGTCCTGGCTGCGCTCGAAGTGCATGGCGACTTCCGAGGCGGGCACGGACACGCCTGCCGCGCGCTCGCGTTCGAGCGCTTCCCCCACGGCACCGTGGAGTTGCGCGCGGGCCAGCGGCGCGGTGCGCTCGTACAAGACATGGCGAAAAAGTGCGTGACTGAATGCATATGAAAGATCCAGCCGAACGCTGTCCGTCTCCGATGGCTGGGCCCCAAGCCAGAGCCGCCCACGCGCGAGTTCCTCGCAGGTGCTTTCGACAGACGCCGCGTCGCACCCGAGAACGTCCGCTATTGTCGAGACACGAAACTGCGCTCCACAAACAGCGGCCGCAGTAAGCAAGCGGCGCTGCTCCGTGCCGAGCCTGGCCACATAATGGTCGACAATGGTTCCCACGTTCTCGGGAACAGCGGACGCCACGACACGAGAGGCGACGACATCCTCGTTCGCCCGCGTCTGGACGTCGCGCAGGATCGACGCGACGAACAGCGGCACCCCGTCCGTACGGTCGTGCACGGCTCGCACGAACTCCTCATCCTTCGCAAGGGACTGTGACTGCGTTGCGATGCAGGCGGCGATCTCCGCTTCGGAGAAAGGGTCCAGCACCACCTCCGTACACAGGGCGTGAAGACGCAGTTCCCGTCGCAGAGTGTTGAGCGGGTGCTCCAGCGCCACCACCTCGGCGAGTCGGAAGCTTGTAAGCCACATCAGGCGCGCGCTTCCGCGTCGACGGGCTATGTAGTCCATCAGCTGGATCGTTGCGCGATCGCTCCAGTGCAGGTCCTCGGTCACCAGCAGGAGCGGTCGACGAACGGTCAGGCGATCGAGAACTTCGCCCATTTCCCGCAGCATGCGCTCAGGGCCGACGCCGGCCATTTCCCGTCGAAGGGCCTCGCGCTCCTCCGCGCCGCAAAGCCAGGGCAGCTGCATCAGCCACGCCGGCGCCACGGCGCGAAGCAAGTCGGGGACGGTACTGTCGTTTCGGCACAGCTCCGCCAGGGCCTCGAGCACTGGGAGATAGGGTTCGCCGGCGCCGTAGTGCTCGACACACTGGCCATGCGCATAGGCGACATCGCCGAGGCTCGCCATGAAGTGCTCGATCAGGGCGGTCTTTCCAATGCCGGGTTCGCCGACGATCCATACAACCGTGCGTTCACCGCCGCAGGCAAGGTCCCAGGCCCGGTGCAGTCGTGTCAGTTCGGCCTCGCGACCGACGAAGCTCGACGCTTGAGGCGAGCCGATGACCGCAGCACTCGTGCCGTATGGAGACGCGACAGGTATCGTCGTGACGGGAGCGACGAAGCGATAGCCACGCCGCGACGCCGTTTCGATGAAGCGAGGACTCCTGGCGTCATCACCCAGCACGGTCCGCAGATCGCTGATCGCCGTCTTCAGCACCGAGTCGCTGACGAACTGGTGCCCCCAGACTTTGTCGAGCAACGTCTGCTTGGTACACAGGGATCCCTGTCGTCGGACGAGTTCACACAGCAGCGCGAATGGCTTCGGCGCAAGAGGGACGGCTTGCCCGTTGCGGAGCAACCGGGCATTTCCTTCGTCGAGTACGAATTCCTCGAATCGCAGCGGAACCGGATTCGACGGAGCCATGGCCCGGACCCCCCGTGCCCAGGAAGGCGTCGTTCATGATAGTTGAAGCATCATGCTCGCCTGGATTACAGGACCGCAAGGTAAGCTGCAGCGTTACTTCAGCACGGGCCGTGAGACTGCTTCGGGCGGAAATCGACCTCGGCGCCGGCGTCGCTACTCCACCGTCACGCTCTTCGCGAGATTCCTCGGCTGATCGACGTCCGTGCCCTTCAGGATCGCGCAGTGATACGCGAGCAGCTGCAGCGGGATCGTGTAGACGGCCGGCGCCTGGAAGTACGTGACGTGCCGCGGCATCTCGATCACGTGCACGCCGTCGGAGGGTTCGAAGCCCGACTCCGGATCGGCGAACACGTAGAGCTCGCCGCCGCGCGCGCGCACTTCCTGCAGGTTCGACTTGAGCTTCTCGAGCAGGTCGTTGTTCGGCGCGATCGTGATGACCGGCATGTCCTCGTCGACCAGCGCGAGCGGCCCGTGCTTCAGCTCGCCGGCGGGGTAGGCCTCGGCGTGGATGTAGGAGATTTCCTTGAGCTTGAGCGCGCCTTCCATCGCGATCGGGTACATGGCGCCGCGGCCGAGGAACAGCGCGTGCTGCTTGTTCGCGAAGCGCTTCGCCAGCTCGCGGATCGTGCCGTCGAGCGCCAGCGTGCTCTCGATCAGTGACGGAATGCCGAGCAGGCGCTGCACGAGTCCGCGCTCGCGCTCCGCGTCGGCGCTGTGGAACTTGGCGAGGGCCACGACCAGCATGTCGAGCGCGGCGAGCTGCGTCGTGAACGCCTTGGTCGAGGCGACGCCGATCTCGGGGCCGGCGCGCGTCAGCATCACGAGCTCGGACTCGCGCACCAGCGAGCTTTCGGGCGCATTGCAGATCGCGAGCTGCGAAAGATAGCCGCCCTGCTTCGCGAGCCGCAGCGCCGCGAGCGTGTCGGCCGTCTCGCCCGACTGCGAGACGCTGACGAACAGCGTGTTCTTCGGCACGACCGGGTTGCGATAGCGGTATTCGCTGGCGATCTCGACCCAGCACGGCAGCCGGCAGATCTGCTCGATGAAATACTTGGCGACCAGCGCCGCGTGGTAACTCGTGCCGCAGGCGACGATGCGCACCGATTCGGTCTTCGCGAACACGGCCTGCGCGGCCGGCCCGAACGCGGCCTCGAGCAGCTTGCCGCCGGCGACGCGCTCGTCGAGCGTCTGCGCCACGGCGCGCGGCTGCTCGTGGATTTCCTTGAGCATGTAGTGGGCGAACTCGCCCTTCTCGGCGGCGTCGGCCGACAGCTCGCTCAGCTTGGCGGGACGCTGCACGGTGTTGCCTTCGCGGTCGAGGATCCGCACGCTGTTGCGGCGGATCTCGCCGACGTCGCCTTCCTCGAGGAAGATGAAGTTCCGCGTCACCGGCAGCAGTGCCGCGACGTCGGAGGCGACGAAGTTCTCGTGCTCGCCGAGGCCGATCACGACCGGGCAGCCCTGGCGGGCAATCACGATGCGGTCGGGCTCGTCCTGCGAGATCACCGCGAGCGCATAGGCGCCCTCGAGTTCGGCGACCGTGGCGCGCACCGCCTTGAACAGGTCGCCCGTCACCTTCAGGTGATGGTGGATCCGGTGGGCGATGACCTCGGTGTCGGTCTCCGAGGAAAACACGTAGCCCTCGCGCTTCGCTTCTTCGCGCAGCTCGTCGTGATTCTCGATGATGCCGTTGTGGACGATCGCGACGCCGTCCTTGGAGATGTGCGGGTGCGCATTGCGCTCGCTCGGCACGCCGTGCGTGGCCCAGCGGGTGTGCGCGATCCCGAGACCGCTGTGGGTCGGGTCTGCGTCGAGCGCATCCTGCAGCTTGCGGACCTTGCCCACGGTGCGCAGGCGCTTGATGTCGTTCGCGCCGTTCAGCACGGCGACGCCGGCCGAGTCGTACCCGCGATACTCGAGGCGTCGCAAGCCCTCGATCAGGACGGGGACGATGTCACGGTCGGCGACGGCTCCAACGATTCCGCACATGCGGCATTCCTTGCGATGAGGGGCGGCGAGGCTAACAGAAATATCAGTCGGATCAAAGACCTAGCGTATGCCGGCGAGGTCGGCCGGGCGGTTCGACGGTGAATTCTAGTACGAGCGGGGTGGCGGCGACCGCGGCTTGCCTCACATTCGCAGCGGGGCCGCTCCGCAACGACCGGCTCCGGTAGACTTCGGGGCTGCGTTCCGCTGGCTTGCCGCGGACCGCGCACCCCAACCGTTCGAGAGTGATTCCTTAACGATGCGTCACCTTGCCCTGCGCGGCTGCGCGCCGCTGATCCTCGCCCTGTCGCTGGCCGTCGGCCCCGCGGTCGCCGCAGAGTCGCCGCCCCGTCCGATCACCCACGAGGACGTCTGGCTGATGAAACGGCCCGGTGCCGTCGCGGTCAGCCCGGACGGCCGCTGGATCGTGGCCACGATCGCCGAACCGGCCTATGACGAGGAGCAGAAGCGCAGCGACCTGTGGATCGTGCCGAGCGACGGCAGCGCCGCGCCCCGTCGGCTCACCGCGGGCAAAGGGTCCGAGGGCAGCCCCGCGTTCAGCCCGGACTCGACCCGGCTCGCGTTCTCTGCCAAGCGCGAGGGCGACGACGCGTCCCAGGTCTACGTGCTCGAGCTGGCCGGTGGCGAGGCACAGCGGGTCACGAACTGGGTGACCGGCGCGCGCGCGCCGCGCTTCAGTCCCGACGGTCGTTCGATCCTGTTCGTCGGGCTGGCCTACCCGGGTGCCGGCAGCGACGCCGACAATCGCAAGGCTGCCGATGAGCGGAAGGCGCGCAAGTACAACGTCCGCACCTACGACAGCTTCCCGATCCGTCACTGGGATCGCTGGCTCGACGACCTGCGGCCGACGTTGGTCGTGCAGCCGCTCGACGGCACGAGCCCCGCCCGCGACCTGCTGGCCGGCAGCGCGCTGCGCCGCGAGCGCGGCTACGGTGGGCGCCTGGGCAACGAAGGCGAGACTCTCGACGCCGCCTGGACGCCCGATGGCAACGGCGTGGTCTTCGCCGCCACGACCAACCGGCACGAGGCGGCTCGCGCCGAGGTGGACCTGTCGCTGTGGCTGGTCAGTCTCGCCGGCGGCGAGCCGCGCCGCCTGACGGGCGACGAAGGCGATTACGCGTCGCCGGACTTCACGCCCGACGGCTCGACCTTGCTGGCGAAGGTGCAGCCCGCCTCGAAGAAATACGTGTACACGGCGAGTCGGCTCGTGCGCTGGACTGGCCTTCGCTCGCGGAGCGACGCGTGCTGACCGCCGACATCGACGTCGCGGTCGGCGACTATTCCGCCGCGCCCGACAACCGCCGGGTGTTCTTCCTCGCCGAGCGCGACGGACACGAACGACTGTTCGAGGTGCCTCTCGCAGGAGGGTACCGCGACCGAGGTGGGCGCACTCACGTCCGGCACGTACTCGCAGCTGCAGGTCGGCGGCTCGCCGGAGTCGCCCGTCGTCGCCGCATTCTGGGCGAGCGCGGCCACGCCGCACGAGATCGGCCGCATCGACCTCGCTGAGCGGTCGCTGGTCGGCGCTTTCGTCGTTCAACACCGAGCGCGCGGCGGCGATCGACCTGTCGGCTGCGGAGGCGTTCTGGTTCACGTCGCGCCGCGGCAAGCGGATCCACAACTTCGTCGTGCGGCCGCCCGGATTCGATCCGGCGAAGAAATATCCGCTGTTCGTGCTGATCCACGGCGGGCCGCACAACATGTGGAAGGACGAGTTCATCGTCCGCTGGAACTACCACCTGCTCGCGCAGCCGGGCTACGTCGTGCTGCTGACCAATTACAGCGGCTCGACGGGTTTCGGCGAGGCGTTCGCGCGCGGGATCCAGGGCGATCCGCTCGAAGGTCCCGCGAACGAGATCAACCAGGCCGCCGACGAGGCGATCAAGCGCTATTCGTTCATCGACGGATCACGGCAGGCCGCGGGCGGCGCGAGCTACGGCGGCCACCTGTCGAACTGGCTCGCGGTGACCACCGACCGCTACAAGGCACTCGTGAGCCACGCGGGTCTCTACGACCTGCGCAGCCAGTGGACGACCAGCGACGTGGTCTTCAGCCGCGAGAAGAACATCGGCGGGCCGGCGTGGCAGTCGCTGCCGCTGTGGCGCGAGCAGAGCCCGTTCTACCGCTCCGAGAAATTACGCACGCCGATCCTGCTGACCTACGGCGAGAAGGACTACCGCGTGCCGCTCAACAACGCGCTGGAGTTCTGGACCGTGCTGCAGCGGCAGGACGTGCCGAGCCGGCTCGTCGTGTTCCCCGACGAGAACCACTGGGTGCTGAAGGGCGAGAACAGCCGCTACTTCTACCAGGAAGTGCACGGCTGGCTGGCGAAGTACCTCTGAGGATGGATCTGTTCCCGTTTCCCCGGTAGCCTAGGGTCGTGAAAGTCTCCAGCTTTCAAGGCATTGCGCGCGCGCTGCAGGATGCCGGAGGTACGTTATCTCGTTGCTGGCGGGCTGGCCGTCAATGTGCACGGGTACCTGCGATTCACCAAGGACGTTGATCTCGTCGTGCAACTCGAGAGCGACAACATCCGCCGTGCGCTCGCGGCCCTGGGTACGCTGGGCTACCGGCCGACGATACCGGTGCGCGCAGAGCTATTTGCTGATCCGGCGCAACGCGAAACCTGGGCCAGGGACAAGGGAATGCAGGTGTTTCAGCTGTGGAGCGATCAGCATCGCGAGAGACCCCGATCGACATTTTCGTGACCGAGCCGTTCGCATTCGACCAGGAATATGCGCAGGCTCTCGTCAAGACCCTTGCAAGACGACCTCTCGGTGCCCTTCGTGACCATCCCCACGCTGATCCGGATGAAGCAGCTGGCCGACCGGCCGCAGGACCGGATCGACATTGAGCACCTTCGCGCGAGACTGTCGCATGACTAGACCCGACGACACTGAGGTCGATTGGTCGCTGACTACATTTGAGGGCGCCCGCAGGGAGCAACTACGTCGCTGGGCCGAACTCCCGCTTGCCGAGATCCTGGAAGCGCTCGAGGAAATGGAGGCGCTCTCGAAGCTGGCTGGCGATGAGGTGCATCCAGCAGCCCGGCTCGGGATCAGCCGCTGCATTCCGCCGTCCGCGAGGAACCTAGGGCGTCTTCTTATCAGGCCGCTTCCAGCTCTCGACGGTGAGCTGCTTGCTGCGCTCGAGCGTCAGCTTGTCCTCGGGCGTGTCCCTGGTGATCGTCGACCCAGCGCCGATCGTCGCGCGCGCGCCGACCTTGACGGGTGCCACCAGCATCGTGCCCGAGCCGATGAACGCCCCGTCGCCGATCTCGGTGCGCGACTTGTTCACGCCGTCGTAGTTGCAGGTGATGGTGCCAGCGCCGACATTGACCTTCTCGACCGACGGTCGTGTCGCCGAGGTAAGTGAGGTGGTTGGCCTTGCTGCCTGCGCCGACGATGCTGTTCTTCACCTCGACGAAATTGCCGATGTGCACGCCTTGGGCCAGGCTGGAGCTCGGCCGGAAGCGCGCGAACGGGCCGATATTGCAGCTGGGCCCGATGCTGGCGCGGTCGATGACGCAATTCGGAAACACCACGGTATCGTCGCCGATCTCGCTGTCGCGGATCACGACGTTCGGGCCGATCCGCACGCGATTGCCGAGCTTGACGACGCCCTCGAGCACCACGTTGACGTCGATCAGCACGTCGCGCCCGACGGTGACCGGGCCGCGCGCATCGAAACGCAGCGGATCGACGAGCGTGACGCCCTCGAGCATCAGCTCGGTGGCGCGCTGTTTCCGATAGGCCGCCTCGAGCTCGGCGAGCTGCAGCTTGTCGTTGACGCCGAGCACCTCGGTGACCGTGGGTGCCACGACGGCGTGCACCTTGAGGCCCGCCCTGACGGCCATGACGATGATGTCGGTCAGGTAGTACTCGCCCTGGGCATTGTCGTTCTTGAGGGCGGCCAGCCAGGTCTTCAGATGCCGCGCCGGGACGCACATGAGCCCGGTGTTCGACTCGTGGATCGCACGTTCCTTGGTGTTGGCGTCCTTGTGCTCGACGATGCGCACGACGTTGCCCGCGCCGTCGCGCACGATGCGGCCATAGCCGGTCGGATCGGGCAGCATCACGCTCAGCAGGCTGACCGCATCCGGGCCGGCCGCAGCCACCAGTCGCGCCAGCGTGTCGAGTTGCACCATCGGCACGTCGCCGTAGAGCACGAGCACCTGGTGATCGTCCGGGATCGGCGGCATCGCCTGCGCGACCGCGTGTCCGGTGCCGTGCTGCTCTGCCTGCAGCACCCACTGCACTGCGCGGCCCTCGAATGCAGCCCGCACCTGCTCGCCACCGTGCCCATAGACGACGTACGTCGCCGCCGCCTCCAGGCCCAGCGACGTATCGAGCACGTGGCCGAGCAGCGGCCGGCCCGCCAGCGGCTGCAGCACCTTGGGCAGGTCGGATTTCATGCGCTTGCCCTGGCCGGCGGCCAGGATCACGACGGAAAGGGGCATTGCGGCATCCGTTTCGGGGCGTTGGCGGCATTCTACCGAACCGGACCCCGGCGCCCGGCGTGTAATGCAGTGCGGCATGACCCCGGCTTGGGCGAGGCGTACAGTCGCCGCCCACGGGGTATTCCCCCCGAAATAACAGCGCGGACGGATACGCGCATAACGTCAGGGGTATTAACTATGCTGTTGAAGACTCGTGCGCTTGGCGCACTGGCTGGCTTTGTCTCGCTGGTCGCCTTGACCGGCACTGCCGTCGCGGCGGAGCGGCCTTACTCGGAAGGCGTCGTCGTCAACGTCTCGTCGGTCCGGACCGAGCCCGGCCAGTTCGAGGCCTACATGGCCTATCTCGCCGGACCCTACAAGCAACTGATGGACGAGATGAAGAAGGCGGGCATCATCGTCGACTACGCCGTCTACCAGGTCGTGCCGCGCAGTCCGAACGATCCGGATCTCTTCCTGACCACGACCTACAAGAACATGGCAGCGCTCGATGGTCTCGATGCCCGCTCCGATGCGATCACCGAGAAGGTCTTCGGCAACATGCAGCAGCAGAGCGCTTCCACCGTGTCACGCGGCAAGTTGCGCACGCTGGTCGGCGACGAGCTGATCCGGGAAATGGTCCTCAAGTAGAGCCCAGGGGAGTTCGCCAGAACGAGAAGGGCCCGCAAGCTGCGGGCCCTTCTTTCTCTGGAGCCGTGGCGACCGAGGGACAGTCCCCGTTGGGGACAGTCCCTTAGCGCCGGGTCTTGCGCAGCTTCTGGATCGCCTGCAGCTGGGCGCTGATCGCGGCGAGCTCGGCTTCGGCCGTCGCGATTTCCTGCTTCTCGGTGCGGGCGCGAATCGCTTCCTCGGCCTGCTTCTTCGCCTCGAGCACCTTGGCCTCGTCGAGGTCCGCGGCACGGATCGCGGTGTCGGAGAGCACGTTGACGTGGTCGGGCTGCACTTCGAGGAAGCCGCCCTGCACGTACACCATCTCCTCTTCTTCCTTGCCCGGCACCTTGATGCGCACCGTGCCGGCCTTGATCTGGGTGATCAGCGGAGCGTGGCGCGGATAGATGCCGAGCTCGCCCATGATGCCCGGAAGCACCACGAACTCCGCGTCGCCGGAGTAGATGGACTCCTCCGCGCTGACGACGTCGATTCGCATGGTGGCCATAGTGGTTCCTTACTGCAGGCTCTTCGCCTTCTCCACCGCCTCTTCGATCGCGCCGATCATGTAGAACGCCTGCTCGGGCAGGTGGTCGTACTCGCCGGCCACGATCGCCTTGAAGCCGCGGATCGTGTCCTTGAGCGACACGAACTTGCCGGGGCTGCCGGTGAACACTTCGGCGACGTGGAACGGCTGCGACAGGAAGCGCTGGATCTTGCGGGCGCGGGCCACGATCAGCTTGTCCTCGGGCGACAGCTCGTCCATGCCGAGGATCGCGATGATGTCGCGCAGTTCCTTGTAGCGCTGCAGCACGGCCTGCACCGCGCGCGTCGTCTCGTAGTGCTCCTCGCCGATCACGTTCGGATCGACCTGGCGCGAGGTCGAGTCGAGCGGGTCCACGGCCGGGTAGATGCCGAGCGAGGCGATGTCGCGCGACAGCACGACGGTCGCGTCCAGGTGGCCGAACGTCGTCGCCGGCGACGGGTCGGTCAGGTCGTCCGCGGGGACGTACACGGCCTGGATCGACGTGATCGAGCCCACCTTCGTGGACGTGATGCGTTCCTGCAGGCGGCCCATTTCCTCGGCGAGCGTCGGCTGGTAACCCACCGCGGACGGCATGCGGCCGAGCAGCGCCGACACCTCGGTGCCCGCGAGCGTGAAGCGGTAGATGTTGTCGACGAAGAACAGGATGTCGCGGCCCTCGTCGCGGAAGCGCTCGGCCATCGTCAGGCCCGACAGCGCCACGCGCAGGCGGTTGCCCGGCGGCTCGTTCATCTGGCCGAACACCATCGCCACCTTCGACTGGCTCAGGTCTTCCTGCACGATGACCTTGGCGTCGGACATCTCGTGGTAGAAGTCGTTGCCCTCGCGGGTGCGCTCGCCGACGCCGGCGAACACCGACAGGCCCGAGTGCTGCTTGGCGATGTTGTTGATCAGCTCCAGCATGTTGACGGTCTTGCCGACGCCGGCGCCGCCGAACAGGCCGATCTTGCCGCCCTTCGCGAACGGGCAGATCAGGTCGATGACCTTGATGCCGGTCTCGAGCAGCTCGACCGAAGGCGCCAGCTCGTCGAACTTCGGCGCCGGCTGGTGGATCTCGCGGCGCTCGTCGGACTGGATCGGGCCGCGCTCGTCGATCGGGCGACCGAGCACGTCCATGACGCGGCCGAGCACGCCGGGGCCCACGGGCACGGAGATCGCGGCTCCGGTGTTGCGCACCTTCATGCCGCGCTGCAGGCCGTCGGACGAGCCGAGCGCGATCGTGCGCACGACGCCGTCGCCGAGCTGCTGCTCGACTTCGAACGTGAGGCCCTTCTCGGCCAGCTTGTTGTCGCTGTCCTCGAGGACCAGCGCATCGTAGATCTTCGGCATCGCATCGCGCGGGAACTCGATGTCGATGACCGCGCCGATGGTCTGGACGATGGTGCCGTGAGCTGGTGACATGGTCGTGTCCCTGGGAATGGGGTTAGCGGTTAGCGGATGGGGATGCGGAGCTGCGCTGCACTACACCGCCGCGGCGCCGCCCACGATCTCCGAGAGTTCCTTGGTGATCGAGGCCTGGCGGCTCTTGTTGTAGATGAGCTGCAGCTCTTCGATGATGTTCAGCGCGTTGTCGGACGCGGACTTCATCGCCACCATGCGCGCCGACTGCTCGGAGGCGATGTTGTCGGCGGCGGCCTGGTAGACGAACGTCTCCAGGTAGCGCACCAGCAGCTCGTCGAGCACGGTCTTCGCGTCGGGTTCGTAGAGGTAATCCCAGCTGCCCTCGCGCACCTTGTCCGCGTCGAGGTCGGCGCCTTCCGGCGTCTGCCATTCGAGCGGGATCGGGATCATCGTCGCGTGGACCGGCTCCTGCTTCATCGTGTTGACGAAGCGGTTGCTGAAGATGTGCACCTCGTCGAGCCGACCCTCGAGGTAGCCGTCGACCAGCATCTTGACCGGGCCGATCAGGCGCTCGAGCGCCGGCCGGTCGCCGTAGTTGATGACCTGCGAGACGATCGTGCCGCCCATCCGGTTCAGGAAGCCGAAGCCCTTGTTGCCGATCGCGCAGTACTCGACTTCGACGCCCTTCGCGATCCACTCCTTGTGCTGGGTGAGCATCACCCGCAGCAGGTTCGTGTTCAGGCCGCCGCAGAGGCCCTTGTCGGTCGTGATCACGACGGCGCCGACGCGCTTCACGTCGGGGCGGCGGGTCAGCAGCGGGTGCTTGTACTCGGCATTGGCGCGGGCCGCGTGCATCGCGATGCTGAGGATGCGCCGCGCGTAGGGCCGGCCGGCCCGCATGCGCTCCTGCGCCTTCTTCATCTTCGACGCAGCGACCATTTCCATCGCCTTGGTGATCTTGCGCGTGTTCTGCACGCTCTTGATCTTGAGGCGGATTTCCTTGGTTCCGGCCATGTTGGCTCCCGGCGCGGGCTCAGTACGCGCCGTTCTTCGTGAAGTCCTCGATCGCGGCCGCGAGCGCTTTCTCGTCGTCCGCGCTCAGGTCCTGCTTCGTCTCGATGCGGTCGAACAGGTCCTTGAACTTCGACTTCACGTGCTGGCGCAGCGCCACCTCGAAGGCGAGCGCGCGCTTGACCTCGACGCCGTCGAAGTAGCCCTTGCTGACCGCGAACAGCGTCACCGCCTGCTCGGCGACCGAGATCGGCGAGTACTGCGGCTGCTTCATCAGCTCGGTGACCAGCCGGCCGCGGTCGAGCTGCTTGCGGGTCGCCTCGTCGAGGTCGGAAGCGAACTGCGCGAAGGCCGCGAGCTCGCGGTACTGGGCGAGCGCGAGGCGCACGCCGCCGCCGAGCTTCTTGATCACCTTGGTCTGCGCCGCGCCACCGACGCGCGACACGGAGATGCCGGCGTTGATGGCCGGGCGGATGCCGGCGTTGAACAGGTCGGTCTCGAGGAAGATCTGGCCGTCGGTGATCGAGATCACGTTGGTCGGCACGAACGCGGACACGTCGCCCGCCTGCGTCTCGATGATCGGCAGCGCGGTCAGCGAGCCGGTCTTGCCCTTGACCGCGCCCTTGGTGAACTTCTCGACGTATTCCTCGTTGACGCGCGCGGCACGCTCGAGCAGGCGGCTGTGCAGGTAGAACACGTCGCCCGGATACGCCTCGCGGCCCGGCGGACGACGCAGCAGCAGCGACACCTGGCGGTAGGCCCAGGCCTGCTTGGTCAGGTCGTCGTAAATGATCAGCGCGTCCTGGCCGCGATCGCGGAAGTACTCGCCCATCGTGCAGCCCGAGTACGGCGCGATGTACTGCATGGCCGCGGATTCGGAGGCCGAGGCGGCGACGATGATGGTGTAGGCCATCGCGCCGTGTTCCTCGAGCTTGCGCACCACGTTCGCGATCGTCGAGGCCTTCTGGCCGATCGCGACGTAGATGCAGATCAGGTCCTTGCCCTTCTGGTTGATGATCGTGTCGACCGCGACGGCGGTCTTGCCGGTCTGGCGGTCGCCGATGATCAGCTCGCGCTGGCCGCGGCCGATCGGCACCATCGCGTCGATCGCCTTGAGGCCGGTCTGCACCGGCTGGCCGACCGACTTGCGGGCGATGACGCCCGGGGCGACCTTCTCGATGACGTCGAATTCCTTGGCGTCGACCGGGCCCTTGCCGTCGATCGGCTGGCCGAGCGCGTTGACGACGCGGCCGATCAGCTCGGTGCCGACGGGCACCTCGAGGATGCGGCCGGTGCACTTGACCGTGTCGCCCTCGGTGATGTGCTCGTACTCGCCGAGGATCACCGCGCCGACCGAGTCGCGCTCGAGGTTGAGCGCGAGGCCGAACGTGTTCTTCGGGAACTCGAGCATTTCACCCTGCACGGCGTCCTGCAGGCCGTGGATGCGCACGATGCCGTCCGTCACCGACACGACGGTGCCGACGCTGCGCGCCTCGGTGGCCGCCGTGAAGTTCTGGATCCGTGCCTTGATCAGTTCGCTGATCTCAGAAGCCTTGATCGACATTTCGCATTCCTCTGCAGGCCATGACCGCGCGGGCGGCTGGGCCGGGTGAATTCTGTTCAGCCAGTCAATTCAGTCTCGAGCCGCTCGAGCTTGCCCTTCATCGAGCCGTCGATCAGCAGGTCGCCCGACCGCACCACCGCGCCGCCGATCAACGCCGGGTCGACCGTGCATTGCAACCGCACGTCGCGGCGCAGGCGGGTGCGCAGGGCGGCCGCGAGCCGCGCCTTCTGCTCGTCGCCGAGGGTCGTCGCGGAGACGATCTCCACGTCGGCCACGTTCTGGTCCTCGGCCTCGAGCGCCTTGAACTGGGCGGCGATCTCCGGCAGGAAATCGAGCCGCCCGTTCTCGGTGAGCAGGCCGAGCAGGGCCCGCCCCTGCGCGTCGAGATCGGCACCGCAGATGCCTGCGATGAGTTCCTCGAGTTGCGCGGCGGACACACCCGGGCTGCGCTCGAGCAGCCGGAACTCCTCGCTCAGCACCACCCCGCGGGCGTTGCCGAGCCAGCGGGACCATTCCGCCAGCCGGCCCTGCTCGCGCGCGGCGGCGAAGGCCGCCTTGGCGTAGGGTCTCGCGATCGTGGCTCTCTCGGCCATGCGTCGTTACTCCGGAACCTTAAGGTCGCCGCGGCCGTCAGGCCTTGGCGCCCTCGATCTCGCGGGCCAGCTTCTCGATCAGGTCGGCGTGCGCCTTGGCGTCGATTTCGCGCTCGAGCAGCCTGCGAGGCGCCGGCCACGGCGAGCGTCGCCACGTCCTTGCGGAGCGTGTCACGCGCGCGGGCCTGCTCCAGCGCCACTTCCTGCCGCGCATCGCCGACGAGCCGCTGGCCCTCGGAGATGGCGGTGGCACGGGCTTCCTCGATGATCTCGCTCGACCGGCGATTCGCCTGGTCGACGATCTTCAGGGCCTTTTCGCGCGCCTCGTCCACGATCCCGGCAGCGTCACCGCTCGCCTGGTGCAGCTCCTTCTGGCCACGCTCGGCGGCCGCGAGGCCGTCGGCGATCTTCTTCTGGCGATCTTCGATCGCCTTCAGGAGCGGGGGCCAGATGAACTTGACGCTGAACCAGATCAGGATCAGGAAAACGATCGCCTGGCCGATGATCGTCGCATTGATGTTCATGGCGACGTCCTCGCGTCAGACGCGTTTCAACCCTGGATGACGGACAGGAGCGGGTTCGCGACCGCGAAGAACATCGCGAGCGCCACGCCGATCAGGAACGCCGCGTCGATCAGGCCGGCGAGCAGGAACATGCGGCCCTGCAGGGTCGGGATCAGTTCCGGCTGGCGGGCGGCCGCCTCGAGGAACTTCGAGCCCATGATGCCGATGCCGATGCAGGCGCCGATCGCGCCCAGGCCGATGATCAGGCCGATCCCCAGGGCGGTGAAGGCCTGGATCTGGGCGAGGTACTGTGCCATTTCCATTGTCGTCTCCAGTCAGTCGTGCGGTTGCGTGAACGGGTGAACGGGTCAGTGGTGCTCGGTCGCCATCGTGACGTACACGATCGTGAGCACCATGAAGATGAAGGCTTGCAGCGTGATGATCAGGATGTGGAAGATCGCCCAGGCCGAGCCCGCGAGGATCTGGCCGAGCATCGACAGCCCGCTGCCGAACGTGAAGCCGGCCCAGCTCGCGCCGAGCAGCGCGATCAGCATGAAGACCAGCTCGCCGGCGTACATGTTGCCGAACAGTCGCATCGCGAGCGAGACGGGCTTCGACAGCAGCTCGACCACGTTCAGCAGGAAGTTCGGGATCCACAGCACCGGGTGCGAGCCGAACGGCGCCGTGAACAGCTCGTGCAGGTAGCCGCCGGTGCCCTTCACCTTGACCGAATAGAACAGCACGATCAGCAGCACCGAGATCGACATCGCGAACGTGGTGTTGAGGTCGGCGGTCGGCACGACGCGCCAGTAGTGCAGGCCGAACCAGCCGGCGATCACGCCGGGCAGGTCGAGCGGCAGCAGGTCCATGGCGTTCATGAAGAACACCCAGAGGAAGATCGTCAGCGCGAGCGGCGCGAGGAAGCGGCGGTCGAGGTGGAAGACTTCCTTGACCTGGGTGTCGACGAACTCGACGACCATCTCGACGAAGGCCTGGCCCTTGCCCGGCACGCCGGAGGTGGCCTTGCGGGCGGCGGCGTAGAAGAGGCCCAGCGCCAGGAAGCCCGTCAGCACCGACATGAAGATCGTGTCGACGTGCAGCGTCCAGAACCCTTCGCCGACCTTGAGGTGGCTCAGGTGGTGGGTGATGTATTCGGTGCTGTTCGCGGGTCCTTGTCCGGCCATGATCAGTCCGCAACTCCGAACGTTCGTTTCGTGTTCTGCCCGCCCCCGCGGGCGGCCCCAATCCAGTATCCGAAGAAGGTCGCCACGTAGGCCGCGAGCAGCGCCACCGCGTGGACCTTCGGTGACCGGAACGCCACCACCAGCAGGGCGACCGTGAAGGCGACCTTCACGACCCAGCCGGAGAAGAAGCTCCAGGCCACGCGCTGCGCGCTCGCTCCCGCGCCGTGTCGCAGCATCGCGAACGCCATCAGCGACGTCGCCGCGATACCGATCCCGGCCCCGAGCAGCGCCGATGCGCCGGCGCGGGACCCCCACACGGCGAGGCAGGCGGCCGCAACGACCGCCCCGAGCAACCCCTGCCCGAGCACGACGTTCACGTGCACGTCGCCGCCCCTGCTGGATCTCTGCGTTGCTCAAGGCCTCACACCATCGTCCGGGCAACAAAAAAGCCACGTCATGTGCCGGGCGCTTCCGGCCACGGGTGGCGTTTCGATCCGTTACCCGGGCAGGCCATGCTGCAACGCACAGCCTCCGGAAGGCCGCAAATTATATCTGGTCTTTTTGCACTGCTTCAATGCAGCAAAGGCGTTAACGCGGGAATCGCCTTGCGGCTTACACGGATGGCGGCCGGGGGCCTGCGTCCGGTCGAGTGGCCGCGACACGAGCGCTCCATGGTATCGCATCAGTATTCAGTTTATATGACTGATAGCGATCCACGTCATGATGACCGTTTACCAGTCATCAGAAATAACTGACAGATGACGCGGCCTGTAACGGGGCCACTGTAGCCGACCCTCAGCTACTGGATGTGGGCCAGGATGCCGTCGAGTTCGTCGAGGCTGTTGTAGGCGATCACGAGCTTGCCGCGACCCTTGGTGCCGTGCTGGAGCTGGACCTTCGCGCCGAGCTTGTCGGCCAGGTCGTGCTCGAGTCGCGTGATGTTGGGATCCGGCCGCGGCGGCGGGGCGCGCTCGGACCCGTCGTCCTTGTGCTCCGACAGGCGCCGGACCAGCGCCTCGGTCTCGCGGACCGACAGGCCCTTCTTCGCCACCAGCATCGCGACCTCGACCTGCTGCCGGGTGACGGACAGGCCGAGCAGCGCCCGCGCGTGTCCCATCTCGATCTGGCGGGTCTCGACGAGGCCCTTGACCTCCTCGGCGAGCTCGAGCAGCCGCAGCAGGTTGCTGACCGCGGCGCGCGAGCGCCCCACGGCATCTGCGGCCGTCTGGTGCGTCATCTCGAACTCGCGGATCAGCCGGTCGAGCGCGCGCGCCTCCTCGAGCGGGTTCAAGTTCTCGCGCTGGATGTTCTCGATCAGCGACATCGCCATCGCCGCCTCGTCGGGCACGCGGCGGATCACGGCCGGCACGTCGTGCAGGCCCGCCATCTGCGCAGCCCGCCAGCGACGCTCGCCGGCGATGATCTCGTACCGCGGCGGCTCGCCGGCGCGTTGCGCCGTCACCGGCCGGACGATGATCGGCTGCACGACGCCCTGCGCGCGGATCGAGTCCGCGAGTTCCTGCAGGCTCTCCGGACGCATGTCGAGGCGCGGTTGGAAGCGCCCGCGCTGCAGCAGGTCCACCGGAATCTTCGCGAGCTCCTCGTCGAACCGGGGCGCCGGCGCCGCGTCGGATTCCGCGGACGGAGCAGGAGAGGCGGTCCCGAGCAGTGCTTCGAGGCCACGGCCGAGACTGGGTCGCTTGGTTGCCATAGCGGGATATTATGCCGCCCGCGTCGCGACGACGCAGAGGCACGCGACGATCCGAACCCGCAGACACGAGACCGGCCGGCGGCGAGGCCCCGCGCTTGCGAGCCGGCTGCTCGCCTGCGCGCTGCTGCTCGAGCCGGCGGCGGCTCGGGCCGAAGCCCCCGGGGACACGCCGCCCATCGACCGGCCGTGGTGCTTTCGGCGGGCACGTTCGCGCTGGTCGAGGCCTACGATTATCCGTACCGGCTCGGCATCCAGTACCGCTTCGCCGCGCGTGGCCGATGGTCGCTGGAGCCGGGCCTCGGCGCGGCCTTCGGGCCCGGACGGCATGGCCTTCCTGTACCTGGACCTGCTGCGCGACTTCCGGCTGGGCGAGCGCTGGTTCCTGACGCCGAGCCTCGCCGCCGGGTATTTCACGAACGGCGACGCGATCGGGGTCAACGAGCAGCTGGAGTTCCAGTCCGCAATCGCGCTCTCGCGGGTGCTCGACGGCGGCCTGCGGGTCGGCCTCGCCGTCCATCACGTCTCGAACGGCGGTCTCGCGTCGCCGAACAACGGCACGGAGTCGCTGGTCGTCTTCGTCAGGTATCCGTTGGGGCGTCCGTCCCCGGGTGCGCGGAATCCGTAGGCGCGGCGGCCGCCGCGAGCTGGGCCTCCTCCTCGCGCCGGATCAATTCGCCGGCGAGCGCAAGATAGGCGAGCGCACCGCGCGAGTCCTTGTCGTGGTACATCGCGGCCTTGCCGAAGCTCGGCGCCTCGGCGAGGCGCACGTTGCGCGGGATCACCGTGCGGAACACCTTGTCGCCGAAATGCATGATCAGCTGTGCAGCCACTTCGTTCGACAGGTTGTTCCGCGGATCGAACATCGTGCGCAGGATGCCCTCGAGCTCGAGGTCGGGATTCACGCTCGCGCGGATCTGCTCGATCGTGCCCATCAGCGCCGAGAGTCCCTCGAGCGCGTAGTACTCGCACTGCATCGGCACCAGCACCGAGTCCGCGGCCACCAGCGCGTTCAGCGTCAGCAGGTTCAGCGCCGGCGGGCAGTCGATGATGATGACGTCGTAGAAGTCGCGCACGGGCTTGAGCGCGTTGCGCAGCCGCACCTCGCGCCCGATCTTGCGTCATCAGCTGGACCTCGGCGGCGACGAGGTCCTGGTTGCCGGGCAGCACCGTGAAGCCGCCCGGATCGACCGGCACCAGCGCGGCGGCCAGGTCGCACTCGCCGAGCAGCACGTTCGTCATCGAGTGGCGCAGGTTGCGCTTGTCCACGCCGCAACCCATCGTCGCGTTGCCCTGCGGATCGCTGTCGATCAGCAGCACCTTGCGCTGCGTCGCCGCCAGCGAGGCCGCAAGGTTGACGGCGGTGGTCGTCTTGCCGACGCCGCCTTTCTGGTTGGCCACCGCGATGACGCGCTTCATGGGCCGGGAAGGATAGCCGTGATCAGTCGGTCTTGTCGTGCGAACGGCACAGTTCGACGAGATGGCGTTCCTCGCCGAGCCCGGGAACCGAGAGCGGGTGGACGGCGGCGACCTTCCAGCCATCGAGGCGAGCGGCCAGTTCCTGCTCGGGATACCGGCCCTTCATGGCGAGCAGGCGCCCGCCGCCCACGACCAGCGGGCCGGCGACCTTCACGAGGTCGGCGACCGGGCCCACGGCACGGGCGAGAACCGTGTCGAATCGCATGTCGGGCTTGTAGCTCTCGGCGCGTGACTGCACGACCGCGACGTTCTTCAGCTCGAGCGCGTCGCGCACGTGCTCGAGGAACCGGCACTTCTTGCCGGTGGACTCGATCAGCGTGAACTGTCGGTGCGGCTCGACGATCGCGAGCGGAATGCCGGGGAAGCCGGCGCCGCTGCCGACGTCGGCGATGCGCTCGCCGCGCAGGTACGGCTGCACGGTCAGGCTGTCGAGCAGGTGCTTGGTGAGTTGCGACGGCCGGTCGCGGATGGCCGTCAGGTTCATCCGCGCGTTCCACTCGTCGAGCAGGTCGAGGTGCGCGACCGAGCCTGGCCAGCTGCGCCTCGTCGAGCTCGAGCGCGAGGGCACGAGTCCCGTCGAGCAGCGTGGTCATGTCAGAATGCGTCGGCCGGTACGCGCACCCAGCCTTCCATGAGCACTCGCGCGCTGCGGCTCATGATGGCCTTGGTCACGACCCATTCGCCGTCGACCTGGCTGGCTTCCGCGCCGACCCGCAGCGTGCCCGACGGATGGCCGAAGCGCACCGCGTTGCGCGGACCGCCGCCCGCAGCGAGATTCACCAGCGTTCCCGGGATCGCGGCCGCGGTGCCGATCGCGACGGCGGCCGTGCCCATCATCGCGTGGTGCAGCTTGCCCATCGACAGCGCGCGGACGAGCAGATCGATGTCGCCGGCGGAGATCCGCTTGCCGCTCGCGGCGACGTAATCCCCCGGCTTTGCAACAAAGGCGATCTTCGGTGTGTGCTGCCGCTTCTGCGCTTCCTCGGGCGTCTTGATCAACCCCATCCGTAGCGCGCCGGCGACGCGGATCCGCTCGAACTTCTCGAGCGCCTTCGGGTCGTTATTGATGTGTTCGCGCAGCTCGGTGCCCGTATAGCCGATCTCGTCGGCGTTCACGAACACCGTCGGGATGCCGGCGGTGATCATCGTCGCCTTGAGCGTGCCGACACCCGGCACGTCGAGGTCGTCGACGAGGTTGCCGGTCGGGAACATCGCGCCTCCCGACGCGTCCGACTCCGCCGCAGGGTCGATGAACTCGAGCACGATCTCCGCGGAAGGAAAGGTCACGCCGTCGAGCTCGAAGTCACCGGTCTCCTGGACCCGTCCGCGGGTGACCGGGACGTGCGCGATGATGGTCTTGCCGATGTTGGCCTGCCAGATACGCACGACGCACGTCCCGTCCTGCGGGATGCGCGTCGGGTCGACGAGGCCGGCGTGGATCGCGAATGCGCCGGCCGCCGTCGACAGGTTGCCGCAGTTGCCGCTCCAGTCGACGAAGGGTTTGTCGATCGACACCTGGCCGTACAGGTAGTCGACGTCGTGGTCCGGCTGCCGGCTCTTCGAGAGGATCACGCACTTGCTCGTGCTGGACGTCGCGCCGCCCATGCCGTCGATGTGCGCCGCATAGGGGTCCGGGCTGCCGATCACGCGCAGGAACAACCGGTCGCGCGCCTCGCCCGGCACCTGGCAAGACTCGGGGAGATCCTGCAGGCGGAAGAACACCCCCTTGCTGGTGCCGCCACGCATGTAGGTGGCGGGAATCCTGGTCTGCGGTGCGAATTTCATCTGGTGGTGGACGACTCGAGGAAGTCCTTCGCGAAGCGCTGCAGCACGCCGCCGGCCTCGTAGACCGACACTTCCTCGGCCGTGTCGAGGCGGCAGGTCACCGGCACGCTCACTCGCTCGCCGTTCCTGCGGTGGATCACGAGGGTCAGCTCGGCGCGTGGCTTGCGTTCGCCGATGACGTCGAAGATCTCGGTGCCGTCGATGTGCAGTGTCTTGCGATTCACGCCCGGCTTGAATTCCAGCGGCAGCACGCCCATGCCGACCAGGTTGGTGCGGTGGATGCGCTCGAAGCCTTCGGCCACGATCGCTTCCACGCCCGCCAGGCGCACGCCCTTCGCCGCCCAGTCGCGCGACGAGCCCTGGCCGTAATCGGCACCGGCGATGATGATCAGCGGCTGCTTGCGCTCCATGTAGGTCTCGATGGCTTCCCACATCCGCGTCACCTGGCCTTCCGGCTCGATGCGCGCCAGCGAACCCTTCTTCACCTTGCCGTCGACGATCGCCATTTCGTTGACGAGCTGCGGGTTGGCGAACGTCGCGCGCTGCGCGGTGAGGTGGTCGCCACGGTGCGTCGCGTAGGAGTTGAAGTCTTCCTCCGGCAGGCCCATTTTCGCCAGGTACTCGCCGGCCGCGCTGTCGAGCATGATCGCGTTCGAAGGCGACAGGTGGTCGGTCGTGATGTTGTCGGGCAGCACGGCGAGCGGGCGCATGCCGCGCAGCGTGCGCTCGCCGGCCAGCGCGCCTTCCCAGTACGGCGGCCGACGGATGTAGGTGCTCATCGGCCGCCAGTCGTACAGCGGGCTGACCCGGGTGCCGCTGTCGACACTCACCTTGAACATCGGCTCGTACACGCTCCGGAACTGCTCGGGCTTCACGCTCGCCGCGACGACGGCGTCGATTTCGGCATCCGACGGCCAGAGGTCCTTCAACGTGATCGGACGGCCCGCCGCATCCGTCCCGAGCGCGTCTTTCTCGATGTCGAAGCGGATCGTGCCAGCGATGGCATAGGCGACCACGAGCGGCGGCGACGCGAGGAACGCCTGCTTCGCGTACGGATGGATCCGACCGTCGAAGTTGCGGTTGCCGGACAGCACCGCCGTCGCGTACAGGTCGCGGTCGATGATCTCCTGCTGGATCTGCGGATCCAGCGCACCGGACATGCCGTTGCAGGTGGTGCAGGCGAACGCGACGATGCCGAAGCCGAGCTTCTCCAGCTCCGATTTCAGGCCGGCCTCTTCCAGGTACAACGCCACGGTCTTCGAGCCCGGCGCCAGCGAACTCTTGACCCACGGCTTGCGCACGAGGCCCCGCCGGTTGGCGTTGCGCGCCAGGAGTCCTGCGGCAATCACGTTGCGCGGGTTGCTGGTGTTCGTGCAGCTCGTGATCGCAGCGATGATCACCGCGCCGTCCGGCATCTGCCCCGGCGTTTCCTGCCACTGGCCGGCAATGCCCCTGGCCGCGAGGTCGGCGGTGGCAACCCGCGCATGCGGGTTGGACGGGCCGGCCACGTTGCGCACGACCGTCGACAGGTCGAACTCGAGTACGCGCTCGTACTGCGCGTGCTTCAGGTTGTCGGCCCAGAGGCCGGCTTCCTTCGCGTAGGTCTCGACCAGTCGCACCTGTTCGTCGGACCGGCCGGTGAGCTTCAGGTAGTCGATGGTCTGCCGGTCGATGTAGAACATCGCCGCCGTCGCGCCGTACTCGGGCGCCATGTTGGAGATCGTCGCACGGTCGCCGAGCGTCAGCGCCGCCGCGCCCGCGCCATAGAACTCGAGGTAGGACGACACCACTTTCGACTTGCGCAGGAACTCGGTCAATGCCAGCACGACGTCGGTCGCGGTGATGCCCGGTTGCGGCCGGCCCTGCAATTCCACGCCGACGATTTCCGGCAGCCGCATCCACGACGCACGTCCGAGCATGACGTTCTCGGCCTCGAGCCCGCCGACGCCGATCGCGATCACGCCGAGCGCGTCGACGTGCGGCGTGTGGCTGTCGGTGCCGACGCAGGTGTCGGGAAACGCGACGCCGTCCTGCGCGTGGATGACCGGCGACATCTTCTCCAGGTTGATCTGGTGCATGATGCCGTTGCCGGCCGGGATCACGTCCACGTTGTCGAACGCGAGCTTCGTCCAGTTGATGAAGTGGAAGCGGTCCTCGTTGCGGCGATCCTCGATCGCGCGGTTCTTGGCGAACGCGTCCGGGTCGTATCCGCCGCACTCGACGGCCAGCGAGTGATCCACGATCAACTGCACCGGCACGACGGGATTGACCTTGGCCGGGTCGCCGCCCTGCTCGGCGATCGCATCGCGGAGCCCGGCGAGATCCACCAGCGCCGTCTGGCCGAGGATGTCGTGGCACACCACGCGCGCGGGAAACCACGGGAAGTCACGCTCCCGCTTGCGCTCGACGATCTGCGTCAGGCACTCGTCGAGGATCGCCGGGTCGCAGCGGCGCACGAGATTCTCGGCGTGCACGCGCGCCGTGTACGGCAACTTGTCCCACGCGCCGGGCTCGATCGCGTCGACCGCCGCGCGCGCGTCGAAGTAGTCGAGGGCAGTGCCGGGGAGGGGTTTGCGGTGAGTGGAATTCATGGCAGCGACAAGCGGATGGGGAGTGGGGATAGGGGATAGCGGGATAGTGAAGAGGCGGCGGCAGCCGAGCGGCGCAGCGACTATCCGAGACTATCCCCTATCCCCTATCCCCTATCCGCTTCCTCTCAGCGCTCGCCGAGCGGCACGAACTCCCGATCCTCCGGGCCGTTGTAGTTCGCGCTCGGCCGGATGATCTTGCCGTCGATGCGCTGCTCGATCACGTGCGCGCTCCAGCCCGTGATGCGCGACATCACGAACAGCGGCGTGAACATCGCGGTCGGCACGCCCATCATGTGGTACGAAACCGCGGAGAACCAGTCGAGGTTCGGGAACATCTTCTTGACGTCCCACATCACCGACTCGAGGCGCGCGGCGATCTCGAACATCTTCATGTCGCCTGCCTCCTGCGACAGCTGGCGCGCCACTTCCTTGATCACCTTGTTGCGCGGGTCGGAGACCGTGTAGACCGGGTGCCCGAACCCGATCACGACTTCCTTGTTCGCGACGCGCTGCCGGATGTCAGCTTCGGCTTCGTCTGGCGTCTCGTAGCGCTTCTGCACCTCGAACGCGACTTCGTTGGCGCCGCCGTGCTTCGGGCCGCGCAGCGCGCCGATCGCGCCCGCGATGCAGGAATACAAATCGGAGCCGGTGCCGGCGATCACGCGTGCCGTGAACGTCGACGCGTTGAACTCGTGCTCGGCGTACAGGTTGAGCGACGTGTGCATCGCCTTGACCCACGACTGCGGCGGGGGCGTGCCGTGCAGCATGTGCAGGAAGTGGCCGCCGATCGAATCGTCGTCGGTCTCGACGTCGATCTGCTGGCCCGTGTGGCTGAAGCGATACCAGTAGGCGAGCATCGAGCCGAGGCTCGCGAGCAGGCGATCGGCGATGTCGCGCGCGCCGGCCGTGCTGTGGTCGTCCTTCTCCGGCAACGTGCAGCCGAGCACGGAAACGCCGGTGCGCATCACGTCCATCGGATGGCTCGCAGCGGGCAGCGTCTCCAGCGCCTCGAGCACGGTGGTCGGCAGGCCGCGCAGGCGTTGCAGCTTCTGCTTGTAGCCCTTCAGCTCGGACGCGTTCGGCAGCTTGCCGTGGATCAGCAGGTAGGCCACTTCCTCGAACTCGCAATTCTCGGCGAGGTCGAGGATGTCGTAGCCGCGATAGTGCAGGTCGTTGCCGCTGCGGCCGACGGTGCAGAGCGCCGTGTTGCCGGCGGCGACGCCCGAGAGGGCGACGGACTTCTTCGGCTTGAAGCTGGTGGCGGGGGGGCTTTCACTGCTCATGGTTCTTTCGCCTCGCGTCGGAACAGTTCGTCGAGCTTGCGCTCGTAGTCGTGGTAGCCGAGCACGTCATACAGCTCGGTACGGGTCTGCATGCGATCCACGACGCTCTTCTGCGTGCCCTCGCTGCGGATCGCGCCGTAGACGATCTCGGCGGCCCGGGACATCGCGCGGAAGGCGGACAGCGGATACAGCACCAGCTGCACGCCGACTGCGGCCAGCTCGGCAACGGTGAACAGCGGCGTCTGGCCGAACTCGGTGATGTTGGCGAGCACCGGCACCTTCACGGCGCTGGTGAACTGGCTGTATTCGTCGAGCTTGTTGAGCGCCTCGGCGAAGATCATGTCGGCACCGGCCTCGACGTAACGCTGCGCGCGCTCGATCGCAGCCTGCTGCCCTTCGACCGCGTGCGCGTCGGTGCGCGCCATGATCACGAACTGGCCGTCGGTGCGTCCGTCGACCGCCGCCTTGATGCGGTCGACCATCTCGTCGCAGCCGACGAGGGCCTTGCCGGGGCGGTGCCCGCAGCGTTTCGCCTGCACCTGGTCCTCAAGGTGGCAGCCGGCGGCGCCCGAGCGGACCAGGTCGGAGATCGTGCGCGAGATGTTGAAGGCCGCACCCCAGCCGGTGTCCGCGTCCACGAGCAGCGGCAGGTCGGTCGCCGAGGCGATGCGGCGGACGTCCTCGCAGACGTCGTTCAGGCTGGTGATGCCGAGATCCGGCAGGCCAAACGAGGCGTTCGCCACGCCGGCCCCAGACAGGTAGATTGCCCGAAAGCCGGCTCGCTCGGCGAGCAGCGCGCTGAAGGCATTGACGGTGCCGACCACCTGCAGCGGTCGCTCGTGGGCCAGCGCAGCCCGGAACCGGGCGCCTGCGGAGGTCGAGACGTTCATGGCGGTGCTTCTCGCAGTGCAAGAATGACTCTGGATCATAACGCAGCAGGCGGCGGCCGGATCACGTTCGATGGCGAGCTAGCCCGCCGGTCCGAGCATTCCCGCCTCGCGCAGTTCGTCGACGATCGCGCTCGCCGACTCCTCGGAGCTCTTGCTCGTCGTGTCGATGTAGATCTCCGGCTTCTCGGGCGGCTCGTACGGCGAATCGATGCCGGTGAAGTTCTTGAGCTCGCCGCGGCGGGCCTTCGCATACAGGCCCTTGACGTCGCGCGCCTCGGCCACCGCAAGCGGCGTGTCCACGTGCACCTCGAAGAACTCGCCGAACTCGAACAGTGCGCGCGCCATGCGCCGCTCGGCGCGGAACGGCGAGATGAACGAGACCATCACGATCAGGCCGGCGTCGGCCATCAGCTTGGCCACCTCGGCGACGCGGCGGATGTTCTCGACGCGGTCGGCGTCGGTGAAGCCCAGGTCGCGGTTCAGGCCGTGGCGGACGTTGTCGCCGTCGAGCAGGTAGGTGTGCCGGCCGAGCGCGTGCAGCTGCTTCTCGACCAGGTTCGCGATCGTCGACTTGCCCGCGCCCGACAGGCCCGTGAACCACAGCACGCAGGGCTTCTGGCCCTTCAGCGCGGCGCGCGAGCCCTTGTGGATGTCGAGCGCCTGCCAGTGGATGTTCTGCGAGCGGCGCAGCGCGAAATGGATCAGCCCCGCGCCGACCGTGGCGTTCGTCAGCCGGTCGATCAGGATGAAGCCGCCGGTGTCGCGGTTCTCGACGTACGGATCGAACGCCACCGGGTGGTCGAGCGAGACGTTGCAGACGCCGATCTCGTTCAACGCCAGCTTCTTGGCCGCGAGGTGCTCGAGCGTGTTGACGTTCACCTTGTACTTCGGCTCGGTGATCGTCGCCGCGACCTGCTTGGTGCCGATCTTCATCCAGTAGGGCCGGCCCGGCAGCATCGGCTCGTCGGCCATCCAGACGATCGTGGTCTCGAACTGGTCGGCGACGCCGCGGCGGCGAACTGGTGCAGGCGAGCACGTCGCCGCGGCTCACGTCGATCTCGTCCTCGAGCGTGATCGTCACCGACTGCCCGGCCACGGCGCGCTCGAGGTCGCCGTCCATCGTGACGATGCGCGCCACCCGGCTCTCGCGGCCGGACGGCAGCACGCGCAGCTTCTCGCCCGGGCTCACCGTGCCGCTCGCGATCGTGCCGGCGAAGCCGCGGAAATCGAGGTTGGGACGGTTGACCCACTGCACCGGCAGCCGGAAGGGCTGGTGCTGCAGGCGGTCCTCGATCTCGACGGTCTCGAGATAGCCCATCAGCGTCGGGCCGTGATACCAGGGCGTGTGCTCGCTGGGCGCGGTGATGTTGTCGCCCCTCAAGCCCGATACCGGGATCGCGACGATGTCGTGCAGGTCGATCTGCTTGGCGAAGTCGCGGTACTCGGCCACGATCGTCTCGAAGATCTCGCGCGAGTACTCGACCAGGTCCATCTTGTTGATCGCGAGCACGACCTTGCGGATGCCGAGCAGCGATACCAGGAAGCTGTGGCGGCGCGTCTGCGTCAGCACGCCCTTGCGCGCGTCGATCAGGATCACGGCCAGCTCGGCCGTCGAGGCGCCGGTGACCATGTTGCGCGTGTACTGCTCGTGCCCGGGCGTGTCGGCGACGATGAACTTGCGCTTGTCGGTCGAGAAGAAGCGGTAGGCGACGTCGATCGTGATGCCCTGCTCGCGCTCGGCGGCGAGGCCATCGACGAGCAGCGCGAAGTCGAGCTCGCCGCCCTGCGTGCCGACCTTCTTCGAGTCGGCCTCGAGCGCCGCGAGCTGGTCCTCGAAGATCATCTTCGAGTCGTAGAGCAGCCGGCCGATCAACGTGGACTTGCCGTCGTCGACGCTGCCGCAGGTGATGAAGCGCAGCAGGCTCTTGTGCTCGTGCTGGTGCAGGTAGGCCTGGATGTCCTGCTCGATCAGGTCGGAAACGTGGGCCATCAGAAGTACCCCTCCTGCTTCTTCTTCTCCATCGACGCCGACTGGTCGTGGTCGATGACGCGGCCCTGGCGCTCGGAGCTGGTGGTGAGCAGCATCTCCTGGATGATCGCGGGCAGCGTGTCCGCCTCGCTCTCGACCGCGCCGGTCAGCGGGTAGCAACCGAGCGTGCGGAAGCGAACCTTCTTCATCATGGGCTTCTCGCCCGGGTACAGCGGCATGCGCTCGTCGTCCACCATGATCAGCGCGCCGTCGCGCTCCACCACCGGGCGCTCGGCGGCGAAGTAAAGCGGCACGATCGGGATGTCGCGCAGGTAGATGTACTGCCAGATGTCGAGCTCGGTCCAGTTCGACATCGGGAAGATCCGGATGCTTTCGCCCTTGTGCTTGCGGGCGTTGTAGATCGCGCCAGAGCTCGGGACGCTGGTTCTTCGGGTCCCAGCGATGCTGCGCCGAGCGGAACGAGAAGATGCGCTCCTTGGCGCGGCTCTTCTCTTCGTCGCGGCGCGCGCCGCCGAAGGCTGCGTCGAAGCCGTGCAGGTCGAGCGCCTGCTTCAACGCCTGCGTCTTCATCACGTCGGTGTGGATCGCCGAGCCGTGCGTGAACGGGTTGATGTCCTGCTCGAGGCCTTCCGGGTTCGTGTAGGTGATCAGTTCGAAGCCGTGCTCGCGGACCATGCGCTCGCGGAACGCGTACATGTCGCGGAATTTCCACTTCGTGTCCACGTGCAGCAGCGGGAACGGCAGCTTGGCCGGATAGAACGCCTTGAGCGCGAGATGCAGCATCACCGCGCTGTCCTTGCCGATCGAGTACAGCATCACCGGCTTCTCGCACTCGGCGACCACCTCGCGCATGACCTGGATGCTCTCCGCCTCCAGGCGCTCGAGGTGCGTCAGCGTGCGCGGGTGCAGGACCATCGAGCCCGGGTCGCTCATGCGATTTTCACGACCGTGCGGCCGGTGACCCGTCCCTTCAGGTAATCGTCGAACTGCGCCGGCAACTCGGCGAACGGCACGACCTTGGTGCAGATGCGGTCGAGCTTGCTCGGCCGCAGGTCGGTGCCGATGCGATTCCAGACCACGAGCCGGGTCTCGCGCAGCGTCGCCGAGGAGTTGATGCCGAGCAGGTTCACGCCCCGCAGGATGAACGGCATCACCGTCGTGTTGAGATCGGCGCTGCCCGCGAGGCCGATGCTTGCGATGTTGCCCCACAGGTCCACGGTGCGCGTGAGCCAGGTCAGCAACTCGCCGCCGACATTGTCGATCGCGCCGGCCCACAGGATCCGTTCCATCGGCTTGGAGCCGAGGTCGATTTCCTGGCGCCGCAGGATCCGCGAGGCGCCGAGCTCGCGCAGGTAGTCGTCGGCCTCCGGCTTGCCGCTGACGGCAACGACTTCATAGCCACGGCCGGCCAGCATGTTGATCGCGATGCTGCCCACGCCGCCCGTGGCGCCGGTGACGACGACCGGGCCTTTTGCTGGCGTCTGGCCATTGTGTTCCATCCGGTGGATCGCGAGCGCGGCCGTGAACCCGGCCGTGCCGAGCTTCATGACGTCCATCGTGCTCATGCCGGGCGGCAGCGGAATCACCCACTCGCCCTTGAGGCGTGCATATTCGGCATAGCCGCCGTCGTGCGTTTCGCTCAAGCCGCAGCCCGTCACCAGCACGTGCTGACCAGCGGCGTAGCGCGGATCGCTCGAGCCCACCACGACGCCCGCGAGGTCGATGCCGCCCACCAGCGGGTACTTGCGCAGGATGCGCCCGGCGCCGGTCGCGGCCAGGGCGTCCTTGTAATTGATGTCCGAGTACTCGACCCGGACCACGACTTCGCCGGGGCCAAGGTCGTCGAGCGTGAGGTTGTCGAAGCGACCGACGATGCGGCCGTCGAGTTCGTGGATGCGGAATGCTTGGAAGGGGTTCATGGGGATAGGGGATAGGGGATAGGGGATAGGGGATGGGGGATAGGGGATGGGGGATAGTCGGAAGTGGCGACTGATCGTGCGGCGGCACCTTCTTAACTATCCCCCATCCCCTATCCCCTATCCCCTTTTGTCGAGCCAGACCTCGAGCCCGGCGGTGTTCAGGCGCACGTCGTCGTCGATGAGCGCATGGCGCCGGGCCAGGTCGCCAGCGTAGCCGTGCTCGTCGAGCTTCGCACGTGAAGTAGTCGAACATTTCCTGCTCGATCCGCGTCCGGCGGTCCGGGGCGGCGGCGTGGGCCCGTGCGATGCGCACCAGCTCGCGCAGCGCGGCGTGCAGGTCGCCGGCCAGGCGTTCGAGGTCGGTGACGGGACCGAAGTGGGTCTGGAAGATCCGCTCCGGCCGGTAGCCCATCAGCCGGTCGATCGTCGCGTGCAGCACTTCAGGCTCGAACTGCACCGGCGTCGTGGTCGGCAGCATGAACGGTCCGCGATCCGTGTCGAACTCACGGTAGCAGATGCCGAAATTGTCGCCGCTGTAGACCTCGCGGTGATCGAGGTCGACGGGGCAGTGGTGGTGCCGGGCATGGCCGGGCGCGTCGACGAACTCGAACGTCCGCCGCCCGAGCTGCAGGCGCTGGCCGTCCTCGGCCACGATCACCCGCTCGGCCGGGATCGGAACCAGCTCCCCGTACAGCTGCCGGTACAGTGCTTCGCCATAGACCTGGATCGAGCCCGCGATCAGCCGCGTCGGATCGATCAGGTGCGGCGCGCCGCGCGGGTGCAGCACGGCCCGGGCATTCGGCAGCGCCTGCATCAGCTGGCCGGCCCCGCCCGCATGGTCGAGGTGGACGTGGGTCAGGAACAGGTAGTCGACCTGCTCGCGAGCGATGCCGATTTCGTCGAGTGCTGCGAGCAGCCGGGGGGCGGCCGGAGCGGCGCCGGTATCGACGAACGCCGCGCGGCCGTCGTCGACCACGAGGTGGCTCGCGGCCAGGCCCGGGCGCAGGTAGAGGGTGTCGATCAGGAACACCCCGTGGCCCAGCGGCTGGGCCAGCGGGGTCGGCGTGTCCGGGGTCAGAGGCCCTTGCACTTCCCGTGGTCGCGAGTCTCGTTGGTCGAGCACAGGCTGGGTCGCTGGCTGGAGTAGTACTTGGCCAGCTCGCGGATGTCCGGGTCGGTCAGCGCGGCGGCCATGCCACCCATGACGGCGTTCTTGCGCTGGCCGCTGCGGTACGCCTTGAGCGCCACTTCGATGTAGTCGGCGTGCTGCCCGGCGAGGTTCGGGTACTCGGGCAGGATCCCGATTCCGTCGATGCCGTGGCAGGCGACGCAAGTCTGGCTGGCCTTCGGCGCCGTGCCGACCGCCCGGCCCGTGGGCTTCAGTTCCTGGCCGGCGAGGCTGGCGGCGATGTCCTGCATGTCCTGCGCGGACATCGTCACGGCGTGCGAGTGCATCGTCGAGTGGGCGCGCTCGCCGCTGGCATACGCCTGCAGCGCCACGACCAGGTAGGCCACGTGCTGGCCGCCCAGCCTGGGGACCTTGTACGTCGGGTAGACGTTCTTGTAGTTCGGTATGCCGTGGCAGCCGTGGCAGGTATAGGCGAGCTTGGCGCCCTGCGACGCGTCGCCCGCGGATGCCAGCCCCGGTACCGCGAGGCCCACGATGGTCAGGCTCAGGGCGAGCCAGGCCGATCTCGAAATCATTGCAGACTCCTGCGGAACACCGGCCTCTCCCCGAAAGGCCGAAGGGCGGGCATGTTAATCAAAAGAAATTGTGGAGTCGAATGGGCGCCGTCCGCCGCTGTCATACACTGCAGGTTCAGCAACCCGCCCGAGGATTCTCGCATGCTCACGCGCAAGATCTGGTTCGCCACCGTCCTGTCGGCCGCTTTCATTTCGCTGCCCGCCTTCGCGGCGGACGAGGCACGCCCGCGAACCGTCAGCGTCTCCGGGACGGGCGAGGTCGCGGCGGAGCCCGACTTGGCGCAAGTGACGCTCGGCGTCGAGGCCCGCAAGCCGGCGCTGGCCGACGCCCGGTCGGAGGTATCGGCAACCGTCGAGCGAGTGCTGGCGCTGTGCAAGTCCCTCGGCATCGACCCGAAGCGGGTCAACGCGACTCGGGTGCAGATCCAGCCCGAGTACAGCTGGAACGAGAAGGACCGCAAGCGCGTGCTGCTGGGCTACCTGGTCAGCCGGCAGGTGCAGGTCGAGCTGCGCGATCTCGAGTTGCTCGGGACGCTGCTCGAGCGCGCCGTCGACGCGGGCGTCAACCAGGTCAACGACCCGGTGCTCGACTCGAGCCGTCGCAAAGACCTCGAGCGCGACGCGCTGGTCAAGGCCGTGGAAGACGCGCGGTTGAACGCGGACACATTGGCACGGGCAGCCGGCGCCGGCCTCGGTCCCGTGCGGACGTTGAACGGCGCGACTTCCGCGCCGCCGGTGCCGATGTATCGCCGGCAGGTTGCGATGGCCGATGCGGCGATGGCACCCGAGGCCAGTTACCAGACCGGCGAAATGAAGTTCACCGCGAGCGTCAATGCCGAGTACGACTTGCTGGTAAAGCCGTGAAACGCTGAAACCTGTTTATCAACTCTAATTTATTTATTCGGGCTGCGACTTGGGGTTTGTAGTCGACTTAAGTAATTAATTTTACTTTTCAGCGTTCGGGGTACAGGTCGCTTCAGGCACCTTGAAGTGCCGCGGCGATGTCGGTCATCAAGCCCTTGTCCTCGGGCTTCGTGCCGGACGGATAACGTGCGAGCAACTGCCCGCCACGCCCGATCAGGAACTTCTCGAAGTTCCACGCGATGTCGCCCGGGTGACCGTTCGCCGCTGCCGTGAGCCAGGCGTAGAGCGCGTGCCGGCCCGGCCCATTCACTTCCAGCTTCGAGGCAAGCGGAAACGTCACGTCGTAGCGCGTCGAGCAGAACTCCCGGATTTCGAGGTCGCTGCCCGGCTCCTGTCCGCCGAACTGGTTGCAGGGGAAACCGACCACCGTGAACCCCTCCGCCGACAGCTCACCGTGCAGTCGCTCGAGCCCGGTGTACTGCGGCGTGTAGCCACACCGGCTCGCCACGTTGACGGCCAGCACGACCCGGCCGCGCAGTGGGCCGAGCAGGTCGGGCTCGCCGCGGACGCCGGTCACCTGGAAGTCGAAGAAGGTCATGCGCGGACTCCGCAACGGACGCGAGTCGCGCCCGTGGCGAGTTCGGTACCGTGGCGGAAGTGGTTTCCCGGCCGTCAGCCGGGCAGGCGATCGACGATCAGGACGGCACCGTCGACGCCGGTCACGCGGACACGAGACCCCGCCGGGGCATTCGGGCCACGCAGCGTCCAGCGGCGATTGCCGAGCTTCACCTGGCCGGCACCGTCACGCAGGCCTTCCGACAAGGTCAGCACCTGTCCGATGTAGCGCTCGCCGGTCCGCAGCGGAGACGTGGAACTCTGCATGTCCTGTTGCTGCACGCGTCGCTCGCGCCAGAAATAGAGACCGAAGACCGAGCAGGCAAAGATGACGAACCAGGACATAGGGGCGCGGGTGATAGCTGGGTGCCGCCATGCTGCCAAGGTGGACGGGGCGACTCAACTGCTGCCTCGTGCGACGCTGGGGAACTGTGACGCAGCACTCAGGGGCTGTCGGCCAACCGCAGGTCCTTGCTGTATTGGACGTTCATGACGTTGTCGGTCCAGCCCTGGACGTAGGGCTTGACCAGGTGCTTGTTGACGTAGAAATAGAGCGGCAGCACCGGGTGGTCCGCGAGCATCAGGCGCTCGGCCTCTTCGAGCAGGCCACGGCGGCGTGCCGGATCCGGCTCCCGGGTCGCCGCCGCGAGCAGCGCGTCGTATTGCGGGTTCGAGTAGCCGGTCAGGTTGATGCCGAAGCCCGACTGCAGCAGCTGGGCAAACGAATAGGCGTCGTTGTAGTCGCCGACCCAGCTGGAACGGAACACCTCGGTCTCGGCGCCCGACTGGATGCTCTGCAGCAGCGCGCGAAATTCCTCGGCGTAGAGCGTGGTCTCGACCCCAAGCGCCTCCTTCCACATCGCGGCGATCGCGACCGCCAACCGGTTGTGGACCTCGCCCGAGTTGTAGCGGATCTCGGTACGCAGCGGTCGTTCGGCCGAATAGCCCGCCTTGCGGTACAACTCCCGCGCCTCGGCGACTCGCTCGGCGTAGGGCTGCGCCGCGTAGTCGAACTGCTGCGGCGTGTAATCGGCGACGCCCCGCGGCACCCAGCCATAGGCCGGTGCCTCGCCGACCCCGGTGACCGCAGTCGTCAACCGCTCGCGGTCGATCGCGAGCGACAGCGCGCGGCGCAGGTCCGGGTTGTCCTTGAAGGGCGGCCGGTTCAGGTTGAAGCCGTAGTAGTAGACGCTGAGCTGCGGCGCCACGTGCAGCTCACCCGGCAGGTTCGACTGGATCCACGCGAACTGCTGCGGCGGCACGATGTAGGTGACGTCGATCTCGCCGGCCCGATACTGGCGGAACTCGGTGCCGGCATCGGAGTGATGCAGGTAGTGCACCTTGTCGAGCTGCGTCGCGGCGTCGTTCCAGTAGTGCCGGTTGCGCTCGGCGACGACGTGCGAGCCGACGATCCAGTCCGTCAGCGCGAAAGCGCCGTTCGAGACCAGCCGGCCGGGCCGGGCGTGCTCGGCGCCGTGCTGCGCGAGTGACGGGCCGTGCACCGGGAACGTGCCCGGCTGCGCTAGCAGGCCCAGCAGGTAGGGTGCAGGGTTCTGCAGCCGAATCACGACCGTCCGGTCGTCCGGCGCGCTGACGCCGAGAGCGTCGGGCGTCTGCTCGCCGCGGATGATCGCCGCGGCGTTCTGCACCGGCTCGAGCACCTGCGCGTAGGGAGAGGCCGTCGCCGGCTCCACCAAACGACGCAGGCCCGCGACGAAGTCGGCGGCGCGCAGCGGGTCGCCGTTCGACCAGCGCAGGTTCTCGCGCAGCCGGAACGTGTACTCGAGGCCATCCGCACTGACGGTCCAGGTTTCTGCCGCGGCCGGCACGACACCGCCGTCGGGACCCACGGCCGTGAGACCCTCGAACAGGTCGCGCAGGATGTTGAACGCGGCGTCCGTGCGTGCACGCTGCGGGTCGAGCGTGTCGGGTTCCGGTCCGTTGCCGCGCCGCAGCGTCGTGCGCTCGACGGCCGCATCGCCCGCCTGGACCGGCTCGTTCCCCGCACGCTCGCCGCCGCCGCAGGCCGCGACGAGAACGATCAGCAACGCGAGCGCGAGCGCCTTCATCCGGGTCAAAGTCCTTGCGCCGCGCGCGCCGGATGGTCCATCGCGGCCTCGTGGCGCTTCAGGTGAATCAGCAGCAACGAGATCGCAGCCGGCGTGATGCCGGGAATGCGCGCGGCCTGGCCGAGCGTCGCAGGACGGCGCTCGGCGAGCCGCTGGCGAACCTCGTTCGACAGGCCGCGCACGGTACCGTAGTCGAGATCGTCGGGCAGACGTGAGTCCTCGTTGCGCCGTTGCCGCTCGATTTCGGCGTGCTGGCGCTCGATGTAGCCGCGGTACTTCGCCTGCACGTCGACCTGCAGTGGCACTTGCGTCGCGAGACGCTCGTCCTCGCGCCAGGCCGCTTCGTCGGCGCCGACGGCCGCGACCAGCGCCGCATAGGACACCTCCGGACGCCGCAGCAATTCAAATGCGCGTTGCTCGCGCGACAATGGACCGGACTGTGCCTCGATGCAGCCCGCCTCGGCGGTGCCGGGTCGGACCCAGAGCGCCTGCAGGCGATCGAGCTCGGCGTCCACGGCAGCGCGCTTCCTGGCGAAGAACTCCCAGCGCGCGTCGTCGACCAGGCCCAGGTCGCGGCCGACCGGCGTCAGGCGCAGGTCGGCGTTGTCCTCGCGCAGCGTCAGGCGGTACTCGGCGCGACTGGTGAACATCCGGTAGGGCTCGGGCGCACCCTGGGTGATCAGGTCGTCGATCAGCACGCCGATATAGGCCTCACTGCGACGCGGCCACCAGGGTTCGCGCTGCTGCACGGCGAGCGCCGCATTGATGCCTGCGACGATGCCCTGTGCCGCCGCTTCCTCGTAACCGGTCGTGCCGTTGATCTGTCCGGCGAAATAGAGCCCGGGCAAGTGCCGTGTCTCGAGCGTCGGCTGCAGGTCGCGCGGATCGAAAAAATCGTATTCGATCGCATAGCCGGGCCGCGTGATGTGCGCCCGCTCGAAGCCGCGAATGCTGCGCACGAACGCCTGCTGCACGTCGAACGGCAGGCTGGTCGAGATCCCGTTGGGGTACACCTCGTGCGTGTCGAGGCCCTCGGGCTCGATGAAGATCTGGTGCGAAACCTTGTCGGCGAAGCGCACCACCTTGTCCTCGACCGAAGGGCAGTAGCGCGGGCCCACGCCCTCGATCACGCCGGTGAACATCGGTGAGCGATCGGTGGCGGCGCGGATCAGCTCGTGCGTGCGCTCGTTGGTCGCCGTGATGTGGCAGACGACCTGGCGTGGGTGCTCGTCGCGGAGTCCGAGATACGAGAACGCCGGCCGCGGCTCGTCACCCGGCTGCACCTGCAGCCCGGCGTAGTCGATGCTGCGCCCGTCGATGCGCGGTGGCGTGCCGGTCTTGAGCCGCCCGACGCGGAACGGCAGCGCACGCAACTTCTCGGCCAGCCGGTTCGACGGCGGATCGCCGGCGCGACCACCTGCGTACTGTTCGAGACCGACGTGAATGCGGCCACCGAGGAACGTGCCCACCGTCAGCACGACCGCGCGTGCCCTGAACGGCACCCCGGCCTGAGTGACCACACCCGATGCCCGTCCGCCTTCGATCAGCAGGTCGGCGACCTCCTGCTGGAACAGGCTCAGGTTCGGCTGATTCTCGAGCATGCCGCGAATCGCGCGCTTGTAGAGCTGGCGATCCGCCTGCGCGCGGGTCGCCCGCACGGCCGGGCCCTTGCTCGCGTTGAGCGTGCGGAACTGGATCCCGGCGTGATCGATCGCGCGCGCCATCGCACCGCCCAACGCGTCGATCTCCTTGACCAGGTGGCCCTTGCCGATCCCGCCGATCGCCGGATTGCAGCTCATCTGGCCGAGCGCCTCGATGCTCTGCGTGACCAGCAGCGTGCGGCAACCCATCCGGGCCGCAGCGAGCGCGGCCTCGGTGCCGGCGTGGCCGCCGCCGACCACGATCACGTCGAAATGGTCGGCCTCATGCATGCCTGGGTCCTGCCGGAGCGCGGCATCCGATCTGAGCGAGCAGCGCGGGCAGGCGCAGCGCGACGAAACGGCGCGCCTGGTGCTCGTAGCGACTCTGCCAGTAGCCGCGACGCAGCCACTCCGCGAGATACGCCGCAATGCTCAGGCGACCCCGGTTCCACTGGCGCAGCACGTGGAAGTACTCGTGCAGCAGCAACTCGGGGTCGGCGAAGAACTCGGCCGCCGTGCCGCGCAGCAGGATCCGGTTGCGCCGCGTCGTCGCGCGCGCACCGAAATGCAGCCGCGCGTACCAGGAACGCTCGACGATCTCGACGTCATCCACGTCATCGCCGAACACCGCTGCCAGGGCCGTTCGCAGCGCTTCGGGCATGCAGTCGGCCGTGCGCAACGGTCAGGCCTCGGGCTGCCGCGCCGCGGTGGTCTTGCGGCGCTTGCCGCCGGCCTTCTTGCGAACCGCAGTGCCGCGCGACTTGGCCTTGGCCGGGGCTCGCCTCGCCGCACGCTTGCTCACGGCGGGAACCGCCTCGGGGACGGACTCCGCGGCCCTGCGCTCGGCGGCCTGCTTCAGGTCGGCAAAGCTCTCGCGCAGGCAATCGGCGAAGCGCGCGGGGTCGGGCAGCATCTCGCGGCACGACACGGCGCAGATCCACATCGTGCCGTGGTAGCTGAAGCCGGTGCAGTTGAGTCCCATGCCGTCGATCACGATGCTGATCGGCGCGTAATTCACCAGCCGCGCTCCCGCCATGTAGAGCGGGACGTCCGGTCCGCGCACATTCGAGACGACGAGCCCCGTGCCGGGGAACTTCAGGTTGCGCAGCATCGGCCCGGAGACCATCGCCGGCGTGTACTCGAGCAGATCGCGCAACAGCTCCTTGCCCATGGCGTCCGTGACGCGCTTCGAGGTCAGCGCGCTCTCGCTGATCGCTCGCAGGCGCTCGAGCGGATCGGCGATTTCCGAATAGACCGGCATCAGCGTGCCGGCGACCTGGTTGCCGCGATCGCCGCCCTTCTCGGCGCCGCGCAGCGTCATCGGCACCATCGCGATCATCGACGTGTCCGGCAGCTCGCCTTTCTCGCCAAGGTACTTGTTGAGCGCGCCACCCACGATCGCGAGGAACAGGTCGTTCAACGTCGCGCCGTCGACCTGGGCGCGAATCGGCTTGAAATCGGCGAGCGGCAGTCCAACCGCCTCGAAGACTCGGTGCGAGGACACGTCGCCGCTGAACCGCGTCTTGGGTGGCACCTTCGCCAGCAAGCCACTCAGGTCGCCCTTCAGCAGGCGCTTGACCTGGGGCACCAGCGCTGCGCCGGCGCCGGCAAGGCCACCCATCGCGCCGGATCCGGCGGCAACGAGGCGCCGCGCCGTGCCGAACGAAAAGCGCGCCAGCGACGGCAGCCGCTCGACGTTGTGCATGACCGCACGCGAATAGAGCTCCGGCAGGCTCGGCTCGCGATCGGCCGTGAAGCCACCGGTCATGTCCTCGTCCGCGTCCACCGGTTCCGGCGACAGCGAGTGCAGCGCCTTCATGATCTCGGTGCCGGACTCGCCGTCGACGATCGCGTGATGCATCTTCGTGTACAGCGCGAAGCTGCCCGGCGGCACGCCCGGGATGCCGTGCAGGCCCTCGATCACGTAGGCCTCCCACAGCGGCTTGCTGCGATCGAGCGGCCGCGAGTGCAGGCGCGCGACCTGGATGCAGAGCTGGCGCCAGTCGCCTGGGTACGGCACCGCGATGTGGCGCACGTGGAACTCGACGTCGAAGCTCGAGTCCTCGATCCAGTAAGGCCGGTCGAGTGACAGCGGCACCGTGGCGAGCCGCCTCCGGAACTGCGGGAATTGCTCGAGGCGCGACGCGAAGAAGCGCAACACGTCCTTGAAGCGCACGCCGCCGCCCGGTGCGGTGGACGGGTCGTAGATCGTCAACGAGGCGACGTGCATGTAGTTATTGCCGCGCTCGTAGTCGAGGAACATCGTGTCCGTGCCGGAAAGCTGCTTCATGTCGGCCTCCGCCGCGGGCCCGTCGGGTGCGGCAGCCTGTTTTCGTAGGGGGCGGAAAGACTACTGGCCCGCGGTCGGCGCGTCCACCGGCGGGGCGGGAACACCCGGCGGCTGGGCAGCCAGTGCGGCTCGCTGGCGTGCCATGTCCCGCTCGATGGCGTCGAACGCGGCCTTGAATTCGGGGTCGTTCCGGACGGGGGCGAGCACCGGGTCGAAGTCGCGGTAGTAACGCCAGAGCGGCCCGCGCCAACCCGACTGCTGGGCTTGCTGCAGCAGCGCAAGTGCTTCGCCCTGTTGGCCGCGGAGCATGCGGATCCGTGCATCCGCGATCCCGTGGCCCCTCATCCCGAGCCGCGGGTGTGCAAGAACCCAGGCCTCGGCGGGGCGGAGCAGCTCCGCCGCGAGTTCGGCTTCGCCCGTCTTCTGCAGGACCGACGCGAGGTCGATGGCCGCGTCGTAGTTCGTCCCATCGATCGCTGGCGGCGCTGCCAGGAGTTCCGGGAAGCCGCGCTCGTAGAGCGCCCGCGCAGGCCGGGGATCGTTGGCCGCCAGCGCCGCGACGCGAAGCAAGGCCACCGATTGCCAGTCGCGTCCATAGGTCTCAATGGCCCCGAGTGCCGATGAGAGCGCCTTATCGGGTTCCGCGCGGTACAGGTAAAGATATGTCCTGGCCACCGCCTTGGACGTCTCCGCACCCGCAGCGTCGAGCGTTTCCTCCGCCAGTTCGTACTGGCCGATGTCCAGGTACATCTGCGCCAGGCGATCCCGGTACACGGGCCGACCCCCATCCGATTCGACGGCCAGCAGGCCGAATGCAATCGCGCGGTCGAACCGATTGTGCCCGTAGGCATGGAGGTTACTGAGGTAGAACACTGGCAACGGGCTCGTGGGATCGCGTTCGTGCACCTGGTTCAGTTCGGCCAGCGCTTCGTCGGACCGGCCGACGGTTTCAAGATGCAAGGCCAGGAGGACGCGCAGCAGGGTGGACATCGGATCGAGCTCGACCGCCCTCCGTATGCTCTGCAGCGCCTCGGCGTGGCGTCCCTGCATCCCCAGTAGGGCGGCATACCACTGGTGAGCCGTGGGGTAATTGGAGTTGAGCTCGATCGCCCTGCGAAATCCGGCTTCGGCACCAGCGTAATCGTGCCGCACGGCCGCCAAGTTCGCGGTGGTGGTCAGCGCTTCGACGAGTTCGGGGTCGAGCCGCAGTGCTGCGTGCAGCAGCGCCTCTACCTCGACCCTGGCAGGCTCGGCCGGACGGCCGAGGATGCCGGCGCTGCCGACGCTCAACCAGATCGTGTCCGCGAGACCGGCGTAGGGCTGCGCGAACGCGGGATCGAGATCGATCGCCGCCTCGAAGAACTCCCTGGCCTGCGCCAGTCCTGCCGACGTCCGCGGGCTCAGCGCCCTGCGGCCCGCCTGATAGGACTCCCAGGCCTGCAGGTTCCGCGTCGGAACGGCCTTGACCCGGTCTTGCTCGGCGGGCGTGAGCGTGGTGCTGAGTGCGGCGGCGACGGCCGTGGCGACCTCGCTCTGGATCGCGAAGATGCTCTCGGCATTGAGTTTGCGGTCATAGGACTCGGCCCAGAGGTGGGCATCCGTCTCCGCATCGACCAGCTGGACCGTGACGCGCACGCGGTCGCCCGCGCGCTGCACGCCGCCTTCGAGGATCCGGGACACGCCGAGCTTCGCGCCGATCTCGCGGGTCGTGAGGCGGGTGTCGCGAAACTGCTCGACGGAGGTCCGCGAGATCACCGTCAGTCCGCCGATGCGGGTGAGCTGCGTCAGGATGTCGTCGTGCAGCCCGTCGACGAAGTACGCGTCCTCCTCGAGTCGGCTGCGGTTCTCGAACGGCAGGACGGCGATGGATCGCGGCGGGGCCTCCAGCGTGGCGGGCACGACCTGGGAGACCGGCGACTCCCGCAGGCTCGACCACGCCAGCCAGAGTCCGGCGGCGAGCACCAGCGCGAGGACGAGTGGCCAGGGACTCCGCGTCACAGGCCGCCGCGGAGGCGGACTCGCCGCTGGGGCAACAGTCTCCGCCAGCGCAACTGGAACTGCGCTCGCGGGACGCTCGACCTCGGTCGGTATCGCGCAACGCTCCACCGGCACGATCAGCCGGTAGCCGTGTCCGCGCACCCCCGTGAGATACCGCGGCGAGTCCGGATCGTCGCCGAGCGCGGCACGCAGCAGCTTGACACGCTGGCTCACGGTCTCGGGGCTGACCACGCGTCCCGGCCAGACCTGCTGCATCAGCGCGTCGATGGAGGACAGGTTCGGTGCCTCGCGCGCGAGAGCGAGGAGCAAGTCGAACGTCAGCCCGGGCAGCGCGATCTCGCTGCCGTCGCGCTCGACGCGGCGCCGGCCCGCATCAACCAGCAGGTCGCCGACCCTGTAACAGGCTGGCTCCGTGGACGACATGTCGCAGCGCACGCTCCCTGACTGCGGCGGCCCGCTTGGGACGGGCCGGGTGTTCGTGCGCTGAGACTACTCCTAACGAAGCGAAACGAAACGGGGACCGAATCGGCGCAAGGCGTCGGGCCGGAGCCCAATGAGTCTCCGGCCCGACGCGGGCGTCCCTGCCCTGGCCTCCTTGCCTCAGGGCTTTCCGTGCTTGCGCTCGACGGGCTGGAAGTAGTTCTTCGCAACCCATCGCCCCGTCCTTCGACCCAGCGTCGCGCCGTCATCTGAGGAGAAGCGGAAGTGCATCCCCCCGTAGATGCGCGCGACCTTGAGCTCATGCAGCATCTCGTCCACCGAGCGGAAATCATGGCTCGTGCCCGTCACCGTGCTGGTCCAGGTGAACTTGATCCTCGGCGTCTTGAAATAGGCCTCGAGGATCTCGCTGGTGACCCCGCCGAAGCAGGCGTGCGCGGCCGGATACTCGGGGTGGTTCGGCGTATTGACGAACGGTGCCCAATCCGGAACCGCCGTGGTCGCCGGGTTACCGTCGCCATTCGCCGCCGGGATCGCTGCGCGCGGACGCCACGCGTCGAAGTAGTACTTCGATTCGAAGCAGCCCAGCAGCGCGTCGGCGTAGGCCACCCAGAGCATGGCGGCCAGGCGGGCGTTCTCGAGGACGGTCCGCTGGTTCAGGAACACCCGCAGGTTGCGTGGCGTGAATACGTTGGGATTCTCGGTGTGGAAGCGCGCGATGTCCTGCTGCCCGACGGTCAGGGCTGCCCCGCCCGCGACACCGAGCTTCCTGACCTCGTTGAAGGCGTAAGCGTAGCTGGCACTGGTGAGGTCCGGCGGACCGTCGGCCCGGAACTGCATCGCGCTGGACAAGGTGAACGGGCGCATCCCTGGTGCGAAGAACAGCGCCGGCGCACTGCCGGCCGGGAAAGGCTCGAAGCGGCCGACACCGCCGACCGGCGTGTAGGCGACGATGGTCGAGCGGCCGTCGGCGGCACGTTCAGCGAGCATCTTTTGCCCGACTTCGATCCCCAGTGTGATGCCCTTGGCCACGGAGCCACTACCGGTGCCAGCGTGGTACGGCGCGCAGTCCGCCGCGTACTCCGGCGAGCGATTCGGAAACAGCCCCGCGAGCACGGTGCAGGCGGCCGCGGCGGCCGCAGCTTGCTGTGAAGCCCCCGCACTCGGGCTGACCGGGACGACGGCGTAGGGCTCGTAACCGCCCGCGATCGCCACGACGGCGTCGTACATGGCCGCGTGCATGGTCGCAAGGTCTGAGCCGAGGACGGAGCGCTGCTCCTCGGCGGTCACGGCTGGATAGGCGCCCGGCGCCGTATTCACGGTCCGTGCGCCGACGACGTTGAAGTCGGCGATCACGTCGGCGAATGCAGGGCCTGCGGCGAACAATACGCTGGCGAGCAGCCCGGCGAGGCCTCGGCGCATCAGGAGCCCTGAGACGGCGCCGTCACAACTGGCTTTCATGGACGTTCTCCCCCTGTCGTTGGATGAGTCGCGTCCCGGACTGCCCCGGGACGCCGGGCCGAAGCTGACGCCGGTCCAGCGTCCGTGCATGAAGGTTTCGGCAAGTCTTGGTGAAGATTCGCGGAAGAACGCGTTTTCACGCTTTTCTCACGCCCGCCGTGACGGGTCGTTGACGGCGGCTCCGTAACTTGCGCCCCACACCGGAACCGGAAACGCCGGGACCGGGCCACCTGACGCAAGAGGATACGAACATGACCCAGACCGATCGACGCGGCATCGCGATCTCATCCGCCGCCCCGGCTTCGCTCGAGAAGCTCGAGCAGGCCACGGAACTGACTGCCTCGTATTTCGTCGACCCGCTCGCGACGATCAACGAGGCGCTCGAGGCCGATCCCACCTTCGCCGCCGGACATTGCCTCCGGGCGGCCCTCGCCCTGATGTCGTCGGAGCGCGGCGCGCTGCCGATCCTCGAGCAGAGCGTCACGGCCATCGAGGCGCTCGGCGGTCGAGCCAACGAGCGCGAGCGCATGCACGCAGCCGCGGGCCGCGCCTGGCTCGGCGGCGACTTCGCTCGCTCGATCCGACTCTACGGCGACATCGTCGTCGAGTACCCGCGCGACCTGCTGGCCGTGCAGGTCGCGCACGTCGGCGACTTCTTCCTCGGCCAGTCGACCCTGCTGCGCGACCGGATGGCGCAGGTGTTGCCGCACTGGAACGAAGACGTGCCGGGCTATGGCTACGTGCTCGGCATGTACGCGTTCGGCCTCGAGGAGACCGCGAACTACGCCGGTGCCGAGGCGACGGGCCGCCGCGCGCTGGAACTGAATCCCCGCGATCCCTGGGCCGTGCACGCCGTGGCTCACGTCATGGAGATGCAGGGCCGGCTGCGCGACGGCATCGACTGGCTGACCACCCGCCAGGCCGACTGGTCCGTCGACAACGGGCTCGCGTACCACAACTGGTGGCACCTCGGCCTCTTCCACCTCGATCTCGGCGACGCCGCGCGTGCCGTCGAGCTCTACGACACCTGCATCCGACCGGGCCAGTCTTCGGTCGCGCTGGAGATGGTGGATGCCTCGGCGATGCTGTGGCGCCTGATGCTGCGTGGCGTGGACGTCGGTGCCCGCTGGCAGCCGCTGGCCGATTCGTGGCAGCCGCTCGCGAAGGACGCGTTCTACGCGTTCAACGACGCGCATGCCGTCATGGCGCTGGTGGGTGCCGGTCGCTGGGACGAGGTCGACGACGTGCTCGGGGCCCTCGAGCGCGCGGCGTCCGAGCCGGGCACGAACGGGATGATGTCCCGCGAGGTCGGCCTGCCGGTCGCACGGGCGTTCGCGTCGTTCGGCCAGGGCCGCTACGAAGCGGCGATCGACGACCTGCTGCGAGTGCGTGGCCATGCGAACCGCTTCGGCGGCAGCCATGCCCAGCGCGACATCGTGCACCTGACGCTGATCGAGTCCGCGCTGCGCGCCGGACGCGCGTCGCTGGCCCGCGCCCTCGCCGAGGAGCGCACCGCCGTCAAGCCCACCAGCCCGTTCAACTGGCGGCTGGCCGCGCGGGCCCTTGCAGCGGCGGGTCGGGGCGACGCATCACGCCAGGCGCTGGAGAACGCCGCGACTGCAGCCGCTGCACAGCGCCCGGCCCGGCTCGAGACCCGGTCCGTCGCAGCCTGAGCTGCACCAACGATTGACGACACACACCAACGACACCAGGAGAGAACGATGAGAACCTTGATTTCGGAAGTACTGTTGCCCGCGTCGGCCGCCGTCGGCCTGCTCGCGATGCTGACGATTCCTCCCGCGACGGCGGAGGATCGGGCACCGCAGCCAACGACGACGGCCTCGCTGTCAGCCACGTCAGTGGCGCTGGCTTCGGCCCAGCAAGCCACACCGTCGCGGACCGCGACGGACCGCTCGGACAAGCCGGCCATCGAGCAGCGTTGCGAGCGCATCGAGCGGATCGGCAAGTTCGCGATCACGCGCTGCCAGTAGGCAGCGGTCGCGCGGGATCACGGCACGAGAGGGACCTCGTGCCGTTCGACCTGCCGCGCCTCGCGGCGCACGAACTGCAGGTTGCGGAAATAGACGACGAGGCCCGTGACCTGGCCGACGATGAAGACTGGGTCTTCACGGTGGATCGCGTAGACCAGCAGCGTCACGCCCCCGGCCAGGCTGAACTGCCAGAACACGGCGGGCACGACGCTGCGCCGTTGCCGCTCGGACGCGATCCACTGCACGATGAACCGCGCCGAAAACAGCGCCTGGCCGAGGAAGCCGATCGCCAGCCAGACGGCGGGGATGCTGAAGACTTGCGGGTTCATGGGGCGTCGATCCGGCTGCGGGTCCGGCGGACCCCGATTTACCGTTAGACGAGACCGGCGGAGGAAATCAATCGGGGGACCGCTGGTCGTCGACCCGGAACCGGCGAAGCAGTCTACCAGCGACCCCGGCGCATCGACTATCAATTATCAAAGACAACTTCACGTTTCAGCTGAAACGTGCTGATTTCCGGACCGACCGACAATTTGGGTTTGTGCTATTCCAGGCAGCACCGACAGTTGGAATCCTTGCACCATGGTCTCGAAGCGCCGCTGACTGCGAGCGGATCACTTGCCGATGCAGAAGCTGCCGAAGATCCGTCCGAGCAGGTCGTCGCTCGTCACCTGCCCGGTGATCTCGCCGAGCTGGACCTGGGCATCGCGTCAGCTCCTGCGCGACGAGGTCGCCGGCATGACGCTCGACGAGCAGCCGGTGAGCCTCCTCGACATGCGCCCGTGCGCGACGCAAGGCGTCGAGATGCCGAGCTCGGGCTGACAGCACCCCGGTGCTGGCCGGGTGGAATCCCACGCAATCCTTGAGGTGCTGGCGTAGCAGGTCGAGCCCCTCACCGGTCGTTGCACTCATGCGGACCCGGACCGGGTCGCCGGCTTCGAGATTCGCCGCGGCGCCCGTCCGGTCGACTTTGTTGTAGACGACGGTGCGAGGTGCATCGGTCGGCAGGGCCGCGAGGTCCGCCTCAATGCCTGCCACGGCCACCGTGTCCGATGCGTCGACCACGAACAGCACTCGGTCCGCGCGCCCGATCTCGAGGTGGGCGCGGCGGATGCCCTCGATCTCGACCTCGTCCGGCGACTCTCTCAGGCCGGCGGTGTCGAGCACGTGCAGCGGCAGTCCGTCGATCTCGATGCGTTCGCGCAGGACGTCGCGGGTCGTACCGGGCACCGGAGTGACGATCGCGGCGTCGTAGCCAGCGAGGCGATTCAGCAGGCTCGACTTGCCGGCGTTCGGGCGGCCGGCAATCACGACCGTGAGACCATCGCGGAGCAGCCGACCTTGGCGCGCCGTCTCGGCGAGTTCGGCGAAACGCTGGCGGATGAACTCGAGCCGTGCCGTGAGCGCGCGGTCACCGAGGAAGTCCACCTCCTCCTCCGGGAAATCGATGGCCGCCTCGACCCACATCCGCAGCTCGAGCACGGCTTCGGCGAGGTCGTGCACCTGCGACGAGAACTCGCCCTGCAGCGAGCGCAGCGCAGCGCGTGCGGCCTGCGCCGAGCCGCTGTCGATCAGGTCGGCGACGGCCTCGGCCTGCGCCAGGTCGAGCTTGTCGTTCAGGAACGCGCGCTGGGTGAATTCACCGGCCTCGGCCGCCCGCGCGCCGAGTTCGAACACACGCCGCCGCAGCAGGTCGAGCACCACGGGCCCGCCGTGGCCTTGCAGCTCGAGCACGTCCTCGCCGGTGAACGAGTTCGGCGCTGGAAAGTAGAGCGCGAGACCCTCGTCGATCGCCTCGCCCATTTCGTCGAGGAATCGATGCAGTTCGGCGACGCGCGGCGCGGGTACCCGGCCGAGCAGGGCCGTGGCGATATCTTGGCAGGCGGGTCCCGAGACCCGCACGATGCCGATGCCGCCGCGTCCCGGAGCGGTGGCGATGGCCGCAATCGTGCCGCCATCGCCGCTCACCACTTGTTGGCGGGCGCCCAGCGGTCCACCGCCCACGCGAGCACGGCGCAGCCGATCACCGAGCCGACGAGTCCCTCGACGGCCCACCAGAACCAGATGCGATCCGGCAGGTTGAAGAAGCCCGAGTACGACATCGCGACCGCTGTCGCGACCAGCCAGATCCAGAACCCGTAGCGCGCGCCACGCATCCAGCCGCTGCCGGCGAATGCGGACCGCACTTTTCCGTAGAGCGCGGCTAGCACGAAGCTGTAAAAGAGGCCGGTCACGATCCAGCGCGGCAGCAGCGCCGCCATGTCCGGCGGCTGCTGCATCAGGGCCGGCCGCCAGAACGCGGCCGTGGCCTGATACGACTCGAGCAGGAGCCCGTTGTGCACGACGGGCCCGGTGACGAACGACAGGATCCAGGTCACGGCGTAGAAGGCGAACCCGCCGATGACGATCAGCTTGGCATTCATGTGAGTTCCCCTTGCGTGGCGTCGGCGGACTGTATGCCGGCGGGCGCCGGGCAGCAATCCGCCGCGAGTTGACAGCGCGGCCGTTTCAGCGATGCTCTCACCCCGGGAGCCCCGCGGGTGCTGGACATGTCCTTCGTGTCGGAACTCCGTCGGCGACAGGTGTTCCGGACCGCAGCCTGGTACGGCGGTCTGGCGTGGCTCGCGGTCGAGATCGCAAACACCGTCTTCCCGCAGTTCGGGTTGCCCGACTGGTCGGTCCGCGCCGTCATCGTCGCGGTCGTGCTCGGTCTGCCGATCGCGATCATTCTCGCCTGGTCATTCGACTTGACCGCGGCAGGTGCCGCGCCGCGAGGACAGCGCAGCCGCCGCCACGGCCAACGACGACCCTGCCCGTGCCGGCAACGCCTTTCTGGCGGATCCCGTCGCTCTGGATTTCACTGGCGCTCGGCGCGGGACTCGCGCTCAGCGTGCAGCAGGCCTGGCGGCACCTGGTACGTCCCGATCTGGACGAGCGGCCCGCACTGGCGGTGCTGCCGTTCGCCAACCTGAGTCCGGATCCGGCGAACGCCTATTTCGCGGACGGACTGCACGAGGAAGTGCTGGCCACGCTGGCCCGTGCCGGCGGGCTTCGCGTGATCTCCCGAACCTCCGTACAGGAGTTCCGCGATTCGAAGCGGAATCTCAAGGAGATTGCCGATGCGCTCGGAGTTTCACTGATCCTCGAAGGCTCCGTGCGCCGCTCGGGAGACGACCTGCGCCTGACGCTGCAGTTGATCGACGGGCGCACCGACGAGCACCTGTGGACCGAGACCTACGATCGCAAGTTCCGCGAGTCGCTGGACCTGCAGCAGAGCATCGCCGGGCAGGTCGTGGCGGCGATCGGGGCAACGCTGTCGCCCGCGGAGCAACGGCTCATCGATCGTGCGACTCCCACGGTGCCCGAAGCCTACGATGCTTACCTGCACGCGCTCGCGCTCGCGAGCCAGTACGCAACGGAGGCCGAGTTCGGCGTCGTCCTGGCGCTGCTCGACCGGAGCATCGGTCTCGATCCGACCTTCGCGCCGGCCTACGCCTTGCGCGCAAAAACGCGCATCTGGTTCCATGCGGTGTTCGGTCTGGAGGACATGACCCTGACGGACGCCGCGAGCGGCGACATCGAGCGCGCGCTGGAGCTGCGAGCCCGGCCTGCCGGAAGCACTGGTCGCCCGGGGACTGTTTCACACTTATGTCGCACAGGATCCGGAGCGCGCGCTCGAGGACCTGTCGCGCGCGCTCGAGGTCGCGCCGAGCGATGCCGATACGCACAACGTTGCAGGCTTGACGCTGCGGCGTCTCGGCCGATTCGACGAGGCGATTGCGCATTTCACCGAAGCCGCGCGGTTGGCACCCGGCGACGAGCGCTACGATTTCCGGGTTGCCCAGACGCTGACCTGGCTCGGGCGTCTTGACGAGGCCGAACGGGAGCGGCAGCGGCTGGTCGAGCGCTATCCCGGCGGATCCATTGCCGCGCCTGTACGCTTTTGCCAACCGTTTCCTGGCGACCGGCCAGACCGACGGATTCCGCGAAGAATTCGAGCGAGTCGAGGCGATGATCGAGGAACCAGTCCGTACGGAGGTCGCCATCAACATGCTGACCATGGTCGGCGACCTCCCCGGCCTCGCAGTAAAGCTCGAGTCAGCCACGATGCAAGGCCGGGACCGCGCCAGGCTGGACCTCGCCACGACGTACCTCGCGCTTGGCGACGAGGCGCGCGCCAGGCCCATTCTCGAGGCGACGGTCGTCGAAGCAATCCGGCGCCCGGACGATGCATTCGCCGTGGCGGAGGGCGCGGTTGCACTCGAACTCCTTGGCAGGACCGACGAAGCCCTACGGTCAGCCGACCGCGCGGTTCAACTCGCGCCAGAGCGGCTTGATGCGGTCAATGCGCCGCAGGTCGCCATGCTGCGCGCGTGGGTCCTGATCCATTCGGGCGCAAGAGCCGACGAAGGCTACCGCGAGTTCGAGCGGTTGCTCGGCAGCATCAACCTGCAGCCGCGCTGGGTGGCGGCCACTCCGCTCTGGCGGCTGCTACGCGACGATCAGCGCGTCCAGCAGATCCTGCGAGAGCAAGTTCCCGAGGACGTGACGGCGGCGAGCGCCGCCTCAAGCGGACCGCTTCTTCGCCTCCGCCTCGACCACGCGGTTGATGTTCCACTGCTGGGCGATCGAGAGCAGCGTGTTCGTGAGCCAGTACAGCACGAGGCCGGACGGGAACCACGCCATCATCACCGTCATGATCACCGGCATGAACGCGAAGATCTTCGCCTGCATCGGATCGGGCGGGGCCGGGTTCAGCTTGAACTGGCCGAACATCGCCACGCCCATCAGGATCGGCAGCACGAAGAACGGGTCCTTCGACGAGAGGTCCTGGATCCACAGCATCCACGGCGCCTGGCGCATCTCGACGCTCTCGAGCAGCACCCAGTAGAACGCGAGGAACACCGGGATCTGCACCAGGATCGGCAGGCAGCCGGCGACCGGGTTGATCTTCTCGCGCTTGTAGATCTCCATCATCTGCTTGGCGAGCTGCTCGCGGTCGTCCTTGTACCGCTCCTGGATGCTCTTGATGCGCGGCGCGATCGTGCGCATCTTGGCCATCGAACGGCCGCTGGTTTCCGTGAGCTTGTAGAACAGCAGCTTGAGCAGGATCGTGACGATGATGATCGACCAGCCCCAGTTGCCGACGAAGCCGTGCACTTTCTGCAGCAGCCAGAACAGCGGCTGCGAGAGGATCGTCAGCTTGCCGTAGTCCGCGGTCAGCTCGAGTCGCGGGCCGACTTGCTTCAGCTGGTCCTGCAGCTTCGGGCCGACGAAGATCGTCTCGCTGAACCGACCGGTCGTACCCGCCGGCACCGTCTTCAACGGGCCGCGGTGCGTCAACAGCGCGTGGCTGCCCTCGCGCGCCAGCGTGACGTGGTACTCCTCGCCCTTGGGCGGCACGGCCGCACTGACGAAGTGATGCTGCATCGTCGCCATCCAGCCGTCGGTGACGTTCTGGGCGTAGCGGCCGTCTTCCTCGTCATCGACGTCGAGCTTGCGGTACTTGCTGCCGTCCCAGACGGCGGGACCGCGGTACGCGTAGCTCTCGACGTCGAACATCGAGCGTTCCTGCGCATAGACGTGCCGCGCGAGCTGCACGTACGACGCGCCCGACCACTCGCTCTGCCGAACGGTTGTCCACGTCGTACAGCACTTCGATCGCGTAGCTGCCCGGGCGGAACACGTAAGTCTTGGTGACCGTGACGCCGAGCCCGTCGTTCCAGCTGAGCGGCACGCGCAGCTCCGTGGCGCCCGGCGCCAGGCGAAACTCGTTGGCGGTGCTGGTAAACGTGGCGAGGTGCGTCGGCTCCGGTCGGCCGTTCAACGCGCGCAGACCGGTCCGCGCCACGCTGTAGTCCGGCTCCTGCGTGCCGAAGAGCCGCACTGGCGGGCTGCCCGGACGTTTATCGCGCGGGTATTGCAGCAGGTCGGCACGAACGAAGTCCCCGCCCTGCAGGCTGATGTCGAGATCGAGCACGTCGGTGACGACACGAATGCTCGGCTGTCCCGTCGCGACCGCAGCGGCGGGAACCGCGGGGTCGGTCGTCGCGGCCGCCTCGGTGGTCGGCTGCCCGGTCGGCAATGCGGGCAGCTGCGCGTTGGCGGCTGCGGTCGCTGCGGCGGCGGCCGCCTGCTCCGCGGACTGCGCGCCCGCAGCCGCGGGGTCCGTTGCCACGGACGACGCGACCGGCGGCGAACCGTAGTCCCGGTTCCACGTGACGACGTTCATCCAGCCCAGCAGGGCCAGGCCAATCCACAGGTACAGGCGTGGGTTATCCATGAGACGGTCGCTTGAAGAGGGGCGGCACGGTGTCGGGCACCGGATCGTAGCCGCCCGGATGCCACGGATGACACCGCGAGATGCGGCGGATCGCCAGCCACGCGCCGCGCACGGCACCGTGAAGACGGATGGAGTCCTGCGCGTAGCAGGAACAGGTCGGATGGAAGCGGCAGTTCGGCCCGAGCAACGGGCTCAGGAACCACCGATAGAGCTGGATGAGCCCGATCAGGATGCTGCGCATCACGGGCGGATCCTGTTCCAGAGCGCCATTACGCTGGCCGTCATGTCGGCGTTGCTCGCCTTGCCTGCGGCCGGCCTGGCGTTGACGACGAGATCCACGGCGGGCAGCTCCTGATGGATGTGGCGAAAGGCTTCGCGGACGACGCGCTTGACGCGGTTACGGTTGACGGCGTTGCCCGCCGCGCGCACGCCGACCGCCAACCCCAGTCTCGCACGGCCGAGACCGTTCGGCCGCGCAATCACGGTGAACAGCGCGTCCGACTGACGGCGGCCTTCACGGTGAACGAGGTCGAACTGCGGCTTGTCGGTGAGGCGACACTCCCGCGGCAGACTGCCCTTCGCGGGGGTCGATGCGGGTCGTGGGGGCTGGAGCGTCAGACCGCGAGACGCTTGCGGCCCTTGGCGCGGCGACGGGCCAGCACCAGGCGTCCGCTCTTGGTGGCCATGCGCGCACGGAAGCCGTGGGTTCGCTTGCGATGCAGGTTGCTCGGTTGATATGTGCGCTTCATGTGCGGCTCCGTTCCTCACGGAATCTGGACCAGAAACAATCGGATGCACTGGTCGGAAAAGGGCCGGCAAGAATACGCAGCCGCGGCCTGAGCGTCAACCGGACCCGGGCTCGCGGCGAGTGCGCGGTTCGAGATATCCACAGGATCGTGACCGGTATACACTCGCGCCCCCTCCCCCCGTTCAGCCGCCCCGACAGCGCATCGACAAGGGCCGTGCCCCGTGGAAATTTCGCTCTGGAACCACTGTCTGCGGCGCCTCGAGGCGGAGCTCCCGGAGCAGCATTTCAATACCTGGATCCGGCCGCTGCAGGCGATCGAGGACATCGGCCAGTTGCGCCTGCTGGCGCCGAACCGCTACGTCGTGGACTGGGTGAACCAGAACTGCGCCTCCCGGATCGGTGAGCTGGTCGAGGAACTGGTGCCATCACCGACACCGCAGGTGATCGTCGAGATCGGCACGCGACGCGCTGTCGAGGCTGAGGCGGTTCCGCCTCCCCGGACAGCCGACGCCCGGGCCAAGCGTGAGGTCGCACTGCCGCAGATCGGCGGCCGGTTGAACCCGGACTTCACGTTCGGCAATTTCGTCGAGGGCAAGAGCAACCAGCTCGCCCGCGCTGCAGCGATGCAGGTCGCCGAGAATCCCGGTCGCGCCTACAACCCGCTGTTCATCTACGGTGGCGTCGGCCTCGGCAAGACGCACCTGATGCACGCGATCGGCAACCACATCCGCTCCCGGGCGAAAGACGCTCGGATTGCGTACGTGCATTCCGAGCGGTTCGTCGGTGACATGGTCCGTGCGTTGCAGCACAACACGATCAACGAGTTCAAGACCGCGTACCGGACGCTCGACGCGTTGCTGATCGACGACATCCAGTTCTTCGCCGGCAAGGAACGCTCGCAGGAAGAGTTCTTCCACACGTTCAACGCGTTGCTCGAAGGCCAGCAGCAGGTGATCCTGACCTGCGATCGTTATCCGAAGGAAGTGCAAGGTCTCGAAGAGCGCCTGAAATCGCGATTCGGCTGGGGCCTGACGGTCGCGATCGAGCCGCCGGAACTCGAGACCTGCGTCGCGATCCTGATGAGCAAGGCTTCGGCCGTGAGCGTCGAGCTGCCCGAGGAAGTCGCGTTCTTCGTCGCCAAGCGCATCCGCTCGAACGTCCGCGAGCTCGAGGGCGCGCTGCGCCGCGTGATCGCCAACTCGCAGTTCACCGGGCGGCCGATCACGCTGGATTTTGCGAAGGAAGCGCTCAAGGACCTGCTGGCGCTGCAGGAACGCCTGGTCACGATCGAGAACATCCAGAAGACCGTTGCTGAGTACTTCAAGATCCGCGTCGCCGACCTGCTGTCGAAGCGACGCAGCCGATCGATCACGCGTCCGCGCCAGGTCGCGATGGCGCTCGCGAAGGAACTGACCAATCACAGCCTGCCGGAAATCGGCGATGCGTTCGGCGGCCGCGATCACACGACCGTGCTGCATGCGTGTCGCGTGATCAAGGAGTTGCGTGTGTCGCAGACGCGCATGAACGAGGACTACCTGAACCTGTTGAGAACGCTCACTGGGTGATGTGGCCAAGCTGTGGACAACAGGTGCACGAACATTGGTGCACATTTCGTCCACAGGGTGCCGACAGGCTGAGGCGCGGTTGCCAGCCGGTTTGTGCTTCCGCCAAGTGCCGGCTGCGGTTGGGGAAAAACGTGTTCTGTACAGGCTGGGGCTGTGCTAGTAACAATAGTTATATAGAGAATTCAAATAAGAGATTTATTACGGAAGTGCCACGATGAAGATCATTGCGAAGCGCGAATCGATCCTGGGCCCGCTGCAGGCGGTGATCGGTGTCGTGGAACGTCGGCAGACGATGCCGATCCTGGCGAACGTGCTGCTGTCGGCCAAGGGCGGCCACCTGTCGGTCACGGCCACCGACCTCGAAGTCGAACTGGTCGCGACTTCCGAAGTCGACGTGCAACGGCCGGGTGAGGTCACGCTGCCAGGCCGCAAGCTGCTCGACATCTGTCGCGCGTTGCCGGATGGCGTCGAAATCACGCTGACGCTCGAAGGCGAGCGAATGACGGTGCGGGCCCGCAAGAGCCGCTTCACGCTGTCCACGCTGCCGGCCAGCGAGTTTCCGACCGTCGATGAGATCAATGCCCAGCAGACGCTCAAGGTGCCGCAGAAAGATTTCAAGCGGTTGCTCGAGCAGACGCATTTCTCGATGGCCCAGCAGGACGTGCGCTACTACCTGAACGGCCTTCTTCTGGAAACTTCGGCGAAAGCGCTACGAACAGTTGCGACTGACGGCCATCGTCTGGCTTTGTGCGAGGTTGATCTGCCGCAGGGCGCGAAGGCGGGCCAGCAGGTCATCGTGCCGCGCAAGGGCGTCCTCGAACTGCAAAGAATCCTCGGCAACGAGGACCAGATCCTCGAAATTGCGATCGGTACCAATCACGTTCGGGTGCAGATCGGCGACATTCGCTTCACTTCGAAGCTGATCGACGGACGCTTTCCGGAATACGGCCGGGTCATACCGAACAATCCGCCGCGTCTGGTCACCGCCGTGCGCGAAGATCTGCGCCAGGCGCTGCAGCGTGCCGCGATCCTGTCGAACGAGAAGTATCGCGGCATCCGGTTTGCGGTGAAGCCGAACCTGTTGACGATCCAGTCGCACAATCCGGAACAGGAAGAAGCCGAGGAAGAGGTCGAGGTCACCTACGAAGGCGAGGAGATCGAGATCGGCTTCAACGTCAATTACCTGATGGATGCGCTGGCGGCGATCGACGGGCCGGAGGTCCAGATCGGGCTGACCGATGGCAACAGCAGCTGCCTGATCCGCTCGGGGACGGAGAGCACCTCACGGTTCGTCGTGATGCCGATGCGACTGTGATTCCGGCTCGGCGGGTTCGATGAGCCTCGACGCGCTGGTCATCGAGGACTTCCGCTGCGTCGTGCGAGCCGAGCTGGAGCTGGATTCCCGCTGCAATCTGATCAGTGGCGCCAACGCCTCGGGCAAGACCAGTCTGCTCGAGGCGATCTTCGTTCTGGGACGCGGCCGCTCGTTTCGAACCGCTCGCACCGAGATCCTGATTCGCAATGGCGACCGAGGCGTTTACGCTCGCGGGCAAGGTTGCGGGCGCCGGTCGCATGTCGGCCGCTCGGCATGCGGGTCGGGCCGAGACGGGATGGAGGCCAGAGTCTCGGGACGTCCCGTGAATGGCTTGGCGGAGCTGGCAACGGTCCTGCCGGCCCAGGCCATCGATCCGGAAGTCCATCGACTCGTCGAGGGTGGACCGCAGGAGCGACGCCGGTTCGTCGACTGGGGTGTGTTCCACGTGGAACCATCGTTCGTGGATCACTGGCGGCGGTACCAGCGTGCGCTGCGGCAACGGAACGCTGCGCTGCGAACGCATCAGCCACCTTCGGTCGTACGCGCCTGGGATCCGGAGCTGATCGAGGCCGGACAGCTCGTCGCGGACTATCGAAGACGGTACATGGAGCAACTGGTGCCCCACGTCGCCGAAGTGGGCACTCGATTGCTCGGCGAGCCGGTCGAGATCGCGCTGAACCAGGGATGGTCCGCGGATCGGACCCTTGAGGAGGCGACGAAGCTCGCGTGGGTCGCGGGACCTGGAGCGAGGGCTGACCCACAGCGGACCGCACCGGGCCGACCTGAGCGTTCGATTTGGGGGTGCAGCCGCTCGCGATCGCGTGTCGCGTGGGCAGCAGAAACTGGCCGCTGCGTCGCTGCTGCTTGGACAGCTCCGCTGCGACGCAGAGCAGGGGTCGGATGTTGCGGCGCTACTTGTGGATGATCCTGCGGCGGAGCTCGATTCGAGCAACCTCGAGCGCCTTCTGGCGGAGGTCGTCAGCTTACCCGCGCAGCTGTTCGTGACCGCCCTGGACCCCCAGAACCCATCCCTGCAGTACCTTCCGGCGGGACGAAGGTTCCACGTGGAACACGGTGCCGTGACGCGTCTGTTATAATTTCCTGTCAACTTGCACCGGGTATCCCATGAGCGGCGCGGACGTTTACGACTCCAGTAAAATCAAAGTCTTAAAGGGCCTCGACGCGGTCCGTAAGCGCCCCGGAATGTACATCGGTGACACCGACGACGGCACCGGTCTGCACCACATGGTGTTCGAGGTCCTGGACAACTCGATCGACGAGGCGCTGGCGGGATACTGCACCCACATCACGGTGACCATCCACGCCGACCAGTCGGTGACGGTCTCCGACGACGGCCGTGGAATTCCTGTGGATATCCATCCGGAAGAGGGCGTGTCGGCGGCCGAGGTGATCCTCACCGTCCTCCACGCCGGCGGCAAGTTCGACGACTCGTCGTACAAGGTTTCCGGTGGCCTTGCACGGCGTCGGCGTCTCCGTCGTCAATGCGCTTTCGGAGACGCTGCACCTGACCATCCACCGCGATGGCAAGAAGTACCAGCAGGAATACCGGCTCGGCGTCCCCGTGTCGCCGCTGGCCGTGGTCGGGCCGAGCACGCAGCGCGGCACGACGATCCGGTTCATGCCCAGCGACACGATCTTCACGAACATCGAGTTCGAGTACGAGATCCTGCAGAAGCGGCTGCGCGAGCTGTCGTTCCTGAACTCCGGTGTCCGCATCGAGCTGATCGACGAGCGGGACGACAAGCGCGAGACCTTCCACTACGAGGGCGGCATCCGCGAGTTCGTCCGCTACCTGAATCGCAGCAAGGCCGCCGTCCACGAGACGATCTTCTGGTTCCGCGGCGAACGCGACGGCATGGGCGTCGAGCTGGCGCTGCAATGGAACGACGCGTATGCGGAGACGATGTCCTGCTTCACGAACAACATTCCGCAGAAGGACGGCGGCACGCACCTGGCCGGCTTTCGGGCGGCGCTGACGCGCACGCTCAACGACTACATCGAGCGCGAGCTGGCGAGCAAGAAGGATCGCGTCCCGACGACGGGCGACGATTCACGCGAGGGCCTGACCGCCGTACTGTCGATCAAGTTGCCTGACCCGAAGTTCTCGTCGCAGACCAAGGACAAGCTCGTTTCGTCCGAGGTGAAAGGCGTCGTCGAGTCGCTGGTCGCCGAGAAGCTCGGCGAGTTCCTGATGGAGAACCCGACGCAGGCCAAGGCGATCGTCAACAAGATCATCGACGCGGCCCGGGCTCGCGAGGCGGCGCGCAAGGCGCGCGAACTGACGCGTCGCAAGGGTGCGCTCGACATCGCCGGCCTGCCCGGCAAGCTCGCGGACTGCCAGGAGAAAGACCCGGCGCTCTGCGAGATTTTCATCGTCGAGGGCGATTCGGCCGGCGGCTCGGCCAAGCAAGGGCGCGACCGACGCACCCAGGCGATCCTGCCGCTCAAGGGCAAGATCCTCAACGTCGAGCGCGCGCGCTTCGACAAGATGATCTCGTCCGCCGAGGTCGGCACGCTGATCACCGCGCTCGGCTGCGGCATCGGCAAGGACGAGTTCGACATCGACAAGCTGCGCTACCACCGCATCATCATCATGACGGATGCTGACGTCGACGGGTCCCACATCCGTACGCTCTTGCTGACTTTTTTCTATAGGCAAATCCCACTTTTGCTCGAAAGAGGGCACATTTACATCGCGCAACCTCCACTCTACAAGGTCAAGAAGGGCAAGAGCGAGATCTACGTGAAGGACGACGCGGAGCTCAACCAGCTGTTGCTCAAGTCCGCGCTGGAAGACGCGCAGCTGCACGTCAATGCGGGCGCCGAGGCGATGCCGGTCACCGCGCTCGACGCGCTTGCACGGCGCTACATGGAATTCCAGCTGGGCTCGCGCCGCGCCGCGCGCCGCTACGACCTGCACGTGCTGGAGCAGATGGTGCAGTTGCCCGAGCTATCCTTGACCGAGCAGCAGGACGAGGCGCGGCTCACGCAGTGGGGTGCGCAACTCGAGACGTTGTTGAACATCAACCAGCCGGCGGGCCGCGTCTATCGTGTCTCGATCCAGACCGGTGCCACGCCGCATCTGGTCGTGGCGCGCAGCGAGCATGGACTGACGACCGAGAAGCACCTGCACCGCGAGTTCTTCAATTCGAGCGAGTACCGGCGCATCGCCGAACTGTCGAAGACGCTCGCCGGGCTGTTCGGTCCGGGCGCGTATGTCCAGCGCGGCGAGGCGCGCGCGGAGGTCTCGAACTTCCGCGAGGCGATGCACTGGCTGCTCGAGCAGGCGCGCAAGGGCCAGACGATCCAGCGCTACAAGGGCCTGGGCGAGATGAACCCCGACCAGCTCTGGGACACGACGATCAACCCGGAATCACGCCGCCTCGTGCAGGTGCGGATCGAGGATGCGATCGGCGCCGATGAGATCTTCTCGACGCTGATGGGCGACCAGGTGGAGCCCCGAAGGGAGTTCATCGAACGGAATGCGTTGTCGGCGTCGAATCTCGATGTCTGAGGCAATCGCAGGATCTCGATAAACCTGGGCGCCAGTCTCGTCCCGATTCTGGCGGCGTCCTCCTCCGGCAGGATTGCATCGACGTCCGGCCATAGCGCGTGATCTATCGCGTCGTCGAGTCACGCGCGGACATCGCCGCATCGACTTTCGCGACGAAATCCTCCGCCGCGTCGATGCGGGCGATCTCGGCTCGCTGGCGCTCGATGTCCTTGCGGACGATCTCCATCTGCGCCCGGAATCGCGGATCGTCCGCGAGCGAGGCCCAGTACGGATCGTTCTGCCGCAGGTAGTAGTCGCGCCACCCTGCCGCGACCGCGCGCTCGAGCCAGTCCAGCGCCACGTCGTTTTGTCCGCTCAGGAGTGCCGTCTCCGCGCAGTAATGGAGCAGTGCGCTGTTGGGACTTCGGCCATCGGATGTCTCTCCTTGGCATTGCTGCCAGAGACCCGACAGCAACGTCGTCGCCTTGGCGGTGGCACCCGTGCGCAGGTACGACCAGGCAAGCGCATGCGGGCCGTCGAGGTGCGGTTCGGGCCCAGACTGCGTCCAGCAACGGTGCGGCCGGATCGACCAGTGGCTCGAGATGCCCAATGGCGGCAGCGTAATCGCCAGCGCGCGCGAGCAGCGCTCCGTACCAGAGCTGGACCCAGACCATCTCGCGAGAAATGTCGATATCGTTCGCGGCCAGGGTCTCGCGGAAGCGCTGCAACGCTTCGCCGTGGCGACCCTGCCAGCCCGGCACCACCGCCGGGGCCCACGTGTTCGGCGTGGGACTGCGGAAAGTCACGGAGCGTCCGATCGAGCCAGAACTGCGCGGCTCGCATGTCACCGAGCAACGCGTAGCTCAGCGCAGTCGAATAGTGATGCTCGATACCACGCAGTGACTGCTCCTTCGCCAGCGCATTCAGTTCGACCAGTCGCCCGGCTCGCTGGTGCATGAGGCGCAGCACGAGGAACGCCCCGTATCTTGGCTCCGGCTGCCGCGTGGCGTTTTCGAGAATCTGGATGCGCTTCTCGATCCTTGCCGCGCGACATCAGTTCCTGCGCAAGATTCGCCGTGATCGATGGATGGAGTGGGTCGATTCGCACGGCTCTTTGCAGGACAGCCAGCGCATCGTCGCTCCGGCCCTGCGCGTTCAGCGAGTTGGCGAGCCACAGCAGGGCATCGCTCATGTTGGGATCCTGCACCAGCACGTCGCGCAGGATCGCCTCGGCCGCGACCGGATCGGGAGGATCGCGATTGCAGCAGCAGGAAACCCTGCGCCGCCTGCGCGCGCAGCAGCTTCGGCTGTAGCGCAAGCGCGCGGTCGATTGCGGCGCGTGCTGCGTCGAGATGTCTACCGGATACGTCGCCGATCAGCCGGCCGATCGCCCACTCGGCATGCGCCTCCGCGAAGTCCGGGTCGATCTCGATCGCGCGCTGCAGCTCGGCCAGGGCGCCGTCGATGTCGCGCCTGTGCAGCAGCGCGCGGCCGGCGAGGAAGTGCTCGTAGGCGTCGAGGTCGGGCTGACGGCCCGCGGCCGCGCTCGACGTGACCTGCGACGCCACCTTCGCGGCCACGGCCGCGGCGATCTCGGACTGGATCTCGAAGACGTTGGCGAGCTCGCGGTCGAAGGTCTCGGTCCAGACCTGGCGCCCGGTCTCGTCGAGCAGCTGCGCCGAGATGCGCAGCTGGTTGCCGGCCTTGCGCACGCTGCCCTGCAGGACGTGGCCGACGCCGAGCACGGCGCTGATCTGGTCGATGCCGACGTCGCTGCCCTTGAACGCGAACGACGACGTCCGCCCGATCACGTTCAGCTGCCGGAAGCCCGACAGCGCGTTCAGGATTTCCTCGGAGATGCCGTCGCAGAAGTACTCGTTGTCGGGCTCGTTGCTGATGTTGGCGAACGGCAGCACCGCGATCGAGTTCTCGAGACGCGCCACGCCCTCGCGTTCGCGGAACGCCGACCGCTGCCGGCGGGTCCGCGGGCGCGCGACGAACACCCTCGACGGCTCGATAGAGCAGGGCCAGCCCGACGGCGGCGAATGCCGCCAGGAGCAGGTAGTCGGTGCGCGTGAGTGGCTGGGGCGCGGTCGCGTCCGACGCCCGCTGGCAGGGTGCGACGGATGCCGCCGGGACCAACGTCGAACAGCCAGCCGAAGACGAGCGCCACCGGAAACCCAAGCACCGCCGCCCAGACCAGCGCCTGGATCGCGGCATTCGAAATCCCGAATCCCGGAAACAGCACGTCGGCGACCTGCAGCGCCAGCCATGCGCCGACGACGTACAGGGCCGCGGTGCGAAATACCTTGCGCCGGCGGGCCTCGCGGATGAGTCGGACGATGGCCAGTCCTTCGCGGTTCAATGCTCAGGTCCCGGCCGTATCGGGGGTGGTGATCAGAACCGGTACGTCAAATTGAGGTAGTAGCGGCGCCCGAGCACGTCGTACTGGGAGGGATCCGTGTTCGCTTGAATCGGGCTGGCGACCAGCGGTGGTTCCTCATCGGCCAGGTTCTCGACGCCCGCACGCAGCGTCAGGCCGTCGAGCATGCCCTGGTCAATGACGTAACTGGCAAAGAGGTCGAAATAGTCGTAACTCGGCACGGTGTAGTCGTCGAATTCACGGTCGCGCATGTCGTCGATGTAGCGCCACCGACCGCCAAGCGACAGTGCATTCCAACGGTAGCTGAGATTGAGATTCCACTTCCATTCCGGCAGCGTGCCGCCGATGAAGTTGCCGATGCGACCGACTTCATCGACCGGCGGGAGTCCTTCGGCATCGATCGTCTCGAAGTACTCCATCCAGGATGCCAGCCAGTTGACGCCGACCTCGCCCGGCCCGGCGCCAAAGCTCCAGTCGAACTGCAGGTCGATGCCCGACACCTCGAAGCCCACGATGTTCTGGTAGATGTCCATCAGGTCGACGATGTCGCCGCTGGCCGGGTCGCGCGAGAAGAGGCGACACAACTCGTAGTCGGCGCTGAACCCTGGATTCACCCGCGCGTCGAAGCACAGCGGAATGTAGTTCAGCGCCGATGCCTGGACGATCGCTTCGTCCACCTCGATCCGGTACCAGTCGAGCGACAGTTGCATGGATGACCACAGCGGACGCTCGGACCACGGGCGCAGCACCAGGCCGATGGTCAGCGTATCCGCGGTTTCGGGATCGAGATCCGGATTGCCGCCATAGACCCCCTGGAAGAAGCCGGTGGAGTTCTCGTAATCCGGGAGCAGTGCCGCGGGCAGGCCTTGTGCGATGCAGAGGGCCTCGACCTGCGCGGAGTTTGCGCCGCTGCGCTCGTCGCTGCCGGCCGTACAGGGATCGAGGACGCCGCCGAAGTCCGCCGACGCCGTGTAATTCGTCGGCAGGAGCGGCTGGTACAACTCGAAGACACTCGGCGCGCGAACCGCATGCTGGTACGAGCTGCGGATCGTCAGCGCCGACACCGGGTCGTACAGCAGCTCCGCTTTGTATGCATCCACGCCCCCTGCCGAGTCGTACTCCGAGTGGCGGTAGCCGAGGAGCACCTCGAGTCTCTCCACGCCGGTCGCCTCGCGCAGCACCGGTATGGCGGCCTCGACGTAGATGTCGGTGTTGTGATCCGAGCCTTCGATGTCGTCGCTGGCGTTGAACCCCTGTACGTCTGCGAACCCGTCATCGAGTACCACCGAGCCGATCGGATCCGCACGGTAGAAGTACTCGTCGCGCTTGTACATGAGGCCCAGTGCCAACTGCAGGTCGCCGGCGGGCAGCGATGCCGCAGGTCCGGAGAACGACACCTCGGCAATCGTCTGGTCGAAGCCGGCGCGATTCGTCCCGCCGGCGGCGATGTAATCGGCGCACTCCCTGGAAACGGAGTCGGGTCCGAACAGGCGGAGGCCCCCGCAGGCGGCGAGTCCGCCGTCGGCCGCATACGTGAGTTCGTTGATCCTGGAGCGGAGAACATTCCCGGACTGCGATTCGGTCGAATCGTAGCTGCCGGCTTGCACGTAGGCATCAAACGACCAGTCTCCGAACACCTGGCCGCGGGAGCCCAGCGTCCCCTGGAAGACGTCATGTTCGTTCGACGCGATGCGCGGTCCGAGCTCGGCAAATCGCTTGACCATCAGGATATCCGCCGCTGGATCCGGCCGCGTTTCGAACAGGCGCCGCAGGTCCGTGGGGAGATACGGATTGGTCACCGGCAGGAAGATGGGTTGAGCCGGGGTCGGTGCGAGCGCGGTATCGGCCGTGTAATCCGCGTACAGCGCCTGGCCGTAGATCTCTGCTGAGGAACCGACTTCGAACGAGGCGCGCGCGAACGCCGACACGCGCTCCAATGGCAGTTGCAGGTAGTTCCAGGGACCATAATTGTACGTGTAACTGCGATCGTTGAAGAGCAGCGGGTCCTGATCGCCGCGGTAATTGACCACGCTGCCCGGGCTGCCGTTGCCGACCGAGAACACGCTGCCGTCCGCATTGACGCTGTAACCATTGCCCAACCTCGGCACCGTGCCCGGTGCAAAGCCATAGCTCGCGAACACGGCGTCGATCGCCGCCTGGCTGGGACGCTGGGTCGGCGCGAACGCGCTTCGACCCTCGGCGATATTCGGGCTGCCCAGAGGCAGGAAAGCGCCCTCCGGGCCGACCCCGCCAGCGCCGGGACCGAAATAGCCGAGCGTCGCTGCGGAGAAGCGTCGCTCGGACTGGAACACCGCCTCGCGCTCGGAATACCCGACGTAACCATAGGCTTCACCACGTCCCTCGGCGAAGGAGAGCCCGGCCGTGACGCCGGCAGAATACTCCGACCCGTCGCCCTGGTCGGTTTGACCCCAGCCGCCGTCGAACTGGACACCGTTGAATTTGTCCTTGAGCTTGAAGTTGACGACGCCGGCGATCGCGTCCGATCCATAGACGGCCGACGCGCCGCCGCTGACGACCTCGACGCTCTCGACCAGCGAGGCGGGTATCACGTTGACGTCGACCACTCCATCGCCGTTGGCCGGCACGATGCGCCGACCGTCCAGCAGCACGAGTGTCGAAGTCGCGCCGAGCCCACGCAGTTGAACGTTGCCCTGACCGCCATTGCCGGGATTGTTCGAGGTGCTGGTCACGTCGGGGGTGAACTGCGGCAGCTGGCTCACCACGGAATCGACGCTCGTGGAACTCGTGCGGGTGAACGCGTCCGCCGTGATGCTGACGATGGGGCTTGCCGACTCGAAGTCCGGCCGCGCGATACGCGAGCCCGTCACGACGATCTGTTCGAGATCCTCTCCGCGCGCCTGAGCAAGGGCCGACGGGGGCAGCAGAACCGACGTCGCAAACACGGCCGCGTGCGCAGCGAACCAGAGCCGATCTGAACGGAACTGAATCGTCTGCGCCGCGCCAGGACTGCGCCGCTGCCGAACAGAAGCCGGCGCTGTGGCCGTGCCCATGCCCCCTCCCTGAGCCATGAGCGGCCGCAGAGATGACGGGCTTCTGCGCGCTCATCGGCACGGTTTGTCGTTTGGCTTCTTATAAGCGCGGAGACCTGACGCGTCAACTTACATGGCTGTGCCGTTCCGGAACGAGGATTCTCGCCGTGTCCGAAGTCGGCAGTGTCCCGGGAGTTCGGTGCGGTAACGCACCGAGGGCGTGCACGCGGTAACCGTACTGTCGGCAACCCTGGGCACGCCTTTCGAAACCCGGCCGCCTCAAGTCCATCGAAGGTACGAGATGACATCGGATCGAGTTGAGAAGAAGGGTCGTGGCGATGCTCCGGATGCCTTGGACCTGGCGTTGGAGCAAAGCCACGAGGTGAAGGCAAAGGTAGAGACCTGCGCGGACGACCTGGCTACCGCCAATGAAATCGTGAAGGAGCAAATCGCCGGCGGCACGACCGTGCTGTCAGCGCACGAGACGCTGCTGGCCGGCACGACCGTCGAAAACACGGTGCAGGAATGCGCCGACGACCTCCATGAAGTGACCGAAACCTTGGCCCAGGGGATCGAGGATCTCGCACAGACCGAGATCGCGTTGACCGAGTCCAGGGAGATCCTCGCGGATACGCAGGCGGCCTTGGCGATTTCGCAGGAGGAAGAAAGAGATGCCCGGCGAAGGGCCTTGCACGATTCCATGACCGGGCTGCCCAATCGTGACCTCTTCGACGATCGGCTGTCGAACGCGATATCTCTTGCCCGGCGCCACGACTGGACGCTGGCCGTCATGTTCCTCGATCTCGATGGATTCAAGAAGATCAATGACACGCACGGGCATGCCGTAGGCGATGCGGTCTTGAAGGAAGTGGCAAGGCGTCTGTCACTGCATTCACGTGATGAAGACACGGTGTGCCGCAATGGCGGCGACGAGTTCCTCTACCTGTTGGTGAATCCGCAAGGCAAGGAAAACATCGAACGAATCGCCGGCCTGGTATCCGCCAACATCGCAAAGCCCATCGCGGTCGGTCGCGGGCAGTTCGTCGTCAACGCGAGCATTGGAGTGGCCGTCTACCCTCTCGATGGCGCTACAGGCGATGAACTGATCAAGAGCGCCGACACGGCCATGTACCGCGCCAAGAAGCATGAGAGCGGCTGCGTGATCTTCGATACGGTCGAGAAGGAATCGACTTCGGCCTGAGCGCCGCGCCCTTGATCTTGGGCCGCGCCGGTGGATTGCCTGCAGACACCATGTTCGAGATCCAATAGTAGATTTCTTATTGACATACTCCACTAATAAAGTACGATGGTCATCGGAAAACCATCATGACGCAGGTAACCCTCGAGTACCCGCCTGCCGCGCCAGCGACCGGAACCCTGTCGGGCCCAGCGCTGCGCGCGTTCTTCCGCATCGCCGCTGTGTGGGGGCTTAAGGCCGCAGAAGAGCGGGTGCTCCTCGGCCACCCGCCCGCATCGACCTTCTTCAAGTGGAAGAAGGAAGAGGAGGGCAATCTCTCGCGCGATGCGCTCGAGCGAATCAGCTACGTCGTTGGCATCTATAAGGCGTTGCAGATCCTGTTTCCCGAGCCGGCTCGCGCCGACGCCTGGGTGAAGCAGTCAAACGCCGCACCGCTCTTTGCGGGCCAGAGCGCGCTCGATCGGATGCTGAGTGGCAACGTGAGCGACCTGTTCGTGGTCCGGCAGTATCTCGACGCGCAGCGCGGCTGGTGATGAAGGGCACGGACGGGCCCGTCCGCGAGTGCGCGATCGACTGGCGCGCATTCCGGATCGTGTCCAGTCGGTTTCCTCCCGTCGGCGCCTGGGACCGGATTGCAGCGCCGAGTGACTTCGATGCGCTGGCGGAAATCGAAGGACTGACCAACCCGCGCATTCGCGAAGCAATCGGCGTCCTCGCCACGGTGCCGCGCGATCGTTGGGTGAGCGGACCCGGAACGACTCCCGTCATGGCAGCGTTCACGCACCTGAACCCGGAAGGTTCTCGATTCTCGGATGGTACCTTCGGCGTGTTCTACGCAGCCAGGGAGGTCGAGACGGCAATCCGCGAGACCGCGCACCACCGCGCGCGGTTTCTGGCGCGTACGAGCGAGCCCCCGCAGCGGATCCAGATGCGGTGCTACGCGACGTCGATCAGGCGACCGTTCCACGACATACGTGGCGGACACCCGGCACTGCACGACCCGAATAGTTACGCCGCGAGTCAGCGGTTTGCGCGCGAGCTGCGGACAGCGAAATCAAACGGTGTCGCTTACGACAGTGTCAGGAAGCCTGGTGGCCAATGCGTCGCGGCGTTCTGGCCCGATTGCGTCGGCCCCTGCACACAGGGCAAGCACTACGAGTATCACTGGGACGGCGCGGCCATCTCGCGAGTGATTGAAATGAAGGCTGTCGATTTCTGATCCGGTCAGCAGCACCTTCACAACAGCGCCAGCAGCATCATGCCCAACCCGACGACACCCACGCCCCAGATCGCGCTGCGCAGATAGGTGATGCCGAGCAGATACACCGGCAGATAGATCACTCGCGCCCAGAAGAAGACGGCCGCACCAGCCGTTGCCTGCTCGGCCAAGCCGGCCAGTTGCGCGGTCAACGCGAGCGCCGCGAACAGGATGAAATTTTCCTTGGTATTGGCCGCTGCCCGCTCAGCCCGACCGCCGAGCCGGGTGGCCTCCGGGAGGTGGTCGCGATTGCTCAGGCCGACTTTCATGCCCTCCAGCGTCCACTCGCGATTTCGCAGCGCGGCGCCGAGCACGATCGAGATCCAGGTCAGCACGGTCATGTAGACGACGAAATCGAGCAATCGGGTCATTATGATTCTCCAGCCGGGTCAGGCAAGATTCGCGTCCGGCCGGAAATGATCTCACGATTTGCGTTCGACGCCGTGTCGTAGGCGCGGCGCTACGGCTCAACCAGGCGGCTGCCCTCGCGCGTCTCCGTCCGTCGACGCTTTGCGTCGACCTCGGTTGCCTGCGCCGGATCTTTGGGCGTGACACCGCGCGGCGCACGTGGGGGAGTTGGCCTGTCCGCAGGCGCACCACGCCGGTCGCGGTCGTTCCGTTCGTCGCGCCGCTCGCGATGGCTCTCGTGGCGGCAGTCGTCGCGATCGTGTTCATGATTGACGTAAACGACCCGCGGGGCGTAGCCCGACTGTCCGTAGTACACGGGTTGACCGTAGTAGCCTGGCGACGCGGCGGAGTAGTAGCTACCGCCGCTGTTGTAGTAGCGATCCTGCGGAAGATCGTAAACGAAGCCGCTCGGGACGCAACCGGCCAGCACGAGCGTGCCGAGGAGCAGAGCGCATCGCACGGTCGAGTCGAGTCGGTTGAGCGGTCGCATGGGCGGGTCTCCGTGGCTGGCAAGGGTCGTACAGCCCCAAACGAGCATCACGACAGTAAACGTGCCTCGTCCGGAATGGTTGACGCAGATGCAGACCACCCGCTACCGATCATTACCGGGGCCTTGCCCGCCGGTGGTTGCGAGGAACCGGCGCACCGCTTCGAGATACGCAGGCGACCCGTCCAGCGTATTGTGCCCGACGCCCGGAACGACCTCGACCTGGACCTGTCCCGTCGTGAACGCTGCGGCCAGCGCGTCCGAGCGCGCCCGCGAAATGATCTCGTCCTCGCCCGCAATCACGATCAGCACCGGCGCCTCGACCTCGTTTGCGCGAGTCTCCGACTCGTAGCGATCCTGGAGCAGCAGCCCGACCGGTAGCCATCGGAAGTATTCGCGCGCCACGTTGACGAGGCTGTCGTAAGCCGTCACCAGCACGAGTCGCTCGACCGGCCGCTCGCTTGCAAGTTGCACCGCAACGCCGCTGCCCAGACTGCGCCCCATGACCGCAATCTCGGCACGCCCGCGTCGCACGTGATCGAAGACCGCGAGGGCGTCCGCCCGCAGGCCGGCCTCGGTGGGCCGCCCACCGCTGCCGCCATAGCCGCGGTAATTGACGAGATAAAGCGAGCGGTCCGGAAATGCTTCGGCGAAGAGGTCGATATTGCCCGTCACATCCTCCGCGTTGCCGCCGAAGTAGAGGAGCGCTCGAGACCCCGGGCGCGCCACGACCCAGACCTTGATTCGTTCTCCCTCGCGGTTGATCCAGAGCGCCTGCGCGTGCGGGTGCTGCGACTCCGGAGTCGGAAAATAGATCTGGCCGCGCTGCGTTACATAGACAAATGCGACCAGCGCCAGGTAGGCGACCGCGGCGATGACCAGGAATGTCAGCAGGGTTCTCATCAGCGGCGAGCCACGCAAGCTCAGATCGTCAGCGTGAAGCCGCCATCGGGCGTCAGCGTGGTGCCGGCAATCAACGCAACTTTGTCTGTCATGTGTGACATCGCTGGCCTCTGGAATTTTCGATCTTGCAGGCAGCCAATTGACCCGGCCCGGGAGCGGCGTATGTTCTGCGCAGGGATCCTCGCATTATTGGCCTACCCAGTGGAGGAGAAGCCGATGCACGCCGGAATGAGCGAGTTCGTTGCGGAGCAGATGAAGGGGCTGACCGAAATGGTGACCGAGCTGCGCAGGTCGCGTGTGGCGGCGGCGCGCAAGGCTGCAGTCGAGTCCGCGGCACGCATCAAGTCGCTGAACCAGCGCGTACGCTCGCTGGCGCGATCGGGCGTGCGTGTGACGGCCGCCTCTCAGGGCGCAGTGCAAAGCCTGATCGAGTTGCAGGAGGACATCGTGACCTCGGCGCTCAACGATGCCGCAGCACAGATGGAGCGTCTCGCCTATACCGAGAGCGTCCGCGACCTCGCGCGCGTCCAGGGCGAAATTCTGCAGGCCGCGCGCCAGCGGATCGTCGAGGACATCGCCCGCGCCGTGACGGTCTTGAGGAGCGCTGCCGGCGACGTGCGCAAGGCGACTAAGCGAGTGGAAGCCGCGAAGCCGGCCAAGGCCAAGGCCAAGGCGAAGGCCAAAACGAAGGCCAAGGTCAGGGCCAGGACCAAGGTCACGGCCAAGTCCAAGGCAAAGTCCAAGCGCAAGGCACGCAAGACGGTCCGGCGCGCGCGAGCATGACGCCGCGGGATGCGAGCAGTAGTAAGACTGCGCATGAAAATTGAATAGTCGCTACAGGAAAAAACGACTGCCAGATTGATTATTCAGAAAACGCGAAGGTCGCCGGAGTCCCGGCGGCCGTCGCATAGGTGCATTCGCCTGTGGCACCATCGCCGCCCGATGAATGCCCGAATTGCGAGCAAGGACAGATCGATCGGTCGCGCAGCGATCAGCCGCTGGCTGACCGCGGCGATCCTGCTGTCACTGGCCGCCTGCGTGTCGGCCCCGCCGCCCAAGCCGCCGGTCGCAGGGGTTGTCGCGCGCGAGGGATCGCGCTGGGTCCCGGTGGCCTGGCAAGACCTGCCCGGATTGCACGCGGACAAGCTGCAGGCCGCATGGCCTGCACTGCTTTCGAGTTGCCAGCGCCCACCGCCGGAGTGGTCGAAGCTGTGCGACGCGGCGACGCAGAGTCCGCCGCGCAGCGACGCGCAGATCCGCGACTGGATGATGCGGAACCTGCAACCCTATCGAGTCGAGTCCTTCGAGGGTGCCGCCAGCGGCCTGATCACCGGTTACTACGAGCCGTTGATCGAGGCCCGACGGAAACCCGGCGGAGCGTATCGTGTGGCGCTCTACGCACCACCGGCCGATCTCGCCACGCGCCGACCCTACTGGACGCGCCAGCAACTCGACACGTTGCCGGCGGCACAGGCGTCCCTGCGCGGACGCGAGCTTGCTTACGTCGCGGACCCGCTCGACGCGCTGGTGCTGCAGATCCAGGGCTCGGGCCGGCTGAGCATCGTCGAAACTGACGGCAGCTCGCGTATCGCGCGCCTGGCTTACGCTGGCCACAACGACCACCCCTATCGCTCGGTCGGACGCTGGCTGATCGACCAGGGTGAACTGCCGGCCGGCCAGGCGTCGTGGCCGGCGATCAAGGCCTGGGCGCAGAGCAATCCGGCGAGGATCGACGAACTGCTCTGGGCCAACCCGCGTTACGTCTTCTTCCGCGAGGAGCCGCTGCCCGACCCGGCGATCGGACCGCGTGGGTCGCAGGGCGTGCCTTTGACGCCGGAACGCTCGATCGCGGTCGATCCGAAAAGCGTGCCTTACGGCACGCTGGTCTGGATCGATACGACCAAGCCGCTGTCAAATGCGCCGTTGCGCAGGCTGGTGGTGGCGCAGGACACCGGCAGTGCGATCGTCGGCCCGGTACGCGCAGACTTTTTCTGGGGCTGGGGTGACGAGGCCGCCGAGCAGGCCGGGCGGATGCGCCAGCCCTTGCGGATGTGGGTCCTGTGGCCGCGCGGGCCGGTCAGTCCGGACGCCCGCCCGGCAGCGCGATGATCTCGGCGATCTTGGCCTCGATCCACTGCTGCGCCCGTTCGTTCACCTCGCGCGCCGTGAGGCCCCGTGGATCGATTGGCGGCCCGATCACGACGCGGATGAGGCCCGGCTTCTTGATGATGCTGCGCCGCTTCCAGAAGTAGCCGGCATTGTGCGCAATCGGCACGACCAGAGTGCCGGTCTCCGTCGCGAGCAGTGCGCCGCTGATGCCGTACTTGCGCGTCTGTCCGGGCGCGACCCGGGTGCCTTCCGGATACACGATCACACCCATGCCGGCGGCGAGCCGTTCGCGTCCCTGCCGCACGACCTGGTTGACGGCCGAATGCCCGGCGCTGCGATTGATCGAGATCGGCTTGTAGGTGCTGACGGCCCAGCCGACGATCGGGATCCAGATGACCTCCCGCTTCAGCAACCATGAAGCCGTTGGGACGACGAACATCTGCGCCATGGTTTCCCAGGCCGACGAGTGCTTCCACAACGAGATGAACGGCTGGTTCGGCAGGTTCTCCTGGCCCTCGATCACGTACCTCAATCCGCAGATGGTGCCGGCGAGTCCGGTCAGGCATCGACCCCAGGCGCGCGGGATCACGTAGCGCTGCTCGATCGTGAGCGGCAACAGCGCCGAGACCAGCACGATCACGCCGAACCCGAGCGTGCCCAGGAACAGCAGCGTGGTGTAGAGCAGCGACCGCAGGAGCAGCATGACGATGGGCTGTACGTCAGCCCGGCAAACGCGACAGATCCGCGGCGTGCATGAAGAGTCCCTGCAGGCGTCTCAACAGGGCCAGTCGATTCCCCCGCAGCGTCGCGTCGTCGGTCATCACCATCACGGAATCGAAGAAGTCGTCGACGGCCTTGCGCAGCACGGCCAGCGACTTGAGCGCCGACGTGTACTCGCGGGCGGCGAACCGCGGCTCCACCTGGCGCGCGATCGCCTCGATCTGCTCGCCGAGGATCTGCTCGGCCGGATCGATCAACAGGCCCGGGTCGAACTGCTCGCGAACCGGTTCCGTGGCCTTGCGCAGGATGTTGGCGATGCGCTTGTTGGCCGCGGCGAGGCTCTGCGCGTCCGGTAGCTGCAGAAACTCCACCAGGGCTCGCAGCCGCGCGTCGAAATCGAGCGGCGAAGCCGGCCGCGTGGCGAGCACCGCGTCGAACATCTCCGCGGTGACCTCGAATCCGGCGCCACCCTCGACGTAGTAGGCGCGCAGGCGTTCGATGATGTAGTCATAGACGTCCCGTGCGCAGTTCTCCGGCGCAGCGAACGGCAGTGCGGCGACCGCCTGGCCGATCAATCGCTGCAGGTCGAGCTCGAGCCGGCGCTCGATCGTCGTGCGCAGCAATCCGAGTGCAGCGCGGCGCAGCCCGAACGGATCGCGCGTGCCGGTCGGTTTCTGGCCGGTCGCGTAGATGCCGGTAATCGTGTCCAGCTTGTCGGCAATCGAGACGGCCATGCCGCTGCGCGTCGCCGGGAGTTCGTCTCCGGCAAAGCGCGGCAGGTAATGTTCGCGAATGGCGTCGCAGACCTCGGCATGCTCGCCGTCGTGCTGAGCGTAGTAGCGGCCCATCAGTCCCTGCAGCTCGGGGAACTCGCCGACCATGGTGCTGATCAGGTCGCACTTGGCCAGCTCGGCGGCGCGATCCGCGAGCCGGGCGTCGCCGCCGATCGAGCTCGCCACCGCCTGCGCGAGCTTGCGCACCCGCTCGGACTTGTCGTGGACCGAGCCGAGCTGCGTCTGGAAGGTCACGCGACGCAGGCCATCGCTGCGCGAATCGAGCCGCTGCTGCCGGTCGGTTGACCAGAAGAAGGCCGCGTCGCTCAAGCGCGGGCGCACGACTCGCTCGTTGCCGGCAATGACCTGGGCGGGATCCGAGCTTTCGATGTTCGCCACCGTGATGAACCACGGCATCAGCGCCCCCTGTGCGTCCCGCACCGGGAAGTAACGCTGGTGGTCCTGCATGGTCGCGATCGGCACCTCGGGCGGCAGTTCCAGGAACCGTGCATCGAAACGACCGGCGAGCGGTACCGGCCATTCGACGAGGGCCGTGACCTCGTCGAGCAGCGCATCGGAAATCACGGCGTGGCCGCCGAGCCGCGCGGCTGCGGCCGTGACGCCCTGCCGAATCGTCTCCCGGCGCTCGTGGATGTCCGCCAGCACGCGGCCGCGCTTGTGCAGCGTCGCCACGTAGGCCGCTGGCGTGGAAATTCGCAGCGGCTTCGGTGCCATGAAGCGGTGGCCATACGTCACGTTCGACGACGGCACGCCCAGGATCTCGCAAGGCAGCGTCTCCTTGCCAAAGACCATCAGCACCCAGTGCACGGGCCGCACGAACTGCGCCTCGCCCGCGCCCCAGCGCATGCGGCGGGCGACCGGCAGCGCATCGAGCGCCGCCTGGACGATGACGGGCAACAGGCTCGCCGTATACGCGCCGGCTTCGGTGCCGCGGTGCACGAGCCAGACGCCCTTTGGCGTTTCGAGTTGCTGCAGGCCGGTGACCTCGACGCCGCAGCTCTTCGCGAACGCAACGGCCGCTTGTGTCGGCGCGCCTTGCGCGTCGAATGCCGCCTTGAGCGGCGGACCGCGGCGCTCAATCGCTCGATCCGGCTGGCGTTCGGCGAGACGCCGCACACGCACCGCGAGCCGGCGCGGCGTCGCAAATCGCTCGACCGTGCGGTGCTCCAGCCCGGCATCGGTGAGGCCCTTGGCGATGCCATCGGCGAAAGCGGTGGCCAGCGTCAGCAGGGACTTTGGCGGCAACTCTTCGGTGCCGATCTCGACGAGGAAATCCCGGTGCCTGTGCATCATGGGACGTTCCCCGACCGGACGGTACTGGAGAAGGGGACATTCTCCTTTTCCGCGGAGCCGGAAAAGGAGGATGTCCCCTGCATCGGGAAGCCGAGCGCCTCACGACTCGCGTAAAATGCCTCGGCGACGCCGCGCGCCAGCGTGCGCACCCGCAGGATGAACCGCTGCCGCTCGGTCACCGAGATCGCCTTGCGTGCGTCGAGCAGGTTGAACGTGTGCGAAGACTTCAGCATCCGCTCGTAGGCCGGCAGCGGCAGCTTCGCCTCGAGCAGTCGCAGGCACTCCTTCTCCTGCGCGTCGAACTGCCGGAACAATTCGTCGACATCCGCATACTCGAAGTTGTACTTAGACTGCTCGACCTCGTTCTGGTGATAGACGTCGCCGTAAGTCATGCGTCCGAGCGGACCGTCCGTCCAGACCAGGTCGAACACGCTCTCGACGCCCTGCAGGTACATCGCCAGCCGCTCGAGGCCGTAGGTGATCTCGCCCATCACCGGCCGGCAGTCGAGACCGCCGACCTGCTGGAAGTAAGTGAACTGCGTGACTTCCATGCCGTTCAGCCAGATCTCCCAGCCGAGGCCCCAGGCGCCGAGCGTCGGCGACTCCCAGTTGTCCTCGACGAGACGGATGTCGTGAACCCGCGGATCGATGCCGACCGCGCGCAGCGAGTCGAGGTACAGGTCGATGATGTCCACCGGCGACGGCTTGATCACGACCTGGTACTGGTAGTAGTGCTGCAGCCGGAACGGGTTGTCGCCGTAGCGCCCGTCGGTCGGCCGGCGCGAAGGCTGCACGTAGGCGGCGCTCCAGGGCTCAGGCCCGAGCGCGCGCAGGAACGTGGCGGTGTGGAACGTGCCCGCGCCCATCTCCATGTCGTAGGGCTGCAGGATCGCGCAGCCGCGGCTGGCCCAGTAGCCCTGCAGGGTCAGGAGCAGGTCCTGGAACGTTCGGGGGGGCGTTGCCGCCTTCTTGGCCATCGGTGAACCGCCGCGGATGAGTCGCTGCAAGGCGGCGCAGTATAACGAACGGGCTCAGTTACGCGGTTTGAGCAGCGGATTGACCACGCGCAGCGCCGGAAAGCGACTGAAGTCCCGGTCCGCGGACCAGAGCTCGGTCACGCCGTGCTGCAGGCAGAGCGCGGCGATTCGCGCGTCGTGAACGCGGCCACCCTGTATCTGGCCGCGCTCGATCAGCGGGCGCAAGTGGTTCCAGTAGTCGGGCACTTCACCAATGGTCACCAGCCCGGGCGCCTCCCGCCAGCACTCCACCTGCTCCAAAGCGTCCGCGACTGGAGTCGGCGGATCGAAGATCCGCGGATGAGTCGCAATGGCGAGAAACTCATGGACACAGGGCCACGGGATCGCCCACGCAGAGTGCGACTCCGCCAGCGTTGCCATGCAGGCGTCGGCAGCCTCGTGCCAAGGCGAGTCGGTCCGATGTGCGTACAGCAGGATGTTGGTGTCGACGGCAATCATCCGCCGCGCCCTTCATAGGACAGGTCGCGAATCCGCTCCCAGCCGGCCTCGGCCGCCTCGGGCCGCAGTCCGTTGCCGGAAAACGCGTGCCGGCGCAGCCGGAATGGGGTGCGCCGGGTGCCGGATTGCGATTGCAGGTAACTTCGCAGCGCTGCCTCGAAGACGCCTCGCAGCGTGGTCCCCTGGCGGGCTGCGACGTCCCTGGCGGCCTGCAGCAGCGTGTCGTTCAGTTCAATGGTTGTTTTCATATGGGCACCCTTACTGATCGGGCCGTATACCCGTAAAAGCTTGGGGTGATGGCGACGATTGGTCAATCGGCATTTGCTGCGGATTCGTGGAGAATCCGCAGCCCGGCACCACCGAGCCCCGCCCTTCATGCGCGACATCCAGGATCCAATCGAGCGCTTCCTGACCTCACCGGCCTACGGTGTCGTCGGGGCCTCGCCCCGCCGCCACAAATACGGCAACAAGGTGCTGCGCTGCTATCAGCAGAACGGCCGGCGCGCGATTCCGGTGAACCCGCGGGAGCCCGTCATCGAGGGGGCCGCCTGCGTCGCGACCGTGCTCGACCTGCCTGACGACGTGAAGAGCATCTCCATCATCACCCCGCCGGCGGTGACGGAGCGGGTCGTGGAGGAGGCCATCCGCAAGGGCATCGAACACATCTGGATGCAGCCGGGCGCGGAAAGCGCGCGGGCCGTCGCCGCCTGCGAAGCCGCAGGGATCAACGTCATCGCGGACGGCAGTTGCGTCCTGGTGGTGCTCGGCTATTCGGAGCGCGGCTGAATTGTCCGACGAAATTGATTAATACAATTACGCAATCACGGTGAAAAGCAGGCCTGAATCCTGCCTACTGTTTAGACAGTCGATGATCAGTTCGGGCCGTGATCAGGTATAGGCGCGGTACTTCTCGAGGTAACGCACCGGCTTCGACAGCGCATCGCGCCGGAACGGGTCGCCCAGCTCCTGCGTGACCATCATCTCGAGCACGGTACACGTCCCGTCTGCCTGGGCGCGGGCGGCCGCCTGCAGCGCCGGTCCCACGTCGGCGAGCCGTTCGACCGTCACCCCGGCACAACCGAAGGCCTGGGCGACCGTCGCCCAGCTCGGGTTCTCGAGGTTCACGCCCTGGAAGCGGCGCGTGTAGAAGTCCACGTGGTTCTTCTTCTCCGCGCCCCACTGGCCGTTGTTGAACACGACGACCGTCACGCCGATCTTCTCGCGCGCGCAGGTGAGCAGCTCGTTCAGGCTGATGCCCCACGCACCGTCGCCGACATAGGCGACGGCCGGCCGGTCCGGCGCCGCGACCTTGGCACCGCAGGCGACCGGGAACGCATAGCCGCAATTGCCGAAGCTCATCGCCGCAAACATCGACCGCGGCTGGTCGAAGCGCAGGTACGAGTTCGACACCGAGCAGATGTTGCCGATGTCGGTCGAGACCATCGCGTGCCGCGGCATCGCTTTCTCGAGCTCCCGCAGCATCTGGCGCGGGTGCATCCGCTTCGAGTCCTTGGCGACCTCCAGCGAGAACGGATCGGTCTCGTGGGTCCATGCGGCGAGTTCCTGCTCCCAGGCGCCCTTCTCGGCCTCGACCCTGGCCTTGCGCTCCGCCCGGTTGGCGGCGCAGGCGAGCTCGCGCCCCTCGAGCCTGGCGATCAGCGCGGCCGCGGCCGCCCGCGCATCGCCATTGATCCCGACGCTGATGCCCTTCACGAGGCCAAGCACGCGCGGATCGACGTCGACCTGGATGATCTTCGCGGCGGCAGGCCAGTACTCCATGCCGTACTGCGGCAGTGTGCCGAACGGACCGAGGCGGGTGCCGAGCGCGAGCACGACATCCGCCTGCGCGATCAGCTTCATCGCCGCTTTCGAACCCTGGTAGCCGAGCGGGCCGCACCACAGCGGATGCGAGGCCGGGAACGAATCGTTGTGCAGGTAGCTGTTTGCGACGGGCGCGTGCAGGAGTTCGGCAAGCGCGACGGCTTCCGCCGTGCCACCCGACGTGATGACACCGCCGCCGGCGACGATGACGGGAAAACTCGCCTGCGTGAGCAACGCGGCCGCCTCATCGAGCGCTGCTGTGTCGCCGGGGCCGCGGCCGATCCGCATCGGCGGGCTGATTGCGGCCTGGATGTCGCCATAGAAATAGTCGCGAGGAATGTTGAGTTGCGTCGGACCCAACTCCAGCATCGCGCGATCGAAGCAGCGGGCCGCGATCTCGGCCATGCGCTTCGGGTTGTTGACGTGCCCCTGGTACCGGGTGATCTTCGAGAAAATCGGCAGCTGCTCGGTTTCCTGGAAGCCGCCGAGGCCCATCGTCATCGAGCCCGTCTCCGGCGTGATGAACACGACCGGCGAGTGCGCCCAGTAGGCGGCCGCGATCGCTGTGACGAAGTTCGTGATGCCCGGGCCGTTCTGCGCAATGCAGACGCCGTGGCGACCGGAGGCTCGCGCATAGCCGTCCGCCATGTGAGCGGCGCCTTGCTCGTGCGCGACCGGGATGAATCGAATGCCTGCCGCCGGGAAGATGTCGAGGGCGTCCATGTAGGCGGACCCGACGATGCCGAAGACCTCGGTCACGCCATTGGCGGCCAGGGTCTCGACCAGGGCTTCGGACGGTGTCATGCGTTGAAGAATGGGAGCGGTCACGGCAGGTCTCCATTGAATCCCGACAAGATAAGCTTTCGAGCCCGTGCCAGTATCAGGGGCTGCCGAAACGGCCGCGGCCGGCGAGGTCCACCGCTGTGAACCTGGCCGGCCGCGTCGTCGAAAGTATCGCGGTCGCTGGATGCGCTGCTCAGGCCGCCGGTTCCTCCGGAGGGACGATGGCAGTCCACGAGCTGTCCGGATCGAAGGACTGGATCGCCTCGACGGCCGCTGCGGTGTCCTCGCCCAGGTCCTTCTGGAAGACGATGCCGTCCTGGTTGACGATGAAGGTCTGCACGCCGCTCGAGCCATAGTCTGCGGGCCAGGCGACCAGCGCGAAGCCCTCGGTCAGCAGCCCGTCCTTGAAGTAGTCCCGCGCGCCGCCGTTCGCGTTCCCGCCCTGGGCATACAGCATCCGGTAGTAGTAGCCGTGGTACGGCGCGCGTTGGTCGCCCTCCGCCCTTCGGTAGCCCTCCGCAGCGGCGGCGGCGACGAAAGGACCTGCCGGACTGGGCGGATCGCTTTCCTCGGTGGGCCAGTAGAGGCCATTGTGCAAACCGTCGTCGCTGACCAGCTTGAGTGCGTAGATGCCGGCTGGATCGCCGTCGCGACCCTCGGAGGCATACTCGAGCTGCGCGTCCACGAAGCCGCGACACACATCGATGGCGCCCAGTTCGTTGCCGCCGACGCGGCGGTAGATGATCTCGTCGATGCCCGCCTCGCCGTCGAACTGCCAGCCGCCTTCGCGCTTCACGATCGGGATCGGCATCGGCCAGTCGTCCTGGCCAGTGACCAGGATCTTACGGTCGGCGCCATCATCGTTCAGCGCGTGCCTAGACTCGTAGGCCGCTAGGAATGCGGCGCGATCACTCGCATCCTGCACCGCATCGCCCGAGTTCAGCAGCTCTTCGCTGCCGGGTCCGAGCAGCGCCTGCAAGGCGGCCACGTCGCCCTTCTGCAGCCCGGCAATGAGCGCGCTCACGGCTTCCTCGGGCGTCTTGAACGCCCCGTCGGTGGCAGGCTGCTTCGCGCAGCCGGTCGCGATCACCAGTCCGAGGAACAGGGCTGCGACGCGCAGTCGCGACGCACGCTGAGTGATTGTCGTATTCATCTGTGCTGCTCCGTGCGCTCAGCGCTGCTTCTTCTTGCCGCCACCACCGCCACCACCGCCGGCACCCTTGCTGCGGGCACCCTGCGGCAGGCTCTGCTTGCCCCGCTGGCTCGCAGCGCGGTCCTTGCTGCCGCCCTGGGCGCCGGACATTGCCGTGCCGCGGTTGCCGCCCGAAGGCGCGGGTCGCGTCGCCTGCGTCGGCTTGGCGGCTGGGGGTCGATCGGCGGGTTGCGGCCGCGCTGCCGGCTTCTTGTCGGCCACCGGCTTGGCATAGCCACGATCGCCTGCGACCTTGCTCGGCTTCGGCCGGTCTTGTGTGTTCGGCGTGGGGCGCGGCACGTCGCGTGTCTGCGGCGTCACGCGATCGGGCTTGGCGCCGGCATAGCTGCCCTGCACCTTCGGTGGTGCCTTGGCCTTTGGTACATCGCGGGTGCCGGGTCGCGCCTGCGCAGGCTTGGAGTAGCCGGGCTGCGCGTTCGCGATCCGATCTTTCGCGTCCTGCTGGCCGCCCGGCTTCGCGCCGGCGTAGCCGGTTTGGCCTTTCCAGTTGGCCGCAGTTGCATTGGGCGAGGGTCGCTTCACGTCGGCCGGCATCGCGCGCGGCTGTCGCTTGTTCAGCTCATTGAGCTCGGGCCGGTTCGGGCGCGCCGTCGTGATCGGGCTCGACACCTTGCTGGCGCCCTGGTAGCCGGTGGTCCGGGGCCGCTTGTTGTCGTAGCGATCCCAGTAACCGTTGCCGCCGCCCGGGCGATTGCCACCCGTGTTGATGACGATGTTGCCGTTGTTCTGGAATCCGCTGTTGTAGTTCGGCGGACGGTTGTAGCCGTTGCTGGGGTAATACCCGCCGCCGTACGACGGCCGGTACGGATAGGGCGGGTAGTAAGGCATGCCGCCGTAACCGTAGTTCGGATAGTAGTAGTCGTACTTGTTGTTGTGATCGTCGTCGTCGTCGAACAGCTCGTTGACGAGGATGCCTGCGCCGAACGCAAGCACGCCGGTCGTGATCATCGCGCCGGTCGAGTGGCCGCTCTTCTCTTCGGTGACGGCCGTCGTCGTGGCAGGTGCCGTCGCGGCCGGCACCGGCGCATAGGCGGTCACCGGGTCGTATTGCGGCACGTAAACGACCTCGGGCTGCGCCGGCTTGAGCACGACGACTTCCTGTCCCTCCTGCTGCTGCGTCTCGACCGTCATCTGCTCGGTCGACTGCAGGTTGCCGACGTCCTTCGCCTGCCTGCGCAGCCGCTGCACGGCATCGAGCACGCCGGGCTGGTCGGCGACGAAGGCTTCGCCGAGCTCGGTCGTCCAGCCGAGCTCGAGGCACATCATGTCGACGGTTTCGGGGAACTGGACCAGCGCGCGGACCGGCGGCGTGAAGCCGGCGGCCGCGGCCGCGTCATCGAGCGCGCCGCCCTTGAGCCCCGTGTTCTGCAGCAGCCAGTTGCCCGCGTCGAGCACTTCCTGCGGGTTGGTCGATGCGATCAGCAACTGCGACAGCACCGGATCCGGGTACAGCGCGACGGGTGCGAGCAGTTCTTCCAGCGCCTCGGGCGACCAGGTCTGCGTCACCTGGTCTGCCGTCGACGGGCGCAGCCGGCTGGTGCGGCCGGTGGCGTCGCATCGGCGGGTGCAGGTGCGGCCGGAGCCGGGGCCTGGGTAGTCGGCTCTTTCGAGCCGCACGCAGACATGGAGGTCAGGGCGCCGAGGACGACGCAGAACGCAAGCGAACGTAGGATCCGCAGCGGGGCGCTGCATGTGAGAACTCCCCCCGCGGCGAGCGCGGGACAGCATCCATACCGAGATGCCGACGACCCCGCCCCGCAAAAACGCGAGTGTCGAAGTCACGCGACACGCTTCCCACGCCCCGCGGGGAATCTAGCATGGCGCGGAACCGCGGGCGACGAGACTTGAGCCGCCAGCGGCGCGCGCTGCGCAGCAGGAACCAGCCGAGCCGCCGCAAGGCGAGCCTGCACCACAATCGAACGTATTCGGATAAAGCGCACTACATTAGTGCAGAAATCTGGCGTGAGTCGGCCGCCGTCGGTCTGCATTTCCGCTTAGTTGCGCCATCCCGGTGCGCTGGCATACTACGTGCATTACTTTGGGTCCCAATACCTGCCTCCTGGGTCGTCGCGGCGAGCGACCCGAGGCCTCCGCCTTCGCTGCATCCGCTCAAGGAGTTCCCATGACCACCGCTGCCGACGTGCTGAAGTTGATCGAGGAGAAAGAGGTCAAGTACGTGGACCTCCGCTTCACGGACACCAAGGGCAAGGAACAGCACGTGACCGTCCCGACGCGCGTCGTCGACGACGCCTTCTTCGAGGACGGCAAGGGCTTCGACGGCTCGTCGATCGCCGGCTGGAAGGGCATCCAGGAGTCGGACATGATCCTGATGCCGGACCCGTCGACCGTGATCCTCGATCCGTTCTTCGAGGAGACGACGCTCAACCTGCGCTGCGACATCGTCGAGCCCTCGACGATGCAGGGTTACGAGCGCGACCCGCGCTCGCTCGCCAAGCGCGCCGAGGCCTATCTCAAGTCGACCGGCATCGCCGACGCGTCGATCTGGGGCCCCGAGAACGAGTTCTTCATCTTCGACAGCCTCCGCCACGGCAGCTCGATGAACGGCTGCTTCTACGAGGTCGATTCGCTGCAGGGCGCGTGGAATTCCGGCCGTGCGATCGAAGGCGGCAACCTCGGCCACCGCCCGGGCATCAAGGGCGGCTACTTCCCGGTGCCGCCGGTGGACGCTTACCAGGACCTGCGCACGGCCATGTGCCTCGCGATGGAAGAAATGGGCCTCAAGGTCGAGGTGCATCACTCGGAGGTCGCCACCGCCGGCCAGGCCGAGATCAACGTGTCGGCCAACACGCTGACCAAGAAGGCCGACGAGGTGCAGATCCTCAAGTACGCGATCCACAACGTCGCGGCGAGCTACGGCAAGACGGCCACCTTCATGCCGAAGCCGCTCGTCGGCGACAACGGCAACGGCATGCACGTGAACCAGTCGCTGTCGAAGGACGGCAAGAACATCTTCGCCGGCGACAAGTACGGCGGCTTGTCCGAGATCGCGATCTACTACATCGGCGGCATCATCAAGCACGCCAAGGCGCTGAACGCGATCTCGAACGCCAGCACCAACAGCTACAAGCGCCTGGTGCCGGGCTTCGAGGCGCCGGTGATGCTCGCGTACTCCGCGCGCAATCGCTCGGCGTCGATCCGCATCCCGCACGTGATCAACCCGAAGGGACGTCGCATCGAAGTGCGTTTCCCGGACTCCACGGCGAATCCGTACCTGTGCTTTGCGGCCATGCTGATGGCAGGCCTCGACGGCATCCGCAACAAGATCCACCCGGGCGACCCGGCGGACAAGGATCTCTACGACCTCGAGCCCGAGGAGGCGAAGAACATCCCGACCGTCTGCCACTCGCTCGACATGGCGCTCGATGCGCTCGACCAGGACCGCGCGTTCCTCAAGGAGGGCGGCGTGTTCACCGACGACGTGATCGACGCCTACATCGGCCTCAAGATGCAGGAGGTCACCCGGCTGCGCATGTCGACGCATCCGGTCGAGCTCGAGCTCTACTACAGCGTCTGACGGTTCGCGGGAGACGCGGGTGCCGGCCAGCCGCGAGCGCTGGCTGGCACGCCTTCCCCGAAACCCTTGACGCACTTCGCGGATCGGCGCGAGTGACTTTGTCAGCGATCAGGACAGGGGCTATGCTCTGGCGTCATGAACATCCGGGTGCCGTTGCTGCTGGGGTGCCTCTTGGCGCTGTCGAGCCAGGCGCAGGAGTCGAGGCGCGAGCTGTGGACTTGGACGGATGCCAATGGCGTCACCCACTTTTCGGATCGTCCGGTCCCCGGAGCGCGCCAGGTCGCGGTCACGACGAGCACGCCGCAGCCGCGAGCGGCAGCACCCCAACCAGCGAGTGCTGCGACGGCCAGCTCGCCGCCGGAGGCCGCCGCGATCTCATACCGCTCGCTCGAGATCTGGCAGCCGACGAACGGCGAATCGTTTTTCGGCGCCGATGCCGCAGTGAACGTGCGCGTTCGGTCGGAACCCGAGCTGTCGCAGGGACACACGCTTCTGCTCTACCTCGACGGCAAGCTGGTCGAGGGGGCAACGAATTCGGACTCGTACACGATCACCGACCTCCAGCGAGGCGTGCACTCGCTTGCGGCCGTGATCACCGACGAGCGGGGCAACGAGAAGATTCGCAGCGAGCCACGCGTGTTCCACGTCCGGCAGCCGACGGTCATTCGCGCCGGCCGCCGTCGGCCCGAACTTGCGGCCGCCGGTCACGCCCACGCCGACAGTGCCCGGCAACCGCGCCCCACGCGGCGGCTGACCGCCACCCGTCCGCAGTCGCGCCTCACGGAGGCGTGAGGTGGCTGCGGATCCCAGAGGTGCCTTTCGTCCCGCGAGCGCGGAGCTCGCCCAGCTGCTCGACGGCCTGGCGACCTGCGTGCTGTGGCTCGATGCCGAAGGCGCGATCGTGCACCTCAACGAGCCGGCCGAGGACCTGCTCGCGGTCAGCCGCAACCATGCGGCCGGTCGATCGGTCCGTGAGGTGCTGAAGGGGAACGCCGAACTCGAGGCGGTGATCACTCGTGCGCGAGCCGCGGGCGCGCAGTATTCGCGGCGCGAACTCCCGTTCGAGAGCGGCCCGGCCGTGCCACCGCGCTTCGTCGACCTGACGGTCACGCCGTTCGAGCCGCCGGGCTTCCCGGGTGGCGTCGTCGTCGAGATCGCCGACGTCACGCAGCACCAGCGCATTCTGCGCGAGAACGCGTTGCTGACCCAGCTCGGCGGCAGTCGCGCGATGGTCCGGCAGCTTGCGCACGAGATCAAGAATCCACTCGGTGGCCTGCGCGGCGCGGCGCAACTGCTCGAGCGGCAGCTCAGGGACCCAGGCCTGCACGAATACACGACGGTGATCATTGCCGAAGCCGATCGGCTCGCGGCGCTCGTCGATGCCCTGCTCGGCCCTGGCCAGCCGCCGCGCAAGGAGCCCGTCAACATCCACGAGCTCGTGCAGCACGTCGGTCACCTGCTGGCCGCGGAGGCACCCGCAGGCGTCTCGATCGAGCGCGATTACGATCCGAGCCTGCCGCGCCTGCGGCTCGACCGCAACCAGATCATCCAGGCGCTGCTCAATCTGGGGCGCAATGCGATCCAGGCCGTGGGCGAGCGGGGACGCATCGTGCTGCGCACGCGCGCGCTCACCAACGCCAGCATCGGCAGTCGCCGCTATCGAGTCGTCGCCAGCATCCAGGTCGAGGACGATGGGCCGGGCGTGCCGGCGGAGCTGAAGGACACGGTCTTCTACCCGCTCGTGACTGGACGCCAGGGCGGCACGGGACTCGGGCTCGCCGTCGCGCAGGACCTGATCAGCCGCCACGACGGGTTGGTCGAGTTCGACAGCCGGCCCGGACGCACCGTGTTCACTCTCTTACTTCCTTTCGACAACCATGAACTCGGCAACACCGCTTAACGTCTGGGTCGTCGACGACGACGCGTCGATCCGCTGGGTGCTCGAGCGCGCACTCAAGCAGGCCGGGATGGAGACGAAGTCGTTCGAGCACGCCGATGCCGCGCTCGGCGCACTGCGCCAGGGCGCACCGGACGTGCTCGTGACAGATATCCGGATGCCGGGCCGCAGCGGACTCGAGATGCTCGACGAAATCCGCACCAAGCGGCCGCGCCTGCCGGTCATCGTCATGACCGCGCATTCCGACCTCGACAGCGCCGTGGCCGCTTACCAAGGCGGCGCCTTCGAATACCTGCCGAAGCCGTTCGACATCGACCAGGCGGTCGAACTCGTGCGGCGCGCGGCGACGCAGGGCCTGCGCTCGGAGACGACGGCCGCCGAATCGCGGCGCATTCCCGAGATGCTCGGCCACGCACCGTCGATGCAGGAAGTGTTCCGCGCCATCGGGCGACTGTCGCGCTCGAGCATGACGGTACTGATCACCGGCGAATCGGGCACGGGCAAGGAGCTCGTCGCGCGCGCGCTGCATCGCCACAGCCCGCGGGCCACGAAGCCATTCATCGCACTGAATACCTCTGCGTTCACCGCAGACCTGCTCGAGTCGGAGCTGTTCGGCCACGAGAAAGGCGCGTTCACGGGCGCGGGAGAGTTGCGCCGCGGTCGTTTCGAGCAGGCCGACGCCGGCACGCTGTTCCTCGACGAGATCGGCGACATGTCGCCGGCGCTGCAGACGCGGTTGCTGCGCGTGCTCGCCGAGGGCGAGTTCTATCGAGTCGGCGGGCAGCTGCCGGTCAAGGTCGACGTGCGCGTCATCGCTGCGACACACCAGAACCTCGAGGACCGCGTGCGGCAGGGGCTGTTCCGCGAGGACCTGCTGCATCGCCTGAACGTGATCCGGATCGAGGTGCCGCCGCTGCGCAACCGCCGCGAGGACATCCCGGAGTTGCTGCGTCACTATCTCGACGTCGCGGCCATCGAGCTCGGCGTGGCGCCAAAAGTGCTGACGAGCGAGGCCGAGGCTGCGCTGGTCGGTTTCGAGTGGCCCGGCAACGTGCGCCAGCTCGTGAACGCGTGCCGCCGGCTCACGGTGATCGCGGCCGGTCGCGAGATCACCCGCAGCGACATTCCGGCCGATCTCGGCGGGGCCGGAGCCGGCGGAACGGTCGCGCTGGACTGGTCCCAGGCGCTCGCGAGCTGGGCCCAGGCGCGCTTCGCCGCTGGCGGCGCGCCGCTGCTCGAGGACGCCATGCCGGAATTCGAACGCACCGTGATCCGCGAGGCCCTGAAGGCGACCCACGGCGGTCGCCAGGAAGCCGCGAAGCTGCTTGGCTGGGGCCGCAATACGCTGACGCGCAAGCTCAAGGAGCTGGGGATGGAGGGCGCCTGAAGAGGGTGCCGGTGGTCGGATTTTCTCGATCGCGATCCGACCACCGGCACCTCTTGGATCGTCCGGTGTCTAATCGCGCGCCATGCCTCACGCGCCGGGTTCCACGCTGATTCGGACCGAGGGGTTGACCCGGCGTTATCGCATGGGGCGCGAGACCATCGAGGCCCTGCGCGGCGTCAGCGTCGAGGTCCGCCACGGCGAGTACGCGGCGATCATGGGGCCTTCCGGCTCGGGCAAGTCGACACTGATGAACATCGTCGGCTGCCTCGACACGCCGGATGAGGGCCGCTACTGGCTGAACGGCGTGCTGGTCTCCGCGATGGGCGACAGCCAGCTCGCGCACGTCCGCAACCGCGAGATCGGCTTCATCTTCCAGACCTTCGCGCTGCTGCCGCGTGCGACGGCGCTGCAGAACGTCGAGTTGCCGCTCGTCTACGCGAAACTGCCGCGTCGCGAACGCCTCAAGCGCGCGGCGGAGGCCCTCGACCGTGTCGGGCTGGCCGGCCGTGCGAGGCATCGCCCCGGCGAACTCTCCGGCGGCCAGCGCCAGCGCGTGGCGATCGCGCGGGCGCTCGTCACGAATCCGAGCCTGCTGCTCGCGGACGAACCGACGGGTAACCTCGACACCGCGACCGGCGAAGAGATCCTCCGGCTGTTCGAGGATCTGCACGGTGCCGGCAATACCGTCATCATCGTCACCCATGACGCGGCCATCGCGAGTCGTGCGCGGCGCGTATTGCGTGTCCTCGACGGCAGGATCGTCGGCGACACCTTCGAGAACGAGCATCTGTCCTCATGAAACGAAGATTGTTGGCTGCCTCATTGTCGATGCTGGTCCTGAGCGCCTGCGGCCCCGGAGGCGAGGTTCCCCAGGCGAGCCAGTACGAGACTGCGCAGGCTGAGAACCGTTCGCTCGTGTTGACGGTCGAAGCCAGTGGCGTGATCGAGCCCGTGCGCACCGTCGAGATCAAGTCGAAGGCCTCTGGCGAGATCCTCGAGCTCGGGGCCGATACCGGCGATACGGTGCAGCGTGGCGCGCTGCTGGTCCGCATCGATCCGCGGACGCCCCGCAATCGCTTCGACCAGGCCGTGGCGCAAAGAAAGGCGGCCCAGGCCAAGCTCGTCAACGCGCGCGGCCAGCTCGAACGTGGCGAGAAACTGCTCGGCAACGCCTGGATCAACCAGGCCGACTACGACCAGCTCGTGCTGAACGTGGCGACGGCCGAATCCGAAGTCGTCGCGGCCAAGGTCGCGGTCGAGAATGCGCGCATTGCGCTCGACGACACCGAGGTCCGCGCGCCCAGCGATGGCACGGTCCTGAGCAAGCGCGTCGAACGGGGCCAGGTCATCTCGTCGCCGACGATGGACGTCGGGGGCGGGACGCTGCTGATGACGATGGCGGAGCTCGGCGAGGTCCGGGTGCGCGCCCGGGTCGACGAGACCGACATTGGCAAGCTCGAGCCGGGCATGGAGGCGGGGATCAGCGTGGCTTCGTACCCGGGCAAGCGCTTCTCCGGCACCATCGAGAAGATCGAGCCGCAGGCGATCGTCGAACAGAACGTCACGCTGTTCCCGGTGCTGATCTCGCTGCCGAACGAGGAACGGCTGCTGCGGCCCGGCATGAACGTCGAGGCCGACTTCGACGTCGCGCGCCGCGAAAACGTGTTGACCGTGCCCGTCACGGCGCTGCGGACCGAGCGCGACATCGACACGACGGCCGCGATCATCGGCGTCGACGCGGCGTCGATCCGCGCGAGCGTCGCGCCGGCCGGTGCAACTGCCGGGCCGGCCAGTGGCGGGACGGCAAGCGAGAACGCGGCGGGACTGGGTGGCGCATTCTGGGTGGTCGTCGATCGCAGCGGCACCATGACGCCGGTGCCGATCGTGACCGGCATGACCGACCTCGATCGCGTCGAGGTGACGCAGGGTCTCGCCGCCGGCGACGTCGTGCTCGTGCTGCCGAGTTCGAGCCTGATCGAGACCCAGGAGCGGCTGCAGAATTTCATGCGCAGCCGAGGCGGGATTCCGGGCATCACGCAGCGGCCGCAGGAGCAGCAGGCGACGCCGCAGCCGGGCGGCGCGCCGCCGCGAGGCCGGTGAGATGCTCGAGGTCCTCCGCGTCGCGCTGACGTCGATCCGCGGCAACCTGTTCCGCGCTGCGTTGACCATGCTCGGCGTGATCATCGGCGTCGCGGCGGTGATCACGATGCTGGCGCTCGGCACGGGTGCGCAACGCGCGGTCGACGAGCAACTCACGGCGCTCGGCGCGGACGTGATCACCGTGACGACCGGCATGCGGTTTGCGCAGGGCGTCGCCCGTGAACAGCAGGTGCTGACGACCGACGATGCGGACGCGGTGCGCGACGGCGCACGCAACGTCATGGCCGTCGCCCCCGAGCAGAGTTCCCGCCAGCAGGTGAAGCTCGGCGGTCGCAACCTGAACCTGAGCGTCATCGGCACCTCGCCCGAGCACACGGCCGTCAACGGCTATTCGATCCAGGCCGGCCGGATGTTCACCGCCATCGACGACAGCAGCCGGCGGCGAGTCGCCGTGCTCGGTGGCGAGGTTCCGGAGCTGCTGGAGACGACGGCCGACGCGCTGCTCGGCAGCACGATCATGATCAAGGCCCTGCCTTTCGAAGTGGTCGGCATCTACGCGAAGAAGGGCGCGGTCGGCTTCGGCAATCCCGACGACGACGTGTTCATTCCGATCAGCACGTCCCGCTTCCGCGTCACCGGCCACGACAAGGTCCAGACGCTGGCCGTGCAGGCGGCCCCGGATGCCCAGCTCACGCAGGCGATGGTCGAGATCGAGCGCGTGATCCGGCGCGAGCACGGCCTGAGGCCGGGCATGGACAACGATTTCTCGATCATCGATCGCAAGCAGTTCCTGGCCACGCAGCAGCAGACCTCGGAGATCCTGAGTTTCCTGCTGGCCGGCATCGCGGGCGTCAGCCTGGTCGTCGGCGGCATCGGCATCATGAACATCATGCTGGTGACCGTGACCGAGCGGACGCGCGAGATCGGCATCCGCAAGGCGCTCGGCGCCACGCGGCTCAACATCCTCACGCAGTTCCTGGTCGAGAGCGTGCTGCTGTGCCTGCTCAACGGCTATTCGATCCAGGCCGGCCGGATGTTCACCGCCATCGACGACAGCAGCCGGCGGCGAGTGGCCGTGCTCGGTGGCGAGGTTCCGGAGCTGCTCGAGACGACGGCCGACGCGCTGCTCGGCAGCACGATCATGATCAAGGCCCTGCCTTTCGAAGTGGTCGGCATCTACGCGAAGAAGGGCGCGGTCGGCTTTGGCAATCCCGACGACGACGTGTTCATTCCAATCAGCACGTCCCGCTTCCGCGTCACCGGCCACGACAAGATCCAGACGCTGGCCGTGCAGGCGGCCCCGGATGCCCAGCTCACGCAGGCGATGGTCGAGATCGAGCGCGTGATCCGGCGCGAGCACGGCCTGAGGCCGGGCATGGACAACGATTTCTCGATCATCGATCGCAAGCAGTTCCTGGCCACGCAGCAGCAGACCTCGGAGATCCTGAGTTTCCTGCTGGCCGGCATCGCGGGCGTCAGCCTGGTCGTCGGCGGCATCGGCATCATGAACATCATGCTGGTGACCGTCACCGAGCGGACGCGCGAGATCGGCATCCGCAAGGCGCTGGGTGCCACGCGGCTCAACATCCTCACGCAGTTCCTGGTCGAGAGCGTGCTGCTGTGCCTGCTGGGGGGGCTGCTCGGCATGCTGCTCGGCACGGCCGCCGCGCAGGCGCTCGCCCGGTTCGCCGGGTGGCAGACCTACGTCACGATGGAGGCGCTCACGCTGGCCTTCGGCTTCAGCGTCGCGGTGGGTCTCGTGTTCGGCCTTTGGCCGGCGCGCCGCGCGGCCTCGCTCGATCCGATCACCGCATTGCGCTATGAGTGAGCCGGGCAGACAGCGTCTTTCCGGTCACTCCACCGTGATCACGACCTTGCCGCGCGCGCGGCCCTGCTCGAGATAGCGGATCGCCTCGGCAACCTGTGTGAGCGGGTAGTGCCGGTCGATCACCGGTGTCAGCGCGCCGGACTGCAGCAGCAATGCCAAGGCCTGCGTGTCCGCATTCGTGAACTGCGCCAGCATCATGCTCATGTCCTGGCTCACGAACGGCGAGAGCAATAGCGCCTGCAGCGGCTTCGCGAACGGCCCGATCCAGTCGCCGGCATCCGGCCCGCCGCCGCCGATCAGCACGTAGCGACCGTCTGGCGCGAGCACGCGCCGGTTCTCGAGCGCCGACCGGTTGCCCACGGCGTCGAGGATGACGTCGTAGCGAATGCCGCCCGACGTGTAGTCCTGGGCCTTGTAGTCGATGACGTGATCGGCGCCCAGCGACCGCACCAGCTCGTGATTGCGGGCACTCGAGACGCCGGTGATTTCTGCGCCCATGCTCCTGGCGATCTGCACGGCGAACGTGCCGACGCCGCCCGAGGCACCGTTCACCAGCACCCGATCACCGACCGCGACACGCCCGGCGTCGCGCAGGCCCTGCAACGCCGTCGTGCCGGCGATGCCGACGCCCGCCGCCTGCTCGAAGGTGACGTTGTCGGGCTTCAGGGCCACGGCGCGGTCCTGTCGCACGACGAGGTACTGCGCGAGTGCGCCCGAGCGACCGCCAAACACCGCATCGCCCGGCTTGAAGCGGGTGACCTTCGCACCGACCGCCTCGATCGTTCCCGCGAAGTCCACGCCCAGCCGCAGGTCGCGCGGCCGGCGCAGCCCGGAACTGAGGCGCATCAGGTAGGGCGTGCCGCGCATCTCGTGCCAGTCGAGCGGGTTGATGGCCGCGGCGTGCACCTTGACGAGGATCTCCTGGTCAGCAGGCACCGGAATCTCGAGCTGCGCGAGTCGCAGGACCTCGGCTGTGCCGTAGTCACAGCGGATGACGGCCGTCATCGGGTGCTGCGGCGTCCGGGCGAGCTGGCTCTCGCAGTCGTTGTCGGAGCGCACGTAGCCGATGGCGAGAGCCGCCATCGCAGCGACCGCAATAGCGAGCACCGCCCACCCCAGCACGCGTGCCATGCGCATCTTCGATCTCCACCAGTCAATGGAACGCCGGGAAGACCGGGACCGTCCCGGGTCTTCCGGCCATGTCTAGCAGGCGCAGGCCTGCACCGTCTTGCGCGGTGCGTCGAGCGAGCCGATCAATTCGCCGACGGACGGCATGCTGTTCGCTGCGAGGTACTCCGCAATGCCAGCGTTGATCTTGCGGCACGCGAACGGATCGTAGAACAGCGAGGTGCCGACGCCGACGGTCGTGGCGCCGGCGATGATGAACTCGAGCGCGTCCTCTGCAGTGCAGACGCCGCCCTGGCCGATGATCGGCACGCCGTGCGGCCGCGCAACCTCGGCCACCTGCATCACCTTGAGCAACGCGATCGGCTTGATCGCCGGCCCCGACAGGCCGCCCTGGATGTTGCCGATCACCGGGCGGCGGGTCTTCACGTCGATCGCCATGCCCATGATGGTGTTGATCACCGCGAGACCGTCGCTGCCCGCCTCGATGCAGCGGCGGGCGTTCTCGCGGATGTCGGTCTGGTTGGGCGACAGCTTGGTGATCAGCGGTTTCGTCGTGACACGCCTGCAGGCTTCGACCACGCGCGCCGACATGTCCGGATAGTTGCCGAACTGCACCCCGCCTTCCTTGATGTTCGGGCACGAGATGTTGATCTCGATCGCGTCGATCGGGGAGTCGTCGAAGCGCCGCGTGACTTCGACGTAGTCGTCGATCGTCGAGCCGCAGACGTTGGCGAAGAAGCGCGTCTCGGCGAAGTCGAGCGTCGGTAGGATCCGGTCGACGACCTGGTCGACGCCGGGGTTCTGCAGCCCGATCGCGTTCAGCATGCCCATCGGCGTCTCGTAGACCCGGTGCGCCGGATTGCCGAGGCGCGGCTCGCGCGTCGTGCCCTTGAGCACGATCGCGCCGACGTCCGTGTTCGAGAAACCCTCGACCCGCGTGTACTCCTCGCCGAAACCGACGCAGCCCGACAGCAGCACGATCGGCGAGGCGAGCCGCAGCCCGCAGAAATCGACGGCCAGTGATGGTGCCGGAGGCATGGGACCCAATTGTAAGGGGCCGCGACCGGGTTCGGACGGCCGCCGACGGCCGGCGCTCGGCCTGCGACAACTACTTACTTGACGGGCGCCATGGCAGGCCTATGCTGCATTGCAGCAAATGCTGCAGTGCAACACGACCTCAAGGAGCCGCCCATGTTCACCCAGATCCAGGATTTCATGACCGAGCAGAAGAACGCGCTGGCCGAGCAGGCCCAGAAGTTCCGCGAGGATCCGGTCGAGTCCGCCCGCGGGGTGGCCGCTGGTTCGGCGGAAGGCCTCAAGTCGCTGAAGAATCCCGTCCGCGTGATCGCGCGCTCGGGTGTGAAGCTGACCGCGATCACGCAGAACGCGCTGCAGGGCCTGATCGAGCTGCAGTCCGAGATCGTCACTTCGGCGCTGACGGATGCGGCCAATCGCCTCGAACGTACCGCGCGTGCCGACAACGTCATCGACCTGATTCAGGAGCAGGCCGAGGCGCTGCGCGCGACCCGCGACCGCATGGTCGACGAAGCGGCGCGGGCCTTCGCGATCTTCAAGGATGCCGGCCGCGACGTCAGCAAAGTGGCCACACAGACTTACGCGAAAGTCGTGGAAACCGACGACGAAGAGGCGCCGGTCGCGAAGACTGCGCCCGTCCGCAAGGCCAAGCGCGCCGTTCGCAAGACGACTGTCCGCGCCCGGAAAGCCGCCTGAACTTCGAGCGGGCTGGCATCGGCCAGCCCGCCCCAATGATCTCCCCCTGATTGCGCCCTCCTCGGAGGGCGCCTTTTTGTCCAGGGCCGCCGGATCCCCGCGGGTCCCCGCCTGAGCTACCCTGTGGGCCCGCGCCGACTGGTGACCTGCTTGTTCCGCTGGTTCGAAAATCGCGTCACGCCCTATCCCGAGTTCGCGCCCGAGGCGCCGCCGAAGAACTTCTTCGCGTTCCTCTGGGCCTGCTCCGAAGGGCTGCGCCCGTACATCCTGGCCATGACGCTGTGCACGGCGGTAATCGGCGCATTCGAGGCGCTGCTGTTCGCGATGCTCGGCCGGGTCGTGGACTGGCTGGCCGCCGTCGAACCCGCCCGCCTGTGGACCGAGCAGCGCGGCAGCCTGCTGCTGCTCGCGGCGATCCTGGCCGCCAGTCCGCTCGTCGTGGCGCTGCAGACGCTGCTGAAGCACCAGACGCTCGCGGCCAACTTCCCGATGCGCCTGCGCTGGAATTTCCACCGCCTGCTGCTGCGGCAGAGCATGGGCTTCTACCAGGACGAGTTCGCCGGCCGCATCGCGACCAAGGTGATGCAGACCGCACTCGCCGTGCGCGACACGTGGCTCACCGTAGCCGACATCCTGGTCTTCATCACGATCTACTTCGTGACGATGGTCGCCGTCGTAGGCAGTTTCGACGCTTGGCTGCTGCTGCCGTTCCTGGGCTGGCTCGCGCTGTATGCCGCCGCGCTCGTGTTCTTCGTGCCGCGACTGGGCAAGGTCGCCGCGGCACAGGCGGACGCCCGTTCGTTGATGACCGGGCGCGTCACCGACGCCTACACCAACATCGCCACGGTGAAGCTGTTCTCGCACGCCAATCGCGAGGCGAGCTACGCGCGCGCGGCGATGCAGGAGTTCATGCAGACGGCCTACGCGCAGATGCGCCTCGTGAGCGGCTTCGAGATCACCAACCACCTGCTCAGCATGGCGCTGCTCGCAAGCACGGCCGGCGCCGCGTTGTGGCTGTGGACGCAGGGGCAGGTCAGCGTCGGCGCCGTTGCCGCGGCCACTGCGATGGCGCTGCGGTTGAACGGCATCTCGCACTGGATCATGTGGGAGCTGGCGTCGCTGTTCGAGCACGTCGGCACGGTCCAGGACGGCATCAACACGCTGGCGCGCCGCCACACCGTGGTGGACCGCGCAGGCGCCGAGCCACTGCAGGTGCCGCGCGGCGAGATCCGCTTCGAGCACGTGCGATTCGCCTATGGCGGCGAGCGCAGCGTGATCGAGGACTTCACGTTGACGATCCGGCCGGGCGAGAAAATCGGCCTCGTCGGGCGCTCCGGCGCCGGCAAGAGCACGATCGTCAACCTGCTGCTGCGCTTCTACGACGTCGAGGGCGGGCGGATCCTGATCGACGGCCAGGACATCGCCGGGGTCACGCAGACGAGTCTCCGGGCGCAGGTCGGCATGGTCACGCAGGACACTTCGCTGCTGCACCGCTCGGTGCGCGACAACATCGTCTACGGCCGTCCGGACGCCACCGACGAACGGATGGTCGCGGCCGCCCGGCGCGCCGAAGCGCACGAGTTCATCCTCGGCCTGTCGGACCCGAAGGGCCGTCGCGGCTACGACGCCCACGTGGGTGAGCGTGGCGTGAAGCTCTCGGGCGGGCAGCGGCAGCGCGTCGCGATTGCGCGGGTCATGCTCAAGGACGCGCCGATCCTGCTGCTCGACGAGGCGACGAGCGCGCTCGACAGCGAGGTCGAGGCCGCGATCCAGCAGAGTCTCTACCGGCTGATGGAAGGCAAGACCGTCGTCGCGATTGCGCACCGCCTCTCGACGATCGCGGCGATGGATCGGCTGGTCGTCATGGACAGGGGGCGCATCGTCGAGGAAGGCGACCACGCGTCGTTGCTGGCGCAGGGCGGGCTCTACGCGCGGCTCTGGGCGCACCAGAGCGGCGGGTTCCTCGGCGAGGAAGTCGACGAGGACGAGGCTGCGGGCGCCGCAACGGCCGGCCACCGGGCCGCCGCCGGCTAGGTCACCCTCAGCCCGCGATGAATTTCTCGAGCTGCTCGATCGTTTCCTGCTGCTCCTCGATGACGCCGCGCACCAGGTCGCCGATCGAGATCATGCCGATCATCGCGCCGCCCTCGTCCACCACCGGCAGATGACGGATCCGGCGCTCGGTCATCAGCTCCATGCAGCGGCGCACGGCGTCCTCCGGGCCGACGGTGATCACTGGCGCACTCATGATCTGCCAGACGGGGGTCTCGGCGGACGAACGCCCGAGCAGGATCACCTTGCGGGCGTAGTCGCGCTCGGAGATCACGCCCGCCAGCTGGCCTTCGCGCAGCACGGGTAGCGCGCCCACGTGCCGGTCGGCCATGATCTGGATGGCCTCGAGCACGGGCTCGTCGGAGTCCACCGACCAGATATCGCGCCCCTTTCGGGCGAGCAGGTGCTTGACGCGCAACATGATTGGACCCCCGTGCCTCATTTTATGCTACTCCACGTCGTGCTTTTCCAGCCCGAGATTCCGCCCAACACCGGGAACGTCATCCGGTTGTGCGCAAACACCGGCGCAACGCTGCACTTGGTGAGTCCGCTCGGCTTCCGGCTGGACGCCAAGGCCGTGCGCCGGGCGGGGCTCGATTACCGCGAGCTCGCGGACCTGCGCGAGCACGCCAGCCTGCAGGGGTGCCTCGAAAGTCTCGGCCAGCCGCGCTGGTTCGCCTTCACGACCCGCGGCGGCGCGCAGCACGACGCTGTGAATTACCGGGACGGCGATGCGCTCGTCTTCGGGCCGGAGACTCGCGGCCTGCCGGCCGAAGTGCTGGACGCATGCCCGTCGGACCGCCGCCTGCGCATTCCGATGCGGCCCGGCTCGCGCAGCCTGAACCTCTCGAACGCCGTGGCCGTCGCGGTTTACGAGGCGTGGCGGCAGCAAGGCTGGGAAGGTTCTGGGCGGTAGGCCTACCGCGCACAGCCTCTACGGCTACGCAGTCTCCGACTTCACCGTGCGTCCCATCAGCGCAATAACCGCATCCCTGGCCGGCGCGCCCTCGTAGAGCACGCGATAGATCTGCTCGCTGATCGGCATCTCGACGCCGACTCTTTTCGCCACGTCGCGCACCGCGCGGGCCGCCAGCACGCCTTCGACGACCTGCCCGATCCCGGCCTGCGCCTGCTCGGGCGTCTTGCCCGAGGCCAGTGCCAGTCCGAAGCGACGATTGCGGGACTGGTCGTCCGTGCAGGTCAGCACCAGGTCGCCCAGGCCCGCGAGGCCCATGAACGTCTCCTTGTCGGCGCCGAGTGCGACGCCGAGCCTCGTCAGCTCCACGAGTCCGCGCGTGATCAGCGCAACGCGCGTGTTCGCGCCGAAGCCGAGCCCGTCCGAAATGCCGGCGCCGATCGCGAGCACGTTCTTGGTGGCACCGCCGACCTCGACGCCGACCATGTCGCCCGACGCATAGACGCGGAAGTTGTCGCTGGAGAGGCTGCGGGCCAGGCTCATCGCGTAGGCCTCGTCGCGCGAGGCGACGGTCATCGCGCTCGGCAGCCCGGCGCCGACTTCCTTCGCGAACGTCGGGCCCGAGAGCACCGCCGTGGGAACCGCGGGGCCCAGCACCTCGCTCGCGACCTCGTGCGGCAACTTGCCGCTGGCGAGCTCGAAGCCCTTGGTGGCCCAGGCGACTCGCTGGTCGCGGCGCAGCAGCGGCTTGATCCGCTGCAGCACTTCACGAAACGCGTGGCTCGGCACGACGATCAGCAGCTGGTCGGCTTCGGCGATCGCGCGTGCAAAATCGTGCTCGATCTCGACCCGGTCGGGCAGCGTGACGCCCGGCAGGTAGCGACTGTTGACCCGGTCGCGAGTCATCGCCACGAGCTCGTCGGTTTCGATGCCCCACAGGATCGTGCGATGGCCGGTGCGCGCGATGTGCACGGCCAGCGCGGTGCCCCACGACCCCGAGCCGAGCACGGCGAACACCGGCTTCGGCTCGACAGTGACGGCGGTCACCCGGGATCCTCCGGTCAGTTGACCGTGCCGTCCGGCGGGGTGATCGACTGCTGCGCGGCCTGCTGCGCCGCGGCGCGCGCGTGCAGCGCCTCGAACGTCACGAGCGGCAGCAGGAACGGCGGGAAGCCACCCTTGGCGACGAGCTCGGCGACCGTGGCCCGCGCGAACGCAAGCAGGTAGTTCGGCGCCATGATGCTCACGACCTGGGCAAGCTCGGCCGCCGAAAGGTTGCGAATCAGGAAGGCTCCCGCCTGCTGCAGCTCGAGCAGCCACACGACCTTGTCGCCGGCCTTCGCCTCGAGGTTCACCTGCAGCACGACCTCGTGCATGTCCTGGGCGAGCGCGGTCGCGCGCGTCGTCAGGTTCAGGTTCACCGACGGGTTGCCCTGCCCGTTGCTGATGAACGGGCCATTCGGGGCCTCGAACGAGCAGTCCTTGATGTAGATCGCCTGCGGATTCACCACCTGCGCATTGGGGTCGGCGGCGGGCTGGGTTTGGCTGTTCGGCTCGGTCATGGCGTTGTCGTCCTCGGGAAAATGTGTCGATTCGGGCGGCCGGCCCGCAGGTTCAGGCGCGGCCGGTCAGTGCGTCGAGCTTACCCGCCCGGTCGAGGGCATAGAGATCGTCGAAGCCGCCGACGTGGTGGTCGCCGATGAAAATCTGCGGCACCGTGCGCCGCCCGCCGCTGCGGGCCAGCATCGCTGCGCGCTCGCCCGGCTCCTCGTCCACCTTGATCTCGCGGAAGGCCAGGCCCTTGCGCGTGAGCAGCGCCCGCGCCCGCTCGCAGTATGGGCACCAGCCGCTGGAATACATGACGATTTCGGCCGCCCCGGTCATCGCGCGGGCACTCACTTGCCCTTCGAGTCCGAGCGGACGACAGGCAGGTTCTCTGCGCGCCAGGCCTGCATTCCACCCTGCAGGTTCACGACCTTGGCGAATCCCTGGGCGCGGAGTACGCGGCTGGCGGCACTGGAACGCATCCCGCTCTCGCAGCAGGTCACCACGACCTTGTCGCGGTACTTCTTCAGCGTCTCGGTGCTCTTGGCGAGCTCATCCTGCGGCACGTGCCTGGCGTCGAGCACGTGGCCGGCATCGAATTCGGCCTTGGTGCGAACGTCGAGCAGCAGCGCGCCGTCGTTCAACAGGCGAACGGCGTCCATTGGCCCGACGGATTGCCCGCCGCTGCGGGCACGGCTGATCTCGTACGCCAACGCTGCGATGAACAGCGCGACGGTCCCTCCGACCAGGAAGGGGTGCTGGGTGGCGTATTCGAGGAAACGCTGCATGGGACGGCTGGGCCAAAAAGGGTCGCGGATTATAGCAGCCTCGCCAACGCGTTAGACTTGGCGGCCTGCCGGTCGCCCAATCGCCCCCATCGAGGCATGTTGCCCCCGATCTCGCCGCCATCCACGCCGTCCCGCCCGCTTCGCCTCCGCTGGTGGCTGCCGGCGGTGCTGCTGCTCGTGGCCGTGGCCGGCGGCCCGGGTGCGGCCGACGCCCAGAACGAGCGCAAGGCGACCCCCGCCCAGAAGGAGGCGGAGCTGAAGAAAGTGAAGTCCCGCATCGAGCGGGTGCGCAAGAACGTCAACCAGGACATCGAGAAACGCGACCGGCTGAGCGTGCAGCTGCGCGACGCGGAGCTGGGCGTGCAGCAGGCGCGTCGCGGGCTCGAGACGCTGCGAGCCGAGCGCATCGCGAGCGAGTCGCGGCTGCAGGAGCTCGAGCGCGAGCAGGCCGAGCGCGACCGGGAGCTGGCGGCGGAGCGCGGCGCACTCGCCGGGGAACTTCGCGCCGCCTACGTCAACGGCCGCGAGGAGCAGCTGAAACTGCTGCTGAACCAGCAGGATCCGGCGGGCTTCGGCCGGATGCTCGCGTACTACGGCTATTTTGGCCGCGCCCGGGCCGACCGCATCGGCAACATTCGCGACAAGCTCGAGCATCTCGCGCTGGTCCGCGAGAAGATCGCCGCCGAGAACGAGCGCCTGAAGGGCCTCGAATCACAGCAGGAGAAAGAGCTCGCCGCGCTGCGCTCCGCCCAGCAGCAGCGCACCCGGACCGTGCAGGCGATCGAGTCGCAGATCAAGTCCAAGGGCGGCGAACTGAAGCGCCTCGAGTCACAGGCCAAGGGTCTCGAGAAATTGATCGCCGACCTGCGCAAGGCCCTGCGCAACGTGCCGGTCGCGAAGCAGGCGCCGTTCGAGCCGCTGCGCGGCAAGCTGCCGTGGCCCGTCCAGCAGGGCAAGGTGCTGGCGCGCTTCGGCCAGCCCCGGGCCGGCGGGTCCATGCGCTGGCAGGGCATGATGATCGGCACGGCGCGCGGCGCGCGGGTGCGTGCCCCGTTCGCCGGTCGCGTCGTCTACGCGGACTGGCTGCCCGGCATGGGGCTGATGATCGTGCTCGACCACGGCGGCGGTTACCTGAGCCTCTATGGACACAACGAGGAGGTCTTCCGCAGCGTCGGGGATGCCGTCGCCGCCGGGGACGTGATCGGCGCGGTCGGCGATTCGGGCGGCCACAACCAGCCGGCGCTGTATTTCGAAGTGCGCCGGGGTCGCGAGCCGGTCAATCCGGAGAACTGGCTGCAGCGCCGCTGAGCGCTGCAGATTATGTTCAAACCCGCAGGTAAGAGCGCTGGATTGCGCCCGTCTGCCCGTTCCAGACTGCGGCTCACGTCAAGGATTGACGCCCGATCGATCAACGAAGATGCAGGCCAGGCAGGACGGACCCGACCACGGCAAGGCATTCACGATGAATCTCGCTCAGGCGCTGGAAGGCGAGCCGGCGCTGATCAGTGCTACATCGCTCGACCCTTACGGCCAGCTCGTCAAGATGCTGCTGCCGCGGGCGCAAGCGATCGCAATCTACGATCGCATGGGTCTGCCCGTATGGCTCAACGACGGCGTGGATGTCCCGGAGCTGCACCGCCTCGTCGAGGAGGCGCTCGAGCGGCAACTCGGCGCGGCGCCTGGCGCCGACGGTTTCGCCGAGCCGGTCGACCGCGAACACTGCGCCTATGTGTTCCTGTTGCGTGATGCGGACCAGCAGCTGCTCGGCGCGGTCGGCGTCGTCTGTCGCGAGTCCTCGCAACGCGGCGACACCCGGCCGATCCCGCTGGTGCAGGGGTTGCTGCGCCCAGCGCTCGAATGCCTGCAGCGCGAGCTCGGCGCCCAGTACAGCATCGGGGACCTGCAGCGCAGCCTGATGGTGCGTGATCGCGATCTCGAGCTGCTGCTCGGCGCGGCGCACGACGAAGCGGCTGGCGCCGAAACCACCGATGATTTCGCCCAGCTCGTGCAGGGCTGCGTCGAACACCTCGACTGCAGCGTGGGCGCGCTGCTGATCCCCGACAAGAACATCGCCGTCTGCCGCACCGGCCCGGGCACGCCGGCCCGCGCAGGCGCGGAGGTGCTCACGCGCACGCACCGGCACCTGCTCGGCTGGACCCAGTTGCACCGCCAGACGTTGACGGCGAACCGGCCGACCGGCTCCGGTCCGCTCGGCTCCGTGCCGTACAAGGTCCTCTCCTGCCCAGTCATGCACGGCGCGCAGCGCGTGCTCGGCGTGCTGGTGCTGTTCAAGGCAGCGTCGGCGCCGGACTTCGACCTCCGCCAGGTGCGGATCGTGGAGTTGCTGGCGCGTCGCGTCGCCTACATCCTGCTGAATGCCTACGATCCGACCACGGGCCTGCTGACCCGGCCAGCGTTCGAGAAGCGCGCGCAGCTGCTGCTCACGCCGCAGGCATTGGCGGGAAACAACGGCGTCATCTACATCGATATCGACCGCCTGCACGTGCTGAACGAGAACCTCGGCATGCACGTCGGCGACGAGGTGATCGTGCGGGTCGCCGAAGTGATCCGTCGCAACCTGACGCCGCGGATGCTGGCGGCGCGGATCTCCGGGGATCGCTTCGCGATCTTCGTCGCCGACGCGACCGTCGAGGCCGCGCAGACCATCGCCGAGAATCTCCGCGACGCACTCGGGCAGCTCGGTTTCGTCGCCGGCAGCCGGCCGGTCGAGGTCTCGGCCAGCTTCGGTGTCGCGGGCATCGTCGAGAGCAAGCATCCGTTGTCCCATGCGCTTGCTGCGGCCGAGATCGCCTGCAAGGCGGCCAAGGACCGCGGCCGCGACCGGGTCGAGACCTACGAGGACAGCGACCAGAGCATCGTGCGCCGCTACACGGACGTGACCCTGGTCGGCACGCTGCGCTTCGCGCTCGCCCAGGATCGCTTCCGCCTCGAGGCGCAGTCGATCGTGCCCCTGAACGGCGCGGCGTCCGGCCCGAAGTTCGAGCTGCTGTTGCGCATGACCGACGAGTCCGGCCAGAGCATCTCCCCAGACAAGTTTCTCTCGGCGGCCGAGCGCTACCAGCTCGCGCCCGCCATCGACCGGTGGGTGGTGCGCAGCGTGCTGCAGACGCTTGGGCCGCTCGCGGCGCAACTCTTGCAGCGCGGCGCCTGTTTCGCCGTGAACATCTCCGGCCAGTCGATCGGTGACCAGGAGTTCTGCGCATTCCTCGAGGACGCGCTGCGCGAGAGCGGCCTGCCGCCCGCCCTGCTGTCGTTCGAATTGACCGAGACGGCTGCGGTCGCGAACATCGTCCGCGCCGAATCGCTGATGCGCCGCCTGCGCGAGCTCGGTTTCGACGTCGCGCTCGACGACTTCGGGCGCGGCCTGAGCTCGCTCACGTACCTGAAGACCCTCCCGGTCACCTGCCTGAAGATCGATGGCAGCTTCGTGCGCGACGTCGTCGGTGACAATCGCTCGCAGGCCATGCTGAGCGCCATCGTCCAGCTGGCGCGCGCCATGGGCTTGCGGACCGTTGCGGAGTGCGTCGAGAACGACGAGATCCGCGAAATTACGGAGCGCCTTGGCGTCGAGTACGGCCAGGGGTTCTCGATCGCCCGGCCACTGCCGTTCGACCAGGTGATCAAAGACCTGCTCGGCGGTACTATCTGAGGCTGTCCATCCAACCGGGGAAGCCTTTGCCGAGGGGCGTCCACACACTGCTCGTTGCCGCCGCCGGGGTCGTGCTCGGCGCCGGCCTGGTGCTGCTGCGCGATGGCTCCGCAGACGGCCCGCGGTCCGTCGCGGCGCCGCAGCCGGACGCGGCGGCCGTGGCGCGCTCGCTGCTCGAGGAAGTCGAGGATCGCGTGCGCAGCGAGTACGTCGAGCCGGTGACCAAGGAACAGCTCGACCTTGCGGCCGTCGACGGCATGGTCGCGAGCCTCGATCCCCATTCCGCGTTCCTCGACCCGGCCGAGTACGAGGCGATGCGCGTCAGCACCGCCGGGCATTATTCCGGCGTCGGTCTCGAGGTCGCCGAGCGGGACGGGCGAATTGCGGTCGTGACGCCGATCGACGGCTCGCCGGCCGACCGCGCAGGCGTGCGCAGCGGTGACGTCCTGCTCGAAATCGACGGCCGCACCGTCGAGGGCGGGAGCCTCGAGGCGACCATCGAACGGATGCGTGGCTTCGTCGGCTCGACCGTGCGGCTCACCGTCGAGCGCAGCGGCGAACCCGAGCCGCTGCGTTTCGCGCTCGAGCGCTCCGAGGTGCACGTCCGCACGGTCCGCGCCGAGCCGCTTCCGGGTCGCTACGGTTACCTGCGCGTCACGCACTTCACCGACGCCACGCCGCGCGATTTCGACCGCGCGCTGGCCGGCCTGCAGTCGGATGCTCCGCTGCGCGGTCTCGTGCTCGACCTGCGCGGCAATCCCGGTGGCGTCCTCGAAGCGTCGGTCAGCGTCGCCGACGAGTTTCTCGACTCCGGGGTCATCGTCCGTGCCGAGGGTCGCACCGCGGAATCCCGCTTCGTGCTGCGCGCGACCGAGGGCGATGCTTTGCGCAGCGCCCCGCTGGTCGTGCTGATCGACCGCGGCTCGGCCTCGGGGGCGGAGATCGTGGCGGGCGCGCTGCGCGATCACGGTCGCGCAACGCTGATGGGCGAGCGAACCTTCGGCAAGGGTTCGGTGCAGACGGTGATGCCGCTCGCCAACGGGCAAGCGCTCAAGCTCACGACGTCCCGCTACTACACGCCCTCGGGAAGTTCGCTGCACGAGAGAGGTCTCGAGCCGGACGTGTCGCTGGCCGATGAGCTGCGGGGCGATGAGCAGGCCACGGTGCTGGTTGCGGATCCCGCCGTGCAGGCCGCGCTGCAATACCTGCGCGATCGCAGCCTCGGCACCCAGGTCGCCCTCGCCGGCGAGCACTGATCCTCGCCTGCCAACGGGAGGCAGCCCGATGTCCCGCGTGCTCGTGTTGCTCGCCGCAGGTTTCGAGGAAATCGAGGCCGTCACCGTCGTCGACCTGCTGCGTCGGGCCGGGATCGAAACCCGCACCGCCTCGCTCGGCCCGCGCGAAGTGACCGGCTCGCACGGCATCACCGTGACCGCCGACCTCACCCTCGACTCGGTCGATCCCGACGACTTCGAGATGATCGTGCTGCCGGGCGGCCTGCCGGGCGCCGATCACCTGCAAGGCGGATGACCGGGTGCTGGCCATGCTCAAGCGCTTCGCCGCAGCCGACCGCTACACGGCCGCGATCTGCGCAGCCCCCGGCGTGCTTGCGCACGCGGGGCTGCTCGAAGGCCGCACCGCGACGAGCTACCCCGGATTCCTGCGACCCGATTCGGCACCCGGCCTGCAGTTGAGCGAAGCTCCGGTGGTCATCGATGGCAAGGTCGTGACCTCGCGGGGCCCGGGCACGGCCATGGAGTTCGGCCTCGCGCTGATCGGGCTGCTGGAAGGTCCTGAGGCGGCGGGGCGCGTCAAGGAACGGCTGCAGTTGCCCTGGCAGTTACAGCAGGCCGCGCCCGGCACCCCACAGCCCCCCGACCAGTAGCACCAGTATCGGCAGCACGCTCAGTGTGAAGCCGACCTCGCGCTTCGCAGGATCCCTCACGTAGCCGCGCAGGTAGAGCATGCGTGCCACGATGAACACGAGCCCGAGCAGCGCGGCCCAGGTCGGGTCGACGTACATGCCGAAAAGCCAGATCGCCGGGACGAAGGCCACGAGCAGCTCGAGCGTGTTCTGGTGCACGCGGAAATAGCGATCGAACGTCTCGTGCCCCGTGACCGCCGGCGCCTTGACGCCGTACTTGCCGCGCGCCCAGCCGACCAGCATGCCGAAAGCGACGTACTGGAGCAGCGCAAGCACGATGACGACGGCGACGGGTTCCATGCGGTCTCCCTGCGGGCAAATTGGTGCGCCGCGCAGATTCCTTTACCATGCCCGGCACGTCAATGGGCCGCGTGCGGCCCGCCGCCGGAGTCATGAGCCATGGTTGGATTCCTGTTGCGCGCTGCGATCACGGCGCTCGGTCTCTGGGTCGCCAGCGAGCTGCTGAGCGGGCTGAGCTTCGACTCGACCACCAAGCTGATCGTCGCGGCGATCGTGCTCGGCGTGGTCAACGCATTCGTGCGGCCGCTCGCGTTCATCCTGACGCTGCCGCTGACCGTGCTGACGCTCGGGCTGTTCCTGCTGGTGCTGAACGCCGCGATGGTCGCGCTCGTGGCGTGGCTGGTGCCGGGCTTCCAGGTCGCAGGCTTCTGGACGGCCGTGGGCGCTGCGTTGATCGTCAGCCTGGTCTCGTGGGCGGCCTCGAGCGTGATCGGCTCGAACGGCAAGGTGGAGATCTTCACCGGCCGCCGTTGAGGCGGCGGACACGTCGCTACGCGAGCTTGCTCGGCAGCGTCACCAGCGCCACGCCGAGCAGCACGACCACCATTCCCGCCAGCTGGGCGGGGCCAAGCACCTCACCGAGCACGAGCCAGCCGAGCACGGCCGCGACCGCCGGATTCACGAAGGCAAACGTGCCGACGCGGTCCGCCGGCGAGTGCTTGAGCAGCCAGGAGTAGGCCGTGTATGCGAGCGCCGAGCCGAACACGGCGAGGTAGACCATCGCCGCAAGGCTGCCGGCGTGCCAGTGCCAGCGGGCCGGTTCGCCGAGGGCGGTTCCGCCTGCGAGCAGCCACGTGCCGCCGAAAGTCATCATCACGGCATTGAACGCGACCGGCCCCACGGGCAGTTGCGCGTTGCGGTACAGAATCGTCCCGACGGACCAGCTCAGGCTGCTCACCAGCACCAGTGCCTGCCAGCCGAAGTATCCCGACGGCGCCGCGTCCCGCGGCCAGACGAGCAGCAACACGCCGGCGAGCCCGAGCAGCAGGCCGAGCGTGCCGCGCATCGTCAGGGCGTGACCCCGCGGTCCGAGCGCGCCGAGCCAGGCGATCCACAGCGCCGACCCCGCGCTCAGCAGCGCGCCCTCGTTGGACGGAATGTGCACCAGCGCCACCGTGCTGACGCCGTTGCTGAACGTGATCATCAGCAGCGAGAACAGCAGCAGGTAGCGCCACTCGCGCCCGGTGCGCGGAAAGCGCTCGCGCAGCCCGAGTGCGATGACGGTGAGCAACGCGCCCGCGAGCAGGAAGCGCGCGCCGCCGAACAGCAGCGGCGGCAGCTCCCGCACTCCAAAGCGGATCGCGAGGAACGTCGAGCCCCAGACGAGATAGATCACCGCGTAGGCCGCGACGATTTTCAGTCGCAGCCGTGGGTCTTCGCTGGCGGCTGCGGTCACGATCGGCGCGTGCCAACCCTGTAGAGCTGCAGCGCCAGCGCACCGACGATGGCCAGACCGAGCCAGCCACCGAACTGCAGCGCGCCCGGCAGCGCGATCACGTCGGCGCGGCCCGACATGACGATCGGGATCGCGATGAAGATACCCATCAGCGCTTCACCGGTGATCAGGCCTGCCGCGAACAGCATGCCGTTGCGCTTGGCGCGCTCGGCCTCGCCCGTCTCGCCGTGCACGCCGAGCCGGCGCTCGACGAGGTGCGCGATCAGGCCGCCGGCGAAGATCGGCACCGAGAGCTCGAGCGGCAGGTAGATGCCCACTGCGACGGCGAGCACCGGCGCACGAAACTCGGAGTTGCGGCCCTTCAGCCACAGGTCGAACGCGACCACCGCGGCGCCGATGCCGGCGCCGATCGCGATCATGCCCCAGGGCAATTCGCCGCCGAACATGCCCTTGGCGACCGAGGCCATCAACGTTGCCTGCGGCGCGAGCAGCGGATCGGGGTGCTCCGCCGTCGGCACGCCGATGCCGTAGGCCTTGGCCAGCAGGTTCAGCACCGGCGCCATCACGAGCGCGCTCGAGGCTGCGCCGATCGCGAGCATCACCTGCTGCTTCCAGGGCGTGGCGCCGACGATGTAGCCGCACTTCAGGTCCTGCAGGTTGTCGCCGCCGATGCACGCCGCGCAGCAGACCACCGCGCCGATCATGATCGCCGCGACCGGGCCGAGCGCTGCGTTGCGGCCCATCAGCAGCATCAGCACCAGCGAGGCGAACAGGATCGTGCAGATCGTGATGCCGGACACCGGGTTGTTCGAGGAACCCACGAGACCCGCCATGTACGCGGACACCGAGACGAACAGGAATCCCGCAACGATCATGATGATCGTCATCGGCAAGCTGACGGCGATGTCGCCGACGATGTTCTGGTAGAGCGCGAACAGCGGCAAAGTGAAGAGCAGCGTGCCGATCATGATCGCGTTCATCGGCAGGTCGCGCTCGGTGTGCGACACCACGGCGCCCGCGGCGCCGGCGCGGGCGGCCTCGAGCCCGCTGCGGATGCCGGACAGCAGCGACTCGCGGATCGAGATCAGCGCCCACACGCCTCCCACCAGCATCGCGCCGACGCCGAGGTAGCGGATCTGCGCAGACCAGATCGCGTACGCGGCATCCTCGGCGCTGGCCCCGGCGATGCGCGCCGCAAGCTCGGCGTTGCCGTCGAGGAAGAACGCGCTGTAGATCGGGATCGCGATGTTCCAGGAAATGATGCCGCCGCTGACGACCAGGATGCCGATGTTGAGGCCGACGATGTAGCCGACGCCCAGCAGCGCGGGCGAGAGGTTGGTGCCGAAATAGGCGATGCCCTTGCCGGCCCACGCGGCCGCGGCGGCCGTGTCGGGGAACAGCCGCAGCCCGCTCGCGGCGGCCAGCTTGGCGAACCCGCCGCCCAGCGCCGCGACCCCGAGGATCTTGACGCCCTGCGCCGGGTTCTCGCCGGTCTTGAGTACCTCGGCCGCGGCCTTGCCCTCGGGAAAAGCGAGGCCCTGGTCGACGATCAGCGCGCGGCGCAGCGGCACCGAGAAGAACACGCCGAGGATGCCGCCGAGGCCCGCGATGGCGAGCACCCAGAGGTACTGGAAGTCCGACCAGTGGCCGAGGATCACCAGCGCCGGGATCGTGAAGATCACGCCCGACGCGATCGACGAGCCGGCCGACGCGCCCGTCTGCACGATGTTGTTCTCGAGGATGCCGCCGCCGCCGAGCACCCGCAGCACGGCCATCGAGACGACCGCCGCCGGGATCGCCGACGCGATCGTCATGCCGGCGAAGAGCCCGAGATAGGTGTTGGCGGCCGCGAGGATCATCGCCAGCACGATGGCGAGCGTGACGGCGCGGAACGTGAGCTGCGGTGCGACGGCTGTGTTCATATGGTTCTTCGCTGCCGGAAGTGGCCGCATCCTACCAGCCGCAGGCCTGTCCCTCGTTCTGCTGCTCGAGCCAGGCCTTGAGCGGCGCGAAGTACTCCAGGATCGCCGAGGCATCCATCTCGCGCGTGCCGGTCAACTCCTGCAGCGTGTCCTGCCACGGCTGGCTGGCGCCCTTGGCGAGCATCGCGCCGAACTTCCGGCCGGCCGCCTCGTTGCCGTAGATCGAGCACTCCGCGAGCGGGCCCTCGACGCCCGCCACGTCGCACAGCGCCCGCTGGAACTGGAACTGCAGGATCGACGACAGGAAGTACCGCGTGTACGGATAGTTGCCCGGGATGTGGAACTTGGCGCCCGGGTCGAAGTCGGCTTCGGTGCGCTCGACCGGCGGCGCGACGCCCTGGTATTTCTCGCGCAGCGCCCACCACGCCGCGTTGTAGTCCGCGGGCTTCACCTGGCCCGAGAAGACCTGCCAGCGCCACTCGTCGATCATCTTGCCGAACGGCAGGAACGCGATCTTCTCGAGCGCCATCTTCATCTGCTGGTTGATGACCGCCTGCGGGCTCGGCTTCGCCGGCGGCACCAGGCCGATCTCCGCGAGATACGCAGGCGTCATCGACAGGTTGACGGTGTCGCCGACCGCCTCGTGGAACCCGTCGTGCGCGCCCGTCTGGAAGATGAACGGCTGGTCCTGGTACCACAGGTAGTAATAGACGTGGCCGAGCTCGTGGTACATCGTCCGCAGGTCGTCCTGGAGCGGCCGCGTGCACATCTTGATGCGCACGTCCTGCTTGCCGTCCATGTGCCAGGCGCTCGGGTGGCACTGCACGTCCCGGTCGCGCGGCCGGGTCAGCATCGAGCGCTCCCAGAACGTCTCCGGGAGCTTCGGGAACGCGATCGACTGGTAGAACGTCTCCGCGGATTTCATCATCCGTGACCGCGTCGTAACCCTGCTTCTCGAGCGCCGCGTCGACATCGAGCTCGCTGACGCCGGGATAGGGCTCGAGCAGGTCGTAGATCGCATCCCACTGCTGGGCCCACATGTTGCCCAGCAGGTGCGCCGGAATCGGCTTCCCGACCGGCACCTTGTCTGCGCCGTACTTCTGCGCGAGCCGGCCGCGCGCATAGCAGTGCAGGTCGCGGTAGAGCGGTTCCACCTGGCCGTACAGGCGGGCCGCCTCGCGGGTGAACTCGTCCGCCGGCATGTCGTAGCCCGAGCGCCACATCACGCCGAGGTCGGCGAAGCCGAGCGCCCTCGCGCCCTCGTTGGCAAGCTCGACGAAGCGTACGTAGTCTGGTCGCAGCGGCCGCGCTGCGTCGTGCCAGCCGCGCCAGGCCGCGAGCAGTTCGTCGTAGTCGCGACTCGTCTCCAGCACCTGCTTGAGCTGGATCTCGTTGCGGCACGACCCGGGTCCCTGCGGGCACCAGGTCGCGGAGCCGTACTTGGCCTCCATGCCGGCCGCAAGCTTCGCAAGCTCGGCGCGCTTCAGCGGCGTCGTCGGGTGCCGGCGCGGAGACGCCGAGCCTGAGCAGGTCGAGCGCGCGCCGCGAGGACGGGCTCATCGGCTGGCCGTCGAACTGGCGTGCCTGCTCGACCGCGGTGCTGAAGTACTCGAGGAACCGCTCGTTGGCCCGCGCATTCAGCAACTGGGTGTCGACGGTGATGTAGGTGCCCTGCGTCCAGCCCGCCGCGGCGGATTCGAGGCCGATCGCGGCGAGCTCCTGGTTGAGGCGCGCGACGAACTCGTCGGCCGTCTCGGCGGCGGCGAATCCCACCGGCAGCACGGACAGCGACGCAACAAATGCGGCGACGCCGGCGCGGCGAGCCTTGCGGATGGCTTCCCGAATCATCGTCACCCCGATGTCAGGCGTGCTTCAGTGTCTCGGCGCCGTGCATCCAGCGCACGAGCAGTCCGGAGATCAGCCACAGCACGACCGCGAAGATGAACAGCGTCGCGGCCAGGCCACCGAAGATCGCGAGTTCGCCGAGGCTCTCGGCGTACGAGCCGATGATGCCGGCGAGCCAGTTCGCGACGAAGTTGATCAGGAACCAGACGCCCATCATCAGCGAGGCGAGGCGCAGCGGCGCGAGCTTCGTGACCATCGAGAGTCCGACCGGCGAGATGCACAGCTCGCCCGTGGTGTGGAAGAAGTAGGCGATCACGAGCCACGACATGCTGGCCTTGCCGGTCGCCGCGTGCTCGTAGACCGCGGCCACCATCGCGAGGAAGCCGATGCCGGTCAGCACGAGGCCGAGCACCATCTTGCGCGGCGTCGCCGGGTTGCGGCCGGACTTGCCGAGTCGGCTCCACGCCGCCGAGAAGATCGGCGCGAGCAGCACGATGAACAGCGGATTGAGCGACTGGAACCAGCCGGCCGGCACCTCGAACGAGCCGATCATCCGGTCGGTCTTCTCCTGCGCGTAGATGTTCATCAGGCCGCCGGCCTGCTCGAAGGCGGCCCAGAACAGCACGACGAACACGAACAGCATGAAGATCACGCGCAGGCGGTCCACTTCGTCCGGCGTGAGCGGCGCGTGCTTGCCGCCGGAGTTCGCCAGCGAGCGCGTGGCGGCCGGCACGGTGCCGATCTCGCCGAGGTAGCGCTTCGCCAGGACGAGCTGGATGATCACCGACAGCACCATGCCCACGCCGGCGGCGAAGTAACCCGCGCGCCAGCCATAGGTGGGGTCCTCGCCCAGCGTCGAGCAGATCAGCGGTGCCAGGAACGCGCCGGCATTGATGCCCATGTAGAAGATCGTGAAAGCGCCGTCGCGCCGCGCGTCGCCTTCCTCGTAGAGGTCGCCGACCATCGTCGAGATGTTGGGCTTGAAGAAGCCGTTGCCCAGCACGAGGATGAACAGGCCGATGTAGAACAGCTGCAGGTTGCCGGGTATCGCTGCAGCCAGCGTGAACTGCCCGATCGCCATCAGCACGCCGCCGATGATCACCGACTTGCGCTGGCCCAGGTAGTTGTCGGCGAGCCAGCCGCCGATCAGCGGCGTGAAGTAGACGAATCCCGTGAACAGGCCGTAGAGCTTCAGCGCCTCGGACTGCGACCAGCCGAAGCCGGGGTTGGCCGTCTCGACGCCGGCGATCAGCGACAGCACCAGCAGTGCGCGCATGCCGTAGTAGCTGAAGCGCTCCCACATCTCGGTCGCGAAGAGCAGGAACAGGCCTTTCGGGTGGCCGAGCCACGTGTCCCGCGTCACGGCGGGCATTGCGCTGCTGGACATGGTTTTTTGCTTCTACTTCAGGTGTTTGCGCGGACGCGCGCGAGGGGCGCAAGTGTCTGCGATGTTGCGGTGCAAGAGCAAGCTGGCGCTTACTTAACGCCGCCCATGAGCCGCGTCACGGGCCGGCTGATCAGCAGCAGTACCAGTCCGACCACGCAGCCGTACACGACGATGTTGAAATAACGGCCGGGCATCGCGGCGAGATCGTTCGGATCGAAACTGCCGGCGATCAGGCCGGCCGTCAGCTTGCCGAGCGAGCTGGCCAGGAACCAGACGCCCATCATCTGGCCGACGAAGCGCGCCGGCGCGAGCTTCGTCACGGTCGAGAGGCCCACGGGGCTCAGGCAGAGCTCGCCAAACGTGTGCAGCAGGTAGGTCAGGATCAGGAAATAGGCCGGCGACTGCGTGCCGCCGGCGACGATGCCCGCGGCCTTCACCATGAACAGGAAGCCGAGCCCCATCAGCAGCAGGCCGAACGCGAACTTGAGCGGCGCGGCGGGGTTCAGGTTGCGGCGCGCGAGGCTCACCCAGAGCGCCGAGAATACCGGCGCGAACAGGATCACGAACGCGGGCTGGACCGACTGGAACCAGCCAGCTGGAATCTCGAAGCCGCCGACGAATCGATCGACGTGCCGCTTGGCGAACAGGTTCATCGACGAGCCGGCCTGCTCGAAGCCCGACCAGAACAACGCACACGCGACGAACATCACCAGCACGACGACGACGCGTTTGCGCTCGACCGTGTCGAGGCCGGCACCGAAGAACAGGTAGAGAAAATAGGCTGCCGCCATGCCAACCAGGACATAGGCCGCTGCCTTTGCGAGTGGCGCCGGGTTCACGGCGACGACCCCGCTCATGAGCAGGAATGCGGCGAGCGCGAGCATCGCCACCCCTGCGCCGAGCACGATCCAGTCGCGCCGCAGGCCTGTATCGCCATCGGGCCGATGTGCCGACACTCCTGCGCCGCCAAGCAGGCCCCGCGACAGCCAGAACTGCGCAAGCCCGAGCGGCATGCCGATGGCCGCGGCCAGGAAGCCGATACGCCATCCGTACTTCAGTGCGAGCCAGCCCGCGATCAGCGGCCCGATGAACGCGCCGAGGTTGATTCCCATGTAGAAGATCGTGAAGCCGGCATCGCGCCGGCCGCCGCCCTCCGGGTACAACTCGGCGACGAGCGTCGAGATGTTGGGCTTCAACAGGCCGACACCGAGGACGATCACGACCAGGCCGCCGAAGAACAGCGGGGGCGGACCCGGAATCACCAGCATCAGGTTGCCGATCGTCATCAGCGTGCCGCCGGCCATGACCGCCCGCTGGGCGCCGATCAGGCGGTCGGCGATCCAGCCGCCCGGCAGCGCGGCCATGAACACCGCGGCCGTGTAGAGCCCGTAGATTGCGGTGGCGGTCTTGTCGTCGAAGCCGTAGCCGCCGCTCGCGACAGCATCGACGAGAAACAGCACCAGCAGCGCGCGCATGCCATAGAACGTGAAGCGCTCCCACATCTCCGTGAAGAAGAGCGTGGCGAGCGCGCGCGGGTGACCGAAGAAACTCGCGGCCGGACTACTCACCGGATCCCGCCGTCTCCTCGGCTGCCGCTTCCGCAGGCCGATTCCGGGCCAGGTACCGGGCAAAGAGGATGCCGAGCTCGTACAGGATGTACATCGGCACGGCCATGAAGCTCTGCGAGATGGCGTCGGGCGGCGTCAGGAAGGCCGCCACGACGAAGATGCCAAGCAGCACGTAACCCCGGTTCTTCTGCAGCGTCTCCACCTTGACGAGGCCGGTCGACGCCAGCAGCACGACGGCGATCGGCACCTCGAAGGCGATGCCGAATGCGAAGAACAGCAGCAGCGTGAAGTCGAGATAGCTCGAGATGTCCGTCATCATCAGCACGCCTTCCGGCGTGGTCGTCGTGAGGAAGCCGAACATCAGCGGGAACACGATGAAATAGGCGAACGCGACGCCGACATAGAACAGCACCACGCTGGAGGCGAACAGCGGCAGGGCAAAGCGCTTCTCGCGGCGATACAGTCCCGGCGCGACGAAGCCCCACACCTGGTAGAGCACGTAGGGCATCGCCACGAAGATCGCGGCGATCAGCGCGAGCTTGAGCGGGGTCATGAACGGGGCGACGACGCTGGTCGCGATCAGCGACGTGCCTTCCGGCAGCTTCTCGATCAGCGGCCGCGCCACCAGCGTGAACAGGTCGTTGGAGAAGAAGACCAGCGGGACGAAGACGATGAAGATCGCGATGAGCGCGCGCAACAGGCGATCGCGCAACTCGAGCAGGTGCGAGATCAGGGTGCCTTCGGCGAGCGGCTCCGGCTCACCCGGGCTTTGACTCATCGGACCTGTCCGGCGCGGCGGGGGGTTCGGCCTGCGCGGCCGGCGGTGGTGAGGCAGGGGGCGGCGGCGTGTGGATCGTCGGCGAGGGCTTCGGCGACTCCTTGAGCGGGTCGTAGTGGACCTCCTGCTCGAGCTGGGACCGCAGCTGCCGCGCCATCCCGCGCGCCCGACCGGCCCAGCGTCCGAGGTCGGCAGCGAGTTTCGGCAGGCGGGCTGGGCCGAGCACCAGCAGTGCGATCGCAAAGATCAGCACGATCTCGGTGAAGCCAACTTCGAACATCGGCTGGTCAGGCGTTCGTCTTGCTTTCGGACTTGGTCGAGTCGGCGCGCTCCTGGAAGTCGGCGTCCTTGGTCTTGCCGGTCAGGTCCGAGAGCTGCTTGCTGGACTCGTCGTCGCCCTCGTTCACGGCCTTCTTGAAGCCGCGCACCGCGGCGCCGAGGTCGGAGCCGACGTTCCGCAGCTTTTTCGCGCCGAACAGGATCAGCGCGATGACCAGGATGATGAGCAGTTCGCGAAAGCCGATTCCCATTGCAGTCTCCGGGCGTCCAGTGCGGACGGCCATGATACGCGAATCCCGATTACAGCTTTCCCTCGACGGGGGGAACGCGCAGCCAGAACGTGACGGGCCCGTCGTTCGTCAGACGCACCTGCATGTGCGCGCCAAACTGTCCGCTGGCCACGCGATCACCGAGCTGTGACCGCGCGCGCGTCGTGGCGCGTTCGAACAGGGCCCGGCCCTGCTCCGGCGGCGCTGCGGAACCGAAGCTCGGTCGCATGCCCGTGTCGGTGTCAGCCGCCAGCGTGAATTGCGGCACGAGGAGCAGGCCGCCCCGCGTGTCGCGCAGGCTCAGGTTCATGCGGCCCGCTGGATCCGGAAACACTCGATAGCCGACCAACCGTTCGATCAGTCGGTCGGCCTGCGTTGCGGTATCGCCCGCCTCGACCGCCAGGAAGACCAGCAGTCCACCGGCGATGGATCCGATCACCGCTCCGTCGACAGTGACCTGGGCCTCCGAAACTCTTTGCAACAGGCCGATCATCGCGAATTGATCTTCAGTCTGGCGCCGTTCGGACGATGAAAACGCACGTTTTAAACATCAAAAATCCACATAGATCGAAAAAACGCCAGATACTGGTCTCTAGATCCCACTGAACACGTTTTGGTCACTCAGTCAGAATATCTCGGCTGTTGAATCCCATACTTGCGATAAAAGTGGGATTTATTTACCAAATCGAGGCCAGACTGCCAAGAATTTCATTGGATCGTCGCTGTATCTGGCAGATCATTGGCCTCATGGTGCCCGTCTGCAACGCGCGGCCAACGCGGGCTGCTGCGCGGCCGGGACTAGCTCGGTTCGAGCGCCCGGGCCCGCTCCAGGGCCTCTTCGGCCTCGGGATTCCGGTCGCGCGCGCGCAGCGAGTCGGCGATGAGTCGCCACGCGGCGGACTGGGTGGAATCGTCGCCCACCGACATCGACAGCGCCTTGCGCGCCATGTTCTCGGCCTGGGGGTAGTTGCGCTGGTCCATCCGCAAGCGTCCCATCTCGAGCCAGAGCAGCGGATTCTTCGGTTCGATGCGCAGCGCGCGCTCGAGCGAGACCGTGGCACCGGGGAGGTCACCCTTCCTGCGCTGCGCCTGGGCCTGGCTCACCAGGGTCCGGCTGGCCGGACTCAGCGTGGCCGGCGGGACTCGCGGCCGTTCCCGGGGCAATTGCGCGGGTGGGGGCGTCTCGATGACGGGCTCGCCATCGGGCCGCCCGATCTCAGTGGGTGCAGTCAGTACGGGTCCTGCACCGGGTTCGCGTGGCTTCGAACCAGTGGGTGCGGTACTCGACGTCGTGCTGGTCTTGAACGGAGCGACCGAGCAGCCCGAGAGTGCGAGTACGACGGCCAGTGCGAGTATGCGGATCACGGGCAACAGGTTACCTCCCGTGGACGCATCACGGGAACCCGGTCGACGCCGGGTTCTCGACGGCGCCCGGCGGACAGTCCGGGGCGGGTTCGAGCAGGGTCCCGACGTCGAACGGCAGACTGACCGCCGATCCGTTGCAGTACGGCGAGGTCTCGCGGCCCGAGAAGTAGTCGATCCAGCGATGCTCGAGCGATTCCGGCAGCAGCGGCTCGAATGACGAAGTCGCAATCGAACCCATCAGGCGCGACCAGACCGCCAGTCCGCCGGTGGTGCCGGTGAGGCCCGTGGGACTGTTGTCGTCATGGCCGACCCAGGCCACGACCAGGTGCGAGCCCGAGAAACCCGAGAACCAGCTGTCCCGATAGTCGTTCGACGTCCCCGTCTTGCCGGCCACGACGAGATCGGCCGGCAGCTGTCGCTTCGCCGCGCGCCCCGTGCCACGCTCCATGACTTCGATCAGCATGCGGTCGAGCGTGTAGATCGCCTCCGGCGACGAGACTTCGGCAACCTCGAGCTCTGGAGCCTTGAGCGGTTTGCCATCCTCGGCGATCACTGCCCGGACCGCCCGCAGCGGCGAGCGGAAGCCGCCGTTCGCGAGCGTGTTGTACATCTGCGCAACTTCCAGCGGGCTCAGGTTCGTGGCGCCGAGCAGCATCGAGGCGAATTCGGGCGGCGCCTCGTCGAGGCCGAGCTGCTCGAACGTGCGGGCGACGTGGTCGAGGCCGACTTCGAGGCCGAGGTTGACCGTCGCCAGGTTCAGCGACTGCGTCAGTGCCCGCACCATCGGCACCGGCCCGCGCACCTGCTTGTCGAAATTGGCCGGCTTCCAGCGATCGCCATTCGGCAGCTTCAAGTCGACGGGCTCGTCTGCAAGTATCGATGCCGGGGTGTAGCGACCCGTCTCGAGCGCGGCCAGGTAGACCAGTGGCTTGGCCAGCGAGCCGATCGGTCGCTTCGCGTCGAGCGCGCGGTTGAAGCCGTCGAACGCGGCCCGTCGGCCACCGACGAGACCCACGATCTCGCCCGTCTGCGGCGTCGTCACGACGACCACGCCCTCGAGCCCCTTCGCTTCCTTGCGGCCCGACGCGTCGAGCCGATCGAGCTCGCCCGCGAGCGCCGTCTCCGCTTTCTCCTGCAGCAGCGGGTCGAGCGTGCTGAACACGGTCAGCCCGGCCTCGGTCAGGGCCGACTCCTCGTAGTCCTCGCGCAGCTGGCGGCGCACCAGGTCGAGGAAGGCCGGATAGAAGCTGCCGCCCTTGCGGCCGGGCTCGGCGACACCGAGCGGCTTCTTCGCGGCGTGGTCGGCATCCGCCGCGCTGACGACGCCCTGCTCGGCCAGCACACGCAGCACGAGGTTGCGCCGCTCCAGTGCGCGTTCCGGCTGGCGGCGCGGGTCGTAATAGGACGGGCCGCGCACGATCGCGACCATCAGCGCGATCTCGGGCAGCGCGAGTTCCGTGAGCGGCTTGCCGAAATAGAACTGGCTGGCGAGGCCAAAGCCGTGCACGGCGCGCCGTCCGTCCTGGCCGAGGTAAATCTCGTTGATGTAGGCGTTCATGATGTCCGCCTTCTCGAAGCGCGATTCGAGAATGACGGCCATGACGGCCTCCTCGGCCTTGCGGCGCAGCGTGCGCCGGCTGTCGAGGAAATAGCTCTTGACGAGCTGCTGGGTCAGCGTGCTGCCGCCCTGCTCGATCTGGCCGGCGCGCACGTTGACGAACAGCGCCCGCAGGATCGCGAGCGGGTTCACACCGTGATGCGAGTCGAACTTGCGGTCTTCGACCGCCTTGAGCGCGGCCGGCAGCAACGGCGGCACCTGGTCCGGCGCCACGACGATCCGGTCCTCGCCGTGGATCGGGAAGATGCTGCCGATCAGCAGCGGATCGAGGCGCATGACGGCGACCTCGCGGCCCTGCGCGTCCTCGAGGCTCGTGATCGCGTCGCCGCTGAACCCGAGGCGCAGCGCGCGAGCGCCCTGGCGCTCGTCCGCGAAGCGAAATTCGCGCACGAACACGCTGACCCGGTCGCCGCGCCGACGATAGGTGCCCGGCCGATCGGGGTTCGCGACCGCGAGATAGCCGAGCCGCTCGAGTTCTTCCGTGAAGCGCCGCGAGGACAGCTGCTGGCCGGCATAGAGCTCGATGGGCTGCGCGTAGACGCGGGCCGGCAGCGTCCAGCGCCGCCCCTCGAACTGCGCGGTGACGCGCCGGTCGAGCACCGCCACGACCACGATCGCCACGAGCAGCAGCAGCAGCGAGAGCACGGCAAAGCCGCGCTGCAAGCGCCTGCGCATGCTCTTCGACAGCCGTTTCTTGCGTGCCATGGATCCGCGTGAGGCCCGGGGAATGGGCAAGTCTAGCGAGTCTCGCGCCGTCCTGCCTGACCGGGACACCAGTCCGGACGAGCGGTCACTTGCGCCAGAAGGTCACCGTGAACAGGATCAGCAGCGTGAAGATCTCGAGCCGGCCGAGCAGCATCGCCAGCACGCAGATCCACTTGCCCACCGGGCCGATCGCCGCGTAATTCTGCGCGACACCGCCGAGGCCCGGGCCGAGGTTGTTGAGCGTCGCGGCAATCGCCGAGAATGCGGTCACCTGGTCCAGCCCGGTCGCCATCAGCGACAGCATCAGCACCGCGAATACGCCGACGTAGACCGCGAAGAAGCCCCAGACCGCGTCGACGATGCGCAGCGGCACGGCGCGACCGCCCAGCTGTACCGGGATCTCCGCATTGGGGTGAACGAGGCGGATGATTTCGCGACGACCCTGCTTGACCAGCAACAGGCAACGCACGACCTTGAGGCCGCCGGCGGTCGAGCCCGCGCAGCCGCCGATGAACGACGCGAACAGCAGCAGCACTGGCAGCCCGCCCGGCCAGTGATGGAAGTGCGAGGTCGTATAGCCGGTCGTGGTCGCGACCGAGATCGCCTGGAACACGCCGTCGGTCGCCAGCTCCAGCGTGTCGTCGTAGTCGCCGGCGATCAGCAGGTAGGTGACCGTGACCATGCAGAGCACCAGCATCAGGCGCAGGAATGCCGCGCATTCCGGGTCACGCCAGTAAATGCCGAAGCGGCCGCTGCGCCACGCGACGAAGTGCAGCCCGAAGTTCATCGCGCCGACGAGCATGAAGAACACCGCCACCAGCTCGACCGCGCGGCTGTCGAAGTAGCCCATGCTGGCGTCATAGTGGGAGAACCCGCCGATCGCGACCGTCGAGAACGCGTGCCCGACGGCGTCGAACACGCTCATGCCGGCCAGGAAATACCCTGTGGCGCAGGCCGCCGTGATCGCGACGTAGACGACCCACAGCATGCGCGCGGTCTGGGTGATGCGCGGCGTGAGCTTGGCGTCCTTGACCGGCCCCGGCATCTCGGCCCGGTAGAGCGCCATGCCGCCCACGCCGAGCATCGGCAGCAGCGCGACCGCGAGGATCACGATGCCCATGCCGCCGAGCCACTGCATCTGCTGCCGGTAATAGAGCACGGCGCGCGGCAGCGACTCGAGTCCGACCAGCACCGTCGCGCCAGTGGTCGTGAGACCCGACATCGATTCGAAGATCGCGTCGGTGAGACCGATCGCCGGCTGCGGCGAGATGTAGAGCGGCAGCGCGCCCGCGATACCGAGCACGGTCCAGAACAGCGTCACGACGACGAACCCGTCGCGCAGCCGCAGGTCGCGCCGGTCACGGCGCACGGGCCACCAGATGGCCGCGCCGACCGCCAGCAGCCAGCCGAATGCGGCGAGGAAGGCTGCGGATCCGCCGTCGCCATAGAACAGCGCAACGCCCACGGGCGGCAGCATCGACAGGCTGAACACCATCAGCAGCAGCCCGAGGATGCGCTGGATGGCGCGAAAGCTCATCCGCGCCAGAACCCCGGGCTCAGCAGCACCAGGATCGGGAAGATCTCGAGACGGCCGAGCAGCATCGCGATCGTCGAGATCCACAGCCCGGACGCGTTCACCGAGCGGAAGTTGGCGGCCACTTCACCGAGGCCCGGGCCGACGTTGTTGATGCAGGTCGCGATGGCGCTGAACGCCGTGACCTGATCGACGCCGGTGCCCATCAGCGCCAGCATCAGCAACGTGAACACGACGAGATAGACGGCAAAGAAGCCCCAGACGGCCTCGACGATTCGCGGGCCGACCGGCTTGTCGCCAAGCTTGACCGCAACCTCGGCGTTCGGGTGGATCAGGCGCGTGACTTCGCGCGTGCCCTGACGCAGCACGAGCAGCCAGCGGATCACCTTCATGCCGCCCGCCGTCGAGCCTGCGCAGCCGCCGATGAAGGTCGTGAACATCAGCAGTACCGGCAACGAGCCCGGCCACAGCGCGAAGTTCTCGGTCGTATAACCCGTGCTGGTCTGCACCGATACCGCGTGGAACAGCGCCGAGCGCAGCGACGTGAATGGATGATCGTGCACGTCGTTCCAGACGAGCACGGCGACCGTGACGAACGTCGTCGCACCGAGCACGGCGAGGTAAGCGCGGAATTCGGGGTCGCGCCAGTAGTCACCGAGGCGCCGGTGCCGCCAGGCCAGGAAATGCAACGCGAAGCTCGCGCCGCCGAGCACCATCAGCACGATCGTGATCGTCTCGATGGTCGGGCTGGCGAAGAAACCGATGCTGGCGTCGTGCGTCGAGTAGCCGCCCGTGGACACGGCGGCGAACGAGTGGCCGACCGCGTCGAACAACGACATCCCCGCGGCCCAGTAGGCCAGCACACCGGCCGCCGTGAGCAGCAGGTAGACGAGCCACAGGGCCTTGGCGGTGCCGGCGATGCGCGGCGTGAGCTTCGCGTCTTTCATCGGCCCCGGAGTCTCGGCCTTGAGGAGCTGCATGCCGCCGATGCCGAGCAGAGGCAGCAGCGCGACGGCGAGCACCACGATGCCGATGCCGCCGAGCCACTGGATCTGCTGGCGGTAATACAGGATCGACGGCGGCAAGGCGTCCAGCCCGACGAGCACCGTGGCGCCGGTGGTCGTGAATCCGGAGACTGATTCGAAGACCGCCTCGGACACCGTCATGCGGGGCAGGTCTGCGAGGAAGAAGGGCACGGCGCCGGCCAGCCCGATGACGCACCAGAACAGCACGACCACCAGGAAGCCGTCGCGCAGCCGGAGATCACCGCGTCGCCGGCGCGTCGGCAGCCACGCGAGCAGTCCCGCAGCCAGCAGGATCAGGAACGCATCGACGAACAGCGCGACCTGGCCGTCGGCGTAGGCGAGCGAGACCGCGGCCGGCACCAGCATCGTCACGCTGAAGAGCATCAGCAGCTGGCCCAGGATCCGCTGGATGACCCCGAGGTTGAGGTGCTTGCGCGTCACTCCTGGAACAGCCGCTCCACGGCCTCCACGTGGCGGCGGTCCGAGAGGAACACGATCACGTGGTCGTCGGCTTCGACCAGGGTGTCGTGGTGCCCCATGATCACGTCCTGGCCGCGCACGATCGCGCCGATCGTCGCACCCTTGGGCAGCTTGATCTCCTCGACGCGCCGGCCGACCACCTTGCCGCCGCGCGAGCCGTGGGCGATCGCCTCGATCGCTTCCGCGGCGCCGCGCCGCAGCGAGTGGACGCGCACGACGTCGCCGCGCCGCACGTGCGCGAGCAGCGAGCCGATCGTGACCGACTGCGGCGAGATCGCCACGTCGATCGAGCCGCTCTGCATCATCTCCGCGTAGGCTGGCCGGTTGATCAGCGCCATGACGCGGTGCGCGCCGAGTCGCTTGGCGAGCATCGCCGAGAGGATGTTGGCCTCCTCGGCGTTCGTCACCGCGCAGAACACGTCGGCGCTGTCGATGTTCTCCTCGATCAGCAGTTCCTCGTCGGCCGCGTCGCCGTGCAGCACGACCGCATTGCGCAGGATCTCGGCGATGCGCCGCGCGCGCGCCGCGTCGCGCTCGATGATCTTGACCTGGTAGCGGTCCTCGATGCGCTGCGCGAGCCTGAGCCCGATGTTGCCGCCACCGGCGATCACGACGCGCTTGACCGCGTCGTCGACCCGGCGCAGCTCCACCATGACCTTGCGCATGTCCTCGGTGGCGGCGAGGAAGAACACCTCGTCCTCGTGCTCGATCACCGTGTCGCCTTCCGGCGTGATGCTGTTGCCGGCGCGGTAGATCGCCACGACCCGCGCGTCGACGTGCGGCAGGTGCTCGCGCAGGTTGCGCAACTGCTGGCCCACGAGCGGACCGCCGCGCACCGCCTTGAGTCCCACGAGGCGCACGCGACCGTCGGCGAAATCGAGCACCTGCAGCGCGCCCGAGTAGCGGATCAGCCGCTCGACGTACTGCGTGACGAGTTCCTCGGGGCTGATGTAGACGTCCACCGGGAAGCCCGCGCCGTCCGGCGGCGGCGTGTCGGTGTCGAAAAAGAGCGCCTCGTGGCCCGTGTAGGCCAGCGAGCGGATGCGCGCGATCTTGGTCCGCGTGCGGAACAGCGTCCAGGCCACCTGGCAGGCGACCATGTTGACTTCGTCGCTGTTGGTGAGTGCGACGATCATGTCGGCACTGGCGGCGCCGGCCAGCTCGAGGATGTTGGGGTGGGCGCCGCTGCCCGACACCGTGCGGATGTCGAGTCGATCCTGCAGGTCGCGCAGCAGGTGGTCGTTGACGTCGACGACCGTGACGTCGTTGGCCTCCTCGCGGGCGAGGTGATAAGCGGCCGTCCGGCCGACCTGGCCGGCCCCGAGGATGATTATTTTCACCTTCGTCGTCCTGTAGGGCTTGCACGCCCGGAGCCCTGCCGCGGGGCGGGCTCGTCGCATTGCGTCGCGGTCATTGTACGCCCCGGGCGATCGCCGGCTAGACGGTCTCTAGGTTCGCGTAACCCATCATCAGCCACTTGGTGCCCTGGCGCTCGAAGTTCACCTGGATCCGGGCGTTCGCCCCCTGGCCTTCGACGCTCAGCACGACGCCGTCGCCGAACTTCTGGTGCCGGACGCGCTGGCCGAGGCGCAGGGCCCCCGGGGAGTCGTCCGTGTAGCGTTGCTGGGTGCCGCGCGACATCGACGGCGACGAACGCTGCGGGGGCGAGTAGGTGGGACGGGAAACCTGTACCCGGGGCCGCACTTCCTCGACGAGTTCGGCCGGGATCTCGGCGAGGAACCGCGACGGGGCGCCGTAGCTGTCGACACCGTGCATGCGCCGCTGCTCGGCATAGGTGACGTACAGGTGGCGCATGGCCCGGGTCGTGCCGACGTAGCAGAGGCGTCGTTCCTCCTCGAGGCCCTGCACGTCCATGATCGAGCGCTGGTGCGGGAACAGGCCGTCCTCGAGGCCGCAGAGGAACACGACGGGAAACTCGAGGCCCTTCGCCGAGTGCAGCGTCATCATCTGCACGCAGTCCTCCCACGCTTCCGCCTGGCCTTCGCCGGACTCGAGCACCGCGTGGGAGAGGAATGCCATCAGCGGCGACATGTCGCCGTCCTCGGGCTCGAAGCCCCGCGCCGCGCTGACGAGTTCGTCGAGGTTCTCGAGCCGCGCCTCGCCCTTGTCGGCCTTGTCCTTCTGGTAGTGGCCGACGAGCCCGCTCGCCTGGATCACGTGGTCGACCTGCTCGTGCAGCGGCAGGTCGCGCGTGTCGGCGTCGAGCCGCTCGATCAGCGCCAGGAACGCCTGCAGCGCGGCCGTCGCCCGCGCGCCCAGTTCCTCGGCGCAGGCCGCGCACGAGTTCCACAGCGAGATCGAGTTGGCGCGCGCGTGGGCACGCAGCACCTCGAGCGTGCGGGCGCCGATGCCGCGGGTGGGCAGGTTCACGACGCGCTCGAAGGACTGGTCGTCGTCGCGGTTGGCGATCAACCGCAGGTAGGCGAGCGCGTCCTTGATCTCCTGCCGCTCGAAGAACCGCAGGCCGCCGTAGACGCGGTAGGGGACGCGCGCGGCGAGCAGGTACTCTTCGAACACACGCGACTGCGCATTCGAGCGGTACAGGATGGCCGTGTCACGGCGGTTGCCGCCGCGCGACGACCAGTCGCGGATCCGGTTGACGACGAACTCCGCCTCGTCGCGCTCGTTGTACGCGCGGTACAGCCGGATCGGCTCGCCCTTGCCGCCGTCGGTCCACAGCTTCTTGCCGATGCGGCCGCTGTTGTTGGCGATGATCGCGTTCGCCGCGGCGAGGATCGTGCCGGTCGAGCGGTAGTTCTGCTCCAGCCGGAACAGCTGCACGCCGTGGAAGTCGCGGCGGAACTGCTGCAGGTTCTCGACCCGCGCGCCGCGCCAGCGGTAGATCGACTGGTCGTCGTCGCCGACGACGAACGGGATGCTCGTCGAGCCCACCAGCGACTTCATCCACGAGTACTGGATCGTGTTCGTGTCCTGGAACTCGTCGACCAGCACGTGCCCGAAACGGGCGCGGTAGTGGTCCACGAGGCCGGGCACGTCGTGCCAGAGCTCGTGGCTGCGCAGCAGCAACTCGGCGAAGTCCACCACGCCATTGCGGCGGCACGCGTCCTCGTAGGCTTCGTACAGCTTGATCATCTGCCGGCGCGTCGGGTCGCCGTCGTCCTTGAGGTGCTTCGGCCGCAGGCCTTCGTCCTTCTGCGCGTTGATGAACCAGGTGACCTCGCGCGGCACCCAGCGGGCCTCGTCGAGCCCCTGGCCGCGGATCAGCCGCTTGACGAGTCGTTGCTGGTCCTCGGCGTCGAGGATCGAGAAGCCCTGCGGCAGGCCGGCCTCGCGCCAGTGCATGCGCAGCAGCCGGTGCGCGATGCCGTGGAACGTGCCGATCCACAGCGGCGCCGAGGGCATCGCGAGCTGTGCCTCGATGCGCGAGCGCATCTCGCCGGCGGCCTTGTTCGTGAACGTGACCGCGAGGATGCCGTGCGGCGAGACGTTCTCGACCTGTACCAGCCACGCGACGCGGTGCGTCAGCACGCGCGTCTTGCCGCTGCCGGCGCCGGCCAGCACCAGCGTCGGGGCGAGCGGCGCGGTGACCGCTTGCCGCTGCGCGTCGTTCAGCGGGCCGAGGAGGTGGGAGACGTCCATGGAAGTCAGCTATTTTCCGCTATTTTCGCCAGCGCGTGACGAGGATTCCGGCGATGATCGCGATGACGACGTCGATCCAGCCGTAGACCGGCGTCGCGGCGCCGGCCTGCATCAGTCCCAGCAGCACGACCAGCAGCACGGTGATGCCGGCGGCGACGTGAGGGAACAGGCCGGTCCCGGCAAGCAGCCAGGTGAGCGCGACGTAGCTGAACGCGCGGCCGGCAAGTTCGGCGGGCGGCGGCGCGTTGCGGCCCAGGAACTCACGCAGTGCCGGCAACTCGACGGCGACATCGCGCGCCCCACCGAGTGCCGGCAGCAGCGCGACCGATGCGAGCCACGTGCCAAGCGCGGCTGCGAGCAGGGCCGAGCGGCCGCGATCCTCGACGCGGCTGATCAGCACCAGCACCGGCAACAGCAGCGCGATGGCCGCCAGCTCCGCAAACTCGAGCGTGTTGCCGGCGGTGAAGGTGCGGCCCACCAGCACTGCGGCGATCACGATCAGGAACGCGTCGACGCTGCGCTGCCTGCGCGCGAGGTGGAACACGGCCTGCGCGACGACGAGCCAGCCGACGAAGAACGCGGCGAGATCGGCCCAGCCGATCTCGGGGGTGAAAAGCGGGCGGACGGCGCGCTTCAGCTGGCGCAGGCTGGCGTCGGGCACGAACGGCCACAGCCGCGCGATCAACCAGAGCACGAGCACCACGAGCGCGATGGCGCCAGAACGCCCCGCAGGGTTGGCGTGCGGCGTCATCCGGACGCCGAGGGCGTGCCACGCCGAGCCGCCGATCGCGCCGGCGAGCGCCCCGGCAGCATTCAGTGACAGGTCGGTGAGGCTCGGCACCCGTGTGGCGATCGATCCCTGCATGATCTCCATCGTGATCGACAGCAGCGCGCCCCCGACCAGCCCGCCCGCGATTCCGGTCAGCCGGCCGAAGCGCGGCTCGACGGTGAGCGCGATGCAGAAGCCGAGTGGCACGTACAGCAGCACGTTGTTCAGCATGTCGCCACGCGACGCGCGGGCCCACGAGAGCTTGCGCAGCACCTCCATCGCCGTCGGCCCGTCGGCGCCGAACTGGAACGGATACAGCGACACGTAGAGAATCAACGCGACGAAGATCGCGAGCAGCAGCGGCGCGGCGAAATGGGTACGGCTGGACATCGCCTACGGCGCCTCGGGGCCGGGCGCCCCCGGCCGGCGGCCGAACGCCATCTCGAAGATCACGGCGCCCTCCGGCACGAACTCACGCGACTCGTCCTGCTCCTCGCGCAGCCAGCCGCCGCCACCCTGCAACTCGAGGAACAACCAGTCCTTCAGGAAGGCCCTGCGATGGATCAGAAGCAGGTTGTACTCGATCGGGTTCACGTCGCGGCCGGTCTCGCCGCGCACCGCCCCGCGCAGCGCGATGGCTCGGTCTTCGGCCAGCGCCTGGTAGAGCGTCAGGTTCGTGTTCCAGCGCATGCCGTCGGTCCCCTCGGCAAACCGCAGGTGATTGGCCCAGCGCAGCATCCGGCGTCCGCCGAGCAAGCGCTCGAGGCTGACGCGCGTGGCCGTGCCGAAGCCGTCCTCATTCTCCCAGAACACGGTCTGCCGGGCGCGCAGCAGCAGGTTCTCGTGCACCCTGGTCTGGTACCAGTAGCTGGCCTGCACGAACGGGTCGGGGGGAGTGCGCAGCCGGACGCCGGCGCCGAGGCTCAGGCGGCTGCGCGTGCCGCGGATCGGGGTGTAGCCCAGGCCGAGCAGCCAGTTGCGATCCTCGTCCTCCTCGGTGAACGTCACACCGTCGAATTCGCGGGAACCGCCTTCGATGAAGGCCTCGTCGGTATCGCGGCCGAAAATCAGGCGCATGCGGCGCGCGGCGATCGGCAGGTGCACCTGCGCGCGCAGCGCAACCTCCTCCTTGAAGCCGTCGCGTTCGTCCCACTTGAGGCCGAGGCGCAGCCGGCCGTGCGTCGCGCGCCGTTCGACGATCTGGTCTTCCGGCAGCACGCCGAACAGGCTGTCGAAGCGCCACGCAGTCACGCAGACACTGCGCTCCACGCCGTGGCGGAACTTGTCGAGCGCCGGCGTCTCGCCCTCGAGTTCCGGACAGGGCGCTTCGGGTTTGGCGTCCTCGGTCGGTTCAGTGACCTCGGGGATCTCGGCCACGTCCACCGGGTCGGTGGCCGCTGGTGCGGCGGCGACGGGCGCGACGGTGGTGCTCCAGGTGTCGGGCCAGGCTGGTGGATCGTTGGCGCCCCAGGCGACAGAGTGCACCGCAAGCATGGCGAGCGCCGCCGGGTGCCGCGTCCGCAACCGCTGTCTCAAGGCCGCAGCAGCAGGTAATGATCGACGAGCAGCGCGCCGAACAGCAGCATCAGGTAGTTGATCGAGTAGCGGAACACCGCCATCGGCAGGTGGGCCGGCGCGTCTTCCCGCCGCAGCGCGATTGCGTGGCGGATGAAGCCGCCGCCGAGCAGCGCCGCTGCACCGACGTAGATCAGTCCGCTCATGCCGGTGAGGTAGGGCAACAGGGTCACGATCACCAGCAGGATCGTGTAGAGCAGGATGTGCAGGCGCGTGAAGGCCACGCCATAGGCGACGGGCAGCATGGGGATGCCTGCGCGCGCGTAATCCTCGCGGCGTGCGATCGCGAGCGCCCAGAAATGCGGCGGCGTCCACGCGAAGATGATCAGGAACAGCAGCAACGCGTGCGGATCGACGCTGTTGGTGATCGCGGTCCAGCCGAGCACGGGAGGCGCGGCGCCCGCGGCGCCGCCGATGACGATGTTCTGCGGCGTCGCGTGCTTGAGCCAGACCGTGTAGAGCACTGCGTAGCCGATCAGCGACGCGAACGTGAGCACGGCGGTGAGCGGGTTGACGAGCACCCAGAGCAGCAGCATCGCCAGCACGCCGAGCAGCGCTGCGTAGGCCAGCGCCTGCGGTGCCGTCACGTGGCCCGTCGGGATGGGCCGGCGCATCGTGCGTGCCATCTGCTGGTCGAAGCGGCGGTCCAGCACGTGGTTGATCGCGGCGGCGCTCGACGCGGCGAGCCCGATGCCGAGGGTGCCGAACACCAAAGCGTCGAGCGGCGGCAGGCCGGGGACCGCGAGGAACATGCCGACTACCGCGGTGAACACGATCAGCGCGACGACCCTCGGCTTGCCAAGCTCGAAGAAGTCGCGCCAGCTGGCGGACCCGTGGGGTGCGAGGCGTGAGTCCGCGGCGGTCATGTCGCCGGCCATTGTACAGCGCGCGTGCTGCGGATCAGCGCAGCGTCCGCGGCGTCCACAGGAATCGCAGCAGCGCCACCATCGTCAGCACCAGCAGCGCGGCGATCGCGTTGTGTGTCGTCGCGAGCTCGAGCGGCAGCGCCTTCAGCACCATCAGCGGCCCCACGGTCCACTGCGCGACCAGCAGCACCGCCAGCGCCGCCCCGGCGGCGCGCACCGCGCTCGAGCGCCCCGTGCGGATCGCGCGCCAGGCGAGGACCCCGAGCACCGCGGCCGTCACCAGCGCGCCGATCCGGTGCACGAAGTGGATGGCGACCCGCGCCGGGTGGTCGAGCACACCGCCCTCGTAGTCGATGCCGAGGCCGCGCCAGAGCACGAAGGCGTCCTTGAAATCCATGTCCGGCCAGAACGAGCGCTGGCAGGTCGGGAAATCCGGGCACGCCAGCGCCGCGTAGTTCGTGCTGACCCAGCCGCCGAGCAGGATCTGCATCGCGAGCACCGCGAGGCCGAACAGCGCGAGCGAGCGCAGGCCGCCCTCGGCGGCCGAGCGAGTCGTGCGGTCGACGCGCAATGCCAGCCACCACAGCAGCGCCATCGTCGTGAGCCCGCCGACCAGGTGGGCCGACACGATGGCCGGCTTCAGCAAGAGCGTGACGGTCCACATGCCCAGCAGTCCCTGGAACACCACGAGCAGGACCAGAAACCCGGGCAGCCGCACGGGCTGCGCCGGATCGCGCCGGTTCGACCAGGCGACCGCGGCGATGGCCAGGATCAGCAGCCCGAGCCCCGTGGCCAGGTAGCGGTGGATCATCTCCTTGAGCGCCTTGTCGGCCTCGAGCGGGCGCTCCGGGAACGCGGCATTCGCGTGGTCGGCGTTGTCGAGCGCCTGGCCCACGGTGAGGTGACCGTAGCAGCCCGGCCAGTCGGGGCAGCCGAGGCCGGCGTGGCTCAAGCGGACCCAGGCTCCAAGCACCACGACGCAAAGCGCCACCAGGGCGGCAATGAAGCAAAGACGGCGAAATAGCGCGAGGCGCATGGTCCGGATCCTCAACCGATATGGGACAGTCGCAGCAGCTTCTTCACGTCGGTGAGCAGCGCCTTGTCGGGCGCGCTCGCCGGATAACTCATCAACAGGTTGCCGAGCGGGTCGATCAGGTAGATCCGGCCCGCCGCGGACACCGGCACGCCATCGTACGAAGGAAATGGCGCGAGGATGGCGGCCGACGCGGCGTCGTCGACCCGAGCGACGACCAGGTCGGGATGCTCCTGGGCCAGGAAACCCCGGTCGCAGCACCGGTCGGTGACCAGGAAGACGCGTTGCACGCGGTCCATGTCCTTGTTGAGCGCGATACGCGACTGGCGCATCAGGTAGAGCGCCTTGCGGCAGCGCTGGTCGCAAAGCCCGTCGCCGACGTACAGCATCGTCCACTGGCCGCGCAGGAACCCGGTCTCGGTGGGCGGACCGTCGGCGGTCGGCAGCGCAATCTCAGGCAATGGACGCGCCGGGTCGATCAGGTCGCCCTTGTGCGAGCCACCGGCGGGTCGCCAGTCGGCGGGGCCGTAATAGAGCCAGAATGCGACGGCCAGCGGCACGAAGAACAGGGCGGCCAGCCCCAGCAGCTGGCGCCGCCCGCGCCGCACGGCCTCGGGATCAGTTCCGGTGGGGGTCATGACTCGAGTGAATCCTCTTCGGGCCCTGCGCGCTTCAGGTTGAGTGCCACGAACAACACGATCGCGACGAGCGCGAATGCAAACCACTGCACGGCATAGCCGAGATGTCGTTCCGGTCCGAAGCCGAGCGCCGGTCGCCATTTGCGTTCGAAGCCATCCGGCACGCCGGCATCGAGCAGGATAATCCGGGACTCGACCTCGACGCCAAGGATGGACTCCACGTCGGGCTCGGTCGGAAACAGCAGCACGCGCGGCCAGCTCGCAGCTCCAGGCGCCGCCGCCGGCCCGACCCGCACGCCGGGGATGGGCAGCCCGTCGAGCGTACCGGTCAGCTCGCGCTCGCCTGCACCAACGGCAACGTTCGGCAGCTCGTCCCGCGTCAAACCCAGCGGCACCCAGCCGCGGTCCACCAGCACCCAGCCCCGTCCGTCCGCGCGCTCGAGCGGCGTGAGGACCCGATAACCCGGCCGGCCGGCCGCGGACGGCATGTTGTCGAGCAGGATCTGCCGAGTCGCGTCGTAACTGCCGCGCAACCGGACGCGCTGGTAGCGGGCCAGTTCGTCGAAACCGAGGCCCGTCGCATCGACGATGTCCTCGCTGCCGGACATGAAGGCGTCGAAGCGCGCCTGCTTTTCCTGCGCGCGACCGAGCTGCCAGTAACCCAGCGCAACGAACATCGCCACGCCGAGGGCCGTGAGGCCGACCGTCCAGAGCGGCGGCGCGAACGAGCGTTTGCCGATCCGGAGGCTCATCTATACTGGCGCCCTCCGCACGCGCTCGCCCCCGGCATGATCAAGTTCCTCATCGTCATGACACTTGCCGCCATCGTGGCGAGCCTCGCCACGGGCCTGTTTCACCTGGTCAAGGACGAAGGGCAGTCGAAGCGCATGGTGAACGCGCTGACCGTGCGCATCGCGCTGTCCGTGTTGCTGTTCATCCTGCTGTTCGTCGCCTGGAAAGGCGGCATGATCCAGCCGCACGGAGTAGGCCGTTAGGAAGGGGATGGGGGATGGGGGATTGGGGATAGTAAGACGAGCCCGACGGTTCGGCGCCACCTCCTACTATCCCCTATCCCCCATCCCCTATCCCCTCGTGTACTGGCGTCAGAGCCAGTACACGAAAATGAAGAGTCCGAGCCACACCACGTCGACGAAGTGCCAGTACCAGGCCACGCCCTCGAACGCGAAATGGTGCGTTGGCGTGAAGTGACCCTTCATCACGCGCAGCCAGATCACCAGCAGCATGATCGCGCCGAGCGTCACGTGCAGGCCGTGGAAGCCGGTCAGCATGAAGAACGTCGAGCCGTAGACGCCGGAGCCCAGCGTCAGGTTCAGCTCCTGGTAGGCGTGGATGTATTCCTCCGCCTGCAGGCCGACGAACGCGAAGCCGAGGATGAAGGTCAGCGCGAGGAAGATCTTCAGGATGCCGCGGTTGCCCGCCTTGAGCGCGTGGTGCGCGATCGTGATCGTGACGCCCGAGGTGAGCAGGATCGCGGTGTTGATCGCCGGCAGCCCGAACGCCGGGATCGTCTCGAAGTAGCCGCCCACGTTGGCGGGGCCATTGGTCGGCCAGGCCGACTCGAACTCGGGCCACAGGAACAGGTTCGTCATGAACCGCGAGCCCTCGCCGCCGAGCCACGGCACCGACAGTTGGCGCGCGTAGAACAGCGCGCCGAAGAAGGCCGCGAAGAACATCACCTCCGAAAAGATGAACCAGCTCATGCCCATGCGGAACGAGCGATCCACGCCGGAGTTGTAGAGGCCGCCCTCGCTCTCGTTGATGACCGTGCCGAACCAGCCGAAGAACATGTACGCGACGGCGGCGAGACCGAGGTAGGCGATCCACGGTCCCACGCTCGCACCATTCAGCACGGCGGCCGTGCCGAGCATCGTGATGAAGAGCGCGGCGGCACCCACGGCCGGCCACTTGCTGCCGTGCGGGATGTAGTACTTGCCGGCGCCGTGCGCGGAGTGTGCTTGGGCCATGGTGCGGGACTTCCTCTCGTTCTACTGCAATCGCCAGCCGCTGCGCGGCCGACCCCCGGATCTCATCGCGCCGCGAGCTTGCGCTCCGGCAGCGTGTACATCGAATACGCGAGCGTCATCCGGTCCACCTGCGGTGGCAGGTCCGGATCGACGATGAACCGCACGGTGAACTCGCGCTGCTCGGCCGGCGCGAAATCCTGCGGCGTGAAGCAGAAGCACTCGGTCTTCTGCAGGTACTTCGCCGTGTAGGACGGTGCGACGCTCGGCACGGCCTGGCCCGTCACGGGCACCGCGGCGCGGCTGCGAATCACGAACTTCGCCTCGTGCAACCGGCCGGGCTGCACGATGGTTTCCCGGGTCTCGGGAATCAGCTCCCACTCGCCGCCCGGCGCCACGATCGAGACGAACTCGAGCGCGACCTTGCGGTCCGCCGCCGCCGATTCGCCCATCCGCGACGGCGCCTCGTTGACGCGGATGCCCGCCGCCTCGCAGATCACGTCGTAGAGCGGCACCAGCGCGAAGCCGAACGCGAAGCTGCCCGCCGTGAACAGCAGCAGCCGTCGCGCCAGCGACGCGTTCTCGCGGCGGGTGGCCGGATCCTGGCTCATCCGCGCGCCTGCATCACGCCGGAGGCGATGAACGCCACGTAGATGCCGAGCGCCAGGAGTCCGAGCAGGATCGCCGTGCGCCGGACCCGGCGCCGCTGCGCGTCGGCCGCATCCGCATGTGTGCGTGGATCGCTCACTTGACGACCGGCGCCTCGTCGAACGTGTGGTACGGGGCCGGCGAGGGCACCGACCACTCCAGGCCGTGCACGCGCGCGCCGTCCCAGACCTCGGCCGAGGCCTTGGCACCGCCGCGCGCGCACTTCCAGATCACCAGCACGAACAGCAGCTGCGAGAGGCCGAAGCCAAACGCGCCGATCGAGGACACCATGTTCCAGTCGGCGAACTGCGTCGAGTAGTCCGGGATGCGCCGCGGCATGCCGGCGAGCCCGAGGAAGTGCTGCGGGAAGAACAGCACGTTGACGAAGATCGCCGACGACCAGAAGTGCAGGTTGGCGAGCTTCGTGTCGTACATGTGGCCGGTCCACTTCGGCAGCCAGTAATAGACGCCGGCCATGATCGCGAACACGGCGCCCGGCACCAGCACGTAATGGAAGTGCGCCACGATGAAGTAGGTGTCGTGGTACTGGAAGTCGGCCGGGGCGATGCCCATCATCAGGCCCGAGAAGCCGCCGATCGTGAACAGGAACAGGAACGCGAGCGCGAACAGCATCGGCGTCTCGAAACTGAGCGAGCCGCGCCACATCGTCGCCGTCCAGTTGAACACCTTCACGCCGGTCGGCACGGCGATCAGCATCGTGCTCAGCATGAAGAAGATCTCGCCCGCGAGCGGCATGCCCACCGTGAACATGTGGTGCGCCCAGACGATGAACGACAGGAACGCGATCGAGGCGGTCGCGTACACCATCGCGTCGTAGCCGAACAGCGGCTTGCGCGAGAACGTCGGGATGATCTCCGAGACGATGCCGAACGCCGGCAGGATCATGATGTAGACCTCGGGGTGCCCGAAGAACCAGAAGATGTGCTGGTAGAGCACCGGGTCGCCGCCGCCGGCCGCCGAGAAGAAGCTCGTGCCGAAGAAGTGGTCGGTGAGCAGCATGGTCACCGCGCCGGCGAACACCGGCATCACGGCGATCAGCAGGTAGGCCGTGATCAGCCAGGTCCAGACGAACAGCGGCATCTTGAGCAGCGTCATGCCCGGCGCGCGCAGGTTCATGATCGTGACGATGATGTTGATCGCGCCCATGATCGAGGAGGCGCCCGCGAGGTGGATCGCGAAGATCGCGAGCGGCAGCGCGTCGCCGGTCTGCAGCACGAGCGGCGGGTAGAGCGTCCAGCCCGCGGCCGGGCCGCCGCCCGGCATGAACAGCGACAGGATCAGCAGCGAGAACGCCGCCACCAGCAGCCAGAAGCTGAAATTGTTCATGCGCGGCAGCGCCATGTCGGGCGCGCCGATCTGCAGCGGGATCATCCAGTTGGCGAGGCCCACGGTGGCCGGCATCACCGCGCCGAACACCATGATCAGCGCGTGGACCGTCGTCATCGTGTTGAAGAAGCCGGGATCGACGAGCTGCAGGCCGGGCATGAACAGCTCGGCGCGGATCACCAGCGCCATGCCGCCGCCGATGAAGAACATCAGCAGGCTGAACACCAGGTACATCGTGCCGATGTCCTTGTGGTTCGTCGTCGTCAGCCAGCGCTTGATGCCCTTCGCCGGGCCGTGGTCGTCGTGGTGATCGTGGGCGTGGCCGGCGTGGTCGTGGTGTGCGTGCTGCTCATCGTCGATTACTCCACATTGGCGACGCGCAGGGTCGTCGCCGGATCAACAGTCGTGTCCACAGTCGGGGCGAGCGCAGCGGCCCGGGCCGCTGGCGCCAGTGCGGCCTGCCGGGCGGCTTTCTGCGCCTCGAGCCACGCATCGAATTCGTCCTGCGGCTTCACTTCGACGACCACCGGCATGAAACCGTGGTCGCGCCCGCAAAGCTCGGCGCACTGGCCGCGGTAGATGCCGGGCTTCTCGGCGTTGAACCACATCTCGTTGATGTAGCCCGGGATCGCGTCGCGCTTCATGCCGAAATCGGGCACCCACCAGGCGTGGATGACGTCGTTGGCGGTGATCAGCACGCGCACCTTGCGGCCCACCGGCACCACCAGCGGGTTGTCCACCTCGAGCAGGTAGTTCTCGACGCTCGTGGGCGCGATGCCGGAGTCGAGCTGGCGGGCTTCGTCGCTGGGGCGGGCCAGCGTCGAGAAGAACGACACGCCCTCGCCGACGTATTCGTACTGCCACTTCCACTGGTAGCCGGTGACCTTGACGGTGAGCTCGGAGCCGCGCGTGTCGTCGATCTTGACGAGCGTCTTCGCGGCCGGCACCGCCATGGCGACCAGGATCACCACCGGGATCACGGTCCAGATCACTTCGGCCTTCGTGTTGTGGTCGAAGGTGGCCGGCACCGCGCCCTTCGATTTCCGGAACGTCGCGATCGAATAGATCATGACGCCGAAGACCGCCGCGGCGATCACCACGCAGATCCACAGGATCAGCATGTGCAGGTTGTAGATCTCGCGGCTCAGTTCCGTGACGCCGACCCGCAGGTTGACGTCGGACCAGGCGGCCATCGCGGGGCTGGCCCCGAACAGCAGGCCGAGGCCGGCCACGAATGCACGCTTCACCATCTTCATGGGCAAGAAAACTCCCTAACGTTGACCGGTGGCCTCCCCCGGGTGGCCGCCAGACCCGCGTGCCGTGCCTCCTAAGGCGCCAGCGCGGGGGACTCGCTCGTCTTTCCCACCAGCCGTTCGAGCCGCGCCGCCAGGCTGCGGCGCTCTTCCTCGGTGAGAAACCGTCCCACTTCACAGGCGCGCCCGTGCGACTCGATCGTGAGCCGACTGGGGTGCCGCGCCGGTTGCGGGCCGCGCAGTGTAACCCTCGCCCAATGCCGTGGAAATACCGTGCGGCGTGAACCGGTTGGCGCCAGCCGCTCGACCACGACCTCGGCGTCCGAGACCACGATCACCTCGCGCTGCGAACCGCTCAGCATGCTGGCCCGGACCGCCCAGGCGAGCAAGCCGATCTCGATCCCGGCAAACGGCAGGATCGGCCAGAGCCCCCGGGCCGCAAAAAAGCCGGCGAGGCCGAACGTCACCAACGCCAGGCTGCCCACGAACAGCCGGGCGCTGCGCGGCGTCAGCGAGCAGTTCGGCGCGAGCTCGATGCGGTGCTCGGCCGGCATTCCGTCAGCGGCATCGGTTGCGGTGGTGACCATGGGCTCGGGATCGGTGGCCGGCTTGGCGAATGTAGCCGCCGCGGACCCCGCTGACAACGCGCAAGCGCCCGCTGTACAGGAGTTTTTTTGTCCGCCGGGCGATCTCAGGCCGGTGCGGCCAGCGCGCGGGTCAGCGCCGGCGTCGCCAGGCACGCCGCCGTGTGGCCGGGTTCCGGCGCCGCCAGGTGGGGAACGATGGCCAGCGCGGGTTGCCCGAGCAGGCGGGCCAGCGTGTCCAGGTTGGCGTCCAGCCGGGCGAAATCCGGGTCGACCTGGCAGCCGATCCAGCCGGCGAAGCGGCAGCGGCCGGAGCGCTCGATCGCCTCGAGCGTCAAGCGGGCGTGGTTAAGGCAGCCCAGCCGCAGCCCCACGACCAGCACGACACCGAGCGCGAGCTGCTCCGGCAGGTCGCTCAGGAATCCTTCAGGATGCAGCGGTACCCGCCAGCCGCCGGCACCCTCGACGACAGCGACCTCCGCAACGGCGCTGGCCGCTTCGTACCAGCGCATGAGTGCCAACAGCGGCACGGGTACTCCGGCTTCCGCAGCCGCGAGGTGCGGTGCGATGGCCGGCTCGAAGCAGTATGGATTGGTGACCGCGTAAGGCACGTGGACCGAGCTCTCGGCAGCCAGCGCGAGGGCATCCGCGTTGCGCAGTCCGGCCGTCGTCTCGACGGCGCCGCTCGCGATGGGCTTGAGCCCGATCACCCGTCGACCCTGCCCGGCCAGCAGACGCACGAGGCCCGCTGCGACCACGGTCTTCCCGGCGCCCGTATCGGTCCCGGTAATGAAGATTCCTCGCGCCATACTCATCAATAAAAGTTGTTAGTCATGTTATTTCAGTGATTTGATTAGGATGCAATAATCAATATTCAATTGTCAATCTGGCGGCCTCATTCTTGCCTGGCCCGCCGTCCGATCTGGCTGATCGGCACCACGACGTCACCGCTTTTCGTCGCCTGCCGCGGGCGGACGACCGGGCTCCACGCCTGCCCGTAGACCACCTCGAACGTTGCCGGCAGCCGGCCGTCTCGCCGCAGCGTGTCGTACGCGGCCAGCATCCTTGCGAGGGTCTGCTTGCCCGTGAGCCCCCTCGGCCGTCCGGCAGTTCGCGTTGCGTGCACCGATGGCTTTCAGGTCGCGCATCAGGTCCCGGACCTCGGTGTAGGTGAGCGTGTAGCGCTCGACGTCCATGACGGGCTCGGCGAGACCGGCGCGCAGCAGCGCGTCACCGAGATCGTGCATGTCGATGAAGCGGTTGACGTGCGTGCGCTCATCCGCTGCTGCCCAGGCGCGACGCAGCTCGACCAGCGTATCCGGGCCGAAGGTCGTGAACGTCAGCAGCCCGCCCGGCTTCAGCACCCGCCGGCACTCGCGAAAGACGACGTCCGGGTCGTTGCACCATTGCAGCATCAGGTTGCTGAAGACGAGGTCCGCGGTTCCGTCGCGCACCGGCAGGGCCGCGGCGTCGGCGCAGACGCGCTGGAACCGGCGCAGCAGCGTCTGCCGGCGCCGCGCCTCCCGCAGCATGCCCTCGGCGAGGTCGAGCGCCACCACCTGGCTCGACTTGTAGCGGCGCTTGAGCTCGATCGTCGCCTGCCCGGGGCCAGCGCCGAGGTCGAGCACGAGCGTCGGCTGCAACCTGACGAGATCGAGCCGCTCGAGCAGCTCTGCGCGCACGCGGGCCTGCAGCACGGCGGCCGCATCGTAGCCGGGCGCTGCGCGTCCGAACGCGCGCCGCACGCGCGTCGAGTCGATCCGGAAATCGTCGCTCATGCCGCGGCCACCCCGGCGTGCCGGGCCAGGAATCCGGTCACCTCCGCGAGCACCTCGCCGGGATGCGACAGGAAGGGCGCGTGGCCGCTGCGCTCGATCAGCTTGAATCGAGCCATCGGCAGCGCCATCGCGAGATCGCGCCCGGCCGCAGCCGGGGTCAATCGATCATGGTCGCCCGCGATCACCAGCGCGGGCGCGGCGACGTGTGGCAGCGCGTCGCGCAGGTCGGCGCTGTGCAGGATCTCGAGGCCGACCCGGAGCGCCCGCGGATCCGGCTCGCCGTGGGACGCGAGCTGGCTGCGCAGCAGGCGCAGTGTCTCCCGCGCGCGCTCGTCGCCACGCGTCTGCAGCGCCAGGAAGTTCTGCACGGTGGCGCGGTAGTCGCGCGCCAGGCCCTGCGTGAACGTGTCGAGGACCTCGGGCTGCAGGCCATGTTCCCAGTCCGGACCCGCGAGGAACTTCGGCGTCGTCGCGACCAGCACGAGCGCGCGCGCGCGTCCCGGATGCTGCCGCGCCAGCTCGAGCGCAACGAGACCGCCCAGCGACCAGCCGAGCCAGGCCGCGTCGGCGGGCAGGTGCGGCGACACGGCACGCGCAAGTCCCTCCAGGTCGCGGACGCCGGCGGGCCACTCGCTGCGGCCGTGACCGGGCAGGTCGATGACGTGCAGGCGCGCTTGCTGCGCAAGCTCGTCGAGCCACGGGCCCCAGATGCCGCCGTGCAGCGCCCAGCCGTGCAGCAGCACGAGGTCCGGTCCCTCGCCGCGGGTCTCGACGTGCAGCCTCATGCGTGGCCCCCGGCCGGCACGAGCGTGGCGAGCGCTTCGAGCAGCCGGTCCACGTCCGCGTCGGTGTGCGCAGCCGAAAACGTGATGCGCAGGCGCGAGGTGCCGGCCGGCACGGTCGGTGGCCGGATCGCCGGGACCCAGATTCCCGCCGCGAGCAGGGCGTCGCTGGCCGCCAGCGCCGCGGCCTCGGTGCCGAGCAGCAGGGGCTGGATCGGCGTGCCCGAATCCATCAGCGGCAGCCCGAGCCGGCTGGCTTCGCGGCGGAAGCGCGCCACGTGATCCAGCACCCTCGAGCGCCGCCAGGGCTCCTCCTGCAGCAGTCGCAGTGACGCGCGAGCGGCGGCCGCGACCGCCGGCGGCAGCGCGGTGGTGTAAATGTAGGTGCGCGCGCGCTGCAGCAACGTTTCGACCAGGTCGTTGGAGCCGGCCACGAACGCGCCGAACGTGCCGCAGGCCTTGCCGAGCGTCCCCATCAGGACGGGCACGTCCTGCACACCGAGGCCGGCCGCCTCGACCGATCCCCGCCCGCCCGGCCCCAGCACGCCGAATCCGTGCGCGTCGTCGACGAAGAGCCACGCGTCGCGCTCCCGGCAAGCGCTCGCCAGCTCGCGCAGCGGGGCCACGTCGCCGTCCATGCTGAAGACGCCATCGGTGACGACCATCGCCTGCGAACCGGCGCCGCGCGCGAGCCGCGAGCGCAGCACGGCGACGTCGCCGTGCGGGTAGCGCGAGAACCGCGCGCCACTGGCGAGCCCGGCATCGAGCAACGAGGCGTGGTTGTGCCGGTCCTCGAACACGCGATCGCCGCGCTCGAGCAGCGTGGCGACGACCGCGAGGTTCGCCATGTATCCGGTCGAGAACAGCAGCGCCCGCGGTCGCCCGACGAACGCCGCGATCTCGTCCTCGAGCGCGTGGTGCTCGCTGCAGTGCCCGCTCACGAGGTGCGATGCACCGCTGCCGACGCCCCATTCGCGCGCAGCGGCCACGAGGGCCGCAATTACGTCGGGGTGGTCGGCGAGCCCGAGATAGTCGTTGCTGCAGAACGCGAGCAGGTCGCGGCCCTCGACGCGCACGCGCGGGCTGCCGTGCGTCCTCGACTCGACCACCCGCCGGCGACGGAGCCGTTCTCCGGGCAGTGGCATCGCGCGCGGCGGCGGGTCAGGCCGCGGGCTCGGCGGCACGCCCGGCCTCGGGCTGCAGTCCCAGGCGGGTGAACAGCTCTGCGTCCCGGTTGCGGCCCGGATTCGGCGTGGTCAGCAGCTTCTCGCCGTAGAAGATCGAGTTCGCGCCGGCGAGGAAGCAGAGCGCCTGCACCGCGTCGCTCATCTCGGTCCGTCCTGCGGACAGGCGCAGGTAGGACCTCGGCATCAGCAGGCGCGCGGTCGCGATCGTCCGCACCAGGTCGAGCGGGTCGAGTGGCGGGAGTCCGTGCAGCGGCGTGCCCTCGACCTGGACCAGCTGGTTGATCGGCACGCTCTCCGGATGCTGCGGCAGCGTCGCGAGCGTGTGCAGCAGCTGCACGCGATCGTGCTCCGACTCACCCATGCCGAGGATGCCGCCGCAGCAGACGTTGAGCCCGGCGTCGCGCACCGCCTGCAACGTTTCGAGGCGATCCTGGTAGGTGCGTGTCGTGATGATCTCGCCGTAGAACGCCTCCGACGTATCGAGGTTGTGGTTGTAGTAGTCGAGCCCGGCGTCCTTGAGCTCGCGCGCCTGCCCGGGCGTCAGCATGCCGAGCGTCGCACAGGTCTCGAGGCCGAGTGCGCTCACCTCGCGCACCATGACCTTGATGCGCTCGAGCTGCTGCGGCTTCGGGTTGCGGTAGGCGGCGCCCATGCAGAAGCGCGTCGCGCCGTTGCGGCGCGCGGCCTCGGCAGCGGAGATCACGTCCTCGAGATCCATCAGCTCCTCGCGGCCGACCGCGGTTTCGTAACGGACGCTCTGCGGGCAGTACGCGCAGTCCTCCGGGCAAGCGCCCGTCTTGATCGACAGCAGCGTGCTGACCTGCACGCGGTTGGGATCGAAGCTGAGGCGGTGCACGCGCTGGGCGTGATACAGCAGGTCGTTGAACGGCAGCACGAACAGCGCGCGCGCTTCATCGAGCGTCCAGTCGGAGCGGACTGCGCCGAGGTGTTCCAGGTCGTTCGTCGTCATCGTGAATCCCGTGATTTGCGCGCGAAATGGCGGCTGTGGCGGGCCGGCGGCGGTCGCATGCTGGTGGCCGGCAGTCGGGCTGCAGTATCGAAAGCGTCGCCACCGACTGTCAACCAGAGATGCGTGACTGGGTTGACAGGAATTTCGACCTTCTCGGCAGCCTGCTGCTGCCGCCGCGCTGCGTTCTCTGCGGCAGCCGCGGACAGCGGCCGTTGCTCGACCTGTGCGGCGCTTGCGAGCATTCGCTGCCGCCTGCGGATCCGCTGGTCCGCCCCGGACCAGCGCCGCTGCGCACCAGTTTTGCACCGTTCGAGTACGGGCACCCGCTCGATCACCTCGTGCACGCGCTCAAGTACCGCGGCCAGCTCGCCGCCGGCCGCGTGCTCGGCAGCCTGCTGGGCAACCGGGTCGCGGCCCTCGGCCTCGCCCGCGATGCGGACGTGCTGGTGCCCGTGCCCCTGCATCGGTCGCGTCACGCGACGCGTGGCTTCAACCAGTCGGCGGAGATTGCGCGCTGGGTGTCGCGGCGGGCGGGGCCGCCGGTCGACCCGCGGCAAAGAGGAAAAAAAAAAAAAAAAAAAAAAAAAGTCGACCCGCGGCTCGCCGAGCGTCGCCGGACTGGCAGGGCTACGGCGGCGAGACCACGATGAGCTACCTGACCCAGATGCTCGGCTCGGGTGCAGAACTTCCTGTCGGCCGCGTCGGGCATGGCGGTGCTGTGGCGCTGGTCGCGGCTTCGCTCGCAAGGAAGCCGGCCAGGTCGGCAATTTCTGGGTGGACGTCACGCGCAGCACGCTGTACGTGCTGCTGCCGCTGTCCACGCTGCTCGCGATTGCGCTCGTGGGCAGGGCGTCGTGCAGAGTTTCGCGCCGTATCGCACCGTGGCGCTAGTGAGCCCGTGGTCATCGAGGTTCTGCATGGATCCGTTGGAGCGCCGATCAGACGCGACGCGGCGTAGCGCCGAATCACGGAGCAGACGATACCGCTCGGTCCGGCCGCGAGCCAGGTCGCGATCAAGCAGCTCGGCACGAACGGTGGCGGCTTCTTCAACGTGAACTCGGCCATCCGCTCGAGAACCCGACGCCGCTGTCGAACTTCCTCGAGACGCTCGCGATCCTGCTGATCCCGGCGGCGCTCTGCTACACGTTCGGGCGCATGGTCGGCGACACGCGGCAGGGCTGGGCGATTCTCGCGGCGATGACGGTGATCTTCGTGCCGCTTGCGATCGCTAGCTACGCGGCCGAGCAGGCTGGCAACCCGCTGCATCGGCGCTGAGCTGGTTGACCAGGCGGCCTCGCCGGCGCAAGCGGGCGGAAACATGGAGGGCAAGGAAGTCCGCTTCGGGGTGCGAGCTCGGCGCTCTGGGCTGCGGCGACGACCGCGGCGTCGAACGGCTCGGTGAACTCGATGCACGGCTCGTTCACGCCGCTCGGCGGGCTAGTGCCGATGTGGCTGATGCAGCTCGGCGAGGTCGTGTTCGGCGGCGTGGCAGCGGCCTCTACGGAATGCTGATGTTCGCGATCGTCGCGGTGTTCATCGCCGGACTGATGGTCGGTCGCACGCCGGAGTATCTCGGCAAGAAGATCGAGGCCTACGAAGTGAAGATGGCCTCGCTGGTGCTGCTGCTGCCTTGCGCGTCGTGCTCGTCGGCACGGCGATCGCGAGCGTCGTCCCGGATGCGGCTGCCAAGGTCGGCAACCCCGGGGCGCACGGCTTCTCCGAGATCCTGTATGCGTTCTCGCTCCGCCGGCAACAACAACGGCAGCGCGTTCGGCGGCCTGTCGGCCAACAACCCCTTCTACAACTTCGCGCTCGGGCGTCGCGATGTGGATCTCGCGCTACTGGCTGATGATCCCGGTGCTGGCGATCGCAGGCAGCCTGGCGGCGAAGCGGCCGTGGCCGTCACGGCCGGCACGCTGCCGACGCACACGCCGCTGTTCGTGTCGATGCTGGTCGGCGTCGTGCTGCTGATCGGAGCGCTGACGTTCGTGCCGGCGCTGGCGCTCGGCCCGGTCGTCGAGCATCTGCAGATGATCGGCGCGCGCTGATCAGGTAAGCCATGTCCACCGTCGCAGCACACCGCCAACCGTTCATGACCGGTCCGATCGTCGTCGCGGGCATCCAGCGATGCCTTCCGGAAGCTCGATCCGCGCGTGCAGGTCGCAATCCGGTGATGTTCGTCGTCTACGTCGGCAGCATGCTGACGACAGCGTCGGATCGCTGCGGCGGCGGATCGGCGACGACGCAGGCCATCCGGGCTTCGTGCTCGCGATCGCCGCGTGGCTGTGGCTCACCGTGCTGTTCGCGAACTTCGCCGAGCGTCGCCGAGCGACGCGGCAAGGCGCAGTCGGCCGCCTTGCGCTCGACGCGGCGCCAGGACCGCGAAGCGACACGTGCGCGGGACCGCGCGGGCGGCTATGACAAGGTCGGCGCCGAGCACGCTGCGCATCGACGATCTGGTGCTGGTCGAGGCGCAGCGACACGATCCCCGCGGACGGCGAGGCGGTCGACGGCGTGGCGTCCGTGGACGAGAGCGCGGTCACGGGCGAGTCCGCGCCGGTGCTGCGCGAGGCCGGCGGGGACTTCACCTCCGTGACCGGCGGCACGCGTGTGCTCTCCGACTGGCTCGTCGTGCGGGTGACGAGCAACCCCGGTGACTCGTTCCTCGACCGGATGATCGCGATGGTCGAGGGCGCGAAGCGCGGCCGGACGCCGAACGAGATCGCGCTGTCGATCCTGCTCGCGATGCTGACGCTGGTGTTCCTGCTCGCGACGGCGACGCTGGCGCCGTTCTCCGCATTCGCGGTGACGGCCGCCGGCGCAGGGGCGACCGTGTCGATCGTCGTGCTCGTCGCGCTGCTCGTGTGCCTGATCCCGACGACGATCGGCGGGCTGCTGTCCGCGATCGGCATCGCCGGCATGGACCGCATGGTGCGCGCGAACGTCATCGCGACCAGCGGCCGGGGGTTCGAGCGGCCGGCGACGTGGACGTGCTGCTGCTCGACAGACCGTCACGATCACGCTGGGCGACCGGCAGGCGACGGCGTTCCATCCGGCGCCGGGCGTGACGGAGCAGGAGCTCGCCGACGCCGCACAGCTGGCCTCGCTGTCCGACGAGACGCCCGAAGGACGCTCGATCGTCGTGCTCGCGAAGCAGAAGTTCCAGCTGCGCGGCCGGGACCTCGCCGGTCTGCCGCACACGTTCCACAAGTTCTCGGCACAGACGCGCATGAGCGGCGTCGATCTCGAGGGCCGCCGGCTGCGCAAGGGTGCGGCCGATGCGATTCGTCAGTTCGTCGAGTCGGTCGGCGCGGCCCTGGCCGGCGGCGGTCACGAGCACGGTTCACGACATCGCGCGCCAGGGCGCCACGCCGCTCGTGGTCGCGGATGGCGCGCGCGTGCTCGGCGTCGTCGAGCTGCGCGACATCGTCAAGGGCGGCATCCGCGAGCGCTTCGCCGAGCTGCGCCAGATGGGCATCAAGACGGTCATGGTCACGGGCGACAACCGGCTCACGGCCGCGGCGATCGCCGCCGAGGCGGGCGTGGACGATTTCCTCGCCGAGGCGACGCCGGAGGCCAAGCTCAAGCTGATCCGCCAGTACCAGGCCGACGGCCACCTGGTCGCAATGTGCGGCGACGGCACGAACGACGCTCCGGCGCTCGCACAGGCCGACGTCGCAGTCGCGATGAACTCGGGCACGCAGGCCGCGAAGGAAGCGGGCAACATGGTCGACCTCGACTCGAACCCGACGAAGCTGATCGAGGTCGTCGACGTCGGCAAGCAGATGCTGGTCACGCGCGGCGCGCTGACGACGTTCTCGATCGCGAACGACGTCGCCAAGTATTTCGCGATCATCCCGGCTGCTTTCGCGGCGACCTACCCGGCGCTCGACGCGCTGAACCTGATGCGGCTCGCGAGCCCGCAGAGCGCCATCCTGTCGGCCGTGATCTTCAACGCGCTGATCATCGTCGTGCTGGTGCCGCTCGCGCTGAAGGGGGTCAGGACGCGGGCCGCCTCGGCGCCGATCCTGCTGCGCCGCAATCTGCTCGTCTACGGCCTGGGCGGCATGATCGTGCCGTTCGTCGGCATCAAGCTGATCGACGTCGTGCTGAATGCCCTGCGGCTGGTCTGAGGTATCGTCATGACCGCAACTGTTCCGGCCATTGCTCGTCGTCTTCATGCTCCTCACGCTCATCACAGGAGTCGTCTACCCGCTGGTCGTCACGGGCATCGGGCAACTCGCCTTCCACCGGCAGGCGACCGGCAGCGTGCTCGAGCACGATGGCCGTCTCGCGGGGTCGGCGTTGCTGGGACAGCCGTTCTCGGATCCCGCGCACTTCTGGCCACGTCCATCGGCGACCGGCCCGCAGCCGTACAACGGCGCCGCCTCGACCGGCTCGAACCAGTCGCCGACGAACCCAGCGCTGCTCGACGCAGTGCAGGCGCGGGTGGCGGCGCTGCGCGCGGCGGATCCCGGCAACCGGGCGCCGGTGCCGGCGGACCTCGTCACGGCGTCGGGGAGCGGTCTGGACCCGCACATCTCACCGGCGGCGGCCGAGTACCAGGTGGCCCGCGTCGCCCGCGTCCGCGGGCTCCCCGAGGACGACGTCCGGGCGTTCGTCGCCGCGCACACCTCGAGCCGTACCCTGGGTCTGCTCGGCGAGCCGCGCGTCAACGTGCTCGCTCTGAACCTCGCACTGGACGCGAGGGCGCAGTGACGGAGGAACCGAGCCGCCCGGATCCGGATCGGCTGCTCGCCGAGGTCGTCCGCGAGGAGGCGCGCGCGAAGCGCGGACGCCTGCGCACCTTCTTCGGCGCGTCGGCCGGCGTCGGCAAGACCTACGCGATGCTCGAGGCTGCGCGCAGCGCGCGAACCGGCGGAGTGGACGTCGTCGTGGGGTATGTCGAGCCCCACGGCCGGGCGGAAACCGAGCGCCTCCTCGAAGGGCTCGAGCGGCTACCCACGCTGCCGGTTCTCTATCGCGGCGTGATCCGCCAGGAGTTCGACCTGGACGCCGCGCTGCGGCGCCACGCAGCGATCACGCTGGTCGACGAACTGGCGCATTCGAACCTCGTCGACGGCCAGCCGCCGCCTCGGCATGCGAAGCGGTGGCAGGACATCGAGGAGATGCTCGGCGCGGGACTCGACGTGTGGACCACGGTCAACGTCCAGCATCTCGAAAGCCTCAACGATGTCGTCGCGGGCATCACTGGCGTCCGGCAGCAGGAGACGGTCCCGGATCGGATCTTCGACGACGCCGACGAAATCGAGTTGATCGACCTGCCGCCGGACGACCTGCTCGAGCGGCTCCGGGCCGGCAAGGTCTATCTCCCCGAACAGGCGCACACGGCGATCGAGCGGTTCTTCCGCAAGCCGAACCTGATCGCGCTGCGCGAACTCGCGCTGCGCCGCACGGCCGATCGCGTCGATGCCGCGGCCCGCGAATACGCCGGGCGCGAGGCGGTCTCGCGGCCCTGGCTCGCGCGGGACCGCTTCCTGGTCGCGGTTGCGCCCGACGAACAGGCCGAGCACCTGGTGCGATTCGCGAAGCGCTTCGCAGATGCGCTCGACGCCGAGTGGACGGTCGTGTCGATCGAGACGCCCGCGATGCTGCGACTCAGCGAGGCCGAGCGCAATCGACGCATCGACGTGCTGCGCCTGGCGGAGTCGCTCGGTGCAGAGACGGTGACGCTGGACGGCCCGGCCCCCGGCCCGGTGATCCTCGAGTATGCGCGTGAGCGCAACGCCAGCCGCATCGTGGTCGGCGAACCGCGACGCCGCGGCTGGCGTTCCTGGCTGCGGCCGACGACCGCGACCTACCTGATCCGGCGTCCCCATGGAATCGACGTGACCGTGGTCGCAAAGCGCGACGAGGCCGGCGGTGGGGGAGCCGCGCGACGGACTGCAGCCTCGGCTGCAGCCGGCAGCGAAGGTACGGAGATTCGCTGGGATCGGTACGGGTGGGCCGTCGGAACGTCGGCGATCGCGACGCTGGTCGGTGCGCTGATGGACCCGTACTTCTCGGTCACCAACATCGTGATGGTGTACCTGCTCGGTGCGCTCGTTGCGGGCCTGCGCTTCGGGCGGGGCCCGGCCACGCTGACGGCCGTGCTCAACATCGCCTGTTTCAATTTCTTCTTCGTCCCGCCGCGGCTCACGTTCGCCGTCTCCGACGTCCAGTACCTGGTCACGTTCGCCGTAGCTGGCCGTCGCGCTGATCGCGACCGGCCGCCATCGTGCGGCGCAGACGCGTGCCGGTGCGCGCGAGCGCCGACCGCGATGCTCTATGCGATGAGCCGTGAGCTGGCGGCGGCGCGCGGCATCGACGCCATGCGCGGGCTCGCCGTGAAGCACGTCGCCGAGACTTTCGCCAGCAAAGTCGTGGTGTTGCTGCCGAATCGCGGCAACCACTTCGATCCCGTGGCGGCTCGCGACGACCCCCGCATCTACGAATCGCCGGACCTGTCCATCGCGCAATGGGTCCATGACAAGGGCGAACCCGCCGGGCTCGGCACGGACACGTTGCCGGGCGCGCCGGCGCTCTACCTGCCGCTGCTCGGTGCCGAGCGGCCGCTCGGGGTGCTCGCCGTGCTTCCGTCCAACCGGCGGCGCGTGCTTTTGCCGGAGCAGCGGCATCTGCTCGAGACATTCGCCGGGCAGGTCGCGCTGGCCATCGAGCGCACGCAGCTCGCGGAGGCGGCGGAGGTCGCGCGGGTCGCGGCTGAAACGGAGACGCTGCGCAACACGCTTCTCGCCTCGATCTCGCACGACATCCGCACGCCGCTCGCGGTCATCGCCGGCGCGAGCAGTGCGCTGAGCGATGCCCGGCTGCAGCTCGACGATGCGGCGCGCGACCGGCTCGCGCGTTCCATCGAGGCCAAGGCGCGCGACGTCTCCGACCTCGTCTCCAATGTCCTCGACCTGATGCGCTTCGGGGCCGGCCGGATCCCGTTGCGACGCGACTGGGAGACCGTGGACGACCTCGTCGGGGTCGCGTTGAGCCGTCTCGAGGGAAGATTGCACGAGCATGTCGTGACGGTGGCGCTTCCCGACGACCTGCCGGCCATCTTCGTCGACGCCGGGCTGATGATCCAGGTGCTGGCGAACCTGCTCGACAACGCCGTGCGGCACACGCCGCCAGGGACGCATGTCGCGATCCACGGCCAGGTCCGCGACGGCAACCTCGAGATTGCGGTGGAGGACGACGGCGCTGGACTGCCTCCGGGCGACCCGGACCGGCTGTTCATGAAGTTCCAGCGCGGCCGCGAGGAAGGCGAGGGTGGCGGGGCCGGCCTCGGCCTGGCCATCTGCCGCGCGACATCCAGGCGCACGAGGGCGAGATTCACGCATCGAACCGGCCGCAGGGCGGGGCCCGGTTCGCGATCAGGCTGCCGATCGGGGAGGCGGGCGAGTGACCGAGGCGATGTTCCTCGTGCTCGTGGTCGAGGACGACCGTGACATCAGCGCGGTGCTCCGCACGCTGCTCGAGGCCGAAGGTTACCGGGTCGCGGTGGCCGATTGCGCCGAGCGCGCGTTGCTCGAGGCCCGCGGTCGGCGGCCGGACCTGATGCTGCTGGATCTCGGCCTGCCCGACCGCGACGGGCAGTCCGTCATCCGCGAGGTTCGCGGCTTCTCGCCGCTGCCGATCATCGTCCTCTCCGCCCGCACGATGGAAGCGGAGCGCATTGCGGCACTGGATGCCGGAGCGGACGACTACGTCACCAAGCCGTTCAGCTCGCGCGAGTTGCTGGCCCGCATCCGTGCGGCGCTGCGTCGTGCCGCGCGCACCGGCGGCCAGCCGTCGCTGCTGAAGATCGGACTGCTGGACGTCGACTTCGCACAACGCCAGGCACAGGGACCGGGCGGTCCGGTCCACCTCACGCCCCTGGAGTTCCGCGTACTCGAGTGCCTGGTACGCGCCCACGGCCTGATCGTGACACGCGACCACATTATCCGCGAAGTCTGGGGCCCCGACCGGGTCGGCGATACCCGCAATCTGCGCGTCTACGTCAAGCTGCTGCGCCAGAAGATCGAGCCCGAGCCGGATCGTCCCCGATTCCTCGTGACGGAAGCCGGAGTCGGCTACCGACTCGAGGTGGATTGAGCAGGCGACGCACGCACCGCAACGGCCCCTCCATGACGCGCGAACGGTCGCCTGACCACGGCCGGATGCGCTAGGCTTCCGGGCCCGCTTGGCAACGGCTTCCTTACCGAACGGACGCATGCTGCTGCCCACTCGCCATCCTGATCCCGCTCGCGGGCGCCTGGCTGCCGGCGGTGCTGAGCCGCACGCTCGGGATCGACCCGGCGCGCACGACCGCGGCCATGGTGGCGGTGGCGCTCGCCATCGTGCTGTCGCAGGCCGGAATGGTCCTCGAGGGCGACACGCTGGTGCAGAGCTGGCCCTGGATGCCGGCACTGGGCTTGAACGCATCTTTCCGCCTCGACGGCTTCGGCCTGCTCTTCGCGCTGCTGATCCTGGTCATCGGCCTGCTGGTCGTCCTGTACGCGCGCTACTACCTGAGCCCCGACGATTCGCAGGAGCGCTTCTTCGGGCTGCTGCTGTTCTTCATGGGCGATGCCGGCTCGCTCGCTGTTCGCGCTGCTGATCCTGGTCATCGGGCTGCTGGTCGTCGTGTACGCGCGCTACTACCTGAGCCCCGACGACTCGCAGGAGCGTTTCTTCGGCCTGCTGCTGCTGTTCATGGGGGCGATGCTCGGCATCGTCCTGTCCGAAAACCTGCTGCTGCTGGCGACGTTCTGGGAGCTGACGAGCCTGAGCTCGTTCCTGCTGATCGGCTTCTGGCGCCACGAGCCCGAGGCGCGGCGCGGCGCGCGGCTCGCGCTGATGGTCACCGGCGCCGGCGGTCTCGCGCTGCTGGCGGGCGTATTGCTGCTCGGCCACGTGGTGGGCAGCTACGAGCTCACGCAGGTGCTGGCCTCGGGCGCGCTGATCAAGGCGCATCCGCTCTACGAGCTGATCCTGGTGCTGGTGCTGCTCGGCGCGTTCACCAAGTCGGCGCAGTTCCCGTTCCACTTCTGGCTGCCGCACGCGATGGCCGCGCCCACGCCCGTGAGCGCCTACCTGCACTCGGCGACCATGGTCAAGGCGGGCATCTTCCTGCTCGGCCGGCTGTTCCCGGCGCTCGCTGGCACCGAGACCTGGTTCTTCGTCGTGAGCGGCGTCGGCCTCACGACGCAGCTCTTCGCCTCCTACGTCGCGCTGTTCCGCCACGACCTCAAGGGGCTGCTGGCCTATTCGACGGTCAGCCATCTCGGCCTGATCACGCTGCTGTTCGGGCTCGGCACGCCGCTCGGCGAGATCGCCGCGGTGTTCCACATCATCAACCACGCGGTGTTCAAGGCGTCGCTGTTCATGGCGGCCGGCATCGTCGACCACGAGACCGGCACGCGGGACATGCGCCGACTGAGCGGCCTCGCGCGCTTCATGCCCTGGACCGCGGCACTCGCGACGATCGCCGCGGGCGCGATGGCCGGCGTGCCGTTGCTGAACGGGTTCCTCAGCAAGGAGATGTTCTTCGCCGAGTCGTTCCAGGTGCAGTGGCTCGGCAGCTGGTACTGGCTGATGCCCGTCGCGGCGACGCTGAGTGGCATCTTCACCGTGGCGTACTCGACCCGCTTCGTCCACGACGTGTTCTTCGGGCCGCCGCCCCAGGGGCTGCCCAAGGTGCCGCACGAGCCGCCGCGCTGGATGAAGGTGCCGGTCGAAGTGCTGGTGGCCCTGTGCCTGCTCGTCGGGCTGCTGCCGGCGATCACGGTCGCTCCGCTGCTGCGCGCGGCCGCCGCCGCCGTGCTGCAGGCTCCGCTGCCCGAGTTCTCGCTCAAGCTCTGGCACGGGTTCAACCTGCCGCTGCTGATGAGCGTCGTCGCCTTCGCGGGCGGGGTGCTCGTCTATTTCACGCGCCGCTACCACTTCGACCTGCACGGCTACCAGGCGCGACTGGTGGACGGGCGCGCACTGAGCGAGATCGCGGTCGCCCGCACGGTGCGGGGCGCGCGGTGGCTGGTCGAGCGGATCGCCAACGGGTCGCTGCAGCGCTACGTGCTGCTGCTGGTGCTTGCCGCACTCGTGCTCGGCGTCGTGGGCGCGCGCGGCCTCGTGCTGACGGGGCCGGTCGCAATGACACCGCCCGACGCACTCGCCGTGCTGCTGACCGTCGCGCTGGTGCTCACCGCGCTCGCGGTGAGTGTCCTGCACGCCCGGCGGCTGCTCGCCGTGGTGCTGATCGGAGTCGTCGGGCTCGTCGTGTCGCTCGCCTTCGTGCGTTTCTCGGCGCCCGACCTCGCACTGACGCAGCTGCTCGTCGAGATCGTGACGGTGATCCTGTTGCTGCTGGCGATGTACTTCCTGCCAGCCGAAACGCCCCAGGACTCGACCGCCCTGCGGCGCGGACGCGACGCGCTGATCGCGCTGGCCGGCGGCAGCGCGGTCGCCGCGCTCGCCTGGGCGCTGCTCACGCGCCCGCTCGACACGATCGCGTGGTACTACCTGGAGAACGCCAAGCCAGAGGGCGGCGGCTACAACGTCGTCAACGTGATCCTGGTGGACTTCCGCGGCTTCGACACGCTCGGCGAGATCACGGTCCTCGGCATCGCCGCCGTCGGCATCGTCGCGCTGCTGCAGGGACTCAAGCTCGATGCGCCGGACCTCGACCAGGAGGGTCGACCGTGGGCTGCGGAGCGCTATCCGCTGATGCTGCGCGTGCTGTCGCGACCGCTGCTGCCGCTCGCGCTGCTCGTGTCCGCCTACTTGTTCCTGCGCGGCCACAACGCTCCGGGCGGTGGTTTCATCGCGGGACTGGTCACCGGTACGGCGATCATCCTCCAGTACGTCGCGTACGGCAGCGAGTGGGCGCGCGAGCGGTTGCCGTGGAGCTACTCGAACGTCGTTGCGGTCGGCCTGCTGGTTGCAACGCTGACTGGTCTCGGGAGCTGGGTCTTTGGCGCGCCGTTCCTGACCTCCACGTTCGGCTACGTGACCTGGCCGGTCGTCGGCCAGTTCGAGCTCGCGAGCGCGATGGCCTTCGACCTCGGCATCTACCTTGCGGTCGTCGGCGTCGTGCTCGTGATCATCGGGCGCCTCGGCGGCCTGTCCGGGCCCGGAAGCCGCACTGCGGGTCCGGGAGACCAATAGCATGGAAGCCCTCGTCGCCATCGCGATCGGCGTGCTGACGGCCACGGGTCTGTACCTGATGCTGCGTGCGCGCACCTTCCCCGTGCTGCTCGGGCTGACGCTGCTGTCCTATGCAGTGAACCTGTTCCTGTTCGCTTCGGGCCGCCTCGTCGTGGCGAGCGCGCCGCTCACGGACCAGGGACTCGAGCGATACCCGGATCCTGTCCCGCAGGCCCTGGTGCTCACCGCGATCGTGATCGGGTTCGGCATGACCGCGCTGCTGGTCGTGGTGGCGTTGCGTGCGCTGCGCGAGACCGGCAGCGACCACGTCGACGGGGGGCAGCGTTGAACCACCTTGCCATGCTGCCGGTGCTGCTGCCGCTCGTGACCGGCAGCCTGCTGCTGCTCACGAATCGTCTTGCCGAGGGCCTGCGGCGTGCCGTCGGCTTCGCGGCGACGCTGACGCTGTTGCCGATCGCGCTGCTGTTGATGTCGCAGGTCGCGGACGGATCTCACGTCGTCTACGCGCTCGGCGCGTGGCAACCCCCGTTCGGCATCGTGCTGGTCGTGGACCGGCTGTCGGCGCTGATGCTGCTGCTGACCGCGATCGTGGCGCTCGCGAGCCAGGTCTACGCAGGCGATGGCCAGGACACGGCCGGCCCGCAGTTCCAGGCGCTGTTCCAGTTCCAGCTGCTCGGCATCAACGGCGCCTTCCTGACCGGTGACCTGTTCAACCTGTTCGTGTTCTTCGAAGTGCTGCTGATCGCGTTCTACACGCTGCTGTTGCACGGCCTCGGGCCGCAGCGCGTCGGCGCCGCGGTGCACGTCGTCGTGCTGAACCTGATCGGCTCCGCGCTGTTCCTGTTCGCCGTGGGCACGCTCTACGGCGTGACCGGGACGCTGAATCTCGCCGACCTGGCCCGTGTGATCCCCGAGCTCGATGCGGAGACCGCCCCGCTCGCCCGCAGTGGCGCCCTGCTGCTGCTGGGCGTGTTCGCTCTCAAGGCGGCGCTGCTGCCGCTCGGCTTCTGGTTACCGCGGTCCTACGCCGCCGCCTTCGGCGCGACCGCCGCATTGTTCGCCGTGCTGACCAAGGTCGGCGTCTACGCGATCCTGCGCGTGTTTCCACTCGCATTCGGTCCCGAGGCTGGCGAGCTGGCGGGCGTGGCCTCGCCGTGGGTGCTGCCGGCCGCGCTCGCAACGCTCGCCTTTGGCGCGCTCGGCGTGCTCGCGGCGCGTGCGCTGCGCGAGGCGGCCGGGTGGCTGGTCGTCTATTCGGTCGGCACGCTGCTCGTGGCCATCGGTCTCTTCTCCGAAGCTGGTTATGCGGCCGCGGTCTATTACACGGCCCACTCGACGCTGGTGAGTGCGGCTCTGTTCCTGCTCGCCGACGTCGTGGCGCGGCAGCGCAGCGCCGGCGGCGACCGTCTCGACGTGGTCGACTCGATGCCGCACGCCGGTCTGCTCGGCTCGCTGTTCATCGTGGCCGCCGTAGCGATGGCCGGACTGCCGCCGCTGACCGGCTTCGCCGGCAAGATCATGATCCTCGACGCGGCGCGCGACGGGGAACTCGCCGTCACGACCTGGAGCGTGCTGCTGGTGGCCGCGCTGGTCGTGATCGTCGCACTGGCGCGCGCGGGCAGCGCGCTCTTCTGGCGCACCGCCGACGAGAGTCCCGCGCACGGGGCCCGGCGGCGCATTCCGCTGCGCTCGCTTGCGCCGATCGGCCTGCTGCTGGGCTCGATCGTGGCCATGGTCGCCTGGGGCGGCAGCGTCACGGCCTATGCGTGGAGCACGGCCGGACAGCTCGCCCGGCCCGCGGCGTACGTCGAGGCCGTGCTCGGCACCGCGGCGGATGATCGCAGGAGCCTCCGGTGAGCGTGGCGCGCTGGTTGTACCCCCACCCGCTGCTCAGCGTGCTGCTGGTCGTGTGCTGGCTGTGGCTCAACAACACGCTCGCGCCGGGGCACTTGCTGCTCGGCGCGGTGCTCGCCACCGCGATCCCGATCTTTACCCGACGCTTCTGGCCGGAGCCGCTCGTGGTCCGGCGGCCGGTCAAGGTCGCGGAGTATTTCCTCGTCGTGCTCTACGACATCATCGTCGCCAACGTCCAGGTGGCCGCGATCATTCTCGGCCCGCTGTCGCGCGTGCGGCCGGCGTTCATCCGCGTGCCGCTCGACCTGCAGACCGATTTCGCCGTCACCGTGCTCGCGTCCACCGTGACGCTGACGCCCGGCACCGTCTCGGTCGAGATCGAGGCCGACGGCCGCGGCGGGCGGGTCCTCGTCGTGCACGCGCTGCGCTGCCTCGATCCCGCGGCGATGGTGGCGGAGATCAAGTCGCGCTACGAGCGCCGCCTCAAGGAGATCCTCGAATGCTGAGCCACGCCATCGACATCGCGCTCGCGTTGCTGGGCGTGTCGCTGGCGCTGGCGCTGGTGCGGCTGATGCGCGGCCCGGACGTGACCGACCGGATCCTCGCGCTCGACACGCTGTACGTGAACAGCGCCGCGATGCTGGTCCTCTACGGCCTCCGGCTCGGCGCGGATCGTTACTACGAGGCGGCGCTGCTGATCGCGATGCTCGGCTTCATCACCACCGTCGTGCTGTCGAAGTTCCTGACGCGCGGCGACGTCATCGAGTAGGGCTGGAACGATGGAAGCCTCGACGCTGCTGGACTGGATCGTGGCCGCGCTGGTGCTGGTCGGCGCCACGTTCTCGCTGATCGGCTCGCTCGGCCTGCTGCGCATGCCGGACATCTTCACGCGCCTGCACGGGCCCTCGAAGGCCACGACGATCGGCATCGGCAGCATGCTGGTCGCCTCGGCGCTCTACATGAGCTTTCGCGGGCCGGGCCTCTCGCTGCACGAGTTCATGATCTCGCTGTTCATCGCGATCACGACGCCGGTGGGCTCGCACCTGCTCGCCAAGGCGGCGCGCCACCGCCGCCTGCCGGGCTCCGAGGGCTGGTCGGCCGACGACGATCAGCCGCGGAACAGGTAGTCGAGCGCGAGGCCGGCGAACACCGCGAGCCCCAGCAGGTTGTTGTTCAGGAACGCGCGGAAGCATGCGCGGGCTGCCGGTTGCGGATCAGGACCTGCTGGTGGGCTGCGAGCACCGCCGCGACCGCGAGGCCGACCCAGTACCAGTGGCCGAGCCCGCTGATCCAGCCGACGAGCCCGAGGCCGCCGAGCGCCGCCATCTGCAGCGCGCCGATCACGACGCGATCCGCGCGACCGAACAGGATCGCCGACGAGCGGACCCCGATCACGAGGTCGTCCTCGCGATCCACCATCGCGTACATCGTGTCGTAGGCCGTCGTCCACAGCACCACGGACACGAACAGCACCCAGGCGACCGGCGGGATGGCGCCGGTCTGTGCTGCGAACGCCATCGGCACCGACCAGCCGAACGCCGCGCCGAGATAGGCCTGCGGCAACGAGAAGAAACGCTTCAGGAACGGATAGGTCACGGCCAGGATGCCGCCGATCAGCGCCAGCACCTGCGTCGGGCGGTTGAGCGGGATCACGAGCGCCAGCGCGACCAGCGCCAGCACGGCGAACAGACCCAGCGCCTCGGCCGGCGACACGGACTGCTTCGCGAGCGGACGGTCGGCGGTGCGGCGCACGTGCGGATCGAACTCGCGGTCGGCGAAGTCGTTCATCACGCAGCCGGCCGAGCGCATCACGAACGTGCCGAGCACGAAAATCACGAACAGTCGCTCGTCCGGGTGGCCGTTCGAGGCGATCCACAGCGCCCACAACACGGGCCAGAGCAGCAGCCAGATGCCGATCGGGCGGTCGAGCCGCATCAGGCGCGCGTACTCGCGCAGCCGGCGCCGCAGCGGCGACGGGCTCGTCGTCCGCGATTCCTGGTCGATGTCCGTGGCGTTGCGCATGGATGGCTGCCGGTCGCGTCAAACCTTGCCGAAGCGTTCGCCGTCCCCGATCCAGCGGCGCAGCAAGGCCTCTATGTTGGCCTGCGGGCCGCCCAGCATCAAATCGGCCGCTCGCTGCACGCCGGGCAGCAGGTCCGCGTCGCGGACGAGATCGGCCACCCGCAGCTGCATCAGGCCGGTCTGGCGGGTGCCGAGCAGTTCCCCCGGGCCGCGCAGCTCGAGGTCGCGCCGCGCGACCTCGAAGCCGTCGTTGGTGTCGCGGAGCACGCCCAGCCGCTCGCGCGCGATCGGCGTGAGCGGGGCGGCGAACAACAGCACGCAGGTGCTTTCCTCCGCGCCGCGCCCGACCCGGCCGCGCAGCTGGTGCAGCTGCGCGAGCCCCATCCGCTCGGCATTCTCGATGATCATCAGGCTCGCCTCGGGCACGTCCACGCCCACTTCGATGACCGTGGTCGCGACCAGCAGGTCGAGCCGTCCTGCCTTGAACGCCGCCATCACCGCGTCCTTGCGCGCGCCGGGCATGCGCCCGTGCACCAGCCCGATGCGCACGCCGGGCAGTGCGGCCGCCAGCGCTGCGGCGGTTTCCTCGGCGGCCTGGTGCCGGACCACGTCCGATTCGTCGATCAGCGGGCACACCCAGTACGCCCGCCGGCCCGACCGGCAAGCCGCGTCGATCCGCGCGACCACCTCGTCGCGACGGGTATCGGGCAGGACGACGGTGCGTACCGGCGTGCGTCCGGGCGGCAGTTCGTCGATGACCGAGACGTCGAGGTCCGCATACGCAGTCATCGCGAGCGTGCGCGGGATCGGCGTGGCCGTCATGACGAGCTGGTGCGGATAGCGCCCGTCCGCCAGCCCTTTTTCGCGCAACTGGACCCGCTGGTGCACGCCGAAGCGATGCTGCTCGTCGACGATGACGAGCGCGAGGCGGGCGAAACCGACGCCCTCCTGGAACAACGCGTGCGTGCCCACGGCGACCTGCACCGCACCGCTCGACAGGTCCTGCAGCAGCGCAGCACGCGCCCGGCCGGTCAACCGCCCCGTCAGCAGGCCCACGCGCACGCCGAGCGGCTCGAGCCAGCCGAGGAAGTTCCGCGCGTGCTGCTCTGCGAGCAATTCCGTCGGAGCCATGACGGCCGCCTGCGCACCGTGCTCGACGGCACGCAGCGCCGCGAGTGCCGCGACCACGGTCTTGCCGGAGCCGACGTCGCCCTGCACGAGCCGCATCATCGGGTGCTCGTGCGCGAGGTCCCGCGCGATTTCCTGCCAGACCCGACGCTGCGCACCGGTGAGCTGGAACGGCCAGGCGTCCGAGACATCGTTCGACGAGGTCCGTGCGTGCCGGCAACGGCCACGCGTGGTCGCGATCCGCCTCCTGGCGCAGCAGCCGCAGGCTGATCTGGTGCGCGAGCAGCTCCTCGAACGCGAGACGCCGCTGCGCCGGGTGCCGGCCCTCGTTCAACGCGGTGATGTCGGCGTCCGGCGGCGGCCGGTGCACGTAGCGGAGCGCGGCCTCGAGCGACGGCAGCCCGACCGTGCCGAGCACGTCCGGCGCCACCCAGTCGCGCAGGCCGCCGCCCGTCAGTTGCGCCAACGCCTGCCCCGTCAGCATGCGCATGCGCCCCTGCTGCACGCCCTCCGTCGTCGGATACACCGGGGTCAGGCTGTCGTCCGCCTGCGTCCCCGCGCCGGGCGTGACCTGCCGGTACTCCGGGTGCACGATCTCGAGGCCGCCCGGGCCGAGGCGCGCTTCGCCGAAGCAGCGCAGGCGGGCGCCGCGCGTCAGCGCCGCCTGCTGGGCGGCCGAGAAATGGAAGAAGCGCAGCGTCAGGAAGCCCGAGCCGTCGGTGATCCGGCAGAGCAGGGCGCGACGCTTGCGGAACACGACCTCGGCGAGCTGGATCTCGCCCTCGATGACCGCGCGGTCGCCGGTGCGCAGCGTGCCGATGGGGACGACCCGGGTGCGGTCCTCGTAGCGCAGCGGCAGGTGGAACAGCAGGTCCTGCACGGTGCGCAGGCCGAGCCGCTCGAGCGTCGCGGCCAGGCTCGGTCCGACACCGCGCAGGCTGGTGACGGGCCGCTCGTCGAGCGGCTGCGCCGGGTTCACAACTCGAGGATGCCGTCCATCTCGACGGCGGCGCCGCGCGGCAGGGCCGCGACCCCCACCGCCGCGCGCGCCGGGTACGGCTGGCTGAAGTATTCGGCCATGACGCGGTTGACGAGCGCGAAGTGCGCGAGATCGGTCAGGTACACGGTCAGCTTGACCACGTGCGAGAGATCGCCGCCCGCCGCCTGCGCCACCGCGAGCAGGTTGTCGAACACCCGCCGCACCTGCGCTTCCATGTCGCCCGTGACCAGTTCGCCCGTCGCCGGGTCGAGCGGGATCTGCCCGGACAGGTAGACCGTGCTGCCCGCGCGGATCGCCTGCGAGTACGTGCCGATGGCTTGCGGGGCGTGCGGTGTGGCGATGGGAGTGCGCATGTGGGGTCCAGTGGGGTGGTGAATGGATAGTTTAAGGGGATGGGGGATGGGGGATAGGGGATCGTAAGAGGTGCGGTGGCACCCAGGGATTGCAGATCAACTCCGCACCCGGAATCTGCTGCCCCTCTGACTATCCCCCATCCCCTATCCCCCATCCCCTCGCGTGACGCTTACGCGTCACGCCAAGGTCCGCGTCACCTTCAGCACCTCCGGCATGCCGCGGATCGCGCGGATCACGCGGGCGAGGTGGCGCCGGTCGTGGACGAGCAACTCGAAGATCAGCGTCGAGGTGTCGCTGTCGCGCTCGACGACCGACACGCGGTCGATGTTGGTCTGCGTGCCCGCGATCGCCGAAGCGACCTGCGCGAGCACGCCCATGCGGTTCGTCACCTCGATCTTGATCTCGACGTGGAAACTGCGATCGGCGGCAGCCTGCCAGGTCACCGAGATCCACTTGTCCGGCTGCTTGCGGAACGACGACAGGTTGCCGCAGGCCTCGCGATGGATCACGACGCCGCGGCCGCTCGACAGGTTGGCGAGGATCGGGTCGTTCGGGATCGGGAAGCAGCAGCGCGCGTAGGTCACCACGAGGCCTTCCGTGCCCGCGATGGCCAGCGGACCCGCGGTGGCATCCACGGTCCCGTCACTCTCGCCCGGCAGCAGGCGCCGCGCCACGAACGGCGCGATGCGCTCGCCGAGCCCGATCTTCTCGAAGAGTTCGTCCTCGGCGCGCAGGCCGAGGTCGCGCACCAGCGCGTCGATGGTTTCCGCGGGCACCTTGCGCAGGCTGAGCGAGAACTCCTCGAGCGCCTGGTTGAGCAGCCGGCGGCCGAGGTCCACGGCCTCGGAGCGCTTCAGGTTCTTCAGGTACTGGCGGATCGCCGCGCGCGCCTTGGCCGTGACCACGAAGTTGACCCAGGATGGATTCGGCGTGGCGCCCTTGGCCGTGATGATCTCGACGGTCTGGCCGTTGCGCAGCGGCGTGCGCAACGGCACGAGGCGGCGATCGACCTTGGCGGCGACGCAGCGGTTGCCGACGTCCGTGTGCACCGCGTAGGCGAAGTCGACGCAGGTCGAGCCGCGCGGCAGTCGGCGGATGTCACCCTTCGGCGTGAACACGTAGACCTTGTCCGGGAACAGGTCGACCTTGACGCTTTCGAGGAACTCCTCGGAGTTGCCGCCCTGCTGGATCTCGACCAGCTGCTGCAACCACTCTCGCGCTCGCTCGCTGTACGAGCGGACCGAATCGTCGCCCTCCTTGTACTGCCAGTGGGCGGCGATGCCGGACTCGGCGACGTGGTGCATTTCCTCGGTGCGGATCTGCACCTCGATCGGCATGCCGTTCGGGCCGAACAGCGTCGTGTGCAGCGACTGGTAGCCGTTCGCGCGCGGGATCGCGATGTAGTCCTTGAAGCGTCCCGGCATCGGCTTGTAGACGCCGTGGACGACGCCGAGCGTGCGATAGCAGGTGTCCGCGTCGCGGACGATGATGCGGAACCCGTAGACGTCGACGATCTCGGCGAGCGAGACTTTCTTGCGCCGCATCTTCTGGTAGATGCTGTAGACGTCCTTCTCACGGCCCTCGATGCGGGCCGGCACCGCGGCCTTTTCGAGCGCCGCCTCGAGCGCGTGCGTGATGCGGCCGACGAACTGCTTCTGGTTGCCCTTGGCCTTGCGGACCGCAGACTCGATGACCTTGTAGCGGCGCGGATAAAGCGAGCGGAAGCCGAGATCCTCGAGCTCGACCTTGATCGAGTGCATGCCGAGCCGGTTCGCGATCGGCGCGTAGATCTCGAGCGTTTCGCGCGCGATCGCGCGCCGCTTGGCCGGCGGCATCGCACCGAGCGTGCGCATGTTGTGCGTCCGGTCGGCGAGCTTGACCATGATGACGCGGATGTCCCGCACCATGGCGAGCAGCATCTTGCGGAAGCTCTCGGCCTGCGCCTCGGCGCGGCTCTTGAACTGGATCTGGTCGAGCTTGCTGACCCCGTCGACGAGCTCCGCGACCTCCACGCCGAAGCGGGTCGTGATCTCGTCCTTGACCGTCGGGGTGTCCTCCATGACGTCGTGGAGGATCGCGGCGATCAGCGTCTGGGCGTCGAGCCGCAGGTCGGCGAGCAGGTCGGCGACCGCGACCGGATGGGTGATGTAGGGCTGGCCCGACCGGCGGCGCTGGCCCTCGTGGGCCTGGAAGGCGAAGTCGTAGGCGGCCTGGATGCGCTCGACGTCCTCGGGCGGCAGGTAGCCCTCGAGCTTGTCGATCAGCTGGTTGATGCCGATGGACCGTCTTCCGTAGGGCAGCAGGCTGCGCAGGGAAGACGTGACGTCCATGGCTGGGAGGCTCCGGCCCGGGTTCAGTCTCCCAGCCCGATCTGGGGCGCGCGCAGCTCGCCCATGAACTCGGGCTCGGGGATGAATTCCTGCGGGGGACGGTCGGGCTCCTCGAGGATCTCCAGGCCCACGTGACCGGACGCGATCTCGCGCAGCGCCAGCACCGTCGGCTTGTCGTTCGACCAGTCGAGCGTCGGCTCGGCCCCGTTCGCCAGCTTGCGGGCGCGCTTCGACGCGACCAGCACCAGCTGGAACAGGTTGGGAACGTTCTTCAGGCAGTCTTCGACGGTAATGCGGGCCATGGCGATCGGACGTTCAGTCTGCGAGGGACAAGGGGCGTAAGCATAGCAGGAAAGGGGGTAGGGGGTAGGGGATGGGGGATAGTGAAGAGAGGTCCGCGGTCGCTGCGACGGTGCAGCCGCTCGCCTCTTGACTATCCCCGATCCCCTATCCCCTATCCCCTTCCGTCAGCTCGGCCGCCAGCTTCTCCAGCGCCGCCGCCCGATCGGCGCCTCCGCGCTGCGGCGCCCCAGCCACGATCGCCTCGAGCTCACCGAGCGCCCGCTCGAAATCGTCGTTGACGACGACGCGGTCGAATTCGCGCCAGTGGGCCATGTCCGACGCGGCGTCGCGCAGCCGCCGCTGGATGACCTCCTCGGTGTCGGTGCCCCGGCCGCGCAACCGGCGCTCGAGCTCGGCCCGCGACGGCGGCAGGATGAAGATCGAGACGCACTCGGGCAGCGCGCGGCGCACCTGCGCGGCGCCCTGCCAGTCGATCTCGAGGATCAGGTCCTGGCCACCGGACAGCGACTGGTCCACCTGGCCACGGGACGTGCCGTAGCTGTTGTCGAAGACCGTGGCATGCTCGAGGAACTCTCCGGCATCGACCATGCGGGAGAACTCGTCCTTGCCGACGAAGAAATAGTCGCGACCGTGCTCTTCGGTTGGCCGCCGCGCGCGGGTCGTGTAGGAGATCGAGAAGCGCAGCGCGGGCACGCGCTCCATCAAAGCGCGGACCAGCGAGGTCTTGCCGGCCCCGGACGGCGCCGCGATGACGAAGAGCCGCCCGCGGCGGCCGGTGTGGTCTTTCAATGTCCTGGACCTGGTGAATTATGTCGTGTGGCGCCGCGCAAGATCGCGCCTGCTGTGGGGAACAGGCGCGAGGTTGCCCCAAAAACCGAACGCACGTCACAAATATGCCAGCACCGGCCGAAATGTGATGCGGTACTCAGTACGCTGTCCGGCATGGGCAACATGGGTAAGGTACGGCGTGTCGTCAGGGAAGCGGTGGCCGTTTTGGTGGACGAACTCGGCTCCGACGGCGCGGCTCGTCTGCTCGAGCGTGCGGCGGCGCAACTGCGGGGCACGGCTTACAAGCCCGATCAGATGACCACACGCGAGGAAAAGCCGACGAAGGACCGGCCGAGAACGGCCGCGAACGGTTGATCCTCGCCTATTCGACGTTCTGCACCTGTTCGCGCATCTGCTCGATCAGCACTTTCATGTCGACCGCCGCCCGCGTCATCTCGACATCCTGCGACTTCGACGACAGCGTATTGGCTTCGCGGTTGAATTCCTGCATCAGGAAATCGAGGCGCCGTCCGGCGGGCTCCGTCGAATCGAGCACCTGCAGCGTCTCGGTCAGGTGGCTGCCCACCCGGTCGAGTTCCTCCTCGACGTCCATCTTGTACGCGAGCAGCACGATCTCCTGCTCGAGCCGCTCCGGATCCACTTGCGTGCCGAGTTGCGCCACGCGCTCGGCGACGCGCGCGCGGATCCGCGCGGACAGTTCGGGCAACTTCGCGCGCAGCGTCGCGACGATCTCCCGCAATGCCTCGCAACGCTGCACCAGCATCTCGCGGATGCGGGCGCCCTCGCGCGCGCGCGCGTCGTTGAGGTCGGCAGCGGTCTCGCGCAGCAACGCTGTCGCCTCGGCGGCCAGGGGCGAGATGTCGCGCTCCGTCTCGCGGATCACGCCGGGCCAGCGCAGCACGTCGAGCGGATCGATGACGCCCGCCGCGCCACCGGCAATCCGGTTCACGTCGGCCGCGCGCGTGAGCAGTTGCTCGGCCAGCGCAGTATTGAGTTCCAGTGCGGCGACCGTAGCCGTCGAGCCGCGCAGGTAGACGCCTGCATCGACCTTGCCGCGACGAAGCAGGCTGCCGAGGATCTGGCGAGCGTCGCCCTCGAGTCCGCGGAGATCGTCGGGCAGGCGCAGCGACAGCTCGAGGTAGCGGTGATTGACCGAGCGCAACTCGCAGGTGAGCGTGCCCCACGGCCCCTGGCGCTCGCGCCGCGCGAAGCCGGTCATGCTGCGGATCATGGCGGTGTCCCACTTACGCGCAGATTGCGCGGGTGTTATAAAACGCGCCGGAGTTTACATGAGAACAGGCGTGCCGGAGCGACCCTTGCAGATCGAGCACGCGGACTTGAGCCTCCTCGGGCATCGCGAAGAAAACCAGGATCGTGTGGCGATCGCGATCGGCGACGACGCGGTGTTTCTCGCCGTCGTGGACGGCATGGGCGGCCATGCCGACGGCGCCCGTGCTGCCGAGGTCGCGATCCGCACGATGATCGAGCAGTTCTGGGAGGCGAGCCGGCCGCTGTTCGATCCGGACGGCTTCCTGCATCTCACGCTCGGTCTCGCGCACGAAGCCGTGGTGGCGCTCGGCCGTGGCTTGCCGCAGGAAGTCCGGCCGCGCGCGACCTGCGCGGCCTGCGTGGTCCAGGGCTCGAACGCGTACTGGGCGCACATCGGCGACAGCCGCGTCTACATGTTGCGTGGTGGCCGGATCCTCGAGCGCACCCGCGACCACAGCCACGTCGAATTGCTGCTGCGCTCGGGCCGGATCACCGAGCAGCAGGCCCACGATCACCCGATGCGCAATTACGTCGAGTGCTGCATCGGCGGCGATCCGGCGCTGCCCGAGATGTCGCTCGGCGGCCGGCGCGCGCTGCGAGCCGGGCGACGTGGTGCTGTTGTGCTCCGATGGATTGTGGGGCGGGCTGACGGACGAGCAGATCGCGGAGCTCGGGCAGGGCGCCGAGCGCGGATTGCCCGACCGGCTCGCCGACCTCGGCGCGCGCGCCGTGCTGGCGAACGCGCCCTTCGCCGACAACACCACGGCGGCGGCCGTGCGCTGGCTCGCGCGCTGAGCGCGGCGGGCCGAGGAGAGCAGCGCTTGAGACCCAGCGGCCGCGCGCCGAACGAGTTACGCCCCATCCGGATCACGCGCGGCTTCACGCGCCATGCGGAAGGTTCCGTGCTGGTCGAGTTCGGCGGCACCCGCGTGCTGGTGACCGCGAGCGTGGAGGACGGCGTGCCGTCGTTCATGCGCGGCAAGGGCGAAGGCTGGATCACGGCGGAGTACGGCATGCTGCCGCGGGCCACCCACACGCGATCCGCGCGCGAGGCCGCGCGCGGCAAGCAGAGCGGAAGGACGCTCGAGATCCAGCGCCTGATCGGACGTTCGCTGCGCGCCGTCGTCGACCAGCGCGCGCTCGGCGAGCGCACCGTCACGCTCGATTGCGACGTGCTGCAGGCCGACGGCGGCACGCGCACCGCCGCGATCACGGGCGCCTATGTCGCGCTCGCCGATGCGATGGAGACGCTGCAGCGACGCCGCGCGATCGCCTCGAGCCCGCTGCACGGCCAGGTGGCAGCCGTCTCGGTCGGCATCGTCGCGGGCCGGCCGGTCGTCGACCTCGACTATGCCGAGGACTCCAGCGCCGAGACGGACATGAACGTCGTGATGAACAATGGCGGCGGTTTCATCGAGATCCAGGGCACCGCCGAGGGGCACGCGTTCCGCCGCCACGAGCTCGACGAGCTGCTGAACCTCGCGGCCGAGTCCTGCCAGCGGCTGTTCGCGGCGCAGACCGAGGCGCTGCAGACGCCGTTGCCCGAAGAGGCCGGCCGGCCGCGGCGGTGATTCCCCGGGAGAGAGCGCTGCCGGCACGGCTGGTGCTCGCCACCGGCAACGCCGGCAAATTGCGCGAGATGCGGGCGATCCTGGCGCCATGGGGCGTCGATGTGCGCCCGCAGTCCGAGTTCACGCGCGCGGCCGCCGACGAAACTGGCTTGAGCTTCGTCGAGAATGCGCTCCTCAAGGCGCGTTTTGCCGCGGAGGTCTCCGGCCTGTCCGCCATCGCGGACGATTCCGGTCTCGAGGTCGATGCGCTGCACGGTGCGCCCGGCATCTATTCGGCCCGGTACGCGGGACCGGGCGCGGACGACGTCGCCAACAACGACCGCTTGTTGCGCGACCTCGAGACGGTGCCCGACGCGGAGCGCACCGCGCGCTATCGTTGCGCGATGGTGTACCTGCGCTGGGCGCTGGATCCGGCACCGCTCGTCTGCCAGGCCAGCTGGGAAGGTCGTATCGGCCGCCTGCCGCGGGGCCGCGGCGGCTTCGGCTACGACCCGCTGTTCCTGGTCGGCGACGGTCCGCAGACGGCTGCGGAGCTCGAGGCGGCGCACAAGAACGAGATCAGCCACCGCGGCCGGGCACTGCGAGCGCTGGTCGCGGAACTCGTCGGCGACGCGCCATGACGTTCGCGGCGGCACCGCCGCTGTCGGTCTACGTGCACCTGCCCTGGTGTGTCCGCAAGTGCCCGTACTGCGATTTCAACTCGCACGCCGTGCCCGCCGCAGGCTTGCCGGAGCGCGCTTACGTCGCGGCGCTGCTCGACGATCTCGAATACGCGGCGCTCGGCTGTCGAGGCCGCCCGCTCGTATCCGTTTTTTTCGGCGGCGGCACGCCGAGCCTGTTCGCGGCCGCATCGATCGAGCGATTGCTGGCGCGCGCAAAGCAGCTCTTCGCGGCGGACGTCGGCCTCGAGGTCACGCTCGAAGCGAACCCCGGGACCGTGGAGCGCGGCCGATTCGCGGAGTACCGCGACGCGGGCGTCACGCGCATCTCGCTCGGCGCGCAGAGCTTCGACGATCGCTGCCTGGCGGCGTTGGGTCGGATCCACTCCCGCGGCGACACCTTGGCTGCCGTGGCGGAGCTGCGCGCGGCCGGGCTCGACAATTTCAATCTCGACCTGATGTACGCGTTGCCGGAGCAGACGCTGGACGCTGCGCTGGCCGACCTGGAGCAGGCTCTCGAACTCGGACCGGCGCACGTTTCGCATTACCAGCTCACGCTGGAGCCGGGCACCGCGTTCGAGCGTCGACCGCCGCGCCTCCCGGACGAAGACGAGGCCTTCGCGATGCAGGTCGCTTGCCAGTCGCGCCTGGCGGCCGCGGGGTTCGAGCAGTACGAGGTTTCGGCCTACGCCTCGGGCGCGCGCGAATGCAGGCACAACCTGAACTACTGGCGCTTCGGCGATTACCTCGGGGTCGGCGCGGGCGCGCACGGCAAGCTCACGGACCCGATCGCGGGCTCCGTGACCAGGACGGCACGGGTGCGGCAGCCCGGGCGCTATCTCGGCGCGCGCTTGCCCGGCGATCGCGTCGAGGAAACCAGGATGCTGTCTGCAGACGACCTCGCTTTCGAGTTCTGCCTCAACGCGTTGCGCCTGGTGGCGGGGTTCGACGCGGAGCTATTCGAGGCGCGGACCGGACTGCCGTGGTCCGTCCTCGCCGCGCCGCTGGCCGCAGCGCGCGCCAAGGGCCTGCTGACGCTTGGCGGGGATCACAGACTGACCCCAACGCCGTTGGGCCAGCGGTTTCTCAATGACTTGCAGGCGATTTTCCTGCCGGCGCATCCCAGTCCGGGCGGTTCCGGGCGACTCGGAGACCTTGCATTGCCAAGCACGATCGGCTAGGCGCGAACCAGTTATACACATCCCGAGCGCAGGGACGTAGATTCGGCATGTTACAGTCTGTAGTCGAAGTGACATGTTAGACAGCCGATATAACTATATGATTAATAAAATGATATTGGCATGGTCAAATTTTGAGCAAAGCGAGAATCGCCCACTCGTGCGCCCGGCTGACCCCGGCTAGGGAGCGCGCATCCACAGAGTTATCCACAGCTTTTGTGGATAACCGGACCCGCTGCGGAAGGTGAGCCTTGTCAGGGCCGCCACCCGCTCCTATACTTCGCGCCCTTTTTCCTCAGTCTGTCCAAGGACCGCGGCCATGAAGAGCGGAATCCATCCCGACTACAAGATCATCAACGTGACCTGCAGCTGTGGCAACGCGTTCGAGACGCGTTCCACGCTCGGCGAGGACCTGCAGATCGAAGTCTGCTCGAACTGCCACCCGTTCTACACGGGCAAGCAGAAGATCGTCGATACCGGCGGCCGCGTGGACCGTTTCCGCAAGAAGTACGCTCGCGGCTGAGTCGCGGCGGCATTCGGGACTGTCACGACGGGGCGCTTCGGCGCCCCGTTTCGTTTCCGGGTGCTGCCGCGGCTCCGGCGAGCTTCGCCCTGGCATCGCGGCAGGCCGGCCTTCCGGGGTGCGCGGCGAGTCGCTCCTCGGGAATCGCTTGGTCGCCGCGCACCCCGGAAGCCCGGCGGTGGCGCGGCGCCTGAGCGAGCTCGCGGGCCAGGGCGCCCGCAAACTCGCACGGCGCAAGTCGCGTCACGTGGTGGGCGCTTCATGCGCCGTGCGCATCGGAAGTGGCGAAGGCGCTTTCGGTTCGCTTAGGCGGCCTCTAGACTGCGGCGAGTCGTCCGAGGTCCTGCCAATGAACGTTCGTTACCTGCTGCCCGCTGCCGTGCTCGCGAGCGCGCTCGCGCTGCACGGCTGCGCGACGAACCCGGTCACGGGCAAGTCGGACGTCGTCACGATGAGTGCGGCGCAGGAAGTCGAGATCGGCCGCAAGATGCACCCGCAGGTGCTGCAGCAGTACGGCCGCTACTCGGACGAGGCGTTGCAGTCTTACGTCAACGACATCGGCCAGCGTATCGCCAAGGTCAGCCACCTGCCCAACCTGCAGTTCACGTTCACCGTGCTCGACAGCCCGGACATCAACGCATTCGCGCTGCCGGGTGGCTACGTCTACATCACGCGCGGAATCATGGCCTACCTCAATTCCGAGGCGCAGCTCGTCGCGGTGCTCGGGCACGAGGTCGGGCACGTGACGGCCCGCCACGCCGTCCGCCAGCAGTCGGGTGCAACCGCGGCGGGGGTCGGGGCGACGGTGATCGGCATCCTGACCGGCAGCGGCGACCTCGCGAGCGTCGCCAACATGGCCGGCACCGCGCTGGTGCGGGGTTACGGCCGCGACATGGAGCTCGAGGCCGACGCGATCGGCGCCGAGTACCTCGAGCGGATGGGCTACCAGCCCGAGGCGATGATCGACGTCGTCCGGCTGTTGAAGAACCAGGAGCAGCTCGAGGTGCAGATTGCGCGCCAGGAAGGCCGCGAGCCGCGGATCTATCACGGTGTCTTCTCGACCCATCCGGACAACGATACCCGCCTCAAGGAAGTGGTCTCCGAGGCGCGCAAAGCGGGGGGCACCGCCGAGGCGCGACCGGACGGCCGTGAGGCCTACCTGCAACGCATCTCCGGGCTGCCGCTCGGGCCGAGCCGCGAGCAGGGGGTCGTCCGGGGCAGCCGTTTTTATCACGGCACGCTCGGGGTGACCGTCGCCTTCCCGTCGGGCTGGGTCGTGCAGAACCAGCCGACCAAGGTCGTCGCGACGACGCCGCAGAAGGATGCGCTGCTGCAGCTGTCCGCCACCGCGCCACCGCAGAACGTCCAGCCGAGGGAGCTGCTCGCCAAGCTCCAGCCCGGGGTGCCGCTGCAGGGCGCGGAGCCGCTCGAGATCGGCGGGCTCAACGGCTACACGGCGATCGCGCGCGACGTCGCGCTCCCCTGGGGCAACCGCGGCCCGGCCCGCTACGCGGTCGTCTATTACAACGGCCTCGCCTACGTCTTCATGGGCGCGACCCGGCTGAATGCCGCCATGCCGGCCACCGACCCGCTGTTTCTCTCCAGCATCAAGACCTTCCGCCGCCTGCGGGACAACGAGTTCGCGCTGGCGGAGCCCAACCGGATCCGCCTGATCAAGGCGACGCCCCAGACCCGGATCGACGCGCTCGCAAGTGCCTCACCGATCGAGAAATATCCTGCGGAACGGCTGCGGCTCCTCAATGACCTCTATCCGAACAAGGAGCCGGTCGCGGGCCAGTGGCTCAAGGTGGTCAATTAGGAATTTGTACGCGCTTGATTGAGCCGTCCGGTCGTGCAAACCTGACTGGCCGCCCCCGGGCTGGCGCGGGTGAGTCACTACAGGTAGGGCACGATGAGCGCAAAGAAATACGAACTGGTCAGTCTCGAAACGGGCAAGAAATCGACCCTCGACGCACTGAGCGGCTCGGTCGGCCCGGATTGCCTGAACATCGCCAGCCTCGGCAAGGACCACGGGATCTTCACGTTCGACCCGGGGTTCATGGCGACGGCGTCCTGCGAGAGCAAGATCACCTACATCGACGGTGACGCCGGTGTGCTGCTCTACCGCGGCTACCCGATCGAGCAGATTGCCGCCAAGTCGAGCTTCCTCGAGGTGTCGTACCTGCTGATCCACGGCGAGCTGCCCTCGACCCGCCAGCTCGAGCAGTTCGACCACGCGATCCGCTACCACACGATGCTCAACGAAACGCTGCTGCGTTTCTTCAACGGTTTCCACTACGACGCGCACCCGATGGCGATGGTGTCCGCCGTGGTGTCGTCGATGGCGGCCTTCTACCACGACTCGATGGACAACCATAACCCGCGGCACCGGGAGATCTTCGCGCACCGCATCCTCGCCAAGATCCCGACGATCGCGGCGGCGTCGTTCAAGCACAACCTCGGCCAGCCGTTCGTCTACCCGCGCAACGACATGGATTACTGCTCGAACATGCTGCGCATGTTCTTCGCGGTGCCGGCCTCGGACTACGAGGTGGACCCGGTCGCGGCGCAGGCGCTCGACCTGCTGCTGATCCTGCACGCCGACCACGAGCAGAACGCGAGCACGTCCACGGTGCGCCTCGCGGGCAGCACGGGCACCAACCCTTACGCTGCGATCTCGGCAGGCGTCTCGGCCCTCTGGGGCCCGGCGCACGGCGGCGCGAACGAAGCCGTGCTCGCGATGCTCGAGGACATCGGCACGGTCGACAACATCTCGAAGTTCCTCGACCGCGTGAAGGACAAGGACGGCAACAAGCGCCTGATGGGCTTCGGCCACCGTGTCTACAAGAACTTCGACCCGCGCGCGAAGATCATCCGCGAGATGTGCCACAAGGTCCTGGCGCGCCTCGGCCAGAACGACAACCCGCTGTTCGAGCTGGCGCTGCGCCTCGAGGAGATCGCGCTGAAGGACGAGTACTTCATCGCGCGCAAGCTCTACCCGAACGTCGATTTCTACTCCGGCGTCATCTACAGCGCCCTCGGCATCCCGCGCTCGATGTTCACGGTGATGTTCGCGATCGCGCGCACCGCCGGCTGGGTGGCGCACTGGCAGGAGATGATCGCCGACCCGGCGATGAAGATCGGGCGGCCGCGGCAGCTCTATACGGGGCCGACGCAGCGCGATTACATCGAGATCGAGAAGCGCGCGTAAGCGCTTCTCGTCGTTCGCTCGGCTCGCTGTGCCGGACCGCGCGAACCGGGGTCGGTGCGGGCGGCGGGAACGCCGTGAATACCTCCCTGTAGGCTTCGGGCGCGGCGTCCATGCCGCGCACGATCCCGCCCGCCCGCACCGACCCCGGCAACTCGGCGGGGCGTCACGCGACCGCGTGACGCCGGAACTCGCATTACGCGGCGCTATCGCGTGTCCGTAACCGTTGGCTGAGTTCTCGCACGGCGTGCCCGACGCTCGCGCGTGGCTGCGGAGGATGAGGCGCAGCGCGAGTCGCGAAGCCGGGGGTGCAACGCTTCCGAGCGGTTCCGAGCCGGGTCCGGGGTGCATGCGCGGGATCGTGCGCGGCACGGACGCCGCGCCCGAAGCCCACAAGGATGTGTTCACGGCGTTCCCGCGCGTGCACCCCGGACCCGGCTCGGAAGCGCGAGCAACCAGCGATGCGCCAATCGGCTCAAGCGACCTGCAGCAGCGCCTCGACCTCGGCAACACTCGCGCGCCGCATCGGCTTGCCGTCCACGGGACTGCACGGGGACTGGCGAATCCCGTCGAGCGGAAACACCACCGCGTCGACCGTCTGCCGCCCCGCAACGAAACGCAGCGCGGGGTAGCTGACCGTCCGGTCCCGCTCGTAGCGCAGCCGCCGCTCGAGCACCTCGTGCGGCACGCCGCGATCCTCGAGCCGCAGCGAGACCGCTTCCGGGCTCTCGGTGAACAGGTGCAGGTTGATCTCCGAGTGCGGCGACGCCGTGCCGGCGAGCACGGGGCCGACCAGGCGCGGCTGGAAATCCGCCATCAGCCGCATCGCCTCGAGCGCGGAGCGGCGCAGATCCGCGAGGCTCGACTCGTGGCGGTCGGCGGCGAACAGCCGCTGGTGCGCGACCAGGGCCGCCTCGATCTCGGTATTGCGCGGCAGGATCGACGCGTCGGTGACGCCAAGGCGATCCGCCGCCTTGCGCTTGGCGAGCAGGTAGTCGTCCACGCCCTGCTCGCGCATGATCCGGGCCGCTTCCTCGGCCACCGCATGGCGCATCAGGTCGGCCCTGGGGTTGGGTCGTCGGCTCATCGTCGGCCCCTTTCGATCAGAACAGCGATTCCTCGCCGGCGGCAGGGTCCAGGCTCTCCGCGCCGACCTCGTCCGCCCCGTCCAGCGCGCCGGACTGCTGCGGCAGGTAACCCTCGAGGAACGCCTCGAAGATCGCGCCGCCCGAGCCCGCCATCGTCGGGCGCCCGTTTTCCCGGTTGACCCACATGCGGACCACGCCCGCCGGCTCCGGCAACCGATGTTCCGGGCGGTCGCGCAACGCTTCCTCCATGTACGACACCCACATCGGCAACGCAGTCCGGCCACCTTCCTCGTTGTCGCCGAGCGAGCGTTCCTGGTCGAAGCCGATCCAGGCGGCGGCGGCCACGTCCGCATTGAAACCGACGAACCACGCATCGCGGCGATCGTTGGTCGTGCCGGTCTTGCCGGCGAGATCGTTGCGCCCGAGGGTCTTGGCCCGCTGCGCAGTGCCGCGCTGGATCACGTCCGTCATGATGTCGGTCATCACGTAAGCGTTCGCGGGCGTGATCGCCTGCGGGGCCGCGGTCGTGCCGGGACAGTCCGCGCAAGCGATCGCGGGCTCGGCCGTCGACACGGTGCGATCGTCGCGATCGGCGATCCGCGCGATGAAGTACGGCTCGACGCGGAAGCCGCCGTTGGCGAACACCGCAAAGCCCCGCACCATCTCGAGCGGCGTCACCTGCCCGGTGCCGAGCGCCAGCGTCAGGTTCGGCGGCATCGCGTCCGGGCCGAAGCCAAAGGCGCCGATGTGGCGCAAGGCCGGGCCGATCCCGGTGGCGCGCAGCAGGCGGATCGAGACCAGGTTACGCGACCGGACCAGCGCCTCGCGCATCGGCGTGGGTCCATAGAAACGCTTGGTGATGTTCTGCGGCCGCCATTCCTCGGTGCCGACGCCACCCGGCATGACGATCGGCGCGTCGTTGATCAGGCTTGCCGGCGTGAACCCGCGCTCCAGTGCGGCCGAGTACACGAACGGCTTGAATGCGGATCCAGGCTGGCGGCGCGCCTGGATCGCGCGGTTGTACTTGCTCGAGCCGAAATCGAAGCCGCCGACCAGCGAGACGATGGCCCCGTCGCGCGGCTCGATCGCCACGAGCGCCGCAGCCACTGCGGGCAGCTGGGCCAACCGGTAGCGGCCGTCCTCGACGGTCTCGAGATAAACCAGGTGCCCCGGTGCGACCACGTCCGTCGCGGTCTTCGGCGCCGGTCCAAGCGCGCCGTTCTCCAGCGCGGGCCGCGCCCAGGCGAGATCGTCCCAGCCAACTTCGACCGCCAGGCCATTGCGCAGCCGCAGCAGCGCGCTGCGCTCGAGGACCGATGTGACCAGCGCGCACGCGAGGCCGCCGCGATCCGCGTGGCGCTTGAAGGCGGCGGCGACGGCGGCCGGATCGGCGAGCTGCGCCGCCGCGAGTTGCTCGAGCGGACCGCGGTAGCCGTGGCGCCGCTCGTAGTCGAGCATCGCGCGGCGGACGGCCGCATTGGCCGCCGACTGCAGCCGGCTGTCGACCGTGGTCGTGACGCGAAATCCTTCGGTCAGCGCTGCGTCGCCATGCAGGCGGACCATCTCGAGGCGCACCATCTCCGCGACGTTCGGCGCCTCGAGCTCGACCTCCGGGCCATGGATGCGGCCGACGACGGGCGCCGCGGCCGCCGCGTCGTGCGCCGCTGCGTCGATCTTGCCGGTCTCGCGCATGCGCCGCAGCACGTAGGCGCGACGGTCCCGGGCGCGCTCGCGACGCTGGCGACGGGGTTGTCGAGCGACGGTGACCGCGGCAGTCCGGCGATCAGCGCAGCCTCCGCCAGCGTGAGCTCGCTGGCATTCTTGTCGAAATACACCTGCGCGGCCGCGCCGATGCCGTAGGCGCGCTGGCCGAGGAAGATCCGGTTCAGGTACAGCGTCAGGATCTCCTCCTTGCTGAACTCGCGCTCGAGCCGCAGCGCGAGGAACACCTCCTTCAGCTTGCGCCGCAGCGTGCGCTCGGAAGTGAGGATGGTATTGCGGGCGAGCTGCATCGTGATCGTGCCGCCGCCCTCGCGCACGCCGCCGGCCGACAGGTTGCTCTTGGCCGCGCGCAGCAATCCCTGCCAGTCCACGCCCGGATGCCGGAAGAAGCGATCGTCCTCCGCCGCGAGGAAGGCATCGACGACCTGGGGCGGGATCTGCTGCCACTCGAGCGGGATGCGCCGCTGCTCGCCGATCTGCGCGATCAGCTTGCCGTCGCGCGAGTACACCTGCAGTGGCAGCTGCATCGGCACGTGGCGCAATTCCGCGGCCACCGGCATTTCGGGCTCGAGGAACTGGAATGCGCCCGCGAAGCCTAGAACCACGAGCCCGGCGAATCCTGCTGCGATCGTGAGCGCGGTCACGAGCAGTCGTGCTGCGAAATTTCCCATGCTCAAATCTGCGACTCAGTCCTTGCCGCACCTGCAGTGCTTGTGCATAGTAGCTCGCGAATCAAGGGCAAACTCATCGAAAGGTGAGGACGCAAAGCCACCGGTCCTGGGCCATCGGCCCCAGGACAGCGGGGTTGCCGGTACCGACGCCGTCCGCGCGTCAGGCCGCAACTCGCTCGGCCCGAACGGCCCGCGGCTTCGCCGTCGCCCGCGTGAACGAGTCAAGGATTCGATGTCGGACCGGGGGGCGAGCGCAGCAAATGACCCAATCTGGTATGCCACTCACAATTCTATTTGGGGAAACCCTGATATATAGTGCGCCGGGGGCATTGAATCCACTCTACGATCGCTGCGCAACCTCTTGAACTAGAAGGACTCACTCGTGTTGTTTCAGCGCAGGTCACGACCGGTCATCGGGCTCGATATCACGACGTCCTCGATCAAGCTCATCGAGCTGTCGAGAAGCGGCGATGGTTATCGGGTGGAGTCATATGCGGCGGAGCCATCGCCGCCCAACGCGATCAACGAGAAAGCGATCGTCGACGCGCAGGCCGTCGGCGAAGCGGTGCGCCGCGCGGTGAAGCGCGCGGGCGCGCGCGCCAGGGAAGTGGCCGTCGCGATCAGCGGCGACGCGGCGATCACCAAGGTGATCCAGATGCCGCGCAACCTGCGTGAAGCGGAGCTGGAATCCCAGGTCGAGATGCAGGCCGACCAGTACATCCCGTTCCCGATGGAAGAGGTGAGCTTCGACTTCGAGGTGATCGGCCCGTCCGAGAAGGACCCCGACATGCTCGACGTGCTGCTCGTCGCGACGCGCTCGGAGAACGTCGAGCAGCGCCAGGCCTCGGTGCAGGCCGCGGGTCTCTCGGCGCGCATCGTCGACGTCGAGGCCTTCGCGCTCGAGAACGCGTGCCGGCTGCTCACGCACCAGATGCCCGACGGCGGCATGGACCGCAACATCGCCGTGATCGATTTCGGCGCGAGCAGCACGACGTTCTCGGTGCTGCGCGACCTGAAGGTCACCTACACGCGCGACTTCGCGTTCGGCGGGCAGCAGCTCACCGAGGAGATCATGCGCACCTACGGCCTGAGCGTCGAGGAGGCCGGGCGGGCCAAGAAGGAAGGCGGACTGCCGGCCAACTACCAGTCCGAGGTGCTCGACCCGTTCATCGACGACATGTGCCAGCAGGTGAGCCGCTCGCTGCAGTTCTACCTGGCCTCCGGCAGCGGCCGCGAGCAGCCGGAGCAGGTGCTGATCTGTGGCGGCTGCGCCAACATCCCGGGGGTGGCTGACGTGGTCGCGAGCCGCGTCGGCATCCCGGCCGAGCGCGGCGACCCGCTCGGGCAGATGAAGATCTCGACCCGCGCGCTCGCGCAGGGCGTCAAGAAGGATGCGACCGCGCTGCTCACGGCCTGCGGTCTGGCGCTGAGGAGCTTCGACTGACATGCCCAGAATCAACCTGCTGCCGTGGCGCGAATCCGAGCGCAAGCGCAAACGACAGGAATTCATCCTCTCGATCGGCGCGGCGCTCGCGACCGCGGCACTCGTCACCCTGATCGGTCGCTGGCAGATGAACTCCGCGATCGAGCACCAGAACGGCCGCAACCAGGTCCTCGGCGAGGAGATCGCCGAGCTCGACAAGCAGATCCAGGAAATCCTCGGGCTCGAGAACCAGAAGCGCCGCCTGCTGGCGCGCATGGAAGTCATCGAGACGCTGCAGCGCAGCCGGCCGGAGATCGTTCACGTCTTCGACGAAATCGTGCGCGTGTTGCCCGAGGGCGTGTACCTGACGTTCCTCAAGCAGACCGGCACCCGCTTCGAGATCCGCGGCATCGCGCAGTCGAGCACGCGCGTGTCGGCGTTCATGCGCAACATCGACGCGTCCGAGTGGCTCGCGGATCCGGCGCTCAGCATCGTCGAGACCAAGGGTCGTGACGCGGGCGGCGCCGAATTCACGCTGTTCGCGAACCAGCGCAGCCGCGTTCCGCCGGAAGACGCGGCCGCAGGCGAGACGGTGGCGGCCAAATGAACAAATTGAAGCAACTGCTCGACCAGCTGCGCAACCTCGACCCGAACGACCCGGGCCGCTGGCCGCTGGGTGTCCGGGTCGGCACGATCGTGCTGCTGTTCGTCATCGCGGCGTCCGCCGGCTACTGGTACTTCGTCTGGAAGGCGAAGCGCCCCGAGTTGCTCGAGGCGCGCGCGAAGGAAACCGAACTCTGGAACACGCTCGAGAGCAAGGCGCGCAAGGCTGCCAACCTGCAGGCGTACAAGGACCAGCTCGCGGAAATGGAGAAGTCCTTCGGCGCCATGCTGAGGCAGCTGCCGAACAAGACCGAGGTGCCGAACCTGCTGGTCGACATCTCGCAGACCGGGCTCGGCGCCGGACTCGAGGAGAAGCTGTTCCAGCCCCAGGGCGAAAACCGCAAGGACTTCTACGCCGAGCTGCCGATCGCGATCCGCCTGACCGGCAACTACCACGAGATGGGCAACTTCGCGAGTGGCATCGCGGCGTTGCCGCGCATCGTGACGCTGCACGACGTCGAGATCGTGCCGGCGTCCGCGGTCGGGCGCGGCGGCGCGGCGGCGGCCGGCGACCTGACGCTGAACGTCACCGCGAAGACCTATCGATACCTCGAGGAAGACGAGCAGCCCACCGACGGCCCGGCCCAGAAGCCGGCGGACGGCGGTTGAGGCGGCCGTGGCGGAGGCCCCGTTGCACATGACCACGACAAAGCGCATCGCTCTGGCTGCCGCGGTACTCGCCGTGCTCTCGGGCTGCGCGGACGACACCGACGAGCTCCGCGCCAAGGTCGCGGAGATCAAGAGCCGGCCCGGCGGGCGCATCGAACCGCTGCCGGAAGTGAAGCCGTACGAGACGTTCGCCTACGCGGCGGCGAACCAGCGCTCGCCGTTCGAGCCTGGCGTGCCGGCTTCGGTCAATGCCCCGAATGCGCTGCGACCCGACGTGAACCGGCCGCGCGAGTTCCTCGAGCAGTTCTCGCTCGACACGCTCCGCATGGTCGGAACGCTGAGGCTGGGTGGCCGCAATTACGGGCTGATACAGACAAGGGACGGGCTGGTCCACCGGGTGCTGCCCGGCAACCATCTCGGCCAGAGCGATGGCCGGATCACGGCCATCGAGGAAGGCAAGATCTCGCTCACCGAGATCGTTCCGGACGGCATGGGCGGCTTCATCGAGCGCCCCGCTGCACTCGCGCTGAGCGAATGATCTCCAAGGAGACCCGAGCATGACCGCTGCATCGTCGCACTCGTTCGACCACCGCGAAGGGCCGCAGGGGGCGCGTCGCCGGCTGGGCCGCGCCGCGCTGGCTGCGCTGGCCGGACTCGCCGCATTCGCCGCGCAGGCCGCGATGGCGCAGGGCACCCGCCTCGAGAAAGTCGAGCTGCAATCGCAGCCCGGCGGGCAACTCGAGGTCCGACTGATGCTCGACGGCCCGGCTCCGCAGCCGATGGCCTTCACGATCGACAACCCGGCGCGTCTCGCGGTGGACCTGCCGGGCACCACGATCGCGCTCGATTCGCGCCGCATCGACGTCAATGCGGGCGGCGTCGACACGATCGTCGCCGCGGAGGCCTCGGGCCGCACGCGACTCGTGTTCAACATGGACGCAGCTGCAGCCGTACCAGACGCGGGTCGACGGCAACACCGTCTACGTGACCCTGGGCGAGGGCGTGTCGCCCACGGCCGCGGCCGCGCCGGCGGCGCAGTCTGCTGCTGCCGCGGCAGCACCCGCGAGCGGGGCGACCATCGAGAAGATCGATTTCCGCCGCGGCCACGGACGGCGCAGGCCGCGTCCTCGTGCGCCTGAGCGATCCAAGCATGCAGGCGAGCCTCAAGCAGGAAGGCGGCCGGATCGTCATCGATCTGCCGCGCGCGACGCTTGCCGACGAGCAGGTGCGCCGCTACGACGTCGTCGATTTCGCCACGCCGGTGAGCTCGTTCGACGTGACGCGCACGGCGGCCGGCGCCCGCATCGTCGTGGCCGCCGCCGGCGACTTCGAGCAGCTCGCGTACCAGAGCGATCGCGACTACGTGCTCGAGCTGCGTCCGCGGCCCAAGGCGGCGGTCGTCGATCCGAGCAAGAAGGAGTACAAGGGCGAGCGGCTGACGCTCAACTTCCAGGACATCGAGACGCGCGCGGTGCTGCAGCTGCTGGCGGAGACCAGCGGCCAGAACATCGTCGTCAGCGACTCCGTGCAGGGCAACGTGACGCTGCGCCTGCAGAACGTGCCCTGGGACCAGGCGCTCGACATCGTGCTGCGCACCAAGGGCCTCGACAAGCGGCAGGAAGGCAACGTGATCTACGTGGCCCCGTCCGCAGAGCTCGCGGCCCGCGAGAAGCAGCTGCTCGAGTCGCAGAAGGCGCTCACCGAGCTCTCGCCGGTCCGCACCGAGTACCTGCAGGTCAACTACGCGAAGGCGTCCGACCTCGCGGCGCTGATCAAGTCGCAGGGCAAGACCTCGCTGCTCTCCGAGCGCGGCAGCGTCTCGATCGACGATCGCACCAACACGCTGCTGCTGCAGGATACGGCGGACCGCCTCGCCGACATCCGCCGCCTCGTCTCGACGCTCGACATCCCGGTCAAGCAGGTGCTGATCGAGGCGCGCATCGTGATCGTCAACGACGACTTCAGCCGCGAGCTCGGCGTGCGCTTCGGCGGCGCGTTCGTCGGCAACTACGGCAGCAGCGACGGCCTGATGTGGATGGGGTCGCAGGGCTTGAACAGCGCCGACGGCGATCGCGGCCCGATCATTTCCCCGAACGGCCCGGGCGGCGTCGGCATCGACGGCAACCAGGTCGCGACCGCGCCCGTGCCGGATCGCTACCTCGTCAACCTGCCGGTCAATAACCCGGCCGGCCGGCTGGCGCTGACGCTGCTCGATTCCGACTACGTCGTCGACCTCGAGATCTCGGCGGCGCAGACCGAGGGCCGCGGCGAGATCGTCTCCGCGCCGCGCGTCATCACGGCGAACGGCAAGGAAGCGAGCATCGAGCAGGGCGTCGAGATCCCGTACCAGGAGTCGGCGTCGAGCGGTGCCACGACCACGCAGTTCAAGAAGGCCGTGCTGGCGCTCAAGGTCACGCCGCAGATCACGCCGGACGACCGCATCATCCTCGACCTCACGGTCAGCAAGGACAACGTCGGCCAGGTCGTGGCGAGCGCGACCGGCGGCTTCGTGCCGAGCATCGACACCCGCGAGATCGTCACGCAGGTGCTGGTCAACGACGGCCAGACCGTGGTGCTGGGCGGCATCCTCGAGACCGAGCGCCGCGACGTGACCAACAAGGTGCCGTACCTGGGCGACATCCCGGGCCTCGGCTACCTGTTCCGCAGCAAGCAGAAGATCGACAACAAGGACGAGCTGCTGATCTTCGTGACGCCGAAGATCCTGCGCGAGGGTGCCGACATCTACTGACGCCCCGCGCCAGCGATGCCAGAATACGCGGCCGCAGTCACCCTGCGGCCGCGTCTGTTTCGGGCATGCTGAACGCCGACAACATCTATCTCGTGGGCCCCATGGGATCCGGCAAGAGCGCCGTCGGTCGGCAGCTCGCGCGGCGGCTCGGCCTCGAGTTCGTGGACAGCGATGCCGAGATCGAGGCGCGCACCGGCGTCGACATCGCCTGCATCTTCGACCGGGAAGGCGAGGCGGGTTTCCGCGCTCGCGAGCGGGACGTGCTCGACCTGCTGACCCGCCAGCCGCGCACGCTGATTGCGACCGGCGGCGGCGCGGTGCTCGACGCGGAGACGCGGGAGCGGCTCCGCAGCCGGGGCTGCGTCGTGTATCTTCGAACGTCCGTGGACCAGCAACTCGCACGCACCCGACGCGGCACGCACCGGCCGCTGCTCGACACCCCGGACCCGCGCGGCACGCTGCAGCGGCTCATGCAGCAGCGTGCCGGTCTCTACGAGGAATCGGCCGACCTCACGGTCGACACCGACGGTCGCAAGGTGAAGACCGTCGTCGACGAGATCGTGCGGCGCCTCGAGGCCGCGCGGACCGCGTGATGCACCGCCTGCGCATCGAGCTCGGCGAGCGCGGCTACCCGATCCTGATCGGTCCTGCGCTGCTCGATGATCCGAGCGTCCTCGCGGAAGCGGTGGCGGCGCGCGACGTCCTCGTGGTCACCAACGAGACGGTGGCACCCCTGTACCTCGATCGCCTCGGCCGCTCGTTGGCCGGCAAGCGGGTCGCGTCCGTCGTGCTGCCCGACGGCGAGCAATACAAGACCCTCGACACGCTGGCGCGCGTCTTCGACGCGCTCGTCGAGCACCGGATGAACCGGGATGCCTGCGTCGTCGCGCTCGGCGGCGGGGTCGTCGGCGACATCGCGGGTTTCGCGGCGGCCTGCTACCAGCGCGGCGTGGACTACGTGCAGGTGCCGACGACGCTGCTCGCCCAGGTGGACTCCTCGGTCGGCGGCAAGACCGGGGTGAACCACCCGGGCGGCAAGAACCTGGTCGGCGCCTTCCACCAGCCGCGGGCCGTCGTCACGGACATCGGCACGCTGGCGACGCTGCCGGCGCGCGAACTGCGCGCCGGGCTGGCCGAGGTGATCAAGTACGGGCTGGTCGCCGACGCGGCCTTTCTCGGCTGGATCGAGGATCATCTCGACGCGTTGCTCGGTCTCGACGCCGCGGCCCTGACGCACGCGATCCGCCGTTCCTGCGAGATCAAGGCCGGGATCGTCGCCGAAGACGAGCGCGAGCACGGTCGCCGGGCACTGCTCAACCTCGGGCACACGTTCGGGCACGCCATCGAGACCGCCGCCGGCTATGGCGAGTGGTTGCACGGCGAGGCGGTGGGTACCGGCATGCTGATGGCCGTGGAGCTGTCGCAGCGGCTGGGCTGGCTGGCCGCCGCCGACGTCGAGCGCGTGCGGACGCTGCTGCTGCGGTCGGGGCTGCCGACGGTCGCTCCCGTCATCGGCGCTGCACGCGCGCTCGAACTGATGGGCATGGACAAGAAGGTGCTGGCGGGCCGCCTCCGCCTCGTGCTGGTGAAGCGGCTGGGCGAGGGCGTGGTCAGCGGCGATTACCCGGCCGACGCGCTCACCGCGACGCTCGAATCGCACTTCGGAGCGGCGGCGTGAGCGGACCGACTCGACCCTGCGCCATCCGGGCTCGCGCCCTACGCGCAGCACGAGGCCGGGTCGCGCGGACGGCGCTTCATCGAGCCGCCACCGCGCCACCGCACCGAGTACCAGCGGGACCGCGACCGCATCGTCCACTCGACGGCGTTCCGCCGCCTGGTCTACAAGACCCAGGTCTTCGTCAACCACGAGGGCGATCTCTACCGCACCCGCCTGACGCACTCGCTCGAGGTCGCGCAGATCGCGCGCAGCGTGGCCCGCGCACTGGGCTTGAACGAGCCGCTCGCGGAGGCCGTCTGCCTGGCGCACGACGTCGGTCACACGCCGTTCGGCCACGCGGGCCAGGATGCGCTCAACGATTGCATGCGCGAGCTCGGCGGGTTCGAGCACAACCTGCAGTCGCTGCGCGTCGTGGACGAGCTCGAGGAGCGCTACGCGGAGTTCCCGGGGCTCAACCTCACGTTCGAGACGCGCGAGGGCATCCTCAAGCACTGTTCCGCGGCCAACGCACGGCAGCTCGGCGACCTCGGCACCCGGTTCCTCGAGCGCCGCCAGCCCTCGCTCGAGGCGCAGCTCGCCAACCTTGCCGACGCGATCGCCTACAACAACCACGACGTCGACGACGGCATCCGCGCCGGCCTGATCACGATCGAGGAACTGCGCGAGATCACGATCTTCCGCCGCCAGCACGAGATCGTCACCGCGCGCTATCCCGACCTCGGCGCGCGCCGCCTCGTGCACGAGGTCGTGCGGCGGATGATCGACTACCTGGTCAACGACCTGATCAGTGCTTCGAGCGCGTCGATCGCCCGGCTGGCGCCCGCGAGCGTCGAGGACGTCCGTGCGCAGTCGGAGCCGCTGCTGACGTTCAGCGACGAGGTGCACGCCGAGCACCTCGAGTTGAAGCGGTACCTGCGCGAGCACCTCTACCGCCACTACCGCGTGCTGCGCATGACGACCAAGGCGAAGCGCGTGGTGCGGGAGCTCTTCGGGGCGATGCTCGAGGTCGTGGAGCTGATGCCCACCGAGCATCAGGACGCCGCGCGCCGCATGGAGTCCCTGGCCGGCCGGCCCGGCCGGGCGCGCGCCGTGGCCGACTACATCGCGGGCATGACCGACCGGTTCGCGATCCTCGAACATGGGCGGCTGTTCGATCCGTCCGAAAGAACTTGATGAGGGGATAGGGGATCGGGGATGGGGGATAGTCAGAGGGAGCCGCCGCCCGCTCCGGCAGCCACCTCTTACTATCCCCCATCCCCTATCCCCTACCCCCTATCCGGTATCATTCCCTGCTGCCTCCCCCGCCGAGCGTCCCCGATGCCTCACGTCGCCAAGCCGATCCCCGCCCACGAACGCCTGATCTTCGCCATGGACGTGCCCAACCCGGACTCGGCGCGCCGGCTCGCGGACACGCTGGGTGATTCGGTGCACTTCTACAAGCTCGGCCTCGAGCTGTTCATGTCCGGAGGCTACTTCGAGCTGCTCGACTGGATGGTCGGCCGTGGCAAGAAGGTGTTCGTCGACCTCAAGTTCTTCGACGTCCCGGCGACGGTCGCGGCCGCGGTCAAGCAGCTGCGCAACCGTGGCGTCGCGCTGACGACGGTGCACGGCAACCAGGCAATCATGGAAGCGGCCGGGGCGGCGAAAGGTGACGTCAAGGTGCTGGCCGTCACGGTCCTGACGAGCCTCGATCGCGGCGACCTCGACGATCTCGGTTTCGCCTGCGACGTCGAGAAGCTGGTGCTCTCGCGTGCGCGGCGCGCGCTCGAGGCGGGTTGCGATGGCGTCGTTTCGTCCGGCCTCGAGGCACCGATGCTGCGCGAGTTCATCGACCAGCGGCTGCTGGTGGTGACCCCCGGCATCCGCCCGGTCGACAACAAGCCGGTGGACGACCAGAAGCGCACCGTGGACGTCGCGCAGGCCTTCACGAACGGCGCCGATTACATCGTCGTCGGCCGGCCGATCCGCGACGCGGCCGACCCGCGTGCCGCGGCGCTCGCCATCCAGCAGACCATCGCCGGGATCTTCGACGCCGAGGGCGCGACGTGAACGCGCCGCTGCAGAACGACCTGTTCCTGCGCGCGCTGCTGCGCGAGCCGACGCCTCGCACGCCGTTGTGGATGATGCGCCAGGCCGGGCGTTACCTGCCCGAGTACCGCGCGACCCGTGCGAAGGCCGGCAGCTTCCTGAACCTGTGCATGAATCCGCAGCTGGCCTGCGAGGTCACGCTGCAGCCGCTGGAGCGCTTCCGGCTCGACGCGGCGATCCTGTTTTCCGACATCCTGACGATTCCGCACGCAATGCGGGTCGGTCTCGAGTTCGAGGCCGGCGAAGGTCCGAAGATCGCGCGTCCCGTCCGCAGCGCCGCCGACATCGACCAGCTGCCGATCCCGGATCCCGAGGTCGAGCTCAAGTACGTGATGGACGCCGTCCGGCTGATCCGCCGCGAGCTCGGCGGCCGCGTGCCGCTGATCGGTTTCGCCGGCAGCCCCTGGACCGTCGGTACCTACATGGTCGAGGGCGGCAGCAGCAAGAACTTCCAGCACATCAAGGGCATGCTCTACGGCGCGCCGCGCGAGCTGCACCGGCTGCTCGAGGTCATCACGCGGGCGACGCTCGCTTACCTGAATGCGCAGGTGGCCGCGGGCGCGCAGGCCGTCATGGTGTTCGACACCTGGGGCGGCGCACTCACGCCGGCCGACTACCGCGAGTTTTCGCTGCGCTACATGCAGCAGATCGTCGACGGCCTCACGCGCGAACGCGAGGGCCGGCGCGTGCCGGTGATCCTGTTCACCAAGGGCGGCGGGCGCTGGCTCGCCGACATGGCGGCGACCGGCTGCGATGCGCTGGGCGTCGACTGGACGACCGACCTCGCCGATGCCCGCAGCGCCGTGCAGGACCGCGTCGCGCTGCAGGGCAACCTCGATCCGAGCGTGCTCTACGCGCCGCCGGAGCAGATCCGCGCGCAGGTCGCGCGCGTGCTCGCGAGCTTCGGCCGCGGCCACGGCCACGTTTTCAACCTTGGCCACGGCATCCATCCCGACGTGCCGCCGGAGCACGCGCTCGCGATGGTGGAGGCGGTGCATGAGTTGAGTCCGGCCTATCACGGGAGGGGATAGGGCAAGGGGATAGGGGATAGGGGATAGGGGATAGTAAGAAGTTGCCGCCGCGCGACCAGTCGCCACTTCCGACTATCCCCTATCCCCTATCCCCTATCCCCTCCATCCCCCATCCCCCATCCCCCATCCCCTAAGGAGGCCCCGCATGGACATCAGCAAGATCAGCATCGGCGAAGATCCGCCGCGCGACGTCAACGTCCTGATCGAGATCCCGCAGGGCGGCGTCCCGGTCAAGTACGAGCTCGACAAGGAGTCGGGCGCGCTGCGCGTGGACCGGTTCCTGAACACGGCGATGTTCTACCCGGGCAACTATGGCTTCATCCCGCACACGCTGTCGGGCGACGGCGACCCGGTGGACGTCATCGTGGTGGTGCCGAGCCCGGTCGTGGCTGGCGCAATCGTCCGTGTGCGGCCGGTCGGTGCACTGCTGATGAAGGACGAGGCGGGTGACGACGAGAAGGTCATCGCGGTGCCGGTCGACAAGCTGCACCCGTTCTACGAGGGCGTGAAGTCCTACAAGGACCTGCCTGCGACGCTGACCAACCAGATCGCGCACTTCTTCCAGCACTACAAGGACCTCGAGAAGGGCAAGTGGGTGACGATCGTGAGCTGGGTCGGCACGGACCGCGCCGAGAAGATGATCGTCGAGGGCATCCGCCGCGCGGCGCGGGCGGGTGATGACGTGGCTGCCCACCATGTGGCGGGCGGCGCGCTGCGCAAGAGGTAGGCGGGTCGTTTCTCGCCGAACGCGCTCGTTTCACCGCCGGCCGAGACTATGCCGTGGACGTCGATCTCGAGGACTACCACTGATGAAGAAGAGCCTGCGTGACCCGAAGCGTCGCCCGACGCACCCCGGCGCCATTCTGCGCGAGGACGTGCTGCCTGCGCTCGGGATGACGCAGGGTAACTTCGCCGCGGCCCTCGGCGTCAGCCGGCTGACGGTTTCGGAAATTCTTCACGAGAGGCGGGGGCTATCCGCGGAAATGTCCCTGCGCCTTGCCACGCTGCTGCGCACCACGCCCGAGAGCTGGTTGCGCATGCAGGAGGCGGTGGATCTCTGGGAGTTGCGCCAGCAGCCACAGCGGTTCGCAGGCATCCGGCCCTTGCCAAATGCCCGTCTCACCGCCTGACGTCGCAACGCTGCCTCGTTGCAGCCTTACTTCGGCTTGAGCTGGTCCTTCAGCTCGCGGCGCAGGATCTTGCCGACGTTGGTCTTCGGCAGCTCGTCGCGGAAGTAGACGCGCTTCGGCACCTTGTAGCCGGTCAGCGACTTCCGGCAGTGCTCGATCAGGTCTTCCTCGGTGAGCGCCGGGTCCTTCTTCACGGCAAACAGCGCCACGATCTCGCCGGCGCGCTCGTCCGGCTGCGCGACCGCGGCGACCTCGAGCACGCCGGCATGCGTGACGGCCACGCCTTCGACCTCGTTCGGATACACGTTGAAACCCGAGACGAGGATCATGTCCTTCTTGCGATCCTCGATGAACACGTAGCCCTGCGGGTCCATGTAGCCGATGTCGCCGGTGCGCAGCACGTGCCCCGGCAGCATGACTTTCTCGGTCTCGTCCGCCCGGTTCCAGTAGCCGCGCATCACCTGCGGGCCCTCGACGCAGATCTCGCCGGACTGCCCGACCGGCAGCACGTTGCCGTCGTCGTCGCGGATCGTGATGATCGTGGACGGAATCGGCAGCCCGATCGAGCCGTTGAACTCCGGGTCGTCGAGCTTATTGATGCAGGCCCCCGGCGAGGTCTCGGTGAGGCCCCACGCCTGGGTCAGCGTGTTGCCGGTGACCTGCTTCCAGCGCTCGGCCACGGCGCGCTGCACCGCCATGCCGCCGCCGAGGCTGACCTTCAGGGCGCTGAAATCGAGGCGATCGAAACCGGGCGTGTTGAGCAGCGCGTTGAACAGCGTGTTCACGCCGGCGAAGAACGTGAAGCGGTACTTGCCGAGCTCCTTGACGAAGCCGGGGAAGTCGCGCGGATTTGCGATCAGCACGTTGTGCGCGCCGAGCCTGATGAACGTCAGGCAGCCCTGCAGCGAGAAGATGTGATAGAGCGGCAGCGCGGTGACCAGCACCATCTGCTCGGTCTGGCCGCGCAGCGAGGGGCCCATCCAGGCCTCCGTCTGCAGCACGTTCGCGACCATGTTGCGGTGGGTCAATTCCGCACCCTTCGACACGCCGGTCGTGCCGCCGGTGTACTGCAGGAACGCGATGTCGTCGTGCCCGAGCGGCACGGGTTGCAGGTTCTCGAACTTGCCCTTGCCGAGCGCCTCGAGGAAGCCGATCGAGCCCGGCAACGAGTATTCCGGCACCTGCTTGCGCACGTGACGGACCACGAAATTGACCAGCGTCGACTTCGGGAAGCCGAGCAGGTCGCCGACGCCGGTGACGATCACCGTCTCGATGTGCGTCGCGGGCAGCACCTCGTCCAACGTGTGCGCGAAGTTCTCGAAGATCAGGATCGCCTTGGCGCCCGAATCCTTGAGCTGGTGCTCGAGCTCGCGTGGCGTGTAGAGCGGATTCGTGTTGACGACCGTGAGCCCGGCGCGAAACGCGGCCGCGATCGCGACCGGGTACTGCAGGATGTTCGGCAGCATGATCGCGATGCGATCGCCGTAACCGAGGCCCGCCACCTTCTGCAGGTAGGCCGCGAACTGCCGGCTCAGGCGGTCGAGGTCCGCGTAGGTCAGCGCCCGGTCCATCAGCGTGTACGCCGGCCGGTCGGCGAACTGCGCGAAGCTGCGTTCGAGCATCGCCTGCAGCGAGGCAATCTCGTCCGGGTTGATTTCCGCCGGCACCCCGGCCGGGTAGTTCCTGAGCCAGATCTTGTCCAATCGAGCGACCCCCGTTTCGTTCCGTTCGTGCGCTGGCGAATCCGCAGCCAGTTTGCGGGCGAATTCCCTATATAGCAGTGCCGGACGCGCTTTTCACCGTTTGAGCAGCGGCTCGAGCTGCGGCCACACCATCTCCAGCAGCTTCGGCTGCGCAGTCGCGTTCGGGTGCAGGCCGTCGTCGAGCATCAGCGAGTCGTCGAGCGCGATGCCGTCGAGGAAGAACGGCACCAGCGGCAGCCGGTGCTTGGCGGCGAGTTCCCCGAACAGTTCGTGGAATGCCTTGGTGTAGGTCGCGCCGTAGTTCGGGGGAATGCGCATGCCGATCAGCAGCACGCTCGCTCCGGAGTCCCGCGACAGCCGGATCAGCGACTCGAAATTCGCGCGCACGTCCGCGATGGGCAGGCCGCGCAGGCCGTCGTTGCCGCCGAGCTCGATGACGACGACCGCCGGGCGATGTCGCTCGAGGGCCCGCGGCAGCCGCGCCAGCGCGCCGCCGGTGGTCTCGCCGCTCGAGCTGGCGTTGACCACCCGGTGTCCGTACCCTTTGGATTCCAGGCGGTCCTGCAGCAGGGCCACCCAACCCTGCTCCAGGCGGATCCCGTAGGCCGCGCTCAGGCTGTCGCCCAGCACCAGCACCGTGGGCGGCTCCGCGCGCGCGACCGGGGCGCCCAGCAACAGGCTCAGGCAGAAACAGAGGCAGATGGCTCGAATGGACACGGTTCTCGAAGCAGTGCGGGTGGGCAAGCAGGTTAGCAGCCCCGAGGGAACGCTCGCCATTCTGTCGGACGTCTCGCTCGCGATCGGCCGCGGCGAGTCCGTGGCGATCATGGGTGCCTCCGGCGCCGGCAAGTCGACGCTGCTGGCGCTGCTCGCCGGCCTCGATGAGCCGACGGCCGGAACCGTGAGCCTGGCGGGCAGCGACCTGACCGCGCTCGACGAGGACGGCCGTGCAGCCGTGCGCGCGCGGCACGTCGGCTTCGTGTTCCAGTCGTTCCACCTGCTGCCGTCGCTGACGGCGCTCGAGAACGTCATGCTGCCGCTCGAGCTCGCGCAGCGCGGCGATGCGCGCAAGGACGCGCTCGAGGTGCTCGACCGGGTGGGCCTCGCCGGGCGCGTCGGCCACTACCCGCGGCAGCTGTCCGGCGGCGAGCAGCAGCGCGTCGCCATCGCGCGCGCGTTCGTGACGCGCCCGGCCGTGCTGTTCGCTGACGAGCCCACCGGCAACCTCGACGCCGCCACCGGCGAGCGCATCATGGAGCTGCTGTTCGGGCTCAATGCGGCCTCCGGTGCGACGCTGGTGCTGGTCACGCACGACAGCGCGCTCGCGGCCCGCTGCAATCGCGTGATCCAGCTCGACGCCGGGCGCGTCGTCGGGTCCTGAGCGTGGTCGCCTTGCGGTTCGCGCTGCGCAACCTGTTGCGCGACTTCAAGTCCGGCGAACTCGCCGTGCTGCTGTTGTCCGTGCTGGTCGCGGTCGCGTCGCTGACGGCCGTGGGCTTCTTCACGAGCCGCGTCGGGCGTGCGGTCAACCAGCAGGCGGGCGAAGTGCTGGCGGCCGACCTGCGACTCGAGTCGCCGCGGCCAATCGCCGAGGGCTACGACGCGGAGGCGGCCAGCCGCGGCCTGCGGGTTGCACGGATCCTGTCGATGCCGAGCGTGGTGTTCCACGGCGAGGAATCGGTGCTGGTCGCGTTGCGCGCCGTGGGCGAGGGTTACCCGCTGCGCGGCCGTCTCAAGATCGCGGACGAGCCGTTCGGCCCGGGTCGGCCGACGGAGGCCATTCCGGCGCCGGGGGAGGCGTGGGCCGACTCGCGGCTGCTCGCCCGCCTGGGCGTGCCGGTGGGTGCGCGACTGTCGGTGGGCGCGCACGAAATCACCGTGACCCAGGTGCTCGATTACCGGCCCGACCAGGGCGCGGGATTCAGCGATCTCTCGGCGACGCTGATGATCAACCTGGCGGACGTCCCGGCGACGGAGCTGATCCAGCCCGGCAGCCGCGTCAGCCGCGCGGTGCTGTTCGCGGGCGATCCGGATGACGTCGCGGAGTTCCGCGCATCGCTCGCCGCCAGCAAGCAACCCGGCGAACGGCTGCAGGCGATCGCGGACGCGAGCCCGCAGATTCGCGCGTCCTCGGACCGGGCCGGACGATTCCTCTCGCTCGCGAGCCTGGTCAGCGTGCTGCTCTCGGCGATCGCGGTCGCGATGGCCGCGCGCCGCTATGCAGCGCGGCACCTCGACAACGTCGCGCTGATGAAATGCATGGGCGCGTCGCAGGGCTTCGTGCTGCGCCAGACGGTGACGCAGCTCGTCGTGATCGCGGTGCTGGTGACGATCGCCGGCACGCTGCTCGGTTTCCTGGCGCAGACGGGGCTCGCGTGGCTGCTGCGCGACCTGATCCGCGGCGACCTGCCGCCGCCGGGGCTGCAGGCGCTCTGGCTCGGGCTGGCGACCTCGGTGATGATCCTGGTCGGCTTCGCGCTGCCGCCGTTGCTGCAGCTGAAGCGCGTGCCGCCGGCGCGCGTCCTGCGCCGCAACCTCGAGCCGCCGCCGCTGCGCTACGCGCTGGTTTATGGCCTCGCGATCGCCGCCGTGCTCGCGCTGCTCTACGGGCTCGTGCGTGACGCCCGGCTCGTCACCTACGTCGCGGCCGGAATCGGCGTGACGTTCCTCGGTCTCGCGCTGGCCGGCTGGCTGCTGGTCAAGGCGCTCTCGCCGCTGCGCCGCGGGGTCGGCGTGGCGTGGCGCTATGGGCTGGCCAACATCGCGCGCCGCGGCCGTGACAGCGTCGTGCAGATCGTCGCCTTCGGCCTCGGGCTGATGGTGCTGCTGCTGCTGGCGCTGGTGCGCGACGACCTGCTCGAGGACTGGCGCGCGAGCCTGCCCGAGGACGCGCCGAACTACTTCATGATCAACATCCGGCCCGACGAGGGCGATGCGATCCGCGCGTTCTTCCGCGAGCGGGGACTGCCACCGACCGAGCTCGTGCCGCTGGTCCGTGCGCGCCTGACGCACATCAACGGCGTGCCCGTGGACCAGCTCACGTTCGAGTCGGATCGTGCGCAAGGGTTCGTCGAGCGCGAGGCGAACCTGACCTGGTCCGCGACGCTGCGCGACGACAATCGGCTGCTGAGCGGCGAGTGGTGGCGCGACGGCGACGGCGGCGAAGCGCGCGTCTCGGTGGAGCAGGAGTTCGGCCAGCGGCTCGGTCTCGAACTCGGCGACACGGTCACCTACGACGTGGCGGGCGAACCGGTCAGCGCGAAGGTGACGAGCACTCGCGAGGTCCGCTGGGACTCGTTCCAGCCCAACTTTTTCATGGTCTTCTCGCCCGGCGTGCTCGACGACGTGACCGGCACGCTGATTACCAGCGCGCACGTCGCGCCTGCGCAACGCCCGGCGCTGGTCGATCTCGTGCGCCAGTTTCCCGAGGTGACGATCATCGACCTCGACGCGCTGCTCTCCCAGGTCCGCGACGTGATGGACAAGGCCGCGCTCGCCGTGCAGTACGTGTTCCTGTTCACGCTCGCCGCCGGGCTCATGGTGCTGCTCGCGGCGATCCAGGCGACGCGCGACGAGCGCCGCTACGAGAGCGCGATGCTGCGCACGCTCGGCGCCAGCCGGCGGGTCGTGTTCCAGGGCGTCGCGGCCGAGTTCACCGCGCTCGGCCTGCTGTCGGGCCTGCTCGCTTCCGCCGGCGCCACGTTGGCGGGCTACTTCCTGGCGCGCGAGATCTTCAACCTGAAGTACGCGCCCGATCCGCTCGTCTGGGTCGTCGGCATCGTTGGTGGCGCGCTGCTCGTCGGTGTCGCGGGCGTGCTTGCAGCACGGTCGGTGGTTACCCATCCGCCGGTCGAGACGCTCAGGCAGACACAGTAAGGCTGCCGCGTGAGCTCCGGGCGCTTCGGCCGGGGTCGTTTCGAGTCGCTCCACAGGTCGCTTTGTCGAAACGACCCCGCCAAGCGCGCAGGACACGCGGCGCCTGAGCTGCGTCCGCCAGGGGCGGACTTCGCACGGCGCAGGTAACGCCCACCAGCCTCCGCCGAAACAACGCCAGCCACCTCGGACCTTAGCCGCCGCTCGATCAGATCAGCTGCCTCGCCCACAGCTGGGACCGGTGGACGATACTTGCGCCGTGCGAGTCGCCGGTTCCTCCGGCGAGTCGCTCAGGCGCCGCGTGTCCAGCGTCCGATCCGGACCTCATTCCGACCAAGCGATTCCCGAGGAGCGACTCGGAATGAGGTCCGGATCGGACGCAGCGACCTACAGCGGTGGCGAAACGACCAGCCGAATCCAACCAACGTCCACGAGCGCACCGCGCCACGTGTACCCCTGCAACCGCATCCGGTACTCGCCCGGCCCGAAGGCTGAGCTGTTGACCGAGACGCGCAGGTCGCGGTTTGAGTCGGGGACGAGGCGTTGCAGGTGCAGCACGCGGCCGGTGTCGACTTTGTCGATCGTCAGCGCGAACGATTTGAAATCGGCATAGGCAACCGGCAGGTAGAGCTCCAGCAGCTCGGGTGGCTCGGGCGAACGCAGCGTCGCTTCGGGCGCAGCGGACCAGCTCCGGGGATTCGGCGTCAGGCGCAATGCCCGTACCTGCGAAGCGGGACGCAACGTCAGGGTGCGAACCTGCGACTCGAGTTCGGCCGCGAGCTCCCGATCGCGATGCGCGGCGACGCGCGCAACGATCGTCAGGATCAGCAGCAGTGCGACGGCGCCGGCCAGCAGCCCGACGAACCATTTCGTCTGCCACCACTCCGGCTCGAGCTCGACGACCTCGGGCGAGCCAGGCGTCCCCGGCGGCGGCGGCAGGTCGAGTTCGACCTGGACGGCCGGCTTGCGACGCCGCAACGGGTTCGACAGCGGCTTCTTGCTCAAGCGGTACCCTTCTGCTTGCCGAACTCGAATGGATCGGCGACGCCTGCGAACAAACGTTCCAGGGCCCGCGCCTCGCGGTCCCGCAACGTCCCGAGGAACTCATCCACGCCGCGCATCCCCTCGAAGGCGTCGAGGCCGTGCTCCAGGAACTCCTGCATCGATCCGAAGCCCGCCGCGTGGGCGGGCCGGCGAGCGAACCGGACCAGGCCGCGGATGATCGGCTTGCGCACGACGCCGTCGAGGTAGGAGCCGATTACGTCGAGCAGTGCGATCTGGCGCTCGCGGTCCGCGCGGCGACCGGCCTTGCGGTACGCGTCTGCATACGATTCCACGGTGATCGGTCCGGGGGCCAGCGCACGCGTGACGTCGCCGTCGAGTTCCTGCGAGAGGATCTCGAGCTCGATCGCGAGACTGAGGGCCTGCAGCGCCTCGGCCGGCAACAACGCCTCCATGACGCGGTGCACTCGCTGCAGGTCGCGGTCGCGCGCCCGCGGGTCGCCGCCGCCGTAGAGTTCGCTGAAGAAGAACTCCACCGCGGCCCGGTACCGTGGATTGGCCCGCAGGTCGGCGTGGCTGCGCAGCAGGCGCTCCGATTGCCAACGCTGCAGCTCGGCGAGCCGCTTGCGCGCGGCCGGTGAGTCCGCAAAGGCATCCCGCAACGCGGCGTTGCGCTCGAGCAGGCGCGCCAGGTCACTGGGCCCACTGCGCCCGCGGCGCGCCTCGCCGGTCTCGACGCCGAGGATCTTCACGGGATCAGGCCAGCGTGCCGAGCGTGGTTTCGAGCCGGTCGAGCGTGCGGTGCAGCGAGCCCGTGACCGGCTGCAGCCGGCGCCTGCGTTCGCGGACCGCGACGTTGAAGCTCCGCGACGGGTCGGCGAGCCGGTCGCGACGCAGCCCGAGGCCGTGGCGCCGGAGAATCGGCTCGAGGCCGTCCGCATTCGCGAGCAGGTCGCGCCGCGTGCGCTGGTAGGCATGCTCCGCGAGCCGCCGGCGATCCGCGTAGCGGAAGACGTTCTTGAAGAACATCTCGTCGTCGCCGCGGTCGGGCTCGAACAGCAGCACGTCGGTCTCCGGGTAGCTCTGCTTGTAGGTGCGCATCCCGACCAGCATCCGCGACTGGATCAGCGCGCGGAACGTCTGGCTCAGCACGACCGGCAGCCCGCCGTGCGTCAGCTCGAGGTCCTTGCGCGCGCCGCCCTTGCGCGGCGGCACGCTCGACGCGTCGAACGCGACCAGCGGATTGATGCAGATGACGAAATCGGCGCCCAAATCGAGCAGCAGCGAGGCGTTCATCGTCCGCATCAACGCGCCGTCCACGTAGGTGTGGCCGTCGATCGGCACGGGTGGGTAGAGGCCCGGCAACGCGGTGCTCGCCTGGATCGCGCGGGAGATCGGCACGTGATCGTGGCCGCGCTCGCCGAACCGCACCGAATAGCCGCTGTTGAGCTCGGTGGCGATGACGTAGAGCTTGCGGCGCAACTCGCGGAAGTCGTTGGTGCGCCCGTGTCCCGTGAACATGCTCGCGAGGAACCGCTCGAACGGCCGGTTGTCGCAGAGGCCCGTGGGCAGCAGCCGTCCGAGCGGGTCGATCGCCTCGGCCCAGTCCTTGCCGGGATCGCGGACGTACTGCATCAGGACGTCCCTGGCCAGGCCCGGGATCGCCGCGATGCGCGTCAGGTACTCGCGGAAGGCCGGCCGCAGGAACAGGCCCGGCCGCACCGGGTAATCGAGCGACGCGTTGTGGATGAACACGACGCCCATGTCCGTCGTGTCGTAGCCGTTCACGAGGCCGGCGGCGATCATCGCGCCGGAGCTGACGCCCACGTACATGTCGAGGTCCGTCAGGTCGAGCCCTTCGAACGCTTCGCTGATCGCGTGCAGCGTGCCCACTTCGTAGAACGCGCCGAGCGGCCCGCCGCCGGCGAGCGCCAGGCCGAACCGTTGGCGACTCGGTGGGGACTTCCTGGCCGCGGGTTGCAGGTCGAGCATCGCTTAAGCCTTGCGCTTTGCCTTGGCCGGCACGCGCTTGGCCTTGGCGGATCGGGCCGACTTGGCCGACAGGGCCTTGACGTTGTCGTTCAGCTCCGCGACCCGCTTGGTGAGCAGGCGGATCTCGCTGGCATTGGGCACGCCGATCTGCTGCAGCGCCTTCTGGACCCGGCTCTGGAACAGCGCCTCGAGGTTGTCCCAGGTTTCGGTGGCTGAGCCCTGGGCGGATGCGAAGACGTCGCGGATCATCTGCTCGGCCGTCGTGCGCGACCGGGTCAGCACCTGCAGCCCCTCGGCCACGGCTTCCTGGAACGCGGCCGGGCCTTCCTTCTGCGCCTTGGCAACGGCCCCCATGCCGGCCAGCCAGACGTGCTGGGCGTTCTCGATGACGTTGGCCTGCGCCTTGCCGGCCCGGGTGCGTGCCTTGCGGGCCGTCGATTTCGCTTTGCTCGTTTTCCTGCGCGCAGCCATCAAGACCCCCTCGCGGCGCAAGCCGCGGCCGGATGCCAATCGTTGCCATCAGATCGTAATCCCATGCTGCACTGTGTCAATCCGCAGCTTAGGCAGCGGTCGCAGGTTGCATTGACCTCAGCCCATCGCGCCCCTAAGGTAGCCGCAAAAAGCGGTGAGCCAGGGAATGTCCACGGGCCGCCGATTGGCTTGGGAGAGATCCATGACGTATTTCGTGACCGGCGCGACCGGGTTCATCGGCCGTTTCCTGGTGCAGTCGCTGCTCGCGCGCGGCAAGGGGACGATCTACGTGCTGGTGCGGCCGAAGTCGCTCGGCAAGCTCGACGAGCTGCGCGAGTTCTGGGGCAAGGACAGCGTCAAGCGCGTCGTGGCGATCAAGGGCGACCTCGCCCAGCCGAAGCTCGGCGTCTCGAAGGGCGACCTTGCGAAGCTCAAGGGCAAGGTCAAGCACCTGTTCCATCTCGGCGCGGTCTACGACCTCGAGGCCAGCGCCGAGGAGATGCACAAGGCGAACATCGTCGGCACCGAGAGCGCGCTCGCGTTCGCGAACGCCGTCAACGCCGGCTGCTTCCACCTCGTCAGCTCGATCGCCGCCGCCGGTCTCTATCGCGGCACGTTCACCGAGGACATGTTCGAGGAAGCCGAGGACCTCGACCACCCGTACTACCGCACCAAGCACGATTCCGAGGGACTGGTGCGCGCCAACGGCCGCATCCCGTTCCGCGTCTACCGGCCGGGCGTCGTCGTCGGCCACTCGCAGACGGGGTTCATCGACAAGATCGACGGCCCGTACTATTTCTTCAAGGCGCTGCAGCGGCTGCGCGAGTCGTGGCCGCGCTGGGTGCCGCTCGTCGGCGTCGAGGGTGGCTACGTCAACCTCGTGCCCGTGGACTACGTTGTAAACGCCATGGTCCACCTCGCGCACCAGCCCAGGCTCGACGGCCGCTGCTTTCACCTGACCGACCCGAAACCGCGTCGCGTCGGCGAGATGCTGAACGTGTTCTCGCGCGCCGCGCACGCGCCGGAGATGGCGTTCCGGCTCGATCCCAAGGTCTTCGCGATGGTGCCGGAGGGCATCACGCAGTCGATCGGGCGCAGCAAGCCGATCCAGAACGTCTTCAACCAGGTGCTGCGCGACCTGCGCATCCCGAAGTCCGTGCTGGACTTCATGAACTACCCGACGCGCTTCGATTCGACCGACACGCAGAAGATCCTCGACAAGGCAAAGATCCGCGTGCCCGTGCTCGAGGACTACGCGTGGCGGCTGTGGGACTACTGGGAGCGCCACCTCGACCCGGACCTGTCGATCGACCGCAGCCTGCGCGGCGCCGTCAAGGGCAAGGTCGTCGTGATCACCGGCGGCTCGTCCGGCATCGGCGAGGCCGCCGCGATCCGCATCGCCGAGGCGGGCGGCAAGGTCGTGATCGTCGCGCGCGACGAGGAGAAGCTCGCCGAGGTGCGCAAGAAGATCGCCGACTTCGGTGGCTTCGCGAAGACCTACTCGTGCGACATCACCGACTACGCCGCCAACGACAAGCTCGCGAAGGACATCTTGAAGGACTTCGGCCAGGTCGACGTGCTGGTCAACAACGCCGGCCGCTCGATCCGCCGCTCGCTCGCGCTGTCGTACGACCGCTTCCACGACTTCGAGCGCACGATGCAGCTGAACTACTTCGCCTGCGTGCGCCTGACGATGAACCTGCTGCCGTCGATGACGGCGCGCAAGAGCGGGCACGTGATCAACGTCTCGTCGATCGGCGTGCTGACCAACGCGCCGCGCTTCTCGTCCTACGTGGCGTCGAAGGCCGCGCTCGAGTCGTTCGCGCGCTGCGCCGCGTCCGAGTTCCACGACGAGGGCGTGCAGTTCACGATCATCAACATGCCGCTGGTGCGCACGCCGATGATCGCGCCGACCAAGATCTACGAGGACATGCCGACGATCATCGCGCCGGACGAGGCGGCCGACATGATCGCCGACGCGATCATCCGTCGTCCGCAGCGCATCGCGACGCGCCTCGGCGTGATGGCCGAGATCATGCACCTCGTGATGCCGAAGATGTCCGAGGTCGTGATGAACTCGGCGTACCGGATGTTCCCGGATTCGTCGGCGGCGCAGGGCAAGAAGGATGGCGACGTGCAGCGGGCGCCGACCAAGGAAGCGATGATCTTCGCCTCGCTGATGCGGGGCATTCACTGGTAGAGGTCGATGCCGATGATCCGCTCCCGGTTCCACCTGCTGATGATCGTCTCGATGCTGGGACTCGCGGCGTCCACGGGGACCGCGTGGGCGCAGGCCAACCAGCGCTCCGCGCAGAGCGACTGCACGCGCGAGGTCGAGCGGCGCGGCTACACCGTGCTCTCGACCAGCAATTTCGAGCAGTCGCGGGACGGCTGGCAGCTCGACATCAAGGCGCGGGACCAGCGTGGCCGCGTCACGGACGGCACCTGCTTCGTCGAGACGCGCAGCGGCGACGTCAGCTTGTACGGGTTCGGCTGGGGCGGCTCCGGCACGGTGGACCAGTTCGAGTTCAACTGCGCGTCGAAAGACGAGAAATACCGCGAGTGCCAGCTGCCGATCGACGGCCAGGCGCGGCTCGTGAAGCGCAAGTCCGACGCGCCGTGCATCGAAGGCCAGACCTGGGGCCAGCGTGGCGACCGGGTCTGGGTGACGCGCGGTTGCCGCGCGAGCTTCGAGGTCGTCCGGGGCGGGTCGGGCGGATCGGGGCAGTCGATCGAGTGCCGCTCGCAGAACAATCGCTACCGCGAGTGCGCCATTCGCGAAGGGTTCGAGGGACGCCTGACGCGCGACTACAGCGGCCGTTGCCGCAAGGATTCCACCTGGGGCAATCGTCCGGGACTCATCTGGGTGACCAACGGCTGCCAGGGCAGCTTCCAATTGGTGCGGACCAGCGGCGGCGGCGGGTCAGGCAATGGCAACGCGGGCCAGCAGCAGCGCGCCGAGGTGCAGTGCCGGAACCAGGCCAAGCGCCAGGGCATCAACGTCCGCAGCGTCGCACCCGCCCGGCAGCAGGGGAGCTATTGGGAGACCGTCGTCGACGGCAACTTCAATGGCCAGCCGGTCCGGCCGACCTGCCGGTTCTATCCGGATGGCAATCGCGCCGAGCTGCGATTCGGTAGTGGCGGCAGCGGCGGCGGATCGGGCGGCGCGGTGACGGCCGAGCGGGCCTGCCTGAACGAAGCGCAGCGGCAGGGCTATCGCGTCGTCAGCCAGAGCGCGGCGCAACAGGTCGCCGGTGGCTACGGCATGAACCTCTCGATCAAGCGCGGTAATGGCGCCGTGCAGCCGGCCTATTGCCGCTATCGCCTCAGCAGTGGGCGGGCCACGCTCGAGATCGCTACGCCGCAGCCGAGGTAGTAGCAGGCTGGGGATTCCGGCGTCGTTTCGAGTCGCTCCTCGGGAATCGCTTGGTCGAAACGACGCCGGAATCCCCAGCTGACACACCGCGGCTGAGCGAGCGCTGGAAAACAGGTCCCCTGTTTTCCAGCGCTCGCACGCCGCATGCAACTGACAGGACGGAGTTGGGTTCGGCTGCGGCGGGTGCAGCGCTGAATTCGAGCGCAAAACGCGAAATTTGCGGCTCGCGTCGCAGCGTCGCCCGTGTGACGATCCCGGCGATCGGGATCAGGTGCCTCGCGATGGCAGCGCGGCACGCGGCGCAGGGAAGCGGACATGGATGTCGACGCTCTTTCGATCGCGGCACTGCTCGCGCTGGCAGTGGCGTGGGGTTGGGTGATCGTAGCGCGGCGACGGGCGGCGCAACGGGCCGCCGAAGCGCGCGCGAGATTGCGGGCGCGCCGCCGCCGGATCCCGGCGGTTTCGTCCAACGTTCGCGGACTGTCCGGTCCGCCACCCAGTCGGCAGGACGATCTGTGGGCTCGCGAGACCGAAGGCACCTCGCAGGATCGGCGTGCGAGCTAGCGGCTGCGGTGCATCAGCCGGCGTCGTCCCGCGAGAGGTGCTGCAGCGCCCCGGCGGAGGCCTCCCAGTCGCGCCCGTCGAATGGCTCGACGACGAGTTCCCCGATCGTCGCGGGATCGAGGCAGCGGGCATTGACACTGTAGCCGTCGGGGTTCGAGCGCGGCACGTAGAACGACTTGATCCCGCAGCGCTTGCAGAACAGATGCCGCGCCGTGCCGGTGTTGAACGTATAGGTCGTCAGGCAGTCGGCACCGCGCAGCAGGCGGAAACGGCTCGCCGGCACGATCAGGTGCAGGAAGCCGGTCATCGAGCAGATCGAGCAGTTGCATTCCTGCACGGTGAGCTCGGGTGGCGCTTCGACCTCGAACGCCACGTCGCCGCAGTGGCAGCCACCGCGGTGCAGGGTCACGGCCGGATCCGCGAGAGCACCCGGTCCGCTAGCCAGACGTCGTTCCGCGAAATGTCGGGACAATTCTCGGCAACGTACTGGCGTTGCCGCGCGACGGTGTCAGGCGCACTGCGCGAATCGGGTCGCTCGAGCGTCGCCAGCCGCTCGCGTGCGGCCGCGCAATCCGGGCTCAGTGCGACCACGAGTTCATTGGCGCGCTCGGCCTGCGCCTGCCGCTGGGCCGGGTCCGTGCTGCAGCTCCGTTCGGCCAGCTGCGCCAGGCGCGCGACCTCTGCAGGTCGGTCGCGGTCGTGCAGGTAATTACGTTCGTCGCCCGGCCCCGGCTTGAACACGCGAGTGCCGAGGCGCAGCACCTCGAGCTGGTACAGCGCGTCGACGCACGCTTCGTCACTCGCGACCGACGGTCCTGCCGCGAGGACCAGCGCTGCCAGCAGTGTGCACGAGCCAATTCGATGGATGGTCATGTCGGTGCCTCCTGTCGCGTCATTATAGGAGCGTATTGCCGGCGGCTGCGCCGGGGCGCCGTTCAGGTAGGATTCGCGGACAATGCGCGAAGAAGCCCTGCGTTCCGTGCTGCTGGTGAAGGCGATCGAGGCGACCGACATCGCCGGCGCGATCCTCCCGGCCGGCGACCGTGCCCAGGCGACGCGCGAAACGATGCGCGCGCTCGGGATCGCGACGGAAACCACGGATGGCGGCATCGACGACGCACTGGCGGCGCGGGCGCTCGGTGAGCGCGCGAACCGGCTGGCCGGACCGCTGGCCGAGCGCTACCCGATCGTCTCCGAGGTGCTGGGTCGGACGCGGACGCCGACCTGGATCCTCGTCGTCCTGCTGCTGCTCGCGTTCGCGGCCGGCCTGGGCCTCTCGGCACTCGATGGCTCGAGACGCATCAATATCCTGGCCTTCCCGCTTCTCGGCCTCATCGCCTGGAATCTCGTCACTTACGCCGTGCTGGCGGTCGCCTGGGTGCGGCGCCATCGCGGTGCGCAAGCGCAGTCGACCGCGCGTGGCCACTGGGCCGGCAAGGCGTTCGCGCGGCGAATCGGACCGCTGGTTCGGCAGACTGCGCGGGTGCACGCGGTGCTCGCGAAGGCGATCAGTGCGTATGCCGCGAGCTGGGCCGACCTGGGTCGCGCGTTCATCGCGCAGCACGCGCGGCGCGGGCTGCACCTGGCCGCCGCGGCCGTGGCACTGGGATTGATCGTCGGGCTCTACCTGCGCGGCACGGTGCTGCGCTACGAGGCCGGCTGGGAGAGCACGTTCCTCGGTCCGGCGCAGGTGCAGACGGTGCTGCGCGTGCTGTTCGGCCCGGTGGCCGGGTGGTCGGGCGTGCCGTTGCCCGAGACGCTGGACGCGGTCGAGAGCCTGCGGTGGACGGCCGCGGGCGGCGGCGGCGACGCGGCGCCCTGGATTCACCTGATCGCGCTCAGCCTTGCGTGCTACGTCGTGGTTCCTCGCCTGCTGCTCGCGGGCGCTGCGACGCTCTCGCTCGCGCATCTTGGTCGGGCCAAGGTCCTGCCCGCCGAGTTGCACGGCTTATGCCGGCGACGTGCTGGGCCGCGGCGCGCTGGCGCGCAGCAGCGGGATCACGAGCGTGACGCCGTACGCCTACGAGCCGACGGAGCCATCGCTCGCCGGACTCGAGCGCTGGCTCGCAGCGCAGACGCAAGCCGACGTGCGCATCGATCGGCGCACGACGCTGCGCTACGGCGAGGAGGACATGGCCGGTACGGCGTTCGATTTCGGCGCATATCGCGTCGCGGACCTGCACATCGTGCTGATGAATCTCGCGGCGACGCCCGAGGCCGAGAATCACGGCGTCGTGATCGCGGCGGCACGGGACTCCGCGCGCAAGGCACGGCCGGCCGCGACCGTGCGGGTCGTCATCGACGAATCCCCATACTCGCAACGGCTGGCACGCGATGCGTCGTTCGGGTCGCGCCTCGAGGAACGGCGGCAGCTGTGGCGTGACTTCGTCAGCGGCTACGGACTCGAGGCCGAGATCGTCGACCTGGCGGGCGTGGCGTGAGCGACAAGATCGCGCTGAGCCTCATCTCGCACACCAACGTCGGCAAGACCACGCTGGCGCGCACGCTGCTGCGCCGGGACATCGGCGAGGTCCGTGACCGGCCGCACGTCACCGAGACCGCCGACGCGTTTCCGCTCGTCGAGACCGCGCACGGCGACGTATTGCTGCTCTGGGATACCCCGGGTTTCGGCGACAGCGCGCGCCTGCTGAAGCGCCTCAAGCAGAGCGGCAATCCGCTCGGCTGGTTCCTGACGCAGGTGTGGGATCGCCACGTGGACCGCCCGTTCTTCAGCAGCCAGCAGGCGATCCGCAACGTGCGCGACGAGGCCGACGTCGTGTTGTACCTCGTCAATGCGGGCGAGGATCCCGCGTCCGCCGGCTACGTCGATGCGGAGATGCAGGTCCTCGGCTGGATCGCGAAACCGGCGATCGTGCTGCTCAACCAGCTCGGCCCGCCGCGTCCTGCGGCCGAGGAGCGCGCCGACGTCAGTCGCTGGGCGACGCACCTGGCCGCGTATCCCTGGGTGCGCGACACGATCGCATTCGATGCGTTTGCGCGTTGCTGGGTGCTGGAGCACCGCCTGCTCGAGGCCATCGGTGCGGCGCTGCCGGCCGACCGGCAGGCCGGATTCGCGCGGCTGGCCGATGCATGGCGCACCCGCAATCGCGTCACGTTCGAGCAGTCGATGCGGGTCCTGGCGCAGCAGCTGGCGACGACCGCGACGGACGCGGTGACCGTGCCGACGACGGGACTGCGCGACGCCGCACGCTCGTGGCTCGGCGGCCTGTTGCGTCCCGGCGAGCGCACGGATGCGGCAGCCGACGCGGCGATGGGCGAGCTCGCTCGCCGGCTCGACGTCGAGGTGCGGCGCGCGACCGATCAACTGATCGAGCTGCACGGGCTGTCCGGGCGTGCGGCCGCCGAGATCCTGCAGCGGATGGGTGCGGAGTTCGCAGTCGACAAGGCCGCAGACCCCGGCAAGGCGAGCGTCATCGGTGCAGCCCTCTCAGGGGCGCTCGGCGGCCTCGCGGCGGATCTCGCGGCCGGCGGGCTCACGTTCGGTGCGGGCGCGCTGCTCGGCGGCGTGCTCGGGGCGGCCGGCGCGCGCGGCCTCGCCAGTGCCTACAACCTTGCGCGCGGCAGCGATGCCACCAGCGTGCGCTGGTCGCCTGAATTCATGACGGGCCGGGTCAGCGGGGCCGTGCTGCGTTACCTGGCCGTCGCCCATTTCGGTCGCGGCCGCGGTGATTTCGTCGCAGGTGAATACCCACCGCACTGGGGGCCCCTGGTGGAGCAGGCCGTGGCGCCACACCGGGCGCGCCTGGACGACGCGTGGTCGGTCGCCCAGCGTGCCGACGATCGCACCACGCTCGAGTCCCGCCTCCGTGCGCTATGCGAGGCGATCGTTACGGAAGTGCTGGCACAGCTGTATCCGGGCAGCGTTCAGGGGTGACGACCCGTCGCCTCCTCGATGAACCACAGCACGACGGATCCGATCAGAACGAACGCGGCAACTTCCATGATGTGATCCTCCTCGTGCGCCGAAAGAGCGCCTCCAGGATCACCCGGCAGCTTGCCTGCTGCGGCGCAGCAAATCGTTGACGCGCGTCGGATTTCCGGGACCGACCGGCGCCGCGGCAGCGTCATCCGCTGTCGCGACAGTCATCAGGACTTGTCCTTACTGACCCGCAGCGCCGCGGCCCGCGCAGCGTTCGTCTCACCCATTTGGGTGATTCGCCCTGATGTGGAGTGTGGTCTAGTTGGACCACGATAACGATAGACGACGAGTCAGGGTTTCCCCTCGAGCATGCGCAAAAAAAGCGACACCCAGCCGGCCGTCGCGGGAGCGCGTTCGGGCGTCCAGGGGAAACGACGAGCCAGGGGAACTGCGGCACGTCAGGCGAACAATGGGGGCCGTGCGGTGCCAGGGAAGGTGTCGCGCGGCCCCTTCCATTTGGTGCAGGCCGGCGGATTCTCCGGACTCGGTCGAATCATCCTCGACAAGCTCGACCGGGGCGTCGTCCTGCTCGACGCGCGCGGCCGCGTGCTGGATGCGAACTCGCTGGCGGTCCGCTTGCTGAAGGCGGGCGACGGCATGGCACTGCGTTCGGGTCGATTCGTGTTTGCGGATGCAGCGCTCGAATTGCGACTGTCGCGGATGATCGCCCAGCGTGGCGCGGGCGCAGCGGGCGGAGCGGCAGCCTTCGCGGCGCGCGTGAGTCGATCCGCAGGCGCGCCGTACCGTGTCGTCGTCACGCCGGTGCCCGAGGGTGCGGACGAGCGCGACGTCGCCTTCGTGGCGTTGATCTATGCGCCGGACGAGCAGCGCGACATTGCGACGGACGTGTTGCGCGAGTTGTACGCACTGACGCCGGCGCAGGCCCAGGTGGCGCGCAGCCTGTTCGCGGGCCGCAGCGTCGAGGAGAGTGCTGCAGCGCTCAACCTGTCGCCCAACACGGTGCGGACGCACCTGAAACAGATCTTCACGCGCTGCGAGGTGCAGTCGCAGGCGGAGCTGCTGCATCTGCTCGCCCAGGGACCGCAGCATCTCTGACCGGGCCATCGCTCACGGAATGACCACCCGCAGCGCCTGACGCTGCACGCCGAACTCCGCAGGCGTGCGGCCGACGATCTGTCCGTCGGCCTGCACTGCGACCGACGGACGGGTTGCGATCCGCACGGTGGCCGAGCGCAAGTGCCGCACCGCTCGATCACCGAGGATCCGTCCGCGATACAACTTCACGAGTTTCGGCAGGACCTGCAGCAGCGACAATTCCTGCACCGCGAGCACGTCGAGCAGTCCGTCGTCCATCGATGCCGTCGGTGCCACGTGCATGCGGTTGCCGCAGAAGCGCGCGTTGGCGACGAACGCGAGCAGCAGCCGGCCCACAATCGTCTCGTTGCCGACCGTAATGTGGAACTCGGGCGAGCGGTAGCTGGCGAGGCCGTTCAAGGCCACGCGCAGATACGTGAATGCCGACGGCACCGGGCGAGGCACCCGCTCGCTGACCCACGCGTCGTACCCTGCACCCGCGACGTTGATGAACCAGCGCCGCGTCCCGCCCGTCTCGGGAAAATCGATGAACCCTACGTCGTGCAGCATGGTTCGACCCGCAGCCAGCACTGCTGCGATGTGCGAAGGGTCGCGAGTGATGCCAAGAGACCGCGCCCAGTCGTTGCCGGTGCCTTGCGGTGCGACGGCAAGCGTCACCTCGCGCGTGTCGGGCAGCCCCGCGGTCAGGACGCCCTGCACGATCTCGTTCACGGACCCATCGCCGCCGACGGCGACGATGTGCCTGAGCCCGTCGTGCAGCGCCTCGCGGGCCAGCGTTTCACCGTGGCCGGGATGCTGCGTGTGGACGACGTCGAAGCTCACGCCGGCCAGCTGCAGCGCCTGCTCGATGGCGCGCCAGCCGCGACCGCCATCGGGGCGACCGGAGGCCGGGTTGACGATGACGAGCCAGCGGGGGGCGCTAGCGGGCAACGACGCTTCGCGACGGTCCCGCACGACTACCGAATCGGCGACGTGCAGTGCTCGTCCACGAACGCCTGCTGCGTGCGCAGCTGCTCGCGGTTCGGCGCGGCCCCAGGCGCCATCATGTCGGCCAGCTGGTTGCGCGCCGCGACGCACGCCGGGCTGTTCGCGACCCGCAGCTTGGCGGCCATCGCCTCCTGCTCGCGCCTGCGCACGGGATCCTGGCTGCAGTTGAGTTCCGCCGTCTGCTTCAGCCGGCGGATCTCGGCGGCGCCCGTGGGCTCCGCGCCGCTGGTCTTGCGCTCGAGCGCTTCGAGCGCGACGACGCACTCGCGCGTGCGCAGGCTGCCGAGCAGTTCTTCACGCTGGGCGACCTGCGCGGCGGAGACGGGCGCTGCCGTCGAGCCGGTGCTGCCCGACGATCGATTCACGGTGCTGCTCGAGCGCTTCGACGTCCCGGGGATATCGATGCGCTCGGCCTTGACGCCCGGAGGCGGCTTCTCGCTCGACAGGTGGGTGACGCCCTCAGCATCGACCCAGCGGTAGACCTGTGCCAAGGCGCTCGGCGCAGCGGCGACCAGCCAGGCACCAAGGCAAAGCAAGCTGGCCCAGCGCCTGCGGGTTGCGAGCGCCGCCTTGCAGAAAGTTATAACAATAGTTAAACTCATGCCCGACATTTTACTGCTGCCGGAGCACGACGATGGCGACAAAGCTCAAGGTCCGCAAGATCGGCAACTCGCTTGGCGTCATCCTGCCCAAGGAGGAGTTCGAGCGCCTCGGGGTCAAGGAGGGTGACGCCCTGTACGTGGTCGATGCACCGGGCATCGGCATCGGCCTGACGCCCTACGACCCGGATTTCGAAGCGGCGATGACCGCTTTCGAGGAAACGCGGCGCCGCTATCGCAACGCACTGCGCGAACTCGCCAAGTAAGCCGTCGCCATGACTCCCCGATGGGTCACTGAGGCTGCAGTGAGGACCATGCATGCCAAGCTCCTCGGTGAGTTCGGCGGCCTGCCCGGATTGCCGCGGGCGGAACTGCTGCAATCGTCGCTGGCGCGGCCGCAACAGTTACTGGCCTACGGCGAGCCGTCGCCGTCGCTCGCCCAGCTCGCGGCCTCATATGGCTTTGCACTTGCACGCAACCATTGCTTCAGCGACGGCAACAAGCGTATTGCGCTCGCGGTGATCGACGTCTTTCTGCGCATCAATGGCAGCGGCTTGTCGGCAACCGAGGAAGACGCGGCAGACACCATTCGACGCCTCGCGGCCGGGGAGCTGACGGAGTCGGATCTGGCTGCCTGGATCTCGGCAAATTCAGACTGATCGTTCCGGATCACTTGCCTGGATTCAGATCGGCTCGACGTCCAGCCCTTCACGCTGGGCTGCATCCAGCAGTCGCTGATCGAGGGTGACGAAGCGGACGGAGGCTGGGTCAGCGCCTGCGATGCCGAGTGCTGCCGCAAGCTGCAAGCTGTCCGCTGCCCTGAGGGGGTGGACTCGCAGCAGTCGTTGCGCTCGCTGTCGCAGGATGTCGGTGGGGGCGACTTGCCGCCACGTCCGCTCGAGCTTCCGCACTCGTTCCACGGCGGCATTGGCGACGTCCTTGGGTAGCGAGCCGTCGCGTTCCCGACGCGACAGCGCGGAGACGAGTTCGACCGACGTGCCCCACCAGACAACCATCACCGGGTCGACCTCGAGCATGGCGACCAGCCGCTCGCGGTCCGGTTCGTCGATGATCAACGGCACGATCGCGGACGAGTCCCAGAACCTCACCGTCCCTCCGCGCGTTCCTCGAGCAACGCCTCGACCACGCTGTGCTCCGCGCGTGGCAGTGGCGTGCGGATCAGATCCAGCGGCAACGGCTCGCTGGGTGGAGTGATGATTCCAGCGCGCTGCAACTGCACGATGCGGTCATCGTCGTCCTCGTCCGCGATGCGATCGATGCGCGCAATCGGCCGGTTTCGATCGTAGACGATCACGGTCTGCCCGGCCCGCACGCGCTGCAGGTAGGCGCTGAGCTGGTTCTTGAGCTCCGATATCGAGGCCTTCTTCATCTGGCCATTATAGCCAGACTGATGTGTCCTGAAAAGCCTGATCGGCGCCGCACGTGGTGAAGCTCACGCGTAGCGCTTGAGGATCTTCGCCAGCCCCTCCGAACCCGGGTGCAGCTTCTCGTAGGGCACCTGGTTCAGCGGCACGTCGGTCGTGCCCGCCATGTCGTGCATGTCGGGGCCGCTCGACGAGACGAAGATCAGCCCGGTGACGTGCTCGCCCTGGCGCAGCTTGGTGCGCAGGTACTCGAACGCCTTGCCGCGGTGGGTCGGGTCGTAGTCCTTGTCGAGCTTGCGCAGCACGATCTGGCTGCCATCGTGCATCTGCACCGGCAGCGTCTCGCCCTCGCCGTAGGACGCCCTGATCTCCTGCCGCGGCGGGATGTAATCGGCGTGCACGGCCTCGTGATAGTGCTCGCGCGTGAACGTGTAGCTCTTGGTCGAGCCGACGTGGTCGTTGAACGTCACGCAGGGCGAGATGATGTCGATCATCGCGAAGCCCTTGTGCATCAGGCCCGCCTGGATCAGCGGCACGAGCTGCTCCTTGTCGCCCGAGAAGCTGCGCGCGATGAACGTGCCGCCGAGCGACAGCGCAGCGAGGCACGGGTCCACCGGCGCCTGCAGGTTCTCCTCGCCCTTCTTCGACTTCGTGCCGATGTCGGCCGACGCCGAGAACTGGCCCTTGGTGAGGCCGTACACGCCGTTGTTCTCGCACAGGTACAGCATGTTCACGTTGCGGCGGATCGAGTGCGCGAACTGCCCGAAACCGATCGACAGCGAGTCGCCGTCGCCCGAGACGCCGATGTAGTACAGCCCCTTGTTGGCCGCATTGGCGCCGGTCGCGACCGACGGCATGCGCCCGTGCACGCCGTTGAAGCCGTGCGAGCCACTCGCGAAATACGCCGTGGTCTTCGACGAGCAGCCGATCCCGGACAGCTTGACCAGCTGCTCAGGCCGCAGGCTCAGTCCCCACAGCGCCTCGATGATCGAGGCCGTGATCGAGTCGTGGCCACAGCCCGCACAGAGCGTCGACATCGCGCCCTCGTAGTCGCGGCGCGTGAGCCCGAGCTCGTTCTTCGGCAGGTCGGGATGGCGGACCTTCGGCTTGTTGATGAATGACATGGGAGGACCTAAAAGGTAGGGGATAGGGGATAGGGGATGGGGGATGGTGAAGAGGGTGCCGCCGCGGGTTCAGTCGCCACTTCCGACTATCCCCCATCCCCTATCCCCTGACCGTTCATTGGCTCGCCGCCATCTGCGCCCTGCGGCTGTCGCCCAGCTCCGCCAGCACGGCTTCGACGATTTCCTTCGAGGTCATCGGCAGACCGCTGTAGTGCAGGATCGAGTGCAGCTTGTGCTTCTCCACCGCCGTCTCGAGCGTCAGCAGCGACTTCAGCTGCGCGTCCCGGTTCTGCTCGATCACGAAAATCTTCCCGTGCGCCGGCGAGGAAGGCTTCCACTTCGTTCGTGAACGGGAATGAACGGATCCGCATGTAGTCCACGGTGATGCCGCGTTTCGCGAGGATGTCCATCGCCTCGCGCGCGGCGCCATGGCTGCTGCCGACCGCCACGAGCCCGACCTGGTGGTCGCCCGTGCCCTCGATGACCGGGCCCGGCACCAGCATCCGCGCGCGATGGAACTTGCGCACCAGCCGGTCGAGCACGACCTGGTAGTCCGCCGAATCCTCGGTATAGCCGCCGTACTGGTTGTGCCCGGAGCCGCGCGTGAAATACGCACCCTTGGCCGAAACACCCGGCAGCGTGCGGTACGGAATGGCGTCGTCGTCCACGTCGAGGTAGCGGTGGAACTTCGGCAGCGCCTCGATCTGCTCCTTCGTGAGGACCTTGCCCCGGTCGGGACGGTAGCGGTCGTCCCACTTGAGCTCGGGGCACATCCAGTCGTTCATGCCAATGTCGAGGTCCGACATCACGAACACCGGAGTCTGCAGGCGCTCGGCCAGGTCGAACGCCTGCACCGCCATCGTGAAGCACTCTTCCGGGTTCGAGGGGAACAGCAGCACGTGCTTGGTGTCGCCGTGCGAGGCATAGGCGCAGAGCAGGATGTCGCACTGCTGAGTGCGCGTCGGCATGCCGGTGGACGGGCCGACGCGCTGCACGTCGAAGATCACGGCCGGGACCTCGGCGTAGTACGCGAGCCCGATGAACTCGCTCATCAGCGAGATGCCGGGGCCGCTGGTGGCCGTGAACGCGCGCGCGCCGTTCCAGTTGGCGCCGAGCACCATGCCGATCGCCGACAGCTCGTCCTCGGCCTGGATCACGGCGTAGTTGTTCTTGCCGGTCTCGGGATCGACGCGCAGCTTGGCGCAGAAGTTCTTGAACGCGTCCATCAGCGACGTGGACGGCGTGATCGGGTACCACGGGCCGACGGTGGCGCCCGCGTACACGGCACCGAGGCCCGCCGCCGTGTTGCCGTCGATCATGATGTGGCCGGCCGTCTTGTCCATGCGCTCGACGCGCAGTGGCAGCGGGCACGGCAGGTGCGCCTTCGCGTGGTCGAAGCCGAGCTGCACGGCCTTCATGTTGGCGTCCACCAGCGCCTGCTTCTTGCCGAAGCTTTCGGTGAGCAGCTGGCGGAACACGTCGAGATCGATCTCGAGCAGCGCCGCGAGCACGCCGGCGTACATGATGTTCTTCATCAGGATCCGGTTGCGGACGCCGACGAAGTTCTCGTTGCAGATCTTCGCGAGCGGCACGCCGAGGATCGTGATGTCCTCGCGCTTCAGCACCGTCGAGCGCGGCCACGTCGAGTCGTAGATCAGGTAGCCGCCGGCACTCACCTCGCGGACGTCCTTCGCGTAGGTCTCGGCGTTCATCGCGACCATCAGGTCCACGCGGCCGGAGCGGGCCACGTAGCCGTCCCGGGTCACGCGGATCTCGTACCAGGTCGGCAGGCCCTGGATGTTCGACGGGAAGTAGTTCTTCCCCATCACCGGGATGCCCATCCGGAAGATGGACTTCATCAGCAGCGTGTTGGCACTGGCCGAGCCGGTGCCGTTCACGTTGGCGAGCTTGATGACGAAGTCGTTTACGCGGTCTTGCGCTTTTGCGGGCTGGGCCATGTGTGATCGGTCGCGTGGGGCAGGTGGATCGTGGACTTCTGCATGTCCCAGGCCGCCGTCGGGCAGCGCTCGGCGCAGAGTCCGCAGTGCACGCAGAGGTCCTCGTCCTTGACCATGACGCGGGCCGTCTGCTTCAAGGGCTCGGAAACGTAGAGCGGCTGGTGCGGGGTCTTGCGTGGCGCCTTGAGGCGCGTCGAGAGTTCCGCTTCGTCGCCGTTCCGGGTGATCGTCAGGCAATCGGTCGGGCAGATGTCGATGCAGGCGTCGCACTCGATGCAGAGCTTCGCCTCGAACACCGTCTGGATGTCGCAGTTCAGGCAGCGCTGCACCTCGGCCGCGGTCTGCTCCGGATCGAAGCCGAGCTCGACCTCGATGCTGATCTGCTTGAAGCGCTCCTTGAGGCTCACGTGCGGCACGAGCCGCCGCTCGACGGGGTTGTAGTCGTTCTTGTACGACCACTCGTGCAGGCCCATCTTGCGGCTCGACAGGTTCATCGTCGGCGGCAGCCGGTTCGTCACCGGCTGGTCCATGCAGAAATTGTGGATCGAGATCGCCGCCTGGTGGCCGTGCTCGACGGCCCAGATGATGTTCTTCGGGCCGAACGCCGCGTCGCCGCCGAAGAACACGTCGGGGCGCGTGGACTGGTGCGTCTTCTCGTCCACCACCGGCACGTGCCATTTGTCGAACTGGATCCCGAGGTCGTTCTCGATCCACGGGAACGCGTTCTCCTGGCCGATCGCGAGGATCACGTCGTCGGCCGGGAAGAACTGCTCGCCGACGATGCGCTCGGCGATGATGCGGCCGCGCGCGTCGATCTCGTACTGCATCTTGTCGAACAGCATGCCCTTGAGGCGGCCGCTCTCGACGACGAAGCTCTTCGGCGCGTGGTTGACGACGATCTCGACGTTCTCCGACTCGGCGTCCTCGAGTTCCCACTCGGACGCCTTGAAGAACTGCCGCGGCTTGCGCGCCATGACCTTGACGTCCTTCGCGCCGAGCCGCAGCGACGAGCGGCAGCAGTCCATCGCGGTGTTGCCGACGCCGATGATCAGCACGCGCTCGCCGATCTTGTCCAGGTGCTTGAACGCGACCGACTCGAGCCACTGGATGCCGATGTGGATGTTCGCGTCGCCTTCCTTGCGGCCGGGCAGCTTGAGTTCCTTGCCCTTGGGTGCGCCGGAGCCGACGAACACCGCGTCGTAACCACCGGTCGCGAGCAGCTGCTTCAGGCTGTCGACACGCGTGCCGTAGCGGATCTCGGCGCCCATGCCGGTGATGTAGCCGATCTCCTCGTCGATCACGGTCTCGGGCAGCCGGAACGCCGGGATGTTGGTGCGCATCAGGCCGCCCGGCTTGTCCCACTGCTCGAGGATCACGACCTCGTAGCCGAGCGGCAGCAGGTCATTGGCGACCGTCAGCGAGGCGGGCCCCGCGCCGATGCAGGCGACGCGCTTGCCGTTCTTCTGCGCCGGCACCACGGGCAGGCGATCGACGATGGAATCCTTGTGATCGGCCGCGACGCGCTTCAGCCGGCAGATCGCGACCGGCTTGTCCTCGACGCGCCCGCGGCGGCACGCGGGCTCGCAGGGGCGGTCGCAGACGCGGCCGAGGATCCCCGGGAACACGTTCGACTCGCGGTTGACCATGTAGGCATCGGAGAACTGCCCGTTCGCGATCAGCCGGATGTACTCCGGCACGTCGGTGTGCGCCGGGCAGGCCCACTGGCAATCCACGACCCGGTGGAAGTAGTCCGGGTTGGAGGTATCGGTCGGTTGCACGGTGGCGGGATCCTTGGGCGGGCGGCAGGGCGCGAGCTTAGCGCTTCGGCGCGGCGGCGCAACCCGCGGCGTCTGGGCTACCGCGGCGCAGCAAAATCAAGTGCCGAACATTGTCAAAACGGCATTGCGGGCAGGTGTGCAAGGCGCGTAGCGTAAAACGTGAACAAGAACACATTATGCGGTGGGGAACATGGGGCGGTCGATGGGCGTGGTGGCGCTTGCCGCGCTGCTGGCGGGTCCGGCGCTGGCGGACCAGGCGCGGGCGCGGTTCACCGTGTCCGCCGTCGTGCCGAAGCGCGTGACGCTGACGGCGCTCGAGCAGCCCGCCCAGCTGATGCTGTCGGTGGAAGACATCGAGCGAGGCTACAAGGACGTGTCCGCCCGCTACCAGGTGCGGCACAACGATCGGAACGGCTACCTGCTGCACCTTGTGCCGCGCGTCGGGCTGACACGCCAAATTGAAGTGCGGGGGCTCGCAGCAGAAGTCGTGCTGGGCGACGCGGATCTCGCGATCCGGCAGGCCTCGGCCGGGCGCCTGCACGATTTCGAGCTGGCGTTCCGCTTCGTGCTCGATCCCGCGGCCCGGCCCGGCAGCTACGCGCTGCCGGTCCACGTCACGGCCGCGCCGCTCTGACGCGGAGACTCAGAACGTCAACGTGACGACGATCGTGTCGCTGTAGTTGCCGGTCGGCGACGGCCTGCAGCGCCGGAATGCGCCCGTAGATCGGGTGCGAAGCCCGGACGGACGCTGTTAGCCCCGGGATTGACGCGCATCGATCCCGCCACCCGCGCCGTGCCCGCGGTGCCGTTGCCCCAGATCCGCGTGAATGCAGCCGAGTCGAACAGGTTGTAATTCAGCGTCGCGGTCGCCGGCGCGCATTTGCCGCTGGGCATAGTTGCCACTGCTTCCCGCCGACAGCGCCACGGTGTAGTTCACCTGCGTCGCCCCGCCCGAGACGTGCGTGCACACGACGATGACCTCGCCGGTCGAGTCGGTATTCGCAGTGACGAGCGGGTCGTAGTTGCCGAAGACGACACCCGTCGTCGACACGGCGCAGTCCGCAGCGGCCCGCGCAGCGCCACTGGACAGCAGCGCCAGGACCGCGACGCCGATGCCGAATGCGGCTGCGCTTCGCGGCCAGCGCCGATGGATTTCGCTCGAAACTCTCATGCGCCCCGCTATGACTCAGGCCGGCGATTCTGCCACGGCCGGTCAGTTCCCGGGCGCGGCCGTAGCTTCGCTGCGAACGTCCGCGCGGCAGGTGATATTGCCGAGGTCCGGCTGCGGATCGCCCTGCTCGGGCCGCTCGAACGTGAATTCGCAACGTTGTCCGAGCCACTCCGCAGCTGCTTCGTGGCGACCCGCGGCGGCCGTGAGGTAGACCAGCCCGTCCAGCGCCACGGGCACCTGCTCGTTGCGGGTCGTGACACTGGCGCCCGCAGGCACCGGCGTGCCGTCGGGCAGCACCAGGCGCAGCGTCGCCGCGCTGGCACGCACGACCGGGAAGCGCACCACTGGGCCGCTGCGGTAGGCGGGTGTCACGGTCATCGCAGGCGTTGCAAGCGAGGCGTCGAGCGGCAGTTCCTTCGGGTCGATGCTGATCGCATTGCGTTCGTAGGCGCGCAACGAATCGAGCAGCACGCGGCCCTTGCTGTCCGTACGGCCGATCGGCTGGTTCTCGACGTAGACGGTCATGTCCGGGAAATCCGCGACCTCGACGACCGCGAAGCTCCGATCGAGCCGTCGCGACGGCATGACGCCCGCGCCGGTGATCGCGAGCCCGCCGTTCGCGTTGGCGCGCCAGCCATCCGTATCGTTGCGGCGCGCGTACTGTACGCCGACCAGGCCGGCGTCACCCTGCAGCAGGTAGTCGAGCTGCACGTTCTCGGTCGAGGAAACGGCAACGTAGTAGCCGGTGCCGGCACCGGCCGGCAGGCTCTGCTGCATCGACGCGACCGCCTCGAATTCCTCGCCAGCGGTCACGTCGGGCGAATACTGCAGGCTCAGCGCGGCGGTGCGGCGGTCACCGAACGGCATCGTCCAGTTCAGAAAGAAGTCGGTGGAGGAGCCGTCGCTGATCGTGTGGCTCGCGACGAAGCCGAGATAACCGTAGGCGCCGAGCGTGACCGAGTGGCTGAGCCCGATCGTCTCGGTCGTCGGGCTCGACCAGTTGGTCTGCTGGCCGTAGGAGAACTGCAGGTTGCCGTAGTGGCCGAGGTTGAAGCCCAGTCCGCCGAAGCTGCGCTGCTTCGGCCGGTCGCGCTGCTCGGAGGTTCCGAGCTGGGCGAAGTCCTCGGAGGCGTACTGGGTGCGGGCGAACACATTGACCTGCTGGCCGTTGTGCTCGAAGCCCATGCCGCCCAGCCAGCCGATCTCGTCGTCACCGCCCGCGGCGGCCGTCAGCGTCAGGATGCCGAGCGTGCCGACCTGCCAGGCCGTGTCCACGCCGGCCGCGCTTGCGCCGTCGGCCTGGCCTTCCGCGTGCACTTCCGCCGTGAACCGGTCGGTGATGCCGCGACGGAACGTGCCGGCCATCACCAGGTCACCGTAGGCGTTGCTGCGCAGCGCGTAGTCTTCGCGGATCGCGCCGGCCTCGAACGAGTACTCGTTGAGCCCGGCACGCAGCAGCGTCTGGCCCGTGTAGTAGGGCTGCGAGATGACCTGCTGCCGCCCGAGCGCGTCGGTCACGACGACCTGCATCTGGCCTGCGCCCGTGATCGGCGGCAGCCGGTCGATCGTGAACGGACCGGGCGGCACGTCCTCGCTCGCGACGCGACGGCCGTTCACGAACACGTCCACCGTCGAGGGCACGATGGCATCGCCCTGCGCGTAGAGCAGCGGCGTCGTCACCAGCGTCGGCTGCGTCGAGAAGTTGGTGCCGAACTGCACGCCGCCGAAGCGGGCGGAACGTCCCCAGGCGCCCGAGGCGCTGATCGCGTCGCCGACGCGCAGCGTCGCGAGCCGCTCGGGCAGATCGAGCGTCCACGTCGAGTCGAGGCGGAGGACCTCGCGGCGCTCGTCGTCGCTGCGGCCGATCAGCGAGTTCGTGATCACGCCACGCGAGCCGAATACACCGATGTCGAGGATCGAGCCGAGGTTGGTCTGGTCGTCGACCTGCTCGCCGAACAGGTCGTAGTTGACGAATCCACCGAGGTCGGCGGCCGTGACCTGCGGCGCGTCGGGCGACAGCGCGCTGCTGCGCGTCGGCAGGAAGGCATCGGGCGGCAGAGTGACGCGCGCGCTCTGCGTGGCATCGTCGAAGACGACGCTGGCGCCGATCTCGGCGTCCAGTCGCAGGTAGCGTTCGCCATCGACGGTCGTCAACCCGCGCGACGGGGTTCGGAGTCGAAGCTGCGGCAGGTCGTCGGCCTTGATCAGCAGCGTGCCGTCGAGGTCGCGACGGACGATCAGCGTCGTGCCCTCCGACTGGTCGTTGAGCCGGATCTCGACGATTGCGGGCTCGAACGGCAGGCGGCGCGTCACCGGCGATCGCGACCGAGGTGGCAGCGAGTGCGAGCAACAGGGCGAGGGGCAGCCGCCGGCCCATGGCTCACGGCCCTTCGGGTCGGATCTCCACCTCGAAGTCGCCGGCTTCGGTGGTTCCCTTCACCCGAAGTCGTTGCCAATCGGTGCTGGAGGTCGCTTCGTTCTGTTTGTTGTCGAGCGTCCAAGTCCGGGCCTGGCCCGGCAGGATGTAAGCGGTGACGTCCTGCTGGATCCCGGGCGTCGGAGCCCGCGGCCGGCGAGACGTTGAAATTCAGGACACGAGCATGGGCGTTGCCGGCGTTGCGGGCAGTCAGGGCGATGTCGCCCTCGGTGCTGCGCGTCGCGGACCATTCGAGTCGCGGCTCGGCAGTCGCGGTCGGTGCGACGAAAATCGGCAGGCTGAGCCGCAGCGCCACGTTGAGTCCGGTGAAGTCCGGACTCGCCTGTTGCGGCACTTCGGTGAGTATCAACCGATAGCTGAGTTCTCGCTGAGCGTCCGCCGCGCGGCGCAACGCGACGCGCACCAGTTGCGAGCCGTTGCCGGGAATCGTGAAGACCGCAGGGCTCACCAGCACGTCACGCGTCGGGCTGAGTTTGTCCTGGCCGTCGGCCTGCTCCCAGAGCAGCACCTCGGCCTGCACGACGACCGGAGTTGCTCCTCCTGGTTGCGGAGCGTGAGCGCGCCCGTCTGCGCACGGGACGAGAGCTCGGCTCGCAGCGGCGAGATCGAGAATGTCCCGGCATGGACCTGCGTCGGCGACAGCCCGAAGGCTGCCGCCGACGCGAGGATGCCCAGTATGAAGCGCTGGACCATCACGAGCTTCGATCAGTAGGTGATCGTCGCGGTGATCGAGGTCTGTGTACGCCGCCCGCGCCGACAGCCCCCGTGTTCTCGCTGGCCAGCAGCTCGCCGTACACCGTGTGGGTCTTTGCCGTACCCATGCCCGAGCCACTGTCAGACAACGACGACCGACGAATCCGTGCGTCACCCCAGATAATCGAAGTTCGCCGCGTCTGTGTAGAGGTTGTAGACGAGCGTGTCGGCGCCCAATGTCAGCCTGCGGTTGGTGAAGTAGGCGATGCGCCCTGTGCTCAAGGACGACGCTGTATGGCGGTACCGCTCGTGCAGCGGACCGTGATATTCGATGACGCGTTTAGATCGTTGGTGCCGTCGAAGGTGCCGAGGTTCAGGTCGGCCGCGTTGATGACGCAGTTGTCGCTGACTGTCGCCGACACAGTGAATGTGGCTGGTCTTCGTCGACGGCCTGCGCCGCGCCCGCCATCGCCAGCAGCACTCCAGCGGCGATCGGGGCAATGATCTTCATACTCATACAGAATCCTCATGGTTGCAGTGGATCGAGCCTTGGATCGAGGCCGGGTGCGCATTGGTGTTCTTGACGCCGCGCAGCCCGAATCCACGATCAAGTGGCGGCGATTCTCCATAAGGCGCGGTTCGCGGGGCTGTGACGGCCTTCGCGCTTTCTTATGTCACTTCGGGGGTTGTCGGGCTTTCTTCCGAATCTGTCGAGGCGCGTCAGTCCGGGTCCGGGGCCCCGATCGTGAAGTCCGGGCTGCCGTAGTGCACGTAGTCGGCCCAGTCGATCGAATCCTGCGCATGCACCCGTCGTCGCGCGTCGAGCACGCAGTCGCCGAGCGCCGCGCCGGCGAGCAACCGCTCGTAGAAGCGCGTCGAGAACGTGAACGCAGCCTGGTCGCCGACCGGCCAGTGCGTGCCGAGGAAGTTCGCGACGCCGCCGGCCAGGAACGCCTCGGCGACGCTGGTCGAGCGCCGGAACGCGAACAGCCGGCTGCCGGCCGCCGCCTTCCGCTTGCGCACCCGGGCGGCTTCGCAGGCATTGAAGAACACCAGGGCCGGCAGGTTGCCGAGCCCGTCGAGGTGCGAGCCGCGC
>CAVZRR010000004.1:0-126234 GCA_963777725.1 uncultured Gammaproteobacteria bacterium
AGGCCGAGCTGCTCGCCAAACTCTGGAACTGACCCGTCTCACCACACGCCGGTATTCGGCATGCTCGTCCACGGCTCCTGCAGTGGCAGCGCCGTGCCCTTCTGCAGCAATTCGACCGAGATGTTGTCCGGCGAGCGCACGAACGCCATGCGCCCGTCACGCGGCGGACGATTGATCGTGACGCCGCGGTCCATCAGGCGCTGGCACGCCGCGTAAATGTCGTCCACCTGGTACGCGAGGTGCCCGAACGCGCGCCCGATCCCGTACTGCTCGGGATCCCAGTTGTAGGTCAGCTCGACCTGCGCGGCGTCATCGCCGGGCGCGGCGAGAAAGACCAGCGTGAAGCGACCCTGATCGTTGTCGTAACGACGCACTTCGCGCAGGCCGAGCGCGTCGCAGTAGAAGCGCAAGGATGCATCGAGATCGGTCACGCGGACCATCGTGTGCAGGTATTTCATCGCTCGCTCCTGTTCGGCCGCCAGGCGCCCATGTTAGCGAGGTGGATCGCAGTTTGCGGCGCTTCGGCTCCGGCCGACCTTGTGCACCGACCGGGCGACCGGCAATCTGCACGAGGTCCGACCGCCACCACGGAATACCTGCATGCGCGCTTACGCGATCCTGATCGTCGCCCTCCTCCTCGCCTCCGGCGGCTGCACGGCCGCGCCGGCGACCGAGGCGACGGGCACGGCTGCGCCCACCCCGCCGTTTAACGTGCTCGGCCCCGACGAGGCGCCGGTCACGATCATCGAGTTCACGGACCTCCAATGCCCGTACTGCGCGCGCTTCGCGATACAGACCTTCCCCCAGCTGCGACGCAACTACATCGATACCGGTCGGGTACGTTTCGCCTCGCGCGACCTGCCCTTGCCCATGCACGCGCTCGCCGTGCCCGCCGCCGTGGCCGCGCGCTGCGCAGGCGAGCAGGGTCGATTCTGGGAGTTCCGCGAGGCGCTGTTCGCGGCGCAGGCGACGCTCGGCCACGATACCTTCGTCGACCTGGCCCGGAAGTTCGACCTCGACCCGGAGGCGTTCGCGACCTGCCGCAGTGACGGCCGCCAGGCGGCCAATGTGCGCGCGGATCTCGAACTCGCCCGTGCCAACGGCATCACTGCCACGCCCAGCCTGGTCATCGGCCGGCTGGTCGACGGCCAGTTCCAGGGCGAGACGATCGAAGGTGCAAAGCCCTATGCGGCGATCGCGGCGAAGATCGACGAGCTGCTCGAGGCCGCGCGCTGATCCGGCGGCTCAACCGAACCCGAGCGCCTGCAGAGCCAGGCCGCCGACCGCGGCCAGCGCCAGAATCCACAGCAGGTCGAGACGGGTCCGCGCGAGCAGGATCCAGACCGCGACCGCGAGCGCCAGCGCGCCCCAGGCCACTCCGCCAGCCAGCCCCGCGGGCAGGATCACCACTCGCGCGAGCAGCACGCCCAGCGTCGCGATGATGCCGACGACGGCCGCGGTGATCGCGGCGAGCGCCGCCGCAATGCGCGGCTCGCGCGTGACACGCTCGAGTTGCGGCGCGCCCAGGAAGATGAACACGAACGACGGCAGGAACGTGGCCCAGGCTGCGAGCAGCGCGGCCAGGACCGCGGCTGTCGTTGGCTCGAGTGGTGCCGGGTTGTTCCACCCGGCCATGAAACCCATGAATTGCAGCACGATGACGAGCGGGCCGGGCGTGGTCTCCGCGAGCGCGAGTCCCGCGACTGACTGCTGTGCCGTGACCCACCCAAGGTTCTGCACGAGGTGCTGAGTGACGTACCCGAGCACGGCGTAGGCACCACCGAAAGTGACGAGCGCCGCTTGCGTGAAGAACAGGTAGACGCGGCTCCAAAGCGAGTGCGGCCCCAGGGCCGTGGCGACGGCGAGCAGTGGCACCAACCACAAGACGACGCCGACCACGGCGACACGCAGCGTCTGGCCGGCCGGCTTCGACGACGTTGCCGCGATTCGTGCCGGCCGCGGCGCGCGCCAGGCCGCAGCGAGTCCCACCACTGCGGCGACCAGCACGATCACGGGAAATGGCACGCGCAGGAACTGCAGCGCGACGAACGCAGCCACCGCCAGCCCGACGTGCAGCGGAGTGCCGAGCGCTCGACGCCCGATCTGGATCAGCGCCTGCAACACGAGGGCCACGACCGCGGCCTTCAGGCCCAGCAGCAGTCCCTCGGCGGCCGGCAAGCTGCCGTAGCTCGCGTAGAGCCACGAGAGGCCGAGCAGCAGCACGATCGCCGGCACGATGAAGCCGAGGCCCGCGACCAGGCCGCCGCGGGTGCCGTGCAGGCGCCAGCCCAGGTAGATCGCGAGCTGCAGCGCCTCGGGGCCCGGCAGCAGCATGCAGAAGTTGAGCGCGCGGGTGAAATGACCCTCGTCGAGCCAGCGCCGCCGCTCGACGACCTCGCGGTGCATGATCGCGATCTGGCCGGCGGGCCCGCCGAACGAGATGAAGCCGAGCTTCAGCCAGAAGCGCGCGGCTTCGGTGAAGGTCGGTCGATTGACGGGCGCGGCGTGGTCCACTCGCGACCTAGAACATCTCCGACGCGCCCGGTTCCTTGGCCTCGGCCTTGTGGCGCGAGGCGATGAAATCGCCCGTGATCATTTCGTCATACGATTGCCCGGGGCCGACCATCGGGTAGACGCCCGCGTCCGGGTCGATGATCACCTCGAGGAACGCCGGTCCCCGGAACTCGATGAACTCCTTGACGACGCGCGGCACGTCCTCCTTGCGGTCGAGCCGCACCGCGTAGCGGAAACCGTCGGCCTGCGCGGCCTTGACGAAGTCCTTCTTGTGCAGCGACTTGTCGCTGGCCGACAGCCGTCCCTTGAAGAACAGCTTCTGCCACTGCTTGACCATGCCGTCGCCGAAGTTGTTCAGCACCACGACCTTGACCGGCAGGTCGTACGTCGTGACGGTCTCGAGCTCGCCGAGGTTCATGCGGATGCTGGCGTCGCCGTCGATGTCGATCACCAGCTTGTCGCGGCAGGCGAACTGCGCGCCGATCGCGGCCGGCAACCCGAACCCCATCGTGCCCATGCTGCCCGAGGTGAGCCACAGCCGCGGCTCGCGGAAATCGAAGTACTGCGCGGCCCACATCTGGTGCTGGCCGACGCCGGTCGCGATCAGCGCCCGGCCCTGCGTGTGCCGGTTGATCTCCTCGATCACGTAGTACGGCTGGATCGCCTCGCTGTCGCGATCGTAGGCCATCGCGTGGCGCTGCCTGAGCCCATCCAGGTGACGGTGCCAGTCCGACCAGTCGCGCGCGAAACCCGTGCGCTTCGCGTGCGCACCGAGCGCGGCCAGCGCCGGCGGCAACTGGCCCACGTGACTCCACTGCACGCGCTTGACCTTGTTGATCTCGGAAGCGTCGACGTCGATGTGCGCGATCCGCTTCGCGTTCGGGGCGAAGCGCAGCGGCACGCCGGCCACGCGGTCGTCGAAACGCGCGCCGAGCGCGATCAGGAAGTCGCAGTCCTCGACCGCGTAGTTGGCGAACGCGGCGCCGTGCATGCCGAGCATGCGCATCGCCAGCGGATGGGTCGTGTCGAACGTGCCGATGCCCATCAGCGTCGTGACGACCGGAATGCCGAGATCGCTTGCGAACGCGCGCAGCTCCGCGGAGCCCTCGGCGTGGATGACACCGCCGCCCGCATAGATGAGCGGCCGCTGCGACTCGCCCAGCATCGCGAAGAACGCGGCGCACTCGTCGTCGTCCACGGCGTTGGCCAGCAGCGCGTTCATGCGCTGGCGGTAGCCGCGCACGTCGAGGTGCCCCTCGCCCTGGAAGGCGCCCTGCCAGTTCTGCACGTCCTTCGGGATGTCGATGACGACCGGGCCGGGCCGGCCCGTGCGCGCAATCTCGAAGGCCGTGCGCACGGTGGCCTCGAGGCGGGCCGGATCGGTGACGAGGAAACAGTGCTTTGCGACCGAGCCCATGATGTTCGCGACCGGCGCTTCCTGGAACGCGTCGCTGCCGATCGCCGCGGTTGGCACCTGGCCGCAGATCACGACGATCGGCACGGAATCGGCGGCGCAATCGCGCACTGGCGTGACGGTATTGGTCGCGCCCGGCCCGGAGGTGACCAGGCAGACGCCGACGCGACCGCTCGCCCTTGCGTAGCCCGCCGCCATGAAGCCGGCGCCCTGCTCGTTCGCCGGGACGATCAGCGGCATCGGGCTCGCACCACCCGCACCCGCGTGGTCCAGGTTGTGGCGGAACACCGCGTCGTAGGTCGGCAGGATCGCGCCGCCGCTGTAGCCGAAGATCGTGTCGACGCCCTCGTCGGCCAGCACCTGGACGATGATCTCGGCGCCGGTCATGACCTGGCCGGCTTTCGGGTGGCGGGCGGGACCCGCGACGGCACGATTGTGATTCACGGCGATTTCCTGCCGGGCGACGGCTCTTGCGTTCATGCTGCGCTGCAACGGAGACTAGCAGCGATGCCGGCACCCGTCCATCTGGCCGACCCCCGCAGCTTCACCTATGCTGGGCTCGCTTTCGGACCGCTGCCGGTTGCCGAAAATGCCATCAGATTCATTCGCTTGACGTATCAGAGCGGACATTTCCCGCAGGCGGGTGCAGCGTGCTAGGCCGACGACACATCATCTCCGTGACGCTGCAGAACGAAGTTGGCGCGCTGACTCGCGTCGCCGGACTGTTCTCGACGCGCGGCTACAACATCGAATCGCTCAGCGTGGCGCCGACCGACGACCCGACCGTGTCGCGCCTGACGCTGGTCACGACCGGCAACGATGCGGTGATCCAGCAGATCTCGAACCAGTTGCTCAAGCTCGTCGACGTCGTGGACGTCGAGGACGTGACCCGCGAGGAACACTTCGAGCGCGAGCTGCTGCTGATCAAGGTGAAGGCGAAGGCGACACAGGTCGGCTCGCTGTGGTCGGCCTCGCAGCGGGCCGGCGGGCGCGTGCTCTGGGATGCCGCGGACAGCTTCACGATCGAGCTGACCAGCAACGAAGCCGAGAACAACCGGTTCATGGCCGAGATCGCCAATTTCGGCGAGGTGCTCGAGGTCGTCCGCAGCGGCGCGCTGGCGATCCAGAAGGGCAAGGAAGTCCTCGAGTCGTGAGCTACCGGCTCTACGATTACCTGCCCTCGGGCAATGGCTACAAGGTGCGGCTCGTGCTGCGCGAGCTCGGCCTGCCGTACGAGCTGGTCGAGCTCGACATCAAGCAGGGCGCGACGCGCACGCCCGAGTTTCTGGCGAAAAACCCGAACGGCCGCATCCCGCTGCTCGAAATTCCCGGCCAGGGGTTCCTGTCAGAGAGCCACGCGATCATCAGCTACCTCGCCGAGGGATCGCCACTGGTGCCGGAGGAGCGGCTCGATCGCGCGCGCATGTGGCAGTGGCTGTGCTTCGAGCAATACAACCTCGAGCCCAACATCGGCACGGCACGGTTCTGGATTGCGTCGCTCGGCAAGAGTGAGGCGGAGCTCGGCGAGAAGCTGATCGAGAAACGGCGCAACGGGCACGCGGCGCTGGCCGTGCTCGAGCGGGGTCTGGCCGGGCGCGATTTCCTGGTCGGCGGCCGTTATTCGCTGGCCGACATCGCGCTCTACGCGTACACCCACGTGGCGCCCGAGGGTGGCTTCTCGCTCGACGATTACCCCGCGATCCGTGCCTGGTGCGCCCGGGTCGCGGCGCAGCCCGGGCACATCCCGATCACGTCACGGTAGCGCGCCGAAGCCGACGTAGCCCTCGTCGAGCGCGGTGAGCGCCGCGCGGATCGGCGCCGGAACCGGCACCGGACGCCGCGTCGCAGAATCGACGTAGACGTGCACGAAGCGGCCGAGTGCCGCGGGCTCGGTTTCCTCGTTGCGGAACAGCCCGATCCGGTAGATCACGCTCGAATTGCCAAGCTTCTCGAGCGCGAGCCCGGCGTAGACCGTGTCCGGGAACGACAACTCACGCATGAACCGGCAGCTCGTCTCGGCGACGATGCCGATCGCCGGCAGGTCACGGATGTCGGTGCCGCTCGCCTCGATCAGGTAGCCGTTCACCGCAGTGTCGAAGTACGCGTAATAGACGACGTTGTTGACGTGGCCGTAGTGGTCGTTGTCGTGCCAGCGGGTCGTGATCGTGCGCAGCACGCGGAATTCGCTGCGGTTCGTTGGCTGCGCTTTCTCGTTGCTCGTGTTCATGGGCGGCACAGTAGCCGGCGTGGGCGGTTGGCGGAAGGGGTGGCGAAACACGCCGCAAGTACGTCCGTGTAGGCTCGCGCGCGCGTCCTGCGGCGCGACGGTTTCGCCACCCCTTCCGCCAACCGCCCACGCCGGCGTCAGGCTGCCACTGCACGAGCCGAGAGGCACCGGAATCGATCCGCGAGGCCGTCACGCCGCATGGACGCGGCGTGCGAGCCTACACGGACGTACTCGCGGCGAGCCTCGCGGATCGTTCCGGTGCCTGTCGGCGTACAGTCGCAGCCGTACTTAGCTGCGTTGGGCGGCGGCGGCACGGCGAGTTATGCTCGCGACCATGAAAGTACGTGCAGCAGTCTTGAGGGAAATCGGCCGCCCGGCACCGTTCGCGGACTCGCGGCCGCTCGGCATCGAGGACGTGGAACTCGACGCGCCGGGTCCGGGCGAAGTGCTGGTGCGGATCCGCGCGGCCGGGCTCTGCCATTCCGACCTGTCGGTCATCGACGGCAATCGACCCCGGCCGATGCCGATGGTGCTCGGCCACGAGGCGGCCGGCGTCGTCGAGCAAGTCGGCACCCATGTCACGGGACTCGCGCGCGGCGACCACGTCGTCGCGGCGTTCGTGCCGAGCTGCGGACACTGCAAGCCCTGCGAGACGGGGCGACCGGCGCTGTGCGAGCCCGGCTTCAAGGCGAACTCGGCGGGCACGCTGCTGTCCGGAGAGCGCCGGCTGCACGACGCGGGCGGGTCGGTCCATCACCATCTCGGCGTCTCCGGATTCGCGCAGTACGCGGTGCTGGCAGCCAACTCGCTGGTTCGCGTCCCGTCCGACCTGCCGTTTGCCGAGGCGGCGCTGTTCGGCTGCGCGGTCATCACCGGCGTCGGCGCGGTCGTGAACACGGCGGCCCATCCACGCGGCGCCTCCGCCGCGGTCGTCGGGCTGGGCGGTGTCGGCCTCGCCGCGCTGCTCGCGGCACGGATGCTCGAGGCGGAGCACCTGGTCGCGATCGACATGAACGACCGCAAGCTGGCCGTCGCCCGCGAGCTGGGCGCGACGGCCACAGTCAACGCGGCCAGCCCGGACGCGGCCGAGCAGATCCGCGAAATCACCGGCGGCGGCGTCGCCTGCGCGTACGAGATGGCCGGGTCGGCGCGCGCGCTCGAACTCGCCTACAAGATCACTGCGCGTGGCGGCACGACGGTCAGCGCGGGCCTGTCGCATCCGCAACAGCAATTCAGCCTGCAGCACCTGAGCCTGGTCGCCGAGGAGCGCACGCTCAAGGGCAGCTACCTCGGCAGTTGCGTGCCGTCGCGCGACATCCCGCGCTACATCGAGTGGTACCGCGCCGGCCGGCTGCCGGTCGATCGGCTCCTCAGCGAGCGACTGCGACTCGACGACATCAACGCCGCGTTCGACCGGCTCGCGGCGGGCGAGTCGATCCGCCAGGTCGTCGAGATCGATTGAGCCTGCTCGCGCTGCTCGTGGCTACGACCCTGCTCGACTTCGACGACGCGGCGGACGCCGCCCTTTGGCGGCCGGTGGACGACGTCGTGATGGGCGGCGTTTCACGCAGTGCGTTCGACGTCGCCGGGCCGGGCGTCGCGCGCTTCAGCGGCCACGTGTCGCTGGAGAATTTCGGCGGGTTCGCCTCCGTTCGCACACCGCCCCGCGACTGGGACGCCGCCGGCGCCACCGCATTCGTGCTGCGCGTGCGCGGCGACGGCAAGCAATACAAGTTCACGCTGCGCACTGGCGACGGGTTCGACGGCATCCAGTACCAGGCGCGATTCCAGCCCCCGGCGGGCGAGTGGGCTGAGGTGCGCCTGCCCGTCGAGTCGTTCGTCGCGACGTTCCGCGGCCGCAAGGTGCCGTTCGCGCCCCGCCTCGATCCCGCCAAGGTGCGCGCGCTCGGCCTGATGATCAGCGACAAGCAGGCCGGCAAGTTCGAGCTGCTGGTCGATCGCGTCGGCATCGAGCGCTGACGGGGTCAGAAGCTCGCCTTGGTCTGCACCAGCAACTGTACCGAATCGATGTCGTCTCCGCCGTCGAGCGGGAATGCCAGGTCAATGTGGATCACGTTACCGAACGACGACCGGCTCGAGCCGAGCCGCAGGCCGATCCCGACGTCCTTCAGCAATCCGTCGCTCTCGAGGCCCGTGACGTCGGTGCCCCAGGTGCGGCCCATGTCGAAGAAAGCCGCGGCGCCGACGTGGAACAGCCGGAACGGGTACCACTTCGTGTAATAGCGTTGCTCGAGCGTCAACAGCGCGCGCGCCGTGCCGGCCTGGTAGCGCAGCGGGTAACCGCGCAGGCCGTTGTCGCCGCCGAGCAGCAACTGGGCTTCCTCATCGAGGTTCTCGGTCACGGCGCCCGAGAAGGCGGCGTAGAACTTGCTGTACTTCGAGGTCGGCCAGTACAAGCGACCCTCGGCACCGACGACGCCGTTCTGCAGCGAGCCGTCTTCAATCCGTCCCGAAGCGGAAAGCGAGCCGAACACCGACTGCCCTGAGTGGAGGTCTGCGCCGTTCTGCAGGTAGGCGCTCGTGATCAGTGCGTCTCGGTCGGAGCCGGCGGATTCCGACGCGTAGCCGAGCCGCGCGTACGCGCGCAGGCCTACGAGCACGTCCTCGGTGCGGAGGATCTGGTCCTGGTTCGTGCGCTCCTGGAAGTTGTCCTCGACCCACTCGAGGCCGATCCACGGATACAGCAGCTCGCGATCCTCGGGCAGCGGACCGCCGAGCACCTCGTCCGGCGACGGTTCGAACTGGTCGCGCTCGTAAGTCACGCCGGCCGTCCAGCGCCGGACTGCGCGACCCTGCAGCCCGCGGGACCAGCCACCATGGATCTCGTAGTACTCGTCGCGATGCTCGAACTCGCCGGTCACCTTGCCGAGTTGATAGCGGGACTCGATGCGCTCGCCATCGGCCAGGTACACGCCACCCGCGCGCCGCACGTCGAGCGCATAGAACGGACGAGCCAGGCCGAAAATCGTCTCGTTGCCGTCGTCGGAATCGACGTAGGTCGCCGTCAGGCGCGTGAAGCTCTCGAGGAAATGCGGGTTGAAATAGGTCAACGCCAGCGACTCGCGGTCGACGTCGCTTTCCCACTCGAGGTCGATCTTCTGCCCGGTGCCGAGCAGGTTGTCCTCCTGGAGCTGGGCGGCAAACGTGTTCTCGCCGCCCGAGCGGCTGAAACTGATGCCGGGATTCAGTGTCCAGACGTCGCGGGTGCGAACCTCGAGGTCCACGGTGTGGCCGTCGTAGGCGACCGGCACGATGGCAGCGTCGTAGAGGTAGTTGTTCGCGCGCAGGATCCGTTCGGTCTCCAGCACGAGCCGGTGCCGGTACGGTTCGCCCGGCTTGAAGAGCAGCTGGTCCTCGATGATCTTCGGCCGCGTCTCGATGTGCAGCTTGTTTGCGGACCGGTAGAGCCAGCCGTCCTCGCCGTCGATGCTCGTGTCGAACACGTCGCCGACGACCACGGTAACCTGGCCGATGACGGCCCCGCTCGCCTCGAGTTCCTCCGGCGACGGGAGGACGCCGACGCCGTTTCCGTCGCCCTCGCCGGCGACCACGATCGCGCTGCAGAGCAACGCCATCAGCACCGCGCCGTGCGTGATGCTGCGTCTCAGCCGAGTCGAGCTGCGCAAGGGCCGCGGTCCCGTTACGGGATCAACACCGTGGAGCCGACCGTGCGCCGCGCCTCGAGGTCGCGATGCGCCTGCGCGACGTCCTGCAGCGCGTAACTCTGGCCGATCTCGATCCGCACCACGCCCTGGCCGATCACCTCGAAGAGCTCGCGAGCCGCGCGCTCGAGGTCGGCGCGCCGGGCGATGTAGTGGAACAGGATCGGACGCGTCAGGAACAGCGAGCCGCGCTTCGCGAGCTCGAGCGGCGCAACCGGCGGCACCGGCCCGGACGCGTTGCCATAGGTGACCATCATGCCGAGCGGCCGCAGGCAGTCGAGTGACGCGAAGAACGTGTCCTTGCCGATCGAATCGTAGACCACGTGGGCCCCCAGCCCGCCCGTTTGCTCCCGGACGCGCGCGGCGAGATCGTCGCGACCAAGCACCAGCGCATGATGGCAGCCGTGCTGCAGCGCGACTGCGGCCTTGGCGTCACTGCCCACGACGCCGATCACCGTGGCACCGAGGTGACGCGCCCATTGCGCCACGATCAGGCCGACGCCGCCCGCCGCGGCATGGACCACGACCGTCTCGCCCTTGCGCACGCGATGCGTCTGCCGCACCAGGAACCTTGCCGTCAGGCCCTTCAGCATCGCGGCGGCCGCCAGCCGGTCGCTGACCCCTTCCGGGATTCTCACGACCCGGTCGGCAGGCATCACGCGTTCCTGCGCATAGGCGCCCGGGGTTGCGGACGCATAAGCCACGCGGTCACCGACGGCGACGCCACTCACCCGAGGACCGACCGCCTCGACGACACCGGCGCCCTCGCGGCCGAGCCCGGACGGCAGCGCGCCGGCGTAGAGCCCGGTGCGCTCGTAGACGTCGATGAAATTGAGCCCGATCGCCGTCTGCCGGATCAGCACCTCGCCGCGGCCCGGCTGCACCGAAACGACCGGCTCCCAGCGCAGGACCTCGGGGCCGCCGTGGGCGTGGATGCGGATGGCGTGGGGCATTGGAAGGGGATAGGGGATAGGGGATAGGGGATAGTCGGAAGGGTACGGTGGCGCTCAGGGGGCGGTGGACGTATCGACACTTTAACGGTTCGCAGCCATCGATAATGCGACCGCCTCCGACTATCCCCTATCCCCTATCCCCTATCCCCTCTTCCTTCCCAAAGGGTCCCTGGCAATCACCAGCTCCGCCACCGGCCTGCCACCCACCAGGTGCTCCTCGATGATCCGATCGAGGTTTGCGGGGGTGCAGTCGCGATACCAGGTGCCGTCCGGGTAGACGACGGCGATCGGGCCGGACGTGCAGACGCGCAGGCATTCGGCCTTGGTGCGCAGGACGCCGCCGGGTACGTCCTGCAGACCGAGTTCCTGCAGTCGCCGCTTGAGATGCTCCCAGCTGGCCAGGCTGCGCGGGCGTGTCGCGCACTTGCCGCCGACGCACAGGAAAATGTGCCGACGCTGGTCGCCGAGCTGCAGCTTGGCTACGGCCGTTTCGACTGGCTCAGGCATGGAGATCGCAGTCCCGCGAGTGGAGACTGCGATCGTACCGCCTCGGCCGGCGGCCCGTCAGAGCGCCTGGTCGTCCGCTTCGCCGGTCCGGATGCGGATGGCGCGCTCGAGGTCCGACACGAAGATCTTGCCGTCGCCGACCTTGCCGGTGCGCGCGGCGCCGACGATCGCCTCGATGACCTGGTCCACGAGGGCGTCCTTGACCGCGACCTCGATGCGGGTCTTCGGCACGAAGTCCACGACGTACTCGGCGCCGCGGTACAGCTCGGTGTGGCCGCGTTGCCGCCCGAAGCCCTTGACCTCCGTCACCGTCATGCCGGAGACGCCGAGCTCCGACAGGGCGGCGCGCACGTCGTCCAGCTTGAAGGGTTTGATGATTGCGCTGATCAGCTTCATAGGGCTCTGGCTCCTCGACTCTTCGTAGTTTTCCGGCGGAGATCGCTCCAGCCAATATGCAGAAACCGTGCCGACCCGGCCCGCTGGCCAGATCCGGGCGCCCTCGCCCGCCCGCCGCACCACCTTGGAGCGCCCCGACGGCGAGATTGCGCGTCCGTGGTGCGCTTTTGCGGTGGCTTACCGCGCCCGGGCGCTAGGCCAGCCAGCGGAGCGTCGCCGCCGAGACTGCGATGATGACACCCCAGCCCAGGATATTCACCCAGATGCCGGCGCGCAGCATGTCGCGGCCCTGGACGCGGCCGGATCCGAACACGATCGCGTTGGGCGCCGTGCCGACCGGCAGCATGAAGGCGCAGGAGGCGGCGACGGCCGCCGGCACGACCAGTTCGACGACCGGCTGTCCGGTGGTGGTGGCCAGCGCGGCGAGGATCGGCATGAACGTTGCGGCCGTGGCGACGTTGCTGGTGAGCTCGGTCCACAGGATGACGACCAGCACGACCACGGCCGTGACGGCGAGCGGCGGCCAGCCGGCGACCCCGCCCAGCAGTTCGCCCATGTGCAGGGACAGGCCACTGTCCTGGATCACCGCCGCGAGCGCGAGACCGCCGCCGAACAGGAACAGGGTGTCCCACGGCAGACGCCGGAAATCACCCGCCTCGAGCAACGTGCCGCCCTGCGGCATGCCGGAAGGGACCAGGAACAACGCCAGCCCGGCCAGCATGGCGATGCCCATGTCGCTCAGCGCACCCAGTCCCGGCAAGGCCTTCAACCACGGCGATGTCACCCAGGCCACGGCCGCAGCCACGCCGATCGCGGCGACCCGCCGCTCGGGCACGCTGAGGCGGCCGAGACTGCGTAGCTCCGACTGGACGAGTTCACGGGCTTGGGCGATGTCCGGCAACCGGAATGGATGCGTGATCGCGACGAGCACCCACCATGCGCCGACCAGCATCAAGATGCTGCACGGCAGTCCGAATACGAGCCATTCGGCGAACGTAGGCCGCACGCCATAGGTCTGCTCCAGAAAAGCCACGGCCAGTGCGTTGGTGGGCGTGCCGATCAGGGTCGCCAAGCCGCCGATCGTCGCGGCGTAAGCCACCGCCAGCACGATCACGACCGAGAAGTTGCGCCGTTCGGCCGTCGCGTGCGCTTGCTCGGGCGCCACGATGGCCGCGATCGAGACTGCGACTGGCAGCATCATCAGCGTCGTCGAAGTATTCGACACCCACATGCTGACGAACGCAGTGGCGGCCATGACGCCGAAGACCAGGCCGCGCGCACTCGAGCCGGCGCGAGTGACGATCCAGTAGGCGATGCGGCGGTGCAGTTCCCACCGCTCGAGCGCGAGGGCGAGCAGGCAGCCGCCGAGAATCAGGAATATCGTCGAGCTGCCGTAGCCGTACCCTGCCCGCTCCACGGGAACGATGCCGAGCAGTGGCCCGGCGGCGAGGGGCAGCATCGCGGTCGCCGGGATCGGCAGCGCCTCGGTGGCCCACCAGACCGCCATCAGCGCGGCGAGTGCGGCCGCCCGCCAGGCGGGTGGCGCAAAGCCCGCGGGCTCGGGCAGCCACAGCAGCGTCACGAACAGGCCGAGCCCGAGCCAGAGACCGACTCGTTGCGCGGTCGAGCGAGGGGCGGATTGGTTCATCGGAGCCGGCTCGGGAGCGGTTCGAGGCATCATGCCACACCGATCGGCGACGCTTTCGCGGGCCCCGAGGTGCCCGTCGGTTCTTCCTCGGCGACCGCGGTCCGTATATAAAGCCAGCGAACATGACACAGACCATCGTCATCGTCGGTGCAAGCCACGCCTCGGTGCAGGCCATCGACACGCTGCGGCGCGAAGGGCATGCGGGCCCGATCGTGCTGGTCGGCGACGAGCCGCACCTGCCGTACAACCGGCCGCCGCTGTCGAAGAAGTTCCTGTCGGGCGAGCTCGAGCGGGAACGGCTGTTGCTGCGCAGCCCGCATTTCTACGAGCAGCACCGGGTCGAGACCCGGCTCGGCGTCCGGGTGACGGCGATCGACCGGGGTACGCAGCGCCTGCGGTTGAGCGACGGCGGCGAGCTCAGTTACGACCAGCTGCTGCTGTGCGTCGGCAGCCGGCCGCGGCGGCTGGAGGTCCCGGGCTACGATCTCGCCGGCATCCATTACCTGCGCACGATCGCCGACGTCGACGCGATCCGCGCCGACCTGCCGGGCGCGAAGCAGCTCGTGGTCGTCGGCGCCGGGTACATCGGCCTGGAGGCGGCCGCCTGCGCGCGCCACCTGGGCCTCGAGGTGACGGTGCTCGAAATGGCCGACCGGCCGATGAACCGGGTCGTCGCACCCGAGCTCTCGACGTTCTACACGCGCCGGCACGAGCGCGAAGGCGTGCGCATCCTGTGCAATACCTCGGTGACGGCGTTCGCCGGCGAGGGCCGTGTGCAGGCGGTCGCCTGCGGCGAGCGCGAGTTTGCGGCGGACCTGGTGATCGTCGGCGTGGGCATCCTGCCCGACGTCACGCTCGCCGCCGCCGCGGGCCTGCGTTGCGACAACGGCGTCTCGGTGGACGAACAGTGCCGCACCTCGGATCCGCACGTGTTCGCGGCCGGCGACTGCACCAATCACCCGAGCGTCCGTTACGGCCGGCGGGTGCGCCTCGAGTCGGTGGACAACGCGGTCGAGCAGGCGAAGACGGCCGCGCTGAACATCTGCGGCAAGCCGGCGCGCCACGAGCACGTGCCGTGGTTCTGGTCCGACCAGTACGACGTCAAGCTGCAGATCGCGGGCCTGTCGGAGGGCTACGACCAGACGGTCGTGCGCGGCGACCCCGATTCCGGCAGCTTCGCGCTCTATTACCTGGCGCAGGGCGAGCTCTTGGCGGTGGACGCCGTCAACAGCATGAAGGACTTCATGAACGGCAAGAAGTGGATCGCGGAGCGCAAGCATCCGGACTCCGCCCGCCTCGCCGACCCCTCCGTGGACCTGAAAACGATCTGAGGCACCCAACATGGCCGAAATGCCAAAGAAGCGCGGCTCCACCGTCGCGACGAACGACCTCTCGAGGCATTTCCTCGCGACCCTGGGGCAATGGACGGGCGGGCTCTCGCCGCAGGCCTTCGGCGGCGCCTGGCTCAACGTGCTGACGCGACTCGCGGTCGCGCCCGGCCGGCAGGCCGAGCTCGCGCGTACCGCCCTGCAGAAGACGCTGGCCCTGGCCCAGTTCTCGGGCGCCGCCCTGCAGGGCGAAGCGCCGCGCGCGGCGGGCACGCCCTACGCGAATCGCTTCGCCGATCCCGCGTGGTCGAAGTTCCCGTTCAACGTGCTGGCCGAGTCTTTCATCTCGGTGTCGGACTGGGCGCGGGAAGCCGTGCGCAACGTGCCGGGTGCGGACGCCGCGGCGGAGAACATCGTCGGCTTCACGGTGCGCGAGGGTCTCGAGCTCGTCGCACCCGACAATTACCTGCCGACCAATCCGCAGCTGATCCGCCAGACCATCGACGAGAACGGCCGCAACCTGGTGCGCGGCGTCAAGCACCTCGCCGAGGACGTGACGCGCACGTTCAAGGGGCTGGGCCCGATCGGCGTCGAGAACTACCAGGTCGGCGAGCACGTCGCGGCCACGCCCGGCAAGGTGATCCTGCGCACGCCGCTGATGGAGCTGATCCAGTATTCGCCACAGACCGAGACGGTCTACGCGGAACCGGTGCTGATCGTGCCGGCGTGGATCATGAAGTACTACATCCTCGACCTGTCGCCGAAGAATTCGCTGGTCAACTACCTGACCGGGCTCGGCCACACGGTCTTCATGGTGTCGTGGAAGAACCCGACCGCCGAGGACCGCAACGTCACGATGGACGACTACCTGACGCACGGCGTGCATGCCGCGCTCGACGCCGTGACCCAGGTGGTTCCGAAGCACAAGGTGCACGCGGTCGGTTACTGCATCGGCGGCACGCTGCTCGCGATCGCCGCGGCCGAGCTTGCGGCGCGGGAGGACGATCGCCTGGCCAGCGTGACGATGTTCGCCGCGCAGACCGACTTCAGCGAGCCGGGCGAGCTGTCGATCTTCATCAGCCCGGCGCAGCTCGCGATGCTCGAGGCGATGATGTGGAAGGAAGGCGTGCTCGAGAGCCGCCAGATGGGCGGCGCGTTCCAGCTGCTGCGCACCTACGACCTGCTGTGGGCGCCGACGATCGGCACCTACCTGCGCGGCGAGCGGGTCGGCGTCAACGACCTGATGTCGTGGAACGCGGATGGCACGCGCATGGCCTACCGGATGCACACCGACTACCTGCACCAGCTGTATCTCAACAACGACCTCGCCGAGGGCCGTTACGTGGCGAACGGCGAGCAGCTCGAGCTGTCCGACATCAGGCTGCCGATGTTCGTCGTCGGCACCGAGACCGACCACGTGGCACCGTGGCGCTCCGTCTACAAGGTGGGCAAGCTGGTGCGCTCGGCCGACTACACGTTCTGCCTGACGAGCGGCGGGCACAATGCCGGCATCATCAGCGGGCCGCAGCATCCCAAGCGCCGCCATCGTGTGCACACGTCGCGGTCGGGCGCGCGGCTGCTGTCGCCGGACAAGTACCTCGAGAAGGTGGAGCCGTTGCCGGGCTCGTGGTGGCCAACCTGGGCCAAGTGGCTCGAGGAACGCTCGAGCGCGCGCAAGGTGGCGCCCCCGCCGATGGGCGCGCCGAAGCACGGGCTGAAACCGCTCGGCAAGGCGCCGGGGACCTACGTGCTCGCGAAGTGATCAGTCGAGCCGCTTGCGGAAACGCAGCGTCGCGATCGCCAGCGCCACGACGAGAAACGCGACCAGCTTCGCCGCCGGCCGGCCGAGGTCGCTGATCGGCGCGCCGCGCAACACGATGCCGCGGGCCAGGTCGTTGAAATGCGTGAGCGGCAGCACCTGCGCGATCCACTGCGCCGCCTGCGGCATCCCGTCGAACGGAAACATGAATCCCGACAGCAGGATCGACGGCAGCATCGTGAAGAACGCGAGCTGGAAGGCCTGGAACTGCGTGCGGGCCAGCGTCGAGATCAGCAGCCCGAGCGTCAGTGTGGCCGCGATGAACAGCAGCGCCGCGAGGTAGAGGTCGGCGAGGCTGCCGTTCACCGGCACGTCGAACAGCAGCGAGCCCACGCCCAGCACCAGCGTGACCTGCACGAGCCCGATCGCGACGTAGGGCAGCAGCTTGCCCGTCATCAGCTCCCACGAACGGACCGGCGTCGTGATCAACAGCTCGAGGTTGCCGCGCTCGCGCTCGCGGACGATCGCCACCGCGGTGAAGATCACCATCGTCATGTTGAGGATCACGCCGATCAGCGCCGGCACGATCTGCACGGCGGTGCGGCGCTCGGGGTTGTACTCGGTGCGCAGCTCGAAGACCGGTGCCGTGCTGCCGTAGATTCCGTCGCGCCGCGGCAGCGGCACGGCCGTGAGGCCACGTGCGACGCTGTCGACCATCGGTTCGCTGCCGTCGACGAGCAGCTGCGCCGCCGGACGGGACCGGTCGAGCACGCGCCGCTCGAAGTCGCGCGGGATGTAGACGCCGACGCTGATGTCCCCGGCACTCATCCGTCGCTGCAGGTCGGGAAGGCCGGCGCTCGGCGCGGAGAACTCGACGACGCCGCTCGCCTCGAGCGCGGCCAGGTACGCGCGCGACAAGCTGCTGTCGGCCTCGTCGACGACGGCGGCCCGCAGGTCGCGCACGTCGAAGTTGATCGCGTAGCCGAACAGCAGCATCTGCATCAGCGGAATGCCGACGATCATGCCGAACGTGAGCCGGTCGCGGGCGAGCTGCCGCAGCTCCTTGACCATCACGGCGCCGATCCGGTCGAGCATGGCGCTGCTCAGTGCCGAAAGCCGGTCGAGGCGACGAAGACGTCCTCGAGGCTGGCCGGCACGACATGCACCTGCGCGACGACGCCGGCCGCGGCGAGGCGCCGGTTGACGTGCTCGGCCGCATCCGGCGTGTCGCGGTCGAGCAGCGCGTGCAGGCGCGTGCCGAGCTGCGCGATGCTGCGGATCTGCGCGTCGCCGGCCAGCGCGCCGCGCGCCGCCGGGACGTCGTCGGTCTCGACCTCGACGACCGCGGCCGCGATGTCGCGCATCAGGTCGCGCGGCGACCCCTCCGCGACCAGCCGGCCCTCGTCGAGGATCGCGAGCCGATGGCAGCGCTCCGCCTCGTCCATGTAGTGCGTGGAAACCAGGATCGTCGTGCCCTGCTGCACCAGCCGGAACAGGCTCTCCCAGAAGTCGCGCCGGCTCTGCGGGTCCACGGCGCTGGTCGGCTCGTCGAGCAGCAGCAGCTCGGGCCGGTGCAACGTCGCGGCGGCGAGCGCGAGGCGCTGGCGCTGCCCGCCGCTCATGGTACCGGCGCGCTGGCGCAGCACGGACCCAAGGTCGTACTCCGCGCCCAGTTCCTCGATGCGCTGGCGGCGCGAAGCCGCGCCGAGCCCGAAGATGCGTGCCATGAACTCGAGGTTCTCGAGCACCGTGAGGTCGTCCCACAGCGAGAAGCGCTGGGTCATGTAGCCGAGCTGGCGGCGCAACTGCTCGGCGTCGCGCGGCATCTGGTGCCCGAGCACTTCGACGGTCCCCGAGCTGGGCGCGAGCAGCCCGCACAGCATCCGGATCGTCGTGGACTTGCCGGAACCGTTCGGGCCCAGGAAGCCGTAGATGCCGGCTTTCGGGATCGAAAGATCCACGTCGTCGACCGCGACCAGCTTGCCGAACCGGCGCGTGAGGCCGCGCGCAACGATGGCCGGCTGCGCGTTCATCTGGGTTCCGCGGTCGGTGCCGCCATCGTCACCTGCACGGGCACGCCGACCGGGAGTTTTGCGGCGCGTGGATCATCGAGCGCGACTTCGGCGAGATAGCTCAAGCGCGCACGGTCCGTCTGCGTCAACGCGTAGTAGGGTGTGAAGGCCGCCTCGGCGGAAATGTAGCGCACGGTGCCGTCGAGGACGCCGTCGACACCGTCGATCGACACGGCCACCGGGCGGCCCGCGGTCATGCTGGCGCGGAGCGGTTCGGGCACGTGGATTCGCGCGTAGGGCGTGCCTTCCGCGAGCAGCACGACGACGGGGGCGCCGGCCGGCGGACGCTCGCCGAGCTTGTACGGCAACGCCTCGATCCAGCCGGCCCGCGCTGCGCGCACTTCATAGAGCGCTGCGCTGGTTTCCAGCTCGGCGAGCACGGCCTGCGACCGCTGCACGGCCGCCTCGGCTGCGCGGACCTGCTCGGGCCGCGTACCCTCCTGCAGCAGCCGGAGCCGTGCGCGTGACTGGTCCCGGGCCGCGATGGCCGCATCGCGCCGCGCGCGGGCCTGGTCGCGACTGGAGGCGCTGAGCAGCTTGCGCTCGACCAGCTGGTCCACGCGCTCGAACTCGCGGCGCTCCGTCTCCAGGGCGCTCTCGGCACCGGCCAGTGCAGCCCGGGCTTCCTCGAGTTCGCGCTGCCGCGGACCCTCGGCGGCATCGGCGAGGCGCCGCTCGGCCTCAGCCAGCGCAGCGCGCGCCTGGTCGAGGCGCGGCTGCATCGTCCCGGCCTCCTGTCGCAGCAGCACGGCACCCGCCGCGACGCGATCGCCCTCGCGCACCAGCACGTCGACGATCCGCTCGTGCGACTCGGCGACGAGCTCGAGCCGGTCGCGCTCCAGGGTGCCGTGCATCTGCTGCGGTTGGTCGTCGTTCGAACAGGCACCGACCAGCAGTCCGAGCAGCGGTGCAACCAGCAGTGACCGGTTCATGGGATGACCTCCTCGGCACGGATACCGTCGAACAGCACGCGAATCGTATGGGCAACCAGGCGGTCCACGGCGTCGCCCGTCACGGTCACCCCGAGCACCCGGCTCGTCACCGGCAGCGCAACGAACGGAAACACGGTCAGGCTGATGGCCGAGAGCGCCGCGAGGTTCGGGTCGAGGTCGCCGCGGATGGCGCCGCGAGCCTGTTCGCGCCGGATGATCGCGGCGAACAACGGGGCCAGGCGACCGGCGAAGTTCTCGATGAACTGTTCCCGGAACCGGCCTCCCTCGGCGAGCACCTCCTGGACGATCAGGGCCGGGACCCACGGGTTGTCCGTCAGCATCCGCGTGTACAGGCGAATCACTTCCGCGATGTCGACCTGCTCCGTCCGCGCCGGATCGGCGAGCCGCTGCAGCGCCTCGGCCACCTGCGCGATCACCACCTCGAGCATGGCTCGATACAGGCCGAGCTTGTCGCCGAAGTGATAGTGGATCGTGGCCGGCGAGCTGCCGGCCGCAGCGGCGATCTGGCGGATCGTGACCGGCCCGAACCCGCGCGCGAGGAACAAGCGTCGCGCCGTGTCGAGCAGGGCCTCGCGGACGGCGGCATCCCCCCCGACCGGGCGGCCCGGCCGGCGTGCAGCGCGTCTCTGGGTCGAACGGGGAGGCACAGCAGTCATGCCACTATATTAATCATTTGATTAATTATATGCCAGCGGAATCCACTGTCGGGAAGGGAGCGGGAATTTTCAGCCGGCGAGCAGGTCGGCGACGCTGACGCTGGCGATCTCGTCGAGGGGCCGCGGCTCACCGACGCCGAAGCCCTGCGCGTAGTCCACGCCGATCTCGCGCAGCTTCTCGAGCACGGCATCGTTCTCGACGGACTCGGCGATCACCTTCTTGCCCATGACGTGCCCGATGTCCTTGATCGAACGCACCATCGCGTAGTCGACCTTGTCCTGCGAGATGTTGCCGACGAACATGCCGTCGATCTTCAGGTAGTCGGCGCCGAGGGCCTTCAGGTACGCGAACGACGACACGCCGCTGCCGAAGTCGTCGAGGCTCACGGTGCAACCCGTGCGCCGCAACTCGCTGAACAACTGGTTGGCCCGGGTCAGGTTTGCGATCGCGATGCTCTCGGCGACCTCGAAGCCCAGCCGGCGCGGATCGAAGCCCGCCTGCGCGATCGCCTGGCGGATGAACGCGCCCGTCTCGGGGTCGATGACCGAATCGCGCGAGAGGTTGATGAAAAAGCGCGAAACGCGGCCCATCGCCGACGCGTGCGACTGCATCCACTGCAGCGCGGTGCCGATCACCCAGCGGTCATAGCGCACCGAGAGGTTGCAGCGCTCGACGGTCGGCAGGAAGGCCCCCGGCGGAACGGCTCGGCCGGAATCGTCGCGCATGCGCAGCAGCAGCTCGTAATGCGGTGGCTCCAGGCTGCCCGGGGCCAGCGGCTGGATCGGTTGCGCCTCGAGGAACAGGCGGTTGTCCGCCAGGGCGCGCCTCGCCCGGGCGACCCAGTCGGATTCGCCGCGCTCGCGCGCGAGCGCCGCCTCGTCCTCGCGGAAGACCACGACGCGATTGCGCCCGCCGTCCTTGGCCGCGTAGCAGGCGGTGTCCGCCGCGTTCATGACCTGGGCGAGCCGCTTGAAATTCGAGTTGATCGCGACGAGGCCGATGCTGACGCCGAGGTTGAACGTGTTCTGGCCCCAGACGAACTGGAAGTCCGCGATGGACTTGAGCACGTCGTTCGCGACCTGCAGCGCGTCATTGAGCCCGCAGTTCTGCAGCAGGATCGCGAACTCGTCGCCGCCGAGCCGCGCGACGACGTCGACCGAGCGGACCCGCGCCTGCAGCAGGTGCCCGAGCTGCCGCAGCAGCTCGTCGCCCGCCACGTGCCCGCAGGTGTCGTTGACCACCTTGAACCGGTCGAGGTCCATGAAGCAGATCGCGTGGGTCTTCCCGGTCGCGTGCGTCAGCTCGAGCGCGTGCTGCAACCGCACCTCGAACTCGCGGCGATTCTTCAGCCCCGTGAGCGGATCGTGGCTCGCGTCGTGCGACAGCTGCTCGGAGAGCGCGTGGGCGGCCGTGATGTCGGTGAGCGTCCCTTCGTAGAACAGCGCGCGGCCGTCGTCGTCGCGCACCGCCCGGGAATTCTCCAGCACGACGAGCTTGCTGCCGTCGCGGCGCTTCAGCACCAGCTCGGCGTTGCGGACCTCGCCGGTCTCGGCCATCGACCGGACCCAGGCGTCGCGATGGTGCGGGTCCGCGTACACGTCGCGGGCCACGTCCACGGCGAGCAGTTCGTCCTCCGTGTCGTACCCGAGCATGCGCACCAGCGCCGGATTGGCGGCCATGAACTTGCCGTCGATCGTGGTCTGGAACACGCCGGCGGTGACGTTCTGGAACAGCTCGCGGTAGCGCTGCTCGGAGGCCTTGAGCGCCTTCAGCGTGTGCGTGCGCTCGGTGGCGTAGCGCAGCACCTTGTCGATCAGCTGGGCCGTGATCTCGCCCTTGGTCAGCGAGTCGAGGGCGCCGCGCTGGACGGCCTGGCTGCCGAGCTCCTCGTCCGACGGGTTGACGAGGACCACGACCGGAATGGTCGTCGCCTTCGGCTGGATCCTCAGGAAAGTCGTGATCCCCACGCTGTCGGGCAGGTCGAGGTCGAGCACGATCGCGTCGGTGTGCCCCGAGCGCAGTTCGGCCAGCGCGGCGGCCAGCGTATTCACCATCTCGACGCTGTACGGCTGGCCCCGGATGGCCTCCAGGGCCGCACGGACTTCGGCCCGGTCGTCGGGCTGCGCGCAAACGAGGAGTACGTTCGTGAACGTCATTTGCACGCGAGTATAAGGGCGGTCCCGGCCCGGATATGTGAAGCCGGGACGCCTCGCGGGCCCGTGCATGTGACGGACGTCACATCCCGAAGGCGGTCGTCAGAACGGCAGCTTTTCGGCGAAATCGGCCGGTTTGACGACCAGCACGTCGCAGCCGATCCGATCCAGCACGCGCTCGGCCGTGCTGCCGAGGAAGATCTCCTGCAACCGGCTGCGCGACACGGCGCCCATCACCAGCAGCGACGCGGCCAGGCTTTCGGTGATCCGCGGCAGCACGTCCGCCGCCGACCCCTGCTCGAGGTGGACTCGCCCCGGGTCGAGGGCGTGGGTCGCGACGATCTCCGACAGCACGCCGGCAATGCGCCCGCGCTCGGTGGCGACGATCTCGGCGGCCGTGACGCCGCTCACGAGCGGCATGCCGGCCATCGTCGTCGTCGCCGCGAGCAGCGCGGCCGGGAAGAACGCGTGCACCGCGTGCAGCTCGCCGCCCATCCGCGCCGCAAACAGCTCGCCCCAGTCCAGGATGTCGTGGTCGAGCGCCGCGGGCTTGTCGCCGAGGTGCCCCGGATCGAGTGCCGCGAGGATGCGCGGCACCGCCGGCCAGTCGCCCCCCTTGGCGAGCAGGATCGGCGCCGGGCAGGTCCGGATCAGGTTCCAGTCGGTGTTGGTGAACAGCGTGCGCCGCAGCGCCGTGTGGTAGTGCGTGTCCTTGACCACGAGGTCCGGGGCGGACTCCGCGACCCGGCGCACGATGCCGCGGTAGAGCGGGTTGTCCCAGTGCACGTGCGTCTCGACCGCCAGCCCGCCGGCACGCAGGTCGTCCGCGGCCTCCTCGAGGTACTCGAGTCGCTCGGCGAGGAACTCGTCGCGCAGCTGCCGGAGCTTGTCGGTGTCGAAGAACGGCTGCCCGGACAGCGACGGGTCGAAGTCGCAGATGAACAGCTCCAGCGTCGCCCCGCAGCGGCGCGCGAGCATCGTGGCCCGGGCCAGCGCCGGCTGGGCGTCCGTCGTCGGGTCGATCACCGCGAGGATCCGGTCGAGGCGTTTCATCGCGTGGCCTCCATCCGATATTTCTAATATGTTGTCAATACTCTGCGCAGCCCTTGCCGCGGCTGCAATCCGCAGAATTCGCTGCGGAAAATACCTATCGGTACCCGTTCTCCATGCGGCTCGCACGGGCGTCGCGCGATCACTTAAGATGCGCGGAGCTTGTGCGCCCGCGCACCGGCGGCAGGGACAGTTTCCATCCTTTCGAGGCGAGCATGAATACGACGGCCACGCATTACAACGACAAGGTGGTCCGGCAGTTCGCGATCATGACCGTGGTCTGGGGCATCGTCGGCATGCTGGTCGGCGTCCTGATCGCGGCGCAACTGCTGTGGCCCGCGCTGAGCTTCGACGTGCCCTGGCTGACCTACAGCCGGCTGCGTCCGCTGCACACCAACGCGGTGATCTTCGCGTTCGGCGGCAGCGCGCTCTTCGCCACCTCCTACTACATCGTGCAGCGCACCTGCCACGCGCGGCTGTTCGGCGACAAGCTCGCCGCCTTCACGTTCTGGGGCTGGCAGGTCGTGATCCTGCTCGCGGCGATCACGCTGCCGCTCGGCATCACGCAGGGCAAGGAGTACGCCGAGCTCGAGTGGCCGATCGACCTGCTGATCACGGCGGTCTGGGTCGCCTACGCGGTGGTGTTCTTCGGCACGATCGCGCTGCGCCGGGTCAAGCACATCTACGTCGCGAACTGGTTCTTCGCCGCCTACATCATCACGATCGCGGTGCTGCACATCTTCAACAACCTCGCGATCCCGGTCTCGCTGACCAAGTCGTACGGCGTCTACTCCGGCGTGGTCGACGCGATGGTGCAGTGGTGGTACGGGCACAACGCGGTGGGCTTCTTCCTGACCGCGGCCTTCCTCGGCATGATGTATTACTTCGTGCCGAAGCAGGCCGGCCGCCCGGTCTATTCCTACCGCCTCTCCGTCGTGCATTTCTGGGCGCTGATCTCGATCTACATGTGGGCGGGCCCGCACCACCTGCACTACACGACGCTGCCCGACTGGGCGCAGTCGCTCGGCATGGCGTTCTCGCTGATCCTGCTCGCGCCGTCGTGGGGCGGCATGATCAACGGCATCATGACCCTCTCCGGCGCCTGGCATAAGCTGCGCACCGACCCGATCCTCAAGTTCATGATCGTGTCGCTGTCGTTCTACGGCATGTCGACGTTCGAAGGGCCGATGATGTCGATCAAGACGGTCAACGCGCTCTCGCACTACACCGACTGGACGATCGGCCACGTGCACTCCGGCGCGCTCGGCTGGGTCGCGATGATCTCGATCGGCACGATGTACGCGCTGATCCCGAAGCTGTTCGGCCGCGAGCAGATGTACAGCACGCGGCTGATCGACGTGCACTTCTGGACGACGACCATCGGCGTGGTGCTGTACATCACCTCGATGTGGATCGCCGGCGTCATGCAGGGCCTGATGTGGCGCGCGACGAACGCCGACGGCACGCTGACCTACGCGTTCATCGAGTCGATCAAGTCCACCTACCCGTACTACGCGGTCCGCCTCGCCGGCGGCACGCTGGTCCTGGCCGGCATGTTCCTGATGGCCTGGAACGTCTGGAAGACGGTCGCGGCCAGCAAGTCCACGGCCGACAGCCCGATCCTGCAGCCGGCCTGAGGAAGCGCGCATGAACCACGATACGATCGAAAAGAAAATCGGCCTGATGGGCGTGCTGATCGCGCTCGTGATCAGCATCGGCGGCCTGGTGCAGATCGTGCCGCTGTACTTCCAGGGCGTCAGCAAGCAGCCGGCGCCGGGCGTCGAGCCCTACGACGCGCTGCGGCTCGCCGGGCGCGACGTCTACGTCCGCGAGGGCTGCTACAACTGCCACTCGCAGATGATCCGCCCGTTCCGCTCGGAGACCGAGCGCTACGGGCCGTACTCGCTGGCCGGCGAGTCCGTGTACGACCACCCGTTCCAGTTCGGCTCGAAGCGCACCGGGCCCGACCTCGCGCGCGTCGGCGGCCGCTACTCGGACGAGTGGCACCGCGTGCACTTCAACAACCCGCGCGACGTCGTGCCCGAGTCGAACATGCCGGGCTACCCGTGGCTGGCGCGGAACAGCGTCGACGGCGTGCTGATCGAGAAGAAGATGCGCACGCTGGCGAAGCTCGGCCATCCGTACACGGAGGAGGACTTCACCGGCGCCGCCGAGGCCGTCGCCGGCAAGACCGAGCTCGAGGCGCTGATCGCCTACCTGCAGGGTCTCGGCACCAACGTGAAGCCGGGCGGTTGAACGATGGACGCCGGCACGATGCGCGGCCTGTTCACGCTGGTGGTGATGCTGGCGTTCATCGGGCTGGTGATCTGGGCCTGGAGCCGGCGACGCAAGGCGCACTTCGACGAAATGGCGCAGATGCCGTTCCGCGAAGGCCCGCAACAGAACAAGGGAGCGAATTCCGATGAGTAGCGGTTGGAGCATCTTCGTCGTCGTACTGACGATCGCGAACATCCTGGGCTGCTTCTGGTTGCTGCGCTGGACCGCGAAGCCGAAGCACGCCGGCGAGAAGATCGGCGGCGGCAGCGATACCGGCCACACCTGGGACGGCGACCTGCGCGAGTACAACAACCCGTTGCCCAAGTGGTGGCTGTGGCTGTTCTACATCACGATCGTCTTCGCGCTGGTCTACCTCGCCGTGTTCCCGGGTCTCGGCAATTTCGCCGGGCTGAAGGGCTGGTCGCAGGCGAGCCAGTACGAGCAGGAGCGCGCGGCGGTCGAGGCCCGCGCGGCGCAGCTGCTGGCGCCGTTCGCCACGATGACCGTGCCCGAGCTCGCGAGCAACGCGCAGGCCATGGCCACGGCGAACAACCTGTTCCAGAACAACTGCGCGCAGTGCCACGGCTCGGACGGCGGCGGCGCCCGCGGCTTCCCGAACCTGACCGACGGCGACTGGCAGTGGGGCGGTGATCCGGACACGATCGTGCAGACGATCGCGGCGGGCCGCATGGGTGTGATGCCGCCCTGGGGCGAGGTGCTCGGCGAGGAAGGCGTGGAGCAGGTCGTCGCGTACGTCCAGCAGCTGAGCGGCCAGCAGGCCGACGCAGCGCGGGCCGCGGCCGGTGCGACCCATTTCCAGACCGTGTGCTCGGCCTGCCACGGCATGGACGGCAAGGGCAATCCACTGCTCGGCGCGCCGAACCTGACCGACGGCACCTGGTTGTACGGCAGCGACGCGGCCTCCATCCGCGAGGCCGTGCTGAAGGGACGCAACAACCAGATGCCCGCGTTCGAAGAGCGGCTCGGCGAGCAGCGCGTGCGCCTGCTGGCGGCTTACGTGCTGCGGATGACCGGCAGCGCGCAGTGAGGGTTCATGTCGCTGCCCAGTGACGAGTACACCGGCACGGTGCGATGGCCACGCCTGCGGCAGGACGTGGCCATCGTCACCTGGCCCTCGTTCCTGGTGGCGTGCGTCGCGACGATGATCTGCTTCGCGTTCATCGACCCGGTGCTGGTCGGCAACGACGATTACCCGCCGCCCGCCTTCGCCACCCGGATGTCGGGTTACGCGATCGGATTCTTCTTTTTCTGGCTGATCTCGGCCCTTTCGAGCCTGCTGACACTCTACCTCGCCCGCACGGCGCGGCCTGACCAATGACGATCCCCGACGCGACCCAGGACGGCGGGCTGTACGCAACCCGCCAGAAGATCTATCCGCGCGAGATCGGCGGCCGCTTCCAGCGGCTGCGCGTGATCGCGGTCTTCGTGCTGCTCGGCATCTACTACGTGCTGCCGTGGATCCCCTGGGGCGGGCGCCAGGCAGTGCTGTTCGACCTGCCGGCCCGCAAGTTCCACATTTTCGCGCTGACGCTGTGGCCGCAGGACTTCTACTTCCTGACCTGGCTGCTGGTGATCGCGGCGCTGTCGCTGTTCTTCTTCACCGCGCTCGCCGGGCGCCTCTTCTGCGGCTACGCGTGCCCGCAGACGGTCTGGACCGAGACGTTCCTGTGGATGGAGCGCCTGGCCGAGGGCAATCGCTCGCAGCAGATGAAACTCGCCCGGGCCCCGTGGACGGCCGAGAAGGTGCTGCGCAAGAGCGCCAAGCAGTTCATGTGGATCACGTTCGCGCTGTGGACCGGCTTCACGTTCGTCGGCTACTTCACGCCGATCACCGAGCTCGCCGGCAAGATCGCCAGCTTCTCGACCGGGCCGTGGGAGACGTTCTGGGTGCTGTTCTACGGCGGCGCGACCTACGTCAACGCGGGCTTCATGCGCGAGCAGGTCTGCAAGTACATGTGCCCGTACGCGCGCTTCCAGAGCGCGATGTTCGACCGCGACACGCTGATCATCACCTACGACGAGCGACGTGGCGAGCCGCGCGGCGCGCGCAAGAAGGGCACCGACGCCAAGGCCAAGGGGCTCGGCGACTGCGTCAGCTGCACGCTGTGCGTGCAGGTCTGCCCCACGGGCATCGACATCCGCCAGGGCCTGCAGTACGAGTGCATCGCCTGCGCGGCCTGCATCGACGCCTGCGACGAAGTCATGGACAAGGTCGGCTACCCGCGCGGCCTGATCCGCTACGACACGCAAAGCGGCCTCGAGGGCCAGCGCAAGCGCGTGCTGCGGCCCCGCACGCTGGTCTACGCGACGCTGCTCGCCGTGCTCGTCGCCGGCTTCGCAGTGACGCTCTCCGGCCGCAACGTGGTCGGCATCGACGTGATCCGCGACCGCAACGCGCTCTACCGCGAGCGGCCCGACGGGCGCATCGAGAACGTCTACAACGTCAAGATCCTCAACAAGGATCGCGACGCGCACGAGTTCCGGATCACGGCCAGCGGCCTGCCCGGCGTCGAGGTCGATTACATCGGCCCCACAGTGTGGGTCGCCGCCGGCGCCGTGCAGAGCGTGCCGGTGCGCATCCGCGTGCCACGCGGCGAGTTGCAGGGCGGCGCGGACGTGGTGCTGAACCTCGAGACGATCGACGCGCCCGAACTGACGGCCACGGGCCGGGCCCGTTTCATTGCACCGACGGACTGACGGGCCACGCGGATGAGCACAGCGACGCCCCGCCCCTGGTACCGCCAGCTCTGGCCCTGGCTGCTGATCGTGCCGCCCGCGGCTGCCGTGATCGGCGGCAGCCTCACGCTGTACCTCGCCGTGACGCGCCCCGACACGCTGGTCCGCAAGGACTGCTTCAAGGACGGCGTGACCATGGTCTGCGGCGAAGAGGCGCGCCGGATCCTCGAGGCCGCCGCCCAGCCGAAGCCATGACCGCCGCAGGCACGCCCTGCTTCCACTGCGGCGAGCCGATCCCGCGCGGTCTCGTGATCCACGCCCGCATCTCCGGGCACGACGAGCCGGTCTGCTGCCACGGCTGCAAGGCGGTGGCCGAGTTCATCACCGGCGCCGGCCTCGGCGACTACTACCGTTACCGCGACGCGAGCAGCAGCCGCGCCGACGAGACGCCACGACCCGACCGCTGGGCCGCCTACGACCGCCCCGAACTCGTCGAGCGCCTGACCCGGGCGGAGCCCAACGGCGCCCGCTCGATCACCGTGCTGCTCGAAGGCCTGCGCTGCGCGGCCTGCAGCTGGCTCGCCGACAAGGCGCTCAGCCTGCAGAGCGGCGTGCTCGACGTCAGCGTCAATCCGGCGACCGCACGCGCGCGGCTGGTCTGGGATCCGGCCAAGGTCCGGCTCGGCGACCTGCTGCGCGTGCTCGAGCACGTCGGGCTACGCCCCCACCCGCTCGCCGGCGAGCCGTCCGAGCAGATCGCGCTGCTCGAGCGACGCAGCGCGCTCAAGCGCCTCGCGGTCGCCGGCTTCGGCAACATGCAGGTGATGATGTTCGCGGTGCCGCTGTACTTCGGCGACGCTGGCGGCATGGACCCCGCGATGCGCGAGTACATGCGGCTCGTCAGCATGCTGGTGTCGATCCCGGTCGCGCTGTACGCGGGCTGGCCGTTCTACCAGGGGGCGTGGCACGCGCTGCGCGCGCGCAGCATCAGCATGGACGTGCCGGTGAGCCTCGGCATCGTGCTCGCGTTCGTCGCGAGCGTCTGGAATGCCTTGCGCGGCCAGGGCGAGGTCTACTTCGACTCGGTGACGATGTTCGTGTTCTTCCTCGGGCTCGGCCGCTACATCGAGATGATCGCGCGCCACCGCGCAGGCAGCGTCGCGGACGCGCTCGCGCGTCTCGCACCCGTCACGGCACGGCGGCTGCGCGACGGGCGGGCCGAGGACGTGCAGGCGGTCGAGCTCGCGGTCGGCGACGAACTGCTGGTGCGCACCGGCGAAGTGTTTGCGGCCGACGGCGTCGTGATCGAAGGTGAAGGCCGCGTGGACGAGTCGATGCTGACCGGCGAATCAGCCGCGATCACCAAGCCGCCGGGTGCCTCCGTGCACCAGGGCACGCAGAACCTCGCCGCCCCGCTCAAGGTGCGGGTGGCCGCGGTTGCGGGCAACACCGTGCTCTCCGGCATCGTGGCCTTGCTCGAGCGCGCACAGGCCGAGCGGCCGCGCCTCGCGAAGGCCGCCGATCACGCCGCCGCGTGGTTCCTGAGCCGCATCCTGGTCGGCGCGGCGATCGTGTTCGCGGTCTGGTGGTACGTCGATCCGTCGCGGGCGTTCTCCGCGACGCTGGCGGTGCTGGTGGTCACTTGCCCCTGCGCGCTGTCGCTCGCGACGCCCACGGCACTCGCCGCCGCCACGGCCGCGCTGGCCCGGCGCGGCGTGCTGGTGGCCCATACCGACGCGATCGAGACGCTGTCGAAGGCGACGCACGTGCTGTGGGACAAGACCGGCACGCTGACCAAGGGGCTGGTCCGGGTCGAGGAGGTGCGGCCGCTCGCGGAGCTCTCGACGGCGCAGGCGCTCGCCTGGGCCGGAGCGCTCGAGCAGATGTCCGAGCATCCGATCGGCCGGGCCTTCCTCGCCTCCGGCAAGCCGGCGACCGCCGCGAGCGACGTCGAGGTCCACGCGGGTCGCGGCCTCGAGGGGCGGGTCGACGGGCGCCGGCTGCGGATCGGCACGCGCGCGTTCGCCGCGGAGTTGCAGGCCGGCCAGGCGGGCGGCCCGCCGTCGGCAAGCTTGCCCGGCGGTGATGCAGCAGAGGAAAGCTGGGTTTATCTCGGCAGCGAGCAGGGCTTGCTGGCGGCCTTCCGGCTGACGGATCCGTTGCGTCCGGAAGCACGCGATTGCGTCGCAGGGCTCGCGGCGCTCGGACTGCGCTCGGAGATCGCCAGTGGCGACGAGGCCGCCACTGTCGCGCGCGTCGCCGCCCGCTGCGGCATCGACACGCACGCGGCACGCCTCGCCCCCGCGGACAAGCTGGCACGGCTCAAGCAGTTACAGGCGGAAGGCGCCGTCGTCGTCGCGGTCGGCGACGGCATCAACGACGCCCCGCTGCTGCGCGGCGCGGACGTCGCGATCGCGATGGGACGCGGTTCGGCGCTCGCACAGACGAGTGCCGACCTGATCCTGGTGCGGGACTCGCTCGAGGACCTGCCGCACACGGCACTGCTGGCGCGCCGCACGCAACGCGTGATTCGGCAGAACCTCGCCTGGTCCATCGGCTACAACCTCGCGGCGCTGCCGCTCGCGGCGCTCGGCTTCGTGCCGCCGTGGCTCGCGGCGATCGGCATGTCGTTGAGCTCGGTCGTCGTCGTGCTGAACGCGATGCGGCTGTCGCGCGGCGCGCCGCCCCGCCGCCGCCCCGAGTGGCCTGCGACCCCGCAGCCCGAGGGCGCCTGACGTGGAAATCCTGTACGTGCTGATTCCGCTCGGGCTGCTGCTGGTCGGGTTCGGCCTGTGGGCCTTTTTCTGGGCCGCGGGCGACGGCCAGTTCGACGACCTCGACAGTCCGGGCTGGACGGTGCTCGAGGACGATGCACCCCGCGCGCCGCCTGCACCGCCGAACAACCTGACGAGGCACCGCCGCGATGATGAACCCCGATCCTGGCGCCCTGAGCCTCGGCGCCGCCTTCGTCGCAGGACTCGCTGCGAGCGGCCACTGCATCGGCATGTGCGGCGGCATCGCGGGCGCGCTCGCCATGCGCAGCCAGCAGGCGTTGCCGGGCTCGCGAATTGCGCTCGCGCTCGCCTACAACCTGTCGCGGATTGCGAGTTACGCTGTCGCCGGCGCGATTGCGGGGCTGCTCGGGCGCACGCTGCTCAGGGCCGTGGACGTCGCCCCGCTGTCGATCGCGTTCCGCGTGCTGGCCGGGCTGATCATGCTGGCCGCCGCGGGTCGCCTGCTGTTCGGCTGGCGCTTGCTCGATCCGCTCGAGTCGGCGGGCGCGGGACTTTGGCGGCGCATTGCGCCCTGGGCGGGCCGACAGGGCCGCAGCGGCGGGCTCGGTGGCGCGATCGGCCTCGGCCTGGCCTGGGGCTGGCTGCCCTGCGGGATGACCTACTCGATGCTGCTGCTCGCCGCCACGACGGCCAGCGTCCCGCTCGGGGCGGCGGTCATGCTGGCATTCGGGGCCGGCACGCTGCCGTCGATGGTCACCGCAACGGTCGCATTCGAGAAAATTGCGCGCTCACTCGCCTCGCGCGCCACGTTGCGCCACATCGCCGGCGCGCTGCTGCTCGCGTTTGGGCTTTGGACCGCGGGCAATGCGCTATACCACGGGGCCATGCGTGGCGGGCAGGGGCAGGGGCAGCCGGGCGGGCACCAGCATCATTGAGAAGGGGATGGGGGATAGGGGATGGGGGATAGTCGGAGGTGCCGCTGCTGATCGCCGCGGCACCTCCGACTATCCCCCATCCCCTATCCCCCATCCCCTGGTCGCGCGCGACGGGGCGCGGCCTCCACCGCGCCCCGGGGCGCGAGAACTCACTGGATGCTGATCGCGAGCGGACGGGCCTTCTCGACAGCCGTCCGCGGCAGGTGGATCGTCAACACGCCTTCCTTGGCTTCGGCGCGGATCGCCTTCGTGTCCACGTCCTCGGGCAGCACGAAGCTGCGCTCGAACATGCCGAAATAGCGCTCGGTGCGATGCACCTTGTCGCCCTTCTCGTCCTTCTCGAACTTGCGCTCGCCCTTGATGGTGAGCACCCCGTCGTCGAAGAGGACCTTGACGTCCTCCTTGCGGACTTCGGGCAGGTCCACCTTGATCAGGTATTCCTTGTCGCGCTCGACGATGTCGGCGAGCGGCATGAACTCCTCGAGCCCCTCGGCCGGCCGGGTCATCGGCATGCGGCCCAGGAACGGCGTGAAGCCCTTCAGGAGCTCGTCCATTTCACGGAACGGTTCCCAGCGTGTCAGTCTCATGGCTCCCTCCTCGGGTCTCCCCAAAAGTGCCTGGGGACCCGGAGCTCCGCCGGGCCCCGGTACTATTGTCCGCTGCAGCCGGGCCGCGCGCGATTCGCGGCTGTCCTTAGGCCCCTCGACGGTAATACCTAGTCCGCCGCCGCGCGTTCCCTTAGGATTGCAGGGTCCCAAGGACGACCCAACTCCCGATGCCCCGCAAGCACACCCGCGCCGACCGAGGCGCAGCATCACCGCGCACTGCAGCGTTCCCACCAGGAGCTGGAGTTCCGGGCCCTGCTCGACGCGGCCGTGGACGCGATCATCGTCGTCGACCACCACGGCACGATCGAGGAGTTCAGCCGCGCGGCGCAGCAGTTGTTCGGCTATACGCCCGACGAGATCATCGGCCGCAACGTCCGCGAGCTGATGCCCGACCCGTACCGGCGCGAGCACGACGGCTACATGCACCGGTACATGACCACCGGCGAGCCGCGGATCATCGGCACCGGCCGCGAAGTGCGGGCGCAGCGCAAGGACGGCAGCGTGTTCCCGTGCGACCTTTCCGTGGGCCACGTGCGGGGAATCGATCCGCCGCGCTTCATCGGCTTCATCAGCGACATCACGGCGCGCAAGCAAGCCGAGGAGCGGCTGCGCCGCAGCGAGGCCGAGCTGCAGCTCGCGCAGAAGCTGGCCAACCTGGGCAACTACGTGATGCACCCGGGCGGCGATACGGCGGATTATTTCTCGCCGCAGCTGCACCGGATCCTGGGCGTGGACGAGAGCGAACGCCGCGATCGTCCGCGACGAGTACCTCGAGAAGTGGGTGCATCCGGCGGACCGCAAGCGCGTGTCCGAGGCGTTCTCGCGCATGGACGCCGGACAGGCGCCGCTCGACATCGAGTACCAGGTCGTGCTCAAGGACGGCAGCGTCAAGCACCTGCACCACATCGCGCAGGCGATGCTGGACCCGGAGGGCACGATCCTCAAGCACGTCGGCACGATCCACGACGTCACCGACCGCCGCCGGGCCGAGGACGAGGCGCGCGTGCTGCAGGAGCGCCTGACGCACTTCAGCCGTCTCTCGACGATGGGCGAGATGGCCGCGGGCCTCGCGCACGAGATCAACCAGCCGCTCGCCGCGATCGCGACCTATGCGCAGGCCTGCCAGCGGCTGATCCGCCAGCCGGACCACGACATCGAGGACGTGCTCGCCGCGCTCGAGCAGATCAACGCGCAGGCGTTGCGCGCGGGCGAGGTGATCCGGCGGTTGCGCAATTTCGTCAAGAATCGCGAGGTCAAGCGCGAGCCGGTCAACTGCAGCCGGCTGCTCGAGGACCTGCGCACGCTGGCCGAGACCGACGCGCGCCTGCACAACATCCGGCTGCGACTCGACTGCGAGGAACCGTTGCCGACCGTGTACGCGGACCCGATCCAGCTGCAGCAGGTCATCCTCAACCTGGTGCGCAACGCGATCGACGCGATGTCCGAGGCGCCCGAGGACCGGCGCGAGGTGGTGCTGACGACGCGGATGGCGGCCGACCGGGAGGTCGAGATCACGGTCACCGACCAGGGCACGGGTCTCGCGCCCGAGGCCACCGAGCACCTGTTCAATCCGTTCTTCACGACCAAGTCGAGCGGCACCGGACTCGGCCTCGCCATCAGCCGGTCGATCGTCCGCGCCCACGGCGGCCGGCTGTGGCACACTCCCAACGATGTGTGCGGCGCACGGTTTCACTTCACGTTGCCGGTATCGCCGGCGGTGACGACGGGAGAATGACGCGTGATCAAGGAACAGAAACCCACGGTGTTCGTGGTGGACGACGATGCGGCGGTGCGCGATTCGCTGCGGCTGCTGCTGAAGTCGGTGGGACTGCCCGTCGAAGTCTTCGAGTCGGGACAGGATTTCCTCGACGCCGACCGTGACGATCGCCCCGGCTGCCTGGTGCTCGACATCCGCATGCCGGGCATGAGCGGCCTCGAGCTGCAGGTGAAGCTGAACGAGCGCCACTCGATCCTGCCGATCATCTTCATCACCGGCCACGGCGACGTGCCGATGGCGGTCGAAGCGATGCAGGCCGGCGCCGTCGATTTCATCCAGAAGCCGTTCCGCGACCAGGACCTGCTCGACCGCATCAACCAGGCGCTCGACAAGGACGCGGGCAGCCGGCGCATGCTCGCGGAGCGCAACATGATCCGCAAGCGGCTCGAGTCGCTGACGCCACGCGAGCGCGAGGTGCTCGACCTCGTCGTTGCGGGCAAGGCGAACAAGGTCATCGCCGGCGATCTCAACCTGAGCCAGCGCACCGTCGAGATCCATCGCGCGCGCGTGATGGAAAAGATGGAAGCGCACTCGCTCGCGCACCTCGTGCGCATGGTGCTCGAGGTCGAGCGCCCCGAGGCCTGAAATACTGCGGCGCAGCACGATGCTGCGCGTTCGCTGTATTTTAGGTATAAATCACGATTCTCCGGCTTTTGGGCGCCGGGAACACTGCGTTGCATGCGGCCACGGGATGCGTGGGCGCGGAACCTATGCAACAGAAGCCCGCCCAGCAGGACGCACCTCCCATCGTCGGCGTCATCGATCCCGATCCGGTCGCCCGGAACGGGCTGAGCACGCTGCTGCATGGGCTCGGCATCGACGTCTCGACGTTCGACAGCGCCGAGAGCTTCCTGCTCGCGACGAACCTCCGGCACATCGGCTGCCTGATCGTCGACCTGCTGCTGCCGGGCATGTCGGGGCTCGAACTGCTGCGGCGCCTGCGCAGCGCGGGCAATGACGTGCCGGTGATCCTGCTGGCCGACGAATCGGACGTGCCCACCGCCGTCGCCGCGATGCGCGAGGGCGCCACGGACTTCATCGAGAAGCCCTACGTGGACGTGGCCGTCATGAAGCAGGTGCAGAAGCTGCTGCGCAATCCCCCGGCGGCGCTCGCCTGACGCGATCAGCGCTCGAGCAGTCGCTCGAGCTCGTCGAGCCGGCGTTCGAGCTGCCGGCGCTCCTCGATCAGGTCGAGGATCAGCGCGACGCTCGCGAGGTTCACCCCGAGGTCATTGACCAGGCGCGCCGTGGCGCGCGCGCGCACGAGCGCGCTCGCCGGGAAGGACCACGCCTCGGGCGCCGGTCCGCGCGGCTCGATCACGCCCGCGTCCACGAGCTCGACGACCCAGTGCCGGTCCACGTGCAGGTATGCGCAGAACTCGCCGATCTCGAACCAGGCGGATTCGTCGAGCATCTGGCCTTCGAGGATGCGATCGATGTTCATGGCCGGTGCCTCACTGCCCGAGGTCCGCGCGCGGGTCGAACGGCACCTCGCGCTGCATCTGCTCGAAGAGCTGCCGCGTGCGCGGACTGTCGGGCGGCAGCACGATCTTCAGCAGCACGAACTGGTCGCCGGGCGGCTGGCCCGGCAGGCCGCGTCCGCGCAGGCGCAGCTTCTGGCCGGCGCGCGCGCCGACCGGGAGCTTCATGTCCACGGACCCGCCGAGGGTCGGCACGGCAACGGTCTCGCCGAGCGCGGCCTCCCAGGGCGCCACCGGCAACGTCAACGTGACGTCGCGTCCTTCGATCTTGAAGAGTCGGTGCGGACGGATCATCACCTCGAGGAAGAGGTCGCCCGCGGCGCCGCCGCCGATGCCGGGACTGCCCTGGCCGGCGAGGCGAATCTGCTGGCCGTCGGTGACACCGGCCGGGATCGACACTCGCAGCGTGCGCGGCTTGACGACGACGTGCCCGTCGGCGGTCATCTCGGGCGAGCGCAGTTCGATCGTGCGCGTGCCGCCGCGGTAGGCGTCCTCGAGGTCGACCTCGACGCGGGCGACGTGGTCCTGGCCGGCGGCCGAGAAACCGCGACTCGCGCGTCCCGCGCCACGTGCGCCACCGAAGGGGCTGCGCTGGCCGAACAGCTCGGAGAAGAAATCACTGAATTCGCCGGGGCCGGCGCCGCCTCGGTCGCGCGAAAACTCGAATCCCTTGCCCCAGTCGGGGGGTGGCCGGAAGTCCTGGCCCTGGCGCCAGTCGGCGCCGAGCTGGTCATAGGCTGCGCGCTTCTCGGGATCCTTGAGGACCTCGTGCGCCTCCTGCAGCTCCTTGAACTTCTCCTCGGCGTCCTTTTCCTTGCTGACGTCCGGGTGGTACTTGCGCGCGAGCTTGCGATAGGCGCGCTTGATGTCGTCCTGGCTCGCGTCGCGAGCCACGCCCATGACCTGGTAGTAATCCTTGTAGCGCATGGTCGTACTCTAGCGCTGCAGCCCCGGGGCCTTGTCCCGCTCGACGGCGTCCCCATCTTGGGGAGCATCCCCACGGTCGCCACGGATTCGCCATGAACGACAAACGCCGGATCATCTGCCCGAGCTGCGACGGCATCGTCGGTGTGCCCGCCGGGCGACTCGCCGACGGGCCGAAGTGCCCACGGTGCCACACGGCGCTGTTCGCAGGCCATCCGGTGGCGCTGACGAGCGCCAATTTCGACCAGCACGTCGCCAAGAGCGACCTGCCGGTGGTCGTCGATTTCTGGGCGCCGTGGTGCGGCCCGTGCCGAATGATGGCCCCGGCGTTCGAGGAAGCCGCGCAGCGGATGGAGCCCGGCGCGCGGTTCGCCAAGCTCAACACCGACGAGGCCCAGGACATCGCCGGGCGCTACGGCATCCGCAGCATCCCGACGCTGATCGTGTTCAAGGGCGGCCGCGAAATCGCCCGGCAACCCGGCGCCATGGGCGCCGAGGCGCTCGTGCGCTGGGTGTCCGGCGCGCTGGCTTAACCGGCCTTTTTCATCGGGCAGGTATTGACCCCGATGACCGAATAGAGCGGGCAGGTGCGGAACAGCCCGGTGAACAGCGGCACGAAGCCCACGAGCGCCCAGTAGCGCGCATTGCCTTCGAGCACGAAGAACAGCGCAAGCACCGCGATGCCGACCACGATGCGCAGGATGCGATCGATTCCACCGACGTTGGTTGTCATGACGAATTCCTGTTGTTGAGTCGCGACCATGCTAGGCCCGGCTGCCAGCCCGCGTCAGTAACCTAAGTCACCGAGCCTCAGATCCCCTCCGCCACCCTGCGCAACCCGCCGGCGTCGAGCACCTCGACCGAGCCGCGGCTCAACCTGACGAGTCCCTGGTCGGCGAAGCTGCGCAGCACCCGGGTCACGATCTCGCGCACGCTGCCGACCTCGTCGGCCAGTTGCTGATGCGTAATGGCGACGAGCCGCCCGTGCCCAAGCAACGCCCCTGCCAATCGCCGGTCGAGCTTGTGGAACGCCACGGCTTCGACCAGCGCCATCAGCTCCGTGAGGCGCTCGGCGAACAGCGAGAACACGTACTGGCGGAACGGCGCGTGAGTCGCCAGCAGTTCGTCGAACAGCGGCTTCGGCAGGACCACCAGTCGCGCGTCCTGCTCGACGACGCCCGTGGCCGGATAATCGCGACCGCCGACCAGGCAACCGCCCGTGAGGACGCAGCTCTCGCCGGGCATGACGCGGTAAAGCTGCAGTTCGCGGCCTTCACTGCTCTTGGCGACGCGGATCGAACCCTCCAGCACCAGCGGGAACTGCCGGCAAGGCGAGCCCTCGCCGAACATCGGCGTGCCGGCCGGCACTCGCAGCAGTTGCACGCGGTCGAGCACGGCTTCGAGCGCTGCATCGCCCAGGCTGCCGAGCGCGGGATAGAGCGAGCGAAGTTCGCGCGCCACCTCCTGGTTCTCTTGCGGTGTCACGACAGTCCGGCGCAGCCTGTGGTGGGCGGATGATAAGCTGATCCGCATGCACGCTATAGCCATCCACGGCGGCGCCGGAACGCTCGCGCCCGCCGACCTGACCCCTGAGAACGAACGCGCCTATCGCGCCGGCCTCGAGCGCGCATTGCGCGCGGGATTCACGATACTCGACGCTGGCGGCACCGCGCTCGACGCGGCGGTGACCGCAGTGCAGGCGCTGGAGGACGAACCGCTGTTCAACGCCGGGCGCGGCGCCGTCCTCGCGGCCAACGGCCTGCACGAGCTCGACGCCTCGGTCATGGACGGGCGCGATCTCCGGGCGGGTGCCGTCACCGGCGTGCGGCACGTACGCAGCCCGATCGAGCTCGCGCGGCTGGTCATGGAGCGATCGCCGCACGTGATGCTCGCGGGCACCGGGGCCGAGGAGTTCGCACTGGAGCAGGGCCTGCTTCCGGTACCGAACAGTCACTTCGCAACGGAACGCCGGCGCCACGAGCTCGAGCGGATGCTGCAGGGCCAGGTCGATGCCGGTCGCGAATCGCTGATGGGCACCGTCGGCGCCGTGGCACTCGATGCCGCCGGCAATCTCGCCGCCGCGACCTCGACGGGCGGCATGACCGGCAAGAAGTGGGGACGCGTCGGCGACTCGCCGATCATCGGCGCCGGCACCTACGCGGCGAACGACTGCTGCGCAGTCTCCGCCACCGGACACGGCGAATTCTTCATCCGCGCCGCGGTTGCACATGAAATTGCTTCGCTGATCCGCTATCGGGGGCTCGACGTGGTCGACGCCGCGGACGAGGTCGTCATGCAGCAGCTCGTGCGGCTCGGCGGATCCGGCGGCGTGATCGCCGTGGGTCGTGACGGCCGCATCGCGATGCCGTTCAACTCCGAGGGCATGCTGCGCGGCGCGATGGACTCGCGCGGCCTGTTCGAGACGGGGCTGCTGCGGGAGTGATCAGCCGGCGAAGTAGCGCGCGAGGTACTCGTCGAAACTGATCGCGATCCGCGGACTCGATGCGCGCCTGCTCGTGCAGCGAAGCCTCGGCCTCGCCGGCGAACTCGTCCTGGCGCGACTCGTTCGGCGAGTGCAGCTCCAGGAAATAGGACTTGTGCAGCGCCGACATCCTGAGCGCGAAGCGGAAGAACGACTCCTCGTTGGTGCGCATCTCGAGCAGCGTGCGCGCAGAAGGCGTCAGCGACACGTCGTGCACCTTGGCCGCCTGCACGTCGAGCGCGGTCGTGTACGGGCGCTGCGCGTCACCGTCGTCGAGCAACTCGCAGACGCCGCGCATCGAGTCGACGATCTCGAGCGCCCAGTCCCGCAGCGGCACGTCGCGCCCTTCGCGGCGCAGCGTGAGGCCGGACCGCCGCCCCTCGCGCGCGACGCGCCCGTGGTTGCCGTCGAGCTCGGACTGCTCCGAGGGCTCGATCGGCTCGCTGGCGCGCAGCACGCAGAACGCCGCGAATGCCTCGAGAAACCGCAGCTTGTTCTGGTTCACGCCCACCGGGTCGAACGGGCTGACGTCGAGCGAGCGCATCTCGACGTACTGGACGCCGCCGCGGCGCAGCGCCTTGGTCGGTCGCTCGCCCGACAGCGTGACGCGCTTCGGCCGGATGAAGCTGTAGTACTCGTTCTCGATCTGCAGCAGGTTGGCGTTCAACTGCTGGTAGTCCCCGTCGACCTTGACGCCGAGCTTCTGGTAGTCGGGGTGCGGCGTGCTGATGGCCAGCGACAGGTCGCGGATGTAGTGGTCGAGGCTGTTCACCGAAACGTCGAGCCCGGCCTGGCTCTTGTTGCGATAGCCGAGGTCGCTCATCCGCAGCGACGTCGCGTGGGGTGCATAGACGCTTTCGGGCGTGAACTCCTGCAGCCAGTCCACCTTGCGGCCCTGCAGGAACGACGGGCAGATGGCCGGCGAGTTGCCGAACAGGTAGAGGACGATCCAGCCGTGGCGGCGGTAGTTGCGCAGCAGCGCGAAGTACGCGTCGGAGCGGAAAGCCTGCCCGGCGTCGCGGCTCTCGAACAGGTCGGCGAGCACCGGCCACGCATGCTCGGGAAACGAGTAATTGAAATGGACCCCGGAGATCGCCTGCATGACCCGTCCGTAGCGCAGGCCGAGCCCGCGCCGATAGACGGTCTTCATCCGGCCGACGTTCGACGAACCGTATTCGGCGATCGGGATGCTCTGGTCGCCGTCGATCGCGCACGGCATGCTCGTCGCCCAGAGCAATTCGTCGCCCAGGTGCCGATACACGAACTGGTGCAGGTCGCAGAGGTACTGGGTCAGCTCCCAGGTCTCGGGGAAGGCCGGCGTCACCAGCTCGATCAGCGCCTCGGAGTAATCGGTCGTGATGTGCTCGTTCGTCAGTGCCGAGCCCAGGGCTTGCGGGTGGGGAGTCGCGGCGATCCGGCCTCGCGGGGTGACCCTGAGGGACTCCTTTTCGACGCCCTTGAGCCCGCCATGGAGAGCGGCGGCGGCACGGCCGTTCACGAGACCCGCCAGACGGCGTTCAAAGCTGCGATCGACGGCCATGCGTTCCGCGCCAGGGTCAGGGCAAGGGATCGCAAGGGTAGCAGGAAGGCCGGTTCCAGTCCGCCGAGCGGCTGTCATAGACTGCACGGCATGCGACTCAAGACCCTCCTCGCCTGCCTGACGTTGTTGCTGCCCGGCCTTGCGCTGGCCGACGACACGCTGCGCTGCGGCAGCCGCCTCGTCAGCACCGGCGACGGCAAGGACAAGGTGCGCTCGCTCTGCGGCGAGCCGACCGACGTCGCATTCATCGGTACGGTCAAGCGGCGCGGCTTCTACAACGAGGGTCCGTACGACTACTCGTTCTTCGGCCCGGCGTGGATCGAGCAGCCGATCGAGATCTGGACCTACAACTTCGGCTCGAACAAGTTGCTGCGCAAGCTGCGCTTCGTCGGCGACGAGCTCGTGGACATTCGCACGGACGGTCGTGGGTACTGAGCGGTTCCTGTTCGTGATGGCCGTCGGGCTGCTGCCCTGTGTCGCCGCGGCGGACACGATGCGCTGCGGCAGCGCACTGATCAGCGAAGGTGACACGATCGAGAAGGTGCTCGACCAGTGCGGTGAACCGCGCGAGCGCACGCGCACGTGGATCCAGCGCCCGCCTCGCTTCGAGTTCGGCGGGCAGGAGATTCCTTTCAAGGGTACCGAGGACGTCCCGGTGGACGTGTGGACCTACGACTTCGGATCGAGTCGGCTGGTCCGGCGAGTGCGTTTCGTCGCAGGCAAGGTGCAGTCGATCGTGACGCTGGAGCACGGCACGAATCGTTGACCCGCTACGTCTGCGCGGCGATCCAGCGGTCGATCTTCGCCTCGAGCACGTCGAGCGGCAACGAGCCGCCGGCGATCACCTGCTCGTGAAATTCGCGAACGTCGAACCGTGGCCCGAGCCGCTGTTGCGCGCGACGCCGCAGCTCCAGGATCTTCAGCTGCCCGACCTTGTACGCGAGCGCCTGCCCGGGCCACGCGATGTAGCGCTCGACCTCCGCGGCGATGTCGGCTTCGCCGAGCGCCGTATTCTCGCGAAGGAACTCGACCCCCTGCTTGCGGGTCCAGCCCTTCGCGTGCAGGCCGGTGTCCACCACGAGCCGCACGGCGCGCCACATCTCGGTGGTCAGCGCGCCGAATACGCTGTACGGGTCCGTGTACAGGCCGAGATCCTTGCCGAGCGATTCTGCGTACAGCGCCCAGCCCTCACCGTAAGCGGTGTCCCACGCAAAGCGGCGGAAGCGCGGCAGGCCTTCCGCTTCCTGTGCCAGCGAGATCTGGAAATGGTGGCCGGGCACAGCCTCGTGCAGGTACAGCGCCTCCATCGAATACCGGGGGCGTGACGGCAGGTCGAACGTGTTGACGTAGAAGACACCGGGCCGCTGGCCGTCCGCACTCGCCGGCTGGTAGGAGGCCGCCGCCTCCGACGGCGCTCGAAACGCCTCGACTGCGCGGATCTCGAACGTCGCGCCCGGCTTGCGCTGGAACAGCAGCGGCAGCGCTGCGTCAACGCGCTGCTGCAGCGCGCGGTAACCGGCGAGCAGTTCCTGCGGATCCGTGTAGTACTGGTTCGGATCGGCGCGCAGCGCGTCGAAGAAGCTGCGCAGGTCGCCCTTGTGGCCAACCTGCTCCTTGATGCGCTCCATCTCGGCGCGGATGCGGGCCACCTCCGCGAGCCCCAGCTCGTGGATTTCCTCGGGCGTCAGCGACGTCGTCGTGTGGTAGCGGGCCAGGTACGCATACCACTCGGCGCCGTTCGGCAGCTCGCTCCAGCCCACCAGGTCACGCGACTGCTCGAGGTACTCGCTCTTCAGGTAATCGTGCAGGCGACGGTAGGCCGGCAACACCTGCTTGCCGAGCTTGTCGCGGTAGGCGGCCACCAGCCGCTCCCGGTCGGCGGCCGACACGGCGTTCGGAAAATTCTGCAGCGGCTGCCAGAAGACGCTTTGCTTCGGATCCTCGACGGCGAGCGCGGCGAGCTGCGGGAGGGTCCGCTCGACGACGACTCGCGGCTGCACGATGCCCTTCGCCGCTCCGGAACGCATGTTGTTGATCGACTGGTCCACCCACTCGACGAAGCCGTCCATGCGGCCGAGGAAGTTCTCGTAGTCCTGGGTCGTGTCGAATGGATGGACGCCCTCGCCCGAACCGAGCACCGCGAAATGGGTGTGCAGGCCGTTGAACTGGTCCACCGGCAGCAACTCGCTCGGATAACGGAAGCCCTCGACGGCAATCGTCCGGCCGTGCTTGAACGCCTCGTAGGTGACGAGATCCTCACCCGTGAGCTTCTGCGGATCGATCGACGCGAGCTTCGCCAGCGCTTCCTGCTCGGTCGCGAGCCAGTCCGCCATCCACGACGGGCTGACGTAATCGCCGAAGCGATCGTCGAATCGGTGATCGCCCTGCGCCGTGGCGGAGAGCGGGTTCAGCGCCAGATACGCGTCGTAATAGGCCTCGGTGATCTCCAGCAGGCGCTGCGCTTCGGCCGCCGCGGCCTTCGCGACGGCGGCGGACGAAGCCGGCGTGCGATCCGCACCACCGGGCGTCGAGCGGTCACAGCCGGCGAGGACCAGGCAGCCGACCAGCAGCGGCAGGAGACGAACCCTCACGCTAGCGCTCGCCCGCGATCCAGCGCTCGATCTTCGCCTCGAGCACGTCCATCGGCACGGCACCGTCGCCGAGCACTTCGCGGTGGAAGGCGCGCACGTCGAACTTGTCGCCGAGTTCGGCTTCAGCCCGGTGCCGCAGCGCCTGGATGCGCAGATCGCCAACCTTGTAGCCGAGCGCCTGGCCCGGCCACGCGATGTAGCGCTCGACCTCGGACTCGACGTCGCTCGGCGCCAGCGTCGAGTTGTCGAGCATGTACTGGATCGCCTGCTCGCGCGACCAGCCCTTGGCGTGCAGGCCGGTGTCGACGACGAGGCGCATCGCGCGCAGCTGCTCGTCGTTCAGGCGCCCGAACCATTGGTAGGGATCGGTGAACATCCCGAGTTCCTTGCCGATGTATTCGGCGTAGAGGGCCCATCCTTCGACGTAGGCCGTGTAGTCGCTGCCGAAGCGGCGGAAGCGCGGCAGGTCCTCGAGCTCCTGCTGGATCGTCACCTGGAAGTGGTGGCCCGGTGACGCCTCGTGCAGCGACAGCGTCTCCATGCCGAACTTCGGCTGGGCCGTCAGGTTGTACGTGTTGACGTAGAAAATGCCGGGCCGCGAGCCGTCGGCCGACGGCTGCTGGTACGAGGCGCCGGCCGCCGACTGCGCGCGGAACGCCTCGACCTCGCGGACCTCGTAATTGGCCTTCGGAAACACCGAGAACAGCTTCGGCAGCGCGGCGTCGATGCGAACCTGCAGGTCGCGATAGCCCGCGAGCAGATCCTCGCCGTTCGTGAAATAGAACTGCGGATCCGTCTCGAGGTGGGTGAAGAACGCCTCGAGGTCGCCGTCGAAACCGACCTGCTGCCGCACGCGCTCCATCTCGCCGAGGATCCGCGCCACCTCGCCGAGCCCCAGCTGGTGGATCTCCCCGGCCGTCATGTCGGTGGTCGTGTGCTCCTGCACGTAGTGCGCGTACCACGCCGCGCCATCCGGCAGCGCGCTCCAAGCGACGGTCGAACGGGTCTTCGGCAGGTACTCGTCACGCACGAAGTCACGCAGGCGCCGGTAGGCCGGCACGACGTCGTCCTCGATGGCCCGCGTGTACGCCCTGGTCAGCCGCTCGCGATCCGCCGGCGACACCGCCTCCGGGAACGTGCGCACCGGCGCGTAGAACGTACTGTCCCCGGCCTTGGCGACGATCATCGCCTCGAGCTGGGGCAGCACCTTCTCCATGACCGGCCGCGGCTGCACGACGCCCTTGGCGACGCCTTCGCGCATGTTGACGATCGCCTGGTCCAGCCAGGTGACCAGGCCATCGAGGCGCTGCAGCCAGTTCTCGTAATCCCGGGTCGTCGCGAACGGCTGCGCATTGGTGCCGGAACCGAGCGCCGGCATCAGCGTGATCAGGCCGCCCGTCTGGCTGACCGGCAGCAGGTGGTCTGGAAAGCGCTCGCCCGCACGGATCCGCTCGCGCTCGTGCACGAAGATCTCGTGCGAGATACGGTCGGCCGGCGAGAGCTTCGCGACGTCGATCGCCCGCGCCTCGGCGAGATAGCGCTCGTTCATCGCGCGCACCTGGGCGCGGTGCTGCGGCCCGATGCTGTTTGGCAGCCGGTCGTTGTAGCGCGGGTCGCCGATGAACGTCGCGAGCAGCGGGTTGAGCTGCAGCAGCTCCTCGAAATAACGCTCGAGCATCGCGTGCAGCTGCTGGCCCGCGTTGGGCGCGGACGTTTCAGCTGAAACGTCGGCAGCCTGCGCCGTCATCGGCGTCGCGAAGAACGAGGCCAGGGCGCAGAGGGCGACGATGAACTGGCGAATGACGTGCATGAGGCGGACCGGGACGACGGTGAAGGGCGCGGATTATACGGGGTCATTTCTCGACGATCGCGGTCACGCCCATGCCCCCGGCCGTGCAGACTGAAATCAGGCCCCGGCCGCCGCCGCGCTGGTCGATCAGCTTCGCGAGCGTCGCCAGGATCCTCGCACCGGTGGCGGCGAACGGGTGCCCCACCGCCAGGCTGCTGCCCTTCACGTTGAGCTTCGTCCGGTCGATCGCGCCGAGCGGGGCGGCGAGCCCGAGCCGGTCGCGGCAGAATTCGGCCGACTGCCACGCCTGCAGCGTGCACAGCACCTGGGCCGCAAAGGCCTCGTGGATCTCGTAGAAATCGAAGTCCTGCAGGCCGATGCCGGCGTCCTGCAGCATCCGCGGGACCGCATAGGCGGGCGCCATCAGCAGCCCCTCGTCGTTGACGAAGTTCACGGCCGCTACCCTGCCGTAGCTCAAGTAGGCCAGCACCGGCAGTCCGCGCGCACGCGCCCACTCGTCGCTCGCGAGCAGCACCGCCGAGGCGCCGTCGGTCATCGGCGTGGAGTTGCCGGCCGTCAGCGTGCCGGATCCGTCGATCGGAAAGGCGGGCTTAAGCTTTGCGAGGCGCTCACGCGACGTGTCGCGCCGCAGGTTGTCGTCCTCGCGCAGTCCCCGGAACTCGACGATCAGGTCGCGGTAGAACCCCTCGTCGTAGGCCGCGGCGGCCCGCCGGTGACTCTCATGGGCCAGCTCGTCCTGTGCCTCGCGGCTCACCTGCCAGCGCCTGGCCATCAGCTCGCAGCTCTGGCCCATCGACAGTCCCGTGCGCGGCTCCGCCATCCCCGGCAGGTTCGGCTTGAAGTGACGCGGCCTCAGCCCCAGCCACGGCGTCAGCCGCTCGCCGATCGATCGCCCACGCGCGCTGCGCAGCATCAGCTTGCGCAGGCCCTCGCTGACGCCGATCGGCGCGTCGCTCGCCGTGTCGACACCCGCCGCAATGCCGCTGTCGATCTGGCCGAGCGCGATCTTCATGCCGACGATGATCGCCGTCTCGAGGCTCGTGCCGCAGGCCCGCTGCAAATCGAAAGCCGGCGTCTCGGGCGCGAGCCCGCTCGACAGCACCGCCTCGCGCGTCAGGTTGAAGTCGCGCGGATGCTTCAGCACCGCGCCGGCGCCGACGTCCCCAAGGCGCTCTCGCGCCAGCCGGTACTTGTCCACGACGCCCTGCAACGCCGCCGTCAGCATGTCCTGGTTGCTGCACTCCGCGTAGGCGCCCATCGCCCGCGCAAACGGAATTCGGGCACCGCCCACGATGGCGACGCGACGGACGTTCTGGCCGACGAGCACTGGCAGCTCCGGTGAGTGATCGGGAGGCGCGATTATAGGCGCGGCGACGCCAGCCACGCCGCGCAACTGATATCCTAACGGGTCTCCCGACGACGTTTCCCCGCCCTCCCGGAGTCCGCCATGAGCACCCTGCAACTGAGAGCCGCCGACGGCACTACCCTGTCCGCCTACCTCGTCAAGCCGGAGGGCACGCCCCGCGGCGCCGTCGTCGTGATCCAGGAGATCTTCGGCGTGAACTCGCACATCCGCCGCGTCGCCGAGCAGTACGCCGCCGAAGGCTACCTCGCGATTGCGCCGGCCATGTTCGACCGCCTGCAGAAGGGCGTGGACCTCGGCTACGACGCGGCCGGAATGCAGGCCGGCATCGAGCTGATGATGAAGGCCAGCAACGAAGGCGCGCTGGCCGATGTCAACGCCGCGATCGACGCCGTCGCGCACGCCGGCCGCGTCGGCATGGTGGGTTATTGCTGGGGCGGCCGCGTGACGTACCTGGCCGGCTGCCACACCAACATCGCCGCCGGCGTCGCCTATTACGGCGGTGGCATCACGCAGTTGCTGCCGGAGACGCCGCGCTGCCCGATGATGTTCCACTTCGGCGAGCACGACTCGCACATCTCGCTGGCCGACGTCGAGAAGATCCGCCAGGCCTTCCCGCAGGGGACCTACCACCTGTATCCGGCCGGGCACGGCTTCAATTGCACCGACCGCGCGGATTTCGACCCGGCGAGCGCACGCCTGGCGTTCGAGCGGTCGATCGAATTCCTCCGCAAGCACATCGGGTGACCGCCATGACGATCTCGCTCAAGGACACGACGCTCCTCCGCCAGCAGTGCTACGTGGACGGCGCCTGGATCGATGCCGACGCCCGGGGAACCACCGAGGTCACGAACCCGGCGACCGGCGAGGTGATCGGTACGGTGCCGAGCCTCGGCGCCGCCGAGACACGACGCGCCATCGAGGCCGCTGCCGCCGCGTTCCCCGCCTGGGCGGCGAAGACCGCCAAGGAGCGCTCGACGATCCTGCGCCGCTGGCACGACCTGATGCTGGCCAACGTCGACGATCTCGCGGTGCTGATGACCGCCGAGCAGGGCAAGCCGCTGGCCGAGGCCAAGGGCGAGGTCGCCTATGCGGCGGCGTTCCTCGAGTGGTTCGCCGAGGAAGGCAAGCGCGTGTACGGCGACGTCATTCCCGGCCACCAGCCCGACAAGCGGATCCTCGTGCTGCGCCAGCCGATCGGCGTCGTCGCGGCGATCACGCCGTGGAATTTCCCGGCCGCGATGATCACTCGCAAGGCGGGGCCAGCGCTCGCGGCAGGCTGCACGTTCGTCTGCAAGCCCGCGATGCAGACGCCCTACTCGGCGCTCGCCATGGCCGAGCTCGCGCACCGCGCCGGCGTCCCGAAGGGCGTGTTCAGCGTCGTGACCGGGCCCGCGACGGCGCTGGGCGGCGAGATGACCTCGAACCCGCTGGTGCGCAAGCTGACGTTCACCGGCTCGACCGAGATCGGCAAGAAGCTGATGCAGCAGTGCGCCGGCACGCTGAAGAAAGTGTCGCTGGAGCTCGGCGGCAACGCGCCGTTCATCGTGTTCGACGACGCCGATCTCGACGCGGCCGTGCAGGGCGCGATCGCGAGCAAGTACCGCAACACCGGGCAGACCTGCGTCTGCGCGAACCGGTTGCTGGTCCAGGAAGGTGTCTACGACGCCTTCGTGGCCAAGCTGGTCGAGGCCGTGAGCAAGCTGCGCATCGGCGACGGCTTGAAGGGCGCCACCGAGCAAGGCCCGCTGATCGACGCGAAGGCGGTGGCGAAGGTCGAGGAGCACATCGCGGATGCGGTGGCCAAGGGCGGCAAAATCGCACTCGGCGGCAAGCGCCACGCGCTCGGCGGCACGTTCTTCGAGCCGACGATCGTCACGCACGTCAAGCCCGACATGATGGTCGCGCGCGAGGAGACGTTCGGTCCGGTCGCCCCGATCTTCAGTTTCCGCGACGAGCAGGAAGCGATCCGGATGGCGAACGACACCGAGTTCGGCCTCGCGTCCTACTTCTACACCCGCGACCTCGCGCGCGCCTGGCGCGTGGCCGAGGGCCTCGAGTACGGCATCGTCGGCCTGAACACCGGCCTGATCTCGACCGAAGTGGCCCCGTTCGGCGGCGTCAAGGAATCGGGCATCGGCCGCGAAGGCTCGAAGTACGGCATCCTCGACTACACCGAGCTCAAGTACTTCTGCATCGGCGGCATCGAGGCTTGAGGCCCGCGATCGCGGACCGGGCGCTGCTGTACCTGCTGGCAGCGGTCACGGCGCTCGGCCCGGTCGCGACCAATCTCTACATCCCGGCACTGCCGTCCGTTCGCGAGCACTTCGGCGCGAGCGTCGCCGACGTGCAGGCCACGTTCTCGATCTCGATCGTCACGTTCGCGTTCGGCATCCTGTTCTGGGGACCTTTCGCGGACCGCTACGGCCGTCGCGCGGCCGTGCTCGGCGGCATCTCGATCATGCTGGGCGGCGCGCTGATCAGCATCCTCGCCCCGAGCCTCGGCTGGCTGATCGCCGGCCGCGGCATCCAGGCGTTCGGCACCGCGACCGGCATCGTGGTCTCGCGCGCGATCGTCAGCGACCTGTACCCGGCCGACCGGATGGCGCGCACGTTGTCGCAGCTGACGATGGTCGCCGTGCTCGGCAACTCGCTCGCGCCCGTGCTGGGCGGCTTTCTCGCCGCGGGGCTCGGCTGGCGCTCGATCTTCTACGCGTTGATGATCGGCGCGGGCGTGGTCGGATTCTTCGTCTGGCGCCGGTTGCCGGAGACCCGGCCGCAGACGAGCCGGCCGCCGCGCGGCCGCGAGATGGCGGCCACCGCATTGTCGCTGGTGCGGATGCCGATGTTCATGGGCTGCGTGCTGCAGAGCGCCGTCGTCTACGCGACGTTCCTGGTCTTCATCTCGCTCGCGCCTTACGTGATGGTCTCGGCGCTCGGGCGGCCGACCACCGAGTTCGGCTTCTATTACCTGCTGATCGCCGTGGGCTATTTCTTCGGCAACTGGTCGGTCGGCAAGTTCATGGCCCATCACGACCTGCACTGGATGGTCGTCGTCGGGGTGCTGATCACGGTGATCGGCGCCTTGTCGGCACTGGCGTTCGTCGCACTCGGCCTGACGCACCCGCTGTGGATCTTCGTGCCGATCGGCCTGCTCTCGTACGGCCAGGGCCTCGCGCTGCCCAACGTCACCGCCACCGCCGTGAGTCTCGCGCCGGAGAGCGCCGGTGTCGCCTCGAGCACGATCGGCTTCCTGCAGCAGTTCCTCGGTGCGGCCGCGGTGCAGTGGATGGGGCATTTCCCGACCGACACCGCGCTGCCGATGCTGGTGTTCTGCGCGGTGGCCTGCCTGCTCGGCCTCGGCATGCTGTACGTGTTCCCGCGCGTGGAGGCGGGAAATCGTGAGTTGCGGTATCGTGCCACGCGATGACGGACTACCTCGGCACTCCTGATTACGCCCACGGCACGCCGGCGCGCACGGGCGTGCTGCTCGTGAACCTCGGCACGCCCGACGAGCCCACCACGTCGGCGGTGCGGCGTTACCTGGCCGAATTCCTCTGGGACCCGCGCGTCATCGAGCAGCCGCGAGCGCTGTGGTGGCTGATCCTGCACGGCATCATCCTGCGCACCCGCCCCGCGAAGAGCGCGCACGCGTACCAGAAGGTCTGGACACCCGCCGGCTCGCCGCTGCTGGTCGAGTCGCGCGCGCTCACGGACGGACTCGCCACGAAGCTGCGCGATCGGTTCGGCGACCGCGTCCGCGTCGAGCTCGCGATGAGCTACGGCAACCCCTCGATCACGAGCGCGCTCGATCGACTGCGCGCAGCGAACGTGCAGCGGTTGCTGGTGCTGCCGATGTACCCGCAGTACTCGTCGACGACCACGGCGTCGATCTTCGAGCGCGTCACGACCGAGCTCGCGCGCTGGCGCTGGATCCCCGAGCTGCGGATGGTCAACCAGTACTGGGAAGACGAGACCTACATCGCCGCCATCGCCGACAGCATCGCGGCGCACTGGCAGGCGCAGGGGCGCAAGCACCTGCTGTTCTCGTTCCATTCGATCCCGAAGCGCTACTTCCTCGCCGGCGACCCCTATCACTGCTTCTGCCAGGGCACGGCCCGGGCCGTCGCCGAGCGGCTCGGCCTCGCCGCGGGCGAGTGGTCGATCGGCTTCCAGTCGCGCTTCGGCCGCGAGGAGTGGCTGCGGCCGTACGTGGACCTGCTGCTGCACGACTACGCGCATGCGGGCCCGAAGCAGGTCACCGTCGTCTGCCCCGGATTCGCCGCCGACTGCCTCGAGACGATCGAGGAGATCAACATGCAGAACCGCGAGGCCTTCCTGTCGCACGGCGGCGAGGCGTTCGATTACGTGCCGTGCCTGAACTCGAGCCCGGCCCACGTCGCCTTGTACGAGCGCATCGTGCTGACACACGCGCGCGGCTGGCCCGAGATCGAAGGCCGTGACGACTCTGCCCTGCTGCCGAAGTCACGCGAGCGAGCGCTCGCACTGGGCGCGAAGAACTGAGACCGCGATGCTCGGCCGGTTCCTCGAAGTGAGCCTGCAGGCACCGGACGTCCCGGCCTCGCTCGAGTTTTACGAGTCGCTCGGTTTCGTGCAGGCAACGGTGGGCGACACCTGGAGCCACGCCTACGCCGTGGTCACCGACGGTCGCCTGTTCCTCGGCCTGCACGCCCGCGAGTTCGCTGCGCCCGCGCTCACCTGGGTCCAGCCGGAGCTCGCCACGCATGCGCCGCGACTGGAGGCGCTCGGCATCGAGCTCCTGGTTGCGAGGCTCGGCGACGACACGCTGCACGAGATCGCCTTCGCCGATCCCGCGGGACAGGTGATCCGGATCGTCGAGGCACGGACGTTCTCGCCGCCGGCACTGCGGCCGGCGCACGCGTCGCAGCTCGGGTATTTCGAGGAGTTCGGGATTCCGACGACCGATCTCACGCGCTCCACGGCCTTCTGGGACGCGCTCGGCCTCGTCGCCTTCGACCCGGTGCGCGCACCGTTCGCCAAGGTCGTCGCCGCGAGTCGCGACCTGAACGTCGGGCTCTACGACGTGGACCTGCGCGCCCCGGTGCTCGCCTTTTCCGACCCGGCGATGCCGGACCGCATCGCCGATCTGCGCGACAAGGGTTACCGGCTGCTCGACCGGCTGCCGCGGGGCATGAACTCGCGCGAGAACGCGTTGCTCGAGGCGCCCGAGGGCACCTGGCTGCTGCTGACGACCAGCGCGGAGTAGATCTCGAAGCGGACGTCCACCTCGTCCGCCACCTGGATCGCGCCGCCACCGACGCTGAACGGCGTGATACCGAAGTCGGACTGGCGGATCCGCAGCGCACCCTTGGCGAGCATCGACTGCGCATCACGTTGCAGTTCGACGGGCACTTCGATTTCCCGAGTCGTCCCTCGCAACGTGATCCGCGCGACGACCACCGGCTGCTGCCACGTTCCCGATACACGACCCGCCCGCACGACGACTTCGGGATGGCCTGCGCCGTCCAGCACCTCGGCACGCAGCATGTTGCGATACGTGCCCTCGCGCGCTTCCGCAGGCAGTTCGCCCGGGAACTCCGCGCCCGCCGCGAGGCGCGCGCCCGGATCGTCGACGACGAACGCAGCTGACCGGCAGCCGGATCTCGAAGCCGGACTCACGGGGTTCGGGCCCGAGCCAGGCACGGCCCGATTCCTGCGCCGACGTGATCACGTGGTTGTGACCGAGACGGGCCAGCGGACCGTACCGGCGCACCAGCATCGTCACCACGCTGCGATCGGGATCGATCTCGAGGATTCGTTGCGCCGGCCGGCACCTCAGCCTCGGCAGCGCGCTCCGGCAACGCGGCAGACGGCACGTCGGCGCGCCGCGGCGTACAACTGGACAGTGTCCAGATGCATGCGACGAGCAACAGCGCACGCTGGGTTACCATAGCGAGTCCGGCCGACACGACGAGGACGATTCCGATCATGCAGTTGCGCAACACAGCCGACACCTACGGAGCCCTCGCGAAGTTCCTGCACTGGACCATCGTGATCCTGATCATTGCACAGTACGTGATCATCGAGGCGGCCGAGGAACTGCCGGACGGCCTCGAGAAGCTGACGATGATCACGCGCCACAAGTCCATCGGCATCCTGGTGCTCGCGCTCGCGCTGGTCCGCATCGGCTGGAAGCTGGTCAACAAGGGGCAGCCCGCGCCCGTGCCGATGCCGCGGCCCCAGCGGATCGCCGCGGCGGCCGGCCACGGCCTGCTGTACCTGCTGATCCTCGCGCAGCCGATCAGCGGCTGGATGATGTCCTCGGCAGCGAACTATCCGGTCACGTTCTTCGGCTGGTTCGAGTTGCCCGCGCTCGTCGGTGCCAACAAGGACATGCACGAGTTCTACGAGGAAGTGCACGAGTTCCTGTTCACGGCACTGCTGGTGGTCACCGTCGTGCACGTGCTCGCCGCGCTCTATCACCACTTCGTCCAGAAGGACGATACGTTGCGCCGGATGCTGCCGTTCGGGAGGCGTCGCGCCGCGTGAGCCGCAGGTCGCTGTCGCGCGCCGGGGCATTTGCCGCGCTGCTGCTGGCAGCGACCGCGACGCACGCGGCCACGGCCTGGACGATCGACCCGGCGCAGAGCCGGCTCGAGTTCACGGCCACATTGGCCGGCGGCGATTTCGACGGCGCGTTCCGACGCTTCGCGGCCGACATCGACTTCGACCCGGCCGACCTGCAGGGGAGCCGGTTTCGCGTCGAGATCGACACGACGTCGGCGGACACCGGCGACGCGGACCGGGATCTGGCGCTCAAGGGTGCCGACTTCTTCGCCGTCGAACGCTGGCCGAGTGCGCGCTTCTCGGCCGATCGCTTCGTGGCACTCGGCAACGGGCGCTTCGAGGCGCTGGGCCGGCTGACGATCCGGGACCGCTCGCGCGAGGTCCGGTTACCCTTCAGCTTCAAACCCGTCGCCGACGGCACGCGGGCCGGCCTCGCGGGCGGCACGACCATCCGTCGGCTCGACTACGGGGTCGGCCAGGGCGAGTGGCAAGATACGCAATGGCTCGGCGACGAAGTCCGGATCCGATTTACACTGCAGTTGCAGCGTCAGATAACCACATCACCGTAGGGGGTTCGCCATGTCCTTCGCATCGAAGGCTCTCCACCAGCATCTGATCATCGCGATTTCCGCAGCGCTCGCGCTCGCAGGCTGCGCGAAGAAGAAGGAAGAACCGGTCGCCGAGGCGCCCGCGGCGGCTCCGGCGGCGGCTGCGCCCGACACGACGCTCGAGGGCCAGGTCGACATCGTCGCCTGGCCCGGCTACATCGAGCGCGGCGAGACCGACAAGAACTACGACTGGGTGACCGGCTTCGAGACGGATACCGGTTGCAAGGTCAACATCAAGACCGCCGGCACGTCCGACGAGATGGTGTCACTGATGACGCAGGGCGGCTACGACCTCGTCACGGCCTCCGGCGATGCTTCGCTGCGGCTGATCCGCGGCGGCACGGTGCAGCCGGTCGACGTTTCCCGGATCCCGAGCTACGCGAGCGTCGACGAGCGGCTGCGCGAGGCGCCGTGGCACTTCGTCGACGGCAAGCACTACGGCACGCCCTACCAGTGGGGTCCGAACGTGCTGATGTACAACACGCAGACGTTCCCGACCGCACCGACCTCGTGGTCGGTCGTGTTCGAGGAGCAGAAGCTGCCGGACGGCAAGAGCAACAAGGGTCGCATCCAGGCCTACGACGGCCCGATCTACATCGCCGACGCGGCGCTGTACCTGATGGCGACCCAGCCGGACCTCGGCATCACCGACCCGTACGAGCTGAACGAAGCACAGTACGCCGCGGCGCTCGACCTGCTGCGCAAGCAGCACCCGCTGGTGCAGCGCTACTGGCACGACGCGAACGTGCAGGTGCAGGACTTCACGACCGAAGGCATCGTCGCGTCGGGTTCCTGGCCGTTCCAGGCGAACACGCTGGCCGCCAACAAGCAGCCGGTGGCGAGCACGGTGCCGGCGGAAGGCGCCACGGGCTGGGCCGACACGACGATGCTGGCCGCGGATGCCAAGCACCCGAACTGCGCCTACAAGTGGATGGAGTGGTCGCTCAGCCCGAAGGTCCAGGGCGACGTCGCCGCGTGGTTCGGCTCGGTGCCCGCGGTGCCCGCCGCCTGCACCGGCAACGCGCTGCTCGGCGACACCGGCTGCGCCACGAACGGCTTCGACAACTTCGACAAGATCCACTTCTGGCGCACCCCGGAGGCGGCCTGCCCGCAGGGAACCTGCGTGCCGTACAGCCGCTGGGCCACGGATTACGTCGCGGTGATGGGCGGCCGCTAGCCCGCGGCGGTGATCGAACTCCGGGAGGTGAGCCGCGCGTTCGGCGCCGTGGTGGCGCTCGACCGCGTGTCGCTCACGATCGCGCCGGGCGAGTTCTTTGCCTTGCTCGGGCCTTCGGGCTCGGGCAAGACGACCTGCCTGCGCCTGATCGCCGGGTTCGATCACCCCGACCACGGCCGCATCCTGCTCGACGGCGAGGACGTGACCGACGTCCCGCCGTTCGAGCGCAACGTCAATACCGTCTTCCAGGACTACGCGCTGTTCCCGCACATGAGCGTGGCGGAGAACGTCGCGTACGGGCTGCGCGTGCGCCGCGTCGGCTCGGCCGAGCGTCGCAGGCGCGCCGTCGAGATGCTCGACCTGGTGCGTCTCGGCGACTTCGGCGACCGCCGGCCAAACCAGCTGTCGGGCGGCCAGAAGCAGCGGGTGGCGCTCGCCCGCGCGTTGATCAACCAGCCCAAGGTGCTGCTGCTCGACGAGCCGCTCGGCGCGCTCGACCTGAAGCTGCGCGAGGAAATGCAGACCGAGCTCAAGGGCCTGCAGCAGCGCCTCGGCATCACGTTCGTGTTCGTGACCCACGACCAGGGTGAAGCGCTCAGCATGGCGGACCGGGTGGCCGTGTTCAGCCAGGGCCGCATCGAGCAGCTCGACACGCCGCGCGCCCTCTACACCCGGCCGCGCACGGCGTTCGTCGCGAGCTTCGTCGGCAGCGCCAACGTGGTCGCCGGCACGCTCGCCGAACGGCTCACGGGGCGTCGCGAGCCGTTCGCGATCCGGCCGGAGCTGATCGACGTGCTGCCCGCGGACGGCCCGGTGCCGGCCGGAGCGGTGAGCTGCGCCGGCACGCTCGAGGACGTGCTCTACCACGGCGCGAGCAGCCGCTGCCAGGTGCGCGTGGACGAGCAGACGGTGCTGGCGGTGGCGCGTGCCGAGTCGGCCACCCTCGTCCCGCTGCCGCCGCAAGGCTCGCGCGTGCTGCTCGCCTGGCGACCCGACAGCAGCGTGGCGCTCGAGGCGGACTGAGCCGTGCTGCGCCCCGTCGCCACGTTCTTCCACGGGCGCAACGCGTTCTACGTCGCGCTGCTGCTGCTGCCGCCGCTGCTGTGGCTCGGCACCGTGTACCTCGGCTCGCTGTTCGCGCTGCTGATGCAGAGCTTCTACGCGATCGACGAGTTCACGGCGCGCATCGTCCCCGAGTTCACGCTGGCGACCTACCGCCAGCTCGTCACGCACCCGGCCAACGTCGACATCGTCGTGCGCACGCTCGCGATGGCCGTCGCGGTCACGATCGCCTGCGGCATCGTCGCGTTCCCGGTCGCGAACTACATGGCGCGCTACGCGGGCCCGAAGATGAAGGCGTTCTTCTACGTCGGCGTGATGCTGCCGATGTGGACCAGCTACCTGGTCAAGGTCTACGCGTGGCGGCTGATCCTCGCCAAGCAGGGCATCGTCTCGTGGGGCTTCACGAGCCTCGGCGCCCAGGGCGCGCTCGACGGCGTGCTCGCCACGCCGGTCGTCGGCGGGCCCTCGCTCGCGTCGTCGTACATCGGGATGTTCATCGTGTTCGTCTACATGTGGCTGCCGTTCATGATCCTGCCGCTCGCCGCCGCGCTCGAGCGGGTGCCGGCCTCGCTGCTGCAGGCCTCGGCGGACCTCGGCGCGCGCCCCGGCCAGACCTTCCGCAACGTCGTGCTGCCGCTCGCGTTGCCCGGCCTCGCCGCCGGTTCCGTGTTCACGTTCTCGCTGACGCTCGGCGACTACATCATCCCGAGCGTCGTCGGCGCGCCCGGCTATTTCATCGGCATGATGGTCTACCAGCAGCAGGGCACGGCCGGGAACCTGCCGCTGGCGGCGGCCTTTTCCGTCGTGCCGATCGTGCTGATCTCGCTGTACCTCACGCTCGCGAAGCGACTGGGAGCGTTCGATGCGCTCTAGGAAGGACTGGAACGGCGCCTCGCTCGGACAGAAGCTGGCCGCCGCCGCCGGCCTGTTGTTCCTGCACGCGCCGGTCTGGGTGATCGTGCTCTACGCGTTCACGACCGAGGATCGCACCTACCAGTTCCCGCCGCCGGGTCTCACGCTGCACTGGTTCGAAGTCGCGTTCGCCCGCGAGGACATCTGGGCGGCGATGCGCCTCTCGCTGATGGTGGCCGCGGTCGCGACGGCGCTGGCGATCCTGCTCGGCACGCTGGCGGCGTTCGCGATGGCGCGGCGCCAGTTCGCCGGCAAGGAGTCGATCACGCTGCTGTTCGTGCTGCCGATCGCGCTGCCCGGCATCATCACCGGACTCGCGCTGCTCTCGGGCATGCGCACGCTGCGGCTGGATCCCGGCTTCTGGACCATCGTCGCGGGCCACGCGACGTTCTGCCTCGTGATCGTCTACAACAACGTCGTGGCCCGGCTGCGGCGAATTCCACCCAGCTGGGTCGAGGCGTCGATGGACCTCGGCGCCGACGGCCTGCAGACGTTCCGTTACGTGCTGCTGCCGCAGATCGCCACGGCGCTGCTCGCGGGCGGCATGCTGGCGTTCGCGCTGTCGTTCGACGAGATCATCGTCACGCTGTTCACGGCCGGGCACCAGCAGACGCTGCCGATCTGGTTCTACAGCGAACTGTTCCGGCCGCGCGAGCGGCCGATCACCAACGTCGTCGCCGTCGTCGTGATCCTGGTGACGCTGGTGCCGATCCTGCTGGCGTACTATCTGACCAAACCGGACGATCGAGGCTGACATGCAAACCAAACTGCTGATCAACGGCAAGCTCGTCGCGGGCGAGGGCCGGGTCGAGGAAGTGCTGAATCCAGCGACGGGCAAGGTGCTCGCCAAGGTCCCCGAGGCGTCGCGCGCGCAGATCAACGCGGCCGTCGAGGCAGCCGACGCAGCCTTCGACGGCTGGTCGCGCACGCCACCGAAGGACCGGGCCACGTTGCTGCTGAAGCTCGCCGATCGCATCGAGTCGGACGGCGCGGCGTTCGCGAAGATCGAATCGCAGAACTGCGGCAAGCCGTACCCGGCGGCGCTGAACGACGAGATTCCCGCCATCGCCGACGTGTTCCGGTTCTTCGCCGGCGCCTGCCGCTCGATGCCCGGGGTCGTGGCGGGCGAATACCTCGCCGGCTTCACCAGCATGATCCGCCGCGATCCGATCGGCGTCGTCGCCTCGATCGCACCGTGGAACTACCCGCTGATGATGGCGGCCTGGAAGCTCGGTCCCGCGCTCGCGGCGGGCAACTGCTGCGTGTTGAAGCCGTCGGAGCAGACGCCGCTGACCGCGCTCAAGCTGGCCGAGCTGCTGGCGGAGATCTTCCCGCCGGGCGTCGTCAACGTCGTCTGCGGTCGTGGCGCCTCGGTCGGCGCGCCGCTGACGAAGCACCCGAAGGTGCGGATGATCTCGCTGACCGGCGACGTCGCGACGGGCGGCAAGATCCTCGGCCAGTCGGCGGACGGCATCAAGCGCACGCACCTCGAACTCGGCGGCAAGGCGCCGGTGATCGTGTTCGACGACGCGGACATCGAATCGGTCGTCTCGGGCGTGCGCACGTTCGGCTACTACAACGCCGGGCAGGACTGCACGGCCGCCTGCCGCCTCTATGCGGGCGCCAAGGTCTATGACCGGCTGGTCGCCGACCTGTCGTCGGCGGTCAGCACGATCAAGACCGGCCTGCAGACGGCGAACGGCGTCGAGATGGGGCCGCTGATCAGCGCCGGGCAGCGCGATCGCGTCGCGGGTTTCGTCGCGCGCGCGAAGAAGCAGAAGCACATCGAGATCACGACAGGCGGCCGCGCGGGCTCGGGCGGCGGCTTCTTCTACGAACCGACGGTCGTGGCCGGCGCGCGACAGTCCGACGAGATCGTGCGGCGCGAGGTGTTCGGCCCGGTCGTCTCGGTGACGCGATTCAAGGACACGGACCAGGCCATCGCCTGGGCCAACGACTCCGACTACGGGCTCGCGTCGTCCGTCTGGACGCAGGACGTCGGCAAGGCCCTGCAGGTCGCGTCACGGCTGCAGTACGGCTGCACGTGGATCAACACCCACTTCATGCTGGTGAGCGAGATGCCGCACGGCGGCCTGAAGCGCTCGGGCTACGGCAAGGATCTCTCGGTCTACGCGCTCGAGGACTACACGGTGGTGCGCCACGTGATGGCGAAACTGTAGTCAGCGTTCGCGCAGCCAGCCGGTGATCGAGTAGCGGGCCCCGGAGGCCAGCGGCGTCACGTAACTGACCGAGTGCGGCTGCGGCACCCTGAGCAGGTTCAGCGCGTTGAAGGCCGGCGTGTAGCCCTCGGCCAGGTGGCCGTCCGCGTCGAGGAACTGCAACTGGCCGCCCCAGTCCGCGTGCCACGGCCGCGTGAAATTGAACACGTAGGCCGCGCGGCGCTTCTTCTCGACGACCAGGTCGTCGTGCTGGGTCAGGAAGTCGCCGGGCCGGTAGCAGGTGGCCTGCGAGTCCGCGAGCGCAATCTGCGGCGCACCGACGACGATGCGCGCGAACGCGAGGAACTCGGCCGAATTCAGGAACTCGAAGACGCGCATCAGGTACGAGTCGAGGTTCCGCCCCGCCGCGTGCAGGTCGGCGACCGGGAAGTTCTCGTAGAAGTACGCGAAGCCCGTGCGCCCCATCGCGAGCACGGCCTGCTCGATCTCGCGCCGCTTGTCGGCCGGGATCGCCTCCCAGCCACCCGGGCCGAAGTCGTAGTGACGGCTCGTGCCGCTGACGACCCGGCTCCACGGTGTTTCCGCGACCAGCGCGCGGTGGATCCGCTCCGCGACGTCGGTCGGGAAGATGCCGGGAATGTGCGCGCGGCCGTGGCGCGCGAAGACCGCGGCGATCGCCCGTGGATCGAGGCCGGGATTGAGCCGCACGATCGGATCCGTGTCTGCCTGCATTACTCACTCCGCCCGAGTCGGCTGACGATCCAGATCGCGAGCGTGCTCAGCACGACGCCCGGCACCATTTCGTACAGTTCGAAGATCCCGCCGTGGCCCTGCTTCCAGAGGATCACGGTCAGCCCGCCGACCAGCATGCCGGCCAGCGCGCCGTTGCGCGTCATGCGGTCCCAGTACAGCGACAGCACGATCGCCGGCCCGAACGCCGCGCCGAAGCCCGCCCAGGCCCACGCGACGAGGTCGAGCACCTTGCTTTCCGGGTTGAGCGCGAGCAGGTACGCCAGCAACGCGATGCCGAGCACCGCGCCGCGCCCGACCCACAGCAGCTCGGCGCGGCCCGGCTCGCGCCGGAACAGGCCCTTGTAGAAATCCTCCGCAAATGCCGAGGAAGCCACCAGCAGCTGCGCCGACGCCGTGCTCATGATCGCCGCGAGGATACCGGAGAGGCACAGGCCCGCCAGCACCGGATGCAGGTGCGCCGTCGCCAGCTGAATGAAGACTTTCTCGCTGTCGGCACCCGCGAGCGGCGGCGCGATGATCGCCGCGCCGGCCAGGCCCACGACGACGGCGGCCAGCAGCACGATGATCACCCAGCCCATCGCGACCCGTCGCGCGGTGGGCATCTCGTCGGCCGAGCGGATCGCCATGAAGCGCGCCAGGATGTGCGGCTGCCCCGGATAGCCGAGCCCCCAGGCCAGCAGCGACAGGATGCCGATCGCGCCGAGCGCCTGGCCGCCGGTCGCGGTGAACGGATCGAGCAGGGCCGGATCGCGGGCCTCGAGCGTCGCGAGCATCTCGCCGAAACCACCCGCGAGCCCGACGCCCATCGCGGCCACGAGGATCAGCGCGACGAACATCAGCGTGCCCTGCAGTACGTCCGACCAGCTGACGGCCAGGAAGCCGCCGAAGAACGTGTACGCGAGCATCACGATGCTGCCCCAGAACATCGCGTCGTGGTAATGCATGCCGAACAGCGACTCGAACAGCCGGCCGCTCGCGACGAAGCCGGAGCTCGCATAGAACGTGAAGAACACGAGGATCAAGGCCGCGGTGATCGTGCGCAGCATGCGCGAGCGATCGGCGAAGCGGCGCTCGAAGTAATCCGGCAGCGTCAGCGAGTTGCCGAGTTGCTCGGTGCGCACCCGCAGCCGCGCGGCGACGAACTTCCAGTTCAGGTAGGTGCCGACGATCAGGCCGAGCGCGAGCCACGACTGCGTCGAACCCGGCGAGGTACGCGAGGCCCGGCAGTCCCATCAGCAGCCAGCCGCTCATGTCCGAGGCCTGCGCGCTGAAGGCCGTCACCCAGCTGCCGAGCGAGCGGCCGCCGAGGATGAAGTCGGCGAGGTTCGTCGTGCGGCGGTACGCGACGAAGCCCAGCACGAGGCAGATGCCCATGTAGACGACGATCGTCGCGATGACGACCGGCAGGTTGTTCAATGACATGTGCGCAGCATCTCGCGGAGACCTGACGAGATGCAAAGGGAAATTCACAGAACCGTAATCGAAATTGATGTTGGCGGCAGGCAGTCTCGGCAATGTACGGACCGCGGCGAGGCAGCATCAGCCGACAGACGGCAGCAGGGACGGATGCGTTAAGCCCTCAATGCCGGTCCGGTCACGCCGGGGCAGGGTCACCCCCGCCCTGCCCCGGCCGCTCTTTTGCAACCATTCGCCCGGTTGCCGCATCCAATGCTCACAACCTCAATCGTTCGGGGGATCACCGCCCATGACCATCCGTCGCGGATCCATGCTCGTCATCGCGTTCCTGCTCGCATCGCCGGGAACGGCAGCTGCCTTGGGCTCGGACTGCAAGTTCACTGCCGACCGCACCGCAAGCCTCGACACACGCGGCGTCGAGCGTGTCGAGATCTTCGCGCGTGCCGGTGAACTGACCGTCAAGCCGGCGACGGGTACGATGCTGTCCGCCTCGGGCCGCGCCTGCGCGTCGAACGAGAAGTACCTCGAGCAGACACAGGTCAAGCTGCGGCGGGAAGGCAACGTGCTCCAGGTCCAGGTCCAGGTTCCCGAGGACATGCAAGGCATCGGCATCTTCTACGCCTCGCTCGACCTGGACGTTGCACTGCCCGCGACGCTGCCGGTCGAGATCACGGATTCGAGTGGCGACATGACGCTCGAAGGCGTGCGCGTGACGCGTGTGCTCGACAGTTCAGGGGACATCCTTGCCAGGGGCTTGCCCGGCGACGTAGAGATCGAGGACAGCTCGGGCGACATCAGCGTGCTGGACCAGGCCGGGGCCCTGCGCATTTCCGACAGTTCCGGGGACATCGTGGTGCGGGGCGCCCGCGAAGTGCTGATCCCGCGCGACAGCTCGGGCGATATCCGCATCGAACAGATCTCGGGCAGCGTGCGGATCGAGCAGGACTCGAGCGGCCAGGTCCGCGTCTCGAGTGTCCAGGGCACCGTGAAAATACCCTGACGCGGCGTTCTAGACCTCTGGCCAGCAGCCGATCGATCAGCGCCTCGGCTTGCGCCCGGTAACCCCCGCCGAACAGGTTCAGGTGGTTCAGCACGTGGTAGAGGTTGTAGAGGTCGAAGCGCACGTCAGCACCCGCCTCGAGCGGCCACGCGGACTCGTAAGCGTCGTAGAACGCGCGACCGAAGCCACCGAACAGCCGCGTCATCGCGAGGTCGGCCTCGCGGTCGCCGAAATAGACGGCGGGATCGAAGACGACCGGTTGCCCGGACTCGTCCGCCGCCCAGTTGCCGCCCCAGAGGTCGCCGTGCAGCAGCGACGGCAACGGGCGATGGCCGCGCAACAGCACATCGAGCTGCTCGCAGAGCCTGCGACCGCGCTCGATCAACCGACCCGAATGACCCTGCTCGACCGCGAGGTCCAGCTGGAAACCGAGTCGCCGCTCGGCGAAGAAGCGTGTCCAGTCGTCGGTCCACGCATTCGACTGCGGCGTTGCGCCAATCGTGTTGTCGCGATGCCAGCCGAACCTGGGCGCGGTCACGGAATGTTGCGCGGCCAGCAGCTCGCCGAGTCGCGCCTCGGTGCGCGACGTCGCCGCCCGGAACTCGATCCACTCGAGCGCGAGGAACGCCTGCGAGCCCGCGACTCCGGCCGCCAGCACGCCCGGAACCCGCAACGCGGCGGCACTCGCCAGTTCACGCAGCCCTGCGGCCTCCGCTTCGAGCAGCGGCAGGCGCTGCCGATCGGCAACCTTGACGAACACCGGGCCTGAGTCGGATTCCCAGCGCTCGCCGGTCGCGAACCCGCCACCCACGGCGAGCCGCTGTGGCGCCCCGCGGAACCGGAGGCCCGTCGCGGCCTCGAGCTCCGCCTTCACCGCACGGCAATCCGCCGCGCCTGCTCGCGCAGCAGGCGGCCGAACCCGAGCGTCTCGTAGAAGTGATCGATCGCCGCGAGGTCGGGCGCGCTGCGGGCGAGGTCGCCGAGACCGACGCCGAGCGGCATGTCGCAGGCGATCCCGGTCAGTTGCCGCGACAGGAACGCCGACTCGCGATGCTCGCGCAGGCTCTGGGCGACGAACGCAGCCCCGCGAAACTTGAGCTTGGGCACCGCATCGAGATTGTCGAACACGCCGGGCAACGTGTCGAAGTGCTTGAGCAGCGTCGCCGCCGTCTTGCGACCCACGCCGGGCACGCCGGGAACGTTATCCACGGCGTCGCCCATCAGCGCGAGAAAGTCGGCCATCCGCTCGGGAATCACGCCGAAGCGCTCCTCGATGTCGTGATAGCCGTAACGCACGTCCGCGACGGCGTCCCAGTAGGTGTCGTTCGCCGAGACGAGCTGAGTCAGGTCCTTGTCGCGGCTGACGATGGTCACCGGCCGTCCCGACTGCTGCGCGAGCACGGTCAGCGTGCCGATGATGTCGTCGGCCTCGTAACGCGAGCTGCCGAACTGTCGCAGCCCGAGGGCGGCGCAGATCTCGCGGCACAGCGCGAACTGGCGCTTCAGCTCCGCTGGGGCCGGCTCGCGATTCGCCTTGTAGGCAGGATAGATCTCGTTGCGGAACGAGACTTCGAGGCTCTCGTCGAAGGCCACGGCGATCCGCTCCGGCGAGACGCGCTCGATCAGGTCGCCGAGGAAGCGCGCGAAACCGTGCACCGCATTGACCGGGTTGCCGTCCCGGTCGGTGAACTCGAGCGGCACCGAGTAGTAGGCGCGAAAGATGAAGACGCTGGCGTCGACGAGGTACAGCACCGGGCGATTCTGCAGCACGCCGCCCGGCGTCGCCACTTTGCCGCCAGCCACGGACCCGGCGCAGAATCGGCCCCGCAGCAGGCACGAGGCGCGCAATGAACTGGCAGGTCGTCCCGACCGAGCGACGCCACATCGCGGGATTCCGCGACGTGCTCGATTCCGTCGCACGCGAGCGGCGCTACCTTGCCTTCCTCGAGGCACCGTCGGCCGCGCAGATGCGTCGTTTCGTGCTCAACAACCTGCGCAATGGCAACCCGCAGTTCGTGGCCGTCGAGGACGACCGCGTGCTCGGCTGGTGCGACATCGTGCCGAAGCGGCACGCGACGCTGCGACATGTCGGCGCGCTCGGCATGGGGATCGCCGCGCCGCATCGCTCGCGGGGCATCGGCAAGGCACTGCTGCAGGCGACGATCGAAGCGGCAGCGGCGCGCGGCATCAGCCGGATCGAGTTGCTGGTCCGGGCCGACAACGAGCATGCCATTGCGCTGTACCAGCGCCTCGGCTTCGAGCTCGAGGGCCGGCTGCGGAGGTACCTGATCGTGGATGGCGCGGCACACGACGTGCTCGCGATGGCGAGACTGGAAAACAGGGGGAATCCGTCATGAGTTCACTCGACCAGGCCCGTGATACACAGCTGAAGAACATCGAGGCCAAGACCGGCCAGACACTGGCCCAGCTGCGCACGCTGCTGGCCGGAAGCGGCCTCGCGAAGCACGGCGAGTTGCGCAGCTTCGCGATGGAGAAGCTCGGTCTCGGCTACGGCGACGCCAACACGCTCGTGCACCTGGCGCTGGCTTCGGACGGCCAGAGCGCGGCGGCCGGCAAGTCGGACGCCGACGTGCTCGCGGAAATCTATGCGGACAAGAAGGCGCCGCTGCGACCGATCCACGACGCGTTGATGGCGGCTATCGATCGAAGTTCGGTGAATGCGAGGTCGCGCCGAAGAAGGGCTACGTCAGCCTGCGGCGCAAGAAGCAGTTCGCGATGATCGGCCCGGGCAGCGCGACCCGGGTCGATGTCGGCCTCAACATGAAGGGTGTCGCGGCCACGGATCGCCTGCTCGCCGAGAAGCCGGGCGGCATGTGCCAGTACAAGGTGAAACTGACCAGCCCGTCCGAGGTGGACGCCGAATTGATCGGCTGGATCCGCCAGGCCTACGACGCGGCGGGCTGAAGCAGCGCCGGCACCAGCATCTCGAACTGCATGCGTCGCGCGGTCTCGAGCACCGCGGCGCGGTCGCCGGCGGTGCGCGCCCTCGCGCGGGCGATCACGAGATCGGCCCAGGGCAGCGGCTCCTGGCGCGTGTAGGCCTCGAGGGCCTGCGCATGGTGCAATGCTCCGTCAAGGTCCCCAGCGCGAAGATTCACCTCGGTTGCGAGCAGGCGGAACTCGAGGTGATTGTGGCTCACGCAGCCGCGCGCCAGCAGCGCCTCGCCTTCGTCGAGCAGGCGCCGGCGCGCGAGCGGCTCATCGACGGCCATGGCCATGCTGCCGAGTGCCCACGGCCCGCAGTAGGTCGGGGCCGCGGTCCGAGCGAGCTCGACCGCGTCCTGCAGCACGGCCCGCGCATCCTCGTGTCGCTGCAGGCCGTTGAGCGCCAGGCCGCACAACGCCAGCGCCTCGGCCTCGAAACGACGCGCGCCGAGTTCCCTGGCGAGTTCCACGCTGCGCGTGCTGCACTCGAGCGCGACCGCGTAGCGCGCGCGGTAGACCTCGAGCGAACCGCGGATGCTGCTCGCCAGCAGCTCGGCCCGCAGGTCACCGAGGCGGCGCGCCGTTCCGGCCGCTTCGGTGGCAATCTCGATCGCGCCGGCGAAATCCCCAGCGTACGCCTGCGTGACCGCAAGCATCGGCAGGTAGGACATCCGCAGGCTCGTCAAGCCGTGCTGCACGCAAAGGTCGACGCAGCTGCGGAAGTGGGCGTGTGCGGTGCGCATCCGACCACGCTGGTACTGCGCGTCGCCGAGCCCACCGAGCGCGCGCGCAATGTCCTCGGGCGAGCCGGCCTGTTTGGCGAACTCCAGCGCTCGCTCGTGGGCGGCGAGGCACTCGTCGAGTTCACCGCGCGGGAAGTGCAGGTTGCCGCGCAGCGTCCACAGGTGCGCGAGCTGGCGCGGATCGGCTTCGGCCAGCGCGGCCTGCTCCGCGTGACGCAGCGCGTCGAGCGCTTCTTCGTAGCGATCCATCACTCGGAAGCTGGTGGCGAGTCCGAGCCAGGCTCGCGCACGCTCCGCATTGGTCGCCGCAAGGTCGATCGCGACCCGGAACGCCGCCACCGCATCCTCGGTTCGTCCCTTGCCGAGCTTGATCTCGCCGAGCAAGGCACTGGCGGCACAGTGGTCGCGTCCTTCGGTCGCGATTTCACTCGAGCCGCGCGACGAGCTGCTCGGCCCGGTCGAAGCGGCAGGCCGCCTGCTCCCGTGCAGCCGCCTCGAGGTAGGCTGCCGCCGCACGCGGATCCTCGGCACCCGCAAGGTGATCTGCATGCAGCGCCGGATCACGTCCCTCGAACCACAGGCTGGCCCGGCGGTGCAGGTCACGGCGCGTGGACCGCAGCAGTGATTCGAGCACCGCCGTGCGAATCAGCGCATGGGAGAATGCGCATTCGCTGCCGTCGCTGGCCAGCAACCCGTCCACTTCGATGACTCAGCACGCTGCAGGTGGGGTCGGCGAGCACGTGGCGCAGCGCGTCGAGTTCGAAGCGCAGGCCGAGCACTGCGGCGGCCTGCAGGATGCGGCGCGCCGCCGCCGGCAGCCGCTCGACCCGCGCCAGCAGCAACGCGCGCACGGAGCCCGGCAGCGCCGACTGGCCGGATCCCGCGGCGCGCAGCAACTGCTCCAGGAAGAACGGGTGTCCCGAGGCGGTCGCGAGGCACTGCTCGACGAGCTCGGCGGGCACGTTGCCATGATGTGCCGCGAGATCGCGCGCCTCGTCGTCGGCGAGCGGTGCAAGGTCCAATGCCGTGACGGGACAGCCCCGCGCCCGCGCCCGCCAGGCTGCGCCGATCGGATCGCCTTCCGCACGCGTCGAGATCGCGAGCAGGACCGGCAGCGATGAGGCCGCGGCCGCGAGATCGCCCAGGAAGCCGACCTCGACCGCATCGGCCCAATGCGCATCCTCGACCACGATCAACTGCGGCCGCTCAGTGGCGACCCGCTCGAGCAGCGAGTGGAGCAATCGCGCCCGCCCACGGTCGCGGACCGCCTCATCCATCGCCGACAGCACCGAGACTGCTTCGGGCGATGGCGGAAGGCCGAGCAGGTCGGCTGCCGCAACTGCGTCGCGCTGCGACAACCAGCCCGCCGACACGGCACGCGCGATCGCGGACGCTCGTTCGTCCGCGGCAGCGTCGACAGGCAGCCCGAGGAACCGCGCGGCCAATGCGGGCGTCGGCCGTTCGCGGGGGTCCTGGCCAAAATCGAGTACGTTGATCACGTGCACTGCGATGCCCGAGGCTCGCGCGTGTGCCGCAAGTGCCGCAAGCAGGAACGACTTGCCGATCCCGGGTTCGCCCCGTACGACGACCGCGCGGCCGCGACGTGCGGTCACGACCCGGTCAAGGAACGTCGCCAGCATTGCGAGCTCCGGGCGACGACCGACGAGAGGTGCGGCGGTTGGCCAATCGTGCGCTGCGCGGACGCCGCAGATCCTTCGTGCGTCCGAACTGCCGGTACCACCGCCCGATTCGAGCTCGAACCGATCGCTGACCTGCAGCGCGACCTCGGCCGATACGACGACGGTTCCGGCCGGAATCGAACGCGCGAGTGCCTGCGCCTGCGGCAGCGGACTGCCGGCCAGCGGGAACGGTCGTTCGGAACCCGCCGGCAGCACCAGTCCGCGCGCAATCGCCAGCGCCAGTCGCAGTTTTCCGCTTGCCGCGGAACACGGCGCGACGATCTCCAGTGCGGCGCGTACCGCGTGTTCCGCTTCGTTGCCGCTCAGGACCGGCAGCCCGAACACGGCGACGATCTCGTCCGAACCGGCGTGGTCCGCAAGGCCGCCGAAACGCGCCACCGCGTCGCCCACGCAGCGTTCGGCGGCGGCCCGCGCGCTGCGCACTGTTTCCGGATCCTGCTGGTCCCGGTCGACCGTCCAGTCGATGCGCGCCACGAGCACCACGGCCTCCCTCAAAGTCGTGGCCTCGGCCTGCGCTGGCTGCGGCCGATGCGGATCATCGTCGATCTCGGCGGCGGCTGGATCGACGTTGCCGCTCGCACGACGGCGCCTGAGGATGTCGCGGTACAAGGCTTCGGTCGCCGGCTCCGGCGCAACATCGAGATCGCGCCGCAGCGCATCCCGGCATTCCCGGTACTGGCGCAGCGCGTCGGTGTGGCGCCCGAGGCGCGCGAGTCCTTCCATCAGGTCGCGCTGCGCTCGCTCGTCGGTCGGCTCGAGCAACACGAGTCGCTCGAGAACCATGGTCGCGCCAGACAGGTCGCCCGAAGCAGTGCATTGAGCTGCAGCACGCTCCATGGCCTGCAGCAACTCGCGGCGCAACTCGCGGCGTCGCTCCTCGATCCACTGCTCGAAGCTCGGTGACTTCGCATCGAATCCGTCGAGCAGCACGCCCCCATGCCGCTCGACGGCCGCGGCGAGGGATTCGGGCGAGCCCTCGCGCAGCAGCGCCCGGCACTCCTCGACATCCGTCGTGATTGCCGAGTCGTCGAGCGCAAGCGTCGTCGCGTCGCTGCGCAGCGCGATGGCTCCGGCGCCGGACAGCGCGCGGCGCAGCGCTGCGATCGCCTGGCGCAGGCTCGCGCGCGCCAGCTCGGGGTCGGAGTCGTCCCACAGCAGGCCCGCGAGGAAATCACGGCGCAACGCCACGCCCGGTTGCAGTGCGAGGCACGCGAGCAGCGCCGACGCCTTGCGCGACGGCAGGTGGATGTCTCGCCCGGCAGTGCTGCGCACCCGCAGCGCGCCGAGCAATTGAATCCTGAATGACGACACGCCACCCCCTGGTCGGTCGGCCTGCGGCCGGCGCCGCGGATCTCGCGGCGTTCGTCGCGCGGACGGCCACCCGTGATCGGACCGCCGCCTGAGCCGGCTGCGACGCGTCAGGCGCCGCCGCGGTCGGCCGCGCTCAATCGCTTGTGCAGCGGGCTCGAGCGTGGAAAGTGCGCGAGCAGGTATTCCATCTGGTCGGCGAGTACACGGCGACCCTTCAGGTAGATGTACTCGGCATAGCTCGGCGTGAACGGAATCGCGATCAGCTGCAGCTTCGCCTGCTCCGGCGTGCGCCAGGCCTTGAGGTTGTTGCAGCGGCGGCAGGCCGTCACGACGTTGTTCCACGCGTCCCGGCCGCCACGCGACAGCGGCGTCACGTGATCGCGCGACAGCTGCCCGGACCCGAAGCGCTGGCCGCAATACATGCAGAGGTGGCCGTCGCGCCGGAACAGTGTTTCGTTGTTGAGCGGCGGCACGTAGCCGCGGTGCAGGTGGCCGGGATTGTTGCTCTGTCCCACCGTCGCGACGATCGAGCTGATCTCGACGACGGTCCGCTCGCCGGTGCGCGCATTGGTTCCGCCGCGCAGCTGGAACAGGGGCTGCCCGAACGAGTACGCGACCTGGCCCATGAAGTGCAGGCGGACCGCGTCCCGGTAGTCGATCCACTCCAGTGGCATCCCCGAGACGTCCGTGCGCAGGACCTCCTGAGACAGGGCGTACATACCCTGAAAGATACGTTAGTGCTGTGCGATAATTCAACGGTTCCAGGCCAGCCAAAACGCAAGAAAACCGCGAGGTTTCGTCGAGATGTCGCTAACCATCGGAGTGCCCCGCGAGACCTTCGCGGGCGAGAAGCGCGTCGCCACCGTGCCCGACGTGGTCGAGAAGCTGGTCAAGCTCGGCTTCGGCGTCCACGTCGAGACCGGTGCCGGGGCGGCCGCCAATTTCGACGACGCCTCCTACGAGGCCGCGGGCGCCCGCATCGCGGGCGGCGCCGCGGAGCTCTACGCCGGGTCCGACATGATCTTCAAGGTGCGTGCCCCGACGCCCGAGGAGATCGCGCTGATGAAGCCGGGCAGCACGCTCGTCGGCTTCATCTGGCCGGCACAGAACCCCGAGCTCATGCAGGCGCTGGCCGAGCGCAAGCTGACCGTGCTCGCGATCGACTCCCTGCCGCGCCAGCTGTCCCGCGCCCAGAAGATGGACGCACTGACGTCCATGGCCAGCATCAGCGGCTACCGGGCCGTGATCGAGGCCGCCAACGCCTTCGGCCGCTTCTTCAACGGCCAGGTCACCGCCGCGGGCAAGATTCCGCCAGCGAAGGTCTTCGTCGCCGGCGCCGGTGTCGCGGGACTCGCCGCCGTGGGCACGGCCGCCAACCTCGGCGCGATCGTGCGCGCCAACGACACGCGCGCCGAGGTGGCCGACCAGGTCGTGTCGCTCGGTGGCGAGTTCGTCAAGGTCGACTACGAGGAGGAAGGCTCCGGTGGCGGCGGCTACGCCAAGGTGATGAGCGAGGGCTTCCAGAAAGCCCAGCGCGAGATGTACGCGCAGCAGGCCAAGGACGCGGACATCATCATCACCACCGCGCTGATTCCGGGCAAGCCCGCGCCGAAGCTCATCACCGCCGAGATGGTGAAGAGCATGAAGCCGGGCAGCGTCATCGTCGACATGGCGGGTGAGCAGGGCGGCAACTGCGAGCTCACCGTGGCGGGCGAGGCCGTGGTCCGGCACGGCGTCACCATCATCGGCTACACGGATCTCGTCAGCCGGCTGGCCAAGCAGTCGTCGACGCTGTACTCGACCAACCTGCTGCGCGTCACCGAGGAACTCTGCAAGACCAAGGACGGCGTCATCAACGTCAACATGGACGACGACGCGATCCGCGGCCTGACGGTCGTCAAGGACGGCGAGATCACCTGGCCGCCACCGCCTCCCAAGCTTCCGGCCGCGCCGCCGCAGGCCAAGCCAGTCGCTGGCGCAGCCGTGCCTGCGAAGAAGTCCGGTCACGGCCACGGCGCCGGCGAGCCCGCCTCCGCCAGGAGCCTCGCGATCATCTTCGGCGTGGGTGCGCTGATGTTCTGGCTGGTCGGCGCGTTCGCACCCGCCTCGTTCCTGTCGCACTTCACGGTGTTCGTGCTGGCCTGCTTCGTGGGCTACATGGTGGTGTGGAACGTCACGCCGGCGCTGCACACGCCGCTGATGAGCGTCACGAACGCGATCTCCAGCATCATCGCGGTCGGCGCGCTGATCCAGATCGCGCCGCCGCTCGGCGCTGGGACGGAAGGGCGGCCCGGTGGGCTGATCCTCGGCCTCGCGGTGCTCGCGTTGACGCTGACCGCGGTCAACATGTTCGGCGGCTTCGCCGTCACGCGTCGCATGCTGGCGATGTTCCGGAAGTAAGGGGAGCCGCTGAAATGTCGTCAAACCTTGCGACCGTGGCCTACATCGCCGCCACCATCCTGTTCATCCTGAGCCTGGGCGGCCTGTCGAACCCCGAGACTTCGCGGCGCGGCAACTTCTACGGCATCGTCGGCATGACGCTCGCCGTGCTCGCCACCGTGTTCGGTCCCCGCGTCACGGCCGCCGGCATTCCGTGGATCATCGGCGCACTGGTGGTCGGCGGCAGCGTCGGCCTCTACGCCGCCCGCAAGGTGCAGATGACGCAGATGCCGGAGCTGGTCGCGGCGATGCACAGCCTGGTCGGCCTCGCAGCGTGCCTGGTCGGCTTCGCGAGCTACATCGACACGTCGATCGTGTTCACCGGCGCCGAGAAGACCATCCACGAAGTCGAGATCTTCCTCGGCATCCTGATCGGCGCCGTCACGTTCTCGGGCTCGGTGATCGCGTTCGGCAAGCTGTCCGGCAAGATCGGCGGCAAGCCGATGCTGCTGCCCGGGCGGCACTGGCTCAACCTCGCCGGCCTGCTCGCGGTGATCTGGTTCGGCGTGCAGTTCGTGCAGGCGCACGACGTCTCCGCGGGCATGCTGCCGCTGCTGCTGATGACGGTGATCGCGCTGCTGTTCGGCGTGCACATGGTGATGGCGATCGGCGGCGCCGACATGCCGGTCGTGGTGTCGATGCTCAATAGCTACTCGGGTTGGGCTGCGGCGGCCACCGGCTTCATGCTGTCGAACGACCTGCTGATCGTCACCGGCGCGCTGGTCGGCTCCTCGGGCGCGATCCTGTCCTACATCATGTGCCGCGCGATGAACCGCAACTTCATCAGCGTGATCGCCGGCGGCTTTGGCACCGGCGGCGGCGCGACGCCGGCCGCGGCGGGCGCGCAGCCGGCGGGCGAAGTGACCGCGATCAGCGCCGTCGAGACCGCCGAGCTGCTGCGCGACGCGAAGAACGTCGTCATCGTGCCGGGCTACGGCATGGCGGTCGCCCAGGCGCAGCACACCGTGTTCGAGATCACCAAGTGGCTGCGCGAGAAGGGCGTCAACGTGCGCTTCGGCATCCACCCGGTCGCCGGCCGCATGCCGGGACACATGAACGTGCTGCTCGCCGAGGCCAAGGTGCCCTACGACATCGTGTTCGAGATGGACGAGCTCAACGACGACTTCCCGGACACCGACGTCTCGATGGTGATCGGCGCCAACGACATCGTGAACCCGGCGGCCGAGGACGACCCGACGAGCCCGATCGCCGGCATGCCGGTGCTGCAGGTCTGGAAGGCGAAGACCTCGATCGTGATGAAGCGCTCGATGGCCTCGGGCTACGCCGGCGTCGACAATCCGCTGTTCTACAAGGAGAACAACCGGATGCTGTTCGGCGACGCGAAGAAGATGGGGAGGAGGTGGGCGCTTGGCAGGGTCATACTGAGATGAGGCTGGGATAATACGGTAGGAGAGGAACCGCGAGGTTTGTCGAGATGTCGCTAACATCGGAGTGCCCCGCGAGACCTTCGCGGGGAGAAGCGCGTCGCCACCGTGCCAGACGTGGTCGAGAAGCTGGTCAAGCTCGGCTTCGGCGTCCACGTCGAGACCGGTGCCGGGGCGGCCGCCAATTTCGACGACGCCTCCTACGAGGCCGCGGCGCCGCGTCGCGGGCGGCGCCGCGGAGCTCTACGCCGGGTCCGACATGATCTTCAAGGTGCGTGCCCGACGCCCGAGAGATCGCGCTGATGAAGCCGGGCAGCACGCTCGTCGGCTTCATCTGGCCGGCGCAGAACCCCGAGCTCATGCAGGCGCTGGCCGCGCGCAAGCTGACCGTGCTCGCGATCGACTCCCTGCCGCGCCAGCTGTCCCGCGCCCAGAAGATGGACGCACTGACGTCCATGGCCAGCATCAGCGGCTACCGGGCCGTGATCGAGGCCGCCAACGCCTTCGGCCGCTTCTTCAACGGCCAGGTCACCGCCGCGGGCAAGATTCCGCCAGCGAAGGTCTTCGTCGCCGGCGCCGGTGTCGCGGGACTCGCGCCGTGGGCACGGCCGCCAACCTCGGCGCGATCGTGCGCGCCAACGACACGCGCGCCGAGGTGGCCGACCAGGTCGTGTCGCTCGGTGGCGAGTTCGTCAAGGTCGACTACGAGGAGGAAGGCTCCGGTGGCGGCGGCTACGCGAAGGTGATGAGCGAGGGCTTCCAGAAAGCCCAGCGCGAGCTGTACGCGCAGCAGGCCAAGGACGCGGACATCATCATCACCACCGCGCTGATTCCGGGCAAGCCCGCGCCGAAGCTCATCACCGCCGAGATGGTGAAGAGCATGAAGCCGGGCAGCGTCATCGTCGACATGGCGGGTGAGCAGGGCGGCAACTGCGAGCTCACCGTGGCGGGCGAGGCCGTGGTCCGGCACGGCGTCACCATCATCGGCTACACGGATCTCGTCAGCCGGCTGGCCAAGCAGTCGTCGACGCTGTACTCGACCAACCTGCTGCGCGTCACCGAGGAGCTCTGCAAGACCAAGGACGGCGTCATCAACGTCAACATGGACGACGACGCGATCCGCGGCCTGACGGTCGTCAAGGACGGCGAGATCACCTGGCCGCCACCGCCTCCCAAGCTTCCGGCCGCGCCGCCGCAGGCCAAGCCAGTCGCTGGCGCAGCCGTGCCTGCGAAGAAGTCCGGTCACGGCCACGGCGCCGGCGAGCCCGCCTCCGCCAGGAGCCTCGCGATCATCTTCGGCGTGGGTGCGCTGATGTTCTGGCTGGTCGGCGCGTTCGCACCCGCCTCGTTCCTGTCGCACTTCACGGTGTTCGTGCTGGCCTGCTTCGTGGGCTACATGGTGGTGTGGAACGTCACGCCGGCGCTGCACACGCCGCTGATGAGCGTCACGAACGCGATCTCCAGCATCATCGCGGTCGGCGCGCTGATCCAGATCGCGCCGCCGCTCGGCGCTGGGACGGAAGGGCGGCCCGGTGGGCTGATCCTCGGCCTCGCGGTGCTCGCGTTGACGCTGACCGCGGTCAACATGTTCGGCGGCTTCGCCGTCACGCGTCGCATGCTGGCGATGTTCCGGAAGTAAGGGGAGCCGCTGAAATGTCGTCAAACCTTGCGACCGTGGCCTACATCGCCGCCACCATCCTGTTCATCCTGAGCCTGGGCGGCCTGTCGAACCCCGAGACTTCGCGGCGCGGCAACTTCTACGGCATCGTCGGCATGACGCTCGCCGTGCTCGCCACCGTGTTCGGTCCCCGCGTCACGGCCGCCGGCATTCCGTGGATCATCGGCGCACTGGTGGTCGGCGGCAGCGTCGGCCTCTACGCCGCCCGCAAGGTGCAGATGACGCAGATGCCGGAGCTGGTCGCGGCGATGCACAGCCTGGTCGGCCTCGCAGCGTGCCTGGTCGGCTTCGCGAGCTACATCGACACGTCGATCGTGTTCACCGGCGCCGAGAAGACCATCCACGAAGTCGAGATCTTCCTCGGCATCCTGATCGGCGCCGTCACGTTCTCGGGCTCGGTGATCGCGTTCGGCAAGCTGTCCGGCAAGATCGGCGGCAAGCCGATGCTGCTGCCCGGGCGGCACTGGCTCAACCTCGCCGGCCTGCTCGCGGTGATCTGGTTCGGCGTGCAGTTCGTGCAGGCGCACGACGTCTCCGCGGGCATGCTGCCGCTGCTGCTGATGACGGTGATCGCGCTGCTGTTCGGCGTGCACATGGTGATGGCGATCGGCGGCGCCGACATGCCGGTCGTGGTGTCGATGCTCAACAGCTACTCGGGTTGGGCTGCGGCGGCCACCGGCTTCATGCTGTCGAACGACCTGCTGATCGTCACCGGCGCGCTGGTCGGCTCCTCGGGCGCGATCCTGTCCTACATCATGTGCCGCGCGATGAACCGCAACTTCATCAGCGTGATCGCCGGCGGCTTCGGCACCGGCGGCGGCGCGACGCCGGCCGCGGCGGGCGCGCAGCCGGCGGGCGAAGTGACCGCGATCAGCGCCGTCGAGACCGCCGAGCTGCTGCGCGACGCGAAGAACGTCGTCATCGTGCCGGGCTACGGCATGGCGGTCGCCCAGGCGCAGCACACCGTGTTCGAGATCACCAAGTGGCTGCGCGAGAAGGGCGTCAACGTGCGCTTCGGCATCCACCCGGTCGCCGGCCGCATGCCGGGACACATGAACGTGCTGCTCGCCGAGGCCAAGGTGCCCTACGACATCGTGTTCGAGATGGACGAGCTCAACGACGACTTCCCGGACACCGACGTCTCGATGGTGATCGGCGCCAACGACATCGTGAACCCGGCGGCCGAGGACGACCCGACGAGCCCGATCGCCGGCATGCCGGTGCTGCAGGTCTGGAAGGCGAAGACCTCGATCGTGATGAAGCGCTCGATGGCCTCGGGCTACGCCGGCGTCGACAATCCGCTGTTCTACAAGGAGAACAACCGGATGCTGTTCGGCGGCCCGTGCCGAGCGGCACCCTCGCCTCCGGGTTCAGCCCGATGTCGATGTAGCCGAACTGGTCCTTCGCTCCGCCTGAACTAGTAAGCCTCCTTGAGTCCCTCGAGGTTGGACTCGGCGGTCATTGCGGTCAGTTGCCCCTTGCTGTACGCGAGCTTGAGGTTGCGGATCTCCGTGCCGCGCCAGAGCACTTTTTCGCTGCCCTGACCCGAAGCGCTGGCCGCAGTACATGCAGAGGTGGCCGTCACGCCGGAACAGCGTTTCGTTGTTGAGCGGCGGCACGTAGCCGCGGTGGAGATGACCGGGATTGTTGCTGTGCCCCACGGTCGCGACGATCGAGCTGATCTCGACGACGGTGCGCTGGCCCGTGCGCGCGTTGGTCCCGCCGCGCAGCTCGAACAGGGGCTGCCCGAACGAGTACGCGACCTGCCCCATGAAATGCAGCCGGACTGCGTCCCGGTAGTCGATCCACTCCAGTGGCATCCCCGAGACGTCCGTGCGTAGGACCTCCTGCGACAGGGCGTACATACCCTGAACGATACGTTGACTGCTGTGCGATAATTCAACGGTTTCAGCCCAGCCAAAACGCAAGAAAAACCGCGAGGATTCATCGCCATGCCGCTGACGATCGGAGTGCCCCGCGAGATCTTCGCAGGCGAGAAGCGCGTCGCCACCGTGCCCGACGTGGTCGAGAAGCTGGTCAAGCTCGGCTTCGGCGTCCGCATCGAGCGCGGGGCCGGGGACCACGCCAATTTCGGCGACGACGCCTACGCCGCGGCCGGGGCGCAGATCGCCGCCAGCGCCGCCGAGCTCTACGCCGGGTCCGACATGATCTTCAAGGTGCGTGCCCCGACGCCCGGCGAGATTGCGCTGATGAAGCCCGGCAGCACGCTCATCAGCTTCGTCTGGCCGGCACAGAACCCCGAGCTCATGCAGGCGATGGCCAGCGCCAGGCTGACCGTGCTCGCGATCGACTCCCTGCCGCGACAGCTGTCCCGCGCCCAGAAGATGGACGCGCTCACGTCCATGGCCAGCATCAGCGGTTACCGCGCCGTGATCGAGGCCGCCAACGCGTTCGGCCGCTTCTTCAACGGCCAGGTCACCGCCGCCGGCAAGATTCCGCCGGCGAAGGTCTTCGTCGCCGGTGCCGGTGTCGCCGGTCTGGCCGCGATCGGCACGGCCGCCAACCTCGGCGCCATCGTGCGCGCCAACGACACGCGCGCCGAGGTCGCCGACCAGGTCGTGTCGCTCGGTGGCGAATTCGTCAAGGTCGACTACGAAGAAGAAGGCTCCGGTGGCGGCGGCTACGCCAAGGTGATGAGCGAGGGCTTCCAGAGAGCCCAGCGGGAGATGTACGCCCAGCAGGCCAGGGACGCGGACATCATCATCACCACCGCGCTGATTCCGGGCAAGCCCGCACCGAAGCTCATCACCGCCGAGATGGTGAAGAGCATGAAGCCGGGCAGCGTCATCGTCGACATGGCGGGTGAGCAGGGCGGCAACTGCGAGCTCACCGTTGCTGGCGAGGCCGTGGTCCGGCACGGCGTCACCATCATCGGCTACACCGACCTGGTCAGCCGCCTGGCCAAGCAGTCGTCGACCCTGTACTCGACCAACCTGCTGCGCGTGACCGAGGAGCTGTGCAAGACCAAGGACGGCGTCATCAACGTCAACATGGACGACGACGCGATCCGCGGCCTGACGGTCGTCAAGGAAGGCGAGATCACCTGGCCGCCACCGCCTCCCAAGCTCCCGGCCGCGCCGCCGCAGGCGAAGCCGGCCGCCGCTGCGGCCGTGCCGGCGAAGAAGTCCGGCCACGGCCACGGGGCCGGCGAGCCCGCCTCCGCCAGGAGCCTCGCGATCACCTTCGGCGTGGGCGCCTGCTGTTCTGGCTGGTCGGCGCGTTCGCACCGGCCTCGTTCCTCTCGCACTTCACCGTGTTCGTGCTGGCCTGCTTCGTCGGCTACATGGTGGTCTGGAACGTCACGCCGGCGCTGCACACGCCGCTGATGAGCGTCACGAACGCGATCTCCAGCATCATCGCGGTCGGCGCGCTGATCCAGGTGGCGCCGCCGCTCGGCGCAGGAACGGAAGGCCGGCCCGATGGGCTGATCCTCGGCCTCGCGGTGCTCGCGCTGACGCTGACCGCGGTCAACATGTTCGGCGGCTTCGCCGTCACGCGTCGCATGCTTGCGATGTTCCGGAAGTAAGGGGAGCGGCAGGCATGTCAGTCGAATATCGCAACCGCGGCCTACATCGCCGCCACCATCCTGTTCATCCTGAGCCTGGGCGGCCTGTCGAACCCCGAGACTTCGCGGCGCGGCAACTTCTACGGCATCGTCGGCATGGCCATCGCCGTGCTCGCCACCGTGTTCGGACCCCGCGTCACGGCAGCCGGCATTCCGTGGATCATCGGCGCACTGGTGGTGGGCGGCAGCGTCGGCCTCTACGCGGCCCGCAAGGTGCAGATGACGCAGATGCCGGAGCTGGTCGCGGCGATGCACAGCCTGGTCGGCCTCGCGGCGTGCCTGGTCGGCTTCGCGAGCTACGTCGACACGTCGATCGTGTTCACCGGCGCCGAGAAAGCCATCCACGAAGTCGAGATCTACCTCGGCGTCCTGATCGGCGCCGTCACGTTCTCGGGCTCGGTGATCGCGTTCGGCAAGCTGTCCGGCAAGATCGGCGGCAAGCCGATGCTGCTGCCCGGGCGGCACTGGCTCAACCTCGCCGGCCTGCTCGCGGTGATCTGGTTCGGCGTGCAGTTCGTGCAGGCGCACGACGTCTCCGCGGGCATGCTGCCGCTGCTGCTGATGACGGTGATCGCGCTGCTGTTCGGCGTGCACATGGTGATGGCGATCGGCGGCGCCGACATGCCGGTCGTGGTGTCGATGCTCAACAGCTACTCCGGGTGGGCCGCGGCGGCGACCGGCTTCATGCTGTCGAACGACCTGCTGATCGTCACCGGCGCGCTGGTCGGCTCCTCGGGCGCGATCCTGTCGTACATCATGTGCCGCGCGATGAACCGCAACTTCATCAGCGTGATCGCCGGCGGCTTCGGCACCGGCGGCGGCGCGACGCCGGCCGCGGCGGGCGCGCAGCCTGCGGGCGAAGTGACGGCGATCAGCGCCGTCGAGACCGCAGAGCTGCTGCGCGACGCGAAGAACGTCGTCATCGTGCCGGGCTACGGCATGGCGGTCGCCCAGGCGCAGCACACCGTGTTCGAGATCACCAAGCTGGCTGCGCGAGAAAGGCGTCAACGTGCGCTTCGGCATCCACCCGGTCGCCGGTCGCATGCCGGGACACATGAACGTGCTGCTCGCCGAGGCCAAGGTGCCCTACGACATCGTGTTCGAGATGGACGAACTGAACGACGACTTCCCGGACACCGACGTCTCGATGGTGATCGGCGCCAACGACATCGTGAACCCCGCGGCCGAGGACGATCCGACGAGCCCGATCGCCGGCATGCCGGTGCTGCAGGTCTGGAAGGCGAAGACCTCGATCGTGATGAAGCGCTCGATGGCCTCGGGCTACGCCGGCGTCGACAATCCGCTGTTCTACAAGGAGAACAACCGGATGCTGTTCGGCGACGCGAAGAAGATGCTCGACGAGGTGCTGGCCGCGCTCAAGGGCTGATCGGCTGCGAGCAAAGCAGCGCGATCCCGCCGTATACTCGGCCTTGGCGGACTTCGTCCAGCACGGAGCGTCCCATGGCCCCGAGACACCTGGTCCTGCTGATCTTTTCAGTGGCCTGGCTTTCCGACGCGCTCGGCGAGGCGACGGTCGACGCGCCGGCCAGCGCCGGACTCGGCTCCGAGGTGGCCGTCATCGTCAGCGGGACCGGCAATCCCCGGGACTTCGTCACGATCGTGCCGAAGGGCGACCGCGAGGGGAGCTACGGCGGCTACCAGTACGTCCAGAAGCCCGGCACGTTCAAGCTGACCGCGCCTGCGAAGCCGGGCGAATACGAAGTGCGCGTGCTCGGTGCGGATTCGCCGTACCCGACGCTTGCGCGGCGGCCGATCCGCATCGACACCGTCGCGGCGACGCTCGAGGCCCCTGAGCAGGTGGCGGCAGGCGCGAAGTTCCAGGTGAAGTGGTCGGGGCCAGACAACCCGCGCGACTATGTCGGGATCGGCAGTGCCGTGCAACCGTACGTCAGCTACGTCTACACGAAGGCTGGCAATCCGGCTTCGCTGACGGCGCCGGATGCCGCCGGCGAGTATGAGCTGAGGTACTTCCTTGGCGAAAAGGACACCGTGATCGGCACGCGCCGCATCATCGTGGGCGGCGTCACGGCGACTGTCTCGGCACCCGCGCAGGTGGCTGCCGGCGCGAAGTTCGCGGTCGCGTGGACCGGGCCCGACAATGCGCGCGACTTCGTCACGCTGGTGAAGGCCGGGACTCCGGAGAAGCAGTACGAGCGCTACGCCTACACGTCCAAGGGTAGTCCGTTGCAGCTGACCGCGCCCGACGTGCCGGGCGACTATGAACTGCGCTACCTCACGGCGCAGTCCTACGCCACGCTTGGCCGTGCGACGGTCAAGGTGACGCCGATCAGTGCCTCGATCGAGGGGCCCGCCGAGGCCGTGGCGGGCAGCACATTTCCCGTCAAGTGGCAGGGACCGAGCAACGTCAACGACTACGTCACCGTGCTGCCGAAGGGCGCGAGGGAGGGCGAAAGCGGAAATTACCGCTACACGGCCCAGGGCAACCCGGCCATGGTCCTGGCACCGCTCGCGCCGGGCGATTTCGAGTTGCGGTACTCGACGGGACAGTCGCATGCCACCCTTGCGCGTGCGGCGATCCGCATCACGCCCGGGAAGCTGGAGCCGGGCTTCGTCGCGGTGACGGTGGCCCAGGGCCCGGCCGCGGGACATGCCGTCGAGATCATCCTGGACGCATCGGGCAGCATGCTGCAGAAGATCGGCAAGGAACGACGCATCGACATCGCGAAGAAGACACTCACCCACCTCACCAGTTCCGGCATACCCGCCGGTACACCGTTCGCGTTTCGGGTGTTTGGTCGCGAGGTGGATTCCTGCCAGACCGATCTCGACATCGCGCTCGGACCGCTCGATGCCGCCGCCGTCGCCGCGCGCATCGCCAGGCTCGAGGCGAAGAATGGCGCGAAGACGCCGATCGGCGCATCGCTCGACAAGGTGGCCGATGACCTGCGGGCCGTCCGCGGCGAGCGGCTCGTCATACTCCTGACGGACGGAGAGGAGACCTGCGGCGGGGATCCGGCGGCCGCGATCGAGAAGCTGCGGAAGTCCGGTACGGCCGTGCGCGTGAACATCGTCGGTTTCGCGATCGACGATCTGAAGCTTGCCGCGACATTCCGGCACTGGTCGGATGCGGGCGGCGGCCTCTATTTCGATGCGCGCGATGCCTCGAGCCTCGACCAGGCACTGACGCGAGCGTTGCAGCCTGTGGTGGAACTCGTCGACGGCAAGGGGCAGGTGGTCGCGCAGGGGCTCGCGGGCGCCGACGCGCCGCTCAGCGCGATGCCGGGCAACTACACGGTCAGGCTCAAGGGCCGGTCGGGCGCGGCGAAGTCCGTGCAGGTCCAGGCGAAGGCAACGACAACCGTCGCGTTATGAAGCGCTCGCCGCGCTGAAGGGCTGATCACGCCATCTCGCGCCTCCTACGGGAGCTTCGGCCGGATCAGTTGAGTCGTCGTGAAGCTGGCCGACACGCGCTCGGCCGCGTACGACCCGGTGACGGTAAATGTCTTGGATCCGGTCGTGCTCGTCGGCTTCGACGTCGTGATCTTGAAGGTCGCACGGTCGCTGCCCGCGGGCACCGTCAGCACGGACGACATGATGGCTCCGTCCGCTACCCAGATATTTCCCTCGACCGGCGACGCGCCAGACAGCTGCAGGCCCACGGTCAGGTTGCTGACCGCCGGACGCAACAGGATGACCGTTCCGGTGACCTCGGTGCCCGCTGGCACGGTCGACGGGCTGAACGTCAGGGTATTTAGCCACCGCATCGTGAGCTTGGGCGGCGTTTTGGGCAGCGGAGTCTGCGCCGCAGCAACGGTCGCAAGGCCCATCCCCACGAGCACGGTCACGACGGAGATCAGTCGAAGCTGCATTTTCACGGTTCTTCTCCTGTTAGAGACGTAGCGAGGGGCACGGGTCAGGCTCGCGGCGGCCCCGCAGACAGCAACGATCGTCGTCGCCAAGATGGTTCAACTGCGCTGCCGACGTCCGCGCGAAAGGCCACTCCGCCCGCTTCAGTCGTTGTAACTGTGATTGTTGGTCGCAACGTTTCGCACCTACGTCGGGAGACTCCACATGATCAGCAGACTCTTGCAGCCGGCGGTCCGCATGGCAGCCGGTGTGTTCCTGGGCGTGCTTGGCTTTGCAGCAACCGCAGCTGAAGCGGATTTTCGCTCGCCGTTGGGCGTCACCCTGGAGACTCCGGGCGCGATGCAGGCCAGTGAGGCCTTTGTGAGGCTCAGCCAGGCGACGGCGACCTACCGCAGCGTCAGCAAGAGTGGCTCCGCGGCCGAAAGCAAGCTGGCGCTCGACGCAGCGACGAAGGCGCTCAAGGCGTATGAGGCCGCTCTGCCGGGCGCAAAGCGCGATACGTCTGCGCTGCTGGCCGCCCTGAAAAATGCAAACAGGCTGTCGACGCTGGACAGGAACTTCTACGCACAGCCGGCCGCATTCCTCGCCACGCCAGGGGAGGTCGCCGCGGTCAAGGCGGCAGGCGGCCCGGCGACCGTATTGAGCAATGCAACAAAGTTCTACGACCAGGACCTGGCCGACTTCAGGTCGCAGCTGGGCGTGGGCAAGGCCGCGTGGCGTTTCAACCTGAGCCCGATCCCGGCGGCGCACGCGGGATTTGGCTGCTCACTTGCGGCCTGGAGCGGGAAAATGACGTGCCTCGGCTACAAGCCGTGCTACAACTGGTGGGCAATGGCCAACAACAACAACTGCCTGTGACCGGACGCGCCACTTCAAGCCGGTCCGTGCAGGTCCGCCAGACGGGCACGCAGTCGCCGCATTCCGTACTTCTTCCGGCTCAGTACCGTGTCACGACAGGTTCCGGTCGCGGCAACCATCGCCTCGATGCTGGTGCCGATCATCCACAATCGAATCACGGTCTGCTGGGAATTGGGTAACTGCCCGATCGCCTGGTGGACCGTGGCCGCGACGTCCGCGCTGTGGCATTGATTTTCGGGGTTCGCACTGGAGTCCGCTGCATCGGGGCGCACCAGCGTCTCGATGGTGTGTGGATCATGTGCGACGGTTCGCGCGGAGCCATGCTTTCGGACGCACTCGTCGAGGAACAGGTGACGCGCCGCAGCAAACAGGTAGCTGCGCAGTGCCGCATCGTCGACCGGCAGGAAGCGCCCAGCGCGCGCGGCCTCCAGCAGTTTGAGCCAGAGTTGCTGGACGAGGTCCTCGGCGACCTCGGTCCTGTGGCTGAGCCCCAGCAGGAATCGCCGCAGCATCTCGCCGTAGCGCGCCTCCAGCACCGCGAACCTGACCTCGATTTCTGAGTCCAGATCCAGGATCGGTCCGGCTGTATCCGCACACATGAGCATCCCCTCCCCTGCGATTGGTCGCTGGATTGGACGCTGGGCACCGGGGCGCTGGCCTGAGCGAATCCTCAAGTTGCCTGCAAGGTTCTCTCAAGGTCGCGCGGCGGGTGCCCCAGACACCGCTCTGGACTGCGCAGGACCGTGGGTATACTCAGCGGGGGGAGAACTACAAGAATCGCACCATGGACCCAGGAGCGACTTCGCTACCGGTGCAGCCGGCATCATTCCGCGTCGGGGATTGGGTCGCCGATCCCTCCAGGGACGTGCTTGCGCGCGGTGCGCAGCAAGTCAAGATCGAGCCCAAGTCGATGGAGGTCCTGGTCTTGCTGGCGAGAAGGGCCGGCGAGGTCGTGCCCCAGGCAGAACTGGAGTCACAAGTCTGGCGCGGATTGGTGGTCACGTCCCAGTCGGTCTACCAGTCGGTCGGTCAACTCAGGCGTGTGCTTGGGGACAATCCGCGAACCCCCCAGTACATCGAGACCGTACCCCGGCGCGGCTATCGTCTCGTGGCCACGGTAACCTGGGTACAGCAGCACCATGCAGACGCTGTCACTGAACCGATGGAGTCCCCGGCCGCTGTCGCTCCGCAGCGGCACGGACGGCGTTGGCCGCTCGCGCTCGCTGCGATTCTCGGTCTGATAGCGATCACGCTGACGGGTTGGCGCCAATGGCCCTGGAAATTCCCGCATCGAGGGGAATCGGTCGCTGTCCTCGCTTTTGAAGACCTGAGTGCCGATGGCAGCGAGGCCTACCTGGCCAACCTGTTGGTCGAGGAACTGACCACCGCACTCGGGCAGGTCGAGGGATTGAAGGTGACTGCGAGGGACTCTGCACGCATCGCGGCGCGCGGTGGAAGCGACGTAGCCGAGATTGGCGAGCAACTCGACGTCGATCACGTCCTGCGCGGCAGTGTACGTCGCGTCGGGGACCGGATCCGCGTCGTGGCCGTGCTGGTGGAAACCGGCACGGACTTCGAGAAGTGGACGCGCACCTTCGAGCGTCCCGCCGCGTCGATTGCGCGCCTGCCTGCAGACATCGCAGGTGCGGTTGCCGGTGCGGTCGGCCTCGCCCTCGTGGGCGACCCGGGCGTGCGGGGCAGCCGAGTCGGCACGCGCAATCCGACCGCCTATGACTACTACATGCTCGGCCAGCAGCGCTTCAACGAGCGCACGGCCTTTGCACTCGAGGAAGCCGAACGCTATTTCCAGCTCGCGGTTGAAACGGACCCAGCCTTTGCGGCCGCCTATGTGGCCCTCGCGGACGTCCACATCGCCGAGTTCTATTTTGCCAACCGGCAATTGACCGAGACGCTCGACCTGATGTTGCCGCTGGTGGATGAGGCGCTCGAAATCGATCCCGCCTTCGGGCCGGCCCATGCGGTGCGTGGCTGGGCTGCCATCGAGCGCGGGGACTTTGCCCAGGCCCGCCTCGATCTTGCCAGGGCCATCGAGTTGTCGCCCAACGACGCGAAGGCGCACATGTGGCTCGGCAACGCATTTTTTGCCGACGCCAGGCCTCGAGAAGCGCTCGACGCACTGAACCGCGCGCTGGAACTCGACCCGCTCAATTTCATCATCCAGATCCGTCAAGCCCTGGTGCTCGATGCGCTGGGGCGGAACGAAGCGGCCGTCGAAGCAGCGACCCGCGCCGTCACATTGGCGCCGAAACACCCGAATCCGCACTGGACCCTGGCCCTGATCGCCACGTCACGCGGCGACCTCCCGCGGGCGATCGCGCATTACGAGGCCGCGCTGGCGCTGGATCCCTCGCGATCGGACCTCCGCATCCAGATGGCGACGCTGCTGCTGGACGTGGGCAACGAGTCCGCGGCGCGACACGAGCTCGCCGAGGCTGCACGGTTGGCACAGAGCAGCCATTCCTACCTGACGGCGCGGGCCTACGAGGCCTTGCTGGCGGGCGATCCGCGACAACTGGCGGCGGTCGCGGAATCGCTGGCCTCGGTCGATCCGAACAACCGCTACCTCGTGATGGACGCCGCCAACTTCATGACGCTGGCCGGCCAGCACGAGCACGCGATCGAACTCTTCAGCCGCGTCCTGGGCGAGCATCCCGACTCCATCCTCAACGACCTGTGGATGATCCGGTGGGGCCTGGAGACGGCTCCCGTGTGCCTCGCGTGGTCGTATGCGGCCGCTGGCCGCAGCACGGAGATCGAACAGCTGCTCGGACGTTTCAACCGATTCCTCGTGGACGCCCAGCAACGCGGCATTCGCTACTGGGGAATCCCGTATCAGCGCGCAGCGCTGGCGGCGCTGGACGGCGACGTCACCCGGGCGATGGCGAGCCTCGAGGAGGCAACCAACCTCGGGTGGCGCCGATCCTGGTGGGCGCGCACGGATCCCGCACTGACGACTCTGCGTGCAGATCCGCAATTTCAACTGCTGTTGCAGCGCATCGACGCTCCCGCCGACGCGCGCTGAGGTTCGATCAACGGTGCTGCAGTCGAATCGTGACCTCACGCGCCTGGACCTGCCCGCTCGCCATCTCCTGGGACGTCAATGGATCGAGCGCGAACCCCGTGGTTCCTTCGACGGCGACCTTGCGAATGTCGCGAGTTGGAACATCCCGGATCGAGCGCGTCAGCGGGCTGCTGCAGGCAGCGATGCCGATTCCGGGGCCGGTCGGCACGGCGGTCGGCACCTTGACGATGTCGCGCGTCGCGCCCGCGAGTGCCGGCGTTGAACACGGCGACAGCACCAACCGCAGCTGCTCTTCACCGGTCATGGCTGCGAACTCGTATGGGCCGAGGCGCGCGAGCTGCGCTGCAGCGAGTTCCTGCGAGTCGATGTGGGTCTGAATTCCTGCGGCATTGATGTTGTAGACGTCCATGAACCCGGGCAGTGCTGGACGGAAGTAGACGACGAAGCGATCCCCGGTTCGGAACTGGTGCGCGACCGGATCCACCGGCACGGTCGTACCGTCGCCACCCATCGCATGAACCTCGAACGCGAGGCCCGCGACCAGCGGGCCACCGGGCGACTGTGTTCCCGCGCTCTCGGTGATCTGCATCTCCGCCGCTGAGGCAGCGAACGATCCGGGTTCTGCGCTGGCGTCCGCCGGCGGTCCGGACTTGGCATTGAGTTTCCGGCTGAACCACTCGGTGAGCCCGCCGGTGAGAGCCTGTGCGAGACCGACCGCCAACGTCGAACCAGACGCCTGCAACACAACCGCCAGCGTGCCGGCAAATACGTCGCGCATCGAGCTCTTTGACTTGCCCGCGCCCTGCACCGCGCCTGCCGTCGGCACCGCGGTGACCTCCGGAGACGCCGTCAGGGCGCCATCCTCCACGGCCTCACCGGGTGGCACTTCACTGGCCGTCTGGGAGAAGGCTGGGCCGATGGTCGCCAATGCAAGGGTTGCGACGACCACCGCGCCCGCAATCGCCCGGAGATGGCACCTGCGCGTTCTGAAGTGCATCGTCGTACGTGTCCCGTTTCGTCCCGACGCCCGAATGCGCCAACCACATCAAGACGAACCTGCGCGCATAAGTGGCTTCCGACCAACCGCTGAGCCAGTCCATCCGGCCGGTTCGTTTCTGCAGGGATGCAACCGCAGCCATTTGCCAGCCTGCTGGTGGCCGGCCTCGCATGCCTGCTCGCCGGGGCTGCGACCGCGCCGCCCGCGCTACCGCCTGGCAGTCCCGGGTCGGCAGATCTCCTGCTGGTCGTGGATTGCCTGCTGCCGGGGCAGGTCCGCAATCTCGGTCAACGGACGATCTACGTCAGCGCACGGCGTCCGGCGCGCATCACCGCACGCGACTGTCAGATCCGCGGCGGCGAGTACGTCGCCTACGACCGGGCCGACCTGCGCAGTGCGCTCGCAGCGTGGCTGCCGGCGGCGGAGCAGGGTGACGTCGAGGCGCAGGTCATCGTCGGAGAGATCCATGAGCGCGGGCTGGGAGTGTCTCCGGACTTCGCCGCCGCGGCACGCTGGTATCGCCTCGCCGCAGAGGCCGGCAGCACGCGTGCGCAGGTCAATCTCGGCAACCTTTACGAGCAAGGGCTGGGCGTCGACGCGGATCCTCGCACGGCCATCGACTGGTATCGCCGTGCCGCAGGTCGCGACAACGCGATCCAAATCGACGCTGACGTGCCGGCCTCTGCGCCTGCGCCGCCGCCGGCTGAAAGCGACCAGTCCCGAGAACTGGCGGCCCTGCGGCGGGAGCTCGAGATTCGCTCCCAAGAGACCGCGGCGCTACAGAGCGCACTGGAGACCGCCAGGGCCGGCGAGGCCGAGCGATTGCGCGCGCTCGAGGCCGGTAACGCAGCCTCGAGCGGGGCGCGTGCCGAGGCCGAAGCCGAGAGCCCGCCTTAGCGAACTTGCGGCGCAACTCGGTCAGCGCGAAGCCGAGCTGGTGGTGCAGCGGGCCGAAACCGAGCGGCTCGGTCGCGAGCTCGCAGCCCTGTCCTCGCTTGCCGCCAGTCGCCAGCAGCAGATCGCGCGACTCGAGGCTCCGGTGCGAGAGCAACTGGTCGCCGGCCCGGAACTCGCCCTGATCGAGCCGCAGGTCGTGCCGACCCGCGACATCGTGCCGGTCGCGGTTACGGAAGGCGCGGAACGGCAGATCGTCGGTCGCGTGACCGCCCCGGCTGGGCTCGTCGCCGTCACGGTGAACGATGCTGCGGTCACACCGAATGAGCTGGGCGTGTTCGCGACGACGGTGGTCGCGAGTGACGCTCCCGTGCGCATCGTCGCCGTGGACCGGCAAGGAAAGCGTGGCGAGCTGCGCTTCCTGCTGCGGACAGGCGCCACGGAAATGCCACGCTCAGGCGATGCCGTTAGCGCAGTCACGCGCAAGCTCGCCGCCAGCGTCGACTTCGGCAGCTACCACGCGCTGCTGATCGGCAACAACGAATATCGGTCCCTGCCCGACCTCGCCTCGCCGGTCAACGACGCCACCGATCTCGCGCGCACACTGCAGCAACGCTATGGCTTCCGCACCACGGTCCTGTTGAACGCGGATCGCTACCAGATCCTCTCCGCACTCAACACGCTGCGCGAGACGCTCACCGCCCGCGACAACCTGCTGGTCTATTTCGCCGGACACGGCGAACTCGACGAGGTCAACCAGCGCGGCCACTGGCTGCCGGTGGACGCCGAGCGCGACAGCACGGCGAACTGGATCCCGACCACGGCCGTGACCGACATCCTGAACATCATGCGGGCGAAGCAGATCCTGCTCGTCGTCGACTCGTGCTACGCGGGCGCGCTGACTCGCTCGGCGATGGGCCGGCTCGGCACCGGGATGACCGACGCGGATCGCCTGCACTGGTATCGCACATGGCCAACAAGCGGTCCCGCACCGTGTTGACGTCCGGTGGCCTGGCGCCGGTGATGGATGCCGGCGGTGGGCGCCATTCGGTGTTTGCGAAGGCGCTGCTCGAGGTGCTCGACGCCAACGCCGACGCCATCGACGGCCAGCGACTGCACCGCGAGGTCGCGGCGCGGGTCGCTTACGCGGCCGCGAACCTGCGCTTCGATCAAGTGCCCGAGTACGCGCCGATCCGGTACGCCGGCCACGAGGCCGGGGAGTTCTTCCTGATCCCGAGCCCTTGAGTGCCGCTCAGAACTCGATCCGGAGCCCGAGGGTCGCGCGCTCGCGATCGAACTCGTCGTTCTCCAGCAGCACCGAGTAGTCCGCGAAGCAGATCCAGCCATTCGGCAGGATCGCGGACAGGCTGAATCCCGCGACGATGAAGTCCTGATCCAGGCTGCCACCGACGAGCGCGTACTGCGTGCCGGATGCGTCGAGCGCGAAGCGGCTCGTGATCGATTGCGGGTCGTCCTCGAACTCGTGCTGGTACTCGACGCGCGCCTGCGGCACCACGACACCGCCGCCGGTGCTGAAGACATAACTCGCGCGAACACCCGCGTGACCGAGCAGTGAATCGCTGTCCGCGCTGGCGAAGCGCATGTTGAGCCCCGACTCGCTGCGATCGCGCTCCGTGTAAGACTCGATCTCGGAGTGAGTCATCGTCAGGCCCGCGTAGGGTCCGAAGCTGAACGCGTCGCGGCTGACGTCGAATCCTGCATTGGCGCTGAGCCACTGCACGGCGCGTTCCGCGTCGCCGTCGACCCGAACGTTGGTCTGCGTCAGCGTACGCGTCGACTCCTGGAACACCGGATTGCGCCGATAGGATCCGTCGTGCTGTTCGAACCCTGCGCTCATCTCGGCGAAGCCGCTCTTGCCGAGACTCCAGGACCCGAACAGGGTCAGGTACAGGTCGTCGGATTCGACCGAGCCTGCATTGCTCGCCGGCACGAAGTTCACGCCTGGATTCTCGGCGTCGAAGTCATACTCCGCGCGTTCCACGCCCGCGATGGCACCGATGACGGAACGCTCGGACAGCCGATAGTCGACGCCGACTTCGAGCGCGCTGCTGTCACCGTCGAAGCCGCGCCCGGCCGATGACGCCGCGACATCCCGTTCGAACCACGTGGCATGGACATTGACGAGCAGGCTGAACGGCCCGGCCACCACCTGCGCATCCGCCTGCTCGTCGGCGACCTCGCCCTCACGGAGTCTTTCGCCGCGCTCGCGAGCCTCCTTGCTGCGAGTCTGCGCGAGGCTCGAGCTCGTCAGCGTGTGGCTCAGGTTCTGGCTCGGATTCAGCGAAGACTCGCTGTCGCCCGAGAGATTGCCGAGTCCGCCCGGCGTCTCGGCGCAGCGGTTTGCCAGCGCCCCGGTCGGCGCGCCGCAAACGTCGAAAAAGAAAGCCTGGAACTCGGCATTCGCCGCCTGCGCTTCGACTGCAGCCAGCAGCAGGCTAGTGGTTGCAACGCAATGAAACATCGGTGCGCGGCGCATCTGGGTGCTCCCCGGGTGATCAGGCGACTTCACCTACAACGATTGGTCGGCCGCAATTGGTGCAGGTCGGTCGCTCGAACCACTATCGCCCGGCCATTCGTCACTACGGCAACCGGTCGCATCCAGCCGGGATCGTGTGACGGGGAATCGCAATGCACTCGAACCCGCGCGCCACGGCGCTGATGTCCGGATTGCTGCTGGCCGGCGTTGCACCGGCAGCGCTGGCCGGACTCGACACCTTCACGCTCAAGCGCAGTTCGGGCCCCTGCGGGGACTTCAAGTTGCCGACCGGCCACCTGCTGTGGAGCAACCTGACGCGAATCCGGGTCGCCACCGACGCCACGGGTGCGGGTATCTACGAATGGTTCGACGGCAGGGGACGAACGACCAACTACCCGAACGCACCGATCGTCATGGGCACGAAATTTCCGAAGGGATACGTGGCCATTGCCATCCGTTCCGACAGCGAACATGGCACCGGCAATCGTACCGTGACCGTCAAGTGGTCGACCGGCAACGAGACGATTCCGCTCAAGGTCGAGGCGACCTGCGAGGACCTGCGCGACGCCCCCTACCGCACGGCCCCGACGCCGGCATCGGAACAGCCGCCCAGCGCGCCGTATGCGCCTGATCCTCCGCTCACATACTGCAAGGAGGATCCAGTTCCGGGCAACGCCGATCCATGCGGTTGAGCCAGGATGCCGGTGACACATTCGCGACGATCGTCGATGCAACCAATCTGGCCACTCTCACTCATTCTCGCCAGCGCTAGCCTGGCGTCGGCGCAGGTTCAGCAATTCGAGCCGCGCATCGGCCTCCAGGCTCTCGAAACTGGAGCAACCGGCGTTTTCGAGATTGGGGCGGTCGACATCGACCAGGTCGAGGCCGTGCTGCGCGCGCTGGTGCACAACGGCCAGATCCTGCAGGTCCATAGCAAGCGTGCCGGCACCTGGCTCGCCAAGCGGAACGGATCGACGGGCGGCAAGCTGATCGCGCCGACGGCCCTCGACGAGCTGGCCATGATCGCCGGCGGTCTGGACATCAACGTGCGCTGCCAACCGGCATCGATTCGCGCAGAGTTCGCGCGCGCGGCCGGTGTCGTGCTGTTTGACGAGGGTGCATCGTGCCAGCCTGGCGAACCTATCCAGCGGCAACGGCAGGTCGCTTCGTCGAAGGGCGCATTCCAGATCAAGGTCGAAAGGGAGCGATCGACCTGGGCGTTCGAAGGCTATGGCATCGTCGCGATCTGGGGTATTCCAGAAGATTGACGCCCGCACCTAGAAACGCATCTCCCAGTGCAGCATGGCGCCGCCGCGCACCGGCTCGGCGCCGAAGGCCAGGTTCGCGTCTGGCTCGAGGCCCAGGAACGACTTGCGCGAACACTGCACCCATGAAGTTGCCCAGCGCCATGCCGACCAGCACGTCCGACGGATAGTGATCGCCCGACTCGACGCGGGCCCACGCCGTTCCCACCGTGACCGCGCCCGCGCCGATCTCGAGCGACGTACGCAGCCGCGAACCCATGTCGATGGCCTGCAGGTTGTGCACGGTCAGCGTGTTGAACACCGCGGCATTCGCGGCGTGTCCGGAAGGCAGGCTCTTGTCGTCGATGCCGTTCGGACGCTCACGGGACGTCGCGACCTTGAGGCCCTCGGTGATGCCGGCCGTCACCGCGAAACGCGCCGACACCGACCGCGGCATGCGCGCTTTGCGCAACCAGCCGTGTCTCGCTCGGCGTCGCAAGCACGCTCACCGCATAGCCCGCGACGGCCGCGTTTCTCAGGCCATCGCTCCAGTCCTGCGCGCTGCCCTCTGAACCGAAGATCGGAGTCTCGTCGCGCGCCCACTCGGAGACGTCCTCGTCCCACGAATCGACTTGCATGACGGCGGCGCCCGCGAGCGGTCCCCAGACCCATGGGCTTCTTGCAGCGTCGCGCGCGGATTCACCGACGTGATCCCAGGACAGCGAACTGCAGGCGGAGACCGCGCAGCAGACGGCAAGCAGGATCGCCGAACGCACGAGGGACTTCAGCGGTCGCGGCCTTCCCGCCGCTCGCGCGTATCCGAGCGGTCGCGCTCGATCCCGCGCGTGTCCCGCTGCTCACGTTCACGGGCTCGCTCGTCGCCGTTGCGAACCGCATCTTCGTCGTCTTCGCCTTCCTGCGCCTTCTGGCGCTGCTTGCGAGCCTGCTCGCGCTGCTCCGGCGGCAGGTCGCGATAGCGGCGGAACTCCTCGCGCAACCGTGCCTGCTCCTCCGGCGACAGCTGCTTGAAGCGCTCCGCGCGCTCGCGCGCGCGCTGCCGCTCGTCGGGCGTCATGTTCTGCCACCGCTCCGTGCGCTGCTTCACTCGCTCGCGCTGCTCGGGCGTCATCGACTCCCAGCGCTCGGCGCCACGCATCAGCGACTGCTGCTGCCCGGGCGGCAGGTCGTCCCATCGGCCGCGAAACTGCCCCAGCACTTTCTGCTGGTCCGGGGACAGCTGCTCCCAGGTGACGCCCGGCTGCGTGTCGCGCGTCTCACGCGATGGGCGCGGCTCGTCCGCGATCGCAGGTGCCACGGCTGCCAGCAGCAGGGCCGCGCCGACGACCCACCAGGACTGGCTCGCCGTTCGCCTCATCAGCCCGCTCCGTTCGGGACCGGCGGCTCGTCACGGGTCGCGAGCCACGCGTAGAACTCGGGATCTTCGCTGGCGACGTCGATGCCCTCGCTGGTCGCGAGCAACTCGACGACCTCGGCGGCGGGCGTGCCTTCGGCGCTGGCCGCGGAACGATCCGTCGAATCGCCGGGCATGCGCCACAACACGACGGCCAGCATCGCCACCGACGCCGCAGCGGCCGCAGGCACCCAGGCGCGCCACGGGCTGCGCCGCGCGTGCTCGACCTCCGCAAGCGCAGCGTGCCGCGCCCGGTTGAGCCGCGACCGGGTCTCGCCGTCGAGCCCGTCGACGCTCGCGTCGAAGAGCTCGCGGGCGCGCCGCTCGGTCTCCGTCCATCGCTCGTCGTTGCTCATCACCACACCTCGGTCAGCTTGTCGCGCAACGTATGCAGCGCGCGGGAATAATGCGTCTTGACGCTCCCCTCTGAACAGCCCATCGCGGCGGCCGTGTCGGCGACGTCGAGACCCTCGAGGCAGCGCAACGTGAACGCCTGCTGCTGGCGAGCCGGCAACGCGGCCAGGGCCGCCTCGAGGTGCTCCATGGCCTCGGCGGCCATCAGCTGCCGGCTGGGCTCCGGCTCGCCGCTCGCGACGCGCTCGATCGGATCCTCCTGGGGACCGTCCTCGTCGGCCCCGGCGCGCTGGCCCGGCAGGAACCCGAAGATCCGCGAGCGGACGGCGCTGCGCCGCTGCCAGTCCCGGATGCCGTTGTAGAGGATCCGGTAAAAGAGCGGCTTCCACTCCTCGCTCGGCCGTCCCGCGTAGCCACGGGCCAGCCGCAGCATCGCGCCCTGCACGATGTCGAGGGCCTCGTCGCGGTCGCGCACGGCCATCTGCGCGATGCGGAAGGCGCGTCGTTCGACACCGGCCAGGAAACGGTCGAGCGTCGGGGCGGATTCCAGCGTCGTCTCCTCGTAAGCGCCAGCGAAATCGAGACTAACAGACCCGGTCATTTGCGTAGACTCGTCGCTCGCGGCGCGGAATCGCGCGCTCCTGGACAGGAAAACGCCAGTCCCGCCAATCGGTTGACGCGTTTTCGTGCGCCGAGATGTGCACCGCGTGGAGCGGCGACCGGCCCCACGGGCCGCAACCGCGACCCTCCGCGTCCCCCGGAATCGCGGCGGTGCAGCAGAGGATTGCTAACCCGTTGATTGAAATCGATTTAATATTGACCGCTCAAATCCTGACCAGAATGCAAAACTGGCAGTCGGATTCGGCACTTGGAGCCGATACGCGCCACTCATCCACAGACTTTTCCACAGCCGTTGTGGACAACTTCACATAAGCGACACAGCCGGTGACCACGGTCCTGCGCATGGCCGTCGACGTGCCGCTGCGGCGCCTGTTCGACTATCGTTGCCCGTCGGGCGTAGACGCCGCGCGGCTGCAACCCGGCCAGCGTCTCTGGGTGCCGTTCGGGCGCCAGCGGGTCGCCGCGGTGCTCGTCGAGCTTGCGTCCAGTTCCACCGTCCCGGAGGCCAAACTCCGTTCGGCGACCGCGCTGATCGACGAGACGCCGGTCCTCGACCCGTCGCTGCTCGAACTGCTGCTGTGGTCCGCGGAGTACTACCGCCATCCTCAGGGCGAGGTCCTCTCGGCCGCGCTGCCCGGCGCGCTCCGCACCGGCGCCACCGCGCTCGAGACCGCCGAGCATTGGACGCTGAGCGCCGCCGCCCGAACCGGGGAGCTGCCGCCGCTCTCGCCGCGCGCACACAAGCTCCGCGAGCTGGTCGAGTTCCTGCAACGGCACGAGGCCTCGGACGAGGCCGCGCTGGGCGCGCTGTCGTCCCGGTGGCGCGACCACGTGCGGGAACTCGAGAAGCGTGGCTGGGTGCGCCGGCTCCAGGTCACCCCGCCCGCCGCGCCGCGCGTCGCGGTCGCCGCAAGTGCCGGTCCCGAACCCACCCCCGAGCAACGTGACGCGATCGAGGCGATTGCCGCCGCCGCGGGCCGCTACGCGCCGTTCCTGCTGCACGGGGTCACGGGCAGCGGCAAGACCGAGGTCTACCTGCGCGCGATCGACGCCGTCGTGCAGCGCGGCCAGCAGGCGCTGGTGCTGGTGCCGGAGATCTCGCTGACGCCGCAGCTGGTTGCCCGTTTCGCGGCGCGCTTCGCCGTGCCACTCGCCGTGCTGCACTCGTCGCTGACCGACGTCGAACGACTGCGGGCCTGGCGTGCGGCGCGCAGCGGCGAGGCCCCGGTCGTGATCGGGACGCGGTCCGCGATCTTCGCGCCGCTCGCCAACGCCGGGCTGATCGTCGTCGACGAGGAACACGACGCCTCGTACAAGCAGCAGGAAGGCTTCCGCTACTCCGCGCGCGACCTCGCGCTGGCCCGAGCGCAGCGCCTGTCGATTCCCGTCGTGCTCGGTTCGGCCACGCCGTCGCTCGAGAGCCTCGAGCGCGCGCAATCGGGACGCGCGACGCTGCTCAGCCTGCCGGGCCGCACCGGTGGCGCGAAGCCGCCCGCGATCCACCTGATCGACCTGCGCCGGCACGCCGCCACGCAGGGCATTGCGACGCCGACCGTGCTGACGATCAAGCGCCACCTCGATGCCGGCGGACAGGTGCTGCTGTACCTGAACCGGCGCGGTTACGCGCCGACGCTGTTCTGCCCGTCGTGCGGCTGGGCGGCGCCCTGCCCGCGCTGCGATGCGCGGCTCACTGTGCATCGGCGCGATGGGCGCCTGCACTGCCACCACTGCGGCACCGAACAGCGCATCCCCGAACTGTGCCCGACCTGCGGCGACGCGACGAAGCCGGTCGGCCAGGGCACCGAACGCATCGAGGAAACGCTCGCGAGCCTGTTCCCGGACGTGGCGCTCGAGCGCATCGACCGCGATGCCGTGCGCAAGCGCGGCGCGCTCGAGGCCGCGCTCGACCGCGTGACGAGCGGCGAGGTGCGGCTGCTCGTCGGCACGCAGATGCTCACCAAGGGGCATCACTTTCCCGACGTGAGCCTGGTCGTCGTGCTGAATGCGGACCAGGGGTTGTTCGGCACGGATTTCCGCGCCAGCGAGCGGCTCGCGCAATCGATCGTCCAGGTGGCGGGTCGTGCCGGACGCGCCGAGCGCCCCGGCGAGGTGCTGATCCAGACCGAGTACCCGGAGCACCCGCTGCTCGCGCAGTTGATCAGCGGCGGCTATGACGCGTTTGCAGCCGCGGCGCTCGAGGAGCGGCGATCTGCCAGCTGGCCGCCGTTCGCCCGCGTCGCCGTGCTGCGGGCCGAAGCGGCGCGCAGCGACGTGCCGATGGAGTTCCTGGAACGCGCGCGCGAGGCCGCGATTGCGCTCGCCGTGCGCGGAGTCGAGATCCTCGGACCCGCAACGGCGCCGATGGAGCGCCGCGCCGGCCTGCACCGCGCGCAGCTGCTGCTGCACGCGCCCTCGCACTCGCCGCTGCAGCGCCTGCTTGCGCGCTGGATCCCGGCCGTCGAAGAACTGCCGGAAGCGCGCAAGGTGCGCTGGTCGATCGACGTCGATCCGCTCGAGCTGTTCTAGAGCGCCTGCTGCTTGCGCTTCTTCATGCGCACGTTGTGCATCTCGTCGCGCGCGATCTTGCCGTCACCGTTCGAGTCGAACTTGTCGAAACGTTCAGCCAGCCCCGGCATCGAAGCCTGCGCTTCCTCGCGGGTCAGCGCGCCGTCGCCGTCCTTGTCGGCGTCCTTCCAGCGCTGCTCGGCCTTCGCACGCATCTCGATGCGCATCTTCTCGCGGTGCGAGTTCATCTCCGCCGCGTCGAGCTGGCCGTCCTTGTTCGCGTCGGCCGCGTCGAAATCGGCGGCGAGGCGCGGGAACGACGTGGCTTCCTCGCGCGTGACGATGCCGTCGCTGTTGGCATCCACCTGGTGGCGGCCGGGCTTGCCGGCGGCCTGGGGATCGCCGGCCTGCGCAGCCGCGGCGACGATCAGCGAGCTCAGAAGCGAGAATCCAACGCATGTGCAGTCCTCCTGGGTGGTCCACTCTACAACGAGTCACTCACCCGGCGGTTGACATGACGAAGTCCACCTCTTGCGTCGCGTTGGGCGTGACGGTCACCGCGATGCCTGCGGGCGGCGTGAATTCCACCGTCTCGCCGGTGGCGGGCGGCACGACTGCATTGATGTCCGTCGCGTCCAGGTCGCAGGTGTAGGCAACACGATAGTTGCCCGCCGGCACGAAGCCGATCGTGTAGCGGAACGTGTTGGGGTCCACCATCGCGCTCGTGAGCGCATCGTCGACGCCGTCATAATCGTCCGGCGTCACGCTCGCGCCGGCGGGGATCGGACCGAACAGGTAGACGTTGCCCGGATAGGGAGCCTGATTCGGTGCGGGACACTGCGCGGAGATCAGGTTCGGATCGACGTCGCCAGTGATCGCGCCGACCTGGAGGCTGTCCACGATCCGCAGCACGGGCTTGAGCAGGTACGCCTGGTTGCCGCAGGTGTCCACGATCGTGGTCTGGCCCGGGGGCGCCACGAGCGATTTGCGCAGGTCGAAGTCGATCGTGAAATCGGTGGTCGTGCCGGCGCCGATCGTGAAGCCGCGGATCAGCTTGAGGCCAGTCTGGTCGCCGCTCGGGATGCGCAACTCGCATGCGGCGCCATTTGCCTCGAGCTGCAGGTACGAGTCGCCGGCCACGTTCGGGTCCGCCTCGACCTTGAGCCGCATCCACTCGTACTCGCCGGCCAGAATCTCCTCGTCGTCGAGCAGCAGCGCGCGATCCTCGCCCTGCAGCTGGATCAGGTCGAGGCTCTTCGACGTCGCGAAGTCGATCGAGAACGCCGGCCCGCCCTGCGGCTTCAATTCGACACCCGTGAACTTGACGACGACCGCAGTGGCCTCGTCGACGGGCGCATCCGTGATGCCGACTTTCAGGAAGCCCGTCTGCGCCTGACCGCCCCCGCCATCGCTGCTGCTGCACGCGGCCAGAAGCGCGGCCGAGGTTGCAACGATGAGGATTCTCGACAAGGACGGGTTTGAAACATTCATCGGGATCTCCGGACGTGGGCGGTGGACCGCCCGTCCAGCTTATGAAATGCGCGCAAAACGCGACGGTACCGGTTCACGTTTTGGGCTCGCCAGCAGCCGAATAATTCCCTAGACTGACGGCCCTCGCCGGACCTCCTCCTGACGGCAACATCTTGAAATACCTGATAGAAAACCTCGTGCGGGACGCGCTCGCGGCCTTGCCGGAAGAACTGCGCGCGCTCGACATAACGCCGGGCTCGGCCACGATCGAGCGGACGCGCGATGCGACCCACGGCGATTTCGCGAGCAACATCGCGATGCAGCTCGCGAAGGCCGCGAAGCGCAAACCGCGTGAGCTGGCGCAGGCGATCGTGGCGGCACTGCCGGCGAGCGACCTCGTCGCGAAGGTCGAGATCGCGGGCCCGGGCTTCATCAATTTCTTCGTCTCGTCCGCCGGCTACCACCAGGAGCTGCTGCGCGTGCTCGACGAGGGCGCGGCCTACGGCCGCAGCCGGATGGGAGCCGGGCAGCGCGTGATCGTCGAGTTCGTCTCGGCGAACCCGACCGGCCCGCTGCACGTCGGTCACGGCCGGCACGCGGCGTTCGGCGCCACGCTCGCGAACCTGCTCGATGCCGCGGGCTACTCGGTGCACCGCGAGTACTACATCAACGACGCCGGCCGGCAGATGGAGATCCTCGCGGCGAGCGTCTGGCTGCGCTACCTCGAGTGCTTCGGCGAGCAGTTTCCGTTCCCGAGCAACGGTTACCGCGGCGACTACCTGCATCCGATCGCCGACAAGCTGGTCGAAGTCGCCGGTCGCACGCTGGTCCGCCCCGCGGCCGAGATCTTCCGCGATCTGCCACCCGACGCGCCCGCCGGCGACAAGGACACCTACATCGACGCCGTGATCGAGCGCGCGAAAGCGATGCTCGGCGAGGACGGCTTCCGGCAGGCGTTCAAGCTCGCGCTCGACGACATCCTGGCCGACATCCGCCAGGACCTCGAGGAATTCGGCGTGCGCTACGACGAGTGGTTCTCCGAGCGCAGCCTCGCCACCAACGGCGCGATCGACCGCGCGCTCGAGCGGCTGCGCAAGAACGGCGTCGTCTACGAGAAGGACGGCGCGCAGTGGTTCCGCGCCACCGACTTTGGCGACGAGAAGGACCGTGTCGTCGTGCGCGAGAACGGCCTCAAGACCTACTTCGCGTCCGACATCGCCTACCACCTGCAGAAACGCGAACGCGGCTTCGACAAGCTCGTCGACGTGCTCGGCGCCGACCACCATGGCTACATCGCGCGCGTCCGGGCGGGCCTGGTCGCGATGGGCGAACCCGGCGACAGCCTCGAGGTACGTCTCGTGCAGTTCGTGACGCTGTATCGCGGCGGCGAGAAGGTGCAGATGTCCACGCGGTCGGGCGAGTTCATCACGCTGCGCGAGCTGCGCCGCGAGGTCGGCAACGACGCCGCGCGCTTCTTCTACGTGATGCGCAGCAACGACCAGCATCTCGACTTCGACCTGCAGCTCGCCACCTCGCACTCGAACGAGAACCCGGTCTACTACATCCAGTACGCGCACGCGCGCGTCTGCAGCGTGCTGCGGCAGATGCGCGAGAAGGGCTTCGAGTACGACGCGGCCCGCGGGCGCGCGGCGCTCGCGCGGCTGACCGAGTCGCACGAGCAGGCGCTGCTCGCCTCGATCAGCCGGTTCCCCGAAGTGGTCGAGATGGCTGCGGAGCTGCGCGCGCCGCACGCGCTCGTGCATTACCTGCGCGAAGTCGCGAACGACTTCCACACCTACTACAACGCCCACCAGTTCCTCGTCGACGATGCCGAGCTGCGCGACGCGCGCGTCACGCTGGTACAGGGCATGCGCCAGGTCGTGCGCAACGGGCTCGGGCTGCTGGGCGTCTCCGCGCCCGAGGCGATGTAAGCGTGACGACCGGCAAGACGCTGCGACGCGATTACAAGGACGTCCGACGACACGTACCCGGCGCCGCTCCACTCAACGCGTGGATGATGTTTGGTGCCGGCCTCGCCGTCGGGCTCGCGGTCGCGTTCGGCGTCCATCTGAACTACCAGAATCGCCTCGCGGCCGTGCCCGTGCCCGATGCCGACGCGCCACCCGCCTCGGCACAGGCGCCGGAGGAAGCGCCGGTGCCTGTCGATGCAGGCCCGACCTACGAGTTCTACGACATGCTGCCGAAGCAGGAAGTGGAGGTGCCGGAGAGCTCGAAGCAAGCGGCGTCACCGGCTTCGACGCTGCCGACGGGCGACGTCACGCTGCAGGCAGGCTCGTTCAAGCAGCCCGCCGAAGCGGAGAAGCTGCAGGCGCGGCTCGCACAGTACGGCGTGGACGCCAAGATCCAGCGCTTCTCGCTCGAGGACGAGACCTGGTATCGAGTGCGGATCGGACCGATCGCGACGGTGGAAGAGTTGGAAGCCGTGCGCGCCAAGCTCGCGGAGGCCGAGATCGAGGCGACTCCGGTGACGAGCCAGTCGGTGACGCCCGCGCCCTGAGTTCGCGCGTCAGGCCAGCAATTTGCGGCTGCGCGCCTGCAGTTCGTCCTCGGGCCCGGCGTCACGAATGCGCTGGCGCCGCTCCGGCTTGCCGCTGCGCTCTGACTCTTCGAGCGCATCGGGTTGGTTCGACGGATGGGAGTGGCCCGGCGCCACGCCCGGCTCGGATTGTTCGTCGACGGTGGGATCCGTGACGAACCGATCCGGCGCGACTGCGGGATCGCGCCATGTCGACGCGGCGTTGGCACCGATGAGGGTGACCAATGTGCAGGAGACCAACCACACGCCGCGTCGCACGACACTCCACTCCATCCGCCGATGCTGGAAGGAAAGGCAACCGTCGTGCCAACGTCACGCGTGCGTCGGCAATTCAATGGGTTGACGCGCGAGTGCCGATTCGCGTGGAGCTGGCTCTGTAAGAAATCCCGACTAGCGCATTAAGTTCAATCGTCGCCGTGGCGACCGCCGACCGCCGCGTGCTCCAGCAATCCCTTCTGCGCCAGCCACTCGCGGTTGTAGAAGCGCGAGAGATACTTGTGGCCACCGTCGCAGAGGATCGTGACGATGGTATTCCCCGGCCCGAGCTCGCGCGCGACCCGCACGGCGGCCGCGACGTTGGTGCCGCTGGTGCTGCCGAGGAACAGACCTTCGCGGTGCAGCAGCCGATACGTGGTGCTGACGATCTCCGCGTCCTCGATGCGCACCGCGTCGTCGATCGGCGCGCCGTCGAGGTTCGCCGTGACGCGACCGATGCCGATGCCTTCGGTCACCGCGCTCGATCCCTCGGATTTGAGCGCGCCGGTCTTCACCCAGTTGTAGAGCGCGCTGCCCATCGGATCGCCGAGCACGATGCGCAGGCGGGGCTTCTGTTCCTTGAGGTAGCGCGACACGCCACCGAGCGTGCCGCCCGTGCCCGTCGCGCAGACGAACGCGTCGATGCGACCGCCCGTTTCGTGCCAGATCTCCGGGCCCGTCGTCGCGTAGTGCGCGTCGCGGTTCGCCGTGTTGTCGAACTGGTTGCCGCAGACCGCACCGTCGATCTCCGCGGCCACGCGCGGCGCGATCTTCTGGTAGTGGTTCGGATCGGCGTACGGCACCGTCTTGACGACCTGGACTTCGGCGCCGAGCGTGCGCAGCAGCGCCGCCTTCTCGGGCGACTGGTTGTCGGGCATCACGATCACGCAGCGATAGCCGCGCGCGTTGCACAGATGCGCGAAGCCGATGCCGGTGTTGCCGGCCGTGCCCTCGACCAGCGTTCCGCCTGGCTTCAGCAGGCCCTTGCGCTCGAAGTCGTCGAGGATGCCCCGCGCCGCGCGGTCCTTGACCGAGCCACCCGGGTTCAGGAACTCGGCCTTGCCGAGGATCTCGCAGCCGGTCTCGTCGCTGAACGTGTTCAGGCGGATCAGCGGCGTGTTGCCGACGGTGTCGGAGAAGGATTGGCGAATTGGCATGGCGGGAGACTAGCGGGTTGGGTTTCGATCGTCACGTCCGGTTTTGACGCGCTCTCCGGTCGCCATTTATTTCACTCAAGCCATTGCTTTTACTGTGATTTATGGCATTATACTGTATATTATTACAGTACCGTGGAGCGCCCCATGGAAGGCCCTGACCAGACGCCGGAAAGCGCCCTCTCCCTGCGCGACCTCGAGGCTCGCATCACCGAGCTGGCGGGCCACCTGAACGCCGCCAATCACCGCTGGCTGCGCCTGATCGCCGAGTTCGACCGGCGCCAGGGCTGGTCCGACGGCTACACGCGCTCCTGCGCCCACTGGCTGCAGTGGAAGTGCGGCCTCGACCTCGGTGCAGCGCGCGAGAAGGTCCGGGTCGCCCGCGCGCTCGAGGGCCTGCCCGGCATCGACGCCGCGATGTGCCGCGGCGAGCTGAGCTACTCCAAGGTGCGTGCACTGACCCGCGTCGCGTCGACCGCAACCGAAGAGGTGCTGCTGAACGTCGCGCTGCACGGCACGACGCATCACGTCGAGACCCTGGTGCGGCAGTTCCGGCGCGTGCAGGAAGTCGAGGAGCTTTCCCGCGAGGCGCGCCAGCACGCCAATCGACGACTCACCTACTACCACGACGAGGACGGCTCGCTGGTCCTCAAGGTGCAGCTGCCCGCCGAGACCGGTGCGCTGGTGATCGAGGCGCTCGAAGCCGCGCTGTCCGACGTCCCGTTGCCGAATGATTGTGAACCTTCGCTACACGTTTCAGCTGAAACGTCTTTTGCCGTCGCCGGCGCGCAGCCGACCGCGGCCACCCGGCGCGCCGATGCGCTGGTGGTGCTGGCCGAGAGCTTCCTGCAGCACGGCGCCGAGGCCCTGAGCGGTGGCGACCGTCACCAGATCGTGCTGCACGTCGACGAATGCACGCTCAAGCACCGCGCCGCCGGTCGTTGCGAGCTCGAGGATGGTCCCGCCGCACCGATCGAGACCGCTCGGCGCCTCGCCTGCGATGCCAGCGTGGTCGAAATCGTCGAGGACGAGCGCGGCGAGCCGCTCGACGTCGGTCGCAAGACGCGCACGATCCCGCCGGCGCTGCGACGCGCGCTGAAATCACGCGATCGCGGCTGCGTGTTCCCCGGCTGCACGCACAAGCGTTACGTGGACGGGCATCACATCCAGCATTGGGCCGATGGCGGCGACACCAAGTTGTCGAACCTCGTCTCGTTGTGCCGTTTCCATCACCGCGCCGTGCACGAGGGCGGCCTGCGCGTCGAGCGCACCGACGATGGCGTGTGGCGATTCTTCAAGCCCGATGGCGCGTCGATCGAGTCCTGCGCGCCGGGGCACACGCGGCCGCTTGGGGATTGGACGCAGTTGGTGGCTGCGAATGTCGAGAATGGCGCGCGTATCGATGCCAGGACGGGTGCGACCCGGTGGAAGGGCGAGCGGATGGATTACGGGATCGCGATTGATTCGCTGTTGTGGCGGACCAGGCGGGGTGGGGGCGTTTCAGCTGAAACGTGATCGACTGGGGACATATGAGGGGTCAAATCGTAGGTCGCAAGAACAACGACCAATGTGGTCTATGCCGAGAATTGACCAGTGCGACGGTCATACGCGATCGCGAGTCTGATCGACGCGATTGCGATCGTTGCAGAGTCGGCACGACCGTCAGTTCGCCACGAGTTCAACGACGACTGCAATTCGGACGAGCATCACCGAAAAAGCGGTCCAACCTTTGTGACGCGGAGTTAGGCGGCAGGCTGCACGCACACCGCACCTCCCCTCTGAATCGCTACCTGGCCTCGGCCGATCAGATGACTCCACATCGTCCACCGAGTCACTTCGCCCGAAGTCCGGCGAAACCATTTCGCCGCTGGCCCCTCAGCTCCGTGAAGAACTAACGTACGCCCGACAGGAGACCAATGTAGGGCGCGACGCCAGGCAGGTCGGCAGCTTCCACCAATCGCTAGAAGCTCGATGGCTTTCGGCATGCTCTCACTCGCCGAATGGTAATGACGGGATACTCCGTACCACCACCAACAGCATGCGGCTCCACCAAGATTCGGCTGTGGTGCATCACGCCGAGGCCCGCGAACGAACTCATACCAATTTGGTTGGACCGTCACCTGACCGCAGTGCCTGGATTGTATGCGGGCAGCGACGCATTACGCCGCCTCGCTACCGAGTTTCCCATACGGAGGAGACCAACCATTTCCGCGGGTGAGCCATGTGCCTCTGATATTCGCGAGTCCCGGCCGGGTAATACTGCCAGAACGGACGAGCAGACCACCGACCAAGACCGCTTCCCACGCCGAGCAGCATCGACGTCAAAGGTGCTGTCGACGGAGTCCAAAGCGCGGCCGCAGCACCTGGGATGTGATAGAGCGGATTGCCCGTCGCGTTCTCCCTGCTGACATAGTGTTCGACGGCGGACTCTCCAAGCTGCGTCGATGCCGCGTACAGCCGGTCGATCGCCCCGGATAGCATGACGTTATAGAGGACGGCCAGCCGAATGTCTGCCGGCATATCGAAGCGGTTGGGGAGCCTCGAGGCCGTCACGACCAGATTGGTGACGCCCGATTCATCGATCGGCGACTGGCTCGGACCCGCAGCCGCCGACCCGTCAGAGCCGCGCATGCCACCCGGACCGGAAGATGCGTTCAGGTATGCATCGTAGTACCACCTGTCCGTCAGGCGGGGCCGCTCGGTGAACAACCGGGAGGCCTTGATCACAATGTGGTCCATGCACTGCTGCGACAACGGATCGCCCGCGGCAGGTCCGGCGCAGAAATAGCCGGACGGATCGGTGTACCGCAGCGGGTTGTTGCGGACGTACGCATAGCGGTTCTGGCCCTGCGTGTCGTACGGCGCCTGCACCACCGGATCAGGGCTCAGGAACCGGCCGAGCGCGGGGTCGTAGACGCGCCCGTTCATGTGGATGATCCCGAGGTTGTCGAGGTGCTCGTGATCGGTGTAGCCGCGAGCGGTCGTCGACTGGATCTGCAGCCATTCGGCCGCAGTTGGCGTGCCGGACAGTCCGTCGCCCGATCGCCGTGCGCCGAACGGTTGATACGAAGTTCTTCGTCAGCAGCGCGCCGGACGAGGCCGTGAAGCCGTCCACGCCGCCGAGGTGATCCTCGAGCAGGTACACGGTGCTCGGCGCAGTGCCCGACTTCCGCGTGTGGACCGCGACGCGACGACCATCGGCCACGATGTAGTGACGGTGTGAACTGACGCCGCCGGTCGTCACGCGCTCGTAGAGCCCGCCCGCCGCGTAGAGCGTCTCGGTGAGCGTGCCGCCGGCATTGGCGACCTGGCGATACCGCGCGCGATCCGGCCCGTAGTAGAAGGCCGAATAGTTACCGGCAGGATGCGTGAGCTGGCTCGGCAGGTCGTAACTGAGCCACTTGATCGACGTGCCGTTCGCGTTCAGGACGGCACCGTTGGCATCGTAGGTGTAGTTGTTCGCGCCCGCCGCGACGACCGCGTGCTTGCGAACCGTGTCGTAGCGATACGTGCCGACGTCCGACTTGTAGGTGATGTTGCCGGTCTCGTCGTAGCTCAGGTCGAGCGTGACGCTGCCGGCACGCTGCGCGTAGTCGAGACGGTCGCGATTGTCGTAGACGAACTGCTCGTAGACGCCGCGATTGCGCTCCTCGCGCTGCAGCAGGTTGCCGACCGCGTCCCAGGCAAACGCCAGGTTCTGGTGCGACGTGCCGCCGCCGATCCCGGCGGTCCGCGCGACGAGGCGACCGGTGACCGAGTCATAGCCGCTCGCAACGCGCACACCGTTGCCGAGCGACTCGTCCGCCACCTGGCCGAGCACGTTGACCGCATTCAGTTGCCAGTAGGTCGCCGGGACGTCGACGTCGCTGACGCGCGCCAGGCGACCACGGTCGAACTGATAGCGCACTCGCAGCGGCGTCGATCCGGTCGATACCGGATAGGTCAGCATGTCCGGCAGGCCACTCGTCGCGTCGTAGGTCTGACGCGACACCAGCGTGACGCCGGCGATCGTGGTCGTCACGGCGCTCGGCCGTCCCAGCGAGTCGTACTGATAGGACTCCTGGAACCCAGGAGCCGAGACACTGGCCAGGTTGCCGATGTTGCGACTGCTCGCCGAAGTGCCCCAGGTCCACGTCGTGGTGCCCTCGGGCTCCACGCGGCTCACCGCACGCGACAGCTTGTCGTACGTGTAGGTCGTCTTCTGCCCGCGCGCGTTGGTCTGCGAGCGGATCTCGCCCAGCGGAAAGTAGTCGTACGTCCAGCGGCCGGCGTCCGGATCGTTGAGACTGCGACGCAAACCGCGCACGTCGTAGGTGACGACCGTCTCCGTCCCCTGGAAATCGCGCGTCTTGACGAGGTTGCCGAACGCGTCGTGCTCGAAGTCGACGTCGGTGAGACCCGGATCGATGACCTGCAGCACGTTGCCGCGCGCATCGTGCCGACGGGTCGTCGCGCGTCCCAGCGGATCCGTCTCGGTGACGCTGAGCCCGTCGTAGAGCCAGCGCGTGAAGACCGGCGTCGGGTTCGACTGGCTCGTCGGCCGTTCCAGCGAGACGCGCCGGCCGAGTGCATCGTACGCATGCTTGATCCACAAGGTCGGAGTCGCACAGCACGACCCCGGGACACCCTCCTGCTGCACCCGGCCAAGCGAGTCGTAACGCTTGACGCGGAATGCATTGGCACCGCCGGGCAGCTCGTCGCGCGAGTAGAGCTCACGCCCATTGCGGTCGTAGCCGGACTCGACGGTCTTGATGTGCACATCGCCGACACCGCGCTCGGTGACGGTCACGACGAGATACGCATACGGCCACGCGCACGCGGAACTGCAAAGCGTGCGACTGATGACCGTGGCCGTCCCGTCGGGGCGGGTCTGTCGCGTCGGCCGGTTCAGTCCGTCGAACTGCAGCAGCGTGCTGAGACCGTTGGCATCGATCGCGGCCGTCGGTCGCGCAGCGATGGCATCCCAGACCAGCTTCTCGACGTGACCCAGGGGATTCGTCGTCGCACTGCGCAGGCGCCCGTTCTCGATCCAGGTGTGCGTCGTGGTGCGCGACGACTGCCCAACGGGCGTGACGGTGACGCCGACTTCGTTACCGTAGGCGTCGTAGGTAAAGCCGGTCGTGACCTTCAGCGTCGTGCTCGACGGTTCGACGACCTGCTGCGTCGGACGGCAGCGCAAGTAGTCCCAGCTGTATGCGAAGTTGCGCGTCACTTCCGCGCCGCCGGGCAAGGTGTGCGATCGACTGATCCGGGTCGCCGACGGACGGCCGAGGCACCAGTTGGTCGTGTCGTTGACGACACTGTCGAGGGACGTCACCTGGGTGTGCTGCGCCCAGGGGGTGAGACCCTTCGCGTTCTGGGTGACCACCTCCGACTGCCGCACCCGCGTGCCGAACGTGTCGAACGTATTGCTGGTCGTCGTGCTCGAGACGCGGACGCCGTCGAGCTCGTAGCGCTCGAGCGTCACGCTGGCGGGATAGCCGAAGCGGCGCGACTCGTAGCCCGATCCATACGAATGCTGGCCCCAGGTGTAGCTGGTGCGCGTGACCGGGACGCCGGAGCGCTGCTGCAGCGTGACGCTCGACGGTGCGCCGATACGTTCGTAGGCAGCTGGGTCCTGGTGATACTCCTCGACCTGCACCAATGGATGGATAGCTCGGCGTGATCGTCCGTCGAGCAAAGCCGAGGAAACCGCGACCCTGCGCGTGCAGCTTCGCGCCCTCGTAGAAGTACGTCTCCTCCTCCCGGCCACGGCTGTCGTCGCGCAGCATCTTCGCGACCACGAATCCGGGACGGGCGAGATCGCGCACCGGGAACACGGCGCCCGAACTCACCTTGTGGACGATGGGGCTCGACAGCTTCGTGTACTCGAACGTCGACTGCAGGCCGAAACCGTCGGTCGCCGAGACGAGCATGTCGGGCGGCACATGATGGTGGATGTGCAGCCTGACGCTCGCGGTCGCGTAGACAAGGTCCGGATACGTGTCGCCGGTCACGTCCAGCGTCATCGGCGACGTCGGGATCGTGCCTGCACTGATGCCGGCCGGCAGACAGGACTCGAGCGAGTGACCCGTCGAACGGCAATACTGGAGTTCGCCGGACGACGTGGGTTGCAGCAGGTCCGTGCGGCCGTCGGCGTCCCAGTCGATGATCATCGCGCGGCCGCCGACTGGCGGCGCCGATGCCGCGGTCGCATACGGGCCCATGAATCCTGCGAGTGCGGGACTGCGGCTGCCGGTCGCGATCAGCAATTGCCAGAAGACCGCCCGGCGCCCAATAAGCGATGTCGGTCAGGCCATCGGCATTGAAGTCGGCGAGCAGCGACTCGGTGTTGCCGTCGAACGCGTGCTGCGGCACGAGCGCACTGCCGTTCGATGCGAGCAGCTGCCACTGGTTGTTCCACGTCGCGCAGTTGGCGGTCGCGCCGCAGGTGCCCTGCTGAGTCAGCACCAGCAGGTCGATGCGTCCATCGCCATTGACGTCGCCGCTGCGAACGACCGAACGGAACCGCTGCGTCGTTTCGATGAACGGCGCCGCCGGCAGCCGGGTACCCGCCGGCAAGGACCAGAGGACGGTCTCGGCGGCGTAGCTCGAGGACGTCACCGTCTGGTTGCGACGCCAGTAGATCGCGTCGCCCGCAGACTTGACGTAGACGAGGTCGTCACGACCATCGCCATCGATGTCCGCGGCGATCAGGCCACCCGGCGGCGCCGGGTTGATTACGCCCAGTGCGTTGTAGGCGTAGGCTCCGCTGCTCGTGTGACGCAGCCGGTGCCAGTAGTTACCGCTACCCGGCACCAGCACGTCGCGCTTGCCGTCGCCGTCGAGGTCGGCGGACAGCGCCTGCGTCGGGTCGCTGTCGGAGCCGAAGCCCGTGTCCACGGGGGTCGAATGGAATCCGTTGCCGTTGCCACGCAGCACCATCCAGCGGCGCAGCGTGACGTCGTGATAGGTCAGGTCGTCGAAGCCGTCGCCATCGACGTCGCCGGGAATTGCGCCCGCCAGTCGATCGACCGGTAGCGGAATCGAGAAATTGACGGCCCAGCCGGCGTAGACGAACGACCAGCCGAACTGCGTTGGCGCCAGGCAGCCGCCGGGGACGCATTCCTGCAGGCTGCCGAGGCGGCTGCGACCGGTCGTGCCTGGCGCAGCGTAGGTGAAGTCGTAGCTGCGCACGGTGCTGCTGGTCGCCGTGTGCACGATGTCGATGCGATCGAGACGCGTCGACTCGCTCAGCACGCCGCCCGCAACGAATCCGACCGGGAGATCAGCCGCCGGGCGCGCCTCGTAGTAGAACCGTACCGAGTAGAAGGGCACGGCGCCGGTCTGCGAATTGCCGGTGTAGTCGATACGCAGCGGACGGTGGCTGCCCGTGGCCATGTCCTCCGTGTAGACGAAGTCGGCATAGTTGCCGTTGCGATCGCGAATCCGGTTCAACGCCCACTCGCGGGGAGTGCCGCTGTTGGCGGACTCGACGCGTGCATCGAGCGTCGTGCCGTATTCGTAGATCAGCCCGTCGCTGCGCTCGACACGGAACGACGCGGGACCCGTGCCCGCCATGCCGATCGCGGTCACACGCGCGAACGTCTCGCGCTCCGTCTGGTACTGGGAGCCTGGCTGGCCGTAGACGCCAGCCGTGAGGCGCAGGCGCTGGCCGTCGAGACAGAATCGATCGGCAGAGTCGAGCGCGACCGCGCCGAGCCGGCCGTCCTGCGCCAGCGTGTTGCCGCAGCGCTGGATTGCCGAGAGACCGGTGAGACGGAAGCCCACACCGAGCAGGCCGTTGCCGCTGCGGCTGTCGTAGGTGACCGCGAGCGCGGGCGCGAGCCCGTTCGTGCCCGGCGGGAGCGTCAGCGGGATCGTGTAGCGGGCGGCCCCCGTGGCCGACACGCTCGCTTCTCCTGCCGTGCGCCCGACGATGCCCTGCGCTTGCGCGAACGCACTCGCGAGCACACCCAAGACCATCACGCTGCATCGCAATCCTGCGATCGACTTCATGGCGGCGACCTTCCCTGGCGGCGGCCTGCCCGATGCAGGCTTCCTGGACGCCATAGATACGCCGCACATCGCGGCGCGTCCGCCCGATAAATTCACGCAATCGCATCGAAACGAATCAGGGCAGTTCGCCGCCGGCGCGACGATCGAGTTGCCGCAGCGTCACGGCTTCGGCCACGTGCTCGGCACGCACCGTCACGGATGCCGCAAGATCCGCGATCGTGCGCGCGACGCGCAGCACACGGTGATAGGCACGCGCCGACAGCGCGAGGCGCTGCATCGCCGCGCCGAGCAGGCTCATCGCCGCAGCGTCGGCGCGGGCGAACTCGAGCACGGAGGCGCCTTCGAGTCGCGTGTTCGCGCGGGCCTGCCGCTCGTGCTGCAGTTCACGCGCAGCCGCGACTCGCTGCTGCGACGACTGCCGTCGGCTCGCCGCGATCCTCACTGGAGATCTCGGCCGTGGTGACACGCGGCACTTCGACGTGCAGGTCGATCCGATCCAGCAACGGACCGGAGATCCGTGCTCGGTATGCCGCGATCCGATCCGGCGTGCAGCGGCATCGGGCCGCCGGGTCGCCGAGGTGTCCGCAGGGACACGGATTCATTGCCGCGACCAGCTGAAATCGCGCCGGGAACTCCGCTTGTCGCGCCGCGCGAGAGATCACGATGTGTCCGGACTCGAGCGGCTCGCGCAGCACCTCGAGCACGCCCCGATCAAACTCGGGCAGCTCGTCCAGGAACAGCACGCCGTTGTGCGCGAGCGAGATCTCGCCGGGGCGCGGATGCGCGCCACCGCCGACCAGTGCCATCGCCGACGCCGTGTGGTGCGGACTGCGGAACGGCCGCTGGCGCCAGTCCTCGACGCGAAAGCCGCCCCGACCGAGCGAGCGCACGGCCGCCGTCTCGAGCGCGTCCGCCTCCGACATCGCCGGCAGGATCCCCGGCAATCGCTGCGCGAGCATGCTCTTGCCCGAGCCCGGTGGACCGATCAGCAAGCAGGCTGTGTTCGCCAGCCGCTGCGATCTCCAGCGCACGTCGTGCGCGCGGCTGGCCGCGGACGTCGGTGAGATCGAGCACGTCTCGCCGGCGCGACGCCCTCGACGGGCTCACCAGCCGTCGGCAGTGTCGCCATCCCCCGCGCATATCGACAGACGTCGTGAAGATGGGCGGCCCCGAGAATGCGTCGGTGGCGCGCCAGTGCCGCCTCGGCCAGGTTGGCGGCCGGGAAGACCAGCGTGTGGCCGGCACGCATGCCCTGCAGCGTCGTCGGCAGCACGCCGCGGATCGCGTGCAACTCGCCGCCGAGCGAGAGCTCGCCGTAGAGCTCGGTGTCCTCGAACGGTCGCGGCGGCAGCTGCGCCGACGCCACCAGGATGCCGATCGCGATCGGCAGGTCGAAGCGCCCGCCTTCCTTCGGCAGGTCGGCCGGCGCCAGGTTGACCGTGATGTGCCCGGACGGCAGCTCGAACCCGCAGTTCGCCAGCGCGGCCCGCACGCGATCCTTGCTTTCTTTGACGACCGTTTCCGGCAGACCCACGATCGAGAACGCCGGCAGTCCGCCCCCGGCGTGCACCTCGACGCGGACCAGCGGTGCGTCGAGCCCCTGCTGGCTGCGGCTCAGGATGGTCGCGAGCGTCATGCGAGGCCTCCGGTGCGGGTGGACGGCCAGCATGCGGACCGGCGGCCCGGTATGGTCAACATGCAAATCGAGCCGGATCGCCGCGAAAGTCTTTCGCTAGAATGCAGCCACCATGAAACTGCACCAGTTGCGCTACCTCGCCGCGGTGGCCCAGACGGGCCTGAACATCACTGCGGCGGCCGAGAAGCTGCACACGTCGCAGCCCGGCGTGTCGAAGCAGATCAAGCTGCTCGAGGACGAGCTCGGCTTCCAGATCTTCGTGCGCGACGGCCGCAACCTGTCACGCGTGACGACGGCGGGCCAGCAGGTGATCGACCGCGCGGTGCGGATCCTGCGCGAGGTGCAGAACATCAAGCGGCTGTCGGACGACTTCAAGGACGAGTCGCGCGGCTCGCTCGCGATCGCGACGACGCACACGCAGGCGCGTTACGTGCTGCCCGAAGTCATCAAGCAGTTCCGCGAGAAGTATCCCGAAGTGCGGCTGCACCTGCACCAGGGCACGTCCGAGCAGCTGGGCGAGCTGGCCGCGCTCGACCGGATCGATTTCGTGATCGCGACCGGCTCGCAGTCGCTGTTCGAGGGCTATTCACTGCTGCCCTGCTACCGCTGGCACCGGCACGTCGTCGTGCCGCGCGGCCACCCGCTCGCGAAGCACAAGACGCCGACGCTGAAGCAGCTCGCGGCGCATCCGATCGTGACCTACGTGTTCGGCTTCACCGGCCCGTCGTCGCTGCTCGAGATCTTCGCGCAGGAAGGCCTGGTGCCGAACGTCGTGCTGACGGCGCGCGACGCCGACGTGATCAAGACCTACGTGCGCCTCGGGCTCGGCATCGGCATCGTCGCGAGCATGGCGATCGACCCGAAGGAGGACGCCGACCTGGTGCAGATCGACACGTCGCACCTGTTCCCGGCGCACACGACGTGGATCGGCTTCCGCCGCGGCGGATTGCTGCGCAAGTACCAGCTCGACTTCATGCAGCTGTTCGCGCCGCACCTGACGCGGCGGCTGATCGAGCGCGCGGCCGGCGCGGCCACGCAGGCCGACGTCGAGACCCTGACCGCAGACGTCGCGCTGCCGATCAGGTAGCGCAGCGCTTCAGCAGCGCCGTGCACGCGCCGGCTTTCCAGTCCGTGCGTCGCCAGCAGAACGTGTCGGCATTCAGCATCAGCAGGTCCCACTCGACCGGTACGCCGGCGTCCGTCTTGCGCGTCTCGCCGACGACGCGCAGGCGCAGCGTCTTGCCCTCGTCGGCCAGTACGTCGTAGACGATGTCATTGACGCGGACCTGACGGCCGTCCGGCGAGAAAGAGAACGTGCCAGCCGCCTCACCGCAGCGTGGCTCGGACTTTTCCCAGTCCCACTTGCCCGGCAGCTGGGAGCGCGCGGTGACGCTCTCCGGCGCGGTTGCACAGGCTGCGACCAGCGCAGCGACGCAAACGATGAGCGCGGCATTTCGCATCATGGTTAGCCACCCCCTGCAGGCCTCGGAACGCGCGAGCCGATCTTAGCGCGACGGCCCGGTGACCGCATTGTCACCGCGGGTCGACTGACGTCGTCACCTCGCCTGCCTAGCATGGATGGTCCCTGCAACGTTTGTCCGGAGCACCAGTCATGACCGATCCTGCCCAGCGATGGCGCGCCGCCGCCGTGGCCGCCGCAAGCCTGCTTCCCTTCTCGGCCGCAAGGGCCGAGCCCTCGATGGCCGACCTGCTGCGGCGCCTCGAAGAGCAGGAGCAGAAGATCCTGGTGCTCGAGCGCAAGCTCGAGATCAAGGAGGAGGCCGACAAGAGCGCGACCGCTTGGTGCTCGAGCGCAAGCTCGAGATCAAGGAGGAGACCGACAAGAGTGTCGCGTCCACGGCCGCCGTCGCCAAGGCGAGCCCGCGTGGCTTCAGCATCCAGTCGGCCGACGGCCAGAACCAGGTCAAGCTGCGCGGCGTCGTGCACTTTGACGGCCGCTACCTGGCCAATGACGATCCCAACGACCTGAGCGGACACCTGGCAGGCCACGCGAATCCGTCCGATCGTCGAAGGCACGGTCGGCGGCATCTACGATTTCCGGTTCACGCCGGACTTCGGCCAGGGCCGCACCGTCATCCAGGACGCCTACGTGACCGGTCGCTTCAATCCGTCGTTCCAGGTGACCGCCGGCAAGTTCAAGGCCCCGGTGGGCCTCGAGCGCCTGCAGTCGGCGAACGACCTCCGCTTCGTCGCGCGAGCCTTCCCGACGAGCCTCGCGCCGAACCGGGACCTCGGCCTGCAGGTGGGCGGCAAGCTGGTGGACAGCCGACTCGACTACGCCGTGGCCTTCCTCAACGGCTCGAACGACGGTGCGAGCAGCGAGGCCTTCGGCGACGTCGACATCAACGACGACAAGGAATGGGCGGGCCGGCTGTTCGCGCATCCGTTCGCCGAGAGCGACAGCTTCGCGCTCCGTGGCCTCGGCCTCGGCATCGCCGCCACCTACACGGACCAGGACGGCACGACGGCCCAGCCGCTGCTGCCTTCCTTCCGCACGCCGGCACAGTCCACGTTCTTCCGCTACCGGACGGGCGCGACGCCGACCCTCGCCGCCGGCGAGCGTACCCGCATTGCACCGCAGGCTTACTACTATGTCGGCTCGTTCGGGCTGCTGGGCGAGTACACACAGGTATCGCAGGACGTGGCACGCACGACCGCGGCAGGCCTGCGCGAGGGCTCGCTCGACACGACCGCGTGGCAACTGGCGGCATCATGGTTCCTGACGGGCGAGGAGGCCGCATTTCGCGGCTTCAAGCCGGGATCAATATTCTCGCCGGAGAACGGCACCTGGGGCGCGTTCGAACTCGTCGGTCGCTATCATGAGCTGTCGATCGACGACGACGCATTCGTCGGCGGCGCCGAATCGTTCGCCGACCCGGCGGTCTCGGCGCGCAAGGCGACGGCCTGGGCGCTCGGCGTCAACTGGTACCTGAACGAGAACCTGAAGTGGGTGCTCAACTACGAGCGCACCAGTTTCGACGGCGGCGCCGTCGGCGGCGCGGACCGCGAGGATGAAGAGGCCTTCCTGACGCGCGTCGCGCTCGGGTTCTGAACGGAGAACGAGACATGAACAAGCATTTCTTCCTCAAGCGACTCGCGACCGCAGCGCTCGCGACGACCCTGCTGGCCGCGCCGACGCTCAAGGCCGACGTCACGCTGCTCAATGTGTCCTACGACCCAACGCGTGAGTTGTACGACGACTACAACAAGGCTTTCGCCAGGTACTGGGAAGCGAAGACGGGCCAGAAGGTCACGGTGCGACAGTCGCACGGCGGCTCGGGCAAGCAGGCGCGCACCGTGATCGACGGCTTGCAGGCCGACGTGGTCACGCTGGCACTGGCCGGCGACATCGACGCGCTCGCGACGCAGGGTAAGTTGCTGCCGGCCAACTGGCAGGCCCGCCTGCCGCACAACAGCGCGCCCTACACGTCGACGATCGTGTTCCTGGTGCGCAAGGGCAATCCGAAGGGCATCAAGGACTGGGGCGACCTCGTGAAGCCCGGCGTGTCGGTGATCACGCCGAACCCGAAGACCTCGGGCGGCGCGCGCTGGAACTACCTCGCCGGCTGGGCCTGGGCGCTGAAGCAGCCGGGTGGCAGCGAGGCGACGGCCACCGAGTACATCCGCAAGCTGTACAAGGCCGTGCCGGTGCTCGACACCGGCGCGCGCGGCTCGCTGACGACCTTCGCGCAGCGCGGCATCGGCGACGTGTTCGTCTCATGGGAGAACGAGGCGTTCCTGGCCGTCAAGGAGATCGGCGTCGACAAGTTCGAGATCGTCGTACCGTCGCTCAGCATCCTGGCCGAGCCGCCCGTCGCGGTCGTCGACAAGGTGGCGCTGCGCAAGGGCACGGCGGACGTCGCGCGCGCCTACCTCGAGCACCTGTACTCGAAGGAAGGCCAGGAGATCGCGGCGAAGCACTACTACCGGCCGCGCGACCCCGAGGTGGCGGCGAAGTACGCCAACCTGTTCACCAAGGTCAACCTCGTGACGATCGCCGACTTCGGCGGCTGGGCTGCGGCCCAGAAGAAGCACTTCGCCGACGGCGGCGTATTCGACAAGATCTACGCGAGATAGCAAGCTGGCGGCATGGTCGGTGGCCGCAAACTCAATCCCAACAGCCCGCGATCCGGTGCCATGCCGGGCCCCGCCGGGGGCAGCATGGCGACGCTGCGGGCGCTGCCCGAAGTCTTCCAGTACACGCGCCACGCGCTCGAGCTCGTCTGGTCCACCAGCCGGCCGCTGACCGCGGCGCTCGCGCTGCTGACGCTGGCGGCGGGCGTGCTGCCCGCCGGCATCGCCTACGTCGGCGCACTGATCGTCGACGCGGTGGTGGCGGCGATCGCGGCGCACGAGGCGACCGGCGTCGTCGACCTCTCGACGGTGCTGGGCTACGTGGCCGTCGAAGGCGTGCTGGTCGCAGCGGTCGCGGCGAGCCAGCGCGGGCTCTCCACCTGCCAATCGCTGTTGCGTGCCCAGCTCGGGCAGCGCGTCAACGAGATGATCCTCGAGAAGGCGCTGACGCTCGAGCTGCGGCACTTCGAGGACTCGGAGTTCTACGACAAGCTGACGCGCGCGCGCCGCGAAGCCTCGAGCCGGCCGCTGTCGCTCGTGATGCGCAGCTTCGGGCTGGTGCAGAACGCGATCGCGATCGTGAGCTTCGCGGCCCTGCTCGCCCAGTTCTCGCCGTGGGCCGTGTTCGTGCTGTTCCTGGCCGGCCTGCCGTCGTTCATCGCGGAAACCAAGTTTTCCGGGGAGGCCTTCCGGCTGTTCCGCTGGCGCTCGCCTGAGACCCGCATGCAGATGTACCTCGAGACGGTGATTGCGCGCGAGGATCACGCCAAGGAGGTCAAGCTCTTCGAGCTCGGGCCGCTGCTGCTCGACCGTTATCGCGCCATCTTCCGCAAGGTGTTCAAGGAAGACCGCGCGCTCACGATCCGGCGCGACACCTGGGGGTTCTTCCTCGGGCTGATCAGCACGGCCGCCTTCTACGCAGCCTACGCCTGGATCGCCGTGAGCGCGGTGCGCGGCCAGATCACGCTCGGCCAGATGACGATGTACGTGCTGCTGTTCCGCCAGGGGCAGGCCGCGGTCTCCGCGAGCCTCGCCGCGATCGGCGGCATGTACGAGGACAACCTGTACCTCTCGACGCTGTACGACTATCTCGACACACCGGTCGATGCGCCGGCCGGCACGGCCGCGCAGGGACCCGAGCCGGGCGACGGCGTGCGATTCGAGGGCGTCAGTTTCACCTATCCTGGCTCGACGGAACCCGCGGTCACTGACGTCAGCTTCCACCTGCAACCCGGCCGCAGTCTGGCGCTGGTCGGCGAGAACGGCTCGGGCAAGACGACGCTGATCAAGTTGATGACCCGCCTGTACGTGCCCACGGCCGGTCGCATTCGGCTCGACGGACTCGACCTCGCCGAGTGGAACCCGTCCGCGCTGCGTCACCGCGTGGGCGTGATCTTCCAGGACTTCGCGCGCTACCAGCTCAAGGTCGGTGAGAACATCGGCGTCGGCGACGTGCAGCATTTCGACGACGAGGCGCGCTGGCGCGAGGCAGCCGCGCTGTCGATGGCGGCGCCGTTCGTCGAGGAGCTACCGGAGGGCTACCAGACCCAGCTCGGCAAGTGGTTCAAGGACGGCCGCGAACTCTCGGGCGGACAGTGGCAGAAGATCGCGCTCGCGCGGGCCTTCATCCGCGACGGCGCCGACATCCTTGTGCTCGACGAACCCACGGCGGCGATGGACGCGCGTGCCGAGGCGCAGGTCTTCGAGCAGTTCCGCGATCTTGCCCGTGAACGCATGGTGATCCTGATCTCGCACCGGTTCTCGACGGTACGGATGGCGGACGAGATCCTGGTGATCCAGGGCGGACGCGTGCTCGAGCAGGGCAACCACGAGTCGCTGATGCAACTCGACGGGCACTATGCCCACCTGTTCTCACTGCAGGCGCGCGGTTATCGCTGAGGGGTCGGATCAGCGACCAGCCGATAGCCTGCGCCAGATTCGGTGAGCAGATGACGCGGCTGGGCCGGATCGTCCTCTAGCTTCTGCCTGAGTCGATGCACCAACTGCTTCAGCAGTTGCCGATCGCCGCTGCCGCGCTGACCCCAGACGTGCGACAGCAGCCGCTCGGTCGCCACCACGTGGCCCGCGTTCGCGAGCAGGATCTGCATCAGCCGCGATTCGAGTTTCGTCAGTCGCAGCGGCTCGGCCTCGCCGACGCGCAGTGAGTGCGCCTCGAGATCGAGGCTGAGACGCCCCGCAGTCATCGGCCCGCCCGTATCGATGCCCGCTCGCCTCAGCAGGGCTTTCACGCGGGCGAGCAACGTGCGCGGGCTGAACGGCTTTGTCAGGTAGTCGTCGGCGCCGAGGTCGAGCGCCTTGACCAGGTCGCCCTCCTCGCTGCGCACGGTGAGCATCATGATCGGCACGCGCGACCGCTGCCGGATCGCACGGCACACGTCGAAGCCGCTGCCGGACGGCAGGTTGATGTCGAGGATCGCGAGGTCGGGCATCTCGGCATCGAAGACACCGAGCGCTTCCGGCACGTCGCCCGCCTTGACGACGATGTAACCCGCCTGGGTCAACGCGAACGCGACCAGCGAGAGCAGGTCCGCGTCATCGTCGACGATCAGGATCTTCATTCGACCGCCTCGGGCAACGGCAGCGTCACCGTGAATCGCGTCCGGCCCGCCGAGGTGCGCTCGACGCCGATGCGACCGCCATGGCGATCGACGATGGACTTGACGATCCACAGCCCGAGGCCGAGGCCGCGCGGCTCCGGCTCCTGGTCGGCCGAGCGATAGAAGCGCTCGAAGATCGAGCCGCCGTCGCCGTCGGGCACGCCCGGGCCTGCGTCCTCGATCCAGAAGTCGAGCTCGCTGCCCGCGCGCGCCGTGGCACCGACCACGATCTCGGAACCGTCCGGCGCGAACTTGTTGGCGTTCGCGAGCAGGTTCGTCACCACCTGCGTCAGCCGCTGTGCGTCGGCGTGGAGGGTCGGCAGGTCCGCGGGCAGTTCGACGCGCAACGTCTGCCGCCGCTGCGTGAGCAGCCCGGCGATCAACTCCTGCGCGTCCTCCACGACCTGCGCCAGCTCGACGGGCTGGCGCCGGATGCCGAGCTGGCCGGACTCGATGCGGACACTCTCGAGCAGGTTGTCGATGAGCCGGGTGAGCCGAAGCGTGCCGCGCTGCAGGGAGTCCACCAGTTCCTCGAGCTTCTCGCGCGGCATGTCCGCGAGACCGTCGCGCAGCAGCTCGATCGACGCCTGCTGCGCGGCGAGCGGCGTGCGGAACTCGTGCGAGATGTTGGCCAGGATCGAATCTCGCGCACGACGCACCGCCTCGAGCTCGGTCTCGTCACGCATGACCTGGACCTGCATGCCGTCCACCAGGCCGGCACTGGTGATCACGACCGTCCGCTGCGACCCAGCTGTCCGTCGCGAGGATCTCGGTCGCCTGGGCACGGCCCGACTGCCTTGCGGCGACGATCGGGCAGGCTGACTCGCACGGTCGTTGGCCGCCCGCGCCGCAGGGCCGCAACACGTCACCGCAGAAGCGCCCGACGGCGGCGGCGGGCTCGATGCCAAGCATTCGCGCCGCCTGGGGATTCAGGTAACGGACGTTGCGCTGCGCATCGACGGCGAAGACGCCCTCGACGACACCCTGCAGCAGAGCCTGCGCCTCGGCTTCGCGACGCCGCAGCGTCGCGGTGAGGTCGATCAGGTTGCGTCGCATGTCCTCCATCGTGCGGGCGAGGGCCGCGACCTCCGGCGTGCCGCTGACCGGGATCGAAGTCGAAAAGTCACCGCGCCCGAGCAGCACCGCGGACTGGGCGAGGTCCTTGAGCGGGCGCCCGATGCGTTGCGCCAGCAGCAGCGTGGCGAGAATCGCGAGGCCGGCAAGGATCGCGGCCGTGAGCAACAGCCGTTTCACGAAGCGGTCCACGGCCTGGTCGACCGTCGCCGCGGTCAGCCGCGCCTCGATCAGCGCGATGCCCTCGCCGGTCACGGCGATCACCGGCGTGCTCGACGCGTAGGCGCCCTTCGCCTCGATCAGTCGGGCCACGGTCTGGCCGTCGGTCAAGGCGGCGGAATGCAGCTCCTTGAGATCGGGCTCGATGGTGTCGAGCCAATCGGACAGTCGCACGAGCCGCACCTCGACGCCGACCCGCTCCGCCAACGACTCCGCCAGGCGGCGGTCGAAGGCCCTGATCACGACGACACGCGTGCCGGGCAGCGCCGCAACGTCCGCCATTGCGCCGAGCAATCCGTCCGGCGCCGAGGCCGGGGCCAGCAGGAATCGTTCGCCTTGCTCCGGCGCCGGCTCGGCCAGTTCGTCCCAGCGGAATCGACCGGGCGCGGCGGACAGCACCGTGTCGCCAACGACGACGGCGCATACGTCGAGCCCGGCCGTCTCGCAAAAGCGGCGCACGAAGAACTCGAGCGGCTCGGCCTGCCCGGCACGGACCAGCCGCACCAGGGTCGGCCGGCTCGCGAGCAGCCGCGCGGAGGTCAGGGCATCCTCGCTGTGGCGGCGGATCTCGTCGCGAGCGGCCACGCCGGCCAGTTGCACCTGGGCGAGCGCCTGCTCCTCGGCCTGCTCGCGCAGCAGCCCGATCCCGCCGATGGCGAGCGCGAGGATCGCGACCAGCAGCAGTCCGCCGATCGTGAGCGCGAGCGATCGCACGAACGACATGGGGCTCGTCAGCATGGATTCAGGCACCACCCCGGCCGGCGCGCCACTCGACGAGCGACTTGAGGACCAGCGTCAGGATCGCCAGCAGCGCGAGCAGCGAGGCGACCGCGAATGCAGCGACGAAATTGTACTCGTTGTAGAGGATCTCGACGTGCAGCGGCATGGTCGTCGTGAGCCCGCGGATGTGTCCCGGAGACGACCGAAACGGCGCCAAACTCACCCATCGCCCGCGCATTGCAAAGGATGACCCCATACAGCAGGCCCCAGCGGATCTTGGGCAACGTCACCCGCAGGAACGTGATCCACGCGCTGGCGCCGAGCGTGATCGCCGCCTCCTCTTCGTCGCTGCCCTGTTGCTGCATCAGCGGGATCAGTTCACGAGCAACGTAGGGGAACGAGATGAACAGCGTCGCGAGCACGATGCCCGGCACCGCGAAGATGACCTGGACGTCGCGCTCCTGCAGCCACGGACCGAACCAGCCCTGCGCCCCGAACAGCAGCACGAAGACCAGGCCCGCGATCACCGGCGAAACGGCGAACGGCAGGTCGATCAGCGTGATCAGCAGGCTCTTGCCCTTGAACTCGAACTTCGCGATCGCCCAGGACGCGCAGATGCCGAACACGGTATTGATGGGCACGACGATGGCGGCCGTGAGCAGCGTCAGGCGGATGGCCGCGCGCGTGTCCGGGTCGGCGAAACTCTCGAGGTAGACCTGCCAACCCTTCGCGAGGGCCTGGGCGAGCACGGCGCCGAGCGGGGCTGCGAGCAGCAGGCCAAGGAATGCGATCGAAACGCCGATCAACGCGACGCGCGCAATCCGCGTACCGCGCGAGAGTCGCCGGACCTCGGTGCGTGGCGCCGCGCCGGCCATCAGCGACCCGCCCCGACCTGGCGCCGCCGGCCCCAGGTCTGCACGAGGTTGATCGCGAACAGCATCACGAACGACATCACCAGCATGATGAAGCCGAGCGCCGCGGCGCCGTTGTAATCGTACTGCTCGAGCTTGATCACGATCAGCAGCGGCGTGATCTCGGTCTTCATCGGCAGGTTGCCGGAGATGAACACGACCGACCCGTATTCGCCGATGCCGCGCGCGAAGGCGAGCGTGAACCCCGTCAGCAGCGCGGGCAGGACCGCCGGCAGGACGATGCGCTGGAACACCTGCCACGGCCGGGCCCCGAGCGTCTCTGCGGCATCCTCGAGGTCACGCTGCACCTCCACCAGCGCGGGCTGCACCGAGCGCACGACGAAGGGCAGGCCGATCAGGATCAGCGCGACGACGACACCCACCCACGTGTAGGCCACCTGCACGCCGGCGAGCGCGAGTTTCTGCCCGAGCCAGCCGGTCGGCGAAAAAACCGTGGCGAGCGCGATGCCCGACACCGCGGTGGGCAGCGCGAACGGCAGGTCGATGACTGCATCGACGATCCGCCGGCCCGGGAAGTCGTAGCGCACGAGCGACCAGGCAACGATGAAGCCGAATACCGCGTTGACGGTGCGGCGAGAAACGCGGCGCCGAATGTCAGGCGATACGACGCCACGGCGCGCTCGTCGAGCAGGATCGCGATGAACTCGGACCCGGTGAGCGCAGACGCCTTGAGCACCAGCGCACCGAGTGGCAGCAGCACGAGCGCGCTCAGGAAGAACGTGGTGAAGCCCAGGGTCAGGCCGAACCCCGGCAGCACGCTCGGCTTGCGGAAACCGCCGGCCATGGTCAGGTGTCCGCGGACGACTCGGCGTCGGACGGGCGAACGACAAGGATCGATCGCTGCACGGCGCCCTCGAGCAGCTGCACGAACCACGCGGGCTTGACCCCGGCAAGGTTGGCGATGCCGAGCACCAGCATCGTTGGCTCCGGGGCCAGCATCTCGCGCAAGAGTTCGGTGCCGACGTCGCCGTCACGGACCTCGGTGCGCATGTCGAGGCCGTGCTCGGCAAGCGCGCTCGATCGCGCGTCGAGCAGTTGCCGCATCGACGCTGCGCGGTCCGCTTCAGGCACTTGCGCCGGACTGATCGACAGGTAGGTCGCCTCGGCTGGGAGGTGGCGTAGCAGGCTCGCAGCCACCGCGAATGTGGCTCGGCGTGCCGTCGCGTCGGGAGCGAAAATCACGACGCGACCGGGCAACGGTGCCGTCGGCGCAAGGCACAGCAGTTGCTGCGCCCCGTGCTCGAGAAGCCATTGCGCCGCATCTGCGCTGCCCGCGCCGGTGGCCACGACTGGCATCCCCGGCGGCGCCGCCGAGCCACGCTCGATATGGACGTTGAGCCGGGTCTGCATGCGCGCGGCGAGGGTGGCGAGCAGTGGCGATTCGCACAGTGCGCTGGTGCGGGTCGGATCGTCGCTCACCACGGTGAAGCTCGAGATCGGCGTCGGCAACACGTGTGTGCGCCGGGCACCGACGGCCACGCGGCGACCGACGCTGACCGGGAATTGGCGTTGCTCGGGCAGCGTCCGCGAAACCTCGAGTACAGCGCCCGTTGCGTCGTCCCGTCCCGGCGCAACCGGCACCGGACCGTCCTGCGGCATCTGCACGCGCAGCCTCTCGATCGAACCTGCGAAGAGGATTTCCTGGACCTGCCCATGGCCCACGAAGTTGGACCTGACGTCCTCCGCGTCAGCCGCCAGCTCGACCTCCTCCGGCCGCAGCACGGCCACGACTTCTCGCGGCTGTGTCCCCGGGGCATCGGAAGCGGAAAAGCGGATACCTGCTGACGTCCGGTAACCCAGCATCAGGTTCGCGGCACCCAAGAACGTGGCCACGAAGCGGGTGGCTGGACGCATGTAGAGTTCGTCCGGCGGACCGCACTCGAGCAGGCGACCCTGGTGCATCACGCCGATCCGGTCCGCGAGCGCGAACGCCTCTTCCTGGTCGTGCGTGACGAGGATCGTGGCGATGCCGAGCTCGCGCTGGATCTGGCGGATGGTCCGGCGCAGTTCCTCGCGGATCTTCGCGTCGAGCGCACCGAACGGCTCGTCCATCAGCAGCACCTGCGGCCGGTGTGCCAGGGCGCGTGCCACGGCAACCCGCTGCTGCTGCCCGCCAGAGAGCTCCGTCGGCAACCGATCGTCCATGCCTTCGAGCGCCACGAGGCGTAGCAGCTCCTTGCGTCGTGCGCGTCGCTCCGCCGCGCGTACCCCCCGCACCCTGAGCGCGAACTCGATGTTGCTCGCGACGGTCATGTGGCGGAACAGCGCGTAGTGCTGGAAGACGAAGCCGACCTCGCGCTCGCGCGCCGAGACGCCGGTGACGTCGCGTCCGTGCAATGACACACGGCCGTGGTCGATCTCGGTGAGCCCGGCGATGGCCCTCAGCAATGTGCTCTTGCCGCTGCCGCTCGGCCCCAGCAGCACGAGGAACTCGCCCTGCTCGACCTTCAGTGAGACGTCATTGACGACCGGTATCGACTGGTACCGCTTCGTCACCTGATCGAGTGCGATCGACATGTTCCGGGCGCGCCAGAGCGAGGGAGCGTCCATCGTAAAGCCCGGTGGTGATGCGGTCAGTCGCCTCCCGGTAACAAAACGGTGACAATGTGAGCCGGGATGAACATGCAGATTGACCTCGAGAACACGCCGCGATTCGCTGGCGTCACCAATTTCCGCAGCCTCGGTGGGCTTCCCGCCGGTGACGGCCGACGCCTGCGACCACACGCGCTGATGCGCGCGGACCGGCTGGTCGGACTCGACGAGCGTGACTGGCAAGCGCTGGCCCGGACCGGACTCGCGACGATTTGCGACCTGCGCAGCGACGCCGAGCGCACCGAGCACCCAAATGCCGTGCCAACTGCGTTGGGCGTGCACGAGCTCAACTGCCGGGTCAACAACGACTTGCGCGCCGATCCCTCACTCGCGCGGCTGATGGCCGAGGACCCGTCCGCGCGCGGTGCCGAGCGGGTGATGATCGAGATCTACCGGCGCTTCCCGAGCTACATGGGCACGACGCTCACGGCGGTCGTCGAACGGCTGCTCGGGGGCGGCGCGCCGATGCTCGTGCACTGCTCAGCCGGCAAGGACCGAACGGGATTCGTGATTGCGATGCTGCTGCATGCACTCGACGTGCCGGAACCGTTGATCCGCGAGGACTACCTTGCCTCGCGCCACTGGCCCGGCTCGATCCACCACCGGGCGTCTCTCGCAGAGCGGCTCGGGCGCTTCATGCCTGCGTCCGAGCTCGCTGCCGCGGTGGATACCGTAATCGACGTGCGCGAGGTGTATCTGGACGCAGCGCTCGGGGCGGCTGCTGCGGAGTTCGGCTCGATCAATCGGTATCTAGAGGTGGCCGCCGGGCTCGATGCGGGGCGACGCGATCTACTGTGCGAGGCGCTGCTCGAGTAACGCCGTACCGAAGAGACGCAGGCCTATTTGCGGCTCCGCGAACGCAAGCGTCTTGGCGATAACAGTCTCTCGGCTCGCATCACGTAGAGCACGTAGACCTGGTCACCATCGACTCGATAGAAGATTCGACACGGTGGCTCGACGATCTGGCGATAGCGCCAACCGCGCAGCTCAGTCGGCTTCGAGCCGCTCTTCGGATGATCCTGCAGCTGGTCGACGTGCGTGAACACTCGCTTTACTAGCGCACGCGCCGCATCGGGATTCTCGAGTGCAATGTAGTCGGCGATGGCATCCAGATCGCTCAGCGCTGGGTCAGTCCAGATTACTTCAGCCATCGGCTCATGCGCCGCTTCGCTTCGGCATGAGAAACAGTGCGTCCTTCTTCGAGCGCACGCTCACCACGCGCAATACCCTCGAGCAGCCCCATGCGCCGCTGCAGCGACTCGTAGGTTTCAACATCGACAAGGTAGGCGCTCGGCACGCCATGCTGCGTAATCAGGATCGGCTGGCGATCGCGCTCAATCTCAGACAGTAATTCCGTTGCCTGGCGCTTGAGGGTCGTCACGAGTTCGGTTCTCATGCAAGTGATACTAAAGTATCACTTATCGGAGCGCAAGCTCCGCCGGAATCGGCGCCCCGTCCCTCCGCATGCCCTCTATGTGCAACTCGATCGCCCCTGCAATGGCCCGCTCGGCCTCGGCTGGCTTTGCCCCCGTGGCGACGCAGCCCGGCAGATCCGGAACGTATGCGGAGAAATTGGTGCCGGCATTCTCGATGACGATGGCGTAACGCATTGGTTCCTCGATCCGTCCCTAGCCAGCCCTGAGTTCCTCTCTCAGGATTCGTCGCAACGTATCTTCGTCGACGGCGCCAGAACCCGACGCCTGGCGCAGGGTTCGATTGATCAAAGTCTGGTAGCCGATGCCTTCTGCTTCAGCCTTCGCGCGAAAGGCGACCAGCAGGTCGTTGTCCAGCATCATCGTGATGCGGGTCTTGCCTTTGGCCTCGGTCTGAAGCTTCGCGAGGTGAGGCACGTCCTTCGCTCGCTTGGCTTTCGAAAAGTCATGCGGTTTACGCATCGTATACATATATTATGCATATGCGCCAACGTCCGCAAGTCAGCGCCTTTCCGATATCCTTCGACCTCATGACCCTCCCCTCCTACGAACGCCTCGGCGTCTTCTACCTCGGCCGCGAGTACGACCCCGCGTCGCAACAGGTCGGCACCGACCTGCTCTACGACTCGCGGGACCTGACGACCCACGCGGTCTGCATCGGCATGACCGGCAGCGGCAAGACAGGCCTGTGCCTGTCGCTGCTCGAGGAGGCCGCGCTCGACGGCGTGCCGGCAATCGCGATCGATCCGAAGGGCGACATCGGCAACCTGTTGCTGACGTTTCCCGAACTGCGCGCCGAGGACTTCCAGCCTTGGGTCGACGCAGGCGAGGCCTCGCGCAAGGGCAAGACGGTGGACGATTTCGCGGCTGCGACCGCCGACAGCTGGCGCAAGGGCCTCGGCGAGTGGGGTCAGGACGGTGCTCGGATCGCGCGCCTGCGCGAAGCGGCGGACGTCGCCATCTACACGCCCGGCTCCGACTCGGGCCGACCGCTGTCGGTGCTGCGCTCGTTCGCCGCGCCCGATCCCGCGACGCTGAACGACGCGACCGCGCTCAAGGAACGCATCAGCTCGGCCGTGGCCGGACTGCTCGCGCTGCTCGGCATCGAGGCGGATCCGATCAAGAGCCGCGAGCACATGCTGCTGTCGGCGATTCTCGACACGGCGTGGCGCCAGGGCGAGAGTCCCGACCTCGCGGCGCTGATCCAGTCCGTGCAGAAGCCGCCGTTC
>CAVZRR010000005.1:0-42730 GCA_963777725.1 uncultured Gammaproteobacteria bacterium
CCTCGGGCGCATCGGCCTGCAGGAACTTGCGGTACGAATCGAGCTGGATCGCGAGCAGGTACGGCACCTCGAGGATGCTCGACCGCTTGCCGAAATCCTTGCGGATGCGCTTCTTTTCGGTGAAGGAATAAGCCATTGCGATCACCCTCTCACGGCCGGGGACCCGGCGCTCTCAGCTCGACTGCAGGAAACGAACGACAGGCGGACCGGCCGGCGGGGTTCGCCCGCCAGCCGGTTCGCCTTGCAACGGGCACGGAGCCCGCGCATCGCGGTTACTTGATCTCCGCGGCAGCGCCGGCCTCTTCGAGCTTCTTCTTGATCGCGTCGGCGTCGGCCTTCGGGATGCTCTCCTTGATCAGCGAGGGCACGCCCTCGACCAGATCCTTGGCTTCCTTCAGCCCGAGGCCGGTGATCTCGCGGATCACCTTGATGACGCCGACCTTGTTGGCGCCGAAGCTCGTCATGGTCACGGTGAACTCGGTCTGCTCCTCGACGACCGGCGCAGCCGCCGCCGCGCCGCCGACGGCGGCCATCGCGACCGGGGCCGCGGCGGTGACGCCGAACTTGTCTTCCATCATCTTCACGAGGTCGACGATCTCCATCACGGTCATGTTGGAGATTGCGTCGAGGATCTCTTCTTTGCTGGCAGCCATTGTCTTGACTCCTGAAAAATGTGTGACTGATACCCGATATCGATCCGGCAGGCCGCTCGGTTAAGCGGCCGCCTGCTTCTGGTCCTTGACCGCGGCGATCGTCCGCACGAGCTTCGCGTGAGGCTCGGCGAGCGTGCGCACGAACTTGCCGATGGGCGCCTTGAGCACACCCAGCAGCTGCGCGAGCGCCTGGTCCCGCGTGGGGAGGCTCGCGACTTTCTCGAGGTCCTGCCCGGACAACACGACCCCGCCGAGCGACACGAGCGTCGGCACGAGCTTGTTGTGGTCCTTGGCGAAGCCCTTGATCAGCCGCGCGGCCGCTCCCGGGTCGTCTTCCGAGAAGGCGAGGATCAGCGGGCCCTTGAGCTTCGCACCGACGCACTCGAACTGAGTGCCTGCGATCGCCCGGCGGGCCAGCGTGTTCTTCACCACCCGGATGTAGACGCGGGAGGCGCGTGCCTTGGCGCGCAGATCCGTGATCTGCGCCACCGAAAGCCCCCGGTACTCCGCGGCGACGACGGACTGCGCGCGGGCCGCAACCTCGTTCACCTCGGCGACCAGCGCCTTCTTGTCTTCCAGTCTGAGCGCCATGTGTTCCTCCTGGCCTGAAGATCTATGCAACCAAACGCCCGTCCCTGAGCGTTCACCCCTTAGAGGGCGGGACCTTAAGGCAGTGAGACACTGACTCGGGTACCACCATCTGCGCAGGCGACCATTAAGGGGAGCGACTCCCCGCCTGCGGTCTTCGATGATGACCGGCCCTCGCCGCACGCCACGCTTGCGTGGCGCACGACCCGAGCCGGCCCTGCATCAAAATCGTCGTCTGGCCGCGGCGCTCAGGCGCCGAGGCTCGCTTGATCAACACCGACTCCCGGGCCCATCGTCGAGGACACGGAGATCCGCCGCAGGTACACGCCCTTGGACGACGCGGGCTTCGCCTTCTGCAGGTCGGCGAGCAGCGCGCGCAGGTTGTCCTTCAGCGCCTCCGGCGCGAAGCTGGCCTTGCCGAGCGAGCAGTGCAGCACGCCCGCCTTGTCCGCGCGGAAGCGGACCTGGCCGGCCTTCGCGTTGCGGACCGCAGTCGCGACGTCCGGCGTGACCGTGCCGACCTTGGGGTTCGGCATCAGGCCGCGGGGGCCGAGGATCTGGCCGAGCTGGCCCACGACGCGCATCGCGTCCGGGCTCGCCACGACCACGTCGAAATTGAGCTCGCCGGCCTTGACCTTCTCGGCCAGGTCCTCGAGGCCGACCACGTCGGCGCCGGCTTCACGGGCCGCGTCGGCGTTCTTGCCCGACGTGAACACCGCGACGCGGACCACCTTGCCCGTGCCGTGCGGCAGCACGGTCGAGCCGCGCACCTGCTGGTCGGACTTCGACGCGTCGATGCCGAGGTTCACCGCGACGTCGACGCTCTCGTCGAACTTCGCGTTGGCGAACTGCTTGACGAGCGCCAGCGCCTCGTCGATCGGATACAGCCTGGCCGAGTCGATCTTCTCGGACCACGGCTTCATGCGCTTCGCAACGGCAACCATGTCAGACCCCCTCCACGTCGACGCCCATGCTGCGGGCGCTGCCCGCGATCGTCCGCACGGCCGCATCGAGGTCGGCCGCCGTCAGGTCCGGCGTCTTGGTTTTCGCGATTTCCTCGAGCTGCTGGCGCGTGATGCGCCCCACCTTGGCGGTGTTCGGCGTGCCGCTGCCCTTCTCGAGGCCGAGCGCCTTGCGGATCAGCACCGACGCCGGCGGCGTCTTCATGATGAAGGTGAAGCTGCGATCGCTGTACACCGTGATCACCACGGGGATCGGCAGTCCCTTCTCGAGCTGCTGGGTCTGCGCGTTGAACTGCTTGCAGAACTCCATGATGTTGACGCCCTGCTGGCCGAGCGCCGGCCCGATGGGCGGGCTCGGGTTGGCCTGGCCGGCCGGCACCTGCAGCTTGACGTAACCGTTTACTTTCTTAGCCATCTGTCACCTCTGTTGGGTCCAAGCGCCCCGAAGGGCTCCCCGTTAGAGGGGATAGGGGATAGGGGATAGGGGATCGTGTCCGAAGGCCGGCGCGCCGGCCGCTGCTGCACTATCCCCTATCCACTATCCGCTATCCCGCTATCCGCTTCCTCAGGCCTTCTCGACCTGGCCGAAATCCAGCTCCACGGGCGTCGAGCGCCCGAGGATCTGCACCGCCACCTGCAGGCGGCTCTTCTCGTAGTTGACCGACTCGACGACGCCGTTGAAGTCGTTGAACGGTCCCTCGACCACCCGCACGACCTCGCCCGGCTCGAACAGCACCTTCGGCCGCGGCTTCTCGGCGCCTTCCTCGACGCGGCGCAGGATCGCGTTCGCCTCGCGGTCGGTGATCGGCGCCGGCTTCTCCGGCGTGCCGCCGATGAACCCGAGCACCTTCGACGTCTCGCGCACCAGGTGCCAGGTGTCCTCGTTCATCTCCATCTGCACGAGCACGTAGCCCGGGAAGAACTTGCGCTCGCTGCGGCGTCGCTGCCCGTCGCGCATCTCGACGACTTCCTCGGTCGGGACCAGGATCTCGCCGAACTTGTCCTCGAGGCCCTTCAACCGGATGCGCTCGCGCAGCGACTCCGACACCTTGTGCTCGAAATTCGAGTAGGCGTGCACGACGTACCAGCGCAGCGCCACGGTCAGGCTCCCCGCCCGGCCAGCGCGGCCGTCACGCTGCCGAGGATCCAGTCGAGGATCCAGAAGAAGATGCCCATGACCAGCACCGCCACGAACACGACGAGCGTCGTCTGCAGCGTTTCCTGGCGCGTCGGCCACACCACCTTGCGCAGCTCGACGCGCGAGCCCTGCACGAACTGCCAGAACGTGCGGCCCTGCACCGACTGCAGCGCGACCAGGATGCCGACGCCGAGCGACGCGAGCACGATCACCCAGCGCACCGCGAGCGGATAGCTCGTGAGCAGGTAGAAACCCGCCACGCCGCCGAGCAGGATCGCGGCGGCTGCGGCCAGTTTCACGGTGTCCAGCGGACTGGCACCAGTATCAACCTTGTCGGTCATTTGCTTCTGCCGGCTGTCAGCCCGCATCCCTCGCCCGGAGTCTTCGGGTCACGCGTCTCGAATGGCAGGCCAGGAGGGAATCGAACCCCCAACCTGCGGTTTTGGAGACCGCCGCTCTGCCAATTGAGCTACTGGCCTGCGCGTGAACCGAGAATCCGGATGACGGATCGAGCTGCTGTTTACTTCAGGATCTTGGACACCACGCCCGCGCCGACCGTGCGTCCGCCCTCGCGGATCGCAAAGCGCAGGCCCTCTTCCATCGCGATCGGGCTGATCAGCTCGATCGTCATCTTGATGTTGTCGCCCGGCATCACCATCTCGACGCCCTCCGGCAACTCCACCGAACCCGTCACGTCCGTCGTGCGGAAGTAAAACTGCGGACGATAGCCCTTGAAGAACGGCGTGTGGCGACCGCCCTCCTCCTTCGTCAGCACGTACACCTCGCCCTCGAACTTCGTGTGCGGCGTGATCGAGCCGGGCTTCGCCAGCACCTGGCCGCGCTCGACTTCCTCGCGCTTCGTGCCGCGCAGCAGCACGCCCACGTTGTCGCCCGCCTGCCCCTGGTCGAGCAGCTTGCGGAACATCTCCACGCCCGTGCACGTCGTCTTCACCGTCGGGCGAAGACCCACGATCTCCACCTCGTCGTTCACCTTGACGATGCCGCGCTCGATGCGCCCCGTCACCACCGTGCCGCGGCCCGAGATCGAGAACACGTCCTCCACCGGCATCAGGAACGCGCCGTCGATCGCGCGCTCCGGCACCGGGATGTAACGGTCCATCTCGTCCACCAGCTTCACCACCGAGGGCACCCCGAGCGGACCCTTGTCACCCTCCAGCGCCTTCAGCGCCGAGCCCGTCACGATCGGCGTGTCGTCGCCCGGGAACTCGTACTTCGACAGCAGCTCGCGCACTTCCATCTCGACGAGCTCCAGCAGCTCCGCGTCGTCCACCATGTCCGCCTTGTTCAGGTACACCACGATGTACGGCACGCCCACCTGGCGCGCCAGCAGGATGTGCTCGCGCGTCTGCGGCATCGGGCCGTCCGCCGCCGACACCACCAGGATCGCGCCGTCCATCTGCGCCGCGCCCGTGATCATGTTCTTCACGTAGTCCGCGTGCCCCGGGCAGTCCACGTGCGCGTAGTGCCGCAGCGGGCTCTGGTACTCCACGTGCGCCGTCGAAATCGTGATCCCGCGCGCCTTCTCTTCCGGCGCCTTGTCAATCTGGTCGTAGGCCATGAACGCGCCGCCGTGCGTCTCCGCCATCACCTTCGTCAACGCCGCCGTCAGCGTCGTCTTGCCATGGTCCACGTGACCAATCGTGCCCACGTTCACGTGCGGCTTCGTACGCGCAAATTTTTCCTTAGCCACGACCCGTTACCTCTAATTCAAGTGACTAGTGATCAGCGGATAGCGGATAGTGGGATCGGTGAACGCGGCGAGTGCAGTGCCGCGGCCCGATCGAGCCGCGCCTCTTCACTATCCGCCATCCGCTATCCGCTATCCGCTCTCCTTAAATCTGGAGCCCACGACCGGAATCGAACCGGTGACCTCGTCCTTACCAAGGACGTGCTCTACCGACTGAGCTACGTGGGCCGCATCAAACAATCGCCGTCTTCCCTCCACCCGGGATTTGGAGCGGGTGATGGGAATCGAACCCACGCCATCAGCTTGGAAGGCTGAGGTTCTACCATTGAACTACACCCGCCGCGCTTGCCGGCCCCGTCCGCAGTCCACGCTTCCGCCTCGTCTCCCGTCGACTGACCTGGTGGAGGGGGTAGGATTCGAACCTACGAAGGCATGAGCCGGCAGATTTACAGTCTGCTCCCGTTGGCCGCTTGGGTACCCCTCCGCGGACAGAGAGCCGCGTATTCTCAGGGGCGGCCTGTCCTGTGTCAACGCCAGCTTGAGGAGCGCCGGGCAATGCAGCAGCGAACTCTCGGCCATCAGGGCCTCGAAGTCTCGGCCCTGGGTCTCGGGTGCATGGGCATGACCTTCGCCTACAGCGGGGGCGCGGACACTGCGGAATGCGAGGCCACGCTGCTCGAGGCGGTGGACCGGGGGGTCACGCTGATCGACACCGCCGAGGTCTACGGGCCCTATTCCAACGAGCAACTGCTGGGCCGCTGCCTGGCCGGCGACCGGCGGGACCGGGTCGTGCTGGCGACCAAGTTCGGCTTCAGGATCGATGCCGAGGGCCGGATCGCCGGCCTCGACAGCCGCCCGGAGCATGTCCGGGAGGTCGTCGAAGCCTCGCTGCAGAGGCTCGGGACCGATCGGATCGACCTGCTCTACCAGCACCGGGTGGACCCGGCGGTGCCGATCGAGGAGGTCGTCGGGGCCATGGCCGATCTCGTCCGCGCCGGCAAGGTGCGCCACCTCGGCCTCTCCGAGGCCAGCGCGGCCACGCTGCGCCGGGCTCACGCGGTGCATCCGATCAGCGCGCTGCAGTCCGAATATTCGCTATGGGAACGGGGCGTCGAGCGCGAAGTGCTGCCCGCCTGCCGCGAGCTCGGCGTCGGCTTCGTGCCCTACTCGCCCCTGGGACGGGGTTTCCTGGCCGGACAGGCGGTTCGTGCCGAGGAGTTCCCCGAGGGAGACTACCGCCGCAACCAGCCTCGGCTGCAGCACGAGCACTTCGACGCAAACCGCCGTCTGCTGGCTGCGCTCGAAGCGCTGGCGGACCGCGTGCGGGCGACCCCTGCGCAGGTCGCGCTGGCCTGGCTGCTCGCCCAGGGCCCCGACATCGTGCCGATCTTCGGCACGACCCGCCGGAGCCGGCTGCGCGAGAACCTCGGCGCGCTCGACATCGAACTCGCCGCGAGCGACGGGTCCGAGCTCGGACGCGTGTTCGCACCGGGCAGCGCGTCCGGTGAGCGCTATGGCGCGGCCGGACTCGCGATGCTGGACCGAGACCCCGGCAAGTAGGCGCCCAGGTCGACGATCTCGACCTGCCCCGCGTCGACCGGGTGTCCCAGGAACGTGCCGCCCACCCGGGCAAAGCGCTCGGCGCCGTCCGTCGCGAGCAGCGTCAACGTGCCCGGGCCGAGGCCCTGCGGCCGCCTCAGGTCGTGCGCGTCGAGCACACCGACGAGGGCCGCGGCCGTCGTCGCCGCGGAATCGACGATGACGACGCGCGGACCGAGCACCCGACCCAGCATCGGCGCGAGCACCGGGAAGTGCGTGCAGCCGAGCACCAGCGTGTCGGGAGCCGACTCGGGCGGCTCGCCGGGGAACAGGTCGTCGAGGTAACGGTGCGCGATCGCTTCCACGATCGGGCCATCGGTCCAGCCTTCTTCGGCGAGCGCCACGAACAACGGGCAGGCGCGCGCGATGACGACCGCAGACGGCAGCTCGCGATGAATGGCGCGCTGGTACGCACCGCCGCGCGCCGTGCTCTCCGTCGCGATGACCGCGATGCGACCGGTGCGCGTCGCACGGCAGGCCGCGGCCGCGCCCGGCTGCAGCACGCCGACGACCGGCACCGGTGCGAACTCCTCGACCAGCGCATCGAGTGCGACCGCGGACGCCGTGTTGCAGGCCACGACCAGGCACTTGACGTCGCGGGCCTGCAACGCTGCGGCCGCCTGCAGCGCGTAGCGCCGGATCGACTGCGCGCTCTTGGTTCCGTACGGCAGTCGCGCCGTGTCACCGAGGTACACGAAGTCCTCGTTGGGCAGCGCTCGGGCCAGCGCGCGCAGCACGGTGAGTCCGCCGACTCCCGAGTCGAACACGCCGATGGGCGCGCGCCGATGCGATGGCCGGTCAGTGGAAATCTCTGTGGACATGCGACTCACCCGGGGCTGCGCGCAAGGATAGCGCAGTGCCGCGATTGCGCCGCCGCGCCGCGGAATTTCGGCGAGGCGACATAACCTTGCCGGCGCAGCATTGGCCCTTCACAGCGCCGCGCGCACGTGCATAATTGGCGCTGCCAGCGAATGCTGATAAATACAAAAGAGCTCGGCCAGTGGAGAGACGACTCACGACCCGCCATCGCGCCCGCACCACGGTCTACGTGCTGCTGCCCGGGAACCGGCAGCGGCTGTGTCGTGCGAAGAACCTGAGCGCGAGCGGCGTGTTCGTCGAGACCGGCAACATGGGACTGCGCCGCGGGCAGACGGTCGAGCTCGCGTTCGCGATCAACCTCGGCACCGTGACCAAGATCCATCGCCGCACGGCCGTCGTGGCCCACATTTCTCGCGGCGGCACCGGCCTGATGATGGAAGGCCAGGGCGGCTGAGACCGCCTGGCCCCCGTCCGCGCCCCGGCGCGGACCAAGCTTCGCTCAGCGACGATCCGGTACGGGATTCTGCGGATGACCCTCGACGCCCCGGCCCGTATGTTGGCCGTGGAATGCGAGGGTCCGAATGGAAAGACGTGCGCCCGACGCAGCAGTCGCCCAGGCGATCAACCGGGTTCTCGCGACCGAGCGCGAGGCCGCCGGCGCGATTGAATCCGCCCGCCGCGAAGCGGAAGGACTGATCGAAGCGGCGCGCGCCGAGCGGCGCCGCATGCTCGAACGCGCGCGACAGCGAGCATCGCGCCTGCACGCCGCCGCACAGTCGCAACTGCAGCGTGCCCTCTCCCGCCTCGAGCACGGCACCGCGGCTCCCGGCACGGATCTCGCGACGCTGGAGGCGTTCACGCAACAGGCGGTCGACCGGCTGGCGCGACGACTCACGGCGACGGGCCATGAGCGGGACTGACCTCGCCTACGGTTACGCACAGGCGCGCCTGCAGGCTCGCTTCAGCTCACGTCCCGTCGCTTCGGACTGGCAGCACATCGCGGCCACTCGCGACCTCGGCGCGGTGCTGCAGATCGCGCGCGGCAATGCGCTGGCGCGCTGGACCAGCCGGCTGCCACCCCGGCCCGACGTCCACGAGATCGAGCGCCGGCTGCGCGACGAATGGCTGCAGGCCGTCGACGAGGTCGCGGACTGGCAGCCCGAGCCATGGCGCGAGGGCACGCGCTGGATACGCTGGGTCACCTACCTGCCCGCACTGCAGAAGCTCGCGCGCGGCGGGCGCGCGCCGGCCTGGATGCGCGCGGACCCGATTCTTGGCCCGATCGTCGCCCGCGAGCCGCGCGAACGCGCGGCGGCGCTCGCGCACACGCCGCTGGCGCCACTCGCCGCCGGCTTCACCAGCCCGCCCGACGTGCGTGGCGCGTGGACACGGCACTGGCAGTCGCTCTGGCCGGACGACCGCGCTGCACGAGCGCCGCTCGAGCGGCTGCTGCGCGCGGTTCGCGAACATCGCGCCCGTCGCGCCACCGCACCCGACGAGGCCACGTCGGAGGATTCCCTGCAGGCCCTGGCGCACCAGCTCAAGGTGCTGTTCCGTCGGCATCCGTTGTCGCCCGTCGCAGCGGCGGCCTACCTGGGCCTGCTCGCGCTCGAGCTGCGGCAGCTGCGTGGCGCGCTGGCCGCGCGTGCATTGCGCGAAGCACCGGTGGCCGCACCATGATGCTGCGGCCCGCATCGGCCAACTGGTTCGAGCTGTTGACCTCGCGCGAGGAACTCGGCGCGGTGCTCGACTGCCTCGCGGCGACGGGTTCGGTGCAATTGCAGGCCTACAGCCGCTCCGAATCGCGGCTCGCGCTGCCGGACCTGCGCACGACGCTGGCCGATTACGAGACGCTGGCCCGGCGCTACGGCCACTTCTGGCCGCGCGCCGAGCGCTGCACGCCCGGCCCCGAGCACGAACTGCTCGAAGCCCCGCGCGAGGCGCTCGAGCAGGTTCGCGCCTGGGCGGCCGCGGCCGATCCGTTGATCGCGGAGCTCGAGGGACTCGCGCAGGCCGCCGAGGAAACGGACCTGCTGATGCAGCTGCAGGGACGCTCCGGCGATGCGCTCGCGCGGCTCGACCAGGTGGCCGCGGCGGGCCCGGTGCTCGCGGGCCGTGCCTACGTGTTGCCCGAGGGCGATGCACCGCAGGCGTTGCCACCCGACGTGCTGGTGCAGCGCGTGCCGCTCGAGCACGGGCTGTTCCTGGTCGCAGTCGGTCCGCCCGCGGAGATCGCCACACTCGACCAGGCGCTCGCGGCGCGCAAGGCGCGGACGATCGCACTGCCGGCGGACCTGCCGGCCGACCCCGGGGCGCTCGACCGCTATCTCACGGCGCGGCGCGACGACATCGCCCAGCGCGAGCAGGCCGCGCGCGGCGAGCTCGAGCAACTGTGCCGGCAGCACGGGCTGCCCGCGGCGATCGGCGAGCTCGCGCTCGCCGCATGGCTGGTGACCCACGTGCCCGAGTTACCCGTGACGGAGCACTTCGCCTGGGTCACCGGGTGGTGCGCCGACCCCGACGACTCCCGGCTGCGCGCCGCGCTCGACGCGCGCGACCTGCACTACCTGCTGCGCAGCACGCCGGCGCCGGAGGATGCGATCCCGCCTTCGGTGCTGCGCAATCCCGCCTGGGCGCGCCCCTTCGAAGTGTTCGGCGGGCTGATGGGCGTCCCGGGCACGCGCGAGGCCGACCCGAGCATCGTGGTCGCGTTCGTCGCGCCGCTGATGTTCGGCTTCATGTTCGGCGACGTGGTGCAGGGACTCATCGTGGCGATCGCGGGATTCGCGTTGCGCCACCGGCTGCCGGCGCTGCGGCTGCTGATGCCGGGCGGCATCGCGGCGATCGCCTTCGGTTTCGCGTTCGGCAGCGTGTTCGCGCGCGAGGACGTGATTCCGGCGCTGTGGATCCACCCGCTCAGCCAGCCGCTGCTCGTGCTGGGCACGGCGCTCACGTTCGGCGTCATCGTCATCCTGGCCGGGCTGCTGCTGAACGCGCTGCAGTTCCAGTGGCGCGGCGAGCTGCGACGCTGGCTCGCGACCGACGCCGGCATCCTGGTCGCCTACCTCGGGATCATCGGCGCGTTCATCGACGCCCGGCTGTTCTGGGCCCTGCCGGCCGGAATCGTCTGGGCGCTTGCGGGCGCCGCAGCCATCTCGCCGCAGGATCGCCTCGGCGCGCTGGGCCAGGCCGCGGGCGAAGCGATCGAGCGCATGCTGCAGCTCGGCGTGAACACCGTGTCGTTCGTCCGTGTCGGCGCGTTCGCGCTGGCGCACGCGGGACTGTGCGTCGCCGTCGTCGGCATCGCCGAGGCCGCGGGACCCGCCTACTGGCCCGTGCTGGTGCTCGGCAACGCGGCGATCGTGGCGCTCGAGGGCCTCGTGGTCGGCATCCAGACCACGCGCCTGATCCTGTTCGAATTCTTCATCCGCTTCCTGTCGGCGCGCGGCCGGCCGTTCGAGCCGCTGCTGCCGCCGTCTCCCCCATCGGAACCCCTGCCCCGGAGCAAGCCATGAAATCCCCGATCCGCTGGATGATCGCGATCGCCGTCTTCGGCGTCGCCACCGCCGTCATCGCGACGCTGGCCCTGTTCGTCGCCGGTCCGGCTCTGGCCGCGGAAGCGGCGGCCGTGCCCGTCGACCCGAGCGTGCTGCGCTGGGGCTTCGTCGCCGCGGCCGCGTCCGCAGGCCTGGCCGCACTCGGTGCCGGCTATGCCGTGGCACAGGTCGGCACGGCGGCGCTCGGCGCGCTCGCCGAGAAGCCGGAGCTGTTCGGTCGCGTGCTGGTGATGGTCGGCCTCGCGGAGGGCATCGCGATCTACGGGCTGATCGTCTCGATCCTGATCCTGAACCGCCTGGGTTGACGTGGCTCGCGTCCACTACATCGGCGACGAGGCGACGGGGGCCGGGTACCGGCTCGCGGGCGCCGAAGTGCGTGTCCCTTCGCCCGCGGAGGCGGCCGACACGTTCCGCCGCGCGATCGAAGCCGAGGCCGACCTGATCCTGCTGTCGGCGGACGTCGCCGCAGCGCTGCCGCGCGACGAACTCGAGGCCGCCGTGCTCGGCGACCGTCCGCTCGTCGCCATCGTGCCGGACGTGCACGGCCGGCATCCGGCACCGGATGTCGCGCGCGACGTGCGAATGGCCCTGGGGATCGAACCATGAGCGCGCCCGAAAGCATCGTGCAGGCCCAGATGGAAGCGCTGCTGCGCCGCGTCGCGCGCGAGCAGGAAACGCTGTCGCGGCGCGCGCGCGACGCCGCGGAGGAACAGGCACGCACGATCGTCGCGCGAGCGCGCGAAGAAGCGCGAGCACGCATGCGGCAGGCCGCCGGCGAGGCGCGACTGTCGGTCGAGCGCGCGCTGGCGGACCGGCGCGCGGCGCTGGACACGGCCGCTCGCCAGCACGAGCAGGGCGTGCTGCGCGGGCTGATGGACTCGGCGTGGCAGGCGCTGCCCGCGGCACTCGCCGCCGTCTGGCAGGACGCGGACTCGCGCCGCCGCTGGTGCGAGGCCGCCTGCGCGGTCGCGCGCCGCACGCTGACCGGCAGCGGCGGTTTCGCGATCGAGGTCGATGCCGCGCTCGCCGCCGACGCCGCGGCGCAAGCCGAACGCGGCCTGCGCGAGCACGGCGACGAGGCCGTCGAGGTTCGCCAGGTGGACGGGCTCGGTCCCGGCTTGCGCCTGCGTCGCGGCCTCGCCTGCGTGGATGCGAGCGTGCCCGGGCTGCTCGCGTCGCGCGAGCGGGTCGAGGCCGAGTTGCTCGCGGAACTCGATGTGCTGCTCGAGCAGCGCGGGAGATCGCCGACGTGAGCCGAGCACTGATCACCTGGATCGGGGGGCCCGTGCTGCGCGCGCGCATGACGGGGCCGTTCACCGTCTACGAGGCGCTGTCGGTCGGTCCGCGCCGCCTGCTCGGCGAGGTCATCCAGCTGAAGGGCGACGAACTCGTGGCGCAGGTCTACGAGGACACGACCGGGCTCGAACCGGGCCAGGGCGTCGAGGGCACCGGGCGGTCGCTCTCGGTCAACCTCGGACCCGGGCTGCTGGGCGGCATCTTCGACGGCCTGTTGCGGCCGCTGACGGGCACCGACGACTTCGAGATCCAACCCGGCATCGGCGCGCGTGCGCCCGGGCGCTTCCAGTTCACGCCGGAGGCCGCGGTGGGCACGCAGGTCAAGGCCGGGCAAACCCTCGGGACCGTGGCCGGGGCTCGCCGACAGTCGATCCTGGTGCCGCCGGGTCACGGCGGGCGGATCGAGTCGATCGTGCCGGAGGGCGAGTACCCGGAGGACGAGCCGATCGCCGTTCTCGTCGGCGCCGACGGCACGCAGCAACGGGTCGCGATGCGCCACGCCTGGCCGGTGCGCACACCGCGCCCGGTCGCTAACCGCCTGCCGGCCAGCGCGCCGATGATCACCGGCCAGCGCATTCTCGACACGCTGTTCCCGGTGGCGCGCGGCGGTCGCGCCGCGCTGCCCGGCGGCTTCGGCACGGGCAAGACCGTGCTGCAGGAAGCGCTCGCCAAGTGGTGCGACGCCGACGTGATCGTCTACGTCGGCTGCGGCGAGCGCGGCAACGAGATGGCCGAGGTGCTCGACGAGTTCCCGAAACTCGAGGACCCGCGCACCGGCCGGCCGCTCGCCGAGCGCACGGTGATCATCGCCAACACGTCGAACATGCCGGTGGCCGCGCGCGAGGCGAGCATCTACACGGCGATCTCGGTCGCCGAGTATTTCCGCGACCAGGGCCTGCACGTCGCGCTGATGGCCGACTCGACCAGCCGCTGGGCCGAGGCGCTGCGCGAAGTCTCGGGACGCCTGGGCGAGCTGCCCGGCGAAGCGGGTTATCCCGCCTACCTCAGTTCCCGGCTCGCCGAGTTCTACGAGCGCGCGGCGCGCGCGACGACGCTGGGCGGCCAGGAAGGCTCGGTCACGATCATCGGCGCGGTGAGCCCGCCCGCCGGCGATTTCTCCGAGCCCGTGACGCTGCACACCAAGCGCTACGTCCGCTGCTTCTGGGCGCTCGACCGGCAGCGCGCGCAGGCGCGGTTCTATCCGGCCATCCATCCGCTGCAGTCCTACAGCGCGGACGCCGACGCGCTCGCCGCGTGGTGGAAACTGTCGGGCAACCCGGACTGGATCACGCAGCGCCAGCGAGTGCTCGCGCTGCTCGAGCAGCAGTCGCACCTCGAGCGGATGGCCCGCATCGTCGGTCGCGACGCGCTGCCCGCGCAGCAGCAGCTCAAGCTGCTCTGCGCCGACCTGGTCAACGAAGGCTTCCTGCGCCAGTCGTCGTTCTCGAAGGTGGACCGCTACTGCTCGCCGCAGCGCCAGGCGGCGATGATCTCGGTGCTGCTGACGTTCATGGATCGCGCCGAGGCCGCGGTGCAGTCCGGGGTCGCGCCGGCGCGACTCGCCGAGATGCCGGTCGTGCGGGTGCTGCAGCGGCTCGGCGAGGAGTTCGGCGAGGGCGACCTGCGCAAGCTCGCCCAGCTGCCGCACCAGCTCGACTACGAATTCGACGCGCTGCACACGGTGACCGCCAATGTTCGCTGACCTGCTGCTCGAAGGCGCCGTCACCCGCATCGAGGGTCCGCTGCTGTTCGCGAAGCGGGCGGCGCGGGTGGGCCTCAACGCGGCCGTCGAAGTGATCGGCCAGGACGGACAGGCGCGCCTCGGCCGCGTCGCCGCGCTCGACGAGCAGTCCATGGTCATCGAGGTCCTGCAGTCGACGGCCGGCCTCGGCCTCGAGGGGACGCGCGTGCGGTTGCGCCCGGAGCCGCTGCTGTTCGGCGTCGGCCCCAACCTGCTCGGCCGCATCTTCGACAGCGTCGGCCGGCCGATCGACGGCGGGCCGCCGGTCGCGGCGCGGGCCCGCATGCGCATCGAGGGCCTCGCGATCAATCCGTCGTGGCGCGCGCTGCCGCGCGACTTCATCGAGACCGGCGTGTCGGCGATCGACCTGCTGAACAGCCTCGTGCGCGGGCAGAAGCTGCCGCTGTTCTCCGCGGGCGGCCTGCCCCACGACCGGATCGCGACCGAGATCGCGCAGCGCGCGCGGCTGCGCGGCGGCGCGAGCAGCGACTTCGCCGTCGTGTTCGCCGGCATGGGCGTGCCGCACGACACGGCGGAGCAGTTCCGCCTCGCGATGGAGTCGAGCGGCGCGCTCGGTCACACCGTGCTGTTCCTGAACCTCGCCGACGAGCCGGGCATGCAGCGGCTGCTCACGCCGCGCTACGCGCTCACGGCCGCGGAATACCTCGCGTTCGTCGAGGGGCGCCACGTGCTCGTGATCCTGACCGACATGACCAACTACTGCGAGGCGCTGCGCGAGGTCTCGGCGAGCCACGGCGAGATCCCCGGCCGCAAGGGCTATCCCGGCTACATGTATTCCGACCTCGCCGCGCTGTACGAACGCGCCGGCTGCATCCGCGGCAAGGCCGGCACGCTGACGCAGCTGCCGATCCTCACGATGCCGGGCGACGACATCGGCCACCCGATCCCGGACCTGACCGGCTACATCACCGAAGGGCAGATCGTGATCGACCGCGAGCTCGACCGCCGCGGCATCTACCCGCCGATCAAGGTGCTGCCGAGCCTGTCGCGGCTGATGGACGCCGGCACCGGCGAGGGCTACACGGACGCGGACCACCCGGCACTCGCGCACCAGCTGTTCGCAGCCTACGCGCGCGCCGTGCGCGTGCGGACGCTCGCGAGCGTGATGGGCGAACAGGGCCTGCCGGAGGCGGATCGGAAGTTCCTCGAGTTCGGGCAGCGCTTCGAGGAGCAGTTCCTGAACCAGCCCGCTTCCCGCACGCTCGAGGAGAGCATGGAGGCCGGCTGGAGCGTGCTGCGTGGCCTGCCGCGCACCGAGCTCACGCGCCTCTCGGACGCGCAGATCAAGCGCCACCTCGAAGAGCCGGCCCATGCCTGAAGCCGGCGGCGAGGTGCTCGCGACCCGGGTCGCCTTCCTCGAGCTGAAGGACGAGCGGCGGCTGATCCAGGAGGGCTACGAGCTGCTCGACGAGAAGCGCGTGCTGCTCGCCACGGAAATCATGCGCCAGCTGCGCAGCTACGCCAGCCTGCAGCAGGAGATCGAGCGGCTCGGCGCGGATGCACTCGCGGCCTTCGAGGCCGCCGTGGGCGTGCACGGCTTCGACGAGCTGACCGTGGAGCCCAAGTTCGATCTCGGCCCGTCGCTGCTGCGCGTCCACGAGCAGTCCTTCCTCGGGCTGCGCCTCGCCGAAGCCGTGCTCGAGGCACGCACGCCATCGGCCGAGGCGGCGCCCCGCCCCGCCACGCCCGAGGCGCGCGCCTGTGCCACGGCGTTCCGGCGACTGATCGAACGCCAGGCGGAGCTCGCGGCCTGCGTCGCCAACCTGCGTCGGCTGGTGCGCGAGTACATCCGCACGGAGCGGCGCGCACGGGCGCTCGAGAACGTCGTGCTGCCGGAGATCGACGGCTCGCTGCGCTTCATCGAGGAACAGCTCGACGCCGTCGACCAGGAAGAAGCCGTGCGCGTGCGCAATGCCGGCGCGGCGCGGGACTGAGGCGACAGCTCGCCGCGCCTTGACCCGCCGGCCCGCGAGAGGCTAGCTTGCCGCCCCCGATTGGAGACCCCATGGCCGCTGAGCCGCCCCTGCACCTCGTCTTCGGCGCCAGCGGCTACATCGGCAGCAACCTCGTGCCGGAGTTGCTGCGCAGCGGGCGGCGTGTTCGCGCGACTGCGCGCAACGTCGAGGTCCTGGAGGGTCGCGGCTGGTCCGGCGTGGAACTGGCGCGGGCCGACGCGCTCGACCCGGCCACGCTGCCGGCCGTGCTGGCCGGCGTGGACGTCGCCTACTACCTCGTGCACTCGATGGCCGCGGGCCGGGATTTCGCCGCGATCGACCGGCAGGCCGCGGAGAATTTCGCACGCGCTGCGGCGGCCGCGGGCGTGCGCCGCATCGTCTACCTCGGCGGCCTGATTCCCCCCAACCCGAGATCGCAGCACCTGCGTTCGCGCGCCGAGACCGGCGAGCTGCTGCGCAGCTTCCCGGTGCCCGTGACCGAAGTCCGCGCCGGCATGATCATCGGCCCGGGCTCGGCGGCCTACGAGGTGATCCGCGACCTGGTCAATCACCTGCCGGCGATGATCACGCCCGCGTGGGTGCGCTCGCGCTCGACGCCGATCGCGCTGCCGGACCTGCTCGCCTACCTGATTGCCGTCGCGGACCTTCCCGCCGCCGCGGGCCGCATCCTCGATGCCGGCGGACCGGACGCGGTCACCTACGAGGAAATCATGCGCTGCTACGGCCGGCTGGTCGGACGCCGGCCGCTGATCCTCGCGGTGCCCGTGCTGACACCGCGCCTGTCCTCGTACTGGCTGCGGTTCGTGACATCGGTGCCGACCAACGTCGCCCAGGCGCTCGTAGAGGGCCTGGAGCACGACTTCGTCGCGGACGATGCCGAGCTACGGCAGCTGGTGCCGCGGCACCTCATGGGGCTCGAGGAGGCCATCCGGGCCGCCATCGACGCCGACCGCCGGCACGACGCCACCGCACGCTGGGTCGAGGGTGCGATCGCGTGCCGCAACTTCCACCCCGAATACGGCTTCTACGCCAAGCGCGCGGGTGCCACGGCGGCAGGGCCCGCCACGCCCGAGCAGGTGTTCCGCGTGGTCTGCCGGATCGGCGGCGACGAAGGTTACTTCTTTGCCGACAGCCTCTGGTGGGTCCGCCGCGCGCTCGACTGGCTCGCCGGCGGGCCGAGCTTCCGCCGCAGTCGCCGGCATCCGACCGAGCTGCGCGTCGGCGACGTGCTGGATTCCTGGCGCGTGATCGCGCTCGAGCCCGGCCGGCGGCTCACGCTGCTGATGGAGATGAATGGGCCCGGCGCCGGCGTGCTCGAGTTCGTCGTCAAGCCGGGCCCGGGCGGCTCAGGCTCGAGCGTCAACGCAACCGCCTACTGGCACCCGGCCGGCGTGCCCGGGCTCTTGTACTGGTACCTGCTCGTGCCGGCGCACCTGTTCCTGTTCCGCGGCCTGACGCGCGCCATCCAGCGGCGCGCGTCCGCGGAGGATCACTCCGGCAGCTCGACCTTGCGCGGGCCGAAGTAGTAACGCAGCGTGGCGCCGACGTAGTTGACCTCGTACTCGTAGGGATCGGCCCCGAGTGCCAGGATGGTCGGCAGCGTCGCGGGCTCGATGCCGCCGAGCGCCCAGTCTTCGCTGTCGTACTTCTCGTACAACCACACCAGGCCGAGGTCCATCCGCTCCGACAGCGCGTAGCTCACGTCGGCGCGCAGGCTGTCGAGCCGGCTTTCGACGGTCGGGAAATCACCGGCGGACACGCCGAGCAGGCGCGTGTCCGAATCACCGTCGGCATTGGTGTAGTTGACGTCGACACTGAGCTTCTCGCTCAGCTGCGCGCGCACGCCGGCACCGTAGGTCTGGAAATCGTCGCTGACGTCGGCGCGCCAGTCGGGCGCCCCGAACACGGAACTGCCGCTCGTCTTCGAGTCGATCCGCTCCTCGCCGAAGGTCGCATAGGCACTGATCTTCTCGCTGACGGCCCAGGCCATGTCGAGGGCATAGCGACGGTCGATGCCGGAGAGCACGCCGACGACCGTCTGGTTGTAGCTGTCGTCGGCGTAGAACCCGCTGACGGAGAACGACAGCGGCAGGTCCGGAAATGCGAAATCCGCCATGACTTCGCCGTACCCGCGATAACGGTAGGCCATGTGGTACTTGCGCATGTTCGGGTTCTGCCCGTTCGCCGCCGCGACGTCCAGGTCGTAGCGGTCGGGATCGCGCTCCTCGGCGCCGCCCTTGACGACGATGCCGAAGTTGCCGCTCGGCCGGTACTGCACCTGGCCCCAGCCGTCGTACAGCGTCTCGCTGCGCACTTCCTGCCGCGTGCCGGTGCGATCCGTCTCGCGGTATTCGCCGCCGATGCCGACCGACAGCTCGTCGTAGACCGCGTAATCGGCGCTGCCGAGCAGCCGCATGCGCTCGTATCCGTAGACCGGGTTCGTGCGGTCGTCGGTCACCGGGAACAGGTCCGTGTGCACGATCGACGTGAACTCGACCTGGCGGGAGTCGTTGTCGCGCTCGTCGTAGGTGGCCGAGCCGCGCAGCCGCAGGCGGTCGAGCGGCCGCGAGGTCACGGTGAGGTCGAAGCGCGTCACGCTGACCTCGCCGTCGAGATTGGTCGCCGGCAGCGCATCGGTCGCGAGCTGGGGATTGATCGTGTAGGGCAGGAAGCCGATGTCCTGCGATCCCTTGCCGGTGGCCGCCGAGACGGCGATCGTCGAGTTGCCGGGCAAGCCGAGCCAGCCCGCCGCGACGTTGAACTCGTGGTAGTCGTTGTCCGGCGCGAGAGCCAATTGCCCGGTGTCCCCGCCCGGCACCATCGCCGTGAACGGGTTGTCCCAGCGCAGGTAAGCGGCCTTGGTGTCGTAGATCGAGCCCGCGTAGCCGGCCTCGACGAACCACTTCGCGGCCTGGTAGCGCACCGTCGCGTCGAGGCGGTCCGTCGCATCGTCCACCGGCTTGATCAACTCGCTCGAGACGCTGCCGAACGACGCGAGCTGCGTGCGGGTGCCGTCACGCTCGTCGCGGCGGTAGTCCACGTCGAACTGCAGGTTGCCGCCGAGCCAGAAGCGACCCGCGGCGCCGTAGCGATCGCGGTCGAAACCGACGTCCTTGTCGCGCAGGCTGGCGTCGAGCGCGGTCATGCCGCCGGTGTTGCCGGCATCGACCCAGTTGGCCGGCAGCGAGAGGTTGCTGCTGCCGACGCCGCCGAAGACGGTCGCGGTCGTGTCCCAGATGCGGCGCGGGATCGCGTCGTAGAAGAACGCGAAATCGTAGCTGCCCTGCTTGCCGCCCTCGATGCGCACTTCGCGCGAATCGAGGCCGAGGTCGGTCAGCTCGTAGTCGATCACGTAGCCGGACTCGTGGGCCGCGCGGCCCTCCGCATTCACGATCACGTAGCCGCCGTCCTCGTCGAGGCCGGTGGCATTGCCGAACTTCGCCGAACTCTCGTCGACGTAGGCACCGCCCGCTTCCACGGTGGACCGGTAGCCGCGCTCGAACGGGCACTTGGAGCAGGTCCATTCGCTCGTGTCGGGCGCGGCCGCCTGCTGGGCCGACGCGGTGCCGGCCGCCGAGAGGATCGACGCGACGGCGAGCTGGACGAGGATGCTGCGGGTTTCCATGGGCTTCACCAGGTTCTTGGCTGCGACGGGAGGACGGCGAGCGGGGTTCACCGCGTCAGCGTCGCGCCCGAGGGATGGTTCGATCCGTGCACCTGCGAATGACAGTTCATGCAGTTACCGAGGGCCAGCGCCGACACCGCGGGACCGCCCGCGCCGGGCAGGCCGGAGGGGCCGTACGCGATGCTCGGATGGCCCTGCTGTGAATGGCACGACTGGCAGAGCACCGGCCCGCGCGCCTTCAACATGCCCGGGTTCGATGCGCCGTGCGGCGCATGGCAGGACGAGCAATCCTCCGCGACCGGGGCGTGCTCCCAGAGGAACGGGCCGCGCTTGTCGGCGTGGCATTCGTAGCAGGTCTGGTTGAGCGTCGCCTTGATCAGCTGGCTCTCGGCGGTCGTGCCGTGCGGCGTGTGGCAATCGCTGCAGGCGAGCTGGCCCTGCCGCACCGGGTGCGCGAACGGCTTCAGGAACTGGCTGCGCTCGGCGACGTGGCAGGTGTAGCAGACGTCGGCCTGCGTGCTCTTCGCGAGCACGGGATCCTTGCGAGCGTGGCTGTCGTGGCACGAGGCGCAGGAAACCTGCGCGGCATCGTGCGGGCCGCTGTGCCAGGACGCCGCCATCGACTTCTCGTGGCAACCGAGGCACATGCCGTTCTGCACCGCGACCGGCGCCTCCGAGTCGGGCCCGAAGCGGATCACCGGCGGGCGCGTCTCGCCCTTCTTGACGCGCTTGGTGTGGTCGCCGGCCGGGCCATGGCAGGCCTCGCACTGCAACTGCCCCTTGCCGAACGGGCTGCGGGCATCGGCGGGCTGGCCGTGCTTCGTGTGGAACACCGCCAGCGCCACCTCGTCGTCGTGGCAGCTGAGGCACGTGTCGGCACCCTTCTTGCTGAAGGTGACGGCTGGCGCCGCGCCCTGGGCCGCATCCTCGGCGCCGAACGAAATCGCAGGCAGGAACGCGGCCAGTGCAGCCAGGCGGATGAACAGCGGTGTTGAATGCTTCATATCCGCCTCAGTTGTAATTGAACTCGGCCGACGCCGTGGACCTTCTTCACGTCGGCGTCACGGCCCGGGCCGTGGCAGGTGGCGCAGTCCTCGGGCGGCGTGCTCGGGGTCCGGCTGTCCGCATCCTTCACGGCGTCGACCGAACCGCCCGCCGCGGCCGAGGTCATGTGATTGCGCGCAGCCTCGCTCGTGTGGCACGTCGAGCACACCGCCGTTGCAGGCGTCGTCGCGATGTCGCCCAGCGGCGTCGAACGGTCCGCGCTCGACGCCGGCGCCGCATCGAACGTCGTGGCGAGCGCGACCGTCGAATCGGGCGGATAGTAGGTGTCCGGCAGGTGGCAGCCCTCGCAGTTGTTGAGCTTGCCCGGATACCTCACGTGGCTGAAGTCGTAGCCCGTGTTGCCGTAGCCGCAGACCATGTAGCCGGCGAGTTCGCCCGCGTGGATCGCGTGCACCATGTACTTGAAGTCGATGCTCTGGTCATCGAGCGTGCCCGTGACGGTCTCGCAGCTCGAGCCCGCGACGCGCCGGTTGATGTCCGTCGCATTCGGATTGTGGCAAGTGGCGCAGAGCTCGGCATTGCCGGAACGATTCTCGCCGTGCAGCGACAGCTGCTTGTGGCAGTCGTTGCACTTGGCGATGTCCACGACCTGGCGGTAGGCCACCGGCGTGGCGTCGGTGATCGCGAAGGTCTTGCCGCTCGCCACGACGGGCACGGCCACCGTCTCGAGGATGCCGTCGCGGTTGGTGTCGATGCGCACGTTCGGGCGGCCTTCGAGGATCGCGCTGCCCGAGCCTGTGGCAGCGGCCGGGATCGCGACCGTCGCGGTGGCCTTGAAGGCGCCCGGGAACTCGGGATCCGGCACGCCGTTGGCCTTGACGTCGATGCTGATCGGCTGCGCCGGGGTACCGGTCGTCGCCGTCGCCGAGCCGCTGCCGGTGTTGGTGAAATCGGGCCGCGTCGAGAACGCGACGTCGACGCGCAGCGAAGCGTTGCCGATCTGGAACGGGCCGCCCGCCGCCTTGATGTCGTACGGCGCGTCGTTGTTCGTCGGGTCCGTCACGCGGACGGTCACGGTGGGCTGTCTGGCCCGGGCGCGCTGTCGACGACCTTGAGCACCTCGTACCTGAACTGCTCGCCCGGCGCGCAGCAACGGATCGAAGTGCACCTGGTCGGCGCGCACGCCGAAGCTCGAACTCGGGCCGTGGCAGGCCGAGCACTGGTCATCCGTCGCCGCCACGCCGCCGTGGCCGGCGCCGGTATCGAAGTTCACGGCGTCGTGGCACGAGCCGCAGGCTTCGCGATTGACCGTCAGGCGCCAGTTGCTGGCCTGCGGCGTGTCGGTGTCGCTCTCCTCGTGGCAGGTCTGGCAGTTGCGCTGGTCCTGCGTGAACTGGATGTCGGCGTAATCGTAGAAGACGTTGCTGTAGCCGAAGATCCCGTAAGGGCCGCTCGGCAGCTGGTCGCGGTGGATCTTGTGGATCATCACCTTGAGGTCGATCGTGTTGCCGGTCTGCGCGTCGAACGAGTACGACTCGTGGCACATCGCGCAGTACTGCAGGTCGAAGCGCGCGCCGCCGTGGAACGCGAGCTGGTCGTGGCAGGCGTTGCAGGTGTCGTTGTCGACGATCTCGCGGCCGGAGTCGACCGCGCCACCGGTGGTCGGCGCCCACGTGCGCACCGCGTTGTTCGACGGGATGAACGCGGTGGCGCCCGAGGGCCGCAACCGGATCTCGAGGCCGACGCGGTGCACGAGCGACGGGTCGAACGGAATGTCGTCGATGCCCTTGAGGCTTTGCGCGAAGGTGTAGAAATACTGGCCGTTGGCCTGGTTGCCCTCGACCCACTGGCCGCGCGTGGCCGGTTCGGTGGTCGCCTGGTTCGTGGGGCCGGTGCCCGTCACCGCGCTGGCCGGCACCGGCGCCGGCGTGCCGGGAAATGCCTCGGTGCGGCGCGTGACGGCGTGCCACGTGCTCGACTTGCCGTTGACGCCGGGCTCGAGGCGCGCCAGCACGAAGCTGATGTTCGCCGGCTGCAGGCCGATGAGCGGCTGGCCGGATTCGTTCTCGAGGCGCACCTCGATGATCGGCTTGCCGTCCTCGGGGATGGTGGCGCTCACGATCGACGAGCGGATGAACTTCGCCGAGGCCACCGGCACGCCGGTGCCGCCGGTCGGCGGCGGACCGGGAGGATCGACTGGCCCGGGCGTGCCGCCCGAGTCCGTCTTGGCGTCATCACCGGAGCAGGCGGCCAGCGCCAGTGCGGCACAGGCAAGCAATGCAACCCATCGTGGGCGGGGCCGTGCCAGCTCCCGGTCGTTCAGCAATGTCATGAGTCGAACTCCCATCCTCATCGGGGTGGAGGCCGGGCACCACGTGGGTGCCCGGCCTGGCCATCACTCAGCGTGCGCCTTGGCGGTGTCCTCAGCGCGACCCGGGCCGTGGCAGACCGCACAGGCTTCCGTGGCCGACGACGGCGTGAGCGCCTTGCCGCCGGCGACGTCGAACGCGCCGCCGTTCTGCGGTCATGTGCGCCTTGGCAGCCACGGAATCGTGGCAGGTGCCACAGGTGCCGGCCGTTGCGGTGCTCCAGGTGTCGTCGAAGACGTTGAACTCGTCGGCACCCGGAGCGGTGCTGATCGGCAACGCGTCGTCACGAGCGACGTTGTAGGGCGCGAAGCCCGTGCCCGTGCCATGGCACGCCTCGCAGCGCGCCAGGCTCTGCGGGTAAGTCACTGCGGAGAAGCGCGGCATCTTCGCGGCGTGGATGTTGTGGATCATCGCGCCCATGGCGATGGTGCCCGCGATGTCCGCGTCGTCCCCATACGCGCCGCTCGAGTTGTGGCACACGAGGCAGCCCTGCGGGTCGCCGTTGCGGTTGCCACCGTGCAGCGTTGACGACCTCGTGGCACTTGGCGCAGGCCGCTTCCGACGCGAGCCGCACGCGTGCGGTGCCGGTGTAGTACTGGTCGTTGCGCGCCCAGGCGTTGACGGACGCCGCCCAGTCGGTCGCGCCCGGCGGCAAGGCCTTCGGGTGCCCGTCCATCACGACCATGAGGTCGGTGGTGATCCACGGGCAGTGCCGTGAAGTACGGGATCGTGTAGCTGCCGTCGGCCGCCTGGCCAGCCGCTGCCGCGGCCGCGCGGATGGCTGCGATCGACATGCGCAGCGTGTAGCCGCGACCTTCCGGCGTGGTGCCGGAACGCAGGCCCGGGGTCGTGCCGTCAGGCTTGGCGTTGGAAATGTCCCGGGTGTCCCAGGCCAGGTTCAGGTTGAGGTTTGCGCCCGAGCTCGTGAAAGCCGGGTCGTTCACGATGTCGTAGGCCGAGCCGTCGGGACGTGACACCCGGAAGCGGATGTTCGGCACCTCGTCGAGGCCGACATTGGTCACGTCGAGGATCTCGTAGACGAACTGCTCGCCGAGCCGCTTCGAGAGGCGCTCGCCCCTGTCGTGCGCGGCGAGGACCGAACCGGCGGCGCCGCCCTCGCGGTGGCAGTCCACGCAGCTGCCGTCGGGGACCGGGCCCACGACCGGCGGATTGGTGTGCTCGTACGTGTAGGTGTACCGACCCGTCGCAGCATCCGGGCCCGTCTTGGCAAGGCCGGCGTCGTGACAGCCGCCGCAGGAGGCCGCGGAAGCGTTGCTGAGCCAATCGTCACCCTGCGGCGCCGCCGCCGACTGCGTGTGGCAGGTCTCGCAGAACAACGTCGACTGCGGGTAGGTGACGTCCTCGAAGCTGTACCTGGTGCCGTTGAAGCCGTAGACGACGTACGGATTGGCGCGATCCCCGGCCCGGTGGATCGAGTGCGCCATGTAGGCCATGTCCGACCGATCTCGCCGCCGTCCGGGTCGATCGAGCCCGGGTTGTGGCACACCACGCAGTATTCGTTGCTGCGGCGCGGGCCGCCGTGCTCGGCGAAGCGCACATGGCAGTCCGCGCAATTCTTCGTGTCGGCGATGAGCTTGCTCGACGTGACGGCGCCGCCGGCCGGCACGAAATCCTTGAAGGGGTTGTCGGGCGCCAGCTCGCGGGCCGCCCCCGACAGGTCGATCGCGATGCTCACGCGATGCGTGAGCGACGGCTCGTAGGCGACGGCAATCGGGCTCGTGACCGTCGCGAGGTTCGTGGTGGAGGTGTAGCGGTACACGCCGTTGCCGAGTTCCTGCCAGCCCGCAGCCGTGCCCGACTCGGTGTTCGCCTGGATCGCGCTCGCGAGCGCCGGCACGAAGCCCGCAGTCGTGTTGCCCGGCGTCGCGTTGCGGTTGATGTAGCTCTGCCAGCGCGACGGCAGCCCGCCGGCCGGCGCCACGAGCTTGGCGATGCCGAGGCGCAGGGTCGTGGCGGCCAGTTCCAGCACCGGCCCGCCGTGCGAAGTCTTGACCGTCAACTGGATCACTGCGCGGTCGTTCGCAACCTCAGCGCTGTCGATGGTTGCGACGAGTCCACCGATCGCCTCGATCTGCTCGGCCGTCAGGGCCGAGCCATTGCCGATGGTGACGGGTCCGCCATCCTCGATGTCGACGGTGGGGGGCACTGCCGGTCCGGTGGGGCCGGTCGGACCGATCGGGTCGGCTGGATCGGCCGGGTCGGCACCGTCCCCTGCCGTTGTCACCCGCGCAACCCAACAGGCCGATCGTCGCGGCGAGCGCGAGCATCGGCAATCAGTGGCACGCGCGATCGCGTAATCCCTCGGGTGCCGGCAATATTCATGGAAGACTCCCAGACTCGTTCGCAAACGCACCTTAGCACGCGGCTCGACCAATTCCGTCCGGCCGGGGATACCGGTGGACCGGGCGGATAGTAGGGTTGGCTCAAGACCCTCGCGTATAGCGATTAACCGAAACCGTCAGAGTCAAGCACATGGAGGAGCAAATCGCCCACCCTCCCATGATGCGATCTGAACAGGATCAGTTGTGGCGAGGACTGTTCGCAAGCTCGCACGGGCCGTCGTACACGAACCGGGTACGGCACGCATGGGAAGCGAGGGGTCGCGGCACCGGATGCGCATGCGCGGCCGGCAGCCGTTGATCAAACGCCCGCCTCCCATCCGTTTCGCATGCGCCGGAGAATCCGTCCCGTGTTCAAGGCACTCAACGGCAGCTTGTTGGCCTGACCATCGTCACGATCCTCCGGGCTGCGCTTAGGAATCGGCGACACGTGCGGGTAGCGGAACGGTGACGCTCGACAAGGTCTTCGGCATGGGCGCCAGTACCCGGTGCTCCTCGATAATGCGGTAGTAACGGTCGAAGCGAAGGCCGAATAGCCCCGACCGCGAAGTCCTCCGCTGGGAGACCCGGCTGGACAGGACGCCTCGCCGCGCAGGGCGGTCTAGTTTCACGGTCCCGGAGGTTCGCACCGCGCCGACGCGGCGCCGGCGGACTCGCGGCAACGGGCGCCATCCGACACGCGCAGGGTCCGCATAGAAAAAGGCCGGGCAATTTGCGTTCCGGCCTTCGTCATTCTTCTTCGGTTTCCGGCGGGCGGGGTGGGGTTTGAGGCCCACCCCGCTCGCCCGGGGTCACTCGATCGTCAGCTTACTTCGCTGCGTCGATGATCGTCTGCCGCCCGTTCGGGAACACCGTCGGGATCCAGCCGTTCTGGTTGGCGTGACCGACCGGACGATCCTGGTGGCAGCTCGTGCAGGCAGCCGTGTTGGCACCCTGCAGGACGTCGTCAAGCTGGTTGGTCCACGGCAGTACGCCGGCGTCGAGCGTGGTGGCCACGCCCTTGGTCTGGTCGACCATGGTGCCGAAGTCTTCCACGTGGCAAGACGCACAGTCGTTGGCCGCCCGCGGATAGGTCGGGTGGTACAGGGTGTGTACCTGGCACGACGCTGTTACGGCAGGATCCGCACCGAAGACAACCGTTCCGCCAGCGGTACCGCAAGCAGCCCCGGTGTTCCAGTTCGGAGGCGTCACACCTTCCGGCGCCCACGCGAAGATGCCGCGGGTCCGGTAGATGATGACCGGCGAGTTCCCTGTCGAGCCCACCGATGCAGCTTGTGCAGGAACGTCTTGAACTCGTACGTCTGGCCAACCCTGCCGTCATAGGCTTCGGTCGCGTCGACGCCCATGGTGACGCGGTTGTTCTGGTCGCTCGACGCCGAGTTGTGGCAGATGACGCACATCGTCACGTTGTCGACGCGCGTGTTGCCGTGCTGGTACAGCGAACCGACATGGCACTTCAGGCACGCGCCCGTGTCGGCGATTTCGCGACGCTGGTTGGCCAGGATGCCGCTCGAGCCGACAGTCCACTCCTCGACCGGAGTCGGCACGCGCACGAACATCAACGGGTACGGCCAGTCAGCAGCGTGCAGGCTGCTCGAAAGCCCGCCGGCACCGGGACCTGCCACTTGCCCTGCAGGGCCACGACGCCGCGCGTGCCAGCCGGCACGCCCGCATCGACCGGGATGGTCGTGGTCGCGACGTTGCCGGCGCAGACCGTGTTGGTCGTCGACAGGTTCACCGCGCTCGCCTGACCCGGCGCGCTGGCCTTGCCCAGCACGTAGTCATCGCCCTGCACGTAGCTGCGCAGCATGCTCAGCGTGCCTTCGCTCGCGGTGTTCGGCCCAAACGGGAAGACCACCGGCGCGGTCGCCGACGCGGTCGTGTTGCACGGGTTGATCGGGCTGCCGTCGAACGTCGCCGACCAGGAGATCGCCAGGTTCGTGCCGTCGTCGACGATGTTGTCGATCTTCCAGGTGAACCGCTTGCCTTCGCTGACGGACCTGTCTTCGCCGTCCCAGATGATGCCGACGCGCTCGGTCTCGAGACCGTTGTGGAAGTCAGCCACCGTGGCGGGCAGCAGCGGTGCCTGGTGGCAGTTCGTGCACACCACCGTCGCGTCCGCATTCAGGTGGAAGTTCCCGGCCGGGAAGCCAAAGCCTTCCATCGAGCCGTGGCAGCTCAGGCAACCTTCGTAGGAAGCCGGCATCGCGTTGGCCGCGTCGAGCGCCCGCACCCTGCCGTGGCAAACGCTGCAGTTCGTCATGTAGGTCGGGTAGGTGACCGAGTATGGGTCTTCAACCGGACCGCCCGGTGTCCCTCAGCACGAACTCGCCGCCCGGCATGTTGTGCGAGTTGTGGATGCCGTGGCCGAGGTTGACGTAGCGCGGATAGTCCGTAGTTCGACGCATCGTGACAGACCGTGCAGTTCTCCGCCTTGACCGGGTAGTCATAGTGGAAGCCGATCGAGTTGTCACCGTGGCAATTGGCGCAGGCCCCGCTGTCGACCACGTCGACGTACGGCGAAGCCGGATAATCGGCAACCACGAGACGCGGTGTCTCTGGTAGGCGTGCTGGTCGCCTCGTCCGCGAACCGGATCAGGTAGCGGGAGTTGGCGTAGGCCGCGCCACCGGTGATCGTGGCCGTGTAACTACCTGCGGTTGCACCGGCGAGCCAGCGTGACCGGCGTCCCGTCGGTGGACAGGTCACGACGCTCTGTGCCGTCAAACCGGTAATCGCTACGAAGGTTAATGAAGCCCAGGCCAGGGGCACCGTCCAGCGTAACGTTGTAGCTGATGACCAGATCGGCCCCGCTCACCGCGAACCTGAACGTTCGTGACATTCACCTGCCCGGTGAGCGCATGCGCCTCGTTCACTTCCGCAAGCGAGTTGTCGCCATGGCAGACGGCGCACGACTCGAGCGGCTTCTCGACGCCAGGCACAGGACCCGCGGGACCCGTAGGACCTGTAGGGCCGGCCGGGCCGGCTGGGCCGGCTGTGCCAGGCAGTGCCGGGCGTACCAGCTGCTCCATCCTTGCCGTCGTCGCCGTCGCATCCGGCCAAGCCGAGCGTGGCAGCGAGCGCCAGCATCGCTATCAATGGCACACGCGATCGCGTGATGCCTCGGGCGCCTGAAAATTTCATGGTTGACTCCCTGGAAAACACTCGACTTTGACCTGATCACGCGGCGCCTCGACGGTGCCGTGGATACAGACGCGATCGTAGGGACGATCAGAAAGTTCCATGAACCTCGGTTTTCCGCAGTTTCGCCGCGCCGATCTGCGTGCACGTTGAGAATGATCGCATTGGCGCACGGCCGCAGGAGGCGATCATTGCTCGAGCGAGGCTCGTTCGCCGTGCGCGGAACGCGCTCAGCAGATCCGCGGCAGCGGGTCGTCCTCGAGTTCCTCGATCGCACGCTCGCCGCCGATCGACGTCTCCAGCAGCACGCGTGCCGGCTGCTGCTGAATGCGGCCGATGATCGCCGCTTCACGGCCCGCCGGAATCGATTGCAGCGCAGCAAGCGCGCGATCCGCGTCCTCCGGTGCCAGCACCGCCACGACGCGACCCTCGCAGGCGAGAAAGTAAGGGTCGTAACCCAGCATCTCGCAGACCGACTGCACCGAATCGCGCACCGGCACGCGCGATTCCTGCAGCACGACGCCGAAACCGCTGACCTGCACGATCTCGTGCGCCACGGTCGCGAGTCCGCCGCGCGTCGGATCCCTCATGAAGCGCAAGCCCGGGAACTTCACCAGCTCGCGCGTGATCGGCAGCACGCTCGCGGCGTCTGACTTGAGGTCGCCGCGCAGTCCGAACTGCTCGCGCGCGAGCATCACCGAGATGCCGTGGTCACCGATCGGACCACTCACCAGCACCGCATCGCCGACGCGGATGCGGTCGATGCCGAGCTGCAGGCGCGGATCCTTGACGCCGATGCCGCTGGTGTTCAGGTAGATGCCGCCGCCCTCGCCGCGCCGCACGACCTTCGTGTCGCCCGCCGCCACGACGACGCCGATCTCGCGCGCCGCGGCTGCGATGCCCGCGACGATCCGATCGAGCACCGCGAATTCGAGGCCTTCCTCGAGCAGCACGCCGAGGCTCAGGTACTTCGGTATAGCGCCGGCCACCGCAAGGTCGTTCGTCGTGCCGTGCACGGCGAGCGAGCCGATGTTGCCGCCGGGAAACTCGATCGGCTGCACCGTGAAGCTGTCGGTCGTGAAGACGAGCTGCGCGTCGCCCTCGTTCCACGGCAGGATCGCGGCATCGGCGCCGGTGTCGAGATACGGGTTGGCGAGGTGCCGCGCGAACACGTCGGTGATCAACTCGCGCATGAAGCGCCCGCCATTGCCGTGCGCGAGCGAGACGTGCGTGTCTTGTTGCGTCACGACTGCGCGCCTCGTTTCAAGCCGCCGATCGAGCTCAAGGGCACGTTCGCCTCCTCGTTCCAGGCATCGAGCTCGGCGCGAATGTGCTCGCGCATCTGCTCGCGGACGTCGTTCACCGAGTTGAAGAATTCCGCCATCATCAGCACCCAGCAGTACATGCCGCGGCGCGTCAGCCGCAGCGAGTCGGACTCGTGCCGCGTGGCACCGAGCAGCCGCATCGCGATCAGTTCCGGCGCCATGCGCAGCCAGAACGCGGCGCCGTAGCGCCCGGCGATGTACTCGCGCTTCAGCGCGCCGCCGAACAGCCGCACCAGGTAGTCGTAGCGCATCCGTTCCTTGAGCCCCAGCGTGCGCCGCTGCGTGATGCCGCTCTGCCCGCCCTCGACGCGGCGGCAGTAGTGGTTGAGCGAGAACGTCGTCGAGTACATCGAATCGCCGACGTAGCTGAACGCGCCGCTGCCGACGCCCACGTAGTCGTCCTCGTCGATGATGTACTCGTCGTACATCCCCTCGCCGCGCGTGAAGCACCAGGCCGAGGACGCGCGATAGCGCGGCATCATCCGGTCGAGCACGCGCTCGTACATCGGGTAGCGCAGCGACTCGTCGGCCTCGCCCATCGACTTGCGCATCTTGTGCCGTGCCGTGGGCGCGGTCATCAGCGGGTAGAACGACACCTGGTCCACGTCGAGCTCGAGCAGCCAGTCGAGGTCGCGCTCGAGCATCGCGAGCGTCTGGCCCGGCAGGTTGAAGATCATGTCGACGTTGAGCGTCGGGAAGATCCCGCGGATGGCCGCCAGCCGCTCGCGGATCTGCGCTCCGTTGCCGTACTTCTCGAGGCGGTCCATGCCCGCGAGCAGGCCGTCGTCGAAGCTCTGCACGCCGACCGAGAAGCGAGTGACGCCGGCATCGCGATAGCGCACGAGCACGTCGGGCTCGAGGTGGTTCGGGTTGGTCTCGATCGAGACGGTGTGCACCGGCGACAGCGAGCGGATCAGGCCCAGTGTCTCGAGCAGTTCGTCCGGATGAACCGTCGGCGTGCCGCCGCCGACGTAGACGTCCCGGAAGCGGAAGCCGGCATCGTGATAAAGCTGGATCTCGCGGCGCAGCGCCGTGAAGTAGCGGGCCGTCTTCGACTCGTTGTAGCGCACCCGATGGAACGAGCAGAACGGGCACAGCACCTCGCAGAACGGCACGTGCACGTAGAGCTGGCACGGCGCGGCAGGTGCGGCGGGCATGACCTCGGCTGCGTCGTCCTCGTCGAAACGCATCGCGCCGGCGTACTCGCGCCGCAGGACGTGCAGGAAGGGTCGTTCGAACCAGAGCATCGTCGCAGTGTATCCGGATCGCTCGCAGCGGTTGATGGTCAGGACGCGGCGGCGGTCCGCCCGAGGTGTTCGGCCACCTGCCCGTAGCTCAGGCCGCCGTCGTTGCAGGGAATTCGCCCCGGCAGCAAGACCCGGAAGCCGCTCTGCTCGAGGCGGGCCGCCGCCGACTCGAGCAGCAGGCGGTTCTGGAACACGCCACCCGTGAGACCGACGACCGTTGCGCCCGATCGCGAGCGCTCGGCCTCGGCGACGCGGCCAATGGCATCCGCCAGCGCCGCGTGGGCCGCTCCGGCCCGATCCGCTGCGCTGCGACCTTGCTCGCTGCAGTATTCGAGCAGCGGCGCCCAGTCGATTCGCAGCAGGCCCTCGGCATCCGCCGCGATCGGCAGCGACGGAAACTCGGTGACCGGTCGCGCGCACGCCTCGAGGCACATCGGGCCCTGGCCCTCGAAGCTGGTCTCGACGGTGCCGAGCACGATTGCGGCCAGCGCGTCGAAGACCCGCCCCGCTGCGCTCGAGCGCGGCGCATTGACGCCCCGCTCCCAGGCCGCGCGGACGATCGGGTCGGGGATCGCGACCGGGCAGTCGACGCCCGCCTCCCAGCAGAGCGCGGCCGCGCTGCGCCACGGCGAGCGGCCCGCCTTGTCGCCACCCGGCAGCCGGAAACTGCGCAGGCTCGCGCAACGCTGCCAGGCGCCCGGGCGTCCGACGAAAGTTTCGCCGCCCCACAGGCTGCCGTCGCCACCGTAGCCGACGCCGTCCCACGCGAAGACGATCGCGGGCTCGGCGCACGCGTGTTCCATCACGATGGCCGACGCGTGTGCGTGGTGATGCAGCACGGTCGAGTGCGATCGCCCGTGGGCCTGAACCCAGCGCGTGGTCGTGTAGCCCGGGTGCGCATCGCAGAGCCAGTGCCGTGCCTCGACGTCGTAGAGCCGCTGCAGGTCGCGCACGACCTGCTCGAAGACCTGCTCGCTGCGCAACGTGCCCATGTCGCCGATGTGCGGCGACACGACGACGCGACGGTCCCAGGCCAGCGCGACGGTGAGCTTCAGGTGCCCGCCCACGGCAAGCACCGGTTCCGGCAGGGCGAACGGCAACTCGAGTTCGAGCGGCGCGACGCCGCGTCCCAGCCTGATCGGTCGCGGCCGTCCCGCTGCAATCCGCACGACCGAATCGTCCGCCGGACGGACGATCGGCCGATCGTGGTGCAGGAACGCGTCGGCGACCTGGGCGAGGCGCGTCTCGGCCTCGGCCGGGTCGGTCAGCACCGGTTCGCCGCTGACGTTGCCCGACGTCGCGACCACCGGCCCACCGAAGGCAGCGAGCAGCAGGTGGTGCAGCGGGCTGTAGGGCAGGAAGCTGCCGATCTCGGCGAGCCCGGGCGCCACGGAGGGCGCCAGTCGTCCGCCCGCCCGCTGCCGCACCAGCACGATGGGCCGCGCCGGATCGACGAGTGCCGCCTGCTCCACGGCACCGATCTCGAGTTCGCGGCGCGCTGCATCGAGACCATCCGTGCCGCGCTGCGGAAACATCACCGCGAGCGGCTTGTCGGGACGCCGCTTGCGCTCACGCAGCCGGCGCACGGCGACCTCGTCGCAGGCGTCGCAGAGCAGGTGATAACCGCCGATGCCGCGGACTGCGAGCACTCGGCCGGTGCGCAGGACCTCGACCGCGGCGGCCACGGCCGTCGGCGTCGCCCGTGACGGGCGCGCGCCCGGGTTCGACGAACGCCAGGTGCGGCCCGCAGACGGGACACGCCACCGGCTCGGCGTGGAAGCGGCGATCGAGCGGGTCCTGGTACTCGCGACGGCACGCGGCGCAGAGCGGGAATCCCGCCATGCTGGTGTTCGGACGGTCGTAGGGCAGCGCCTCGATCAGCGTGTAGCGCGGGCCGCACTGCGTGCAGTTGATGAACGGATAGCCGTGGCGGCGATCGGCGGGATCGGCGAGTTCGGCCACGCAGTCGTCGCAGGCGAAGAAGTCGGGCGGCACCGACACCTGCGGCGCGTCGGCGGCGCGGCTCGGCGCGATCTCGAACCCGCGCCGGGCGGACGTATCGCAGGCCGCGATGTCGCGAATGCGCGGTTGCGCGAGCGGCGGGGCACGGTCGACGAGTCCGCGCGTGAAGGCTTCGACGGGCCGCCTCGGGACCCGCGACGATCACCTCGACGTCGCCGCGCAGGTTGCGCACGTAACCATCGAGCGCATGCTCGTGCGCCAGGCGGTAGACGAACGGCCGGAAGCCGACCCCTTGCACCCGGCCGGTCATGACGATCCGGCGGGCGACCCGCGGACCGGTCGCGTCGCTCACTGCGTTTCGAGCGTCACGCCTCGGCGCCGGACGCCTTGCGCCCGGCCCAGACGTTCTCGCGCACGCCGTTGGCCCACCAGATCCGGCACGCGCCCTCGTCCGACACCATGCAGGGACCGACCGGCTGGCGCGGCGTGCAGGCGAGCCCGTACAGGCGACACTCGTTCGGATAGATCTTGCCGAGCACGACTTTTGCGCAATCGCAGCCGGGCGGCATCTGGCCGGCCCGCTTGCGTGCCATCTCGGTGTAGGACGGCAGTCGAACGCGCGAATCGTGCGCGGCGAAGGCGGGCTTCAGCACATAAGCCGAGTCCGGGATCGGGCCGATGCCGCGCCAGTTGCCGGCAACGATGTCCATCGTCGCGTCCATGAAGCGTTGCGCGGCCGTGTTGCCGCCCGGGCGCACGACCTGGGGATAGCAGTTGTCGAGGAAGCACTTGCCTTCGATGCGCTGCCGCAGCACCGAGTAGAGCGCCGCGAGCAGCGACTCGGGCGAGAAGCCGGCGATCGCCGCAGGCATCGCGTGGTCGCGCGGCACGAACTCCCACTCCTCCGGCCCCATCACGGTGGCCACGTGCCCGGGCGCGATCAGCGCCTCGAAGCCGGGCTCGCCGGAGTCGAGCAGCATCGCGACCGCGGGCCAGGTGCGCCGGCCCGACATCAGGAACATCAGGTTGTCGGGCGCGCCCTGCGCGAGCAGCGCCGCCGCCGGCGCGGACGTCGTCTCGAAGCCGGCCGCAAGGAACACCACGGTGCGAGCAGGATTCTCGCGCGCGACGCGCGCCGCCTCGAGCGGGCTCGCGATCGGGCGCACGTCGGCACCCGCGGCCTTGGCCTGCTCGAGCGAACGCGGCTCGCTCTTCGGCGCATTGACCGGCACGCGCAGCATGTCGCCGTAGGCGACCAGGATCACGCCCTCGTGCAGCGCGAGCTGGATGGCCTCGTAGATGTCTTCTTCCGGGCAGATGCAGACCGGGCAACCCGGCCCCGGCACGATCTCGATGTTCGACGGGATCGCCTTGCGCAGCCCGGCGGTCGTGATCGACCGTTCGTGCCCTCCGCAGACGTTCATGACCTTGATGCGCTCGGGCAGCGGCAGCGCGCGGATGCGCTGCAGCCATTCGGTGGCTGTGGTCATCGCTCTACCCCCTCAGCGCGTCGGCCGGTTCGCGGCGTGAGCGCTGGCGCCTTCTGGCTGGATGTTCGGCCGCACGGACTGGCCTTGCGTCGCCCGGTCGCGCTGCGCGGCCACCTCGCGCTCGAGCCACGCGAGCCAGGCCGCGAAACCTTCGCCGCCCCGGTTCGTCAGCTCGATCGTCTCGCCGCCGAAGCCGATCTGCCTCAATGCGGCTCGCGCGCGCTCGAGGCTGAACTCGGTGATGTACGCGAGCAGGTCGGTCTTCGTGATCAGCGCGAGATCGGCCGCGCGGAACATCACCGGGTACTTCGCCGGCTTGTCGTCGCCCTCGGGCACCGAGAGCAGCGTGACGTTGCGGTGCTGGCCGAGGTCGAAGCTCGCCGGACAGACGAGGTTGCCGACGTTCTCGATGAACAGCACGTCGAGGTCGGCGAGCGGCAGGTCGTGCACCGCGTCGTGGACCATCTGCGCGTCGAGGTGGCACGCGTTGCCGGTGGTGATCTGCACGGCCGGCACGCCGCAGGCGCGGATCCGGTCGGCGTCGTTCTCGGTGGCGAGGTCGCCCTCGACGACCGCGACCTTGAGCCGGCCGTCGAGCGCGCGGATCGTCGCCTCGAGCAGCGAGGTCTTGCCCGCGCCCGGCGAGGACATCAGGTTCAGGGCCAGCAGGCCGCTCGCGTCGAAATGCTCGCGGTTGTGCGCCGCGACCCGGTCATTCTCGCCGAGGATCGCCGTGATGACCTCGATGGTCTCGGTGCGGCCCGGCGCCGACGGGTCGGCCGCCAGCGGTGCGCGCGTCGCCGCAGGTCCGAGGGAACATCCACAGTCGCGGCACATCTCGACTCTCCCGGTGAACGGCCAGTGAATGGCTAGTGAACGGCCACGGGCTCGGTTTCGATCTCGACCCGCTTCAACAGCATCTCTTCGCCCGCGACGACGTCGACCTGCCAGTCGCTGCAGTCGCCGCAGACCAGCCGGTTGGGCTGGGCCGGCGTTTCCGCCTTGCAGCTGCGGCAGCGCACCCGCACGGGCACCGTCTCGATCGTCAGCGTCGCGTGCTCGGCCACGGATCCCGCTGCGGCAATCGGGTACGCGTGCTCGAGCAGCGCCGGCTCGACCCCGGACAGCGGCCCCACCTCGATGACGATCGAGATGACGCGCCGCGCGTCGTTCTCGCGTGCCACCCGTTCGACCTGCCCGATCAGCGCCTGGCAGACCGACAGCTCATGCATGCTCGACGATCTCGTCGAAGAGCTCCCAGGTCAGGCGCGCCTCCTCCTCGCTCACCTTCTGTATCGCGTAGCCGACGTGCACGAGCACGTGGTCGCCCGCGGCGACCTCCTCGCCCTGCATCATGAACAGGCTCACTTCCCGCTCGATGCCCTTCGCCTCGCATACGGCGGCAAAGCCATCCACGGACTTGATCCTCATCGGCACGGCCAGACACATGTCGGTGATCTCCCCGCGGGTCGGTTCCGCAGAATGCGCGGCAGGCTGGCAAAGACCGGCGCCTCGCACAACCCCGTAAATGCCGACGGCGCATACGCGCCGTGGCTCGTCACGGACAGCATAGTCCCGCACGGCGCGCCGGTCGAGACAGGGTCCAGAAATCTGCAAGCTATTGTTCTTGAGGAACTTTATCGATCTCGGCCAGCCGCAGGACCGACGCGAATCAGCGCGGGCGCCCCGCGGGCGCCACGATCTCGACCGACAGCGTGAACACACGGGACTCCGTCGGACGCAGCGCGCCCACGCCGACCACCTGCCGCGTGAGTTCCTCGCCGCGCTCGTTGCGGATCGACAGCACGACCGAGTACTCCCAGTCGCCGCCCCGCTCCGGATGCTGCACGGTGCCCTCGACACGCAGCGCCGAGAAGCTCTCCAGCTTGTCCTGGCCCGCCGGCGCCGCCGCCGCGCCGAACTTCAGGTGATGGCGGCACTGCGGACAGATCGGCGCGCTCTCGAGGATCGTCGCCTTGCAGTGCGGACAGACCCTCGTCCGGCCAGCCGTCCCGGCGGATCGTCCGGTGATCATTCAGGCCGGCCCGGGCTTCACTTGCGAGTCGGACTCTGGTCGCCCCAGCCGAAATCCGCCTGGCCGCGCATCCGCGAACCCGCGGCCACCGTCAGGACCGCCGCCTTGAGATCGCCGTTGATCACGCCGGTCTCGAGCAGCTCGACGCGCGCGCTGGCGTTGATGTTGCCCTCGACCTCGCCGCTGACGATCACGGTCGCCGCATTGACCTGACCGGTGACGTGCGCGCCGTTCTCGATGGTGACGTTGCCCTGCACGTTGACGTCGCCCTTGAACCGCCCGGCGATGCGGACGTGGCCTGCGCCCTCGATCTTGCCCTCGATCGTGACGTCGGCGGCAATCAGGGATTCTTTTGCGGCACCGGCCGCACCGGGCGCCGGGCGCTTGGTCGTTTCACTCGATGGCGTCGGCACGCCCACCGGCGTCGGTCGCTCGGGTGCGCGCGCAGCGGGTTCGGTCGCGGCGCCGGACGCGTCGCTGCCGGTTGAAGGGTCCTTTGCAGTCGGGTCTTTCCAAAGTGCCATGGCTGTCTTCTCCTGGTGTCCTGCGATCCGCAGCGGTGGTGCTGGCAGAGGGAGTCGAACCCCCGACCTGCCGCTTACAAGGCGGCTGCTCTACCAACTGAGCTATGCCAGCGCGATGTGCCCGATTCTAACCGCGGCCGCGCCATCCCGCTCAGGGCGTCCGAACCTCATTCGCCGTCGCGGGCTCGGACTGTGGACAAGGTCGCAACTCGAGTGGCGGCGAACCGGCCGGATCCCGCCCCTGCAGGTCCTCGAGTGCGGGCAGGCCCGCATTGGCGCGTCGGTCGATGTCGAGCCAGAACACGTCGGCCGGGCGCAGGCGATCGACGACCTGTGGCTCGAATCCCGCCATCCTGGCGATCGTGACCGCCTGCCGGGCGCGCGCCTCGTCAGCGAAGACGCCCAGCGAAATGATCGTGCCGGTCCCTTCCTCGGCGATCACATAGGCATCGGCAATCCCGGCGGAGCGGATCACGCCGAGCGCGTTCGCCGCGTCCTCGGGGGTGGCCAGGCTCTCGAGACGCACCCATTGGCCGACCCGGATTTCCTCGCGGGCCGGGCGGCTGCGCGATGCAAAGCCCAGCCGCGACAAGCGCGCCGCGGCCTGCTCGGCCGATGCCCGATCCACGTACGGACCGGCACTGACGCACACCAGGGAAAGGCTGTCGGCGGCTGCGGGCGTCGTTCCGTCGCTCGCGAGTTCCCGAGCCAGCGGCGCCTCACGCAGCAGCCGGATGGCCTGGGGATCCGCGGAGACCGGGGTCGCGCGACCGACCGTGGTTGCCGGCGGCGCCACCCAGCGGGTCCAGGCGACGAACAGCAGGTTGGCCAGCAACAGCAGCAGGAACAGGGCGCGCAAGGGATGGACTCGCTACACGGGCCGGAATGTCGGGGGACCGCATGTTAGCGGAAAAAGCGAGGCCCGCCCCCCTTGCGGGAGGCGGGCCTGCTGTCGAGCGCTGTGATCGTCGAGCTTACTTGCCGCCAGAGGCCATGTAAGCGGCGACGTCCGTGATCTCCGCGGGGGAGAGCTTGATCGCCTGCTTGTGCTTCATCGTGCCGGCCGCCATCTTGGTGAGCGAATCGGCCAGGGCCTTCGCATCCTCACCCTCGAAGTCGCCAGCCTCGTGGCACTCGGCGCAGGCTGCCTCGAACTTGGCCTTGCCAGCGGCCGCGTCTGCGCTCGCCGACATGCTCCAGCCCGCCACGCCGAGCCCGGCCATTGCAACGACCAGAATTCGATTCATCTTCATCGCTATCTCCTCGCTCTCAAAATGTGTGCCGGCAACAGCCGGACTCACCACCTATAACGCACTCGCTGACCGGAGGTTTACTTGGCGCCGGCGGCCATGAAGGCCGCGACATCGGCCGCCTGGGCGTCCGTCAGCTTCAGCGCCTTCTTGTGCTTCATCTGGCCGGCGGCGATCTTCTTGATCGTCGCGGTCAACTCAGCCACGTCCTCGCCCTCGAAGTCAGCCCCCTCGTGGCACTCCGAGCAGACGTCGTTGAACGTCGCCTTGCCCGCGGCTGCATCGGCCAGCGCGGCGCCGCTGAAGCTCGCCAAGGCTGCGGAAGCCAGCGAAATCGTCAACAAGCCACTGATTTTCATCTATTTTCTCCTGGGTGACCATGCCGGCCGCGACGCCTTCGCCGGGAGCCGGTGCAAATTCGCCTGCCATGATACATGAGGGCGTCCGCTCACTTTGAGTCCGCAGATGCCGCAGGGTTCAAACCGAGTCCGCCCCGGCAAGGACCGCCAAGCCTCGCAGCACCAGGTCCGGCATCGATTCGACCGGGCAACGCAGGTAGGGCTGCACGTCCGCGGCGGCCCCGCCGGTCAGCAGCAAGGCCGGGCGCCCCCCCGCTACGACAGCGGCCTCCTCGACACTACGGTCGATCAACGCGGCGACGGCCAGGCGGCAGCCCCGCTCCATCGCATCACGCGTGTTGTCTGCAAAGCGAGTCCCCGAAGCCGGTCCGCTCGATCCGTGCCGCGCGCCGAGGTCGCTGGTGCCGGACACGAGCGAGGCCACCATCAACGCCGGTCCCGGCACGATGAACCCGCCGCGATGTCGTCCGTCGGCGGCGACGACGTCGATCGTCGCGGCCGTGCCGATATCGGCCACGACGCAGGCCCCGCGAATGCGATCGTAGGCACCGATGACGGCGAGCCAGCGATCGACGCCGAGCAGCGAGGGATCGGCGTAACCATTGCGGACGCCCGCCGCTGCGCGCGTCGTCGCGACGAATTGCGGTTCGACACCCGCAGCGACGCGCGCCGCTTCGGCCAGGGCCGCGGCGCTTGCGTCGCCCGCGACGGTCGCAGCGAGCACTGCGTCGACGGGTCCGTCGTCGAACAAGTGCGCCCGCCAGTCGGCGGCGGTCCAGCCCGCGTGCGCGGCCGCGCGCTGCGCGCCCAGCACGCCCCGCTCGAGTCTCGCCCACTTGACCCGCGAGTTGCCGATGTCGACGAGCAGCATCACGGGCCCTGATCCCCGATCGGGCGCAGGCTCACGTCGCCAGAATAGAACCGCTCGATGCGATCCGCGACGGCGACGCGCAGCGCGCCGTCCGCTTCGACGCCCAGCGCCTGGCCTTCGATGCTCTCGTCACCATGGCTCACCCGGACGCGGCGACCGGCCAGCGCGTCGAGGCCAGTCCACCGCGCAGCGAAGGCTGCGAATCCCGAGTCCTTGAACTCGGCCAGCGCTGCAAGCATCGCCGCGGCCAGCGCAGCCGCAAGCGCATTGCGCTCCGGCACGCGCCCGGGATCGATTTCGCAGAGATCGGTCGCGGGCAACAGGCCCGGTCCCTCGAGTGCCGAGCGCGCAGCCGCCGGCAACGCGATGTTCAGCCCCAGCCCCGCGACGACGCTGGCACCACCGCCGATCTCGGAGCGCATCTGCAACAGCAGCCCGCCGAGCTTGCGATTGCGCCAGACGATGTCGTTCGGCCACTTCACGCGGACCTCGACGAAGCCGAGCCGATGCAAGGCCTCGGCGACCGACACGCCGACCGCGAGGCCGAGGGCCGGCAGGTCGGCCGGCGTCTCCGCAAACGTCCAGGCGACCGAGAACGCGAGGCCCGAACCGAACGGCGCGAGCCACGAACGACCGCGGCGCCCGCGTCCCGCGCGCTGCAATTCGGCGAACGCGACGCGTGGCCGGCCCGGCGCCGGCGGAGCCGCGTCGTTCAGGTGGACGTTGGTCGAGTCCGTTTCGAACAGGACTTCCAGATCGGCCGGCAACGGCGTTCCCTGCTGCCGGGCCGCGGCGCGGATTTTCTGCTCGTCGAGCAGTTCGACGCCGCGCGGCAACCGGTAGCCGCGGCGCGGCAGGCTCTCGACCTCCACGCCGAGATCGCGCAGCTCACCGACCATCTTCCAGATGGCGGCCCGACTGACCTGCATCTCGGCGGCGAGCGCCGCGCCCGAATGCAGCGAGCCGTCCGCGAGCAGGCCCAGCAGCACCTCGGGCCTGCTGCTCATCGCGGTCGCAGCAGCCAGAGCCGGCGCGCGCGGTTCTCGACGCCAGCGCGCATCCGCTCGATGTTCGAGCGATGCGTGTAGACGACGAACGCGGCCATCACGACGCCGAACACCAGCAGCGGCAGCGACAGCGGCCGGGCGAACGCGAAGTAGACGGGCAGCGTGGCGGTCGCGACCATCGTGCCGAGGCCGACGTAGCCGCTGAGCGCGACGCAGGCCAGCCACGTGAGCAGGATCGGCACGAGCGCGGCGGGCGACAGCACGGCCACGGCGCCGATCAGCGTCGCCGCCCCCTTGCCGCCGCGGAATTCGTACCAGACCGGGTAGACGTGTCCGACCACGACGGCCGCCGCGCAGCAGACGACCAGCCAGTCGCGATCGACCGCAGGATCGATGCCGATCAGCGGCAACGCGAGCCCGGGCAGCACGCCCACGGCCAGCAGCGCCTTGCCGACGTCGATCACGATCACGCCGAGCGCGAAGCCCCAGCCCTGCGTGCGCAGCGCATTGGTGCCGCCGGCGTTGCCGCTGCCCTGCTCCCGGATGTCCACGCCGCGCAGCCGCCCGACGAGCAGGCTGCCGAGCAGCGAGCCCAGCAGGTAGGAGAGCAGTGTCTTGACGCCGAGTTCGAGCACGATTGGATCCTCGCCGCGATTCTAGCAGCGGCGAACCGGCGCGCGCGGCCGCGTACACTGGCTGCTCCGACGAACGCCGCAGGAGACCGGACTTGGGCAAGCTCGAGCAGGATTTCGCCGCCTACCGCGCGCGCATGAACGAACGCGTCCTCGCCGAGGACAATCGCGTCATCAAGCGCATCTATTCCGTCGACTCGCTCGCCTATGGCGAGGACGGCGCGTTGCCGAAGCAGACCAAGGAATTGCTCGGCCTCGTCGCCTCGCTGGTCCTGCGCTGCGACGACTGCGTGAAGTACCACCTCGTCGAATCGCACGCCGCCGGCTCGAGCCGCAAGGAAATCGTCGAGGCGATGAGCATCGGTCTCGTCGTCGGCGGAACGATCGTGATTCCGCACCTGCGGCGCGCGGTCGAATTCCTCGACGATCTCGAGGCGCCGCAGTCGTAAGTCCGCGTTCCTCACGCCGGAACGAAGGTGTCGGCAGAGTTCCGGTCGGGGCGGGCACCTGCGGGGCCGTCCGCGAACACGTCGGCGCGGAGGCTCCGCGCGCGACGCGTGTCACGCGACGGCCCCGCAGGTGCCCGCCCCGACCGGAACTCTGCACGCCACCATTGCGCTCCGGCGTGAGGAACGCGGACTACGACTGCGGCGCGCGACGCCAGAGGATACGGTGGCGGCGCGACGTGCCGGGCGTCTCGAGTTGTTCCATCGCGCCCAGCTCGAGACTGTCGCCATCGAGCGAGATGCTGCGGACCTGGCGCGTGCCGATCAGGTTGGGGTTCATCGCGTGGCGCACGTCGTGGATGACGTTGCCGTCGACGACGCTCCAGAGCGCCTGAGTAATGCAGGTAGGTCGCGAACGCCGCGGCTTTCTCGGCATCGCTGACGGCGTGCGGATCGGCGCGCGACAGCGGTGGCCGGTTCCGGCGCTGCATCACGGCCGACATGTGGCCGTCGGCGGTGTAGACCAGCAGGCCTTCGGGATCGGTGCCGAACGGCTGCGTGACGCGGTCGCTCGGCGGATACTCGATCGTCCAGCGGACGAGTTGCCAGGCGCCGGTCAGCGCGCGGACGAGTTCGCCGTCGCTTGCTGTCGGCATCAGCGGTCCTCCGGGAATTGCGAAGCGGCCGGGCTGCGGGGCAGGAATACTTCCGCGAGCATGCAGCGCACCGATCCGCCGCCGAGATCCTCGATCGTGGTCACCGGTGCGGTGACGATGCGATCGACGCAGGCGGCGAGCCGCTCGCGAGACGCAGGCGCGAGGCTCGCGAAGGCTCGCTGCGACATCGCCAGCACGCTTTCCCCGGCGCGGCTGCGCAGTTCGAGCACGTTGCCGGCGAAGTTCATCATCTGTGCGACGCCGATCGTCTCGACGCAGCGACCGCTGGCGGCGAGCCGCTCGAGCAGCGCGCCGCGCTCCGTTTCCGCGACGGCGTCGGCGCAGATCACCGCGCAACGGCTGCCGATCGCGAGCACGACGTTCGTGTGAT
>CAVZRR010000006.1:0-172846 GCA_963777725.1 uncultured Gammaproteobacteria bacterium
GACGATACGACATTAACCGGTACGCCCCCTTGAAATTGATGCCAATTTCGCCGTGAACCGCCACTAATTCCCTCTTACACTATCCGCTATCCGCTATCCGCTATCCGCTTCCCACCACATGCTCATACCCGTCATCCTCTCCGGCGGCTCCGGCACTCGCCTCTGGCCACTCTCCCGCGAGCTCTATCCGAAGCAGCTGCTGCCGCTGACGGGTGCACGGACGATGCTGCAGGAAACGGCCGCGAGAGTCGAAGGCGTCGACGGAGTCGGCGCGCCGATCGTGGTCTGTAACGAGAGCCACCGCTTCATGGTGGCCGAGCAGTTGCGCGAGATGGGGGTTGCCGCGCAGGCGATCATCCTCGAGCCGGTGGGGCGCAACACCGCGCCAGCGGTCGCGGTGGCAGCACTCGTAGCCTTGGCGCAGCGCCCCGAGTCGTCTCCCGTGCTGCTGGTGCTGCCGGCCGACCACGTCATTCGCGACGTCGAAGCGTTCCAGGCCGTCGTCGCGCAAGGTCGCGCGGCAGCCGAAGCGGGACAGCTCGTCACGTTCGGCATCGTGCCGGACCGCGCCGAGACCGGCTACGGCTACATTCGCCGCGCGAAAGGCGACGGCCCTGTGTTCGATGTGGCCGAGTTCGTCGAGAAACCCGATTACGCCACGGCGGTCCGGTACGTGCAGTCCGGCGAGTACTACTGGAACAGCGGCATGTTCATGTTCGACGCGAGTGCGTTCCTGGCCGAACTCAAGGCGCAGGCTCCCGCGATCCTCGAGGCCTGTGAGTCCGCCGTGGCCGCGGCTTCCCACGACCTGGATTTCACCCGCTTGCCGGCCGCAGAGTTCGCTGCGAGCCCGAGCGATTCGATCGACTACGCCGTGATGGAGAAGACCCGCTCAGCCGTCGTCGTGCCCCTCGATGCCGGCTGGAGCGACGTCGGGTCGTGGTCGGCGCTGCAGGACGCGTTGCCGCAGGACGACAAGGGCAACGTCACGGCCGGGGACGTGATCCAGGAAGGCAGCCAGGGCTGCTACCTGCACTCGACGAGCCGCCTGATTGCGGCCGTGGGGCTCAAGGATCACGTCGTCGTCGAGACGAAGGATGCGGTGCTCGTCGCACCACGCGACAAGGTGCAGGACGTCAAGGCGCTGGTCGCCCAGCTCAAGGCGCAGGGTCGCTACGAGACCTCGCTGCACCGGGAAGTATTCAGGCCCTGGGGCAGCTACGACAGCATCGACAATGGCGAGCGGTTCCAGGTGAAGCGCCTGGTCGTCAAGCCCGGCGCCTCGATGTCGCTGCAGCTGCACCACCACCGCGCGGAGCACTGGATCGTCGTGTCGGGCACGGCGCGCATCACGCGAGGCGAGGAGACGTTCCTGCTCGGCGAGAACGAGTCGACGTTCATCCCGATGGGCACGAAGCACCGCATCGAGAATCCGGGCAAGGTCACGCTGCACATCATCGAGGTGCAGTCGGGCAGCTACCTCGGCGAGGACGACATCGTGCGGTTCGAGGACATTTACGGTCGCGAGGGATCCAGCAAATGAACCCCATCACCATCAGTGGCTTCAAGGCGTACGACCTGCGCGGCCGGATCCCGTCCGAACTGAACGAGGACGTCGCGTATCGGATCGGCCGTGCGTACGCAGAGTTCGTCAAGCCGAAAAAAGTGATCGTCGGCCGCGACATTCGCCTCTCGAGTGAGGAACTCGCGAAGGCCCTCGAACAGGGGTTGCTCGATTCGGGTGTGGACGTCTACGACATCGGCCTCTGCGGCACGGAGGTCGTGTACTTCGCGACGTTCGCGAAGGAGATGGACGGCGGCATCATGGTCACGGCGAGTCACAACCCGCCCGACTACAACGGTATGAAGTTCGTGCGCGAGGGCTCGCGCCCGATCAGCGGTGACAACGGCCTGCAGGACATCCGCGCGATCGCCGAGGCGGGGAAGTTCACGGCGCCCGCCAAGGTCGGCGAACGCTACGCGATGGACATCATGCCGGAGTACATCGACCACCTGCTCTCGTACGTGGATCGCGCGACACTGAAGCCGCTGCGCGTCGTGGTCCACGCCGGAAACGGCGGTGCCGGGCTCATCGTCGACAAGCTCGAGCCGTTCCTGCCGTTCGAGTTCGTCAAGGTGCATCACGAGGCCGACGGCACGTTCCCGCACGGCGTGCCGAATCCGATGCTCGTCGAGAACCATCGTGCGCCGGTGGAAGCGCTCCGCAAGCACACGGCCGACTGCGCGATCTCGTGGGACGGCGACTACGACCGCTGCTTCCTGTTCGACGAGCACGGTGGCTTCATCGAGGGCTACTACATCGTCGGGCTGCTGGCGTCCGTGTTCCTGAAGCGCTTCCCGGGCAGCCGGATCGTCCATGACCCGCGCCTCACCTGGAACACGCTCGACATCGTGGCCGAAGGCGGCGGCGAGGCCGTGCAGTCGAAGTCGGGACACGCTTTCATCAAGCAGGTGATGCGCGACGTGGACGGCGTCTACGGTGGCGAGATGAGCGCGCACCACTATTTCCGCGATTTCGCATACTGCGACAGCGGCATGATCCCGTGGCTGCTGGTGACGCAGCTGATGAGCGAGACCGGCAAGAGCCTGTCGCAGCTGGTGGGGGAGCGCATGAAGGCGTTCCCGACCAGCGGCGAGATCAACCGGCGCGTGCCGGATGCGAAGTCCACGATTGCCGCGGTGCTCGGCAAGTACCAGCCGGCGGCCCGGAACGTGGACTACACGGACGGCGTCAGCGTCGAGTTCGACCAATGGCGATTCAACCTGCGCTCCTCGAATACCGAGCCGCTGATTCGCCTGAACGTCGAAAGCCGGGGCGACGAGGCGCTGATGCGCGAGAAGACCGCGGAGTTGCTGGCGCTCATTGGTGGGGAGCCCGGTTGACGGCCGACCAGGCAGGCGGATTGCAGGGCGGCCGCCGTCCCCCTAAACTACGCGGCCTTCGAACGGGCGGTTAGCTCAGCGGTAGAGCACTGCTTTCACACGGCAGGGGTCAGTGGTTCGATCCCACTACCGCCCACCAGAACCGGACGCCGGCCTTGCTGCCGGCGTCGTCTTTTCCGGCGCGTCGAATCGAGGCCACATGACTGTCCGCACCCGTTTCGCCCCCAGTCCCACGGGCATGCTGCACATCGGCGGCGTGCGCACGGCGCTGTTCTGCTGGCTCTATGCGCGCCGCCACGGTGGCACGTTCATCCTGCGGATCGAGGACACCGATCGCGAGCGCTCGACGCCCGAGGCGCTGACGGCGATCCTGGACGGCATGGCGTGGCTCGGGCTGGACCACGATGAGGGTCCGTTCTACCAGACGCAGCGCATGGACCGGTACAAGGAGGTCATCGACCAGTTCGTCCGCGACGGCAAGGCCTACCACTGCTACTGCAGCAAGGAAGCGCTCGACGAGATGCGTGCCGCGCAGACTGCGCGCAAGGAGAAGCCGCGCTACGACGGCCGCTGCCGCCACCGCACGGCACCCGAGCCGGGCGTGAGTCCGGTCGTTCGCTTCCGCAACCCGGACGACGGGCAGGTCGTCGTCAACGACGTCGTCCACGGCCCGATCACGTTCGACAGCAGCGAGCTCGACGACCTGATCATCGCTCGCTCGGACGGCACGCCGACCTACAATTTCTGCGTCGTCGTGGACGACTACGACATGCGGGTCACGCACGTGATCCGCGGCGACGACCACATCAACAACACGCCGCGCCAGATCAACATGCTGAAGGCACTCGGCGTGGAGCCACCGCTCTACGCGCACGTGCCGATGATCCTGGGTCCCGACGGCGCCAAGCTGTCGAAGCGCCATGGCGCCGTCAGCGTGCTGCAGTACCGCGACGACGGCTTCCTGCCGGAGGCGCTGCTCAATTATCTCGGCCGGCTCGGCTGGTCGCACGGTGACCAGGAGATCTTCTCGCTCGACGAGATGACTCGCCTGTTCGACATCCACGACGTCAACAAGTCCGCCTCGGCGCTGAACGTGGACAAGATGCTGTGGACCAACCAGCAGCACATGCTGCGCTCGACGCCGGAGCACCTTGCCCGATACCTGGCGCCGCAACTCGAAGCGCTCGGGCTCCCGGTGGACGACATGGCGAAGGTCGCGGCCGTGGCGAAGGCCCAGCAGGAGAGGGCGAAAACGCTCAAGGAAATGGCGGCCAACAGCGTGTTCTTCTTCCGCGACGTGCTCGAGTACGAGCCGAAGGCAGCCGCGAAAAACCTCACGTCGGAAACGGTGCCGACGCTGCAGGCGGCTCGGGACAAGCTCGCCGGGCTGGCGGAGTGGCGGGCGCCGGCCATCCACACGGCGATCATGGCGGTGGCTTCGGAGCAGGGCGTCGGGCTCGGCAAGGTGGCGCAGCCGGTCCGCGTTGCCGTGGCCGGCGGCACGGTCTCGCCGCCGATCGACGTCACGCTCGAGATCCTCGGCTCGCGTGCCACGCTGGAGAGACTGGACCGCGCGATTCGCCACGCGAACGGCTGAGTCGCGGGTTTGACTTCCGGGGTCGTCTCCCGGACAATTCGCGCCCCAACGTGGGGCCATAGCTCAGCTGGGAGAGCGCCTGCATGGCATGCAGGAGGTCGACGGTTCGATCCCGTCTGGCTCCACCATGGTTTCTGTCAAGCGCGCGGGAGCCTCGCGCCGGTCAGTTCCTGACCTGCGTCCCCATCGTCTAGAGGCCTAGGACACAACCCTTTCACGGTTGCGACCGGGGTTCGAATCCCCGTGGGGACGCCACTTCCGCGCTTTTCCCTGATCCGCGTCACAGTTCGAGGCGTTCGCCTCGCGAAACTGTCGTTCGTTCCACAGTTCTTCACAAACGCGCTTTACGCGAGTCGCAGTCCGCGGAAGACTCGCTCCCGTTCTCGTAAAAGGCAAACCCGTCGCAAGGCGGGGACGCAAAGCCTCCGGTCCTCGGGCTCAGTCCAAGGATAGCGGGGTTGCCAGGACTACGCGGAGTGCGTGGCGGTCAGCCATGCCCGCCATGAGTTCAGCAACTCGTCGTGCGATCCCCCTGAGCCGAGGCCCCTGCGGTCTGGGACAGAGGGATCATCGATGCAGGCTAGAGTAGAGATTCGCCGGCGGTTCAGCGTCCTGGTCGCAATCGTCGCAGTCAACCTGCTCGGTATCGCGGCAGCACACGCCCAGAACGTCGCTCCGGTCATCTCAGGCACGCCCCCGACCACCGCCACGCCGGGCCAACAGTACGCGTTCCAGCCGACCGCCTCGGACGCCAATGGTGACCGCATCAGCTATGGCGCCACCGGCGTGCCACGCTGGGCGCGTTTCGACCGGAAGTCCGGCCGCCTCTACGGGACTCCCACGCGGCGGGACCTCGGCAAGTCGAGCAACATCAGAATCTCTGTATCGGACGGCCGGTTCATCGCATCGCTGCCGCCGTTCACGCTGCAGGTCGTCGCGTCGGCCAGCACGTCCGCGCCGACCAGTGCGCCGTGGATCAGCGGCGTACCCGCTGGGACGGCACGTGAAAAGGAACTTTACACGTTCCTTCCGCAGGCGGGTGATGCGGACGGCGACACGCTCACGTTCAGCATCGCCAACAAGCCGAGCTGGGCGACGTTCACCACGAGCAGCGGGCTCCTGAGCGGCATTCCCCCGGCCGGCTCGGCGGGCACCTACTCCAACGTCGTCATTTCCGTCTCGGACACGCAGAGCACTCGCTCGTTGCCGGGGTTCGGCATCGTGGTCGCCGCGGCGGCGAACAGCGCGCCGGTGATCTACGGCGTACCCCCGACGTCGGTGCAGGCGGGCAGTCGATATGAGTTCCGTCCAACCGCGTCGGATCCGGATGGGCAGACTCTGACCTTCGCCATCCAGAACATGCCTCGCTGGGCGAGCTTCGATACGGCAACCGGCACACTGGCCGGCGCGCCGTCCAACCTGCAAGCGGGCGTCTATCCGAGCATCGTGATCTCATCGTCGGACGGCGTGGCCACGTCGAGCCTGTCGGCGTTCTCGATCACGGTCGTGGCGACGAACACGCCGCCGAGCATCAGCGGCGCGCCGGCAACGTCGGCGACTGTTGGGGAGGCGTATTCGTTCAGCCCGAACGCGTCGGATCCGGACGGTCAGACCCTGACATTCACGATCGTGAACAAGCCGTCCTGGGCCCAGTTCAATACTGCGACAGGCCGCCTGTACGGGACGCCCGCCGCGGGCAACGTCGGCTCGACCAGCAACATCGTGATTTCGGTCAGCGACACCCGGGACTCGGTCTCGCTGCCGGCGTTCTCGCTGGCGGTCGTGAACCCCGTGCCGCGGGGTAGCGCCACGTTGTCGTGGTCGCCGCCGACGTCGAACGTGGACGGGACGCCGGTAACCAACCTGGCCGGGTATCGGGTCAAGTACGGCCAGCAGGCGTCCAATCTGAGCGAGACCGTCAGCGTCCCCAGCCCGGGCATCACGTCGGTGGTGATCGAGAATCTCTCGACTGGCACCTGGTACTTCGCGGTGTCCGCATACACGACCGCGAACATCGAAAGCGACCTGTCGAACCTGGCCCAGAAGACCCTCTGAACCGAGTCGGCGCCCGGCGCAGGTGGCGCCGGAGCTGGGCGACCCGAAGTCGACCGTGCCCAGGTCGGTTTTGAGCTTCCTGGCCGAGAGCGTCGCCACGATGTATGACCGCTGATCGTGCCCGCGGCGCTCACCGAATTGCACCGCCACGGCAGGAGTCTGCCCGCGTGGGAATCGAGGCCTGCTCGCGGCTGGTTCACTGCCAGGTGATCCCCGACGAGGAGGGGGTCTTCGAGCCTGCGCGTTGTACTACACGGTGCGCTGCGCGCTGGGGTTCCAGCGTATGCATGTGGCGCCTCCCCGCAGAACACCAACGGAGAGCCGCGGTCACTACACGTGGGGTTCGATCTGATCGACGGCGGCGCTGCCGTGCGCGACAGGAGCGCCTGAGCCGTCGATGGCTCGTCGATCGACGAGCACGCGACAATCGGGTGGCCGTTCCTTCGGCCACCCCTCACGAGGGGTCAGGAGATCGTCTTGGAGCCGGTGGCCGAAGGGCTGCTCTCGACGCCGACTGAATTGTAGGCGACGACCTGGAAGTACCAGGTGGCCGGTGCGAGATCCGACACCACGTAAGTCACGAGGCCCGGATTGTCGATTCGCACCTGGATGTCGAGCGCGTCGGGCGCAGTGCCATAGCGAACCACATAGCCGGCGAGATTGGTGAGCGGCGACCCGTCGGTGTTCGAGGTCGGCGGCTGCCAGCTCAATGTGGCCGATCCGGTCGTCTGGGAACTCGTGACCGAGATCGAAAAGGGTGGCAGCGCACTCGAAGCCCGGCCGTCGCTCACGGTGATGCGTACGTCGTTGAAGGCGCCGGTGGACGACGTGGACGGTGTGCCGCTGAGACGACCGGTCCCGGTGTCGAACGTCGCCCACGCGGGCTTGTTGGCGATCTGGAACGTGAGCGCGTGACCATCGGGGTCGCTGGCGATGGGTTGGAACGAGTAGGCCTCGTTGACCCGGGCACTGGTAAGGGGCGAGCCTGAGATCGACGGGGCCTGATTCGACGGGGTCGGGTTCGACGGAGCGTCGATCGACGTCGACCCGGTCGTCTCGTTGCCGCTGCGATCGGGCACCAGGTCACCGTCGAACAGGCAACCTGTGAGGGACATAGCGAGCGTGCAGGCCAGGATCGAGGTCCGGACGAGCGACGCATGGCGAACAAAAGTACTTGCAATCGACATTCCACAGCTCCTGCCACGCGGGCTTCGAAGGGCCTCGGCAGGGGCTGGGAGGAATGAAGGTTGCAGCAGCGCAGCCGGCAGACGGATTGCCCGTCGCTGGCCTTCTGGCAACCCCGCTATCCGCTCAGCGTTTTACCGCTCGAGGACCGGAGGCTTTGCGTCCCCGCCTCGCGGCGGGTTTGCCCTTTTCAGACGGAGGGAAGTGTCGACTGCGTCGTCCTTCGCGGCAATGTTGTCCGGCGCGAAACGTGACCCAACTCGCAGATCTTCAACGGCGAAGAACGCGTCGCCGACGAGACGCTGCGGACTCAGGGTTTGAACGTGTCGGGCCGGATCTCGTACTTGGTCAGCAGCTTGTAGAAATCGGTGCGATTCCGCTTTGCGAGACGCGCCGCCTGGCTGACATTTCCTTCAGATATCTGAAGGAGTTGCACGAGATAGTTACGCGTGAACTCATCACGAGCCTCGTCGAAGGACGGCAGCTGGGTGGCCTGGCCGAGGGCCTCCTGCACCTGTTCCGCGGTGATCAAGGCTCCGGCGCCGAGGGTTGCCGCCTGCCGGACGACCATGCGCAGTTCGCGCACGTTGCCGGGCCACCTTGCAGAAGCGAGCAGTTCCATGGCCTCAGGCGAACAGGCACGCTTCGGTTGGGCCGTTTCGACGGCCACGTCATCCAGGCACTGTTGCACCAGCAGTGGTACGTCTTCGCGCCGCTTGCTGAGCGGGGGCAAATCGACGTGAACCGCGGCAAGGCGATCGAGCAGTTCTTCGGATGCCCGCGCATCTCCCGCAACGTCCTCACTGCGCCAGTCCGTCGTCGCAATGACGCGGACGTCACCACCCTTGAGCTGCCGATCGAGGCGGGACTGCAGGCTGGGCAGCAGCTCGTCGACGTTGCGCAGCAGGATCGAACCGCCCCGTGCACGCTCCAGTGCAGCTGCGAGCTCGGCCTCTCCAGTGGTCGCGTCGAGTCCATCGCAATCAACGGCAACGAAAGGGCCACCGCGCCGCCCGCTGGCGCGGTGGATCGCCTTGGCCAGCAACTCCTTGCCGGTGCCGGGTTCGCCGCTGATCAGCACGGACGCATCGGAACTCGCCACCATGTGCGCCTTGGCCAGCCGGTCCTCGAGCAGCGGACTGCGAGTGGCGAATTCCGCGCGCCAGTCGTCGGTCGTCTCGTCGGAGAATCCTGAGGTCCTGAGCGCGCGGCCGACCTCCTCGAGCAGACGATCCTTTTCGACCGGCTTGGTGAGGAATGCAAAGGCGCCGGACTGAGTGGCCTTCACTGCGTCGGGAATCGTCCCGTGCGCCGTGAGCATGATCACGTTCAGGCTGGGCCAGCGCCGCTGCAGCTCGCGGAGCAGCATGATGCCGTCCATCTGGGCCATCCGCAGGTCCGTGATGACGAGATCCGGGCGGAAGCCCGCGATGACGGCGAGCGCTCTTGCGGCGCTGTCCACCGGCTCGACTTCGTATTTCTGCGAGCGCAGGCGGATGGTCAGGAGGCGCAGCAGGCCCGGATCGTCGTCGACGACGAGGATCCGTGGCGCGCGGCGCAGGCGCGTCATGGCGGCGGTTCCGCCGCGCCGGACTCCGCGCCCGGTTCGAGCAGCGAGCGCTCCATCTCCGCAACGGCCTCGAGCTTGCGCTCCGCCTCGGCCAGCGCGCGTCGCAGGTACTTGTTTTCGGCGGCGAGGGTATCGGCCCGACTCTCGGCGCTGGCATCCCGCGACTTCAAGCGCTGCTCCGAGTCTTCCCGCAGCCGCGCGAGGTCGGCGTAGAGCGCGACCCGCGCGTCGAACTCGCGCAGGTAGGCGTTCGCGAACGCGAGTTCGATCGGCTCGAGGTCGTGCGTGCCCGCAAGCAGTTCGCTGATCAGCCGCTTCGCCTCGACCGGGTTGCTGCTTGCGTGGCCCGCGCTGCCAAGCGCAAGCGCATAACGCAGCGTGTCGTCCGCACTGCGGCTCTGCTGCGCGCTGGCGAGCGTCGCAGCGAGCTCGGCCTGCTGACGGACCGGGTCGCCCGGGGCCATTTTCGCCAGCGTGTCCAGGTACGGCGTCAGGCTCACGAGCGGCGCGGCTTGCGCGGCCGCCGGGGACGGGCCGGCGCTGGCTTGAACGGGGTCCGGCGGCAGGCTCGCGCAGCCACCGAGCAGCGTGACCGCCGCAAGAATGACGAACTTGGAAGGGCGATTCATGGGGTGCAGCTGGATCATCGGCGGGTGTGCCTATGATATCGCGATTGGCAGCCGCACCTTGAAGTGAGCGCCCGGAAACTCGCCGTCCACGATCTCGATGGTGCCGCCGTGTGCCTGGACGAATTCCTGCACCACGGAGAGCCCGATGCCGGTGCCGCGCACCAGGCCGCCATGCGGTGTGGCACCCTGGTAGAAAGCCTCGAACACCCGTCCGCGCTCGGCCGACGGGATGCCCGGGCCGGAATCGGCGACCTCGATGACGACCTCGCCGTCCTCGCTGCGCGCGCGCACCGTGATCGTGCCTCCATCGGGCGTGAACTTGACTGCATTCGAGACGAGGTTGTCGAGAATCAGGCGCAGCTTGGCGCGGTCTGCGACCAGCGTGACATCGTCGACCTGCTGCACGAGCTGCAGGCGATGCGCGCTGATCGGCAGGTGGTAAGTCTCGAGCGTTGCGCTCACCAACGCCGGCAGCTGCACCTGGTCGAGGTCGAGCGCCCCCCGGCGCGAGTGCCATTCGCTGTAGGACAACAGGTTCTCGATCAGCCGCTGCAGCCGCAGGCTGTTGTCACGCAGGATGCCGCCCACTTCCCGTTGCTCGGGACTCAATCCGCCGACGGCGCCCTCGAGCAACAGTTCGGTGCCCTCGCGGATGTTCGCGAGCGGCGTCTTCAGCTCGTGCGACATGTGGCGCAGGAACCGGTTGCGCTCCTCGGCGATCTCGCCGAGTCGGTTGCGCAGCCACTCGAGCTGGCGACCGAGGGCCTGCAGGTCGGTGGGACCGCGCACGGCGACGGGATCGTTCAGCCGGCCGTGGCCGATAGCGTCGATCGCGCGATCGATCTCACGGATGGGTCGGCCGAGAAAAACGGTGAACAGCAACATCAAGCCCAGGCTGACAGGCACGAGCGCGGCCGATTGCCAGAGGATCCGGTGGCGCGTCTGGTCCGTCTCGGCGCGCAGTTGCTTGAGCTCCTGGTCCGTCTGCCGGCTGGCGAGCGTCGAGAGCTGCCCGGCGTCCTTCGCGAGTTGAGTGAACTGCCGCAGCGCGTCGTTGACCTCCGCGGTGGCCGGCGAGCCGAGGCCACGCTCAATCGCATCCGTCGTCTGCCGGATGCGGCCGATCACCTCGGCACGCGCCGGATCGCCGGGGAGTTGCTCGAGGCCGTCCAGGGTCGTGACCAGCAACTGGTGGTTCTGCCTGAAGGTTTCGAGCAGGCTGGCCCGCCGCAGGATCTGGTAGAGGCGAGCCGTGCGCTCCAGTGACGAGACCTGGCGGACGATGGCCTGGGTGTACTGAGTCGCGGCGACGCCCGTGGCGACCAGACGCTCGCTTGCGGAGGAGAGGTTACGCATCTCGACGGCCGCGTTGATCGTGCCGAGCAGCAAGGGCAACGCGACGGCGGCGAAGCCGAGCAGGATCAGGCCGCTGAGCGAGCGTGGACGGAGGGAGAGGGGTCGGAGCATGCTAGTTTGCAGATCGTAACCGATACACTGCGCGACGCGGACGATGTCCAGCCCTACACACGCACGCCAGGCGCCCGGAATGCATCCGTATTCCACGCTGACGCCGGACCTCGTCGTCGAGGCGATCGAGGCCGTGGGTTACGCGTCGGACGGTCGGGTGCTGGCGCTCAACAGCTACGAGAATCGCGTCTACCAGGTCGGCCGGGACGATTCGACGCCGGTGGTCGTCAAGTTCTATCGGCCGGGGCGGTGGAGCACGCCCGCGATCCTGGAGGAGCACGATTTTGCGCTGGAACTCGCCCGTGCAGAATTACCGATCGTGGCGCCTGAGGTGCACGCGGGCCGTACGCTGTTCGAACTCGGCGGCTTCCGTTACGCGGTCTATCCGCGCCAGGGCGGGCGCTGGCCCGAGCTCGGAACGAAGGACGAGCGTGCCTGGATGGGACGATTCCTCGCGCGCATCCACGCGATCGGCCGGACGCGGGCGTTCCATCACCGACCCCGGCTCGACTGGCGGGCGATGGGCCTCGAGACCGCGGATTACCTGCTGGACCAGGGCTGGATTCCGCCGCATCTCGAAGCGGCGTACGAATCGCTGGTCGAGGATGTGCTGGGCCTCGTCGAGCGACGCTTTGCGGAAGCGACGCCGTATCGCACGCTGCGGCTGCACGGCGACTGCCATCCGGGCAACGTGCTGTGGACGGACGCAGGCCCGCACTTCGTGGACCTCGACGACTGCATGACGGGGCCCGCGGTGCAGGACCTGTGGATGTTGCTTTCCGGCCGACCGGAGGAAATGAGCGCGCAGCTGCACGACCTGCTGGAGGGCTACGCCGAGTTCGCGGACCTGGATTACCACGAGATTTCGTTGATCGAACCGCTGCGCACGCTGCGCATCATGCACTACGCCGGCTGGCTCGCTCGCCGGTGGGACGATCCCGCGTTCCCGCGCGCGTTTCCGTGGTTCGAGGAGCCCAAGTACTGGGAGCAGCACGTGCTCGACCTGCGTGAGCAACTGGCCGCAATGGAGGAACCCTCGCTCTCAAATCTGTGAGCTGCCGCTTTCTCCGGTGGGGCCCGAACGCTTAGCATTTGCAGCCATGTCCAGCATCCTCGTGACCGGCGGCGCCGGGTACATCGGCAGCCACGTCGTCCGCCAGCTCGTCGAGCGCGGCGAGCGCGTCGTGGTCCTCGACAATCTCTCCACCGGCTATCGGGCCGCCGTGCTCGGTGCGCCGCTCGTCATCGGCGACACGGCGGACCGCGCTGCCGTCGACCGGCTGCTCGCAGAGCACGGCATCGAGACCGTGATGCACTTCGCGGCGCACACGATCGTGCCGGAGTCGGTGTCGAATCCGCTCAAGTACTACGGCAACAACACCTGTGCCACGCGCAACCTGCTCGAGTGCTGCGACCGTGCCGGCGTCAAGCACGTCGTCTTCTCGTCGACCGCGGCCGTCTACGGCATTCCGTCCGAGGGCGTGGCCCGCGAGGAGTCGCCGACGGTACCGATCAATCCCTACGGGCTCTCCAAGCTGATGAGCGAATGGATGCTGCGCGACCTCGCCGCGGCCTCCGCGCTGCGCTACGTGGCGCTGCGCTACTTCAACGTCGCCGGCAGCGACCCGGGCGGACGGATCGGTCACACGGCGCCGAATGCGACGCTGCTGGTAAAAGTCGCGTGCCAGCAGGCGGTGGGTGTCCGCCCGTCGATCTCGATCTTCGGCACCGATTACCCGACGCCGGATGGCACGGGCGTGCGCGACTACATCCACGTCGAAGACCTCGCCGCCGCGCACCTCAAGGCCCTCGACTACCTCCGGGCCGGTGGCGTTTCGACGACTCTCAACTGCGGCTACGGCCACGGCTACAGCGTCCGGGACGTGCTGCAGATGGTCGAGCGCATCAATGACGGCCGGGCGCTGAACGTCGTGCTCGGGCCGCGCCGCGCTGGCGACCCTCCCTCGCTCGTCGCGCATGCCGAACGGATCCGCGAGGTGCTCGGCTGGCAGCCACGCTTCGACGATCTCGCGGTCATCGTCCGCACGCAACTCGAGTGGGAGCGCCGGCTGCTGCGCGAACCCGAGTTGCAGAGAAATTAGCCAGGCGGGACGGGCGAGCGCGCCCGTCGTGATATGCTGCCGCAGAAGCAAATTTGACTCTGGCGGCCCTGTGAATCGACACGCTGATGGAACTGCGTGCGACGGCTTCCTGCCGCGCATCTCCAAAATTCTCATTCTCTCCGCCGTGCTCGGCCTGTCGGCGTGTGGCGGCAGTGGTGGCGGCGGCTCGTCCAACCGAGTTCCCTCGGCGTCCTTTACAGCCACGCCATCCGTGGGCCAGGTTCCGCTGACCGTCGCCTTCGACGCCTCGGCTTCGAGCGACAGCGACGGCTCCATTACGAGCTACAGCTGGAATTTCGGGGATAACACGGCGCCCGGTTCCGGTGTCACCGTGAATCACTTGTACCAGACGGCCGGTACGTTCACGGCCACCCTGACGGTGACGGACAACCGTGCCGCAACCGCCATCACGACTCGCGTGGTGACGGTCACCGTCGGTCCGCCACCCGGGGGGGTGACGGTCAGTGGCCGCGTCCTGTTCGAGCGCGTCCCCTTCCTGCCGCTTCCGCAGGACGGACTGAATTATCCGGGCACGTTCACCGCGCCAGCGCGGGAGATCGAGGTCGAGTTGTTGCAGGCAGCCACCGGGGCCGTGCTGGCGACAGCGATGACGGACACCAACGGCAACTATGCGTTCACGGCGCCCCCCAACACCGACGTCCGCGTGCGGGCAAAGGCCCTGTCCCGCGTGTCGGGAACCACGGCGCGTCCGGCCGCGTGGGACCTGCGCGTGCTCAACAACACGAACGGCAACGCGCTCTACGTGCTCGACAGCTCGGTGTTCAGCACCGGTGCGGCCGATGTCACTCGCAACCTGACCGCGACGACCGGCTGGGGTGGAGGGTTCGCCGGCACCTACACGGGCGTCCGCGCTGCGGCGCCCTTCGCGGTGCTCGACACGCTTTACGCCGCGACGCAGTTCGTCATTGCACAGGGTGACAGTGCGTTGCAGTTGCCTCCGCTCAAGGCATTCTGGAGTGCGCAGAACAGACCATCCGCTGGTGATCCAGCGGACGGCAACATCGATTCGACGCTGTATGGGTCGGCCGGCAGCGTCGGCAGCGAGGTCGGCATCTACATCCTTGGTGCCGAAAACAACGACACCGACGAATTCGACCAGCACGTGCTGGCGCACGAGTACCAGCATTTCCTCGAGGATGCGATCAGCCGGACCGACTCGATCGGCGGCCCGCATTCGCTTGGCGAACGCCTCGACATGCGCGTGGCATTCAGCGAGGGGTTCGCGAACGCCTATTCAGCGATGGCGCTCGACGACCCGCTGTATCGCGACTCCTTCGGTACGGCCCAGGGCTCCGATTTCAATTTCAACATCGAAAGTGACGCTTTCAACGCGCCGGGCTGGTACTCGGAGGCGTCGATCCACCGCATCGTCTGGGACCTTTTCGACGCGGCCAATGACGCAGCGGATTCGGACGGCGTCACGATCGGCTACGGCCCGATGTTCGAGGTGTTCCGTGCCGAACTGCGCAGCGACGTGCCGCTGACCAGCCTGTTCGCTTTCATCTCGGCGTTGAAGCAGCGACCATCGATGCCCGTCGCTTCGATCAACGTGCGCGTCGAGGCCGAGGGCGTGCCCGGCACGAGTTTCGGGATCGATGCGCAGAACATCGATGCCTACGCGACGACGGAAACGCACAGCAGCGTGGCGCCAGTATCCACCGACCTCGTGCTGCCAATCTACTCGGAGATCACGTTGAACGGGCCGTCCGTGCGTCTCTGTGGCGATGCGGAGGTGACTGCGCCAGGCGGCGGCGTCGTGCCGGGCGTCTACAACAAGCTCGCCAACCGTCGCCTGCTGCGGTTCACTGTCCCGACTGCGCGGGTCATCGACATCCGCGTGACCTGCAATGTCAGTGATTTGAGCTGCGTCGGGCTGCCGCAACCTGACCCCGACCTCGTGCTGTCCCAGGGCCCCAACTATCAATTTTCGGACGGAGCGGATGCGTTCGCCGAGAGGCTGCAGACTTCCGTGCAGGCTGGCGAGCATGTGCTCGAGATTTACGAATACAGTCATATCGACAGCACGGCCGTGGACCGACGCGGCCGTACCTGCATGACCGTCAACATCACCGGTTGAGAGATCGAACCATGAAGCAGACTCGTTCGTACCGATTTGCCACTGGCAGTGCCACGATCGTCGCGCTCGCCGTCGTGCTGGCCGGTTGTGGCAAGGGCGATGAGGACGCAGTAGCGACGACGCCGCAGCCTGCCACGACCCAGGGTCCGGACACTGCGACACCGGCACCCGCGGTCAGTTCTCCCGAAGACGACAAAATGGCAAACGCCGTGGCGACCGGCAAGACGGCCGCGGCCGTGGATCTCAAGTACGACGTCCCGGTCAAGCCGGCGGTCGGCGAACCCTTCGAACTCGAACTCGCGTTCCTGCCGCGTCTCGCCGCGGACTTCCTCGAGGTGGAAGTCACCGGCATTCCAGGATTGACGCTCGTCTCGGGCGGTACCTCGCGGTTCGAGGGTGTCAACACCGGAGACCGTCACGTTATGCGAGTCCTGGTACGGGCGGACGCACCGGGTCTGTATTACGTCGGTGTCGCCGCGAAGATGGTCACCAAGGTGCAGTCGGATGCGCGGACGTTCTCCGTGCCGGTTGCGGTTGGCAACGTCCAGGCGGCGCAGAAGGCCGCGCCCGAGATGGATGCCGCGGGACAGCCCGTCGAGTCGATGCCGGCTGCCGAGAGTGGCGGACCCACGGAGCCGAAGCCTTAGGCCGGGGGTTACTGTATACTCCGCGGCCCCATTCCCCGGGCCTCCCTCGTGACCACCAACCCCACCACGCAACTGCGCAACGTTGCGATCATTGCCCATGTCGATCACGGCAAGACGACGCTCGTCGACCAGTTGCTGAAGCAGTCGGGCACGTTCGACGCCCGCAAGATCCTGCCCGAGCGGATGATGGATTCGAACGCGCTCGAGCGGGAGCGCGGCATCACGATCCTGGCCAAGAACACGGCGATCCGCTGGCAGGACTACCGGATCAACATCGTCGACACGCCGGGCCACGCCGACTTCGGCGGCGAGGTCGAGCGCGTGTTGTCGATGGTGGACTCGGTGCTGCTGCTCGTGGACGCGGTGGACGGCCCCATGCCGCAGACCCGCTTCGTGACGCAGAAGGCGTTCGCGCACGGCCTGCGTCCGATCGTCGTGATCAACAAGATCGACCGCCACGAGGCGCGCCCGAACTGGGTGCTCGACCAGACGTTCGACCTGTTCGACCGGCTCGGCGCGACCGAAGCGCAGCTCGATTTCCCGGTGATCTACACCTCGGCGATCCAGGGCTTCTCGTCGCACGACCCGGCCCATCGCGGCGGCGACATGACCTCGCTGTTCGAGACCATCGTCCAGCACTGTCCGCCGCCCGACGTCGATCTCGACGGCCCGCTGCAGCTGCAGGTTTCGCAGCTCGACTATTCGAGCTACGTCGGCGCGATCGGCATCGGCCGCATCAAGCGCGGCACGCTGCGACGGGGCATGAACGTCACCGTGGTGGACCGTCAGGGTCGCGCGCGCAACGAGAAGGTGATGCAGGTGCTCGGCTTCCTCGGCCTCGACCGCATCGAGGTGGAGGAGGTCAGTGCGGGCGACATCGTCGCCTTCGCGGGCATCGAGACGCCGGCGATTTCCGACACGCTTTGCGACCCGGCGCGGCCCGAGGCGCTGCCGCCACTCGTCGTGGACGAACCCACGATCGGCATGACGTTCGAGGTCAACACCTCGCCATTCGCGGGCAAGGAGGGCAAGTACCTGACGAGCCGGCAGATCCGCGAGCGGCTGTTGCGCGAGGCGCTCACCAATGTGGCGCTGCGCGTCGAGGAGTCGGACGACCCGGACAAGTTCCAGGTCTACGGCCGCGGCGAGCTGCACCTCGGCGTGCTGCTCGAGAACATGCGGCGCGAGGGCTACGAGATCGCGGTGTCGCGTCCCCGCGTCGTCATCAAGGAAATCGACGGCAAGCAGTGCGAGCCGTACGAGATCCTCGCCGTCGACATCGAGGATTCGAGCCAGGGCGCGGTGATGATGGCGCTCGGCAGCCGTGGCGGGCAGCTGCAGGCGATGCACCCGGACGGCAAGGGCCGCGTGCGCCTCGACTACGTGATCCCGGCGCGCGGGCTGATCGGCTTCCAGACCGAGTTCCGCACGACGACCTCGGGCCTCGGACTGCTGTTCCACGTGTTCGATCATTACGCGCCCGTGCTCGACAAGCCGATCGCCGCGCGCCAGAACGGCGTGATGATCTCGAACGGGCAGGGCACCGTGCTCGGCTACGCGCTCTTCAACCTGCAGGAGCGCGGGCGCCTGATGGTCGCGCACGGCGACGAGGTCTACGAAGGGCAGATCATCGGCATCCACAGCCGCGACAACGACCTGGTCGTAAACCCGCTGAAGGGCAAGAAGCTCACCAACATGCGGGCGGCCGGCCGCGACGAGAACATCGTGCTGACGCCGCCGGTGCGCTACACGCTCGAGCAGGCGATGGAATTCATCGAGGACGACGAGCTCGTCGAAATCACGCCGTCGTCGATCCGGCTGCGCAAGCGCGCGCTCAAGGAGCACGATCGCAAGCGCGCCGGGCGCGCAGCCACCGAGGAAGCCTGACCGTCAGGCCAGCAGACGGACCTGGCTGGAATCGTCAGACAGCAGCGACTCGAGAATCGCGACCGGCTGGGGGGCGCCGATGTAGTGGCCCTGGGCGTACTGGATGCCGATGTCGGCCAGGCGGGCGAGCACGTCGGCCGAGTCGACCCGCTCGGCCACGGTGCGGATGCCCATGCTCTCGCCGATCTGCGCGATCGCCTCGACCATGCTGCGGTCGATGTGGTCGTGCGTGACGTTGTGCATGAACTGGCCGTCGATCTTCAGGAAATCGACCGGCAGGTTCTTCAGGAAGATGAACGACGACAGGCCGCTGCCGAAATCGTCGAGTGAGAACAGGCAGCCGCGATTGCGCAGCTCGCGAATGAAATGCGTTGCCGCCGCGAGGCTGGTCATCGCCGCGGCCTCGGTCAGCTCGAAGCACAGCGCGCCGGGGCGCAGGTCGGCCGTGTCGATCTCGCGGATCACGAAGTCCAGGAACTGCTCGTCGTTGAGCGTCGTCGCCGAGATGTTGATCGCCAGCGTGTAGTCCTGGCGCGTCAGGTCGCCGCGCCGGTGGGCCAGCTTCGTGCAGGCCTGCCGGACCACCCAGCGATCGACGGCGGGCATCAGGTTGAAGCGCTCGGCGGCCGGGATGAACTCCGCCGGCTGGACGAGCTGTCCCTGCTCGTCGCGCATCCGCAGCAGCAGTTCGAAGTGGCGCAGTTTCTCGACACCCGAGCGGATCGGCACGATCGTCTGGCAGAGCAGCTCGAGCCGGTCCTCGTCGCATGCGCGGTTGATGCGCGACACCCACTGCATCTCGCGGTGCCGCTCCGGCGCCCGGCTCTGCTTGTAGGTTTGCACGCGATTGCGCCCGGAATCCTTGGCGGAATAGCAGGCGACGTCGGCAGCGCTCATCACCGCGGCCAGCGTCTCCGCGCTCCCGTTGATCTCGGCGAGGCCGATCGAGACGCCGACGCTCATGACGCGGTCCTGCCAGACGAAGCGGAAGTCGCGGATGGCCTGGCGCAGGTTTTCGGCGATGCGGCTCGCGGTGTCGAGCGTGCAGTCGGCGAGCAGAACGCCGAACTCGTCGCCGCCGAGGCGGGCCAGCGTGTCGGTGGTGCGGATGCGCGTCTGCACGACGCTGGTGAGCTGCTTCAGCAGGCGATCGCCGGCCTGGTGACCGCAGGTGTCGTTGACGACCTTGAACTGGTCGAGGTCGAGGTACATCAGCACGTGGTTGATCGACGGGTCGTCGCGCACGGCCTGCAGTGCGTCGTTGAGGCGGCTCTCGAACTCGCGTCGGTTGATCAGGCCGGTCAGCGCGTCGTGCGTGGCCTGGTATGCGAGTGCGCGCTGCAGGCGCCGCTCCTGGCTCACGTCGTGGAACACCATGACAGCGCCGATCAGTCGGCCGCTGCGGTCGCGGATCGGCGCCGCGGAGTCCTGGATCGAGATGTCCTGGCCGCGTCGATTGACGAGCAGCGATGGCTCATCGAGCTCGACCATGCGGCCTTCCCGCAGGCAGCGCAGGATCGGGCTGTCGATCGGTTGCCTGGTGGCTTCGCTCAACACGTGGAACACCTCGGCGACCGGCTTTCCGGCGGCGTCGCCTGTATCCCAGCCAGTGAGTTCCTCGGCCACGGGATTGAGGTACTCGATGCGGCCGTCGGCATCCGCCGTGATGACCGCGTCGCCGATCGACTGCAGCGTGACCTGTGCCTTCTCCTTCTCCTCGTAAAGCTGGACCTCCGCGCGCTTGCGCTCAGTGATGTCGGCGAGCGTGCCCTCGTAGCCGACGACGACGCCAACGGCGTCGCGCACCACGCGGGCGTTCTCGACGACCGTGATGACCGACCCGTCGCGACGTCGCAGCTGGAATTCCGCATTGCGGACCAGTCCGTCGCGATTCAGCACGGTCGTGATCTGCTCCCGATCCGCCGGGTCGGCATACAGCACGCTGGTGGACGGCAGCGCGAGCAGGTCTTCGATGCGTTCGTAGCCGAGCATCTCGACCAGCGCCGGATTGGCGGATTCGAGCCGCCCGTCGGCGGTCGCACGATACACGCCCTCGATGACGTTCTCGAACAGGCCGCGGTAGCGGGCCTCGCTGTGGCGCAGTGCCTGCTCCGACTGCTTGCGCTCGATCGCGATGCCGGCGAGCGCCGTAAGGCGGGCCATCAGCTCGAAATCGCGCCTGAGCGGGCTGCGCGGATTGTGGAAATAGAGCGCCACGGTGCCGAGCATTCGAGCATCGGAGGCCCGGATCGGCGTCGACCAGCACGCGCGCAGGCCGGCGGCCAGGGCCGGCGCGCGCAGTTCTTCCCAAAGGGCATCCCGCGCGATCTCGGCGACGACCACCTGCCGCTGCAGGTACACGGCCGCGGCGCAGGAGCCGTTACGCGGACCCACCTCGATCGCCGTCGTCGCCTGGCGAAAGTGCTGCGGCAGCCGCTGGCCGGCGACCTGGCGCAGGTGGTTGCAGGACTCGTCGTAGAGGCTCACGGCGCAAAGCGAGTCGGGCGTGACCCGCTCGGCGGTCTCCGCAATCGCCTCGAGCGTGTCGGCGAGGTCCACGTTGCCGGTGATGCGCTCGAACACGCGTCGCTCGCCGGCCGCGAGGAACTCGGCGCGCTTGCGCTCGGTGATGTCGGTGATGCTGCCGCGAATCAGCCGGCGGCTCGACGAGGGCAGGCGCACGAGGCGGACTTCGCAGGGTATGTCGTGACCCTGGTTGTCGCGATGCAACCACTCGAAGCAAGGCGCCTCGCCCGCCAGCGCGCGGTCGATGTAGCCGCGTGAAACGCCGAAGGATGGCATGCCGTCGGCCTGCTCCGGGGGGCTGATCTTCTCCGGACCGCTCGCCGAGCAGTTCCTCGCGGTTGAGTTTGAAGAAGCGCACGGCGTTGTCGTTGCACTCGACGAAGCGGCCGAGGTCCACGTCGAGCACGACGATGGCTTCGGGCGCGTTCTCGACCAGCGTGCGGTAGCGGGCCTCGCTTTCGCGTATCGCCGCCTCGGCGCGCTTGCGGTCGCTCGTGTCGCGCAGGCAGACGATGTAGACCTCGCGCCGGTCGAGCTTGACCTTGCTGACGCCGAGCTCTGCGTCGAACAGCGTTCCGTCACGCCGCCGCCCCCGGGTCTCGCGGGGGGCGAGGTCGACCTGCGTATCTTCGAGTGACTCCGCGAGTTCCTCGAGCGCCTCGGTCAGGCGCGGGCGGCGCGCGAGCGAGGGAATCAACAGGTCGAGCTTGCGGCCGCGGACGGCGTCCTCCTCGTAGCCAAACACGCGCTCGCCGGTCGAGTTCAGCGTCTCGATGCAGCCGATCTCGTCCACGGTCAGGATCGCGTCCTTGACGTGGTCGAGGATGACCTGCAACTGGGCGGCAGCGCTCTCGCGGACCTCCCGCGTGAACGCGCTCGTCTCGTCGGCGAGCAGCTTCATGGAGCGCACGACGCCGCGCCGCTCGTCGTCCCACTCGGTGTAAGCGGCGCTGATCGCCTGCAGCAGCTTGCGCAGGTCGAGCTGCCCGCTCGCCTGGCGCGAATCGTCGAACTGCTGCTTGAGGAGCGGGTGCAGGCTCACGGGCGCGCACGGCAATTGGACGCCGACTGGTCGTGCCAGCGGCGGTCGTGGAGGGCGCGGTTCTTGTTCCTTTTGATTCGCCTCATCCTGATGAAACCCATGCCCGCCACCCCCCGTTGGGGGCGAGTCGAGCCGGATAGTAGGCGTGCGAGGCAAATTGGGGGTGTGATGGGGGTCGCAATCGAGTCCCCTCTGCGGGCTGCCCGGGGCGACGGGGCGAGGGCTCTGCGCAGGGATCCGTTACAATCGCGACACCGTACTGCATGACATATTCATGACCCCCGAGCACACCGACCAGCTGCCGGCCGCCTTTCCGCTGATTGGCCGCGAGGATCCGCCGCCCTACGCGATTCTGCACGAGCACGGCTCGGCGCCTGCCCTGGTCGTCTGCGACCACGCCAGCCGGGCCTTCCCGCGGGGCATGAAGCGCCTGGGGCTGCCCGAGCTGCCGAGCTGGCAACACATTGCGTGGGACATCGGCGCGGGGGAACTGGCGCGGGGCATTGCGAATTTGCTCGACGCACCTGCCGTGCTCGCGGGTTACTCGCGGTTGATCGTGGACTGCAATCGCAAGCCCGACGACCCGGAGGCCTTCCGCAGCGAAAGCGATGGCTGGGTCATTCCGGGCAACCAGTCGCTGACGGAGTTCGAGCGACGCCTGCGCCTGGCGTGCTTCTTCGACCCGTATCACGAGGCCATCGCGGCGATGCTGGCGGGCTTTCGCGCCCGCGACATCGTGCCGCTGGTGATTTCGGTGCACACGTTCACGCCCCAGATGGCCGGCTTCGAACGTCCGTGGCAGGTCGGCGTGCTCTGGGACAAGGACGAACCGAGCGCGCGACGCCTGATCGACGGACTGCGTGCCGTCGAGGGACTGACTGTCGGCGACAACGAGCCCTACAGCGGCAAGCATCCCTGCGATTACACGATCGACCACCATGCCGAGACCGCGGGCCTGCCCCATCTCTGCATCGAAGTGCGTCAGGACCAGCTCGAGTCCCCGGCCGGCACCGAACGCTGGGTGCGCTTGCTCGGCCGGTTGATCGGTGACCTGGCCCGCGACATGGAGTCCACATGGCGACGCGCGAACCTCCGCTGACGCTCGGCATCGAAGAGGAGTACCTGCTGGTCGATCGCGAGAGCGGTGCCGTGGCCGCCGAGCCGCCCGACGAACTCTTCGCAGCGTTGCACGAGCGCACGGCCGGGCGGGCATTCCCCGAGTTCCTGCGCGCGCAAGTCGAGGTGGCCACACCGGTCTGCGGCGACATCGCCGAGGCGCGCCGGGAGCTCGGCGGCCTGCGTCTCGCGGTGATCGAGGAGGCCGCGCGTTTCGGGCTCGCGCCGATCGCGGCCTCGAGCCACCCGTTCTCGCTGACTTCGAAGCAGAAGCGCACCGACAAGGAGCGCTACGTCGCGCTGCTCGAGGAAATGCAGGGCGCCGCGCGCCGCATGATGATCTGCGGCCTGCACGTGCACGTCGGCATCGAGGACGATGACCTGCGCATCGACCTGATGAACCAGCTGACGTACTTCCTGCCGCACCTGCTCGCGCTGTCGTGCAGCTCGCCGTTCTGGGAAGGCGAGCGCACGGGGCTGATGTCGTTCCGGCTGATGATCTTCAACGGCGTGCCGCGCACGGGCCTGCCGGAGCAATTCTCGAGCTGGGGCGAATATCGCCGGCACACCGATGTCCTCGCCGAGACCGGGGTGATCGCCGACACGTCGCGCATCTGGTGGGACCTGCGCCCGAGCCTGCGCTATCCCACGCTCGAGACCCGGGTGATGGACTGCTGCACGTCGCTCGAGGACGCGCTGAGCCTCGCCGCGCTCAACCAGTGCCTGTTGCGGATGCTCTACCGGCTGCGGCGCGCCAACCAGCGCTGGCGGATGTACTCGCACCTGCTGCTCGGCGAGAACCGCTGGCGCGCGATGCGCTACTCCTACGACGCCGGCCTGCTCGATCTCGGCCAGCAGCGGATCGTGCCGTTTGCCGAGCTGCTCGAGGAGCTGATCGCGATCGTGCGCGAGGATGCCGAGGCGCTCGGGTGCGTCGCGGAGGTCGAGCGATTGCGCGAGATCATTGCGCGCGGCACCAGTGCACACCGGCAGATCGGCGTGTACACCAGTGCGCTGTCCGCGGGAGCCACGGAGCCCGAGGCGCTCAAGGCCGTCGTGGACTGGTTGATCGAGGAGACGGCCCGCCTATGATCGATCGCAGGATCTCCGTCGCGCCGATGATGGACTACACGGACCGCCACTGCCGCTACCTGCTGCGGCTCGTGAGCCCGGGGGCGCTGCTCTACACGGAAATGGTCACCGCGCAGGCGCTGGCGCATTGCGACCCGGAACACCTGCTCGGCTTCGATGCCGCCGAGCAGCCCGTCGCGCTGCAACTCGGCGGCTCGGATCCCGTCTTGCTGGCGCGCGCCGCGCGCATGGGCGAGGAGCGTGGCTACGTCGAGATCAACCTGAACGTCGGTTGTCCGAGCGAGCGGGTGCAGGTCGGCAATTTCGGCGCCTGCCTGATGGCCGAGCCGCAACTGGTCGCCGACTGCGTTCGCGCGATGCGCGAGGCGGTACGTTTGCCGGTCACGGTCAAGTGCCGCATCGGCATCGACGAGCTCGACGACTACGGATTCTTCCACCACTTCGTCTCGGTCGTGCGGGAGGCCGGCGTGTCGGTATTCATCGTGCACGCGCGCAAGGCTTACCTGCAGGGGCTGAGCCCGAAGGAGAACCGCGAAATCCCGCCGCTGCGTTACGAGGTCCCGTGGCGATTGAAGCAGGAGCATCCGGAGCTCACGGTGATCCTGAACGGCGGGCTCAAGACGGTCGGCCAGGTGCGTGAATGGCTGCCGCGTCTCGACGGCGTGATGCTGGGCCGGCAGGCCTACAGCGAGCCCTACCTGCTCGCGCAGTTGCACGGCGAATTCATCGACAAGGACTGGCTGCCACCCGCGCGCGACGACATCGTCGAGCGCTACGCGGAGTACGTCGAGCGCATGCTCGCCGTGGGCCACCGGCTGCCGTCGCTGCTGCGGCACCTGCACGGCCTCTACGCGGGGCATCCGGGTGCGCGCGCCTGGCGGCGCTTCCTGGGCGAGCAGGGCGTGCGGCCGGACGCCGGCGTGGAAGTGCTGCGAGCCTCGCTGCGCGTGTTCGAGCAGGCGGCCTAGCGCTGCGGGCGGACGAGGGTCGGGCTCGCGCATCTGTATAATCGAGGGGGCTCGCCGTGGACTGGGGTGATGCACATGACGGGCAATGGGGTCGCTTTGCCAATGAGCAATGAAACGGAGGTCGCCGTCCTGTTCGCGGACGTGGTGGGCAGCACACGCCTCTACGAGGTGCTGGGCGATCACCAGGCCCGCGACATGATCCTCACGTGCGTCGACATCATGCGCGACGCCACGGAGCGCAACCGTGGCAGCGTGATCAAGACGATCGGCGACGAGATCCTGGCGATCTTCCCGACCGCCGACGATGCCGTGAACGCGGCGGGCGAGATGCAGCAGGACATCGGCGCCCATCCCGGCTTGCTGGTGCAGGGGCAGCACGTCGCGATCCGGATCGGCTGCCACTTCGGGCCCGTCGTGCTCGAGAACAAGGACATCTTCGGCTCGTCGGTGCACACGGCGAATCGCATGACCAGCCAGGCCAAGGCCGGGCAGATCATCCTCACGACCGACACCGTCGAGCGTCTCTCGCCGGAGTGGCGCGCGGTCACGCGCCAGATCGACGTCACGCCGCTGCGGGGCCGCAGCGAGGAAGTCGAACTCTACGAGGTACTGTGGCAGCAGGAGGATGCGACCAGCATGCTGCCGTCGATTGCCGTCGGCGCGCTTACGGGACATCGGCCCATGAGCGTGCGCCTGCACTATCGCGGCCGCGAGTACCTGCTCGACGACAGCAAGGAGAGCCTGACGCTCGGGCGCGCCGAGGAGAACGACATCGTCGTCAAGGGCCCGCTGATTTCGCGCACCCACGCGCGCGTGGAGATGGCGCGCAACAAGGTGGTGCTGGTGGACCAGAGCACCAACGGCTCGTTCGTGACGGCGCAGGACGGCCAGGAAGCGTTCGTGCGGCGTGATTCGGTCGCGCTGCAGGGGCAGGGGTTGATCGGGCTCGGGCACCTGCCGGAGGCGGGGTCGCCGGATGCGATTCGGTACTCCGTCGAGGATTGATCGCACTCCGTCCGGAGGCTTGGGCCACGGTGGTTCGATTCCCGCCTACCACGATTAAGAACGGGCGAACGGCGTCGGAAGGTGTCCGTATATTCGGGCGGCAGCCGCGGAACGAGCCGAGGATTCGCGGCGTCAGAGCAGCAGATTTGCCCCGAGTGCCCGCACAACGGTGCAGCGGCAAGGCGAGCAGCGCTGCGGAAATCAAACCACCATGCCCCAAGCCCCGGAGGCTGCACTCGTGGCGTCGGTGGTCGACTGCAGTGCCGCGCTGCTCAGTTCACCGAGGCTGGGTTGCAGGCGTCCGAGCGGCTGTTCCGGGAGCGATTCGCCCAATAGCGGAAACGCTCTGCGGCGCGAAAACTTGGCTATGGCGTCGGGGCTCGGCCGACCCGTGCCACCTCAGCAGGGCACTGGGTACGGTGGTTTGCTGCCCGCAGCAAGGCCCGAGACGCCACCGCCCTGATTGCGCGGGCACTCCGGCAAATCTGCTGCGTGACGCCGCGAGTCCTCGACACGCTCCGCCGCCACCGCCCAAACGGACGGACACCCTCCGACGCCCTGCTCCCGCTCTCAATCGTGGTAGGCGGGCAGCGAACTACCGTGGCCAGGGCCCGGCAACCCGTGGCCAGAGCCCGGCAGCAGAAGTGGCCAACGTCAGCCGAGCGCCGCCTTCACGCGCTGATACTCGGCCCGCAGAGCCGCCGGCAACCGATCGCCGAACTCCTCGAGGTAGCGGCCGATGTCGTCGATCTCCCGGTGCCACGCATCGATGTCGAGGTCGAGCAGCTGGTGCAGTGCACCCTCGGGCAGGTCGAGGCCCTTGAGGTCGAGGTCTTCCTTGTGGGGCAGGAAACCGATCGGCGTCTCGTGTGCCTTCGCGCGACCTTCGCAGCGATCGATCACCCAGGACAGCACGCGCAGGTTGTCGCCGAAGCCCGGCCACAGGAACTTGCCGTCCTTGTCCTGGCGGAACCAGTTGACCTGATAGACCTTCGGCAGGTGCTTGACGCGGTCCTGGAACGACAGCCAGTGCGTCCAGTAATCGGCGAAGTTGTAGCCGCAGAACGGCTTCATCGCCATCGAATCGCGGCGCACCACGCCCACCTGGCCCACTGCGGCCGCGGTGGTTTCGGAGGCCATGCCGGCACCGATCATCACGCCGTGTGCCCAGTCGCGAGCCTCGAAGACGAGCGGGGCGACTTCGCGGCGGCGTCCGCCGAACAGGATCGCCGAGATCGGCACGCCCTCGGGATGCTCCATCAGGTGGTTGTAGGCCGGGTTCTGCTTCGCAGAAACCGTGAAGCGCGAATTCGGATGCGCGGCCGGGCCGTTCGCCTTGTCGTACGGGCGGCCCTGCCAGTCGATCGCCGGGGCGCCGGTGGTGCGGCCCTCCCACCACGGCTGATTGTCGGCGGTCACGGCCACGTTCGTGAAGATCGTATCGTGATGGATCATCTCGTAGGCGTTGCGATTGGTCTTCGGGCTGGTGCCCGGCACCACGCCGAAGAAACCTGCCTCCGGGTTGATCGCGCGCAGCCGGCCGTCGTTGCCGACGTGCAGCCACGCGATGTCCTCGCCGATCGTCCAGACTTTCCAGCCCGGCATCGTGTCGGGGGGGATCAGCATGCCGAGGTTGGTCTTGCCGCAGGCCGACGGGAAGGCCGCCGCGACGTAGTGGACCTCGCCGCGCGGGTTCTCGAGGCCCACGATCAGCATGTGCTCGGCGAGCCAGCCCTCGGTGCGGGCTTGCCAGCTGGCGATGCGCAGCGCGTGGCATTTCTTGCCGAGCAGCGCATTGCCGCCGTAACCGGAGCCGATGCTCTTGATCGAGAGCTCCTCGGGGAAATGCATGATGTAGCGGCGATCGGGGTTCAGGTCACCGATCGAGTGCAGGCCCTTGACGAAGGTGCCGTCCTTCTCGATGCGTGCGAGCGCCGCAGCGCCCATGCGCGTCATGATGCGCATGTTCAGCACGACGTACGGGCTATCGGTGATCTCGACGCCGCAGCGCGCGTACGGTGAAAGGATCGGGCCCATGCAGTAGGGCATGACGTACATCGTGCGGCCCTTCATGCACCCGGCAAACAGGCCATCGACCTTGCGGTGCGCCTCGACCGGATCCATCCAGTTGTTGTTCGGGCCGGCGTCGTCCTTGTTCTTCGTGCAGATGAACGTCAGATGCTCGACGCGTGCCACGTCCGACGGATGCGAGCGGTGCAGGTAGCAGTTCGGGAAGGTCGCCGGGTCCAGTGCGATCAGGTCGCCCCGGGTCAGCATCAATTCCGTCAGGTCATCTCGCTCCGTGTCCGACCCCGTGCACCAGTGGATGTGCTCGGGCTGGGTGAGCTTGGCGGTCTCGGCGACCCAGGCGCGGAGTGCTGCGTTGGTCGTGGTCATCAGTGAGTATCCTTCGTCTGGCGAGGCCCGATTATAGCCTCCGGACATCGCGTTCCGCCGTGCGCATTAGGCGCAAGCGCGCATGCGCCGCTCGGTTCCGGCGCGACAAAAAAAAGCGCCCTCCGAGGAGGGCGCAATCAGGGGGAGACCGGTTGAAGTAGGGTCAGTCGACGCGGTGTGCTCAGGCAGCGGCAGCAGCAGCCGTCTTGCGCGCGCGGGTCTTCTTGGCAGCGGCGCGCTTCGCGGCGGCCGGCTTGCGCCTCTGGACCTTGACCTTCACTTCGGGAATCTTGTCCTCGACGGGCTCGACGACCCGCTCGTAGACGTGCTTGACGACGCCGCGGACGTCACGGCCGGCGAGCTTGAAGATCTGCACGGCGCGCTGCGCGTCTTCGACGATGCGATCGCGGGTGGCCGGGATCAGTTCGATCTGGTCGCGGACCAGGTCGACCACGTTGTCGGCGCGCGAGGCGCGCTCGAGGCGCAACGCCGCATCCGACAGCGCGGAGGTCAGCATGTCCGACTGCAGCTCGATCAGGCTCGCCACGGCAGTCTGCGAGACCGTCGTCAGCTTGACGCCCGAGCGCGCGAAAACGCGGACCGGCGACTTGAGGGATTTCAGAGTGTCTGCGGAGCCGACGACGGCTTCGCGCACGGTTTCGACCGAATCCTTGCCGAATTTCTGGATCTGGCCGGTCAGGGCCGAGGTCTGCTCGGCGACGAAATCTTGCATCTGGTTGATCATGTGGCGCTCCTGGCGGTGCTGCATCGCAGCATTTGTTGCAGTGCACAATAACGCCACGGGCAAGAGATGTCAAACCGTGGAAATGCGGATGCGACTTGCCTGGTCCAAAAAGTGGCCGGATTCGGCTCAATCACCGCTTGCCTGACCTTGCCGGCTCCCGCAGAGTTCCCCGCCGATGGAAGCCACAACCCGTGCTCGTCGCTCGACTGCCGTCGCCTTGGCTGGCCTCGGTCTCGCGCTGGTCTGCGGCCCGCACGCCGCGACAGCGCAGGAGGCCGAAATGAGCGCAGTCGGCGCGGCGCTCGCGACCGGCACGGACTTGCTGGAGACCGAGATCACCGCCGAGACTTTCGTGGTACCCGCGCGGGCGGGTGAGCCGCCGCGATTTACCGTCGCGCGTCGGCTTGCCGCGGGCGACGAGGTCCACTACACGATCCGCGTGCGCAATCCCGGACAGCAGCCGGTGCGGGACATCCAGGTGACCAAGCGGATGCCGTTCGGCATGCAGTACCTGCCGGGCTCGGCTGCGGGCCCCGCGAGCGACATCGAATTCTCCACCGACGGCGGGCGCAGTTTCCAGGCGCGACCGGAAACGGCCGACTATTCCCACTTGCGGTGGAAGCTGCGTCGGCCGTTAGCGCCCGGGGCCACGGCACTGCTGCGATTCCGCGCGAAGTTCCTCTGAAACGCATGCGTGCGGACCTTCCCGAGATCTTCGGCTCCGCGGGCCCGCTTGCGCGTTCGCTGCCTGGCTACGCCGTGCGCGATGAGCAGGTCGAGATGGCGGAGCACGTAGCCGCCGCACTCGAGGGCCGTGAAACACTGATCGTCGAGGCGGGCACCGGCACCGGCAAGACGTTCGCCTACCTCGTTCCTGCGCTCGTGTCGGGGCGCCGCGTGATTCTCTCGACTGGTACACGCGCGCTGCAGGACCAGCTCTATCACCGCGACCTGCCGTCAGTCTGTGGCGCGCTCGGCCGTCCAGTGCGCATCGCACTGCTGAAGGGCCGCGCGAACTACCTTTGCCGGCACCGACTCGACCTCGCCGAGCAGCAGGCGTACGCGCGCGGCGTGCGCCGCGAGGTCGCGTTGGCCATTCCCAAGGTGCGTGCGTGGTCGCACGTCACGAAGCGCGGTGACATCGCCGAATTGCCCGGCGTTGGCGAAGCCGATCCCGTCTGGCCCTGGGTCACGTCGACGCGCGAGAACTGCCTCGGCACGGAGTGCCCGGTTTACGACCAGTGCTTCGTGCTGGCGGCACGCCGGGAAGCGCAGTCGGCCGACATCGTCGTCGTGAATCACTACCTGCTGATGGCCGACCTCGTGCTCAAGGAGGAGGGCTTCGGCGACCTGCTGCCGGGTGCAGACGCGATCGTCATCGACGAGGCGCATCAGTTGCCGGACATCGCGGCCCAGTTCCTCGGCTACAGCGTCAGCACGCGGCAGCTGTCGGCGATCGCAAAGGACGTCGCAGGCGAGCTGCTGCTCGCGCAGCAAATGGGCTCGGGTGTGGATGCCGCGCTCATTGGCCTCGACGCGCAGGTGGCGGCCGTCGTCGGCGCGATGGCCGGTACCGAGACGCGGCTCGAGCACGCGCAGTGGCCCGAGCGCCTGATCGAGGCTCTCAACGGGCTCGCCAGTCGAGCCGCCGAACTCGCCGCGGGACTGGCACCGCTCGCCGCGGAAGGGCAGGGTGCCTTCGCGCGGCTGCGCGAGCGGCTCGAGGAGAGTGCGGTTCGCTTGCGCAATCTCACTGCCGAGCAGGCCGAGGGCGGCGTGCGCTGGGCCGAGATGGGAGCGCGCAACGTAAGTGCCCACTACGCGCCCGTGGACGTGGCGGGACAACTCGCGGCGCTCCTCGAGTCGCAGCCCGGCGCGTGGATCCTTACGTCGGCGACGCTGGCCGTCGGCGACGACTTCTCGCACTACGTGCGTCGCTCGGGTCTCGCGCGTGCGCGCAGCGTGCGCTTCGAGAGCCCGTTCGACTTCGCGAACCAGGCGTTGCTGTACCTGCCGAAGGGCCTCGGTGACCCCGGCGCGCCGGGCCACACGCAAGCCGTCGTGCAGGCGGCGCTCCCGGTGCTCGAAGCGAGCGGCGGCCGGGCCTTCCTGCTGTTCACGAGCCACCGGGCGCTGCGCGAGGCGGCCGAAGAGTTGCGGCGGGCCTGGAACGATGCGCCGCCGGTGCCGATGCTCGTGCAGGGCGACGCGCCTCGCGACCAGTTGCTGCGCGCCTTTCGCGAAGCCGGCAACGCGGTATTGCTCGGCACCGGCAGCTTCTGGGAAGGCGTCGATGTCAAGGGCACGGCGCTTTCGGTCGTGATCATCGACAAGCTGCCGTTCGCAGTGCCGGACGACCCGTTGCTGAAGGCGCGCCTGGCCGCGATCCGCGCGCAAGGCGGCAATCCGTTCTTCGACGAGCAGGTGCCGCAGGCCGTGATCGCGCTGAAGCAAGGGGTCGGTCGGCTGATCCGCGACGCCGCTGATTTCGGCGTCGTGATGCTCTGCGATCCACGGCTCGTCACCAAGGGCTATGGCCGGATCTTCATCCAGAGCCTGCCGCCGATGCGGCGGACGCGGGAGTTGGCGGACGTGCAGCAGTTCCTGCGGGAGCGACTGGGGGAGGGGGAGAGGGGATAGGGGATAGGGGATGGGGGATCGTCGGAGGTGGCCACGTCATCGATGGCTGCGAACCGCTAAAGTGTCACTATGACTGCCACTCTCTGAGCACCACCGCACCACGATCCCCTATCCCCTATCCCCCATCCCCTATCCCTCATCCCCTTCCCCATGCGCCTGCTCGCCCTCGACACCTCGACCGAAGCCTGCTCCGTCGCGTTGCTGCTCGACGACGTGCTGCGGTTGCGTTTCGAGCTCACCGAGCGCAGCCACGCCGATCTCGTGCTGCCGATGGTCGATGAGCTGCTCGCCGAGGCCGGCGTCGCGCTGGCCGATCTTGACGGGCTCGCGTTCGGGCGTGGGCCCGGGGCGTTTACCGGGCTGCGCATCGCGACTGGCGTCGTGCAGGGACTCGCACTCGGCGCAGAACTGCCCGTTGCGGCCATTTCGAGTCTTGCCGCCGTCGCGGAGCAGGTGCCGGCCGCCGCGGGCGAGACGATTCTCGTCTGCAACGATGCGCGGATGGGCGAGGTGTATTGGGGCGTCTACCAGCGCAAGGACGCAGCGATCGTCGGATTGACGCCGGAGTCCGTGTCCGTCACCGGACCGGGTGGGCGAGGGCGTGACGCAGGTTCGCCACGCGGCCGGCAATGCCTTTGCACGGTATCCGGCGCTGGCGGCACGTCTGCTGGCCGAGGGATTACAGTTGCATGACGGCATCTACCCGCGCGCGGACGCGGTGGCCCGTCTCGGTGCGCTGGAACTCGCGGCAGGGCACGGCGTTCCGGCTGAAATGGCCTTGCCGGTCTATATCCGTGACGACGTCGCGCGGCCTGCCGCGCGGAGTCGTCACGCAAGTGTCATAATTTCAGTCTGTAATTCTGCTGCAACGAGACTGCCAACTCAGGGGCGTCATGGCGAGCAAGCAGATTCTGATCGTCGAGGACGAGAAGCCGATCCGGGACATGATCGCGTTCGGGTTGCGCCGGGCGGGATTCGACGTGCGCGAAGCCGAGGACTGCTCGGCCGCACGGGCCAGCATCGCCGACCAGCGGCCCGACCTGCTGCTGGTGGACTGGATGTTGCCCGACCAGAGCGGTCTCGAACTGACGCGCGCCATCAAGCGCAACAAGGACACCGAGGACATGCCGGTCATCATGCTCACGGCGCGCGCCGATGAGCACGACAAGGTGACGGGACTCGAGGGCGGTGCCGATGACTACGTCACCAAGCCCTTCAGTCCACGGGAGCTGCTGGCGAGGATCAACGCCGTACTTGCGGCGGACCGTCGGGACGGGCGCTGGCGAAGCGCTGGAGGCGGGTGGGCTCGTGCTCGATACGGCAAGCCACCGGGTCACCGCCGAAGGGCAGGTCGTGACCCTCGGCCCGACGGAATTCCGCCTGCTACAGTTCTTCATGGAGCATCCTGAGCGCGTGTATTCGCGCAGCCAGTTGCTCGATCGCGTCTGGGGCGGCAACGTCTACGTCGAGGAGCGCACCGTGGACGTGCACATCCGCCGGTTGCGCAAGGCGCTCGAACCCTTCGCGCGCGACGGGCTGATCCAGACCGTGCGGGGCTCGGGTTACCGTTTCTCCACGCAGGCCGAGTGACCGGCGGCGGGGACGGCACGACTTGTCGCAGCCCGCCTGGCAACACCTCGCCTGGATCGTCGCCGCGCTGCTGATGGCGGCGCTGGTGGGCGCGCTTTTCGATCATGCGTTGCTGTTCGTCGCGCTCGGGCTGGGCGCCGCCCTCGGCTACGAGCTGTTCAACCTGCTCCGCCTCGAGCAATGGCTGCGCCGGCGCGCCGTGGCATCCCCGCCGAACATGTGGGGGCTGTGGGGCGAGGTGCTGGCGATCGTCAATCGCGTTTATCGCCGCAAGGTGTTTCACAAACGGCGCGTCCTCGTGCTGCTGCGCGAGTTCCGCCGCATGACTTCGGCCATGCCGGATGGCGCGATCCTGCTCGGCCAGCACCGCGAGATCCTGTGGTTCAATCGCACGGCCGGACGCTGGCTCGACCTCAAGCGCAAGGTGGACTATGGCTTGCGGATCGACAACCTGGTGCGCCACCCGGATTTCATCGAGTACCTCGAGCACCGGGGCACGTCCGCGCCGCCACGCATCCATTTCCCGAAGCAGGGGGACCGCTGGCTGCTGTTTCGATTGGTGACCACGAACACGACCGGCCAGCAGTTGCTGATCCTGCGCGACGTGACCAGCGAGGCGCGCCTGGAGTCGATGCGCAAGGATTTCGTCGCCAACGCCTCGCACGAGCTGCGCTCGCCGCTCACCGTGATCAGCGGCTACCTGGATTCGCTGGCCGATGACGCGACGCTCGACCCGGCCTGGCAGGCGCCCGTGCAGGAGATGCGCCGCCAGTCCGACCGGATGCGCAACATCGTGCAGGACCTGCTCGAGCTGTCGCGGCTCGAGGCCCAGAGCGGCGATGCAGAGCGCAGCCCGGTGGACGTCGGCGGCATGCTCGCGCTGATCCGCAAGGAGACGCTCGCGCGGCCCGAGCATCCTGCGGTCGTCGAGCTGCACCTGGACAGCGACGCACTCCTGCTCGGGGCCGAGACCGAGTTGCATTCGATTTTCTTCAACCTCGTCTCGAACGCGGTGAAGTACACGCCGGCCAGCGGTCGCATCGACATCCGCTGGTGGACGGACGCCCGGGGCGGCCACGTCGAGGTCCGCGATACCGGGATCGGCATTTCCCCGGAGCACCTGCCGCGACTCACCGAACGCTTCTACCGCGTCGATCCGGGTCGCTCGCGCAAGCTGGGCGGGTCCGGACTTGGCCTCGCGATTGTGAAGCACGCGTTGCAGCGTCACGGCGCTCGCATGGAAGTCGAAAGCGTCGAGGGCAAGGGCAGCACGTTCACCTGTCATTTTCCGGCTGCACGAGTCGAACATCGCAGGTAGTCGGGAAGTTGTACCGATCGAGTTTTCCCGCATTGCGGACGCACTTGGCTTGATCTCTGCATGGCAGCGACGTGCGGGACGTGGTCGGTCAGCGCGTGTCTCCCAATCGCAACATCGGCCTGCAATCTCCCTGTAACAAATCACGCCTATAACGTCTGGCCAGGGAAATCGGCCACGGCAATGCGTGTGCCACCTTGTCGTTCAGTTACCACGTTTGCGAGGGGATTATCGTGAGAAACACCGTGCTTGCGACTGCGGTCGCCGCCACGCTGGCGCTGGCCGCGCCGGCTGCATTCGCCCAGGCGAAGGGCGCCGCCACCAAGGCTGATGTCCAGGCCATGCAGGCGCAGATGGAGGCGCTCGCGCAGCGGCTCAGCAAGCTCGAGGCAACCAATGCCACGCTGCAGGCCGAGAATGCCGATCTCAAGTCGGTCGTCGACCGACGCGACGCCGAGATGGATTACCTGAAGGCACAGACCCGCGAACTGCGCGAGGAAGGTGCCGTGGTCTCCAACGAGGTCAGCAAGGTCAAGGGTGCCGACTGGGCAACCAAGATCAAGTTCAAGGGCGACCTGCGCTATCGCCACGAAATGATCAGCCAGGACCGTGTCTCGTCTGGGTCCGTTACGGACGCGGCTGACCAGACGCGTCATCGCATTCGGGCGCGCTTCGGCTTCGACGCAAAGGTCACGGACAACTCCAAGGTCGTCGTGCAGCTGGCCACCGGCGGCGACGATCCGCGTTCTTCGAACCAGACGCTCGGCACAAACAGCACCCGCAAGAGCATCGGCGTCGACCTCGGCTACGCCGAATACACATTCATGCCCGGCGGCGTACTGACGCTCGGCAAGATCAAGAATCCGATCTGGCGCCCAGGCCAGAGCCTGTTCTACGACGGCGACTTCAATCCGGAGGGCGGTGCGGTCACATTCGAGCGTGGCATGCTGTTCGGCGGCGCGTACGGATGGTGGCTCAACGAGCAGTTCAACTCGAACCCGGCCGGCGAGAATAACGACTCGAATGTCTTCGGCGTGCAGGCGGGCCTCAAGTTCCCGCTGCTCGGCGGAGAGACCCGGTTCGCAGCGCACTACTGGGATTGCGGAGCTTGCGAGGACGAGTCGCCGCTCTACAACAACGGTGCGAATGGCAACACGACCTTCACGGTTCCCGGGAATTTCTTCACGGGTACGACGCTGCGCAACTTCCTGACCTACGATTACGAGATCCTGCAACTGTCGGGTGAGATGGGCACGACGCTGTTCGACCTGCCCTTCAGCTTCTGGGCCGATTACGCACAGAACATGGCTTCCGGCGTCGAATATGACACGGCGTACGGGGTCGGCGTGACGCTGGGCAAGGCGAGCAACGCGAAGACCTGGGAGGCGGGCCTGCTCTACCAGTCGATCGACAAGGACGCGCTGTTCGGGCAGTTCATCGACTCGGACTTCGGCAACGGCACGACCGACTCCGAGGGCTGGGTGATCAAGGGCGGTTATGCGTGGGTGAAGAACGTGACGTTCAATGGCACGTACTTCATCAACACACGCCAAAAGGACGTGAATCCGGAACTGGATTACGATCGCTTGCAGTTGGACATCAACTACAAGTTCTGACCGCGTCGGAGCGCTCTCGATAGCCCTCTCCTGTGCAAGTCAGGAGAGGGTGCCAGACCCTCACCCGGCCTACGGGCCACCCTCTCCGCACCGGGAGAGGGCAGCGGTGGGGGTTTTTCTTGATCCCGTGACACCGCTCCTGTATACGACCGCGATTGCCGGAGGCCCCATGGAAACGTCTGACCTGTCCCACCACATCCTGAGCCGCTACAACGCCGACCTCGAGGGCATCCGCTCCGGGGTGCTGCAGATGGGCGGGCTCGTCGAGCAGCAGCTGCAGAACGGAGTCAAGGCCCTCGCGATGGGCGACAGCCGCCTCGGCGAGGAGGTGGCGCGCCTCGACTACAAGGTCAACGCGATGGAGGTTTCGATCGACGACGATTGCAGCCGAATTCTCGCGACCCGGGGTCCGACGGCCTCCGACCTGCGCCTGATCGTCGCCGTGATCAAGACCATCACCGACCTCGAGCGTATCGGCGACGAAACCGAGAAGCTCGGTCATATTGCCGCGCGCCTGGCCAGCATCGATCGCCCGGCGGACCAGTATCGCGAGATCAAGCACATCGGCGAGCTGGTCACCGAGATGGTGCACGGTGCGCTCGACGCATTCGCGCGGCTCGATACCGAAGCCGCGCTCAAGGTGGCGCGTCGTGACCGGATCGTCGACGAGGAGTACGAGGCGCTGCAGCGCCAGTGCATCACGTTCATGATGGAGGATCCGCGCACGATCCGCCGCGCGCTCGACGTGCTGTGGGTGGCGCGTGCGCTGGAGCGCATCGGCGACCACGCCAAGAACATCTGCGAGTACGTGATCTACATGGTGCTCGGCAAGGACATCCGCCATCTCTCGATCGAAGACGTGGAGAAGCAACTGGCCGCGCTGCGTACGGGCCGGTCTGCGAACAGCGCTGGTGCGCCGGGCGGGAATTGAGGTCGCGCATGCCTGACTGGATCACACGCCGCACCGGCAATCTCATCGGCCTTGCTGTCTGCGCCGCGCTGATCGGCTACGCGCTGTTCGTCGAGCACGTGCAGGGCCTCGAGCCCTGTCCGCTCTGCATCCTGCAGCGCGTGGCGGTCATCTGCGCCGGGGTGCTGTTCCTCGCGGCGTTCGTCCACGATCCAGCCGAGCGCGGTGCCCGAATCTACGGCGTGCTGATCGACCTGGCCGCATTCGCCGGAATCCTGGTTGCCGCGCGCCACATCTGGATCATGGCGCAGCCGCCCGGAGCGGTTGCCGAGTGCGGCGCCAGCCTCGATTACATGATGGACGTGCTGCCGATGCACGAGGTGCTGGCGAAGGTCCTGACCGGCTCCGGCGAGTGCGCGAAACTCGACTGGCAGTTCCTTGGCCTCAACATGCCGACCTGGGTGCTGATGGCGCTGGTCGGCGTGGGAACGTGGGGGCTGGCGGTGAATTGGTTCGGGCGGAGAGGGGATAGAGAAAGGGGATAGGGGATAGGGGATGGGGATAGTAAGACGGTGCCGCCGCGCGATCAGTCGCCACTTCCGACTATCCCCGATCCCCCATCCCCTATCCCCTTCCCAGCAGCTTTTCCATGATCCGCTCGTAAATGTCGCTGAGCCGATCGATATCCTCCACCCGCACGCACTCGTTGACCTTGTGGATGGTCGCGTTCGCGACGCCGAGTTCGACGACCTGCGCGCCGGTCGGCGCGATGAAACGACCGTCCGAGGTTCCACCCGTCGTCGAGAACGCGGGCTTGCGGCCTGTCCGCTCCTGCACGGCTGAGGAGACCGTCTCGGTCAGCAGGCCCGGCTGGGTGAAGAAGGGCAGCCCTGAGACGAACCACTCGAGCGTGTAGTTCACGCGGTGCCGATCGAGGATCTCGAGCACGGTCCGCTGCAATGATTCGACCGTCTGTTCGGTCGAGAAGCGCAGGTTGAATCGCACCTTGAGCTCGCCCGGGATTACGTTCGGCGCGCCCGTCCCGGCCGCAATGTTCGACACCTGGAACGAAGTCGGCTGGAAAAACTCATTGCCTTCGTCCCAACGGCGGGTGGTCAGCTCGGCCAGTGCCGGCGAGAAGGCGTGCACCGGATTGTCGGCAAGGTGCGGGTAGGCGATGTGACCCTGCACGCCGTGCACGGTGAGCCGTCCCGACAGCGAACCCCGTCGGCCGATCTTGATCGTATCGCCGAGCGACTCGTGACTCGTCGGTTCGCCGACGACGCACCAGTCGATCTTCTCGCCGCGAGCCTCGAGTACCTGCATGACCCGGCGCGTGCCGTCCACGGACGGCCCTTCCTCGTCGCTGGTGAGCAGGAAGGCCAGAGTGCCGCGGTGGTCGGGGTGGCGCGCCAGGAACCGCTCCGTGGCTGTCACCATGGCCGCAAGCCCGCTCTTCATGTCGGCTGCCCCGCGACCGTAGAGGATTCCGTCGCGAATGACGGGCTCGAAGGGGTCGGTGTGCCAGTCCTCGCGCGGCCCGGTCGGGACGACGTCGGTGTGGCCGGCGAAGCAAAGCACGGGACTGCCGTGGCCGCGGGTCGCCCAGAGATTGTCGACCGGGCTGTACTGCAGCCGTTCATTGCCGAACCCCAGCGGCTCCAGCCGGGCACAGATGATGTCGAGGCAGCCGTGATCCTCGGGACTCACGGACGGGCGACGCAGCAGTTCTTCGGTGAGGGCAAGCGTGGGTGACATGAAGTTGTAACGTTGGTGCCGTAGCTGGGACCGGGATTCAATCGCATTTGCAGCGCCCCGGCGTGTATAGCGGAGCGTGCGGCAAGGTACAAGTACGGTGCGGCTTGTAACACTGCTGTCACACGAGGTCGGCAAACTTGCCGCCCATCAGGTTGCGACCTTCATCTCCCGTTCATCTGTAGAGGGTTAAGTCCATGAAGTTGTGGCAGAAAGTTTTCGTCCCGGCGCTGTTCGTCGGCGTCGTGGCCGCCGGTGCCCCGCAGAGTGCTCTGGCCCAGGCCGCGATCAAGATCGACGGCTCGAGCACCGTGTTCCCGGTCTCCGAAGCGTTTGCCGAAGAGTTCCAGATTTCCAAGCGCGGCAAGGTTCGCGTGACCGTCGGCATGTCCGGCACGGGCGGCGGCTTCAAGAAGTTTTGCCGCGGCGAGACGGACATGTCGAACGCGTCGCGCCCGATCTCGACCGAGGAGATGGAGGCCTGCCGCAAGGCGGGCATCAAGTACATCGAGTTGCCGGTCGCATTCGACGCGTTGACGGTCGTCATCAACCCGAACAACAACTGGGTCAAGGGCAACGCGATGACCGTGGCCGACCTGAAGAAGATGTGGGAGCCGGCCGCGCAGGGACGCATCAATACTTGGAAGCAGGTCCGCGCCGAGTGGCCGGCCGAGAAGCTGATGCTGTTCGGTCCGGGCGCCGATTCGGGCACGTTCGACTACTTCACCGAGGCCGTCAACGGCAAGTCGAAGGCGAGCCGCGGCGATTTCACTGCGAGTGAGGACGACAACACGCTGGTCCAGGGTGTCGTGAACAACAAGTCGGCGCTCGGCTACTTCGGGTTCGCGTACTACGCTGCCCACAAGGACAAGCTGCGCGCGGTCGCTATCGACGGTGGCAAGGGCCCGGTCCTGCCGAGCATCGAGAACGTGGTCAACGGCACCTACAGCCCGCTGTCGCGGCCGTTGTTCGTCTACGTCCGCGAGAGTTCGGCGTCGCGTCCCGAGGTCCGTGAGTTCGTGCAGTTCATGATGAAGCAGGGTTCGGCGCTCGTCAGCGAAGTGGGCTACGTGCCGCTGCCGCAGAGCGCCTACGACCTCGCCTGGAAGCACTTCGACAACAAGAAGCTCGGCACCGTGTTCGGCGGCCACAACCAGGTCGGCATCACGATCGACGAGCTGCTGTCGATGGAAGCCAAGCTCTGATCGAGCACTGGCGCGAGACCTGATCCGGCGGCGGGGAGGGGCCCCAAAAGGGCTTCTCCCCGCGCGTCGCTCGGGCGGGGTCGAAATCGGGCGCGGCGGCGGGTAGAGTGACCGTCTGCCGCTAAGATCAAGGGAAGGGGACCAACCCCATGAGTCAAGGCAAGGCGCTGCAGGCCAAGGGCGCATTCGCGTCGCTCCAGTACCGCAAGACGCGCGACCGGATCATCGAACTGGTGCTGCTCGCGGCGGGCATGGTCGCGGTCTTCACGACCATGGCGATCGTCTTCATCCTGTTCTACGAATCGTCGTTCTTCTTCGAGCACGTTTCGGTCAAGGATTTCATCACCGACACGATGTGGACGCCGCTGTTCGCCGATGCGCGCTACGGCATCATGCCGCTGGTCGCCGGCACGCTGACGGTGACTGGCGTCGCCGTGCTCGTGGCGATACCGATCGGCACGATCATCGCGATCTACCTGTCCGAGTTCGCGCCGCATCAGTTGCGTGAGTCCGTCAAGCCGATCCTCGAGTTGCTGGGCGCCGTGCCGACGGTGGTGTATGGCTACTTCGCGCTGCTGATGGTGACCCCTCTGCTGCAGAAGATCTGGCCCGACCTGCCCGGTTTCAACATGCTGAGCGCGGGCCTGGTGATCGGGCTCATGATCGTGCCCTACGTGGCCTCGGTCAGCGAGGACGCGATGCGCGCTGTCCCGAAGTACATGCGCGAAGGCTCCTATGCGATGGGCGCGACGAAGTTGCAGACCGCCCTGCGCGTGGTGGTCCCCGGGGCGTTCTCGGGCCTGGCCGCGGCCTACATCCTCGGCATCTCGCGCGCCGTCGGCGAAACCATGGTCGTCGCGATCGCGGCGGGCATGATGGCCAACCTGACATTCAATCCGACCGAACCCGCGGCGACGATCACTGCCTATATCGTGCAGGTGAGCCTCGGCGACCTGCCGCACGACAGCATCGGATACCAGAGCATCTTCGCCGCCGGACTCGTGCTGATGCTGATGACGCTGGTGCTGAACGTGATCGGCTTCTTCCTCACGCGCCGCTTCCGGGAGGCCTACTGATATGGCCGCCACCGCTCACCTGACGCTCGAGGAGATCCGCAAGGGTCTCTCGTGGCGCAAGCAGCTCGACAAGGTGTTCATCGCGATCGGCCTAGCGTTCCTGTTCGGCTGCCTGGCGATCCTCGCGATCCTGTTCTTCGACCTGGTCCGTGACGGCGCGCCGCGCTTCGGCTGGGACTTCTTCACGTCATTCCCGTCGCGCAAGGCCGAGAATGCGGGCATCCTGTCGGCGGCCGTCGGCACCATGCTGATCATGGTCGTGACGGCACTCGTGGCGCTGCCGGTCGGCGTCGCGGCGGCGATCTATCTCGAGGAATATGCGCCGAAGAACTGGTTCACGGGCATCATCGAGATCAACGTCACCAACCTCGCCGGCGTGCCGTCGATCATCTACGGCCTGCTCGCGCTGGGACTGTTCGTCTACCAGTTCAACTTCGGCCAGAGCGTGCTCACGGCCGGCCTGACGCTGGCGCTGCTGATCCTGCCGATCGTGATCGTCGCGACTCGCGAGTCGCTGCGCGCCGTGCCGAAGGCGATTCGCGAGGCCGCGTACGGCCTCGGCGCCACCCGCTGGGAAGTGACCAAGGACCACGTGCTGCCGTACTCGACGGGCGGTATCCTGACCGGCCTGATCCTCGGCCTGTCCCGCGCGATCGGCGAAACCGCGCCGATCATCACGATCGGCGCGCTGTCGTTCATCGCGTTCCTGCCGCCGTCGCCCGTGACCGGCGAGTTCCCGTTCCTGAACTTCGAGTGGCTGATGAGCGAATTCACGGCCATGCCGATCCAGATGTTCAACTGGGTGTCGCGGCCGGACCAGGCGTTCCAGGCGAATGCCGCCGCGGCGGGCGCGATCCTGCTCGGCATGACGCTCGCAATGAATGCTGTGGCGATCTGGATCCGCTACCGGTTCCGCAAGAAGATCAGCTGGTGAGTGCAATGAACACTATCGTCGAGACGCAGTCCGCAACCAAACCCAGGCAGGCCGCAAAGATGCAAGGCGAAACCAGCGCGCAGGGCTCAGACACGCCGTCGCTGTCGATCGTGCTCGAGGACCGCAAGTCCGCGCGCGCGAATCCGGCCAAGGCGAGCGCGGAGAAGCTCAACTTCTGGTACGGCACCAACCAGGCGCTCAAGAACATCAACCTGGTCATCCCCGAGCATCAGGTGACGGCGTTGATCGGTCCGTCGGGCTGCGGCAAGAGCACGTTCCTGCGCTGCTTCAACCGGATGCATGACCTGCAGGCGGACACGAAGTACGAGGGCGCGATCACGCTGCGTCCGGACAACGTGAACCTCGTGGGTCCCGAGACGGATCCGATCGAGGTGCGCATGCGCATCGGCATGGTGTTCCAGAAGCCGAACCCGTTCCCGAAATCGGTGTTCGAGAACGTTGCCTACGGGCTGCGCCTGCGCGGCATCAGCAACAAGACCGAGCTTGCCGAGCGCGTCGAGAAGGCGCTGCGGGGTGCTGCGATCTGGGACGAGGTCAAGGACCGGCTCAACGACTCGGCGCTGGCGCTCTCCGGCGGCCAGATGCAGCGCGTCTGCATTTCGCGCGCGCTGGCGACGGAGCCCGAGATCCTGCTGTTCGACGAACCGACGTCGGCGCTCGACCCGATTGCGACTGCGAAGATCGAGGAGCTGATCACGGAGCTGCGCCAGCGAGTCACCGTGTTGATCGTCACGCACAACATGCAGCAGGCAGCACGCGTCTCGGACTTCACCGCGTTCATGTACCTCGGTGAACTGGTCGAGGTGGATGCGACGTCGAAGATCTTCACCAACCCCGCGAAGAAAGCGACCGAGGACTACATCACCGGCCGCTACGGCTGACGGAGGCGCCATGGAAGCGGACGAGCAGGTCACCGCGCCGACGGGCACCACGGCGCCGCTGGCGCCACCGGATCCCGCAGCGTCGCACGCGGGCAGCGATCCGCTCGAGGGTCACACGTCGAAGGCGGTCGATCACTCTTTGACCGACCTGCGCACGCACGCGGTCGAGATGGGCGGCCTCGTGATCGACCAGGTGGGCAGTGCCGTCAAGGCGCTGCTCGACCGGGACCTGCGCCTCGCCGAGCTGGTGCTATCGCGCGAACCGCTGGTCAACGACTACGAGTCGCGACTGGATCGCGATACGCTGACGTTCATCGCCTTGCAGCAGCCGGTGGCCAGCGACTTGCGCGTCACGCGCGCAATCGCGCGAGTCGCGCTGGAGCTGGAGCGCGTCGGCGACGAATCCAAGAAGATCGCGCGCTTTGCAGCCCAGGCAGGCGCGGCCACCGATCACGATCCCGTGGTCGCGGTGGCGCGCTATCTGCGGCACATGGCTTCGCTTTCGACTGCGATGCTGCGCAACGCCGTGCGGGCGCTCGACGAGGCGAGCCCGGAACTGGCGCGGGAGGTGCTCGCGCGGGACAAGGAAGTGGACGCAGAGTTTGCCACGGCGCTGCGGCAGCTCATGTCGTTCGTCATGCAGGACCACCAGTTCCTGCGCGCCACCATCGACACCGTGTTTGCGCTCAAGGGCCTCGAGCGCATCGGCGATCACGCGAAGAACATCGCCGAGCAGGTGCTGTACATGGTGGAGGGGGAGCGGCCCAGGAAGGTTAAGAAGAGGGGATAGGGGATAGGGGATGGGGGATAGTCAGAGGTGGCGCCCAACGGTGGGCCGCAGCTTCTTACTATCCCCCATCCCCTACCCCCGATCCCCTATTCTGCATTGCGCAGCAACTCATTGATCCCGACCTTCGCCCGGGTCTGTGCGTCCACCCGCTTGACGATCACCGCGCAATAAAGGCTGTACTTGCCGTTCGCGGCCGGCAGGCTGCCGGGCACGACGACCGCGCCCGCGGGAATGCGGCCGTACAGCACCTCGTCGCGCTCGCGGTCGTAGATCCGTGTGCTCTGGCCGACGTAGACGCCCATCGAGAGCACGGCACCTTCCTCGACGATCACGCCCTCGACGACCTCCGAGCGCGCGCCGATGAAGCAGTGGTCCTCGATGATCGTCGGGCTCGCCTGCAGCGGTTCGAGCACGCCGCCGATGCCCACACCGCCCGACAGATGCACGTGGCGCCCGATCTGCGCGCAGGAGCCCACGGTCGCCCAGGTGTCGACCATCGTGCCTTCGCCGACGTAGGCGCCGATGTTGACGTAGCTCGGCATCAGCACGGCATTGCTGGCGACGTAGGCGCCGCGGCGCACGACCGCCGGCGGCACCACGCGCACGCCGTCAGCGCGGAAGCGGTCGGCGTCGTACTCGGCGTACTTGAGCGGCACCTTGTCGTAGAAGTTCGTGTACCCGGCATCGACCGGCCGGTTGTCGTTGAGGCGGAACGACAGCAGCACGGCTTTCTTCAGCCACTCGTGCACGCGCCATTGACCGTCGATCTTCTCCGCGACCCGAGCGGTACCCCGGTCGAGCAGATCGATCGCCGCATCCACGGCCGCGATCACGTCCGCGGGTGCATTTCCCGGCGCGAACTTCGCGCGATCCTCGAAGGCGCTGTCGATCGTTGCGGCTAGCTTCGCGTGTGGTGTCATGGCTCGATCCCGTTCATTCGCTTGGCGTCCATCGCGTCAGGATAGCGCAATCGCCGTCGCAATCGCGGGGCCGGAGCGTCCGTCCGGAGTCGGGTGCGCGCTCCGGCAAACGGCGTGGATCCATCCCTGGAGCCTCCGGGCGCGGCGTCCTGCCGCGCACGGTTGCCGAAGCGCGCACCCGACTCCAGACGGACGCAGAGCGCCGCGTTGCGGCGCGGCTAGCGCATCAGCTGACGCGGTGTGCGATCGCGCTAGCGCAATTGCGTGAGCGTGAACGCGTGAGGGTTTGCGAGTCCGGCTCCGGCGGGGGGATCGGCTCCGGGAGGCGCTCCGCGGCAGGGACGCCGCGGCGCGAGCCCCCAAGGAAGGGTTCACGGCGACCTCCCGGAGCCGATCCCCCCGCCGGAGCCGGACGAGCCACAGCGACAGCGAGCACGCGCAGCAACCCGCGTCAGCGCAACTCGCGCGAGCGAACGAACGCCACGATCCTCCGCGCCGCCTCGACGCAATCGTCCACCGACGCGACCAGCGAGATCCGCACGCGACCGCGACCCGGATTGCCGCCGGGCGTGTCACGGGCGAGATACGAACCCGGCAGCACCGTGACGTGTTGCTGCTCGAACAAGCCCCGTGCGAACGCTTCGTCGTCGCCGACCTCGAGCCACAGATAGAACGCGCCGTCGGGCAGCTCGACATCGAGCACCTCGCGCAGCATCGGTACGACGGCCGTGAATTTCTCGCGGTAGAGCCGGCGGTTCTCGCGCACGTGTGCCTCGTCCTGCCAGGCCGGAATGCTTGCAAGCTGCGTGTGCACGGGCACCGCGCAGCCGTGGTACGTGCGATACAGGCGGAACCCGTCGAGGATGCGCGCGTCGCCCGCGGCGAAGCCCGAACGCAGGCCCGGAACGCTCGAGCGCTTCGACAGGCTGTGAAAAACGACGCAGCGCTCGAACGTGGAATGGCCCATCGCGTGCGCAACCTGCAGCAGGCCCGGCGGCGGTTGCGCCTCGTCCGGATAGATCTCCGAATAGCATTCATCGGACGCGATCACGAACCCGTGCTGCGCCGAGAGTTCGAGTGCGCGGCGCAGGTACGCTTCCGGCATGACCGCGCCGGTCGGGTTTCCGGGGCTGCAGAGGAACAGCACCTGGCAGCGATCCCAGAGCGCCGCGTCGACCTCGTCGAGATTCGGCAGGTAACCGAGCTCGCGATCGCAGTTCAGGTACACCGGTTCGGCGCCGGCGAGCAGCGCGGCGCCCTCGTAGATCTGGTAGAACGGATTCGGCATCAGCACGGCCGGCGCGGGCCGCGACGAATCGACCACGGCCTGCACGAATGCGAACAGTCCCTCGCGCGTGCCGTTGACCGGCAGCACCATCGCGCCGGCATCGACGGATCCGGACGGCAGGCCGAAACGCGTTTCCAGCCAGCGTGCGATGACTGCGCGCAGCTCGGGCAGTCCGGCCGCGAGCGGATAGCTGCCGAGCGTGTCGAGCGCGCGCGTCAGGGCTGCACCGACGAATGCGGGCGGGGCGTGCTTCGGCTCGCCGATCGAAAGCGGAATGTGGCGCAGTCCGGCCGGCGGCGCTGCGTCCGCGAGCAGCGCGCGCAGTCGCTCGAACGGGTAGGGCCGCAGTTGCCGGAGGCGCGGGTTCATGGCGCCGGGTTCAGGCGATCTTCGCCGCCTCGCGCCGGTCGAGTGACTCGGTCAGCTTGTCCTGCAGGCGGAGGCGGGCGTCCTCGTCGAGGGGATGCCCGCGGTCGTCGGTCACGTAGAAGACGTCTTCGGCGCGCTCGCCGATGGTCATGATGCGGGCCATGACCACGTCCACGCGTTCGGCGAGCAGCACCTTGCCGATCTCCGACAGCAGGCCCGGCCGGTCGCCCGCAATCAGCTCGAGGATCGTGTGCTGCCGCGCCGCGTCCTCGGTGAACGTGATCTGCGTCGGGGTCGAGAACATCCGCACCTGGCGCGGCGCACGGCGCGTCACGGTGGGCGGTGTCGCCTCCTCGGGCAGCTGCAGCACGCGCCACAACTGGCGTTCGATTTCTTGCGCACGGTGGCGATCCGCGACTGGCAGCCCGGTGTCCTCGAGGACGAGATAAGTATCGAGGCTCAGGCCGCCGTCGAGCGGCGTGATGCGCGCATCGAGGATGTTCAGTCCCATCTGGTCGAGCAGCGCCGTGGTGCGCGCGAAATTGTGCTGCCGGTGCGGCATGCAGGTGAGCACGGAATTGCCGCCGCGCTCGATCGCCTCGCGCACGGCGACGAGCGGCGTGTCGTCGCCGGGCTCGCGATCTGCCAGCAGCCGGGTGTGCCACTCGATCTCCGCGGGCGTGTGCCGCAGGAAATAGCTGTCGTTCATGCGCGCCCAGACGGCGGCGGCATGGGCCATGTCCACGCCGTGTCGCGTCAGCAGCTCGGAGGCTGCGGCGCGCGTTTCGGCGACGAGCTCCTCCTGGTCCACGGCCGTCTCGAGTCCGCGACGCAGCGCCCGCTTGGTGCGTTCGTAGAAATCGTGAAACAGCGACGCCTTCCAGGAATTCCACAGCTTCGGGTTCGTGCCCCGCACGTCAGCGATCGTGAGCAGGTAGAGGTAGTCCAGGTGGGCCTGGTCGCCCACGGCGCGCGCGAAGTCGTGGATCACCGCAGGATCGGAGATGTCCTTCTTCTGCGCCGTGACCGAGAGCAGCAGGTGATTGCGCACCAGCCACGCGACCAGGCGGGCGTCGTAACGCGAGAGTCCCTGCTCGAGGCAGAAGGCCTCGGCGTCCACGGCGCCGAGCTCGGAGTGGTCACCGCCGCGGCCCTTGGCGATGTCGTGGAACAGCGCCGCGAAGTACGCGAGCTCGGGCTTCGGCAGCTTCTCCATGAGCCGCGACAGGTTCGGCAGCTCGTGGGCGAAGCGCGGCAAGGCGAGCCGCCGGAGGTTGCGCACGACGAACAGCGTGTGGGCATCCACCGTGTAGGCGTGGAACAGGTCGTACTGCATGCGCCCGACGATGCGGCCGAAGGCCGGGATGTAGCGGCCGAGCACGCCGTAGAGATTCATGCGCCGCAGCTCGTGCGTCACGCCCTGGGGCGCGCGCATGAAGTCGAGGAACAGCCGGTGGTTGCGCGGGTGCTGGCGGAATTCCTCGTCGATCAGCCACAGGTGACGGCCGAGCGCGCGAATCGTCGTGGCCCGCACGCCGCGCAGCTCCGGGTGGTCCTGCATGAGCCGGAAGAGCTCGAGGATCGCCGACGGATGCCGGGCGAAGACGTCGTCGGCGGTCACCTCGAGATAGTCGTTGCGGACCTGGAAGCGCGGATTGAGCGGGACGATGCTGGTTTCGCTGTCGCTCAGCAGCGCCTCGCGAAACAGCTGCAGCAACATCTCGTTCAGCAGGCTCACGTCCATGGCCGTGCGGTAGTAGCGCTGCATGAACTGCTCGACCGCCAGCGTGTAGGTGGCGTCCTCGTAGCCGAACATCCGCGCGAGCCGGATCTGGTGGTCGAACAGCAGCCGGTCCTCGCGCCGCCCGGTGATCACGTGCAGCGCGAAACGGACTTTCCACAGGAACGCCTGCGCGGTGCGCAGCTTGCGCAGCTCCGCCGCGGTGAGGAACCCGTGCTCGACCAGCTCGTCGAAGGTCTCGGCGCCGAAGTGCCGTTTCGCGACCCAGCCGATGGTCTGGATGTCGCGCAGGCCCCCTGGGCTCGTCTTTACGTTCGGCTCGAGGTTGTACGCGGTGTCGTGGTGGCGGTGGTGCCGCGCCTGCTGCTCCGCCACCTTCGCCTCGAAGAAGGCCTGTGACGACCAGACGCTGTCCTGAGCGAGCGCGCGACGCATCGCCTGGAAAAGGTAGTCCGGCCCCGACAGGAGCCGTGCCTCGATCAGCGTGGTGGCGACGCTGACGTCCGCGGCGCTCTCGCGCTGGCAGTCGTCGATCGTGCGCACGCTGTGCCCGACCTCGAGACCGATGTCCCACAGGAACGCGAGGAAGCGCTCGATGCCCTCATGGTCGCCCGCCATCTCGCTCTTCGGCAGCAGGATCAGCACGTCGATGTCGGAGCAGGGATGCAGCTCGCCGCGCCCAAAGCCACCCACGGCGATCAGCGCGACGTCCTTTTCGCCGGGTCCCGCGTGCAGCGCCCAGGCTTGTCGCAGCACGACGTCGACCATGCGCGCACGGTCGCGGACCAAGGCCTCGATCGGCTCGTCGTCCTCGAGCCGCTGCTTCAGGGCATCGTGGCCCGCGGCCAGCGCTGCGCGAAACCCGGCCACCGGATCGGTGCCCGCCTGCAATGCCGCGGGCAGCGTCTCGAGGAACGGCCACGACGGCAGCGGCACGCGGCCGGCGGCGGTCTCGAACTCTTCGGCGGGAGTTGCGGCCATGCGCGGCTCAGGCCGGCGGGCGTTCCCGGGCACCGAGCGTCAGCACCTCGAAGCCGTCGCGCGTCACGAGGATCGTGTGCTCCCATTGCGCCGACAGCGAGTGATCGCGGGTGATGACCGTCCAGCCGTCGGGCAGCAGGCGCACGTCGCGCCGTCCGGCGTTGACCATGGGCTCGATCGTGAACGTCATGCCGGCGGAGAGCACCAGCCCCGTGCCGGCCGTGCCGTAGTGCAGTACCTGCGGGTCTTCGTGGAAGCCGCGCCCGATGCCGTGGCCGCAGTACTCGCGCACCACGGTGTAGTGATTGCCCTCGACGAACTGCTGGATCGCAGCACCGATGTCGCCCAGGCGCGCGCCCGGACGCACGGTGCGGATGCCGAGCCACATCGCCTGGTAGGTGACGTCCACCAGTCGCTGCACGTGCGGCGGAATGCGCCCCACGGCATACATGCGGCTCGAGTCGCCGTGGAACCCGTCCTTGATCACGGTGACGTCGATGTTCACGACGTCGCCCTGCTTGAGGCGGCGATCGCCGGGGATGCCGTGGCAGACGACGTGGTTGACCGAGGTGCAGATCGACTTCGGAAAGCCGCGATAGCCGAGTGGCGCCGGGATGGCCTGCTGGCGCTCGACGATGTAGTCGTGGCAGATGCGGTCGAGTTCCTCGGTCGAAACGCCGGGGACCACGTACTCGCCGATCATGTCGAGTACCTCGGCGGCCAGGCGGCCCGCGATTCGCATGGCGTCCTGTTCCGCGGCGGACTTCACCGTCACGTTGCCGGCGCTGTCGGAGCGCCAGGGGGTCGAAGCCGGCTCGGGTTGCTGCATGGTGGTGGGCGCGTCCAGTCCTCCTCGGCGGCCGGGAGGGTGCAAGTATTTGAAGAAACGGAAACTTATGGTATAAAGCGCGGCCTTTTTTCACAACCAAATCCGCACACGCACCGGCACATGTGGCTGGGTGCCCGCCAAACCACTGGGTCTGGCGGGTTGCCGCATGGGGTGCGTGGAGGCCAAACCCGACAAGGAGACTTTCGATGACCAGCATGTCCATGCGGCAGATGCTGGAAGCGGGTGTTCACTTCGGACACCAAACCCGCTTCTGGAACCCGAAGATGGCCCCCTACATCTTCGGCGAGCGTAACCGGATCCACATCATCAACCTCGAGAAGTCGCTGCCCCTCTACCTCGAGGCGGCCGGCTTCGTGAAGAATCTCGTCGCCGACGGTGGCCGCGTGCTGTTCGTCGGCACCAAGCGCTCGGCGCGCGAGGCCGTCGCCCGCGAGGCGACCCGCTGCGGCATGCCCTACGTGAGCCACCGCTGGCTCGGCGGCATGCTCACCAATTTCAAGACCATCCGCCAGTCCATCCGCCGCCTCGCGGAGATCGACGAGATGGCTGCGAACGGCCTGCTCGACCAGCGCAGCAAGCGTGAGGCGATGATGATGCGCCGCGAGCGCGAGAAGCTCGACCGCAGCCTTGGCGGCATCCGCGAGATGGACGGCCTGCCGGACGTGCTGTTCGTCGTCGACGTGGGCCACGAGAAGATCGCGATCCACGAAGCGCAGAAGCTGGGCATCCCGGTCGTCGCGATCGTGGATACCAACTGCTCGCCGGACGGCATCAGCTACGTGATTCCGGGCAACGACGACGCGATGCGCGCCATCGAGCTCTATGCCGGCGGCATCGCCGACGCGGTGATCGAGGGTCGCGCCACGTTGCCGGACGTGCCGGTCGGCGAGGACGAGTTCGTCGAGCTCGACGAGGAAGGCAAGCCGCGCCCGAAGGGCGCCGGCCAGAAGCGTCGGGCCGTCCCGGCCCGGAAGAAGACCCCGGCCCGCCGCAAGACGGCCGCCGAGTTGGACGTCGCCCCCGAGGCTGCGGCCGCAGAGCTCGCGGAAGCCGACCCGGAGGAGAGTCCGGAGGCGTTCATGGCGCGCCGTGAGGCTGCCCGCAAGGCAGCTCCCGCTGCGGCTGCTGTGCCGCAGGCTGCTGCGCCGGCCGCCGCCGAGGCCGCCGCGGGCGAGGGAGAATGAGCATGGCGGTCACCGCTGAAGCCGTCAAAGCCCTGCGTGAGCGCACCGGCGCCGGCATGATGGAGTGCAAGAAGGCGCTCGTCGAAGCCAATGGCGATCTCGAGGCCGCTGCCGAGGCCATGCGCAAGTCGGGCCTCGCCAAGGCCGACAAGAAGGCGGGCCGCGTCGCCGCCGAGGGCGTGATCGCGATCGAGCGCGGCGCCGACGGCCGCTCGGCCGCGATCGTCGAAGTGAATTCGGAGACCGATTTCGTCGCCCGCGAGAAGGACTTCCAGTCGTTCGCCGCCGACGTGGCGAAGGCGGCGCTGGCCGCGCGTCCGGCGGACCTCGAGGCGCTGCTCGCGACGCAGCTGCCCACGGGCCAGACCGTCGAGGAGACGCGCCGGGCGTTGATCGCGCGGATCGGCGAAAACATCGGCGTGCGCAGGTTCGAGATCGTGACCACGGCAGGCCACCTCGCGAGCTACCTGCACGGCAGCCGCATCGGCACGCTGGTGCTGCTCGAGGGTGGCGACGAGACGCTCGGCCGCGACCTCGCGATGCACGTGGCGGCCATCAATCCGCAGTACCTGTCCGTCGACCAAGTGCCGGCCGATTTCCTCGCCAAGGAGCGCGAAATCGAGATGGCGAAGGCCGAGGCCGAGGCGCAGGGCAAGAAGCCGCGGGAAATCATCGCCAAGATGGTCGAGGGGCGGCTGCGCAAGTCGCTCGGCGAAATCACGCTGCTCGGGCAGCCGTTCGTCCGCGATCCTGAAGTGACGGTCGAGAAGCTGCTCGCGAAGTCGGGCGCCAAGGTGCACGGTTACGTGCGCTACGAGGTCGGCGCCGGCATCGAGAAGAAGCAGGAGAACTTCGCGGCCGAGGTGATGGCAGCGGTGCGGGGCGGCTGAACGACTGCAGGACGCTGCGACACTCAATGGAACCCCGCCCCGGCGGGGTTCCTTATAATGGCACCCGTCAAGAGGCGACGTACCCGATGGCCCCACCCGAAGACGGCAAGCCCGCATACCGACGCATCCTGGTCAAGCTCTCGGGCGAGGCCCTGATGGGCGAGGCCGACTACGGCATCGATCCCCTGTTCATCAAGCGCCTGGCCGGCGAACTGCGCGCCATGCGTGAGTACGGCACCGAGGTCGCCGTCGTGATCGGTGGCGGCAACCTGTTCCGCGGCGCGGGCCTCGCGCGCGCCGGCATGGACCGGGTCACCGCCGACCAGATGGGCATGCTCGCCACGGTGATGAATTCGCTCGCGTTGCAGGATGCGCTCGAGGCCGCGGGTGTGTTCGTGCGGGTCATGTCTGCGATCCGCATCAACGAGGTCTGCGAGGACTACATCCGCCGCCGGGCGGTGCGCCACCTCGAGAAGGGACGCGTGACGATCTTCGCCGCCGGCACCGGCAGCCCGTTCTTCACGACCGACTCCGCCGCCAGCCTGCGAGCGATCGAGATCGAGGCGGACCTGCTGGTCAAGGCCACCAAGGTGGACGGGGTCTACGACTCCGATCCGATGCTGAATCCAGGCGCCCGCCGCTACGATCGGCTGACCTACGACCAGGTGCTCGACCAGCGCCTGAACGTGATGGACGCGACGGCCATCGTGCTCTGCCGCGACCACCGCCTGCCGCTCAGGGTCATCAACCTGAACGAGCCGGGCGCGCTGGTCCGCGTGGCGCGCGGCGAGGAAGTCGGCACACTCGTGACCAACTGAGGCGGCGCGGCTGCCGCCCACGGAGACCGCTCATGATCGAGGACATCAAGAAAGACGCGGCCGAACGCATGGGCAAGTGCGTCGCGGCGCTGAAGAACGAGCTGAAGAAACTGCGCACGGGCCGCGCAAGCACCAACCTGCTCGAGCACCTGCGCGTCGATTATTACGGCAGCGAAGTGCCGTTGCAGCAGGTCGCGAACGTCGCAGTCGAGGACTCCCGCACGCTGACGGTCGTGCCGTGGGAAAAGCAGATGGTGCCGGTCATCGAGAAGGCGATCATGAAGTCGGATCTCGGCCTGAACCCGGCGACGGCGGGATCGGTGATCCGCGTGCCGCTGCCCGCGCTCACCGAGGAGCGTCGCCGCGACCTGAGCAAGGTCGTGCGCCATGAAGGCGAGAACGCCCGCGTCGCGATCCGCAACGTCCGCCGCGACGTCATGCACGAGCTCAAGGAAATGCTCAAGGAGAAGCTGGTCTCCGAGGACGACGACCACCGTGCCCAGGACGAGGTGCAGAAGCTCACGGACAAGTACGTGGGCGAGGTCGATCTGGTGATCGCCGAGAAGGAAAAGGAACTGATGCAGGTCTGAGCCGTGGCGCAACCCCAATCGCGCGCGCCGGGCACTCCGCGTCACGTCGCCGTCATCATGGACGGCAACGGTCGCTGGGCCGCACGGCGGGCGATGCCGCGTCACCTCGGGCATCGCGCCGGCGTCAAGGCTGTCCGGGCGACGGTCGAGGGCTGCGCGCGCCGTGGCGTCGAGGCACTGACGCTGTTCGCGTTCTCGAGCGAGAACTGGGGCCGTCCCGACGAGGAAGTCGCTCGCCTGATGGAGCTCTTCATCGAAGCGATGGACGGCGAGGTCGAGAACCTGGCCGAACACGGCATCCGCCTGCGGTTCATCGGCGACGTGACGCCATTGAAGCCCCACCTGCTCGACCGCATCGCGGCTGCCGAGGCGCGCACCGCGGCCGGGCCGAACATGACGCTCTACGTGGCGCTTTCCTATGGCGGTCGCTGGGACATCGCGCGCGCCGCGAGGCGCCTCGCCGAGCGCGCGGTGGCGGGGGAGATCCAGCCGGCCGGCATCGACGAGTCGGCCTTTGCCCGGGAGCTGCAACTCGGTGACGCGCCCGATCCGGACCTCTTCATCCGTACCGGCGGCGAGCAGCGCATCAGCAATTTCCTGCTCTGGCACCTGGCGTACACCGAACTCTATTTCTGCGGCACGCTGTGGCCCGACTTCGACGACGAGGAACTCGAGCGTGCGTTCCACTATTTCGCAGGCCGGCAGCGCCGCTTCGGCCTGACGGCGAGCCAGGTGTCGAGTGTCTAGCGGCCTGCGCGAGCGGGTCGTGACCGGACTGCTGCTCGCGGGCCTGGTGATCGCCATCCTGCTGCTGCTGCCGCCGGCCGTGACCGTGGCGGTGGTGCTGATCGTGGTTGCCACCGGCGCCTGGGAATGGGCGGGTCTTGCCGGACTCGCCGCTCCGCCGGCGCGTTTCGGCTACGTCGTGGCGATCGGTCTTGCCGTCGCGGCCGCCTGGCGCCTGACGAGTTCCACTCCGGCGCTGGTCGCCTTCCTGTTGGCGACCGCGGCCTGGTGGGTCGCGGCGCTCGTCTGGCTTGCGGTGGCCCCGGCCCGGGGCGGGCCGCGCGCGGCCGCGCTGGCGGGGTTCGCCGTGCTGGTGCCCGCGGCGATCGGCATCACGCGCCTGGTGGGGATCGATGCGGAGGGCCAGGTCCTGATGCTTTTCCTGCTGGTCCTGATCGCTGCAGCCGACGTCGGCGCCTATTTCGGCGGGCGGGCCCTCGGACGACGCAAGCTTGCGCCGCGGGTGAGCCCGGGCAAGACGTGGGAAGGCTTTGCCGCCGGGATGCTCGCAGCGATGCTGGCGGCGGGTGTGGGCGCGGTGCTGTTCGGCCAGCCGCTGCTGCCCTGGTTGGCGGTTTGCGCCGTCGTCGCCCTCGTCTCGGTCGTCGGGGATCTCGCGGAGAGCATGTTCAAGCGGCGGGCCGGCCTCAAGGACAGCGGCGCGCTGCTGCCGGGCCACGGCGGGGTGCTCGACCGGGTCGACAGCCTGACCGCGGCGGGACCGGTCTTCCTGCTCGGCCTGCTCGCGCTCGGGGTGGCTGCATGATGCGCGTGGCCGTGCTCGGCAGCACGGGCAGCATCGGGGTCAGCACGCTCGACGTGCTCGCGCGCCACCCCGACCGCTTTTCGATCGCGGTCCTCGCGGCGCGCTCGAACGACGCCGGCTTGATCGAGCAGTGCCTGCGCCATCAACCGGCCATCGCCGTGCTGGAATCGCCTGCATCGGCCGAGCGTCTCGCGGCCGCCCTGCGCGCTGCAGGTTCCGCGACCGAGGTCCGTTGCGGCGCCGCGGCATTGGCGCAATGCGCGTCGAGCCCGGACGTGGACGCGGTGATGGCGGCGATCGTCGGAGCGGCCGGCCTGCCGTCCACGCTGGCTGCGGCTCGCGCCGGCAAGCGCGTGCTGCTGGCCAACAAGGAATCGCTGGTGGTTGCCGGTCCGTTGCTGGTCGAGGCTGCGCGAGCCGGTGCAGCGCAGCTGGTGCCGATCGACAGCGAGCACAACGCGATCTTCCAGTGCATGCCGCCCGGCGCCGATACGGGTCGCGCGGCCCGCGGCGTCAACCGGGTGCTGCTCACGGCCTCGGGTGGCCCGTTCCTGCGCATGCCGGTCGAACGCATGGCCAGCGTGACCCCCGACGAAGCGTGTGCCCACCCGCGCTGGCGCATGGGCCGCAAGATTTCGGTCGACTCGGCGACGCTGATGAACAAGGGACTCGAGCTGATCGAGGCCTGCCTGCTGTTCGGCATGGAACCCCGCCAGGTCGAGGTGGTCGTACATCCACAGAGCATCGTTCACTCGATGGTGGAGTACGTGGACGGGTCGATCCTGGCCCAGCTGGGCAACCCGGACATGCGCACGCCGATCGCGCACGCGCTCGGTTGGCCGGAGCGGATCGGCTCCGGTGTACAATCCTGGATATCGTCGCCGCGGCGAGGCTCGATTTCGAGGCGCCGGACACCGGGCGCTTTCCGGCGCTGAAGCTTGCGCGCGACGCGGCGGAGGCGGGCGGCACCGCCCCGGCGGTCTTGAACGCGGCGAACGAGATCGCCGTCGGGGCGTTCCTGGGCGGCAGGCTCGGGTTCCTGGGGATCCCGCGGCTGATCGAGACGGTACTCGGGCGCCACGTGATCCGGGCGGCGGACTCGCTCGAGACGGTGCTCGAAGCGGATCGCTGGGCGCGTGAATTGGCGGAAGCTACGCTGGCTTAACACGGCCAGGGCAGGGGAATGACCATATTGAGCTATGTGCTGGCGTTTCTCGTGGCGATCGGCGTGCTGGTCGCCGTCCACGAGTACGGCCATTTCTGGATGGCCCGGCGCCTCGGGATTCGCGTGCTGCGCTTCTCGATCGGCTTCGGCAAGCCGCTCTGGTCACGCCGCGGCGCCGACGGCACCGAGTACGCGGTGTCGGCCATTCCGCTCGGCGGCTACGTCAAGCTGCTCGACGAACGCGAAGGCCCGATCGAGCCCGCGCAGCTCGCCGAGGCCTACAACCGCAAGCCGGTCTGGGCCCGGATCCTGGTCCTGCTCGCCGGTCCGTTCGCGAACTTCCTGTTTGCCGTGCTCGCCTACTGGGTGCTGTTCGTCGCGGGCGTGCCGGCCTTGAAGCCCGTGCTGGGCGAAGTCACGGCCGATTCGCCGGCCGCGCAGGCGGGGCTGCGGGCGGGCGACGAGATCGTCGCGGTCGGGCAGCGCGAGACCGGCACCCGCGAGGCGGCGGTGCTTGCGGTGCTCGACGAGCTGATGAATGGCGGATCGATCGAACTGCAACTGCGCGACGCGGGCGGCGACCTGCGCAGCGCGGCGCTGCGGGTCGAGGGCGACCGGCGCGCGCTGACCGAGCCGGGGGCGCTGCTGCCGGGGCTCGGGTTCGATTTCTGGTATCCACTCGTGCCGGCCGTCGTCGGCAAGATCGTGCCCGGCAGTCCGGCCGAGCGCGCCGGGCTGCGCGAGGGTGACGCAATCGTCGCGGTCGACGGCCAGCCGGTCAGCGACTTCGCCGGCCTGGTGGCCGAGGTGCAACCGAAGCCGGGTGCGCGGCTCGCATTCACGATCGAACGGCAGGGCGCGCGCTCTCGATCCCGGTCGACGTCGAGTCCCAGCGCGAGGGCGAGCGGCTGGTCGGCCGCATCGGCGTGCAGCCTGCGCCGCCGGGCGCGCTGCCCGAGGAAATGCGGACGCGGGAACGCCACGGCCCGTTCGGCGCGCTGGTACGCGCGACCGACAAGACCTGGGACATGTCCGTGCTGACCGTGCGGATGCTCTGGAACGTCGCCACCGGCGACGTCTCCGTCAAGAACCTGAGCGGCCCGATCAACATCGCGGAATACGCCGGTTTCTCCGCGCGACAGGGCATACTTGCGTTCCTGTCGTTCCTCGCCATCGTGAGCGTGAGCCTGTTCGTGCTGAACCTACTGCCCATCCCGATCCTCGACGGCGGCCAGATCGTCTACCAGCTCGCGGAACTCGCCAAGGGCAGCCCGCTCTCGGAGCGCACCCAGGCCGTGGGCCAGCAGATCGGCATCCTGCTGCTGCTCGTGCTCATGAGTTTCGCCTTCTATAACGACCTTTCGCGGTTGTTCAGCTGAGCCGCCCCATGCGATTGAAGTTCATGGCCGCGATTCCGGCCCTGCTCGCCGTACCCGCGGTGCTTGCGCAGAGCGACTCCGGGGCCTTCACGGTCGGCGACATCCGCATCGAGGGCCTGCAGCGCATCAGCGAGGGCACGGTCTTCAACTACCTGCCGGTCAACATCGGCGACCGCCTCGACCAGCGCCGGATCGACGAGGCGCTGCGCGCGATCTACGCAACGGGCTTCTTCCGCGACGTCGAGCTGCGCCGGGACGGCGGCACGCTGATCATCGTGGTGCTCGAGCGTCCGTCGATCGAGAGCTTCACGATCGAAGGCAACAAGGACATCAAGACCGAGGACCTCGAGAAGTCGCTGCGCAACGTCGGGCTCGCGCGGGGCAAGACCTTCAACCAGTCGACGCTCGACGAGGTCGAGCGCTTCCTGACGGACCAGTACTACTCGCGCGGCAAGTACGGCGTGCGGGTCGACACCCGCGTCGACGAGCTCGAGGACAATCGCGTCCGGATCGCGATCGACATCGTCGAAGGCAAGCGTTCGCGGATCCGCCAGATCAACGTCGTCGGCAACGAGGCGTTCGACGACGACGAGCTGCTCGACATCCTCAAGCTGCGCACGCCGAACTGGCTGTCGTGGTACCGGCAGGACGACCGCTACTCCCGCGAGGAGCTCTCCGGCGACCTCGAGAAACTGCGCTCGTGGTACCTGGACCGCGGCTACGCGAATTTCGAGATCGACTCCACGCAGGTGGCGATCGCGCCGGACCGCGAGGACATGTTCATCACGGTCAACGTCAAGGAGGGCGAGGTCTTCCGCATCTCGGACGTCAAGATCGCGGGCAACCTCGTCGTGCCCGAGGCGGAACTGCTGGCGCTGGTGCAGGTCCGGCGTGGCGACGTGTTCTCGCAGCGGATGTTGACCGCCACGACCGAGCTGATGGCCTTCCGGCTGGGCCAGGACGGCTACGCGTTCGCGAAGATCGATCCCGTGCCGCAGCTCGATCCCGAAACGAAGGAAATCGGCATCACGTTCCTGGTCGATCCCGGCCAGCGCGCGTACGTGCGACGCATCAACTTCAGCGGGTCCACGGGCATCAACGACGACGTGCTGCGTCGCGAGATGCGCCAGATGGAGGGTGGCTACCTGTCGAACGCCGCCGTCGAGCGCTCGAAGCTGCGCCTGCAGCGCCTGCCGTTCATCGAGAGCGTCGAGGTCGAGACCACGCCGGTCCCGGGCTCGCCCGATCTGGTCGACGTGGACTTCAACGTCAAGGAAGGCCTGCCGGGACAGTTCAGCGGCGGCATCGGCTACTCCGAGTCGCAGTCCGTGCTGCTGAACGGCAGCTTCGTGCACAGCAACTTCCTCGGCACCGGCAACCGCGTCGCGGCCGAGATCAACGCCGGCCAGTACAGCAAGGTCTTCAGCGTCTCGCACACCGATCCCTATCGGACGGTGGACGGCGTTTCGCGGACGCTGTCGGCCACCTGGCGCAGCATCAACCAGTTCACCAGCGCCTCCTCGGACTTCGAGACCGAAACCGGCACGCTGGCCGCCGACTACGGCTGGCCGATCTCGGAGTTCCAGTCGGTGCGGGCGGGCCTCGCGGTCCAGCGCTCCGACCTCGTCACCGACCCGAACGGCAGCTCGCGCGAGGCCGTGGAGTGGGTGCGCAACAACGGCAACACCTACACCGAGCGCGTCTCGTTCGGCGTGCCGCCGATCTCGACCGAGTTCTACGGCACCGAGTTCGACACGTTCTCGCTGACGCTCGGCTGGGGTTTCGATTCGCGCAACCGCGGCATCTTCGCCGACCGCGGCGCGCGCCACCGCCTGAACCTGAGCTACACGCTGCCGGGCAGCGACGTCGAGTTCTACACGGTCAACTACGACTACCTGCAGTTCCTGCCGCTGTCGAAGTGGTTCACGGTGCTGAACAGCTTCGAGCTCGGCTACGGCTTCGACATCGGCGATACGACGTCGATCCCGCCGTACCGGCGCTTCTTCGGCGGCGGCCCGGAGAGCGTGCGTGGCTTCCGCGAGAGCCGGCTCGGTCCGAAGGACTCGTTCGGCAACCCCTACGGCGGCAACCTGAAGGTCACGAACCAGTTCGAGCTGCTGCTGCCGATGCCCGACAAGTGGCGCAACAGCGCTCGCTTCAGCGTCTTTTTCGACGCCGGCAACGTTTTCTCGACGGACAGCGTCACCTTCGTCGGCCGCGACGGCGTGACCCCCGTGGATTATGATTTCTCCCTGGATGACATCAAGTACTCGACCGGCGTCGCGGTGCAGTGGCTCGCCCCGCTCGGCGTGTTCCGTTTCAGCTACGCCGTGCCGCTCAACGACGAGAAGAGCTCGGGGGTCGAGTACGGCGACGAGACGGAAGGATTCCAATTCTCCATCGGACAGGCTTTCTGAGGTATCAGTCCCTTATGCGCATCAAGACCTTGACTCTGGCCCTCGTGACGCTCGCCGCCAGCGCACTGCCGCTCGGCGCGGCCCAGGCGCAGGCCAAGATCGGCGTCGTCAACGTCGCCCGCCTGCTGCAGGAGGCGCCGCAGGCGCAGGCCGCGTCGCAGGCGCTCGAAACCGAGTTCGCCGCGCGACGGCGCGACCTGGAGAACCAGCAGAAGGACCTCAAGACGCGCGAGGAAAAGCTGCAGAAGGACGGCGCGGTGATGGCCGAGGCCGAGCGCCGCAACGCGGAGAAGACGCTGCGTGACGGCCAGCGCGAGCTGGCCCGCAAGCAGAACGAATTCCTCGAGGACCTCAACGTCCGGCGCAACGAGGCGCTCGGGCAGTTGCAGCGCACCGTGCTCCAGGAAGTGCAGACCTACGCCAAGGGCGCCGGCCTCGACGTCGTCGTGGCGGATGCGCTCTATGCGAGCCCGGCGGTGGACATCACCGCCCAGGTGCTCGCGGCGCTGCAGTCGCGCAAGGGCGCGGCGCCCGCGAAGCCCTGAGGCCGGGCGGACGCGAGGCGATCATGCCGGTCCGGCTCGCCGAACTGGCCGTTCGCTTCGGCTGCAAGCTCCGGGGCGATCCGGACGCGCTGGTCGAGCGGGTGGCCTCGCTGCAGGAGGCCGGCCCGGGCACGATCGCTTTCCTCGCGAATCGTCGCTATCGGCGTTACCTGGCGCAGACGCGCGCGACCGCGGTCGTGATCGAGCCTGCCCTGGCGGACGAGTGCCCGGTGGCTGCACTCGCCACGTCGAACCCGTACGCGACCTACGCGCGCATTGCGCAGTTGCTGCATCCCGAACCCGTCTTCGAGCCGGGCCGCCATCCCAGCGCGGTCGTCGAGCCCGGCGCATCGGTCGACGCCACGGCGTGGGTCGGCGCGCACGCCTACGTCGCGCAGCGGTGCCGAGATTGGACGGGGCGCGTTCATCGGGCCGGGCTCGATCGTGATGGCGGGGGCCCGTGTCGGCGATTCGAGCCGACTGGTCGCCCGCGTGACGATCTGCAAGGGCGTCCGCATCGGCCAGCGCTGCACGCTGCACCCGGGAGCGGTGGTCGGCGGCGACGGGTTCGGCCATGCGCCCGACGCCGGCGCCTACGTCAAGGTTCCCCAGATCGGCGCGGTCGTGATCGGCGACGACGTCGAGGTGGGCGCCAACTCCACGATCGATCGCGGCGCGATCGGCGACACGGTGATCGCCGACGGCGTCAAGATCGACAACCAGGTGCAGATCGGCCACAACGTCCGCATCGGCGAGCACACGGTCATCGCCGGCTGCGTCGGCATCTCGGGCAGTGCGGTGATCGGCCGTCGCTGCATGCTGGGCGGCATGGTCGGGGTCGTCGGTCACCTCGAGATCTGCGACGACGTGCTGGTCACCGGGCGCACGATGATCAGCAGTTCGATTCGCCAGCCCGGCATCTACTCGAGCGCGCTCGCGGCGGACGAGGCGAAGCGATTCCGCCGCAATGCCGCGCGTTTCCAGAAACTCGACGAGCTCGCGAAACGGGTGCGGCGGCTCGAAGGCGCCGGCGACGCGCCGGAGCAGGAGGCAGACGATGACTGACAACGGCGGCTTCGGCATCGACGAGGTGATGCGGCGGCTGCCGCACCGCTATCCCTTCCTGCTCGTCGACCGCGTCCTCGAGTGCGTGGCGGCCGAGCGCATCACGGCGATCAAGAACGTGACCGCCAACGAGGAGTTTTTCGCGGGACATTTTCCGGGCCGCCCGGTGATGCCCGGCGTCATGGTGCTCGAGGCACTGGCGCAGACCGCGGGCATCCTGACTTTCGTCACCGCGGGCATCTACCCGGACGAGAACGTTCGGTTCTACTTCGCCGGCATCGACAAGGCGCGTTTCCGACGTCCGGTCGTGCCGGGCGACCAGCTGGTGCTCAAGGCGACGCTCGAGCGGCGCATCCGCACGATCTGGAAATATGCGACGGTGGCCGAGGTCGACGGTGCCGAGGTCTGCGTCGGCAGAGATGATGGTGATGCCGGGCTGAGGCCCGTTGGCGGCGCCCCACGGGAGACTGCGATGACGACGATCATTCACCCCACGGCCTCGGTCGCGCCGGACGCGGAGTTGGCGGACGGTGTCGAAGTGGGTGCCTACGCGGTGATCGGGGCGGGCGTCGTGATCGGGGCCGGCACGATCGTCGGGCCGCACGCCGTCGTGCAGGGACCGACCCGGATCGGCGCCGGCAATCGCATCTTCCAGTTCGCGTCGGTCGGTTCCGCGCCGCAGGACAAGAAGTACCAGGGCGAAGCGACGCGCCTCGAGATCGGCGACCGCAACGTGATCCGCGAGTGCGTGACCCTGAATCGGGGCACGGTCCAGGACGAAGGCGTCACGGCCATCGGCGACGACAACCTGTTCATGGCCTACGTCCACGTCGCGCACGACTGCCGGATCGGCAACCAGTGCGTGCTCGCGAACAACGCCACGCTCGGCGGCCACGTGCACCTCGGCGACTGGGTGATCATGGGCGGCCTGTCGGCGATCCACCAGTTCTGCAAGGTGGGCGCGCACGCGTTCATCGCCAACAACGCCGCGGTGACCCGCGACGTGCCGCCGTTCGTGATGGCGGTGGGCCAGCCGGCGGCGGCGCACAGCGTCAACGCCGAGGGACTCAAGCGACGCGGCTACTCGCCGGAGCAGATCCGCAACATCCGCAATGCGTTCCGTGTGCTGTATCGCTCCGGCCTCAAGCTGGCCGATGCGACCGCACAGGTCGGTGCGCTGGCCGAGGAGCAGCCGGAGCTGCAGCCGATCGTCGAGTTCCTGCCGCGGTCGACGCGCAGCATCGTGCGTTGAGCGCCGCGATCGGCCCCGCGTTCGGCCTGGTGGCCGGCGAGGCCTCCGGCGACAACCTCGGCGGGCCGCTGATCGAGGCGCTGGCGGAACGTGCGCCGAACTCGCGATTCTTCGGCATCGCCGGTCCGCGCATGGCCGAGGCCGGCTGCGAAGCCTGGTTCTCGGCGGACGAACTGGCAGTGATGGGGCTCGCCGAGATCGTGCGGCACCTGCCACGGTTGCTGCGGCTGCGGCGGGAACTGCTGCGAGCGGTTCGCCGCCACCGCGCCCGATGCCTACGTCGGCATCGATTCCCCGGAATTCAACCTGCGCGTGGCAGCAGCGCTGAAGCGCCGCGGGATCCCCACCGTGCAGTACGTCAGCCCGCAGGTCTGGGCGTGGCGCCAGGGGCGGGTGCGAACGATCGGGCAGTCGGTCGACCTCGTGCTGTGCGTGCTGCCGTTCGAGCCGGCCTTCTACGCTGCGCATTCCGTGCGCGCCGTATTCGTCGGCCACCCGCTCGCCGATCGTATCCCGTTCGAGATTGACGGTCGTGCCGCGCGGGCCGCACTCGGGCTGCCCGAGGTGGGTGAAGTCGTCGCCGTGCTGCCCGGCAGCCGGGCCGGGGAAGTCACCAAGCTCGGCCCGCCGTTTGCCGCGACGCTGGCCTGGCTGCAGGCGCGACGTCCGTCGCTGAGGTTCGTCGCTCCCATGGCCAATGCGGGTGCGCGCGAGCGCTTCGAGCGCGACTTGCACGAGCATGCGCCGCTTGCGGAGGTCCACCTGGTCGATGGTCGCGCGCACGAGGCGATTGCCGCCAGCGACGCGGTGCTGGTGGCGTCCGGCACGGCCACGCTCGAGACCGCGCTGCTGAAGCGCCCGATGGTCGTGGCGTATCGCCTCGCGCCGCTGACCAGCTGGTTGCTGCGCGAGATGAAGCTCGTCAAGACGCAGTTCTTCTCGCATCCGAACCTGCTGGCGGGCCGGCCGCTGGTGCCCGAATTCTTCCAGGAGCAGGTGCGACCCGAGGTGCTCGGACCGGCGGTGCTCGAGCAGCTCGACCGGCCCGACCGCGCGGCATTGATCGACGAGTACGGTCGTATCCACCGGATGCTGCGTTGCGACGCGAGCCAACGGGCGGCCGACGCCGTGCTGGAGCTCGTGGCGGGGCGGCGGTCCGTCCGATGAGGCGGTCCGCCCCGCGGCAGGCCGCGCTCGACTGGCGACGCCCCGGGCTCACGGCGGGCGTGGACGAGGCCGGCCGGGGGCCGCTCGCGGGACCGGTGGCCGCCGCTGCGGTGATTCTCGACGACGCCCGGCCAATCGCCGGGCTGGACGATTCCAAGCGGCTCTCGCCCGCACGGCGCGAGGCCCTCGCGCTCGAGATCCGCGCCAGCAGCCTGGCCTGGGGCCTCGGCTGGGCGGACGCTGCGGAGGTCGACGAGTTCAACGTGCTGCAGGCCACGTTCCTGGCGATGCGCCGCGCGCTGGCCGCGCTGCGCTCCGTGCCGGCACACGTGATCGTCGACGGCAACCGCTGTCCCAGCCTGCAGGGGCTCGCGTTCGAGTGCACGGTCGAGGCGGTGGTCCGCGCCGATGCCACCGTGGCGAGCGTCAGCGCCGCGTCGATCCTGGCCAAGACTGCGCGGGACGCCTGGATGCGCGAACTCGACCTCCGTTACCCGGGATACGGCTTCGCAGACCATAAGGGTTATCCGACGGCGGCTCACGTCGCGGCCCTGCAACGCCTCGGGCCTTCGCCGGTGCACCGGCGCAGCTACGCGCCGGTACAATCCTGCGATCGACGCTGAGCCCGGCCACGATGACCCGATTCGTCCACCTCCACGTGCACACGGAGTATTCGCTGGTCGACGGCGTCGTCCGCATCGACAGCGAGCGCGACGACGGTGCGATCGTCCGCGAGGGGCTGGTGGATGCCGTGGCGCGCATGGGCATGCCGGCCGTGGCCGTGACCGACCAGGGCAACCTGTTCGCCCTCGTCAAGTTCTACCGGGCGGCGCAGTCGCGCGGGTTGAAGCCGCTGGTGGGCGTCGATGCGCTGGTGCGCGAGGAAGGCGAGCGGGCCGAGCCGAGCCGCCTCGTATTGTTGTGCCAGAACGCGCGAGGCTACCTCAACCTCACCCGGCTCGTGACCCGGTCGTATCTCGAAGGCCAGGGCCGTCACGGCCCGACTTTGCAGCGCGCTTGGCTCGATGCCGACACGACGGCCGGACTCATCGCCCTGTCGGGCGCTCGTGAAGGCGACGTGGGCCGGGCGCTGCTCGCCGGGCGCACGGACGAGGCCGGACGCGCGCTCGACGCGTGGCTCGCGCTGTTCGGCGATCGCTATTACCTCGAACTGCAGCGCACCGGGCGGCCCGGGGACGAGGAGTGCATCTCGGGACAGCTCGGGCTCGCGGTCGCGCGCGGCGTGCCTGTCGTCGCGACCAACGACGTGCGCTTCGTGTCGCGCGACGACTTCGAGTCGCACGAGGCGCGGGTCTGCATCCAGGAGGGTGTGCTGCTCGCCGATGCCGCGCGTCCGCGCCGCTACAGCGAGGAGCAGTACCTGCGGTCCCCGGAGGAGATGGCGAAGCTCTTCGCCGACCTGCCGGAGGCGCTCGAGAATTCCGTCGAGATCGCGCGGCGGCTGAATCTCGAGGTGCGGCTCGGCCAGCCGTCCCTGCCGGCCTACCCGGTGCCCGCGGGCCGCAGCATCGAGGATCACCTGCGCGCGGAGGCGCGCGCGGGGTTCGAGGCCCGCCTGAGCGCGCCGGTCATCGGCGCCGGTGGCCCGCCTGAGCGCGCTCCCTACGAGGCCCGGCTCGCCAGCGAGCTCGACGTGATCTGCCAGATGGGTTTCGCAGGCTACTTCCTGATCGTCGCGGATTTCATCCGCTGGGCGCGCGAGAACGGCGTGCCGGTGGGCCCGGGCCGCGGCTCCGGCGCGGGCTCGCTGGTCGCGTACTCGCTGGGCATCACCGATCTCGATCCGCTGCGCTACGACCTGCTGTTCGAGCGGTTCCTGAATCCAGAGCGCGTCTCGATGCCGGATTTCGACGTGGACTTCTGCATGGAAGGCCGCGACCGGGTCATCGACTACGTCGCCGAGCGCTACGGGCGGGACCGCGTCTCGCAGATCATCACCTACGGCACGATGGCGGCGAAAGCGGTGGTCCGCGACGTCGCGCGCGTGCTCGGCCACAGCTACGGCTTTGCCGACAGCATCGCGAAGCTGATCCCGTTCGAGCTCGGCATCACGCTCGACGACGCGCTCGAGAAGGAAGAGGAGCTGCGCAAGCGCTACAAGGCCGAGGACGAAGTGCGCGAGGTGATCGACCTCGCCCGGTCGCTCGAGGGCCTGGTGCGCAACGCGGGCACCCACGCGGGCGGCGTCGTGATCGCGCCGTCGGTGCTCACGGATTTCGCGCCGCTCTACCGGGAAGAGGGCGGCGGCAGCGTCGTCACGCAGTTCGACAAGGACGACGTCGAGGCCGCCGGCCTCGTCAAGTTCGACTTCCTGGGCCTGCGCACGCTGACGATCATCGACTGGGCGGTGCGCAACATCAACGTCGCGCGCGCGGCCGCTGGCGAGCCCCCGCTCGACATGGCACTGCTGCCGATGGAGGACCCCGAGACCTATTCGCTGCTGAAGCGCTGCGAGACCACGGCGGTGTTCCAGCTCGAGTCGCGCGGCATGAAGGACCTGATCCGCCGGCTGCAGCCCGACTGCTTCGAGGACATCGTGGCGCTCGTGGCGCTGTTCCGGCCGGGACCGCTGCAATCGGGCATGGTCGAGGACTTCATCGCCCGCAAGCACGGCCGCTCGACGGGCCCGATCGACTACCTGCACCCGGACCTGAAGCCCGTGCTGTTCCCGACCTACGGCGTGATCCTGTACCAGGAACAGGTCATGCAGATCGCGCAGGTGCTGGCGGGCTACACGCTCGGCGGCGCCGACCTGCTGCGCCGCGCGATGGGCAAGAAGAAACCCGAGGAGATGGCGAAGCAGCGCTCCATCTTCGTCGACGGCGCGGTGGCGCGCGGCGTCGCCGAGTCCACGGCGGCGCACATCTTCGACCTGATGGAGAAGTTCGCCGGGTACGGCTTCAACAAGTCGCACTCGGCCGCCTATGCGGTGCTGTCCTACCAGACGGCGTGGCTCAAGACCCATTACCCGGCGGCGTTCATGGCTGCGGTGCTGTCGTCGGACATGGACAAGACCGACAAGGTCGTCACGCTGATCGACGAATGCAACCGGATGGGCCTCGCAGTCGAGCCGCCCGACGTGAACGCATCGCGCTTCATGTTCACCGTGTCGGGCCCGAAGTCGATCCGCTACGGGCTCGGCGCGATCAAGGGCGTCGGCCAGGCGGCCGTCGAGAACATGCTCGCGGAGCGCGAGGCACAGGGGCCGTTCCGCGACATTCGCGACCTGTGCCGCCGGCTCGACCTGAACCGCGTCAACCGGCGCGTGCTCGAGGCCCTGATCCGCGCGGGCGCGATGGATTCGCTCGGCGCGAATCGAGCGACGCACATGCACCAGTTGCCCGGTGCGATGCAGGCCGCCGAGCAACAGTCCCGCGCCCTTGCAGCGGGCCAGGACGACTTGTTCGGTCTCGCGGAGCCGTCGCCGGCGGTCGCTGCCGAAGTGGCGACGGAACTGCGCGAGACCCTGCCCGACTGGAGCGAAGCCGTGCGGCTCGCGGGCGAGCGCGAAACGCTCGGCTTGTACCTGACGGGACATCCGATCACCGAGTACGAGCGCGAGCTCAAGCCGATCGTCAGCGGCCGGATTGCCGACGTGGGCGGCGCCAGACCCGTCGGCGGCGGCGACGGCGGCTGGCGCGGCCCGGGCAAGGCCGTGACCGTCGCCGGGCTCGTGCTCGAGATCCGCAAGCGGGGCAACCGCACCAGCTTCGTGCTCGACGACCGCAGCGGGCGCATCGAAGTGACGATGTTCGACGAGCTCTACCAGCAGTACCGCTCGCTGATCGCACGCGATGCGATCCTGATCGTCGAGGGCAACCTGCGCTTCGACGACTTCGTCGACGACTGGCGGGTCGCGGCGAAGCGCATCATCGACATCGGCCAGGCGCGCGAGCAGTACGCGCGCCGGCTGGTGCTGCGCTGGCCCGCGGCCACCAATGGCGAGGGCCAGCGCCTGATCGCGGCGCTGGAGCAGGCCCTTGCTCCGGCTCGCGGCGGGCGCTGCGCGGTCGCGATCCGTTATGCTGGCGAAGGGGCCAGCGCCAACGTGCTGCTCGGCGACGAGTGGAGCGTGCGCCCGTCGCAGGACCTGATCGAGCGCCTCGGGCGGCTGGTCGGCCGCGAGGGCGTCGAGTTGCTGTACGCGCCGCGGATCGACGGCTAGCGTGGCGCGCGGCCTGGCACGACAAAATCAACGGGACAGGGGGAACAATGGCGGCCACATCGGGATCGAGAGAAGCGTTCGGCACGCGCGCCGGTTTCATCCTGGCGGCCGCGGGCAGCGCCGTCGGCCTCGGCAACATGTGGCGCTTCTCCTACCAGGCATCGGAGGGCGGCGGCGCGGCGTTCGTGCTGTTGTACGTCTGCATGACGCTGCTGCTCGGCATTCCGCTGATGCTGGCGGAGTTCGGCCTCGGCCGTCGCGGTCAGCTTGCGCCGATCGGCAGCCTGCGCCGGCTCGGCGGGCCCGGCTGGGCGAAGCTGGGCTATGTGTTCGTCGCCGCGGGGCTGATGATCCTGGCCTATTACTCGGTGATCGCCGGCTGGACGATCCGTTATGCGATCGAGGCGGTGCTGCACGGCTTCTCGGCCGCGGCCGGCGAGCACTTCGGGGCCGTCGCATCCGGTGCCGATGCCGTTGCGTACCACATCGGCTTCATGGTGCTCACGATCCTGATCGTGGTCGGTGGGGTCAAGGGCGGCATCGAGCGCGCGTCGCTGATCCTGATGCCGATGCTGTTCCTGATCGTGATCGGACTCGCGGTCTGGGCCACGACACTCGACGGCGCCGGGGAAGGCTATGCGGTCTACCTGAAACCGGATCTCGACGAGCTCAAGAACCCGACGGTCTGGAGAGCCGCTGCGGCCCAGGCGTTCTTTTCGCTGAGCCTCGGCATGGGCGCCATGCTGACGTTCGCGTCCTACCTGCGTCGCGACCAGAACCTGCCGGAATCGGCCACGGTGGTGGCGTTCACGGACTTCGGCGTGGCGTTCGTCGCGGGTCTGATCGTGTTCCCGGTGATCTATTCGCTCGGCCTGCAGGGCGCGGTCGGGGCCAGCACGGTCGGCGCGCTGTTCATAGCGCTGCCGAGCGCGTTCGAGGCCATGGGCGGCGCGGGCCGGGTCGTCGGCCTGTTCTTCTTCGTGACGCTCGCGGTCGGGGCGCTCACTTCCGCGATTTCCCTGCTCGAGGTCGTGACGGCCTCGGTGATGGACGAGTTCGGCGTCGCGCGGCGCAAGGCTGCGATCGGCACGGGCGCGGTCATCACGGCGCTCGGCATCCTGCCGGCGCTCAGCACCGACACGCTCGGCCTGATGGACAAGATCGCGGGCGAACTGCTGCTCGTGGCCGGCGCGCTGGCGACGGCCATCCTGGCCGGCTGGCGGGTCCGTGGCGAGGTCGAAGCGGAACTGATCGCCGGCGCGTCGCCGTTCTGGGCCCGGCAGGTGCCGCGGATCATCGCCGTGCTGCGCTTCGTGGCGCCGCCGATCGTCGCGATCGTGCTGTTCTTCTCGGTGCGGGAGACCATCGCGGCGTTCACCAGTTATTTCGCGGGCTGAGCGGCGGACCGCGCTGCGCCGCACGCTGATTTGCGCCGGCGCCCCCGCCTGCGGCATCCTGCCGGCCCATGCCACTGAGCTTCCTGGATTTCGAGCAGCCGATCGCGGAACTCGAGGCGAAAATCGACGAGCTCAAGTTCGTCGCGTCCGACGACGAGGTCAACGTCGGCGAGGAAATTGCGCGGCTGCGAGCCAGGAGTCGCGCGCTCACGACCAGCATCTTCTCGAACCTGACGGCCTGGCAGGTGGCACAGCTCGCGCGCCATCCGCAGCGGCCCTACACGCTCGACTACGCTGCGTCGATCTTCGAGGATTTCCAGGAGCTGCATGGCGACCGGATGTATGCCGACGATCACGCGATCGTCGGTGGGCTCGCGCGGCTCGACGGCCGGCCCGTGATGCTGCTCGGCCACCAGAAGGGCCGTGACACCAAGGAACGGGTGCGACGCAACTACGGCATGCCGAAGCCCGAGGGGTACCGCAAGGCGCTGCGACTGATGAAGCTTGCGGAGCGGTTCCGCATTCCGCTGATCACGCTGATCGACACGCCCGGGGCTTACCCCGGCGTGGGCTCCGAGGAGCGCAACCAGAGCGAGGCCATCGCCCGCAACCTGTTCGAGATGGCGCAGCTCAAGGTGCCGGTCATCACGGCCGTGATCGGCGAGGGTGGGTCGGGCGGCGCGCTCGCGATCGGCGTCTGCGACCGCCTGCTGATGCTGCAGTATGCCGTTTACTCGGTGATCTCGCCGGAAGGCTGCGCGTCGATCCTGTGGAAGAGCGCCGACAAGAAGGAAATCGCAGCCGACGCGATGGGCATCACGGCCGAGCGTCTCGACAAGCTCGGCCTCGTCGACGAGATCCTCAGGGAACCGCTCGGCGGCGCGCACCGCGATCCGCAGGTGATGGCGGACGATCTTGCGGCGGCCCTGATCCGTCACCTGCACGAGGTCGACCAATGGCCCGAGGAGCAACTGCTCGAGCGCCGCTATGCGCGACTGCGCGCGCAGGGCGTCTATCGCGCCGTGTGATCCCCCGGTGAGCTTCACGCCGGAGCGATTGCGGGCTGCGCTCGAAAGCGCGTTCGCGAGAGTCGCCAGGCCGACCGCCGGGTCCTGCATCGCGCTGAGCGGTGGCCTCGACTCGACCGTCCTGCTGGCGGCGATTGCTGAACTGGCCGGTCGCGGCGAGGTCGCTCTCTGGCAGCCCGTACGAGCCATCCACGTCGATCACGGCCTGCAGCGGGATGCCGTGCGGTGGGCCGAGCACAGCACGTCCGTCGCGCGATCGTTCGGCATCGACTGCGAGATCGTCCGTGTCGATGCGCGGCCGGGTCCGGGCGAAAGCCCCGAGGCTGCCGCCCGGGCAGCCCGCTACGGAGCGCTCGCGGAACGATTGCGAGCCGGCGAGGTGCTGCTGACCGCGCACCACGCCGATGACCAGCTCGAGACCGTGCTGTTGCAGTGGCTGCGTGGTGGCGGCCTGCGCTCGATCGCGGGCATGTCGCCGGTTGCGCCCTTTGCCCGCGGTTGGCACGCGCGCCCGTTGCTCGGTTTCACGCGGGACGAGTTGCGGGACTGGGGCCGCGCCGCCGGGCTCGTGTGGCTGGAGGATCCCTCCAACCTCGACCTCTGCTTCGATCGCAACTATCTGCGGCTCGAGGTCCTGCCCGCAGTGCGCCGGCGCTGGCCCGCGGCTGCCCGGACCGTGGGCCGGGTTGCGGAGCAGGCCGCGGAGGCGCTGGAGCTCGATGCCGAGGCCGCCGCCGCAGACCTGGCCGCCGCCCGGGAGGCGGGCACGCTGTCACTGCCGGCCATGCGCGTACTCGCGCCCCCGCGCCAGCGCCGGCTGCTGCGCGCCTGGCTGCGCGAGGCAGGAATGCCGATTCCCGCCGCTGCGACGCTCGAGGCGTTGCGTCACGACGTGCTGGCGGCTGCCGACGACCGGGTGCCTCGAGTGTGCTGGCCCGGCGTCGTCGTGCATCGTTATCGTGAACGGCTCTATGCGGCCGCAGCGTCGACCGAGGATCGCCCGTGGTCGCCGGGCGCGTGGCGGCCGGGCCAGGCATTCGATCTCGGGTGGCTCGGCAGGCTCGAACTGCGCCCGGCGCAGGGCGACGGCTTGAGCCGCGCGCGGCTCACGGGTCCGCTCGCGGTCGAGCCGCGCCCATCGGGCGGATCGTTCCGGCCCGCCGGATCCGTACATCACCGGCCGTTGCGCAAGTGGTTGCAGGAGCGCGGTGTGCTGCCGTGGTTGCGGTCGCAGCTGCCGATCGTCGCGTTCGACGGGGAGATCGTCGCAATCGGCGACCTGGCCTGCGGCGGTGCGCTTGCGGCGGCCCCGGGCGAGGATTCATGGCGCATCGCCTGGCACGGACGGCCGCCGCTCACCGAGGCGGAGTCGATTGCGCCGCGCGGGTAGACCGCGCGCGGCCCGGGCCAATTGCGGTCGTTGCGAGGTGGCCGGAACCGGGCCGTTCCGATAGACTGTTCTCCCGTCGTGCTTCTCCTGCGACGGTGGCTCCCATGACCAAATTCATCTGCGTGACCGGCGGCGTCGTTTCCTCGCTGGGGAAAGGCATTGCAGCCGCCTCGCTCGGGGCCATCCTCGAGGCTCGGGGCCTCAAGGTCACGCTCGTCAAGCTCGACCCGTACATCAACGTCGATCCGGGCACCATGAGCCCGTTCCAGCACGGCGAAGTGTTCGTCACCGACGACGGCACCGAGACGGACCTCGATCTCGGGCACTACGAACGCTTCGTGCGCACGACGACCGGCCGCAGCAGCAACTTCACGACCGGCCGGATCTATGAACGCGTGATCGCCAAGGAGCGCCGCGGCGACTACCTCGGCGCGACGGTGCAGGTGATCCCGCACATCACCGACGAGATCAAGCACTGCATCCGCATGGGCGCCGGCGACGCCGACGTCTGCATGGTCGAGATCGGCGGCACGGTGGGCGACATCGAGTCGCTGCCGTTCCTCGAGGCGATCCGGCAGCTCGCGGTCGAGATGGGGCGCAACAACGTGCTGTACATGCACCTGACGCTGATCCCTTACATCGCGACCTCCGGCGAGATCAAGACCAAGCCCACGCAGCACTCGGTGAAGGAGCTGCGCTCGATCGGCATCCAGCCCGACGTGCTGCTGTGCCGTTGCCGCGACCCGTTGCCGCCCGAGCAGCGGCGCAAGATCGCGCTGTTCACGAACGTGGAGGAGCGCGCCGTGTTCTCCGCGGTGGACGCCGACGACATCTACAAGATCCCGATGCTGCTGCACGAGCAGGGGCTCGACGCGATCGTCTGCGAGAAGCTCGGCCTCGACGTGCCGCCGGCCGACCTCAAGGAGTGGCAGCAGGTGGTCGCGGCCAAGGGCAGCCCGGACCTCTCGGTCAACATCGCGATGGTCGGCAAGTACGTGAACCTGCGCGACGCCTACATCTCGCTGTGCGAGGCGCTGATGCACGCGGGGCTGCGCACGCGCACCCGGGTCAACCTCGAATTCATCGAGGCGACCGACATCGAGCGCCACGGCACCGACTGCCTGCACGGCATGGACGCGATCCTCGTCCCGGGCGGCTTCGGCGAGCGTGGCATCGAGGGCAAGATCGAGGCCGTGCGCTACGCGCGCGAGCACCGGGTGCCCTACCTCGGCATCTGCCTCGGCATGCAGCTCGCGATCATCGAGTACGCGCGGCACGTCGCGGGTCTCGAAGGGGCGCACAGCACCGAGTTCAACCGTGCCACGCCCCACCCGGTCATCGCGCTGATCACCGAGTGGCAGGACCAGAAGGGCACGGTCGAGTCTCGCGACGAGGCCTCGAACCTCGGCGGCACGATGCGGCTCGGCGCGCAGGAAATCCGCATCTCGCACGGCTCGCTGGCACACGCGATCTACGGTGCCGACGTGATCCGCGAGCGCCACCGGCACCGCTACGAGTTCAACAACAACTACCTGCAGAAGCTGATGAACGCCGGGCTGCGTTTCCCCGGTTTCTCCCGCGACGGACTGGTCGAGTTGATCGAGCTGCCGCAGCATCCGTTCTTCGTCGCGAGCCAGTACCACCCCGAATTCCGCTCCACGCCGCGCGACGGACACCCGCTCTTCACTGGCTTCGTGCGCGCCGCCCGCGAGCACCGCGCGGCACAGATGCCGGTGGCGGCGGGCGCATGAAGCTGTGCGGTTTCGAGGCCGGGCCGGACCAGCCGTTCTTCCTGATCGCCGGACCGTGCGTCATCGAGAGCGAGGCGCTGGTGCTCGATATCGCCGGCCGCCTGCGTGAGTTGACTCGCGAGCTCGGCATTCCGTACATCTTCAAGGCGTCCTTCGACAAGGCGAACCGCTCCTCGAAGGGCAGCTTCCGCGGCCCGGGCATCGAGCAGGGCCTGCGGATCCTCAGCGAGGTGCGGCGGCAGATCGGCGTGCCGGTGCTGACCGACGTGCACGAGGACACGCCGCTGGCCGAGGTGGCTGCGATCGTCGACGTGCTGCAGACGCCGGCCTTCCTGTGCCGCCAGACCAATTTCATCCTGGGCGTCGCGTCGCAGGGCAAACCGGTGAACATCAAGAAGGGCCAGTTCCTGTCGCCGTGGGAGATGCGCAACGTCGTGGAGAAGGCACGCTCCACCGGCAACGAGGCGATCCTGGTCTGCGAGCGGGGCTTCAGCTTCGGCTACAACAACCTGGTGGCCGACATGCGCTCGCTCGCCGTGATGCGGGAGACGGGCTGCCCGGTCGTCTTCGACGCCACGCATTCCGTGCAACTGCCGGGCGGGCAGGGCCATGCCTCCGGAGGACAGCGGGAGTTCGTGCCGGTGCTGGCGCGGGCGGCCATCGCGGCCGGCGTGGCAGGCGTGTTCATGGAAACGCACCCGGATCCGTCGAAGGCGCTTTCCGATGGCCCGAACGCTTGGCCGCTCGGGCGCATGGGCGCATTGCTCACGGTGATGAAGGAAATCGACGCCGCGGTGAAATCGCGGCCATACGAGGAATCGAGCTTATGACCCGGATCGTCGACATCAAGGCCCGCGAGATCATGGATTCCCGCGGCAATCCCACCGTCGAGGCGGACGTGCTGGCCGAGGGCGGTGTGCTGGGCCGCGCGCTGGTGCCCTCGGGTGCCTCGACCGGCACGCGCGAAGCCGTGGAGTTGCGCGACGGCGACAAGGGGCGCTACCTCGGCAAGGGCGTGCGCAAGGCCGTCGCCAATGCGAACGGCGAGATCCGCAACGCGCTGCTCGGGCACGACGTACTCGACCAGGCGGGCCTCGACCGCCGGCTGATCGAGCTCGACGGCACCGACACGAAGGCGCGCCTGGGCGCGAACGCGATTCTTGCCGTGTCGCTGGCCGCGGCCCACGCGGCTGCGCGTGTGCAGGGGCACGGCCTCTACCGAAGGTTGGGCGGACCGGGCCCGAAGGTCATGCCGGTGCCGATGATGAACATCATCAACGGCGGCGCGCACGCGGACAACAGCGTCGACATCCAGGAATTCATGGTGTTGCCGGTCGGCGCGCCGAGCTTCTCGGAGGCCCTGCGCTACGGCGCCGAGATCTTCCACACGCTGAAGAAAGTGCTGCACGAGCGCGGGCTGGCGACCTCGGTGGGCGACGAGGGTGGCTTTGCGCCCAACCTGCCGTCGAACGAGGCGGCGCTCGAGACGATCCTCGAGGCGATCGAGCGGGCCGGTTTCCGCGCCGGTCGCGACGTCTGTCTCGGGCTCGACGTGGCGAGCTCGGAGTTCTTCAAGGACGGCACCTACGAGCTTGCATCCGAAAGCCGCAGTTTCTCGCCCGCGCAGTTCGTCGATTACCTCGAGGACCTGGTGAACAGGTTTCCGATCATCACGGTCGAGGACGGCATGAGCGAAGCGGACTGGGATGGCTGGACGCTGCTGACGCAGCGGCTCGGCCGCAAGGTGCAGCTCGTCGGCGACGACATTTTCGTCACCAACACCAAGATCCTGCGCGAGGGCATCGCGCGCGGCGTCGCGAACTCGATCCTGATCAAGCCGAACCAGATCGGTACGCTGACCGAGACGCTCGCCGCCGTGGACATGGCGGCCGACGCCGGCTACAGCTCGGTGATCTCGCACCGCTCCGGCGAGACCGAGGACAGCACGATTGCCGACATCGCGGTCGCGACGCGCGCGACGCAGATCAAGACGGGTTCGTTGTGCCGTTCCGACCGCATCGCCAAGTACAACCAGCTGTTGCGCATCGAGGGCGAGCTCGGCGCCGAGGCGACCTACGCGGGCTGGGACGCGTTTCCGGCGACGGTGGCTGCGAGCCGTGGCTGACCGGGGCGCGGCATGATCATCCGCATCGTCGCGGGCCTGCTGATCGTGGCACTGCTCGCGCTGCAGTACCGTTTGTGGCTGTCACCGAACGGAATGCGCGACCTGTGGCGTACCAAGTCTGCGATCGAGGCGCAGGCGGAGGAGAACGCGCGACTCACCGAGCGCAATCGCACGCTCGCGGCCGAAGTGCGCGACCTCAAGGAAGGGCGTGCGGCGATCGAGGAGCGCGCGCGCACCGACCTCGGCATGATCGGCGCGAACGAGACGTTCTTCCAGGTGGTGCCGCCCGCCGCAGTGCCGGCCGCCGAGCCCAATCCCGAGGAGGAGCGGCTCACCGCCCAGGCTCCGGCGCAATGAGCGCGGACGGTCGCTGCTGGGCCGTGGTTCCAGCGGCCGGCCGCGGCGAGCGATTTGGCGGCCGCGCGCCGAAGCAGTACGAGCGGATCCTCGGTCGCCCCGTGCTGTCGTGGACGCTGGCTGCATTGCTCGCCGAACGATCGATCCGTCGTGTCGTCGTGGCGCTTGCCGCGGGCGACCGGCGCTTCGGCCGGCTGGACGAGGCGAGCGACGCTCGGGTCGAGGCCTGTCCCGGTGGCACGGAGCGCAGCAACTCGGTCGCCAATGCGCTCGAGTCGCTGGCCGGTGCTGCACGCGACGAGGACTGGGTGCTGGTTCACGATGCCGCACGTCCCTGCCTGCGAACCACGGACCTCCGTGCACTGATCGACGGGGTCGGGCGGGACGCGGTTGGGGGCCTGCTTGCTGTGCCGGTTGGCGAGACGTTGAAGCGCGCGGGATCGAATGGCCGGGTCGACAGGACCGTGCCGCGCGACGGGCTCTGGCGCGCGATGACGCCGCAGATGTTTCGCTACGGTTTGCTGAAGCGCGCTCTCGCGCTCTGCATCGACCGCGAGCGCAACGTCACCGATGAAGCCGCAGCGATCGAGGCAATGGGCCTGCGTCCGCGGCTCGTGCGGGGGCGAGGCGACAACATCAAGATCACTCATCCGGAGGACCGTGGGCTGGCCGCGGCCATCCTTGCGGCGAGGGCGAGAAAATGAGAGTCGGCTACGGCTACGACGTGCACGCTTTCGAGCCCGGCGACCACGTGGTCCTCGGCGGCGTCCGGGTGCCGCACAACCAGGGAGTCCGGGCGCACTCGGACGGCGATGTGTTGCTGCATGCCCTGTGCGACGCGCTGCTCGGCGCGCTGGGGCTCGGCGACATCGGCCAGCATTTCCCGGACACCGACCCGCGCTGGAAGGGTGCGGACAGCCGGAGCTTCCTGCGCCAGTGCTCGCGCCTGCTCCACGAGCATCGCTACCGGCTCGTCAATGCGGACCTGACTCTGCTCGCGGAAGCGCCGCGCCTGGGTAACCATCGCGCGCAGATGCGTGCCAACGTGGCTGCCGACCTCGAGACGACGGCGGACCGGATCAACGTCAAGGCGACGACCTGCGAGGGCCTCGGCGCCATCGGTCGCGCCGAGGGGCTCGCCTGCCACGCGGTCGTGCTGATCGCGCACGCCGAAGGCGGCTCGAACGGCCACGGCCACGGGCATAACCACGGACGCTGAAAGATTGCAGCTGCCGACGGCGTTCGGTGAGCCGCCCGCGAGCGGCCGACTGCGCTCTTCACCCGAGGATTTCCGGGTCGAGGAGATCCTCGGTTTTGAGCCGGACGGCACGGGCGCGCACGCCATGCTGTTCGTGGAGAAGCGCGGCGCCAACACCGGCTGGGTTGCGTCGCAGCTCGCGAGGTCCTTGCGCGTCGCGGTTCGCGACGTCGGCTGGTCCGGGCAGAAGGATCGCAATGCGGTGACCCGCCAGGCGTTCACGCTGCCGTGGCCGGTCATCGCGCCGCTCGACGCATGCCTCGGCCATGCGGGCGAGGGCTACCGGGTGCTCGGCGCGAGCCGGCACGGCCGCAAGCTGCGGCCCGGATCGCACCGCGCCAATCGCTTCGAGATTCGAGTGCGCGATCTCGCGGGCGACGTCGCCGCGCTGGCGTCACGACTTCAACAGATCGTCGAGCAGGGCGTCCCGGACTACTTCGGCCCGCAACGCTTCGGGCGTGCCGGCAGCAACCTGGCGCGCGCGCGGGAGTGGGCCGCCGGAGGCAGTGCGCCGCGCGACCGCAGCCAGCGCGGATTCGCGCTGTCAGCCGCCCGCAGTGCCGTCTTCAATGCCGTGCTGGCCGCACGCGTCGAGCAGGGCAGCTGGAATCGCCTGTTGCCCGGCGAGGCCGTGATGCTGGACGGCAAGCGCAGCTTCTTTCGCAGTGACGGCATCGATGCCGAGCTGTCGGCGCGGTGCGCGGCCATGGACGTGCACCCGAGCGGCCCGTTGTGGGGCCGCGGCGAGTCGCCCGCGACTGGCGAGGCGCTCGGGATCGAAGCGAGAATCGTGGCGGCCGAGTCCGCGCTCTGCGCGCTGCTCGAAGCACAAGGCCTCGAGCAAGAGCGCCACAGCCTGCGCCTGCCCGTGCGCAGTTTCGCGTGGAGCATCGACGGCGACGTGCTGACGCTCTCGTTCGAGTTGCCGCGCGGTGCGTTCGCGACTGCCGTGCTGCACGAGATCGTTCGTGACGCGTGGCACGACGTCGATTAGCGCTTTGTCGTCACACGCGTTGGAGCTACGGCTGCACGTCAGGGTCTCGGGCGATCGGGCCTTCGCAGGGACGTCGTGAACCCATCCCTGGGGACTCCGCGCGCGACGTCGTGTCGCGCGACGGCCCTGCGAAGGCCCGATCGCCCGGGACCCTGACGCCGACCAGTGCAGCGCGCGTGTGACAAGGATCCGCTCACGCGTCGGCCCGCGACGTCGGTGGCGATTGGCTTCACCTTCAAGCACGCGTGCCACCCGCCGGTTCACTGCTTGCCGCCGTCGCTGACCGCGGGCGAAAGTGAAACGCTACCGCACTGGCCCGCCGCCGCGCGACCGCGCTCCCTGGGCCGCGAGCAGCACGTACACGGCACCCGTGCCGCCGTCGACCGGCCGGGCGGTCGCAAACGCGGCCACGTCGTCCATGCGCCTCAGCCAGTGATTGACGACGTGCTTCAGCACCGGGCCGCGTGGACCGGACCCGCGGCCCTTGCCGTGGATCACGCGCACGCAGCCGAGGCGCCGGTCCGCCGATTCGGTGATGAACTCGCGCAGCGCTTCGTGCGCCTGGTGGCGGATGAGCCCGTGCAGGTCGATCTCGGCGGCGACGGCAAATTGCCCGCGCCGAAGTTTGCGCAGCAGCTCCTCGCGAATCCACGGCCGCCGGAAGGACAGTTCCTCGCCGGTGTCGAGCAGCGCGTGATCCGCGGGTGGCAACAGGCTCTCGCGCAGGACTTCGCGCTCGTCGGCGCGCGCGAATCGCGCCACCGCACGCGGCTTCGGCGCGACCACGACCGGCTCCCGCGCCGGCAATGGCCGCACGTCGTTCATCGCCTCGCGAAAGGCGCGTCGGTCGTCTTCGGACATGGTTCGCACCTCGGCGCCTTCGCTACCGGCGGTCGCGCGGATTCCAGTATAGTGCGGGCAACTCCTGCACGGTCGCCCATTGAGAATCCTGGTCAGCAACGACGACGGCTATCGTGCCGAGGGTCTGCAGCGCCTCGCGGACGCGCTGCGGCCGCTCGCGCAACTGACCGTCGTGGCACCCGACCGCAACCGCAGCGGCGCCAGCAACTCGCTGACGCTCGACGTCCCGCTCAGGGTGTTCCCGTTTGGCGACGATGCATGGTACGTCAACGGGACACCGACCGACTGCGTGCATCTCGCGATCTCAGGGCTGTTCGACTATCAGCACGACATGGTCGTGTCCGGGATCAACGACGGGGCGAACCTCGGCGACGACGTGCTCTACTCGGGGACGGTCGCGGCGGCCGTCGAGGGGCGCTTCCTCGGGCCTGCCGACCATGGCGTTGTCGCTCGTCGTCCGCGACGGCCGGCATTTCGATACGGCAGCGCGCGTGGCGAGCGAGCTCGTCATGCGGCTCACGCGCACGCCGCTGCACGCCTCGATGATCCTGAACGTCAACGTGCCCGACCTGCCCTACGAACAGCTGCGCGGCGTCAAGGCGACGCGCCTCGGCCACCGTCACCGCTCCGAATCCGTCGTGCGATCGGCCGACCCTCGCGGCCGTCCCGTGTACTGGGTCGGTCCGGCGGGCGAGGGCGCCGACGCCGGCGAGGGCACGGACTTTGCGGCCGTCGCGGCCGGCTATGTCTCGGTCACGCCGCTGCAGGTGGACCTGACGCGTCACGCGGCGCTGGCCGACGTGGACGAATGGCTGCGGGGCCGGGCCCCGTGATGGCCGCGCGCCGATGAGCAATCCCAAGATGACCGGCATCGGCATGACGTCGGCGCGAACCCGCGACCGGCTGATCGCGCGGCTGCGCGAGCAGGGCATCGCCAACCCGCTGGTGCTCGAGCGAATCCGCAGCGTGCCACGCCACGTGTTCATGGACGAGGCACTCGCGAGCCGCGCCTACGAGGACACCGCGCTGCCGATCGGTCACGGCCAGACCATCTCGCAACCCTACATCGTGGCGCGCATGACCGAGGCACTGCTCGAGGGCGGCACGCCTCGCAAGGTCCTGGAAGTGGGCACCGGCTGCGGCTACCAGACCGCGGTGCTGGCGCCGCTGGTGACGACGGTCTACAGCGTCGAGCGCATCGCGGCGTTGCAGGTGCGCGCCCGTCGCGTGCTGCGCGACCTGCGCATCGCCAATGTGTTCATGCGGCACGGCGACGGATTCGAGGGCTGGCCGCCGTATGCGCCCTACGACGGCATCCTGGTCGCGGCCGCGGCGATGGCCGTGCCGCGCGCGCTTGCTCGAGCAACTCGGCAACGGCGGACGGCTCATCATGCCGGTCGGGCCCGATCGCGAGCAGCAGCTGGTCCGGCTCACGCGTCGCGGCGAGACGTTCGAGCGCGAGGTGCTGGGCCCTGCGACGTTCGTGCCGCTGCTGCAGGGATTGAGCTGACGCGCGGGTCTATTCGATCATCAGCGCGGCCGCGACCTCGCGGCCTTCCGCGACGAGCACGTTGTAGGTTCGGCACGCGGCGCCGGTCGCCATGATCTCGAAGCCGAGCCGCGCCGCATAGAGCGCGGCCAGCAGTTCCGGCGCCGGAAAGACCTGGCGCTCGCCGGAGCCGATCAGCAGGACCTCCGGCTGCAGGGCCAGCACGGGCTCGAGATCGACGGCCGCGAGATCGGCCATGCGTCGCGGTCGCCATGGCTCGATCAGTACGCTGGCCGTGACGATGACGCTGGCGGAGAAGTCCCGGTCGCCGATACGGATCAGGCCCGGCGCGTAGGAACGCACGATATGCGTCGTGGCTGGACGGTCGAGGTTGAATTTCATGCCGATAAAATACTGGATCGACCGTCACCGGGTCACCGTCGGGAACGATGGCCTGCGGGGAATCGCATGAGCGGCACCGCGACGACCTTGCGCATCGCCGTGCCGACGCTCGATCGGTCGCTCGCCGACCCGGCGGAATCCAGCCTGCAGTCGTTGCGCCTGCCCGCGGCCGAGTGGCTGGTCGCTCGCGGCGACCGGACACCCGAAGCGCCCGCGTCCTGGCGCGAGTGGCTGCTCGACGACGCGGGTCTCGGTGACGAATCTGCTCGAGCGATTCCCGGCCGGACCCTGCGCGCACGCGGCGTGGACGGGCGGGCCCGCGCGCGGCACGTGGGCCTGTGCCGCGCCCGTGCATCTACTGACCGCCATCGACCACCTGCAGCTCGCTGCGCCCGTGCCGCTGCCGCTCGAGGCGGAGGAGTCCGCCGCGCTGCTCGCGAGCCTCGAGGCCCACCTTGCGGGCACCGGGTTCCGCCTGCACTCGTTTCCCGGTCGGGGCTGGCTATGCGAGTGCCCGGCGGATCTCGCCTGCACGGCCGTGGAGCCCGCGGCCGCCGTCGGTCGAAACCTGCGGGAGCTGCTGCCCGGCGGGCGGGACGCGGCGCGTGTTCGAGCGACTCGTCAATGAGCTGCAGATGCTGCTGCACGAACATCCGGTGAACGAGCGGCGGGCGTTGCGGGGTGCGCCGGCGATGAATTCACTGTGGCTCTGGGGATTCGGGGCGGCCGTCGAACCGCGCGCGCCGGCGCAAGGCGCGTTGCTGACCGACGACGCCTGGCTGGCCGGTCTCTGGCGGCTGCACGGCGGAGAGGTCGGGTCGCCGGACGAGCTCGGCGAGTCCACCTGCGCCGCGGCAGCACCGTCTTGCGCGTCGCCCTCGCGCCGACGAACGGCGATGAGGATCTGCACGATCAGTTGGCGGCTCTGGATCGGTCATTGCTCGCGCCCGCTCGAGCGGCGTTGATCGACGGCGCCGTCCAGTGCCTGTCATTGCACACCGGGCGCACGGCATTCGAGGTGCACACGCCACGCGCGTTGGCGACTCTGGCGCAGGTCGCGCCCGCTCGGCGAGGCTTTGCAGTGAAGCCACGTCGCATCATTCGCAGGGCCTCGCTCGCGGGCGACGCGGCCCGAATTGCCACAGACGCTGCATCCCGTCCTGCGCCGCATCTACGGCGCGCGCGGCGTGCGTGGCGTCGAGGATCTCGACCTCAGCCTCGAGCGCCTGCTGCCCGTCAGTTCGCTGGGCGGGATCGAGGCTGCCGTCGACCTGTTGTTGCAGTGTCGTCGCAGAGGCGGATCGGTGCTCGTGATCGGCGACTTCGACGCGGACGGCGCCACCAGCACCGCAGTCGTCGTCCGCCAGTTACGGCGTCTCGGATTCACGGCGCCGCAGTTCCTCGTGCCCGATCGGTTCAAGTTCGGCTATGGGCTCACGCCCGAGATCGTGCGGGTCGCCGCGACGCTGCGTCCGGGACTCATCGTCACCGTCGACAACGGGGTCTCGTCGCTTGAAGGGGTCGCCGAGGCCCGGCGGCTCGGCATCGACGTGCTGGTCACGGATCACCACCTTCCCGGGGCCGTCCTGCCGGAGGCGGCAGCGATCGTGAACCCGAACCTGCCCGGCGAACCGTTCGCGTCCAAGGCGCTGGCCGGCGTCGGCGTCGCGTTCTACGTCATGGCCGCGTTGACGCGGCGCATGCGGGACGACGGATCGTTGCCCGCTGGAACACCAGCCAATCCGGCCGACCTGCTCGATCTCGTGGCACTCGGCACCGTCGCCGACGTCGTGCCGCTCGACTTCAACAACCGGATTCTCGTCGCGCAGGGATTGCGGCGCATCCGCGCCGGGCGCTGCGTCCCAGGGCTGCGCGCGTTGCTCGAAGCCTCGGGCCGGCGGCTGGAGGAGATCATCGGCCAGGATCTCGGCTTCCAGGCTGGACCGCGGCTCAATGCGGCGGGTCGACTCGAGGACATGACGCTCGGCATCGATTGCCTGCTGACCGACGACGCGACCGAGGCGCGCGAACTGGCGCAGCGCCTGGCGCAGTTGAACAGCGAGCGCCGCGAGCTCGAGGCGCGCATGCAGGGCGAGGCGCTGGTGCAGGTCGACGCGCTCGTCGCCTCGCTCGAGGGTGCGCTGCCGGCCGGGCTGTGCCTGTTCGACGCGGGCTGGCATCAGGGCGTGATCGGGCTCGTGGCCTCGCGAGTCAAGGAGCGCCTGCACCGGCCGGTGATCGCATTCGCGCCCGGTGATCCGGGCTGGCTCAAGGGTTCGGCGCGTTCGGTGCCGGGCCTGCACGTGCGCGACGTGCTCGACGCGGTGGCCGCGCATCATCCAGGGCTGCTCGAGAAGTTCGGTGGTCATGCGATGGCGGCGGGCATGACACTGCGCGCCGAGCGCCTGCCGGACTTCGCGCAGGCCTTTGCGGCCGAGGTCGATCGCTGCGCAGGCGAGGATACGCTGTCGGGTGATCTCTACACCGATGGTCCGCTGGCTGCGGGCGAGTTCACCGCCGACACGGCCGTCGCACTGCGCGAGGGCGGACCCTGGGGGGCCGGCTTCGCGGAGCCTGCGTTCGACGGGCGCTTCGGCGTGATCGACACGCGCGTGGTCGGCAGCCGGCACCTGAAGCTGCGGCTGCGCGCTGCCGTCCGGCGAGACGACGCAGGCCATCGCGTTCCGCTACCTCGACGATCCGCAGGCGGCCGCGATCCGGCCGCAGCAGTCGATCGATCTCGTGTACCGCGCCGCGCTGGACGAATACGGCGGGGGACGGCGCCTGCAACTCGTTGCGGAATGGCTCGCGCCCGCGGCGCAGTCGGATCCGTCGCCGTGAGGCCCGTCGGGCAGCACAGGCCGGCGTGATAAACTTGCAGGCTCGCCCGTCGCCCGGACCCTCGCTCGCCATGGAAACGAACCCGATTCGCCGCTCCCTCGACGATCTCGCGCAGCGCTGCGTCGCGCTCAGGGGGTATCTTTGACTACGAGGGTCGCAGCGAGCGCCTGACGGAAGTCCTGCGCGAACTCGAGGACCCCACGGTCTGGAGCAAGCCCGATCGCGCGCAGGAACTCGGCCGTGAGCGCACCAGGCTCGAAGGCGTGGTCGGCATGCTCGACAAGCTCAAGACCGGGCTGGCCGAGGCGGCCGAGCTGCTCGAGCTGGCGGAGTCCGACGCCGACGAGGGCATGGTCGCCGCCGTGGAGCACGACGTCGCCGGCATCGAGCGCGAGGTTGCGAAGCTCGAGTTCCAGCGCATGTTCCCGGGCGAGATGGACTCGCACAACGCCTTCCTCGACATCCAGGCCGGCGCCGGCGGCACGGAAGCCCAGGACTGGGCGCAGATGCTGATGCGCATGTACCTGCGCTGGGCCGACAAGCGCGGCTTCAAGACCGAGGTGACCGACAGCAGCGACGGCGAAGTCGCCGGCATCAAGAGCTGCTCGATCCGCTTCGAGGGCGAGTACGCCTACGGCTGGCTGCGCACCGAAACCGGCGTGCACCGCCTGGTGCGCAAGTCGCCGTTCGATTCGAATGCGCGGCGCCACACGTCGTTCGCGTCCGTGTTCGTGTCGCCCGAGGTGGACGACGACATCAACATCGACATCAACCCGGCCGACCTCGAGATGGACGTCTATCGCTCGAGCGGCGCGGGCGGCCAGCACGTCAACAAGACCGAGTCGGCGGTGCGCATCCGCCACCTGCCGTCGGGCATCGTGGTTGCGTGCCAGAGCGAGCGCAGCCAGCACAAGAACCGCTCGACGGCGATGAAGATGCTGAAGGCCAAGCTCTACGAGCTGGAGGTCAACAAGCGCAATGCGGCCGCGAAGGTGCTCGAGGACGCCAAGTCGGACGTGAGCTGGGGCAACCAGATCCGTTCGTACGTGCTCGACCAGTCCCGCATCAAGGACCTGCGCACGGGCGTGGAGATCGGCAACACGACGGCGGTGCTGGACGGCGACCTGGATCCGTTCCTGGAAGCGAGCTTGAAGCAAGGCTTGTGAAGGGGATAGGGGATAGGGGATAGGGGATAGTAGGAAGGGCGGCAGATTCGCGGTGCGGTTGCCGTCGGCCACCTCGTTGGCAGCATCAACGGCTCCTCCGACTATCCCCCATCCCCTATCCCCCATCCCCTCAACTAGAGGGCAGCAGATGACGGACACGAACCAGACCCCGCCGACCGAAGCGCAGACCAACCACCTGATCGCGGAGCGGCGCGCGAAGCTCGAGCGGCTGCGCGAGCGGGGCGGGGCGTTTCCGAACGACTTCCGGCGCGACTCGACGGCCGAGCAGCTGCACCTCGCTTACGGCGAGCATCCACCCGAGTGGTTCGAGGCCCACCCGACGCGGGCGACGATCGCCGGGCGCATGATGTTCAAGCGCGTGATGGGCAAGGCGAGCTTCGCCAAGCTCAAGGACCGCAGCGGCCTGATGCAGGTGTTCCTGCAGCAGGACACGCTCGGCGCCGTCCACGACGAGTTCAAGGGCTGGGACGTCGGCGACATCCTCGGCGCCGAGGGCACGCTGTTCAAGACGAAGACCGGCGAGCTGACGATCAAGGTCGAGCAGCTGCGACTGCTGGTGAAGTCGCTGCGCCCGTTGCCGGACAAATGGCACGGGCTCGCCGATGTCGAGAGCCGCTACCGGCAGCGCTACGTCGACCTGATCATGAGCGACGAGAGCCGCCAGGTCTTCCAGCGCCGCAACCGGATCATTCATTACCTGCGCAGCTTCCTCGAGGCGCTCGACTTCATGGAAGTCGAGACGCCGATGATGCAGGTGATCCCGGGCGGTGCCGTCGCGAAACCGTTCATCACGCACCACAACGCGCTCGACGTCGACATGTACCTGCGCATCGCGCCGGAGCTGTACCTGAAGCGGCTCGTCGTGGGCGGTTTCGAGCGCGTCTACGAGCTCAACCGGAATTTTCGCAACGAGGGGCTGTCGACCCGGCACAACCCCGAGTTCACGATGCTCGAGCTGTACCAGGCGTACGCGGATCACCGCGACCTGATGGACCTGGTCGAGCGGCTGTTCCAGGGTCTGGCCGACACGTTGCTCGGCACGCGCCAGGTCGAGTACCAGGGCGACACCTACGACTTCGGCACGACGTTCCGCCGGGTCACGGTGGAGGAGCTCATCGTGAACTTCACTCCGGGCATCGATCGCGCGCGCCTGCGCGACGTCGAGTACCTGCGCGGAGTGTGCGAGCAGCTCGGCATCAAGCCCGCGACCGGCGACGGTGCGGGCAAGCTGCAGATCGACATCTTCGAGAAGACGGCCGAGGAGAGCCTGCTGCAGCCAACCTTCGTCTGCGCATATCCGGCCGAGGTCTCGCCGCTCGCGCGGCGCAACGACGCTGATCCGTTCATCACCGACCGGTTCGAGTTCTTCGTGGGCGGGCGCGAGCTCGCCAACGGGTTCTCGGAGCTCAATGATCCCGACGACCAGGCGGCCCGCTTCCGCGAGCAGGCCGCGCGCAAGACTTCAGGCGACGAGGAAGCGATGTTCTACGACGCGGACTACATCCGTGCGCTCGAGTACGGGTTGCCGCCGACCGCGGGCCTCGGCATCGGCGTCGACCGGCTGGTGATGCTGTTCACCAACCAGCCGTCGATCCGGGACGTGCTGCTGTTTCCGCACATGCGGCCGGAGTAGGAAGGGGATAGGGGATAGGGGATAGGGGATAGTCAGAGGTGGAGCCGCACCGTCGCGGTCGCACCTTCCTACTATCCCCTATCCCCTATCCCCTATCCCCTAATCCGTAGGGCAGTTCCACCGGCACGGCCTCCCTGCCATCCTCGGCCACGCAGCGTGCGCCCGAGCGCCTCGAGGCTCGTCACTGCGAGCAGTTCGACGGCCGCGTCGCGGGTCGCGCTCATGACGACTTCTGCGACCTTCTGGCCAGCGAGCGACAGCCCGGCGAGCGGTGCCGGTTCCGGGCCAGGCGGCAATCGATAACGGAGCGTCCGGCGCTTGATCCGCCCGAGGTGCTGCGTGCGCGCGACGATTTCCTGGCCGGTGTAGCAACCCTTGGTGAAGCTGATCGCGTCGAGCCGGTCGAGGTTCAGCATCTGCGGCACGAACGAGCCCGACGTCGCCGCGAAGACCTGCGGCAGGCCGGCCGCGATGTCGGCGGCTCGCCACTCGTTCTCGATCTCCGGGTGCGCTCGTTCGTGCGACGGGCCGGTCATCGCGCGCAATGTGGCGCCGGGCGCGGCGATGACCTGGCGATCCGGGGCGTAGTCGAACGATACGATCTCGGTCGCGGCCGACTCCGGGATCGCAGTCGGCGTCCGCGCGACCCAGGCGACCTGCAGGTCGGTCGCGACCTGCAGATCCACTTTGGCGCGCAGCACGAAACGTCGAAGCGAGGCGGCGACCGTCGCTGAGAGCTCCTGTGGCAGCAGCGCGTAGATCGCGTCGTCGGTCTGGCGCAGGCGCAGCAGTGCGACGACGCGGCCCTGGGGCGTATTGCAGGCCGAGAGCTGCGTGCGCCCGTCGGCCAGCAGTCGGGTGTCGTTGGTCAACTGCCCCTGCAGGAAGCGGGCAGCGTCCTCGCCGCCGAATGCGCAGCACGCCGAGGAAGGGCAGCAGGGTCGAATGGATGCTCTGGGTGGGTTCGGTCATGGTCGTGAGGCGGATCTTACCTGCCGGCGCCAGGCTTTGGGCCTGCCGCAGCGCATCTTCCGGGAGCCACTTTGAATCGATCGCGCCGCCGCGAATTTTGCCTTTAGTTTCAAGATGGTGAATGGCTCACGGATCTGGCAAACTTGGCCGTTGACGACATGAATGCACCGCAACAAAAGCCCGTCGAACCCGCGCCCGCTGATGCGACGTCGCCCGAGCCGACGCCGGCGCCCGCGCGCCCACGCGAGATTGGCGGTCGGGACGGTCCCGACCCCACTCGTTATGGCGACTGGGAGAAGGCCGGACGCTGCATCGACTTTTAGCGGCGACCCCTGGAGGTAATCGAAAATGGCCCAGCGCGCGCGGCCGCTGTCCCCGTTCCTGCACTACCGTTGGCAGTACACGAACACGCTGTCGATCCTGCACCGGATCACCGGCGTGCTGCTCAGTTTCGGTTTCTTCGTGCTCGTCTACTGGCTCGCCGCCGCGGCGGCCGGGCCGGCGAGGTACCAGGCGGCAGTCGGCATTCTCGGTTCGCCGCCGGTGCAGCTGATCCTGTTCGGCACGGCATTCAGCTTCTGCTACCACCTGTTGAACGGCGTGCGGCACCTGTTCTTCGATCTCGGCCACGGCTTCGAGACCCGGACGGCAAGGAAGAGCGGTTGGGCCGTTGCAGTCGGCGCGCTGGCGCTCGGCCTGGTCCTCTGGATGGTGCTTCGCGCCGGCCTCGGGGGTGCGTCGTGAGCCTGCGCAGCCCACTGCGCCGCGTGACCGGCCTCGGTTCGGCGAAGGGTGGCGCGGTCACTGGTACGTCCAGCGAGTCAGCGCCGCGGCGCTCGTCCTGCTCGGCTGCTGGTTCGTCGCGGCCCTCGCGTCGCTGGGCGGCGCGTCACACGCCAACGTCGTGGGCTGGCTGGCCTCGCCAATCTCCTCGGCGTTGGCGGTGCTGCTGGTCGTCACCGCGGCCTATCACGCGCTGCTCGGTCTGCAGGTCGTGCTCGAGGACTACGTGGCCGACCACGGCAAGCGTCTCGCCGCCCTGCTCGTCGTCAAGTTCGCGCTCGTCGTCGCCGCCGTGATCGGCGTGCTCGCGGTGCTGCGCATCGCCTTCGGAGTCGCGGCATGAGCGCCTATACGTTCACGGATCACACTTACGACGTCGTCGTCGTCGGCGCGGGCGGCGCCGGCTTGCGCGCCACCTTCGGCCTGGCGGAGGCGGGACTCTCGACGGCGTGCCTGACCAAGGTCTTCCCGACCCGCAGCCACACCGTGGCCGCGCAAGGCGGCATCAGCGCCGCGCTCGGCAACATGGGCGAGGACGACTGGCGATTCCATTTCTACGACACCATCAAGGGCTCGGACTGGCTCGGCGACCAGGACGCCATCGAGTTCATGTGCAAGGAAGCGCCCGCCGCGGTGATCGAACTCGAGCACTACGGCGTGCCGTTTTCCCGCACCGAGGACGGCCGCATCTACCAGCGGCCCTTCGGCGGCATGACCACGCATTACGGCAAGGGCATCGCGCAGCGCACCTGCGCCGCGGCGGACCGCACCGGCCACGCGATGCTGCACACGCTCTACCAGCAGTCGCTGAAGCACGAAGCGCGCTTCTTCATCGAGTTCTTCGCGATCGACCTGATCATGGAGGACGGCGCCTGCCGCGGCGTGGTCGCCCTCGACCTGTCCGACGGCACGCTGCACCGGTTCCGCGCGCAGAAGGTGATCCTCGCGACCGGCGGCTACGGCCGTGCGTTCTTCTCGTGCACTTCGGCCCACACCTGCACCGGCGACGGCGGCGGCATGGTGCTTCGCGCCGGCCTGCCGCTGCAGGACATGGAGTTCGTGCAGTTCCACCCGACCGGCATCTACGGCGCGGGCTGCCTGATCACCGAAGGCTCGCGAGGCGAGGGCGGCTACCTGACGAACTCCGCCGGCGAACGCTTCATGGAGCGTTACGCTCCGAACGCGAAGGACCTCGCGTCGCGCGACGTCGTCAGCCGCTCGATGACGATCGAGATCCGCGAAGGTCGCGGCGTCGGTCCGCTCAAGGACCACATCCACCTGCACCTCGAGCATCTCGGCCCGGCCGTGATCCAGGAGCGGCTGCCCGGCATCGCCGAGACGGCGCGGATCTTCTCGGGCGTGGACGTCAACAAGGAACCGATCCCGGTGCTGCCCACGGTGCACTACAACATGGGCGGTATCCCCTGCAACGTGCATGGCGAGGTCGTGACGTTGCGCGATGGCAATCCGGACTCGGTCGTGGCTGGCCTGATGGCCGTCGGCGAGGCCGCGTGCGTGTCCGTGCACGGCGCCAACCGGCTCGGCTCGAACTCGTTGCTCGACCTGGTCGTCTTCGGCCGGGAAGCGGCGCGCCATTGCGCCACGACGACCAAGCCGGGCGCGACCCAGCCGGCGCTGCCCAGGCATGCCGGCGACCTCGCAGTGAGTCGTCTGGATCGCTTCCGCAATGCGAGCGGCTCGCGGCGCACGGCCGACATCCGGCTCGACATGCAGCGCGTGATGCAGAACCACGCCGCCGTGTTCCGCACCGGTGAGTCGCTGGCCGAGGGCGTCGAGAAGCTGGCCGCGGTGCACGCCTCGTTCGGCGACGTGCAGGTGACCGACCGTTCGCTGGTCTGGAACACCGACCTGATCGAGACCCTCGAGCTCGACAACCTGCTCGGCCAGGCGCTGGTCACGATGCAGTCGGCCGAGAACCGCAAGGAAAGCCGCGGCGCGCACGCGCGCGAGGACTACAAGGATCGCGACGACCGCGAGTGGTTGAAGCACACGCTCGCGTGGGCCGACGACCAGGGTCGCGTGTGCATCGATTACCGCCCGGTGCACCTCAACAGCCTGACGAGCGACGTCGAGGCCATCCCGCCCAAGGCCCGCACCTACTGAGGCCGCGACGCGCGATCCCCCATCCCCTATCCCCTATCCCCTTTCCCCCGGTCTCATGGCGCAATTCAAACTCCCCGAGAACTCCAAGGTCCGCCCCGGCAAGGCCCACCCGGCACCGGCCGGCGCGAAGGACGTGCGCACGTTCCGGATCTACCGCTTCGACCCGGATTCGGGCGAAAACCCGCGCATGGATTGCTACCAGGTCGATCTCGCGGCCTGCGGGCCCATGGTTCTCGACGCGCTGATCAAGATCAAGAACGAGGTGGACTCGACGCTGACGTTCCGCCGCTCGTGCCGCGAGGGCATCTGCGGCTCGTGCGCGATGAACATCGACGGCGTCAACACGCTCGCGTGCACCAAGGCGACGACGGAGATCCGCGGCGACGTGAAGATCTATCCGTTGCCGCACATGCCGGTGATCAAGGACCTCGTTCCCGACCTCACCAACTTCTATGCGCAGTACGCCTCGGTGAAGCCGTGGTTGCAGACGCGCACGCCGGCACCGCCGGACCGCGAGCGGCTGCAGTCGAAGGAAGACCAGGAGAAGATCGACCAGCCGTCGGCCTGCATCCTGTGCGCGTGCTGCTCGACGAGCTGCCCGTCGTACTGGTGGAACAGCGACCGCTACCTCGGTCCGGCCGCGTTGCTTGCGGCTTACCGCTGGATCGTCGACACGCGCGACGAGGCGACGGGCGAACGCCTCGACGAGCTCGAGGATCCGTTCCGGCTCTATCGCTGCCACACGATCATGAACTGTGCCGAGGCCTGTCCGAAGGACCTGAACCCGGCCCGGGCCATCGGCGAGATCAAGCGCATGATCGCGGAGCGGCAGCACTGAGCACGCCGACGCCGGACGCGGCGGCCGACGAAGCGCGGGAACGGGGACGCCTCCGCTGGCGTTGCCGGCGCGGAATGAAGGAGCTCGACGTGCTTCTGCTGCGCTTTCTCGAGCGCGAGTACCCGCAGGCGTCGCCCGCCGATCGTCAGGCGTTTGCACGAATAATCGAACTGCAGGATCCGGAACTCTTCGGTTATCTTGTGGGCCGGACCGTCGTCGCGGACCCCTCGCTGCGCCATGTCATCGCCCGGATCCGTCATGAACCTTGAGCTGCCCCGGCGCCTGCTGGCGGATCGGTTGAGCGTGCTCCTGATCCTCGGCTGCGGCGTGGTCCTCGAGGCCGCTCTCTGGCGTCACCCGGGACTGCCGGGCGGGGCCGGGATCGTGACCGCGGGATTGCTTCTGGGCCTGGCACCTGCGACGTACGCGAGCGGTTCCCACCCAGGCCGTGTGGGGGCCCCATGGCTGGCACCTGCTGCTTGCGGATGGCCGCCGGATCGATGCCGACCTGGGGCGCGGTACCCGACTGCTCGGCCCGTCCGTCGTGCTGCATTGGCAGGCGGAGGGGCGTTCCTACCGGGCGTGGCTGACCGCGGCCGACGTGCCGCGACCGCTCCTGCGGTCTCTCGCCGTGCGGCTGCAGGCGCAGGCCCGCGTCGTCGGCCCATGAAGGCGATGGCGAACTTTCCCCCCTCCGACGGGTCTACTGAGCCGCACGAGTCTCGGGAAGAGCACGCTCGGCCGGCCGCCGGCGTCGAGCAGAGCGACCTCGAACTCGTCAAGCGGGCCCAGCGGAACGAGCGCGGCGCGTTCGACCTGCTGGTCCTTCGGTACCAGCACAAGGTCATCAAGCTCGTGGCGCGTTTGTTGCGTGATCCCACCGAGGCCGAGGACGTCGCCCAGGAGGCGTTCGTCAAGGCCTACCGCGCGCTCGGTTCATTCCGCGGTGACAGCGCGTTTTATACGTGGTTGTACCGCATCGCGGTGAACACGGCCCGCAATACCATGGCGTCGCGCCAGCGTCGGCCGCTCGAGTACGAAGCCGACCTGAGCGAGTCCGAGCAGTCGAGCGTCGATGCCCGGATGAAGGACACGGATACGCCGGAAGCGGCGGCGCTGTCCGAGGAGATCCACCAGACGGTGAACCGCGCCGTCGAAGAACTGCCCGAAGACCTGCGCACGGCGATCATCCTGCGCGAGATCGAGGGCCTGAGTTACGAAGAGATCGCCGCGGCCATGGAGTGCCCGGTGGGCACGGTCCGTTCGCGGATCTTCCGGGCCCGCGAGGCGATCGACCGCAGCCTGAAGCCATTGCTCGATTGAGTCCACGCCGATGACAAACCAGATCCGCGAACAGATGTCTGCCTTGCTCGACGGCGAACTGCCCCCCGACGAGGTGGGCCTGCTGGTGCGCCGGCTCGAGCGGGATGCCGCACTGCGCAAGGCCTTCGGCAACTACGTGCTGGCGGGCGAGTCGTTGCGTGCGCCGGGCGCCATCATGGCGAGCCCGGGTTTCGCGGCGCGAGTCAGTGCGGCCATCGACGACGGCGCCGTCCCGGTTACCGTCTCCCAGTCCTCGCACCGCCGCGAGCCGCTGCGCTGGCGGCGGCCGCTGGCCGCGACAGCGGTGGCGGCCAGCGCCGCATTGGCCGCCGTGCTGCTGGTGCGGCCTGGCACGGAGCAGCAGCCACGCCTCGCCGTGAACGGCAACGGCGGCGCAGTGGCAACGCTGGCCAGCCTGCCGGTCGGTGGGTCGAGCCCGACGCCCGCCCAGAACCAGCGAATCGCCAGTTACCTGGTCGCCCACGGCCAGTACGCGAGCCCGATCGGGCGGCGCAACCTGTGGTCGAGCGCATTGGCCGCCGAGACCGGCATCACCCGCGTCGCCTACGAGATCGTCGAGGGCCCCTGATGCGGCGCCGGCTCGCAGTCATCGTCGCGCTGGCCGTGGCGCTCGTCACGCCGCACGCGATGGCCACCCCCGACGAGGCGCGCGACTGGTTGCAGCGCATGACCGAGTCGCTCGCGTCGCGCAACTACGACGGCCTGTTCACGCACACCGCGGGGAGCCAGTCCGAGACCATGCGGATCGTGCACCGCGTCGAGGACGGGCGCGGCGTCGAGCGTCTCGTGTCCCTCGACGGCAGCGGTCGCGAAATCGTCCGTACCGCGGGCGAGGTGCATTTCTACATGCCGGATCGCGGCGTCGTGATCGTCGAGCCGCGCACCGACGACGGGTCGCTGCTCAAGGCGTTGCCGGCGCCGGGGCCGCGCCTCGATTCCCTCTACACGCTGTCGATCCGCAAGGGCAATAAGCTGCTCGGTCGCGAAGTGCGCGTCGTGGACATCCAGCCGCGGGACGCCTTCCGCTATGGTTACCGGCTGTGGCTCGACGAAGAGACTGCGATGCCGCTGCGCTCGGTCGTCGTCGACAGCGCCGGGCAGGTCGTCGAGCGGATCCATTTCACGCGGCTCGAGACGGACGGGACGATCGACCGACACGATCTGGAGCCCGCCGTCGATGCATCCGGCTTCCAGTGGATTCGTTCGGGGAAGCGCTCCGAGCCGCGGGCGACGGTTGCGGTGACCGGCTGGCGACCGATGAAGATGCCGCCCGGATTCCGGCTGGTCGCGAGCCGTTTGCAGGTCATGCCGGGCGTGCCCATGCCGGTCCAGCACCTGATCTTCTCGGATGGTTTTGCCTCGGTCTCCGTGTTCATCGAGCCGAGCCCGCCGACGGGTCCGGCGCCCCCGGAGTCCACCAGCATGGGTTCCGCAAACGCGTACTCGACGCGGATCCGGGGTCACGTGGTCACGGCCGTGGGCGAGGTACCGGCTGCGACCGTGCGCGACATCGCGACCTCCGTCGCGCCCGTGGAGGCCGCGGCTCCGGCAGCCGAGGTCCCGACGGCCGACGCCGAGCGCTGAGTCGATGAGGACCGTCGCCCGGGTCCTCGACGTCCGGGACGAACGCGCACGCCTGGCCTGCGACGAACAGCCAGCCTGCCAGGCCTGCCACGGGGGGCGGGGTTGCGCCCTGCGCTGGCTCGGCTCCACCGATCGAGCCAGCCTCGAGGTACCAAGCGTGACCGGGGATGGCTGTGCGCTGATTGCGGGGCAATCGGTCACGATCGAGGTGCCCGACGGCGAACTGCTGCGGTCGGCGGCCAAGGTCTACCTGCTGCCGCTCGCCGGGCTGCTGATCGGCCCGGCCCTGGTGCGCTGGAGCGGGGCCGCAAGCGAATCCTCGGCGATGATGGCCGCCTTGACCGGGGTCGTGCTGGGCTGGGTACTGGCTCGGGGCTGGGTCCGTCGCTCGCCGCCAAGTTTCATCGTGCGGCTCGAACGGGGCGTCAATGGGCAGTGAACGCTGTGCGGACTGGGTGCTCTACGTGCGCGATGGCTGCCACCTCTGCGAGCAGTTCCTGCTCGAATTGTCGCTGGACCTGGGGCCTGAGGTCGAGGTCCTGCAGGTCGTCGACGTGGACCGGGATGCCGACCTCGCCGTGCGCTTCGGGCTGCGCGTACCAGTCCTCGAGGCGGGCGGCCTCCTGCTCTGCGAGGGTGTTTACGATGCAGCGCGGGTCCGGCAGGCACTGCAGGTATAATCGCGCCCTTTGCACCGGCGCCGGGCCGGATTGCCCGCACCGATGAACCTGATCCGCAATTTTTCCATCATCGCCCACGTCGACCACGGCAAGTCCACGTTGGCCGACCGCTTCATCCAGACCTGCGGCGGCCTCGAGGCGCGCGAGATGCAGGCGCAGGTGCTCGACTCGATGGACCTCGAGCGCGAGCGCGGCATCACGATCAAGGCGCAGAGCGTTTCGCTGCGCTACAAGGCGCGGGACGGCCAGACGTACCAGCTCAACCTGATCGACACCCCGGGGCACGTGGACTTCTCCTACGAGGTCTCGCGCTCGCTTTACGCCTGCGAAGGTGCGCTGCTGGTCGTCGACGCGGCCCAGGGGGTCGAGGCGCAGAGCGTGGCCAACTGCTACACGGCGCTCGAGCAGGGGCTCGAGGTCGTGCCCGTGCTGAACAAGATCGACCTGCCGTCCGCGGATCCGGATCGCGTGATCAAGGAGATCGAGGAGATCATCGGCATCGAGGCGCACGACGCAGTGCGGGTCAGCGCCAAGACCGGCGAGAACGTGCCGGACCTGCTCGAGGCGCTCGTCGCGCGCGTACCGCCTCCAGCCGGCGATCCCGACGCTCCGCTGCAGGCACTGATCATCGACTCGTGGTTCGATAATTACGTCGGCGTGGTCTCGCTGGTCCGCGTCGTCAATGGCGCGCTGCGCACCGGCCAGAAGATCCGCGTCTGGTCGACGGGGCGCGCCCACCAGGTCGACAAGCTCGGGCGCTTCACGCCGAAGTCGCTCGCGGCCGAGGCCCTCTACACCGGCGAAGTCGGCTTCGTGATTTCCGGGATCAAGGAGATCGACGGCGCTCCGGTCGGCGACACGATCACGGCCGATGCCCGGCCGTGCAGCGCGCCGCTGCCGGGTTTCAAGCAGATCAAGCCACGCGTCTTCGCGGGCCTGTTCCCGGTCAGCTCGGACGACTACGAGGCGTTCCGGGACGCGCTGCAGAAATTGAAGCTGAACGACTCGGCGTTGCAGTACGAACCCGAGGTGTCCACGGCGCTCGGCTTCGGCTTCCGCTGCGGCTTCCTCGGCCTGCTGCACATGGACATCGTCCAGGAGCGCCTCGAGCGCGAGTACCAGCTCGACCTCGTCACGAGCGCGCCCACCGTGGTCTACGAGGTCGCGCTGACCGACGGCAGCGTGCTGTTCGTGGACAATCCGGCGAAGTTGCCGCCGGTCGACAAGGTGGCGGAGGTGCGCGAGCCGATCATCACGGCCAACCTGCTGCTGCCGCCGGACTACGTCGGGCCGGTCATGAAGCTGTGCCTCGAGAAGCGCGGCGTGCAGAAGAAGCTGCTGTACCTCGGCGCGCAGGTCTCGATGCAGTGGGAGCTGCCGCTCGCCGAGGTCGTGCTCGACTTCTTCGACCGCCTCAAGTCCGTGAGCCGCGGCTACGCCTCGTTCGACTACGAGTTCGCCCGCTTCCAGGCGGCGCCGCTCGTGAAGCTCGACATGCTGATCAACGGCGACAAGGTCGACGCGCTGTCGATCATCATTCACCGCGACAGCGCCTACCAGCGCGGCCGCGAGCTCGTCGACAAGATGCAGGAACTGATTCCGCGGCAGATGTTCGAGGTCGCGATCCAGGCCGCGATCGGCTCGCACGTGATCGCCCGCTCCAGCGTCAAGGCGCTGCGCAAGAACGTGATCGCCAAGTGCTACGGCGGCGACATCAGCCGCAAGCGCAAGCTGCTCGAGAAGCAGAAAGAGGGCAAGAAGCGCATGAAGCAGCTCGGCCAGGTCGAGATCCCGCAGGAGGCCTTCCTCGCCGTGCTGCAGGTCGGCCGCAAGGAATAACGGTCCGTGTGACGCAAGGCATTGATGGGGCGCGGGAAATACTCAATACTCCCGCAGCCTTCGTGAGGTGACGCTTGGTTTTCGACTTCTCGTTCGTCCTGGTGCTCGCCACCGTCGTGACCGGCCTCGTCTGGGCCGCGGATGCCTGGTATTTCAAGCCCCGCCGGCTCGCCCGGTCTTCCGCTGGCACGCCGTCCGGCGAACCCATCCTGGTCGAGTACGCGCGCTCGTTCTTCCCGATCATCCTGATCGTGCTGGTGATCCGCTCGTTCCTGTTCGAGCCGTTCCGGATCCCGTCGGACTCGATGATGCCGACGCTGCTCGACGGCGATTTCATCTTCGTCAACAAGTTCACCTATGGCCTGCGCCTGCCGGTCGTGAACACCGAGGTCGTGCCACTCGGCTCGCCGCAGCGCGGCGACGTGGTCGTGTTCCGGTTGCCGGCGGATCCCGCGACCAACTACATCAAGCGCCTCGTAGGCCTGCCCGGCGACCACATCATCGTGCGCGGCAAGCGTGTGTACGTGAACGGCGAGCCGCAGCCGGTTACCCTCGACGGCGTCTACGAGGGGTTCGGCCACACGGGTGCGCAGGTCGCGCTCGAGACGCTCGGCACGGTGCCCCACCGCGTGCTCTACATTCCGGAGCGCCCGTCCTACGACTTCGACGATGTCGTGCCCGCCGGGCACTTCTTCTTCATGGGCGACAACCGCGACAACAGCCGCGACAGCCGCTTCCCCGAGGTCGGTTTCGTGCCCGAGCACCTCGTCGTCGGCAAGGCCGTGCGCATCTGGCTCAACTGGAACCTGCCGAACGCGCCGATCTGGAGCCGGATCGGCGACGCCATCCACTGAACGAACCCGGAGTCTACAAATGAAGCAACGTCAACGCGGCGCGACCTTCCTGGGCATGGTCACGATCCTGCTGATCCTCGGCGCGGGCCTCTATGCCGGGTTGCGCCTGGTGCCCGTGTATCTCGAGTACACGAAGGTTGCACGGGCGCTGGAACAGGTGCGTGACGAGCACTCTGCGATCGACACGAACCCGCAGATGATCCGCAATTCGCTGGAGCGGCGCTGGGACGTCGAGGACATCCAGAGCGTGGGCTGGAAGGAGATCGAGATCAAGCGGACGAACGACGGCTACGAGGTGCGCGCGCCGTACGACGTCGAGCGGCCGTTCGTCGCCAACGTCTACCTGCTCGTGAAGTTCGACAAGTCGGTCGTGATCCCGCAGTGAGCCGGGCTTGTTGAGTGCGGCGCAATGGGCTGAGACGCGGCTTGGGCACGCGTTCCGCGACGCGGCGCTGCTCGAGGCAGCGCTGACCCATCGCAGTGCGGGCAAGCGCAACTACGAACGCCTGGAGTTTCTCGGCGACGCGGTGCTCAACTTCACGGTGGCCGTCCTGCTGTACCGTGAGTACCCGGAGGCCGACGAGGGCGACTTGAGCCGCTATCGCGCCGCGCTCGTGAGTGGCAGTTCGCTCGCGGCGCTGGCCGCGGAGCTCGGGCTCGGCGAGCAGTTGCGGATGGGCGGCGGCGAACTGAAGAGCGGTGGGTATCGCCGCAGCTCGATCCTCGCCGACTCGCTCGAGGCGCTGTTCGGCGCGGTGTATCTTGACGGTGGCGTCGTGGCCGCGAGCGGCGTGATCGAGTCGCTGGTCGCCGGACGGCTCGGCGGCCTGCCCCAAGCGCAGGAACTCAAGGACCCGAAGACGCGGCTGCAGGAACTGTTGCAGGCGCGTGGGCTGCGCCTCCCGGCCTATGCGGTGGAGGAAGTGAGCGGCGAGCCGCACGAACACTGGTTCGTCGCCAGTTGCGAGGTGGCGGCGCTCGACGTGCGCGAGCGCGGCGAGGGCTCGAGTCGGCGACGGGCGGAACAGGAAGCGGCGCAACGGGTCCTCGAAGTGCTGGCCCCAGAGGTGATCGAGCAGTGAACGAAGCAGGCGGGAACACGACGACGCCAGCGGCTGGCGCTGCGCGCTGCGGGATCGCCGCGCTGGTGGGGCGGCCGAACGTCGGCAAGTCGACGCTGCTCAACGCGCTGCTCGGCAGCAAGGTGAGCATCGTGAGCCCCAAGCCGCAGACGACGCGCACGCGCATCCACGGCGTGCTGACGCGCCCCGGCCTGCAGATCGTCTTCGCCGATCTGCCGGGCATACACACGAAGCAGCCGCGCGCGATCAACCGCTACATGAACCGCACGGCGTTGTCGTCGCTGGCCGACTCCGACGTCAACCTGTTCGTCATCGAGGCGCTGCGCTGGACCGACGAGGACGAGCGCGCGCTCGGTGAGCTGCGCCAGGCGGGGCGGCCGATCGTGCTGATCATCAACAAGGTGGATCGCGCCAAGCCCAAGGAGCGGCTGCTGCCGTTCATCGACGAGATCGTGCGCAAGGCGGATTTCGCCGAGGTCGTGCCGCTCTCGGCGTTGAAGCGCAACAACATCGAGCGGCTGCCGGACGTGATCGCCCGCTACCTGCCCGAATCCCCGCAACTCTATCCGCCCGACCAGCTGACGGACGTCAGCGATCGCTTCATGGCCGCGGAGATCGTCCGCGAGAAGCTGACGCGACGCCTGCAGGAAGAGGTGCCGTACGGCCTGGTCGTCGAGATCGAGGGCATGGGCGAGGCGGAGGACGAGCCCGGCAAGCTGGTGATCCAGGCCGTGATCTGGGTCGAGCGCACCGGGCAGAAGGCGATCGTGATCGGCAAGGGTGGCGAGCTGCTGAAGGAGGTCGGACGCGCTGCACGCCTCGAGCTCCGCCATCATTTCGGCAAGCCGGTGCACCTCGAGCTGTGGGTCAAGGTGCGCGAGGGCTGGACCGACGACGAGAGCGCCTTGCGCAGTTTCGGGTTCGAGACATGACCGCTTCGGCTCGGCGGGTGCAGCTCGAGCCGGCTTTCCTGCTGCATCACTACCCGTGGCGCGACTCGAGCCGCATCCTCGAGTTCTTCACGCGCGCGCACGGCCGCGTCAGCGTGTTCGCGCGAGCCGCGCGTCGCGGCAGCTCCGCGCTGCCGGCGGCGCTGCAGCCGTTCGGTGAAACGCTGGTCTCGTGGAGCGCGCGGGGCGACGCCGGCCAGCTGACCGGTGCGGAGCGCGTGCGTCCGGCAGCGTTCCTCGCGGGCGACCGGTTGATGAGCGGCTTCTACGTCAATGAGCTGCTGATCAAGCTGTTGCCGCGGCACGATCCGCACCCCGCGTTGTTCGATGCCTACGCACTGCTGGTCTCGCGGCTGCACGACGCCGCCGCGGATGCCGCGCGTGCGCTCCGGTTGTTCGAGAAGCGCCTGCTCGACGAACTCGGCTGGGGCCTCGATCTCGAACACGACGCCGGCGACGGGCGGCCGATCGACGCGGAGCGCGCCTACCGCTATCGGATCGACGGCGGCGCCGAAGCGGTCGACGGCGTTGCGGACGGACCGCTGGTCTTCCGGGGCGCATCGCTGCTGTCGCTGGCGCGGGAGGAACTCGCCGATCCGCGCAGCATCGCCGACGCCCGGCGGTTGCTGCGGGCCGCGCTCGACCAATGTCTCGACGGTCGCACGCTGCGTACGCGCGAGGTCCTGCTCGCGATGCGCGCACACGGCGGCCCGGTGTCCGGAGGCTGAATCGTGCTGACACATCCGCTGCGGCTCGGCGTCAACATCGACCACGTCGCGACCTTGCGACAGGTCCGCCGCGCGAGCTATCCCGACCCGTTGCTGGCCGCACTGGTCGCCGAGCAGGCCGGTGCCGACAGCATCACGCTGCACCTGCGCGAGGACCGGCGCCACATCCAGGACCACGACGTCGAGCGGATGCGCGCCTCGCTGCAGACGCGCATGAACCTCGAGATGGCGGCGACCGACGCGATGATCGAGATCGCGCGGCGCGTCCGACCGCAGGACGCCTGCCTGGTGCCGGAGCGGCGCGAGGAGGTCACGACGGAGGGCGGGCTCGAAGTGGCCGGCCAGGTCGCGCGCCTCAGGGAATGCTGCACGGCGCTGCGCGAGGCGGGGTGCCGGGTGTCGCTGTTCATCGACCCCGAGCCGAGGCAACTCGAGGCCGCATTAGAGGCGGGCGCGCCGGTCGTCGAACTGCATACCGGTGCCTATGCCGACTCGAGCGGCGAGCGCCAGGCGCTCGAGCTGATGCGGCTGGTCGAGGCCGCGCGCTTCGGGTCGCGCATCGGCCTGACGGTGCACGCCGGGCACGGCCTGCACTATCACAACGTGCAGCCGGTGGCCGCGATCGCCGAGATCGTCGAGCTGAACATCGGGCACGCCATCGTGGCCCGTGCCGTCGTCGACGGCCTGGCGGCTGCCGTTCGCGAGATGAAATCGCTGATGACGGCGGCCCGTCACGGCCTGGCGACGTAGGCCCGGGGCGGGCGCGTGATCTTCGGCATCGGGACCGACGTCGTGCAGGTCGCGCGCGTGCAGGCGATCTTCGAGCGCCACGGCGAGCACTTCGTGCGACGGCTGCTGATGCCCGAGGAAGAAGCCGCGTTTCGCAGTTACAAGCGGCCGGTGCGTTTTCTCGCGATGCGTTTCGCGGCCAAGGAAGCGATCGTCAAGGCGCTCGGCACCGGGTTCGCGCACGGCGTCTGGATTCGCGACGTCGGCATTGCGGCGAATGCCTGGGGCCGGCCCGAAGTCATCTGGTCGGATCGCGGCCGCGCGCTGCGCGATCGCCTGGGCGCGGGGGAGGGACACGTCACCCTCACCGACGAGGCGGGTCTCGTGGTGGCGGTGGCCGTCCTCATGCGCAAGGAGTCGAAGTGACCATCAGCAACGTTTTCGCGTTCGATATCGAGACCGTGCCCGACGTCGAGTTCGGCCGTCGGCTGCACGGGCTCGAGGGCTTGACGGACAAGCAGGTCGGCTACGTGATGCAGACTCGACAGCGCGAGCAGACCGGTTCCGAGTTCCTCTCGCTCGAGCAGCACCAGGTCGTCGCGATCTCGGTCGCGATGCGCACGCGCGACGGCTTCAAGGCCTGGAGCCTGGGTGAGCCGGATGCGCCGGAGGCCGATCTCGTGCGGCGATTCTTCGACGGGATCGAGCGCCACAGCCCGACGCTCGTCAGCTGGAACGGCAGCGGTTTCGACCTGCCGGTGCTGCACTACCGGGCGCTCCGGCACAGCGTCCAGGCGCACCGCTACTGGGAAACCGGCGACGAGGATCCGGCATTCCGCTGGAACAATTACCTCAGCCGCTTCCACTGGCGGCACGTCGACCTGATGGACGTGCTGTCGGGGTACCAGGGCCGTGGCCGCGTCGGTCTCGACCAGACGGCACAGTTGCTCGGCCTGCCGGGCAAGCTCGGCATGACCGGAGAGGCCGTCTGGGAGGCGCACCTCGAGGGGCGCAGCGCAGAGATTCGCCATTACTGCGAAACCGACGTCATCAACACGTACCTGGTCTACCTGCGTTTCGAGTTGATGCGCGGTCGCCTGACGCACGACGAGCACGCACGCGAGTGCGGACTCGTGCGCGACTGGCTCGGCGCTGCCGGCGTGCCGCACCTCGCCCGGTTCCTCGCAGCGTGGCCCGTGGACGCCGAATGAAGCGAATCAGCGCGGCCCCGGAAGAGGCCGACATCGTCGACCTGTCCCACGAGGCGAAGGGCGTCGCGCGCATCGACGGCAAGACCGTCTTCGTTGCCGACGCGCTGCCCGGCGAGCGAGTCGTGCTGCGTCGGGTCGGACGGCACCGCAATTTCGACGAAGCGGCGCTCGAAACCGTGCTGCGCCCCAGCGCCGACCGAGTGGTGCCGGCCTGCCCGCATTACGGCACATGCGGCGGATGCGCGCTGCAGCACCTCGCGCCAGCCGCGCAACTCGCGTTCAAGCAGGCGCAGTTGCTGGAGAATCTCGCGCGCCTCGGCGGCGTCGAGCCCGGGCGGGTGATCGAGCCGCTCACGGGACTCGTCTGGGGCTACCGAAGGCGGGCGCGCCTGGGCGTCAAGTACGTGGCACGCAAGGGGCGGGTGCTGGTTGGGTTCCGCGAACGTTCGGCGCCGTACGTCGCGGACCTGCACGAGTGCCGGGTGCTGGCGCCTCCGGCCGACCGGCTGCTCGACCCGTTGGCTGCGCTGGTCGGCGAGCTTTCGATCGGCGCGCGCGTGCCGCAGGTCGAGGTGGCCGTGGCGGGCAGCGATTGCGCGGTCGTGCTGCGTGTGCTCGATCCGCCGACCGCCGCAGATCTCGATCGACTGCGCAGCTTCGAGCGCGTCCAGCGCGTGCGCGTTTACCTGCAACCCGGTGGCCCGGCGACCGTTGCGCCGCTGACGCCGAATCTCGCGCCTCTCCGGTACGAGCTTGGCCGCTTCGGCCTCGTGATCGAGTTCGAACCGACCGATTTCATCCAGGTCAATGCGACGCTCAACGAGGCGATGGTCGCGCGTGCGGTCGAGATGCTCGAGCCGCAGTCCTCGAGCCACGTGCTCGACCTGTTCTGCGGACTCGGCAACTTCTCGTTGCCGCTGGCGCGAGCCGCCGCCGAGGTCGTCGGCGTGGAGGGCGACGCGGGCCTGGTGTCGCGCGCGGAGCGCAACGCACTGCGTCAGGAAGTTTCGAATGTCCGCTTCCATGCCGCGGATCTGGCGAAGCCCACGGCCTGGTCGGCTTGGGCGGCGCGCCGCTACGACCGAGTGCTGCTGGACCCGCCCCGGGCCGGCGCCCGCGAGGTGCTGCCGATCGTGGGTGGCTGCGGCGCAGCGCGCGTCGTGTATATTTCCTGCCATCCGGGCAGCCTGGCCCGCGACGCGGGCATCCTGGTCCGGGACCATGGATTCCGGCTGGTCGCAGCAGGCGTCATGGACATGTTCCCGCACACGACCCACGTCGAGGCGATGGCGGTCTTCGACCGATGATGCGATGCCGGTAGAAATCGAACGGAAATTCCTCGTCGAGGGCGACGCCTGGCGCAACGGCGTGCGCCGCCACGAGCTGTTCCGCCAGGGCTACCTCGCAGGCAGCGAGTCGTGCTCGGTCCGGGTGCGGGTCGGTGGCGAGCGCGCATGGGTCGGCATCAAGGGTCGCGTCCTCGGCGCGAGCCGGCCGGAATACGAGTACGAGATCCCGTTGCACGAGGCCAACGAGATACTCGACACGCTTTGCGTCCACGGTCGCATCGAGAAGCGCCGCCACTGGGTCCCTTACGCAGACCACGAGTGGGAGGTGGACGAGTTCCTCGGCCGCAATGCCGGCCTGCTCGTTGCCGAGCTCGAACTCGAGGACGAGTCGGAGACCTTCGTCCCGCCGCCGTGGCTCGGGCACGAAGTCACGGCGGACGAGCGCTACTACAATTCGAGCCTCGCGCAGCGTCCGTGGAGCGAGTGGCCCGAGGCGTCGAGGGGTGCGCGATGACGCTCGGGCCATTGATGGTCGACGTGGCCGGCACCGAGCTCACCGCCGAGGATCGCCGCATCCTCGCGCATCCGCTGGTCGGCGCGGTGATCCTGTTCACGCGCAATTTCGCGAGCATCCAGCAGCTCGAGGCGCTCGTGCGCGAGATCCGCGCCATCCGCAATCCGTCGCTGCTGGTGACCGTGGACCACGAAGGCGGCCGGGTGCAGCGGTTCCGCACCGGTTTCACCGAACTGCCGCCGCAGCGCGCGATCGGGCACGTGTACGACCTCGATCCCGAAGCCGGACGCCGACTGGCGTGGCAGTGCGGCTGGCTGCTGGCCGCGGAGTTGCGTGCGATCGGCGTCGACCTCAGTTTCGCGCCGTGCGTCGACCTGGACTACGGGGTGAGCGAGGTGATCGGCGATCGCGCCTACCATCGCGACGCCGAGGCCGTTTCCAGGCTGGCCGTCGCGTGCATGCAGGGCATGCGCAGCGCCGGCATGGGAGCGACTGCAAAGCATTTTCCGGGCCACGGCGCCGTGGTCGCCGATTCGCACAAGGCGCTGCCGGTCGATCGCCGCCCGCTCGCCGAATTGGGCGCGGACCTGCTGCCGTACCGGAGGTTGATCGCGAACGGTCTCGCCTCCGTCATGGTGGCGCACGTGCTGTTCCCCGAGGTCGACGGCGCGCCGGCCGGATTCTCGCGGCGCTGGATCCAGCAGGAGCTGCGCTGGGGTCTCGGCTTCACCGGTGCAGTGTTCTCCGACGACTTGAGCATGGGCGGAGCCGCGTTTGCGGGCACCGTGACCGAACGCGCTCGGCGCGCACTCGCGGCCGGATGTGACGTGCTCACGATCTGCAATGACCGGCCCGCACTGCTCGCCGCGCTCGAGGAACTCGCCGGCGAGATCGATCCGCTCAGCCAGGTGCGCCTCGCGCGCCTGCATGGCCGCCCGATGCCCGACCGGCTGGACCTGCGCCAGACCGCGCGCTGGGCGGAATGCCGCAGCGCGGTCGATCATTGCCGGGACGCACCGCAACTCCGGCTCGATGCCTAGCAGAGGACGACGCCCGCCACCATGAACACACCCGATCCCTCGCTGCTCGCCGAAGTGCTGCGTCACGCGCTCGACGGCATCGCCATCGTCGACGGTGCGGGCGGAGCCCCGCGCGTGATCTACGCGAACGCCACGCTCGCCGCGCTGCTGCGGCGGGCCGAGGAGTGGCCGGCCGGACGCCTGCTCGAGGAGGTGGAGAGCGAGGCGCCGGCTGATCCGAACCTGACCAGCGCGGGTGTCGGGCTGCGCGTGCGCTTGCGGCGCGGCGACGGGACCACGGTCGAGTGCGAACGCTGGGCCGTACTGCTGCCCGACTCTCGCCTCGCGCTGCACTACCGCCCGATGCCCAAGGTCGCGCCCGGCGCGCTCGCCGCGGCGGTCGATCGCTCGAGCGGACTCAGCACGCCGGAGCACCTGCTCGAGGTGCTGCGCCGCGACTGGTCGATTGCCCAGCGCGACGCCCGTAGCCTGACGGTGATGCGCTTCGACCTCGACGGCTGCCGTGACTACCTCGAAGTGTTCGGTCGCGGCGCGACCGAGAACGTGCTGCGCCAGGTCGGCCGCACGATCGCCTCGGCGATGCGCCGGACCAGCGACGTCGTGGCCCGCTTCGACGACGACGAGTTCGTCGTCCTCGGTGTCTCGATGGAGGCCGACCTGGCCCGCCAGCACGCCGAGCACATCATCGGCCGCGTCCGTGCGCTGGCCATTCACCACCCGCGCTCGCGGACCGGTCGCTACCTCACGTTGAGCGGCGGCGTCGTGACCACCGTGCCGCCGCGCAATCTCGGCTGCGAGGCGCTGCTCGAAGCGGCGCAACGGGCGCTTGCGGAGGCGAAGCAGGCGGGCGGCGGGCAGGTGGTCGCAGCGGAGCGGTTGGAAGGGGATAGGGGGTAGGGGATCGGGGATAGTAAGAAGTGGCTGCTGCACGCGCGGCGGCACCTCTGACTATCCCCATCCCCTATCCCCTATCCCCCATCCCCTATCCCCTTCCCACGCATTTCCCCAACCCCTCCAGCAGCCGCTGCGCCGCCGCGAACCGTTCCTCTGGCTCGCCGTGCGCACCGCTGAAGCGCAGCTTGCTCGGGCCGTCGAATCGAATTGCGCGCGAGCTGCGCTGCACGAACAGGATCAGCGCGCCGGGGTCGATCGGCGACGCATCGGTGAACGTGACGGAGCCGCCCGTCGGGGCGACGTCGAGGCGCTCGACGCCGAGGCGGGCCGCCGCGACACGCAATCGGGCGATCCGGAACAGGTTGCGCGCTGGTTCGGGGAGCAGGCCGAAGCGATCGACGGTTTCCGCCTGCAGGTCGTCGAGCTCGGTCTCCGTCTCGACCGCCGAAATGCGCTTGTACAGCACGAGCCGCGCGTGGACGTCCGGCAGGTAGGCCTCGGGCAGCAGGGCGGGCACGTGCAGGTCGAGCTCGGGCCCGTGGTGCAGCGGGCGCTCGAGCTCCGGTGACTTTCCCGCGCGCATCGCGGCGACCGCGCGCTCGAGCAGTTCCATGTAGAGCGCAAAGCCGATCTCGTGGATCTGGCCGCTCTGGCCTTCGCCGAGCAGCTCGCCCGCACCGCGGATCTCGAGGTCGTGCGTGGCGAGCACGAAACCGGCACCGAGGTCCTCGAGCGACTCGAGGGCCTCGAGTCGTCGCGCGGCGTCCGCCGTCATCGCGTTCCGCGGCGGCGTGATCAGGTATGCGTACGCCTGGTGATGCGAGCGACCGACGCGCCCGCGCAGCTGGTGCAGCTGCGCGAGGCCGAAGCGGTCGGCGCGGTCGATGATGATCGTGTTCGCGGTCGGCACGTCGATGCCGCTCTCGATGATGGTCGTGCAGAGCAGCACGTTGGCGCGCTTGTGGTAGAAGTCGAGCATCACCTGCTCGAGGTCGCGCTCGCGCATCTGTCCGTGGCCGATCGCGATGCGCGCCTCGGGCACCAGCTCGGCGAGCTTCTGTGACGTCGCCTCGATCGTCTCGACGCTGTTGTGCACGAAGTACACCTGGCCGCCGCGGCGCAGCTCGCGCAGGCAGGCCTCGCGGACCACCGGTGCATTCCACTCCGAGATGAACGTCTTGATCGACAGGCGCGCGGCGGGCGGGGTCGCGATCAAGGAAAGATCGCGCAGGCCGCCGAGCGCCATGTTGAGGGTGCGGGGGATCGGCGTCGCGGTCAGCGTCAGCACGTCCACTTCGGCACGCATCGCGCGCAGCCGCTCCTTGTCGCGCACGCCGAAGCGGTGCTCCTCGTCGATGATCAGCAGCCCGAGGTCCTTGAAGCGGACGCCGGCCTGCAGCAGCCGGTGCGTGCCGATCACGATGTCCACCTGCCCGGCGGCCAGGCCCGCGAGCGCGGCCTTGGCCTGCGCGTCGCCCCGGAAGCGCGACAGCAGCTCGACCTTGACCGGCCAGTCGGCAAAACGGTCCGCGAAGGTCTGGTAGTGCTGCTGCGCGAGCAGCGTCGTCGGCACGAGCACCGCCACCTGCTTGCCGCCCTGCACGGCAACGAATGCAGCCCGCAGCGCCACTTCGGTCTTGCCGAAGCCGACGTCGCCGCAGACGACCCGGTCCATGGGCCGCGGCGCGCGCAGGTCGTCGATCACCTGGGCAATCGCGGCGGCCTGGTCGGCCGTCTCCTCGAACGGGAAGCCGGACTCGAACGCGTGCAGCTGCGCCTCGTCGAGTGCGAAAGCGTGGCCCGGGCGGGAGGCGCGGCGTGAATAAACGTCGAGCAATTCGGCCGCTGCATCGCGGATGCGGGCCGCCGCCTTCGCGCGCGCCTTGGACCACTGGTCGCCACCGAGCTTGTGCAGTGGGGCGGTCTCGGCCGGCGCGCCCGTGTAGCGGCTGATGCGCTCGAGCGCCTGCACCGGCACGTAGAGCTTGTCGCCCTCGGCGTACTCGAGCACGAGGAACTCGGCCGGCATGCCGCCGGCGTCCATGGTCGTGAGACCGAGGTATCGGCCGACGCCGTAGTCCTCGTGCACGACCGCGGCGCCGGGCCGCAGGTCGGCGAGTTGCTGGATGATGCGCGCCGGATCGCGGTCGGAGCGACGCCTGCGCCGCTCCTGGCGCGCGCGTTCGCCGAACAGCTGCTCCTCGGCATAGATCGTCAGCGCCGGGTCGGCGAGACTCGTGCCGGAGGCGAGGGGCGCGACCGTGACCGCGATTCGTGTGTCGGAGTCGAGGAACTCCTGCCAGCCGGCGACCGTGCGCAGTTCGGCACCGAACGGCCGTAGCAGGTCATACAGCAGCTCGCGGCGACCGGGAGACTCGGCGGCGAGCAGGACGCGGCCCGGACGTGCAGCGATGTCCGCAGCGAATGCCCGGATCGTCTCCTCGCGGCGCGGATCGATCCGCACGTCTGGGGCTGCGCTCGTGCCGAGGTCGATGCTCTCCATGCCGTCCGCGCGGATCGGCAGCACCGCCGAGCAGCAGCTGGTGCCGTTCGCTGGCGGCGACGATCCAGTCCTCCGGCGTCAGGAAGATCTCGGCGGGGGCGAGCACGGGGTGCTCGATGTCGTAGCGGCGCTCCTCGAAACGCTCCTCGATGGCGCCCCAGACGCGCGGCAGGTCCGCGGCATGTTCAGCCGGCAGCGCGATGACCGCGCCGGGCGGCAGGTAGTCGAACAGGCTGGTCGTGCCTTCGAAGAACAGTGGCAGGTAGTACTCGATGCCGGCCGGCGCGAGGCCCTCGCCGACGTCGCGGTAGAGCGGCATCCGGGTCAGGTCGCCCTCGAAGCGCGTGCGGAAGCGGCGCCGGAAATCCCGGATCGATTCGGGCGCGAGGCTGAACTCGCGGGCCGGCAGCAGTTCCAGGTGCTCGAGGCGCTGGTCCGAGCGCTGCGTGTCGGGGTCGAAGCTGCGAATGCTGTCGATCTGCAGGTCGAACAGGTCGATGCGCAGCGGCACCTCGCTGCCCATCGGGAAGATGTCGAACAACGAGCCGCGGATCGCAAACTCGCCAGGTGCGCCCACCTGCGGCACGCTCGCGTAGCCCGCCGCGGTCAGCCGCAGACGGAACGGCTCGAGTTCCAGCGGCTCGCCGACCCGCAGCGTGAGCGCGTGACCGTCGACGAAGCTGCGCGGCGGCAGGCGCTGCAGCGAGGTGGGCAGGTCGGTGATCACGATTCCGGTGGCGAGTCCCGGCAACCGCGACAACGTCCGCAGGCGCTGCGAGATGATGTCCGGGTGCGCGGAGAACTGGTCGTAGGGCAGTGTCTCGTAATCCGGGAACGCAACGATGGGGAGCGACGGCGGGGCGAAAAAGCGCAGCTCATCCTCGAGTCGCGACATCTCGGTCGCGTCGCGCGCCACGATCAGCAGGGGATGGCGCAGGGCGGCAGCGGCCCGCGCGAGGTGCAGTGCGGCACCGGCGCCGACCAAGCCATGCCAACGCACGCGTGGTCGGCCTTCACGCGGCAGGTCGATTGAATCAAACATTATGTTAAACAATAAGTTAAGAGCAGATCCTCGGATCCGCTCTAAGTCACGGCGAAGTCAGGACCGCAGTCGATTCAGGGTGTCGCGGGCGCCCCGCGGCTCGCCACGGCATGGACGACGTGCTGGTACTCGAAGTACACGACGAAGCCCGGATACACCCAGCGGGTGATCGGCGGCTGGCCAACCGCAGCGAAACGCTCGGTCGGCGCGCCGAAGCGCTGTTCGACCTGCGCCATGCTCGTTCCGCGCGACGGTGTAGCCACCCGCGCTTGCGCCTGGGGCGGATCGACCATCTGGAGGTTCTGGGCAAACGACGGGGCGAGCCCGAGTCCGCAGGCCATCCCGATCGTCGCCAGTACTGTCTTGCGCATGATTCAGACCTCTGCACGGAAGCCGGCGCCACTATAGCACCGGCCGGAAAATCCAGGACGTGACCGGATGCCGGGTTTGGGCGCCCGGACCGGGGCCGCCCACCGGGTTCGCAGCGTGCAAAGCTCGGTCGGCCCGGGTAGCCTTGCGGCCTTTCGCGCGAGCCACGATGTTCCATCCACTGCCCATCTTCGTCGGCCTGCGTTACGTCCGGACCCGGCGGCAGGGTTTCTTCGTCTCGTTCATCTCCTGGGTTTCGATGCTGGGCGTCTGCCTCGGCGTCGCGGCCCTGATCACGATCATTTCCGTGATGAATGGATTCGAGGGCGAACTTCGCAACCGGCTGGTCGCGCTGACGGCCCACGCGACGCTCGAGGGCCCGCCCGAGTTGATGGAAGACTGGGCCGCCGTCGCGGAGCGCGCGAGCACGGTGCCGGGTACCGCCGGCGTCGCGCCATTCGCCGACGTGCAGGCGATGATCGGCCGGGCGGGCCAGTTGCAGCCCGTGCTGCTGCACGGTCTCGATCCCGCGGCCGAGACCCGGGTGTCCACGATCGAGCAGCACCTGCTGCAAGGCCAGTTGCAGGACCTCGTGCCGGGCGAGCGTCGCATGATCATCGGCCGCGTGCTCGCCTGGCAGCTCGGCGCCGAGGCGGGCGACGAGATCACGGTCATGGTGCCGGGGCGCGAGCTGATCAGCTCGGGCGGGCGGCCGCTGCTGCAGACGTTCACGGTCGCGGGCGTGTTCGAAGTCGGCCTGCAGGACCACGACGCCTCGCTGGCGCTGGTCGCGCTCGAGGATGCGGCGGCCCTGACCGGCAACCCTGCGCGGCCGGGCGGCCTGCGCCTGAAGTTCGACGACGTGATGGCCGCGCCGGCGCTCGCGGAACGCGTCGCCGCCGCAGTCGGGCAGGGCGCGACGGTGCGCGACTGGACCGAGGAGCACTCGGCTTATTTTCGAGCGATCCGCATCGAGAAGACGATGATGAGCCTGATCCTGATGCTCGTCGTGGCCGTGGCCGCCTTCAACATCGTCGCGGCGCTCGTCATGGTCGTCAACGAGAAGCGCTCGGACATCGCGATCCTGCGCACGCTGGGACTCGCCCGTGGCGGCGTCGTCGGTGTGTTCTTCACGCAGGGAATCGTCATCGGGGCCATCGGCACGCTGCTCGGCGTGGTACTCGGCGTGACGCTGGCGAGCAACGTGGCCGAAATCGTGCCCGTGCTCGAGCGCGCGCTCGGCTTCCACGTCATGGACCCGACCGTGTACTACATCACCGAGATCCCGTCGGAGCCGCGGGCCGGCCAGATCGCGACGATTGCGGCGATCGCCTTCGTGCTGACCGTGCTTGCCACGATCTATCCGGCGTTGCGCGGCGCGGCCACCGAACCGGCCGAGGCGCTGCGGTACGAGTGATGAGCGGCACGCCCTACGAACTGAGGATCGGCCGGCGCTACCTGCGCTCGACGGGCAATCGATTCCTGTCGTTCATCTCGCTGATGTCGATGGTGGGCGTCGCGATCGGCGTGGCCGTGCTGATCGTCGTGCTGTCCGTCATGAACGGCTTCGAGCGGGAGCTGCGCGAGCGCATCCTGAGCATGACCTCGCACGCGACCGTGACGACGTTCGGTGCCGGCCTGCAGGACTGGCCTGCGCTGCGCGAGCGGGCGCTCGCGAACCCGGCGATCGAGGCCGTGGCACCGTACGTCGAGGGCGAGGCGCTGCTGATCGGCGAGCGCAGCGACGGGGTGTCGGCGGCAGTCGCGCTGCGGGGCATCGACCCGGTGCACGAGGCGCAAGTGTCCGCGATCGGTGAGCGATTGCGCAGCGGCTCGCTCGCGGCGCTCGAGCCGGGCAGTTTTCGCATGCTGCTCGGGGCCGAGGTCGCGGCGCGCCTCGGCGTCGCGGCGGGAGACACGGTCGTCGCTGCCATCGCGCAGGGCACGGTGACCCCGGCGGGCGTCGTGCCGCGCATGCGTCGCTTCACGGTGGCCGGAGTCTTTTATTCGGGCATGTACGAGATCGACAACGGGCTCGCCCTCGTCAACCTCGGCGATGCCGGCCGCCTGTTCCGCACGGGTGACGACGTGACCGGGCTGCGACTCAAGGTGCGCGATCCGCTGCGCGCGCCGTCGGTGGCGCGCGAGGTCGCGCGCGGCATGGATGGCGGTTTCCTGGTCGAGGACTGGACCCAGCGCCATGCCAATTTCTTCCGCTCGATCGAACTCACCAAGCGCATGATGTTCTTCATCCTGCTGCTCGTCGTGGCGGTTGCTGCGTTCAACATCGTTTCGACGCTGGTCATGGCCGTCAAGGACAAGCAGCCGGACATCGCGATCCTGCGCACGCTCGGCGCGCGGCCGGGCAGCGTGCTCGCGATCTTCGCCACCCAGGGCACGGTGATCGGCCTGCTCGGCACGCTGGGCGGCGTGGTGCTGGGCGTGCTGCTGTCCGTCAATCTCGAGCGTCTCGTGCACGGGCTCGAACGGTTGCTCGGGACGCGCTTCATGGACGCGAGCGTGTACCTGATGAGCGATCTCCCGGCGCATGTCGAGGCCGCGGACGTCACGTTGATCGCGGCCACCGCGTTCGCGCTGTGCTGCCTGTCCACGCTGTATCCCGCTTGGCGGGCGGCGCGCACCCATCCGGCAAAGGCCCTGAGGCATGACTGAAAACGCCATCCTGCACTGCGAGCACGTCCGCAAGCACTTCGAGGAGGCCGGCAACCGGCTCGAGGTGCTGCGCGACGTCAACCTGAGAATCGAGCGGGGCGAGACCCTCGCGATCGTCGGCGCGTCGGGGTCCGGCAAGACCACGTTGTTGCAGATCCTCGGCGGGCTCGACCTGCCGACCGCCGGCACGGTGCGGATCGACGGCCAGTCGTTCGCCGATCTCTCCGATTCCGCTCGTGGCCGGCTGCGCAACCACGCGCTGGGTTTCGTCTACCAGTTCCATCACCTGCTGCCGGAGTTCACCGCGCTCGAGAACGTCGCGATGCCGCTGCTGGTACGGCGTCTGCCTGCGGCGGAGGCGGAGCGCACCGCGCGCGGCTTCCTCGAGCGCGTCGGGCTCGGCGCCCGGCTCGGACACCGCCCTGCGCAGTTGTCGGGCGGCGAGCGGCAGCGGGCGGCCGTCGCGCGCGCGCTGGTCACGCGGCCGCAGCTCGTACTGGCGGATGAACCCACGGGCAACCTCGATGGCGGCAACGCGCGCGGCGTGCTCGAGCTGATGCTCGAGTTGAACCGCGAGCTCGGCACCAGCCTGGTCATCGTCACGCACGCGACGGAGATTGCCGCGCGCATGCAGAGGGTGCTCGTGCTCGCCGACGGTCAGCTCGGCCCAGGCTGAAATTGCACGTAGAGGCGCGATAGGCGCCTCGCCGCCCGGACTCGGCCGCGGCACGCTGATCCCGCAAACGAACGGAAGCGGGGCGGCACAGTGATCTCGGTGGCAGTGGCGTGGCTGCTCGGTGCCTGCGCGGTGCTCCTGCAGCCGACGCTGCCGGGAGTCGGCGCGCTCGCCCTCGTTTGCCTCGCCACCGCGGCGGTTGGCGGCCGTTTTCCGACGCGCGGCGGTGCTGGCCTTCGCAGCCGGTTACGCGCTGACCTGGCAGCAGGGCGGCGAACGCGTCGCGGTCCGGCTCGACCCGCAACTCGAGGGTCAGTCGCTGTCGATCGGAGGTTCGATCGCGTCCGTGCCGCAGGCCGTCGCCGACGGAGTCAGGTTTCGACTCGCGACGAATGCGCAGGCCGGCATTCCGCCGCTCGTCGATCTGACCTGGTACGAGCCGGACCGACGGCTGCGGGCGGCCGAGCGGCTCAATCTCGAAGTGCGGCTGCGCCGTCCGCGCGGCTTCGCGAACCCGGGCGGCGCGGACTACGAGGCGCGCATGCTGCGTGAAAACGTCGGCGCCACGGGCTACGTGCGCTCGCTCGAGAGCGCGGGGCGCAGCTGGCGTGACATTGCACGGTGGCCCGTGCTGGTGATCCGCGACGAGATCCATGCAGCCACGCGTCGAGCCCTCGGCGACCGGCTGGCCACCGGCATCGTCGCCGGTCTCTCGGTCGGGTTGCAGGACGCGCTGAGCACGGCACAGTGGCGCGAGCTCGCGCGCAGCGGGACGAGCCACCTGATGGCGATCTCGGGCACGCACATCGGCATGCTGGCTGCGATGGCGGCCTGGCTCGCAGCCGGAGTGCAGCGCCTGCGGCAACGGCGCGGCGCGCTGGGCGCGGCTCGCGATGCGGCGGTCGTGGCGGGCAGCGTGACTGCGATCGCCTATTCCTCGCTCGCCGGCTGGTCGGTGCCGACTCAGCGCACCGCGATCATGATCGGCATCGTGGCCCTTGCGCTACACCTGCGGCGACGGGTCGGCCCGGGTGACGCGCTGGCGCTCGGCGCCATCGCGGTGCTGGCGTTGGAGCCACTCGCACCACTCGCGGTCGGCTTCTGGCTGTCGTTCGGTGCCGTGGGCGTCATCGTGCTCGCGACCAGCGGGTCGCTCGCTCGTACTGGATGGCTGCGAGGCTACGCGCAGGTGCAGATCGCGGTGACGGCCGGGCTGGTGCCAGTGCTCGTCGGCAGCTTCGGCAGCGTCTCGATCGTTTCGGCCGGCGTGAACCTCGTGGCGATTCCGCTTTACACACTCGTCATCGTGCCCGGCCGTGCTGGTGTCCACCGCTCTCGTGCTGATGCTGCCAGGTACCGGCACCCTCGTGATGCACGCTGTTGCATGGCTGATCGAGGCGACCTGGCCCGTGATCGCGGTTCCCGCCGGCTGGTCATGGGCCACCTGGGGTGTCGCAGGCCTGTCGTGGTGGGCGTGGTGCGCGCTCCTGGTCGGCGCTGCAGCGGCGCTCGCGCCGTTGCCGCCTCCCGGTCGCGTCGCAGGTGTCGTGCTGCTCGTCGCGGCCTGCGGGTGGCGCGCGACGCCACCCGCAGCGGGTGCCGTGCATTTCGCGATGCTGGACGTCGGGCAGGGTCTCGCGGCCGTCGTGGAGACCCGGCACCACGTGCTCGTCTACGACGCCGGTCCGGCCTTTCGCAGCGGCAGCGACACGGGAACGCTGGTCGTCGAGCCGTATCTGCGGCATCGCGGCCTGCGCAGGATCGATCTGCTGGTGGCGAGCCACGACGATCTCGACCATGCCGGGGGTGCAGCGTCCCTGGCCCGGGCCATGCCGGTGGAGCGGCGAGTTGCGAGCGGCCACGCGCTCGATGCGCTCGGACCGACGGAGCGATGCGTGCGCGGCGAGCGTTGGACGTGGGACGGCGTCGCGTTCGAGTGGCTGCATCCCGGAGCGGACGCGTTGCCGAAGGACAACGATCGCTCCTGCGTGCTGCGCGTGCGCGCGGGGCCGCACACCGTGCTGCTCACGGGCGACGTCGAGCGGCTGGCCGAGGCGGAACTGCTCGAGCAGGCCGATCCGGGACGCGTGGACGTGCTGCTGGTGCCGCATCACGGCAGTCGCACGTCGTCTACCGCAGCGCTGGTTGCTGCGACGCGGCCGAGTTGGGCGCTCGTGCCTTCCGGCCACCGCAACCGTTGGGGCTTTCCGAAACCTGACGTCGTGCAGCGCTGGCAGGCTGCAGGCAGCCGCGTGCTGACGGGCTCGGCCACCGGCGCCATCGAATTCGAGTTACACCCCGGCCGGCCGATCCCGGCGCCGCGGCTGTGGCGCATCGAGCGGCGACGCTTCTGGCACGATCCCTGATTGCGGATGCAAGTCGCGGCGCCGCCCCGCCATGCAGTATCATCCGCGGGCGCTGGAGCAGGGGATACGAGCCAGAAATGTTCGAAATCGTGACGGCCGGCGGCATCGTGATGGTGCCGATCATCCTCTGCTCGATCCTCGCCGTGGCGATCACGCTCGAGCGGCTGTGGACGCTGCGCGAGCAGCATGTGGTGCCCGCAGAGCTCACCGACAAGGTGTGGCAATGGGTCGAGAACCGTGCGCTGTCCGACAAGCAGATCATGGCCCTGCAGCAGCACTCGCCCCTCGGCCGGGTGCTCGCGGCCGGTCTTGCGGCCCGTCACCGTGACCGGGCCGTCATGATCGAGGCCATCGAGGACGCCGGCCGGCACGTGGTGCACGACCTGGAGCGGTTCCTCAACATGCTCGGCACCATCGCGGCAATTTCGCCGCTGCTCGGCCTGCTCGGCACCGTCACCGGCATGATGCGGACGTTCAAGGCGATCACGACCGCCGGCATCGGCAACCCGGCCGCGATGGCGGGCGGCATCTCCGAGGCACTGATCACCACGGCGGCCGGGCTGCTGGTGGCGATCCCGGCGCTGGTTGCCTACAGGTACCTTCGCGGGCGCGTGGATACGCTGGTGATCCAGATGGAGAAGGAATCCATCAAACTGGTGCAGGCAATCGACCGCACTACCGGTACCCGGCCGCTGGCCGCCGAGGAAGCCGCCGCGTGAAGTTTCATCCGCGGCCGACCGAGGAGCCGGATCTCAACCTGACGTCGCTGATCGACGTCGTCCTGCTGCTGCTGATCTTCTTCATGCTGTCGACCCGGTTCATCGACGAGGGCCGGCTGCAGTTGCGGCTCCCGGAGGCGGGGGTGGTGCCCGAAGCCACCGAGGCCGACGACAGGGTCGTGATCGAGGTGACGGCTCAGGGCGGTTACCGCGTCAACGGCCGCGCGTTGATCAACAACAGCCCGGAAACGCTGGCCGCGGCGATCGGCAAGGCCGCGGGCAACAACCGGGCAATGCCGGTGACCGTGCGCGCGGACGCGCGCGCCACGCACCAGAGCGTGGTCACGGCCATGGACGTGGCCGGCCGGGCGGGCTACCGGCAGATCAACATCGCGACCGTGACCGATGGCCAAGCTGGGCGTTAACAAGGGCGACCCGTTCGCTCCGGAAGGCGGGCTCAAGATGCCTGCCAACGCGCTGCAGACCTACCGGCGGTTGCTGGGTTACCTGCGCCCGCACCGCGGCATGTTCATGGTCGGCGTGCTCGGCATGACGATCTTCGCCGCGACCGACGCGGGCTGGGCGGCCTTCGTCAAGTTCTTCCTCGACGGCACGTTCGTCGACAAGGACCCGCGCATGGTCTGGCTGGTGCCCTTTGCGCTGATCGGGCTCTTCGTGCTGCGCGGTCTCGGCGATTTCCTGCAGACGTACTGTCCGGGCTTCGTCGGCCGCCAGATCGTCAAGACGCTGCGCGGGGAGATCTTCGACCGCTACCTGCACCTGCCGGTCGCGTTCTTCGACCGCCAGTCGGCCGGCGTGCTGCTGTCGCGTCTCACCTACAACACCGAGCAGGTCGCGACCGCGACGACCGACTCGATCACCGTCTTCATCCGCGACACGCTGACGATCATCGGCCTGATCAGCTACCTGCTGTACCTCAATCCAAAGCTGACGCTGATCAGCCTGGTCGTGGGTCCGCTGATCGCCGTGATCATCCGCCGCATCAATACGCTGTTCCGTCGCTACAGCAAGCGCATCCAGGCCTCGATGGGCGACGTGACCCGCGTCGCCAAGGAGGCGATCGAGGCGCCCCGCGTCGTCCGCGTCTTCAACGCGCAGCAGTTCCAGGCCGGGCTGTTCGACCAGGTGATCGAGCACAACCGGCGCTCGCACATGAAGCTGATGTTCACCAAGGGCCTGAGCAATCCGGTGGTGCAGGTCATCGCAGCGTCCGGGCTCGCGGTCGTGCTCTACCTCGCGACGGTCGAGGCCATCAAGGGCCAGATGAGCGTGGGCGAGTTCACGTCGTTCATCGCTGCGCTGATGCTGATCACGGGTCCGCTGCGGCGGCTCGTCAACGTCGCGGGCCCGCTGCAGCAGGGAATCGCGGCGGCGCAAAGCATCTTCGACGTGCTCGATACCCCGCCGGAGCCCGCGGGCGGCACCGTGCCGATCGAGCGCGCTCGCGGCGACGTCGAGTATCGCGACGTGCGCTTCACGTATCCCGGCGTCATGGAACCGGTGCTGCACGGCATCGGCTTCAGCGTCCGCGCCGGCGAGACGGTGGCGATCGTCGGCCGGTCGGGCAGCGGCAAGTCGACCATCGTCAACCTGCTGCCGCGCTTCTACGACGTCACCGGCGGCTCCGTGATGCTCGACGGACGGGACGTGCGCGAATACCCGATCGAACGGCTGCGCGCGCAGATGAGCCTGGTGAGCCAGGACGTCGTGCTCTTCAACGACACGATCCGCAGCAACATCGCGTTCGGCCACCAGGCGACCAACGACGAGATCGAGGCCGCGGCGCAATCGGCGCGCGTGCTCGAGTTCACCGAGCAGATGCCGCAGGGTCTCGATACCGTCGTGGGCGACCGCGGCTCACTGCTCTCGGGCGGCCAGCGCCAGCGCATTGCGATCGCGCGTGCCCTGCTGCGCAACACGCCGGTGCTGATCCTCGACGAGGCGACCTCGGCACTCGACACCGAGCTCGAGCGACAGATCCAGGAGCAACTCGACGCGCTGATGCAGAACCGCACGACGCTCGTCATCGCGCACCGCCTGTCGACCGTCGAGAAGGCCGACCGGATCCTGGTGATGGACGGCGGCCGCGTCGTCGAGACGGGCAGTCACGCCGAGTTGCTGGCGAAGAACGGCCAGTACGCGGTGCTGTACCGCATGCAGTTCAACGAATGAGCCTCGAGGCCGGGCTGCAGCGGCTGTGGTACGGGCCGCGCTGGCTCAGCCTGCCGCTCTGGCCCTTCGGTTGGCTCTACCGGGCCGTGGTCGCTGCGCGCCGCGCCCTCTATCGGTGGCGCATTCTACCGATCGAGCAGGTCCAGATTCCGGTCGTGGTCGTTGGGAATCTGACGATCGGCGGTACGGGCAAGACACCGGTCGCAGCCTGGCTCGCGCGGCAGCTCGGCCTGCGCGGCCACAAGGTCGGCGTCGTGCTGCGCGGCTACGGCGGCCGCGTGGTCGGCCAGCCACGAGTCGTGACGCCCTCCAGCGACCCGGCCGAGGTGGGCGACGAGGCCGTGCTGCATGCGTTGCGCGGGCCATGCGTGGTCGTGGTCGGTGCGGATCGAGTCGCCGCTGCGAGGCGAGCGGCCGAGGCGGGTGCCGAGATCGTCGTCTGCGACGACGGCCTGCAGCACCTGCGGCTGGCGCGTGATTTCGAGATCGCCGTGGTCGATGCCGCGCGGGGACTCGGCAATGGCCAGTTGCTGCCCGCGGGTCCACTGCGCGAGCCCCCGGGGCGACTCGAGCATGTCGATGCTGTCGTGCTGACCGAACGGGGCGACCCGGCGGCTCACAGCGTCGAACCTCGGCTGCCGCTCGTGGCCACTGCACGACTGCGCCTCGGCGATGCCGTCAATCTGGTTTCCGGCGAGCACCGGGCCCTGGACTCGTTCCGGCAAGCGCCGCTGCACGCCGTTGCCGGCATCGGCAATCCCGGCGCATTTTTCGACGGGCTGCGCGCCGCTGGCCTCGACATCGTCGCGCATCCACTCGCGGACCACGCGGCGCTCGATGTCGCGACCCTGCCGTTCCCGGTGGCAACGACGGTCCTGATGACCGAGAAAGATGCCGTAAAATGCCGGTCGTTCGCGGGCCCGGCGTGGTGGTTCGTCGAGCTCGAAGTCGGTTTCGAGCGGACGGCCGCGCAGGAACTGCTCGCCGTGATCCTGGAGCGCACGGGTCTCACCCGCGCGGGAGTGCACATTGGATAGCAAACTGCTCGACATCCTCGCCTGCCCCGTCTGCAAGGGGCCGCTCACCTGGCATCCCGATGCGCAGCAGCTCGTCTGCCGCGCCGAGCGTCTCGCCTACCCGGTGCGCGACGGCATTCCGGTGATGCTGGAGGACGAAGCCCGCAAGCTGGCTTCGGACGATCCGCTGCTCGAGGACTAGGCGTGGCGTTCCACGTCGTCATCCCGGCGCGTTATGCGTCGACGCGCCTGCCGGGCAAGCCGCTGCTCGACATCGTCGGGCGGACCATGATCCAGCGCGTGGTCGAGCGAGCCTGCGCGAGCCGTGCGGACGAGGTGCTGGTCGCCACCGACGATGCCCGGATCGCGGCGGCCGTTTACGATCCCCGCCGACCGTCCGCCGCCATTGCCGTGATGACCGACCCGGCACTGCCCTCCGGTACAGATCGGGTTGCCGCGGTCGCCGCCGGGCGCGGCTGGAGCGACGACACAGTGGTGGTGAACGTCCAGGGCGACGAGCCTTTCCTGCCACCGGCCCTGATCGAGCAGGCGGCGACGCTGCTCGAGCGCGACCCGGCGGCCGGGATCGCGACGCTCGCGGCGCCCATCGCCAGTCTCGAGGAATTCCTCGACCCGAACGTGGTCAAGGTGGTGACCGCGCACGATGCGACGGCACTCTATTTCAGCCGCGCACCGATTCCGTGGGCCCGGGACGGCGCGCCACGAGGCCCGGGCAGCCAGCGCGAGTTCGCCGGTGCGATGCGGCACATCGGCATCTACGCCTATCGCGTCGGTGCGCTGCGTCGTATCACTGCAATGCTGCCGTCGGCGCTCGAAACCTGCGAGAAACTCGAGCAGTTGCGAGCACTGGAGAACGGCGTGCGGATCGCGGTCGGGCGCTGCGTCGAACTGCCGGAGCCGGGCGTGGACACCGAGGCCGACCTGCAACGCGCGCGACGCAAGGCGGCCGCCATCGTCTGACGGGGCGTCCGCGGAGGACAATGATGAATGAGGTCATCCACAACGCGTTCGGCCTGACCATCACGCCCTGGAAGCTGGTGGGCTACCTCGGTGTCGCCTTGTTCGCAGGCCGCTGGCTAGTGCAGATGCATTACTCGCGGAAATATCGCCGGCCGGTCGTGCCGACCGTGTTCTGGCTGATGAGTATCTCGGGCAGCCTGCTGCTGTTGTCGTACTTCATCTTCGGCAAGAACGACTCGGTGGGGATCCTGTCGAACCTGTTCCCGGCCGGCGTCGCCGTCTACAACCTCTTCCTCGACTTGCGCAACCGGCGCGACCGGAGCGAGGGTGACGTTACGTCAGCTTGAGCGTTCGTCGCTGCGCGGGCAGCAGGCCGCGCACCTCGGCAGTCGAGAGCGGACGCCACTGGCCGGTCGGCAGCGCGCCGAGATGCACGTGCATGATGCGCACGCGCTGCAGCCGGCGCACCGTGTAGCCGAAATGCTCGCACATCCGGCGGATCTGCCGGTTCAGGCCCTGCGTGAGCACGATCCGGAACGTATTCTTGCCCACCTGCGTCACTTTGCAGGGATTCGTGACCGTCTCCAGGATTGGCACTCCGGCGGCCATGCCGGCGAGGAAGGCCGCAGTCAGGGGCCGGTCGACGGCGACGATGTATTCCTTCTCGTGCTCGTTCTCTGCGCGCAATACCGTGTTCACGATGTCGCCGTCGTTGGTGAGCAGGATGAGTCCCTCGGAGTCCTTGTCGAGCCGGCCGATCGGAAAGATCCGCTCCGGGTAACCGACGAAGTCCACGATGTTGCCGGCCACGTCGCGATCCGTCGTGCACTCGATGCCGACCGGCTTGTTGAGCGCGAGGTAGACGCGCTGCGGCTTCGCGCGCAGCGGTCGGCGATCCACCTGCACGTCGTCGCCATCGTTGACCTGGGTGCCGAGCACGGCCCGCGTGCCGTTCACAGTGACGCGACCGGCCTCGATCCACTGGTCGGCCTCGCGGCGCGAGCAGGCGCCGGTCTCGGCGAGGTACTTGTTGAGTCGCATCGGCGGAGAGGTCAGCCGCCCGAGCGCTTGACCGTGTAGCCGAGCTTGCCGAGCTCCGCGACCAGCGTGTCGCGGTGGTCGCCCTGGATCTCGATGACGCCCTCGTGCACGGTGCCGCCCGAGCCGCAGCGCTTCTTGAGCCGCGTGGCGAGATCGTCGAGCGCATCGCCGGTGAGCGGCACGCCGAGGACGACCGTGACGCCCTTGCCCTTGCGGCCCTTGGTCTCGCGACCGACGCGCACGATGCCATCGCCCCTCGGCGTGACGACCACGGGTTGCGCTGGCTTGCTGCGCCGGCAACGGCACTCGGCGAGCGGCCGCGCGCACTCCGGGCAAAGCCGCCCCGGGCCGGTGGAATAGACGAGCCTGCCGTTCGACATCACGTAAGGGTCGCAGAGTATTTGAGCGGAAACCAAGTTTGACACCAGGTCCGAGCATCGGTCCAACAGCCGGCTGTAATCGCGAGCTTGCGGCTCATTGACCCCTATGGGCCTCCGTGGTGTATTTGAGTTTCGCGCAGGACGAGACAGGAGCGGCCCTCATGCCCACCAAGGCGACGTTCGCGGCGGGAAGAAACATCGCAATCAAGGTGGCACCTCTAGTATCGTCGGCGCTGCACCAGTCCTGCGCGAGATCGCCATGACACGCAAGCTCATCAGTTCCGGATCGCCGTTCGAGGAGCAGATCGGATATTCACGCGCCGTCGTCGATGGCGAGTGGATCTTCGTCTCGGGCACGACCGGATTCGACTACGCGACGATGACGATCTCCGCGGATGTGGCCGAGCAGGCCGATCAGTGCCTGCAGAACATTCGGAACGCGCTGCGCCAGGCCGGCGCCGACCTGACGGACGTTGTTCGCGTGACGTACATTCTCCCCAAAGCGGAAGATTTCGAGCCCTGCTGGCCCGTATTGAGGCGCCACTTCGGCGAGGTTCGTCCAGCCGCGACGATGATCTGTGCGGGCCTGCTCGACCCGCGCATGAAAATCGAGATCGAGGTGACGGCGCGACGCTAGCGGACACCGAAAATGCACAAGAGCAAGCTCGCGGGATTCATCATCGACTGCCAGACGGACGACGTCGCGGCGGCCGCCGACTTCTGGAGCCAGGCCCTGGGCATGGAGAAGCAGGCGTTGCCGGGCGACGAGGGCGACAAGTACGTGCGGCTCGTCGACCCCACTGACGCGCTGCACATCGAAGTGCAGTCCGTCAGTCATCCGAGCCGTGTGCACCTCGACATCGAGTCCGACGACATCGAGGCCGAAGTGCGGCGTCTCGAGGCACTCGGCGCGAAACGCGTCGAGCAGGTGCAGACGTGGTGCGTCATGGAAGCGCCGACCGGGCAGCGCTTCTGCGTGGTCCGCAAGAGTTCGACGAACTTCGCCGAGCGCGCTCGGCGCTGGCCTTAAGGCGTTGCGGCCGTGACGCGATAGACGACGCCGGCGTAGTCGTCCGAGACGAAGATGGCACCGTCCGGCCCTTCCGTGACGCCGGCTGGGCGGCCGATGATGCCATCCGGACCGAGGAAGCCGGTCATGAAATCCGACTCGACGATGCGCCCGTCCTCGAGCCAGCGCAGCGCCACGACCTGGTAACCGTCCGGCGTCGTGCGATTCCACGAACCGTGCAACGCGACGAGGGCCGTGCGCTCGTAGCCGGCGGGCACGTTGGCCGAGCGCAGGAAGTGGATACCGAGCGGCGCGTTGTGTGGTTGGAAGCCGTGAACTGGCGACACCGGTTCGTTTTCACCGGCATATTGGCTGCCGAACTCCGGATCCGGCGCGCCATCGCCGTGGAAATACGGCCAACCGTAGAAGCCTCCAGCCTCGATCCGGTTCAATTCGTCCGGCGGGAAATCGTCGCCGAGCAGGTCGCGCCCGTTCTCGGTCGCGTACAGAGTCCCGTCCCACGGGGCCCAGTCGAAACCGACGCTGTTGCGCAGGCCGGTCGCGAAGATCTCCGGGCCGCTACCGTCCGGGCGCATCCGCATGATGGTCGCGCGGCGCGGATCCTTCTCGACGCAGACGTTGCAGGTGGAGCCCTGCGACAGGTAGAGCCAGCCGTCGGGTCCGAACGCGATCGTCTTGGTCTGGTGGAAGCCGTCGGTCGTGAGTCCGGTCAGGATGTGCGAGTAGGGCCCCGTGATCGTGCCGGTCTCGACGTCGAAGGGCGCGCGACCGATCGCGGTGCGTTCGGCGAGGTACAGCCAGCCGTCGTGCAAGGCCACGCCATGAGGGCCCTGCAAGCCGTCGAGCAGCACGCGATGTCCGTCCGCCCGCCCGTCGCCGTCACGATCACGCTCCAGGATCGACACGCTGTCCGCGCGCGTCCGGGTCACGATCAGGTCACCGGCTGGGGTCGCGGCCATGAAGCGCGCGAGCGGAACGTCGGTCGAATAGACCTGCAGGTCGAAGCCGTCGGGCACGTCGAGCCGCTCGGCGATCAACGCGGAATCCGGTGGTGCGATGCCGCGTCCGAGCATGAAGTCGAGCAGCACGCGCTTGTTCGAGATCGGGACCGGGCCCCACCAGACGAAGGCGAGCACCGCGGTGACCAGCAGCAGCAGCGCAACCAGCACGCCAGTGAAGATGCGTCGTGTGCGGCGGGTCATGGCTGCGGGATCCTCGATTCGGCTGCGTTGCGAGCCGCGCTAGAATAGCGACCCGGACTGGCTTCGCGGCGACTTACGATGCGGATTCTGTTCGTTTGCATGGGCAACATCTGCCGATCGCCCACGGCGGAGGGCGTTTTCCGCCGCCTGGTGGCCGAGCGGGCGCCCGGCGCGGAGATCGAGGTCGATTCCGCCGGCACGCACGACTACCACGTCGGCGATCCGCCGGATCCGCGCTCGATTGCAGCGGCGGCGCGGCGCGGCGTCGATCTGCGGCAGTTGCGGGCGCGCTTGATCCGCGACGAAGACTTCGAGCGCTTCGACCTGATCATCGCGATGGATCGATTGAATCGTGAGACGCTGCTCGAGCGGAGTCCGGCGCCGTTTCGTGAACGGATCCGACTCTTCATGGAGTTTGCCGGCGACAGCGAAGTCGAGGACGTGCCCGACCCGTATTACGGCGGTGCGCCGGGATTCGAGCGAGTGCTGGACCTGGCCGAGGAGGCCGCCGCCGGCCTGCTCGACGAGGTACTGGAGCGAGCAAGGCCCCGACGCCGCTGACACGGCGCCGGGGCACTTGATCAAGGCTCGCTGCGCGGACCTTCGCGCGTCGCGTCGCTCGGCGGCGTGGGTGTCCACTCCGGGCGCGGTTCGACCGCCGTGACCGGGACCACCGGAGCCGATGTGGCGACGGCTGCTGCCGCCGGTGCAGGCGCATCGCGGAACGCGGGGCGGGGCGGCTCGCCATCGAAATCGAACGAGCGCGGTCCCGGCGTCGAGTCCTGCGGGCCGTTGCCCTGCGCCTCGCCCATCACCGGTGGTTCGGCCCCCAGCGGTGCTTCGCCCGGCTCGCGACGGCGACGGCGACCACCACGGCGCGAACGCCGCCCGGTCCGCTCACCTTCGACTCGATCCGGCCGATCGGTCCGCTCAGGTCGCGGTGTCGGCCCCGCGGCGTCGCTCGCCTGCTGCGGTGCTGCTGACGGCTCCTGCCCTGCGACTGGCACTGGAATCACAGCCACCGCAGCGGGCTGACCCTGCGCTTGTTCCGGGCGCGGTTGCTCGGTCCGCGGTTGCTGTTGGGCACGCTGTTGCTGCTGCCCTTCGGGCCGCCGTTCGCGTTGCTGCGATTGCCCCTGGCCCTGATGTTGATCGGGCCTGCGGTTGCGCTCTTCACGACGCTCGGGCCGCCGTTCACTGCCACCGCTCGCGCCGCTACCGCCACCGCTCGCGGCTCGCGGCTCGTCCCGACGCGCGTCGCGTCGCGGCTCGCCCCGCGCACCCGGGCGGGCGTCACGGTCACGATCACGGTCGCGTCCGCGTTCACGATCGCCGCCGCGGCCACGATCGCGATCCCGCGAACGGTCGCGGTCACCACGTTGCGGTTCACGGACCGGCTCGGCCTTGGCCGGCGGCGCCACGGGCTCGGGCGCCCGCTTGTCGCCGAACAGCCAGTGCCACGCGCGCACGAACACGCCATCGCGCGGACCATACTGCGGTACGGCGACCGCGGCCGCTGCGACGGCGGCCGGCGGCACGGCCGCGGGCTGCTCGGGCGCTGGCGGCGGGGCGGGGGTGCTCGGTACCACGGTCGTGACGGCCGGCACCGGCGGCGGCGGCGGGGCTTTCTCTTCGGCCGCGATGGCCTCGAGGTCCACCTGCGGCTGCACGGCCATCTGGTGGCTGATCATCGAGTACTCGGGCAGCCCGAGTTCGTCGTCGCGGACGCGACGCAGTTCGTAGGCGGGCGTCTCGAGGTAGCGGTTGGGCACGAGGATCACATCGATGCCGCTGCGCGTCTCGATGCTGTGCAGCCACTCGCGCTTCTCGTTCATCAGGTAAGTAGCGACATCGACCGGCAACTGCGCGATCACCTTGGCCGTGCGGTCCTTGCGCGCTTCCTCGCCGATCAGGCGCAGGATCGCGAGCGCCAGCGACTCGACGCTGCGGATCACGCCCATGCCGCTGCAGCGCGGGCAGACGATGTTGGTGGACTCGCTGATCGACGGCCGCAGCCGTTGCCGGGACAGCTCGAGCAGGCCGAAGCGCGAGATGCGGCCGATCTGGATGCGGGCACGGTCCTGCTTGACGGCATCGCGCAGCCGGTCTTCGACCGCGCGCTGGTTCTTCTGCGACTCCATGTCGATGAAGTCGATGACGATCAGGCCGCCGACGTCGCGCAGGCGCATCTGCCGGGCGATCTCGTCCGCCGCCTCGAGGTTGGTGTTGCAGGCGGTCGTCTCGATGTCGCTGCCGCGGGTGCTGCGCGCGGAGTTGATGTCGATCGAGACCAGCGCCTCGGTGTGGTCGATCACGATGCTGCCGCCCGAAGGCAGGTGCACCTTGTGCGAGTACGCCGACTCGATCTGGCTCTCGATCTGGTAGCGCGTGAACAGCGGGACGTGGTCGTCGTAGAACTTGAGCTTGCGCAGGTTGCCCGGCATGAAGCGCTGCATGTAGTCCTGCGCCTCGGCGTAGATTTCCTGCTTGTCGACCAGGATCTCGCCGATGTCGTCGGACAGGTAATCGCGCAGCGCGCGCAGGATCGCCTTGCTCTCCTGGTAGATCAGGAACGGCGCGGGACGGCCCTCGGAGGCGTTCTTGATCGCGTTCCAGATGTCGACGAGGTTGTTGACGTCCCACTGCAGTTCCTCGGCCGTGCGGCCGACGCCGGCGGTGCGCACGATCGCGCCCATGCCTTCGGGGATCTGCAGGTTGTCCATCGCCTCGCGCAGCTGGTCGCGGTCGTCGCCCTCGATGCGGCGCGACACGCCGCCGGCGCGCGGGTTGTTCGGCATCAGCACCAGGAAGCGACCGGCGAGGCTCACGAACGTGGTGAGCGCCGCGCCCTTGTTGCCGCGCTCTTCCTTCTCGACCTGGACGATCAGCTCCTGGCCTTCGGAGACCAGGTCGCGCATGCCGGGGCGGCCCTCGCCGCCGCCTTCCTGCGGCTTGAAGTAGTCGCGCGAGATTTCCTTGAGCGGCAGGAAGCCGTGGCGTTCGGCGCCGTAATCGACGAAGGCCGCCTCGAGGCTCGGCTCTACGCGGGTGATGCGACCCTTGTAGACGTTGGCCTTCTTCGTTTCCCGGGAAGGGATCTCGATGTCGAGGTCATAGATCCGCTGGCCGTCGACCAGTGCTACGCGCAACTCCTCTTCCTGGGTTGCGTTGACGAGCATTCTTTTCATCGGTCCTCGCAAATGACGAGTAAAGGACCGTGAACGCCCGGACGGGTGGTGCCGTGGCCGTTTGGAGAGGTCTTGCAGCGGCTTGGGTCATGCGGCTGTGTTTTAGTGCCCGCTCGCAACCTGCGGGCGGGCACCGGACCGAATCCTGGTGCTTATTGGCATCGGGCCCGCCGGAGATCGCGCGGGCCCGCGGCCCGCCCGGGCTGCGGCACCTGCGCGTGTTCACGGCAGTGCGATGGTCTGACGTGTCAGAACCAACTAAGATGGGACTCTAGCAAGCGAAGTCCGGCAAATCAATGGCTTACGAGAACAGTGGCTCCGGGTCCGAGGAATCGGCCGCGCCCCGCGCGGGCGGGGTGCAATACATCGAGGCCACCGAGGGCGATGCCGGGCAGACGACTCGACAATTTCCTCGTGCGCAACCTGAAGGGCGTGCCGCGGACTCACGTTTACCGTCTGCTGCGCAAGGGCGAGGTGCGCGTGAACAGCAAGCGGGCCAAGCCAGACCAGCGTGTCGAAGCCGGCGACCGGATCCGGTTGCCGCCGGTGCGCCGTCCGGAGCCGGGTGCCGCCACCGGCGTACGGCCTCCAGCGCCGGCACTGCAGAAACTCATCACCGATGCGGTCGTCTACGAAGACGCCGACCTGATGGTGATCAACAAGCCTGCCGGCATCGCGGTGCACGGTGGCAGCGGTCTTTCGCACGGCGTCATCGAGGTGTTGCGCGCCGCCTACCCCGACTGCAAGGAACTCGATCTCGTGCACCGGCTCGACCGGGAGACGAGCGGATGCCTGATCGTGGCCAAGCGCCGCGCGGCCCTGCGCGACCTGCACGCCCAGCTCCGGGAAGGACGTGCCGAGAAGCGCTATCTCGCGCTGGTCTGCGGCAAGTGGGACCTGGGCCAGAAGCGTATCGAGCTACCGCTCGCCACGGGCGAGCGGCGTGGCGGCGAGCGCCACGTCGCGGTTCGCAGCCACGGCCAGATGGCGGTGAGCACGTTCAAGCCGGTGCAATTCTTCGGCATCGTGGCGACGTTGATGGAAGTCGAAATCGGCACGGGCAAGACGCACCAGATCCGCGTCCACGCGGCCTACGCGGGCCATCCCGTCGCCGGGGACGACAAGTACGGCGACCGGGAACGCAACGAGGTGCTGCGCGGCTACGGGTTGAGCCGGATGTTCCTGCACGCCGCGTCGATCGGCGTCGATCGTCCCGGGACGCATGAGCCACTGCTGGTGAGCGCGCCGCTCGGGCCCGACCTGCACGCCGTGCTCGACGCGCTAATCAAGGCACCGGGATCCCGGCGCGGCGCAAGGCGCCGCACAGCCAGATGAGCGGCAGGCCGGTCAGGGCCGTCGGGTCCAGCGACTCGATCTGCTCGAACAACGCGATGCCGAGCGACTCGGCCTTGAAGCCGCCGGCGCAGTCCAAAGGCTGGTCCGCGGAGATGTAACGGGCGATTTCCGCGTCGTCGAGCGAGCGGAACTTGACCAGCGTGCGATCGAGGTGCGACTCGGATCGACCGTTGGCGCCGTCGATCACGTGTACCGCGGTCAGGAAGGCGACGGACTGTGCCGAGGACCGCAGCAGTTGCTCGTGGCAGCGTTCGGCGGTGCCGGGCTTGCCGAGAATCTCGGCGCCGCGCACCGCGGCCTGGTCCGAGCCGATCACGACACAGCCGGGATGTAACCGCGCGACGGCTTCAGCCTTGAGCCGGGCGAGACGGACCGTCATCTGCTCGGCCGCTTCGCCCGCCAAGCGCTGCTCGTCGACCGCTGGTGCCACGCACTCGAACGGCAGCCGCAGGCGCGCGAGCAAAGCACGCCGGTAGGCCGAGGTGGAGGCCAGGAAAAACAAGGGTTTAAGCTCGAATTCGCTTTGACACGGCGGAGGCCGGTCCCTATTATACGCGGCCCATGTCGAGCGCCCCGGCCGATCTAGTCAACGCGGTCGAACTGGCCGGCCGCTCTGCGACGCTCGAGCGTCGCCTGGGCCTGCGGCACCTGCCGCGGCTCGCCGAAGCCGGCGCGCTCGAAGGCACGCGGGCGAGCGCCGAGCTGGCGTTCGGCAAGTTCGACGGCCGCACGACGGTCGAGGTGCAGGTGTCGGGCGAGTTGGTGCTGACTTGCCAGCGCTGCCTGCGACCGTGCACCTGCGCGGTGAACGAAAGCGCGTCGCTGGTCGTGATGGCGAGCGACGCGGACGAAGTGCCGGGTGGATTCGAGCCGCTGCTCGGCGATGCCGAGCGGCTCTCGGTCACCGAGCTGATCGAGGAACAGTTGCTGCTCGGCCTGCCGCTGGTGCCGAAGCACGCGACGACCGCGCTTTGCGGCGCAGCGCCGGCAGCGATCGCGATCAGCGCGACCGAAGCTGCGGCGGACGAGACACAGAGACCTTTTGCGAATCTGCGGAAGTTGCTCGACGAGGGTTCGGGCTGACCGCGACAGGAGACGAGACCATGGCAGTTCAAAAGAGCCGCAGGACCCCTTCGACGCGTGGCATGCGCCGCATGCACGACGCGCTGAAGACCCCGGCATTGTCGGTCGACCGCACGAGCGGCGAGACGCACCTGCGTCACCGCATCACGCCCGACGGCTTCTATCGCGGCAAGAAGGTCATCGACAAGCCGGTGGCCGAGGAAGGCCAGGAATAATCCTGGCCCGCGCCCGCGCATGACCGCCGGGCTCACCCTCGCCGTGGACGCCATGAGCGGCGACCACGGTGCCGAAGTCGCGGTCCCCGCCGCGCTCGACGTCCTGACGTCAACACCCGACCTGCGGCTGATCATCGTCGGCCGCGGCGACGTCGTGCGCCCGTTGCTCGCGGGCGCGGACCCGGGGCGCTGCTCACTCGTCGAAGCGAGCGAAGTCGTCGGCATGGACGAGCGTCCGCAGGATGCCCTGCGTCGCAAGAAAGATTCCTCGATGCGCGTCGCGATCAATCTCGTCAAGCGCGGCGAAGCGGCGGCCTGCATCTCGGCGGGAAATACCGGGGCGCTGCTCGCCACGGCACGCTTCGTGCTCGGCATGGTGCCCGGCATCGACCGCCCGGCCATCGTCTCCACGGTGCCTGCGGCGCACGGGCACACCGTCATGCTCGATCTCGGCGCGAACCCCGACTGCACGGCCGACCACCTCGTGCAGTTCGCCGTGATGGGTTCAGTGATCGCCGCCGACCTGCATGGCATCGACCGTCCCCGGGTCGCGCTCCTCAATATCGGCGAGGAGGACATCAAGGGCACCGACGAGATTCGCGAGGCGCACAGGCGCCTGGCCGGCGCGCCGATCAACTACCGGGGCTTCGTCGAGGGTGACGACATCTTCTCGGGCGACGTCGACGTCGTGGTCACCGACGGTTTCACCGGGAACGTCGCGTTGAAGACCATGGAGGGGCTTGCGCGCTTCATCGGCAGCGTCATGCGCGAGGAGTTCACGGCAGGCCCGTGGCGCAAGATCGGCGCACTGGCCGCGACGCCGGCACTGAATGGCATCAAGGCGCGTCTCGACCCCCGCGCCTACAACGGCGCGAGCATGGTGGGTCTCGCCGGAGTCGTGATCAAGAGCCACGGCGGCGCGGATCGTGCCGCCTTTGCCAGTGCCGTGCGCGTCGCGATCACCGAGGCGCGCAACGGCGTGCCGGCCCAGATCGCCGGGCTGATCGAGCAGTTGAACGCGGCCGAGACGCTGCGGGCGCCTGCCGGCTGAGATCGGGCTTCACTCAGGGCGCGGGCTTCCTGCGCTCCTGCGCGCGCCGGCGCCTCATCCGAGTCAGCAGTTGTTCGCGCCGCTGCGCGAGCTTCGCCGAGAGCCTGGCGGCATCGCGGCGCAGCGACGAGTTGCGCGGGATCGACGTCCGGTAGCGGCGAAAGTCCTCGTAGGCCTCGATCTCGTGGCGCAGTTCGCGAAACACGAGTTCGATCATCACCGCATCGTCGAGCAGGCCGATGCCCGGGATGTCGTCCGGAATGATGTCCTCGGGATCGCAAACGTAGGCGAGGGCGGCGAGCACGGGCGCGCGTTCCCGCTCCTCGAGGGTCCAGTCGGCGTCGGTCAGGATCGCGTGCAGCGTCTCGAGCTTGCCGAGCCGTTCGGCGACGAAATCGGGCAACTCTGCGCGCTGCAGGGTCTCGAGCAGGTCGGCCGCGGCGCCGAGGATCTCGTCGTCGTCGGCGATGCCCACCGCTTCGCGAGCCCGGCGAAGCTCGCGGCGAAAGTGACGCAGGTCGCGGTCCGACAGCTCGATGATCAGTTTGTATGGCATCTGAACCCCCGTGGACAGGCTAATGGCGGAACCGGCGAGCGGTCAACGCGGTCGTACTGTCACCGCGCGAGTGTTTAGAATGCCGCGAAGGCTCCCGAGGTTGCTGCGCATGCGTCGATTCGTGGTCACGTCCCGTCTCATCGTTGCCGTCATGGCTGGCGTCCTGGCCGGCGTGGCTGCGGCGACCGAGGTCGTCACCGAAGTCGGCGCGGCGGTTGCCCCTGAGGTTGTCCCGCAGGAAACGGAGATCTTCCCGGGCGGCGCCGAATACGTGCTGCCCGCGAACGGCGACAACGTGGTGGGCGTCGTCACGACCGCCATCGCCGAACATGAGGACACGTTGATCGAGATCGGCCGCCGCTACGGCGTGGGCTACGAGGAACTGATCTCGGCCAATCCGGGCATCGACCCGTGGCTGCCAGGCGCGGGCACCGAGATCCTGATCCCGACCCGGTTCATCCTTCCCGACGCGCCGCGCGAAGGCATCGTCGTCAACCTGCCGGAGCACCGCCTCTACTACTATCCGCCGGCGAAAGCGGGCCAACCGAAAGTCGTCCGCACGTACCCGATCAGCACCGGCAAGATGGACTGGAAGACGCCGCTCGGCGTGACGCGCATCGTCTCGAAGCAGGAGCGGCCGAACTGGTATCCGCCCGCATCGGTTCGCGAGGCGCATGCGGCGCGCGGCGAGCCGCCGTTGCCAGCCGTGGTGCCCGCAGGCCCCGACAACCCGCTTGGCGAGCACGCGCTGCGGCTCGGCATTCCGAGCGGCGCTTACCTGATCCACGGCACGAATCGCCCGGCCGGCGTCGGCATGCAGGTGACACACGGCTGCATCCGGCTCTACCCGGAAGACATCGCGGAGTTGTTCGGCCTCGTGCCGGTCAACACCAAGGTCAATCTCGTCAACCAGCCGAGCAAGGTCGGCTGGCTGCGCGGCACGCTTTACTTCGAGCAGCACCCATTGCTCGAGGGCGCCGGCGATCCGGGCCCGGACGCGCTCGGGGCGCTCAAGCAAAGCGTCGCGGCCGCGGCCGAGGGGCGCCCGGTCGACGTCGACTGGGAGGGGGTCGAGCACGCGTTCCGGGTCGGAAGCGGAGTGCCTGCGCCAGTCTCGGCGCCCAACGAAAAACGCCGCGGGGTCACCGCGGCGTCTTCATCGAACAGGTGAGTAATCGCGCGAGCGATTACTTGCCCATCGAGCGCTTGAACGCGCGATCGATCTTCTCGTTCGTCGCGTCGCAGCACGCCTGCGCGCCCTGGGCAGCCTGCAGCGCCTGATTGGCGGTGCTCTGCGCGGAGGAGGCGGCATTCGCGGCGCTCGAGGCGCTGGCAGAAGCGGCTTCGGCAGCCGACTTCGCGGCAGCGGCATCCTGTGAAGCAGCCTTGGCGGCGGCCTCGACGGCGCCGACGCGCGTGTCGAACGCGGACTGGCTGACGCAGCCCGTGGCGAGCAGTGCGGCGGCGGTGACAGTCAACGTTTTGATGATCGCGTTCTTCATATCGTGTATTCCTTGGGAAAGCTGATTTCGTTCGGGCGAGTGGAGTCGACTGCGCCGAGCAGGACGCAAGATCCGTTGCGGACCACAGCCGAACGTCGGAATCGCTAACCGATCCGGCTGCAATGGGAAAGGCGCGACTGCCGTGGCAGGGATGATCGCATCTTGATGGTGCAACCGTGACTCGCGACGTGAGAGGGTGCGGAAGGATCGCGTCGATCTGATTTGAGTCTGATTGGAGTCGCGACGAGTTTGCGTTCGCGCCCGCGTATTGCTCGCTCGATGTGTGATGCCCGCGTCCGAACGGCACGTGACCTCGGAGTCGAGTCATCGGCGTCGCGGATGCTGAATCAGCGGGCACTTGACGTGGCACTTGCGTCGCACGCGGCAACTGTATATAAGAACAGTATCTGTACGCACATACAGGAGCCGACATGGACGATCTCACCCCACGCCAGCGCCAGGTCCTGCAATTCATCCAGGATGCACTGGTCGAACACGGCATGCCGCCCACCCGGGCCGAGATCGCAGAGGCGCTCGGCTTCAAGTCGGCCAATGCCGCCGAGGAACACCTGCGGGCGCTGCAGCGCAAGGGGGTGATCGAGCTGCGGCCGGGCGCCTCGCGCGGCATCCAGCTGCGTGACTCTCTGCGCGAGCAGATGGGCTTGCCGCTCATCGGGCGCGTCGCTGCGGGCCGCCCCATCCTCGCCGAGGAAAACATCGAGGCGCGCTACCAGATCGACCCGCAACTTTTCCAGCCGCGTCCGCACTACCTGCTCAAGGTGCGGGGCATGAGCATGCGCAACGCCGGCATCCTCGATGGCGACCTGGTCGCGGTGCACCGCACGCCGGAAGTCCGCAACCGGCAGATCGTCGTGGCCCGCCTCGAGAACGAGGTGACCGTGAAGCGCTACCGCCAGGAGGGCAAGGTGGTGTGGCTGATGCCCGAGAACCAGGATTTCGAACCGCTGCGCGTCGATCTCGAGCACGAGTCGCTGATCATCGAGGGCGTCGTGGTCGGGGTGGTGCGGCAGGGGGAAGGGGATAGGGGATAGGGGATAGGGGATAGTGAAGAGGCGTGCTTGATGAACGGCGCAGTTTCCCGCCAATGCGAAGGTCTGGGGCCACTATCCCCCATCCCCCATCCCCTATCCCCTTCCTCCCTCGAAGCTCTGCTGCGTCACCCCGGACTCTGGCGCGCCCGAGAGCAGGGCGGTGCCGCGCTGCGGCCGGGCCTGCCCACGGGCTTTGCGTCGCTCGATCGTTGCCTGCCGGGCGCAGGATGGCCGTTGCAGGGGCTCGTCGAGATCCTCACGGATCGCAACGGCATCGGCGAACTGAGCCTGCTGATGCCGGTGCTCGCCCGGCTCTGTGGCGGCGAGCACGAAGACGGCTGGCTCGCCTGGATTTCGCCCCCGCACCAACCCTATGCACCGGCACTCGCCGCCTGCGGCATCGACTTGCGTCGCGTGCTGGTGATCCGCGGCCAGGCGGCGGAGTGGGCGATGGAGCAGGCGTTGCGCTCGGGCGCCTGCAGTGCCGTGCTCGGCTGGGCCGCTTGCCGCGATCGGCAGAGCCTGCGTCGGCTGCAGCTTGCGGCTGAGCAGTCGCGCTGTCTGGCCGTGCTGTTTCGGCGGTTGAGGGATGGCAGCGAACCTTCCCCTGCCGTGTTGCGCATCGCGCTCGACGGCGATCGCGACGGTCTCGAAGTCCGCATCCTGAAGAGCCGTGGCGGACACGCGGTGAGCGTGCGGCTCGGTTGGGCCAGCTTTGCAACCCGCGCCATCGCGCAGTGACCATGTCGTTGCCCGGCAAGCATCGGGTGCCGCCCGAAGTTTCCCCGTCGCCGTCGCCGGCATCCGGGCGTTCCCGGCTGAGGCCTGCGCTCGGCGGAGGGAATCGCAGCGGCACGGGCGAGCCAGCCCGCTCGGCTGCGCCGGCTGGCGAGCTCTGGCTCGCGATTCATCTGCCGGACTACATCCTCGAATCGTTGTGCCAGCCTGTCGCTGCAGCCGGTGAAGCCGCCGCCGGCGACGATGCCGGGCACGTCGTCGTCGTGGATCCGGGGCGCGGCGGTAAAGTGGTCTGCGCCTGTGGAGTGACGGCGACGGCAGCCGGCGTTGCGCCCGGCATGGCGCTCAACTCGGCCCTCGCACTGCTGCCCGACGCGCGGGTGCTGGCTCGTGACTCGCGCCGCGAGCGGACGCTGCTCGAGACCGTCGCGGCGATGGCGCTCGATTTCACGCCGCGCGTCAACCTCGAGCCACCCGATGGCGTGCTGCTCGAGGTGCGCGGCAGCCTGCGGCTGTTCGGTGGCGTGCGGCCATTGTGCGCCCGGGTCGGCGAACGGCTGCGCGCCCGGGGACTCGTGCCGCGCATTGCACTCACGCCCACGCGGCTTGCATCGCTCTGGTTCGCGCGCTCGGGCATCGAGGTCGCGCTGCGGCGCCCGGAGGCGCTCGCGGGCCGGCTTGCGGCGCTGCCGCTGGCCTGCACGCGCTGGCCCGAGCGGAGTCTCCGGTCGCTGGCCACGATGGGCGTGCGTGCCGTCGGCGATTGCCTGCGGCTGCCGCGCGATGGTTTCACGCGCCGTTTCGAGCTGCAGATGCGGCTCGACCTCGATCGCGCGCTGGGCCACGCTCCCGACCCGTGCGTCGCGTTCGTGCCGGGCGAGCGATTCGCCGCGCGCCGCGACCTCGAGCCGGAACTCGCCGATACCGCTCGCCTGCAGCGCGCGTGCGAGCCGCTGCTCGACGAGCTGTGCGCCTTCCTGCAAGCACGGGGTGCAAGTGTCGAATCGCTCGAGCTGCGCTTCCTGCATCGCGATGCGCCGCCGACGCGGCTGCGGCTGCGCTTTGCCGAGCCGGTGACGGCCGCCGCGCGGATTGCGGCGTTGCTGCGCGAGCGGCTCGCCCGCGCCGAATGGCCTGAGCCCGTGCGCTCGGTGCGCTTGCGCAGCGGTCCGCTGAGCGAAGCGCGTGCGCAGCCGGGCGACCTGTTCGCGCTCGACCGCGGGCGCGCATCCGCGGTGCCTCAGCTCGTCGAACGCCTGCGCGCCCGGCTCGGCGAGGAGGCCGTGCACGGCTTGTGCCTCGTGCCCGAACATCGCCCCGAGGCCGCTTGGGAAAAAGGGGACATTCTCCTTTTCCAGTCTTCTGGAAAAGGAGAATGTCCCCTTTTTCCCAGCCAGCGCCCCGTCTGGCTGCTGGCCGAACCGCAGCGGCTCGAGGGCGAGGAGCAACCGCGTTACCAGGGCGCGCTTGAGCTGGAGGAGGGGCCGGAGCGCATCGAGTCGGGCTGGTGGGACGGTCGCGACGTGCGACGCGACTACTACGTGGCGCGCACGCCGGCCGGGGTACGGGTCTGGATCTTCCGCGAGCGCCGCACGCCTGGAGGCTGGTTCCTGCACGGCGTGTTCGGCTGAGTCTGCGCGCGAGCAGGATCCGGCCCATGAGTTACGCCGAGCTGCACTGCCTCACCAACTTCAGCTTCCTGCGCGGCGCCTCGCACGCCGAGGAACTCGTCGAGCGTGCCGCCGAGCTCGGTTATTCGGCACTGGCCATCACCGACGAGTGCTCTGTCGCGGGCGTCGTGCGCGCCCATCTCGCAGCCCGCGAGCGCGGCCTCAAGCTCATCGTCGGCAGCGAGTTCCGCCTCGAGGACGGCCTGCACTGCGTGCTGCTCGCCACGAACCGCCGCGGCTACGGCCAGCTGTGCCGGCTGATCACGCAGGCACGGCGCGCCGCGCCGAAAGGTCAGTATCGGCTGGGACGCCGCGACTTCTGTCCACCATCCGCTTTCTCAGATCTCCTGGCCCTCTGGTTGCCGGAACAGGTGCCGGACGAAACGCACGGCCGCTGGCTCGCCTCCGTCTTCCCCGAGCGCCTCTGGATCGCGGTGGAGTTGCTCACCACGGGACAAGACCGTCGCCGTCTCGCGAAGCTCCAGGGACTCGGCGAGCGGCTCGGACTACCGCTCGTGGCCGCCGGCGACGTGCACATGCACGCGCGCAGCCGGCGCGCACTGCAGGACGTGCTCACCGCCACGCGGATCGGCACCACCGTGGACCGCGCGGGCTACGCGCTGTTCCCGAACGGCGAGCGCCACCTGCGGGCGGTCGAGCGTCTCGCCGCGATCTACCCGTCGGAGCTCATGGCGGCGACGCTCGACATCGCCGCGCGCTGCACGTTCTCGCTCGACGAACTTCGTTACGAGTACCCGCGCGAGATCGTGCCCGAAGGCGAGACGGCCGCGAGCTGGCTCGGCAAGCTCACCGAGCAGGGCAAGCGCCGTCGCTGGCCGCAGGGCGCGCCCGCGCACGTCGAGCAGGCCATCGCGCACGAGCTCGCGCTGATCGCCGAGCTGCGTTACGAGGCGTATTTCCTCACCGTCCACGACATCGTCGAGTTCGCGCGATCGCGCGGCATCCTCTGCCAGGGGCGCGGCTCGGCCGCGAACTCCGCCGTGTGCTTCTGCCTCGGCATCACCGAGGTGGATCCCGCGCGCATGTCGCTGCTGTTCGAGCGATTCATCTCGCGCGAGCGCAACGAGCCGCCCGACATCGACGTCGATTTCGAGCACGAGCGGCGCGAGGAGGCGATCCAGTACGTCTATGCGAAGTACGGCCGGCATCGCGCCGCGCTCACCGCGACGGTGATCAGCTACCGGCCGCGCAGCGCGCTCCGCGACGTGGCGAAGGCACTCGGCCTCGATCCGCTGCAAGTGAACGCGCTCGCCCGCTCGATGCAGTGGTGGGACGGTTCGAGCATCGACGAAGGCCGTGTACGCGAGGCAGGCCTCGACCCCTCGAGCCCCGTGCTGGCCCGCGTGTTGGCACTCGCACGCATGCTGCTCGGCTTCCCGCGGCACCTCTCGCAGCACGTCGGCGGTTTCGTCATCGCGCGCGACCGGCTCGACGAGCTCGTGCCGGTCGAGAACGCGGCGATGGCGGACCGCACCGTCATCCAGTGGGACAAGGACGACCTCGACGCGCTCGGTCTCCTCAAGGTGGACCTGCTCGGCCTCGGCATGCTCGCGGCCATCCGCCGCAGCTTCACGCTGGTCGAGCAGTTTCGCGGCCGGCGCTGGACGCTGGCGACGGTGCCGGCCGAGGATCCCGCGGTCTACGAGATGATCGGCCACGGCGCGACGATCGGCGTGTTCCAGATCGAGTCGCGCGCGCAGATGGCGATGCTGCCGCGCATGAAGCCGCGCACTTACTACGATCTCGTGATCGAGGTGGCCATCATCCGGCCGGGGCCGATCCAAGGGGGCATGGTTCACCCGTATCTTCGCAGGAGGAGCGGGCTCGAGCCGGTGGACTACCCGAGCCCCGAGGTCGAGGGCGTGCTCGACCGCACGCTCGGCGTGCCGATCTTCCAGGAGCAGGTGATGCAGCTCGCGGTGGTTGCGGCGGGCTTCACGCCGGGCGAGGCCGATCAGTTGCGGCGCGCGATGGCCGCGTGGAAACGCAAGGGCGGCCTCGGGCATTTCGAGGAGCGGCTGATCCGCGGCATGCGCGAGCGCGGCTACACGGAGGAGTTCGCGCGGCAGATCTTCCGGCAGATCCTCGGCTTCGGCGAATACGGCTTCCCGGAGTCGCATGCGGCAAGCTTCGCGCTGCTGGTCTACGTCTCGGCGTGGCTCAAGTGCCACGAGCCGGCCGCGTTCACCGCGGCACTGATCAACAGCCAGCCGATGGGCTTTTACGCGCCCTCGCAGCTCGTGCAGGACGCGCGCCGCCAAGGCGTCGAGGTGCGCCCGGTGGATGTGCAAACCAGCGAGTGGGACTGCACGCTCGAACGCGGCGAGGACGGCGAACCGGCGCTGCGCCTGGGCCTGAGGATCGTCAAAGGCCTTGCGGAGGCTGCCGCGCTCCGGCTGCTCGAGGCGCGGGGGCAGGGAGCATTCGAGAGCGCGCAGGATCTCGCCGAACGCGCGAGGCTCGACCGCCGCGAGCTCGGTTGCCTCGCGGCCGCCGGCGCGCTGGAGCGACTTGCGGGACACCGCCACCGCGCGGCCTGGAACGTGGCGGGCGTCGAGGCGCCGTTGCCGCTGATCCCACAGCCGCGCATCGCCGAAGGCATTCCGCTGCTGCGGGCGCCGCGCGAAGGCGAGGACATCGTCGCGGACTACGCCCACACCGGGCTCACGTTGCGGCGCCATCCGCTCGCCGTGCTGCGGCCGCGGCTCGAGGCGCGCGGACTGCTGACGGCGGCCCGCCTGCGCGAATTGCCCGACGGCTCGACCGTGCGCACCGCGGGGCTCGTCATCACGCGCCAGCGACCCGGCAGCGCGCAGGGCGTGACGTTCGTGACGCTCGAGGACGAGACCGGCTACGTGAACCTGATCGTCTGGCGCGACGTGGCCGAGCGGCAGCGCCAGCCACTCATCGCCTCACGGCTGATGGGCGTGTCCGGCCAGCTGCAACTGGAGGGCGAGGTCATGCACGTGATTGCCCACCGGCTGGCGGACCTGTCGCGCTGGCTCGGCAAGGTGGCCGCGCCATCGCGCGACTTTCACTAGCGCCTGCGCGGCGGGCGGCGTTCGTCGCCGATGTCGTAGTCGTCGAAGTCGCTCAGCAGCTCCGAGGTGCGCTTCTGCTCCATCAGTCGCTCGAGCTTGCGCCAAGCCGGCTCCGCCGCACGCGCGGCGCCGCGCTTGCGCTTGTCGAGATCCTGCATGAGGCGATCGACGTCGAGCGACTCCTCGTCACCCGCGACCTCGTCGGCTTCCTCATCCTCGAACTCGTCTGAGTCAGGCTTCTCGCTCATCGAAAAACCCATCGCCGCCCGTCGGCTGTGCTGGCGCGACTTATACTAAGCCGCGCCAGACCCGGCAAGAGTATCAATGCAGCAGGCTGGCCATCCTGCGCCGGTAGGCCGACACCAGCTCGTCACCTTCGCCGAGCACCGTGAATGCCAGCAACAGGCTGCGCCGCGCCGCTTCGTCACCGAAGCGACGGTCGCGGCGCATCAGTTCGAGCCATTCCGCCAGCGCAGTCCCGTAATCGCCCGCCAGGGCGTGATGCGCGGCCAGCGCATGCCGTGCGGCCGCGTCGGCCGGGTCCCGCTCGAGGCGGACGCGCAGCGCGGCGACGTCCGGCTCGGCCACGGCGGTCTCCAGGAAGGCCAGGCGCGCGCGCAGGGCGCCGAGCGCCGGATGGTCCGGCTTGGCTGTCTCGAGCTGAGCGATCGTCTCCCGCGCGGCGCCGGCATCGCGCTGCTCGATCTGGACGGAGGCGACTTCCGCAAGGCCAGGCGGTTCCGCGTTCGCCTCGGCCGGGGCGAGGTACTTGTCGAGCAGCGCGCGGATCGCCTGTTCCGGCTGCACGCCGACGAACTGTTCCACGACCTGGCCGCCATGAAACAGCATGACCGTCGGGATGCTGCGGATGCCGAAGTGGCCGGCGATCCGCTGCTCCTCGTCGGTGTTCACTTTTGCGAGCGTGAACCGGCCGGCGTAGTCGTCGGCAATGCGTTCGAGCATCGGCATCAACGTGCGGCAGGGTCCGCACCAGGGCGCCCAGAAATCGACCAGCACCGGCTGGGTCGTCGATGCCTCGATTACGGATTGCGCGAAGTTCGCTTCCGTGGCGATGATCTTGAACGGAGTTGCGGACATGGCGACCTCGACTGCGGGAACGCGATTCTCCGCAGCGCGCCGCCCGCCGGCAAGTGGCACGTTCCGCTATACTCCCGCGCCCGTTTTTTCGCTGCGTCAAGGAGTCGCATGATGAGCAGGAACCTGATCAAGGTGTCGGTGGCCCTCGCCCTGTATTCGTTGAGCGGTGCGGCCCTGGCCGACTGGACCGCGAAGAGCGAGGTCGGCGCCTCCTTCGCAACCGGCAACAGCGAGAACGAATCGGCGAACGCCGCGCTCGAGGTGAAGAATACGCTCGAGAAGTGGACGCACACGATGGGCTTTGCCGGCAACTACGGCAGCGACAGCAACGTCACGACCGCCCAGCGCTGGGAAGTCCGCGGCCAGTCCGACTACAAGTTCACCGAGCGCGCCTATTGGTTCGGCGCGGGTCGTTACGAGGACGACCGCTTCAGCGCGTACGACTTCCAGGCGACGGCGGCGACCGGTCTTGGCTACAAGTTCATCGATACCGAGCGGACGAAGTTCTGGGTCCAGGGCGGCCCCGGCTACCGCTATGCAGAGTTCAACCAAACCGGCGAGTCCGAGGACGGCGTGATCTTCCGTGGTGATCTCGGCTGGGACCACCAGCTGACCGAGACCACGAAGATCGTCGAGCGGTTCCTGGTCGAAACCGGCTCCGAGAACACGTACTTCCAGAACGATCTCGGGCTCGAGGTCTCGATGAGCGACCGCCTGGCCCTGCGCGTCGGCTACCAGTATCGTCGCAACACCGACGTGCCCCCTGGCGTCGAGAAGACGGATACACTGACGACCCTCGGCCTGATCTACGAGACCAAGTAACCCGTCCCTCCGCGCGGCGAGCGTCAGCATCATGGACCGTCCTTCCGGCGCGGGCGCTGCCCCACGCTTCCTGTACAGCGATCCAGCCGATCTGCAGACGCCCGTCGGGCGCGCAATCAACGGCGAGTTCCTCGCCGATGAGGAGGCCGTCGTGCGTCGCCTCGCCGACGCGGCGCGGCTGGACGCGGCCGCCACCGCCGCGATCCAGCGCGATGCGCAGCGTCTCGTCGAGGCCGTGCGCGCCGCGCCGGCGAGTCGCAAGACCGGCCTCGATGCGTTCCTGCGCCAGTACGACCTCTCCTCCCAGGAAGGCGTGATCCTGATGTGCCTCGCCGAGGCACTGCTGCGGATCCCCGACGACGAAACGGCCGACCGCCTGATCGCGGACAAGCTCAAGGCCGGCGACTGGGCGAGCCACCTTGGCGACAGCCAGTCGCTGTTCGTCAACGCCTCGACCTGGGGACTGATGCTGACGGGCCGCATCATCCGGCTCGATCCCAACGACGTGGCGACGCCGTCGAGCGCGATGTCGCGAGTCGTGGGGCGGATCGGCGAGCCCGTCGTGCGCACGGCGATGCGCCAGGCCATGCGCATCATGGGCCACCAGTTCGTCATGGGGCGCACGATCGCCGAGGCGCTCGACAATTCGCTGTCCGGCAGCAACCGTCGCTACCGCTACACGTTCGACATGCTCGGCGAAGCCGCACTCACCGGCGCGGATGCCGACCGTTACTTCGAGGCCTACCGCACCGCGATCGGCGCGCTCCACGCCCGCGTCGGCGAGTACGCCAACTTCGAGGCCCGCCCGAGCATCTCGGTGAAGCTCTCCGCGATGCACCCGCGCTTCGATCGGGCGCATCGCCGGCGCGTCATCGGGGATCTCGCACCACGCCTTGCCGAACTGTGCGTCGCGGCACGCGACGCCGGCATCGCGCTGACCCTCGACACCGAGGAATCGGAGCGCCTCGAGCTGACGCTCGAATTGCTCGAGTCGGTCTGCCGCGATCCGCGGCTCGCCGGCTGGTCGGGCTTCGGTATCGCGGTGCAGACCTACCAGAAGCGCGCGCCCGCCGTGCTGCGCTACCTGATCGGCCTTGCGCGCGAGACGCAGCGCATCCTGCACGTGCGGCTGGTCAAGGGCGCCTACTGGGACAGCGAGATCAAGCGCGCGCAGGAGCGCGGCCTGCCGGGTTACCCCGTCTTCACCCGCAAGCCGAACACGGACGTCGCTTATCTCGCCTGCGCGCGACTGGTGCTGGAGCAGGGGCCCGAGCTGTACCCGCAATTCGCCACCCACAATGCCCACACGGTCGCCGCGATCGCGCACCTGGCAGCGCGCAACCGCCGTGAATTCGAGTTCCAGCGGCTGCACGGCATGGGCGAGGAGCTCTACGCGGAGGTGATGCGCAAGGACGGCCTCGACATGCCATGCCGGGTGTACGCGCCGGTCGGCGAGCATGAGGACCTGCTGCCGTACCTGGTACGCCGGTTGCTCGAGAACGGCTCGAACACGTCGTTCGTCAATCGCATCGTCAACGAGAACGAGCCGATTGCGAACATCGTGGCCGACCCGGTCGGCGTCGTGGACGGCTGGGCGCAGGCCGCGCACCCGCGGATCCCGCTGCCGGCCGACGTCTATCAGCCGGAGCGCCGCAACTCGCGGGGACTGCATCTCGCCGATGGTGGCGTGCTCGTCTCGCTGGCCGAGCGCATGGAGCGAGTCTCGCGCCGGCCCTGGCTCGCGAGCCCGGTCGTGTCGGGTCAGGAACTCGACGGTCCCGCCGAACCGATCCGCAATCCGGCGAACAGCGTCGAGGTCGTTGGCACGGTTCGCACCGCGACGGCCGAGCACGTCGCCGCTGCAGTCGATACGGCCGTGCGCGCACAGCCGCGCTGGAACGAGGCCGGGGCCGCACACCGGGCGGCCGTGCTCGATCGGGCGGCCGACCTGTTCGACGCCAGCCTCGAGGAACTGGTCGCGATGTGCGTCAGGGAAGCGGGCAAGACCGTCCCGGACAGCATCGCCGAAGTGCGCGAGGCGGTCGATTTCCTGCGCTACTACGCTGCGCGGGCGCGCGAGGACTTCGGTGCCCCGATCCGGCTGCCTGGACCGACCGGCGAGAGCAACGAGATCTCGCTGCACGGTCGCGGCGTGTTTGCCTGCATCAGCCCGTGGAATTTTCCGCTCGCGATCTTCACGGGCCAGGTGGCCGCCGCGCTTGCGGCTGGCAATGCGGTGGTGGCGAAGCCGGCCGAGCAGACGCCGCTCGTCGCAGCCCAGGCCGTGCGATTGCTGCTGCAGGCGGGCGTGCCGGCCGACGTGCTGCATTTCCTGCCGGGCGACGGCGGCATCGTGGGTGCGCGCCTGGTGGCCGATCCGCGCGTGGCCGGCGTCGCCTTCACGGGCTCGACCGAGACCGCGCGGCTGATCCACCGCAGCCTTGCCGCGCGCGAGGGCGCCATTCCCGTCCTGATCGCCGAGACCGGCGGACAGAACGCGATGATCGTCGACAGCTCGGCCCTGCCGGAACAGGTCGTGCTCGATGCAGCGTACTCGGCATTCAACAGCGCCGGGCAGCGCTGTTCGGCGCTGCGCGTGCTCTGCGTGCAGGAGGACATCGCGCCGAAGGTCCTGCGCCTGTTGGCAGGTCTCATGAACGAGCTGGTCGTCGGCGATCCGGCGCTCCTTGCGACCGACGTCGGCCCGGCGATCGACGCCCCGGCCCGCGACCTGCTCGAACGGCACGCGCGTGAGATCGTGCGGGGCGCCCGCTGGCACCATCGCTGTGTGCTCGGACCGGAAGCGCAGCAGGGCACATTCGTGGCGCCCCTGGCGGTGCAGATCGACTCGCTCGGCGTGCTCGAGCGCGAAGTGTTCGGCCCCATCCTGCACGTGGTGACCTACCGCGCGCGCGATCTCGAGAGCCTGGTCGACGCGATCAATGCCACCGGCTACGGACTGACGTTCGGCATCCACAGCCGGATCGACGGCACGGTGCAGCGCGTGGCCGCACGGGTCGCGGCGGGCAACGTGTACGTCAACCGCAACATCATCGGCGCCATCGTCGGCACCCAGCCATTCGGTGGCTGCGGCCTCTCCGGGACCGGCCCCAAGGCCGGCGGGCCGCGTTACCTGCACCGCTTCGCGCACGAGCGCACGTTGACGATCAATACGTCGGCGGTGGGCGGCAATGCGTCGTTGCTGGCGATGGAATGAGGAATAGGGGATAGGGGATGGGGGATAGGGGATAGTCGGAGGTGGCAGCTGACGCAACGGCTGCAAAACGTTGCGACAACCCTACGGACGCTGCCATCCTCTTACTATCCCCTATCCCCTATCCCCTATCCCCTATCCCCCATCCCCTTCCCCGTGACTCTCAGCGTCCTCGACATCTTCAAGATCGGCCTCGGTCCCTCGAGCTCGCACACGATGGGTCCGATGAATGCGGCGTGCACGTTCGTCGACGATCTGGCGGGTGGCGACGCGCTGGAGCGCACTGCAAAGGTCGGTGCCCAGTTGTACGGCTCACTCGCGCTCACCGGCCGCGGGCACTGCACGGACCGCGCCGTGCTGCTCGGGCTCGAGGGACACCGCCCCGACACGATCGAGCCGGACGCGATCGAACCGGCGCTGAAGCGCATCCGTGCGACGAATCGGCTGCAACTGGCCGGTCGCCGCGAGATCGAGTTCGACGAGCCGCTCGACCTGCTGTTCCACCACGACCAGACGCTGCCGCTGCATCCGAACGGGCTGCGCTTTACCGCCCTCGATGCCGAGGGCGAAGTGTTGCTGCGCGAGGAGTTCTATTCGACCGGCGGCGGCTTCATCGTGCGCGCCGCCGATTTCGGTCGGGAGGTCGCCGGAGCGACGTCCGTCGAGGTTCCTTACCCGTTCGACTCGGCGCGCGAGCTGCTGCAGGCCAGCCGCGACAACGGCCTCGAGCTGCACGAGCTGATCCTCGCGAACGAGCGCGCGTTCCGCAGCGACGCGGAGACCGTGGCCGCGCTGCTGCGGATCTGGTCCGTGATGCGCGGGTGCATCGAGGCGGGATTCCGCGGCACGGGCCTGCTGCCCGGCGTGCTCAAGGTTCGCCGTCGCGCGGCGCGCCTGCATCGGGTGCTGATGGAGTCCGCCGAGGCGCGACCACTCGACGTCATGGACTGGGTCAACGCATTCGCGCTCGCGGTCAACGAAGAGAACGCGGCGGGCGGCCGTGTCGTGACGGCGCCAACGAACGGCGCTGCCGGCATCGTGCCGGCCGTGATCGCCTATTACGATCGGTACGAGCCGGGCGCGAGCGACGAGGGCATCGTGCGCTTCCTGCTGGTCGCCGGCGCGGTCGCGATGCTCTACAAGCGCAATGCGTCGATCTCCGGCGCGGAGATGGGTTGCCAGGGGGAGGTCGGCGTGGCCTGCTCGATGGCGGCGGCCGGGCTCGTCTCGGCCTTGAACGGCACCAACGAGCAGATCGAGAATGCGGCCGAGATCGGCATGGAGCACAACCTCGGCCTCACCTGCGACCCGATCGCGGGACTCGTGCAGATCCCGTGCATCGAGCGCAATGCGATGGGTGCGGTCAAGGCGATCAACGCGGCGCGGCTCGCGATGCGCGGCGACGGCACACACAAGGTGTCGCTCGACCAGGTGATCGCGACCATGCGCCAGACCGGGCGCGACATGTCGGTGATCTACAAGGAAACCAGCCAGGGCGGGCTGGCGGTGAACGTGCCGGAATGCTGAGGGGAGACAGGGGATAGGGGATGGGGGATAGGGGATAGTCAGAAGGTGCCGCCGCGCGTTCAGTCGCCACCTCCGACTATCCCCTATCCCCCATCCCCTATCCCCTCCCTCTGGAGGGCGCCATGACCACACAATCCGTCGTCGTGACCGGTGCCTTCGGCGCGCTGGGCGTTGCCGTCGCGAGCGCGTTCGTGGCGCGCGGCGCGCGCGTGGCGCTGCTCGACGTCGCGCCGCAACCACCGGCGTCGATTCGCGAAAAGTTCGGCCCGGCGCCGCTGCTGTTCGGCGGCGTGGATCTCAGTGACCTGGAATCGACCCGCCGGGTCATGGATGTCACGGCCACGCGGTTCGGCGGCATCGACGTGCTCGTCAACGTCGCCGGTGGATTCCGCTGGGAGACGCTCGCGGACGGCGACGTCGAAACCTGGGACCAGCTCTACGCGATGAACCTGCGGACGGCCGTGGTCTGCTGCAAGACCGTGCTGCCGGCAATGCTCGCGCGCGGCGGCGGACGGATCGTCAATATCGGCGCCGCGGCGGCGGCCCGCGCGGGCGCGGGCATGGGCGCGTATACGGCCTCGAAAGCGGGCGTGCAGCGCCTGACGGAGAGCTTGAGCGAGGAACTCAAGGATCGCGGCATCACGGTCAATGCGATCCTGCCCGGGACGATCGACACGCCGCGCAATCGTGCCGACATGCCGGACGCCGATTTCTCGCGCTGGGTTGCGCCGCAGACCATCGCCGGCGTGATCGTCTTCCTCGCCTCGGAGGCGGCCGGTGCCGTCACCGGTGCGTCGATCCCGGTGCTCGGCGGCGGCTAGGGGTGGTTCTTCGGGTAGTCGAACTCGGCTTCCTGGCCCGATTCCCAGCCGAGGTCGCGCCAGCCGCCGATGTCGAACAACGCGGTAAAGACGCCGCAGGTCGGCAGGTTGTCGATGTGCTCGCTGGCCGACAACTGGTTCGCGAACTCGGTGATGCCCGGGTTGTGCCCGAACACCATCAGGTGCTTCGCGTCGCCGCCGAGTTCGCGGACGACGGCAAGCATGTCGGCCGGGGAAGCGAGGTAGAGACGTTCGTCCTGCTGCACCTGCGTCGCGGCCACCTTGAGCTCGCGTGCCATCACGCTAGCGGTCGTGAGTGCGCGAACGGCGGGACTCGAGATCATCCGGTCGGGCTTGAGTTTCCGCGAGCGAAGCCGGCGCGCCATCTCGGGTGCGTCGCGTTGCCCGCGCTTGTTCAGCGGGCGGTCCCAGTCCACCTGGCCCGGCAAGGACCAGTCCGATTTGGCGTGTCGCACCAGCGTCAGCCGCCTCATTCGCTGCCCACCTCGACCTGGCCGTCGACGACTCGGGTCTGGAACGTGCGCACCGCTTCGTAGGCCGGCGGGGTCAGCGCCCGGCCGGAACGCAAGCAGAAGCGGGCGCCGTGGCGCGGGCAGATCACCTGGTCGCCCTCGATGGCGCCGCCGGCCAGCCCGCCGCCGTCGTGCGTGCAGACGTCCTCGACCGCGAAGAACTCCCCGTCCACGTTGAACACGGCAACGAACACGCCGTCCACCTCGGCCGAGGCGTGATCGCCGGGCGGGATCGCGGCGGCCGGAGCGACGGTGACCCAGCTCACATCATTCCCGTCTGCAACTGGGCCGCTTCGGACATCATCGACTGGTTCCACGGCGGGTCGAAGACGAGCTCGACGTCGGCGCGTTTGACGGTCGGGATGATCTCGACCTTGTCACGCACGTCCGCGACGAGCACGTCACCCATGCCGCAGCCGGGCGCAGTCAGCGTCATCGTGATTGCGACGACGCGCCCGTCGTCCTCGGACGAGACGTCGCACGAGTAGACGAGCCCGAGGTCCACGACGTTGATCGGGATCTCGGGGTCGTAGCAGGTCTTCATCTGCTGCCAGGCGAGCGTGCGGACGTCCTCGTCGCTCGCGTTCGGTGGCAGGTGCGGCACGTCTTCGGCCTCCTTGCCGAGCGCGTCGGCATCCTTGCCCGCGATGCGGAACAGGTTGCCCTCGACGTAGACGGTGAAGCTGCCGCCGAGCGCCTGCGTGATGAATCCCTGCTGCCCCTGGCGCAGCGTCACGTTCATGCCCGCGGGCACGATGATGGCCTCCACGTCGCGGGTCAGGGTCACCGGTTCGTTGTCGGATCGGTACACGGGGTCACTCCGGGTCAGGCGTCATTCGGTCGAAACGGGCGCAGCTTCGCGGTGCAGCGCGGCGTCGAGCGTGTGCCAGCACAGGCTCGCGCACTTGACCCGCGCCGGGAACTCGCGCACGCCCGACAGGGCCGCGAGCTTGCCGAGCGCGACGGGATCGGCGACCGCATCGTCGCGCGTCAGCAACTCGTGCATGTTCGTGAACAGGCGCTCGGCCTCGGGCACGGTGCGGCCCTTCACGCTTTCGGTGAGCAGCGATGCCGAGGCGACCGAGATCGCGCAGCCGCTGCCCTGGAAGGACACGTCGGTGATCCGTTCGCCGTCGAGCTTGACGTAGACCGTCAGGCGGTCGCCGCAGAGCGGGTTGAAGCCCTCGGCGTGGCGGTCCGCGTCCGGCATCGGGCGGAAATTCCGCGGATTGCGGTTGTGATCGACGATCACGTCGCGATAGAGGTCCTTGAGGTCCATCAGCCGAGCATCTCCCGCGCCACCTGCAGCGCTGTCGACGAGCCGATCGACCTCCGGCCGCGTGTTGTAGAACGCGAACGAGGCGCGTGCGGTCGCTGGCAGGCCGAAGAATTCCATGACCGGCATCGCGCAATGGTGGCCGGTACGGATCGCCACGCCCTCGTGATCGAGGATCGTGCCGAGGTCGTGCGGATGCACGCCGTCGACCGTGAACGAAACGACGGCGGCCTTTGCCGGCGCGGTGCCGACCAGCGTGAGCCCCGGGATCGCGGACAGGCGCTGCGTCGCGTAGTCGAGCAGGTCCTGCTCGGCGGCGGCGATGCGCTCGAGCCCGATCGCCTCGAGATAGTCGACCGCGGCGCCGAGGCCGATCGCGCCGGCAATGTGCGGCGTGCCAGCCTCGAACTTGTAGGGCAGCTCGTTGTAGACCGTGCCCTTGAAGCTCACGGCGAGGATCATGTCGCCGCCGCCCTGCCATGGCGGCATCGCGGCGAGCAGCGATTCGCGTCCGTAGAGCACGCCGATGCCGGTCGGGCCGCACATCTTGTGACCGGAGAAGCAATAGAAGTCGCAGTCGAGCGCCTGCACGTCGACGGGCATGTGCGGCGCAGCCTGCGCTCCATCGAGCAGCACCGGTATGCCGCGGCGCCGGGCCTCGCGGATGAAGCGCTCGACCGGCACGATCGTGCCGAGCGCATTCGACACGTGCGACAGCGCGAGCAGCCGAGTGCGATCCGACAGGAGCGACTCGAACGCCGCGTAGTCGACCTCGCCACTGCGCGTGATCGGGATCACCTTGAGCACCGCGCCGGTCTGCTCGCAGACCATCTGCCAGGGCACGATGTTCGCGTGGTGCTCGAGCCACGAAATCAGGATTTCGTCGCCGGGCTGCAGCCGCGGCCGCGCGTAACTCTGCGCGACCAGGTTGATCGCCTCAGTCGTGCCGCGGACGAAGATGACCTCGCGGGTCGAGCGGGCATTGATGAATCGTCGCAGCTTCTCGCGCGCGCCCTCGAACAGGTCGGTCGCCTCCTGGCTCAGCTTGTGCACGCCGCGATGCACGTTGGCGTGCGTGGTCTCGTAGTAGCGCGAGATCGCGTCGATGACGAACTGCGGGCGCTGGCTCGATGCCGCACTGTCGAGGTAGCAGAGCGGGCGGCCATTGACCACCCGGGACAGCACAGGGAACTCGCGCCGCAAGGCCTCGACGTCGAGCGGACGGCTCGCTCTCGCCTGCATCGTCGCGGAGGCGGGGGCGGCGCTCACGGCTGGGCCTCGAGCAGCCGGGCCAGGCGCGCATCGAGGGCGCCGCGTACGACTTCGGCGAACGGGGCATGGTCCATCCGCGAGACCACCGCTCCGGTAAAGGCTCGAGTCAGGGCGCTGCGGGCCTCCTGCTCGCTCAAGCCGCGCGAGCGCAGGTAGAACAGGGCGGCTGGGTCGAGCTGCCCGGTCGTCGCGCCGTGATTGCACTGGACGTCGTCGGCGTAGATTTCGAGCTCCGGCTTCGTATCGATCTCGGCGCCCGGCGTGAGCAACAGGTTGCGGCTGGTCTGGCGCGCCTGCGACTTCTGCGCACCCGGGTGCACGATGGCCTTGCCATTGAAGACGGCGCGACCGCGTCCGGCGGCAATGCCGCGGTAATCCTGCAGGCTGCGCGTGCCGACTGCGAGGTGATCGACGTGCAGGTGGGTGTCGAGGTGCCGCGAGCCATCGGCGAGGAACAGCCCGGTGAGTTCCGTGGCGGCCTCGGGCGCGGCGAGGCGGACATTCAGGTCGAGGCGGCCGAGGCCGGCGCCGAGTTGGGCGTCGTGCATGACGAACGAGCCGCGCTGCCCGACCGTGGCCTCGATCCGCTCGATGTGGAAGCTGCGATCGCCCTGCGACAGCAGCCGATAGAGATGCAGCACGGCGTCGGCACCGACCTCGACATCCGCGACGGCATTGACGAATCGTTCGGCGGCGTCGTCGCCGACGTGGCGCAGGATGAGGCGCGCGGTGCTGCCGCGCGCCGCGCGGATCAGCACACGCGGGTGGCTCATGCCAGCCTCGCTGCCCGTGGCCGCGAAGTCGATCTCGATTGGCGCGGGGCTTGAGTCTGCCGCGACGTCAATCACCAGGACGCCCGGGCACAGGGCGGAGTTCAGCGCGGCGAAGCGCTCCGTGCCGCCGCCCGAGGGCACGCGCAGCAAACCGCCCAGCGGTTCACCGTCGCGGCTCGCCGCCTCGAGAGTGCGCAGCGTGAGGCCAGACGGTGGCGAACCCTGCGTGCCGAGCTCGGGTCGCAGGTGTCCGTCGACCACGACCACTCGGAACGGAGCCAGCGCGTCGTCGAGCACGACGCCCGTCGAATCCGGGTTCCGCACCTGGAACCGCCGCGCCGCGAGCCGCCGCAGGTTCGTGTATTTCCAGGCTTCGTCACGCGCGGCAGGAAAGCCGAGCTCGGCAAAACGCTCGAATGCGGCGGCGCGCGCGGCCGCGGCGGCGCCGAACGACGGTCGTGCAGCCTCGAAGGCTTCGCGATATCCAGGAATGGGCTCGGCCAGCACCGCGTTCATGCGACCTGCGCCTCCTGGCGGACCCAGTCATAGCCGCGCCGCTCGAGTTCCAGCGCGAGCGACTTGTCACCGGTCTTGAGGATCCGGCCGTCCGACAGCACATGGACGAAATCGGGCTCGATGTAGTCGAGCAGCCGCTGGTAGTGCGTGACCAGCACGATCGCGCGGTCCGGGCCGCGCAGGCTGTTGACGCCGTTCGCGACGACGCGCAACGCGTCGATGTCGAGACCGGAGTCGGTCTCGTCGAGCACGGCGAGCTTCGGTTCGAGCACGGCCATCTGCAGGATCTCGTTGCGCTTCTTCTCGCCGCCCGAGAAGCCCTCGTTGACGCCGCGGCTGAGGAAGCTCTCGTCCATCTGCATCAGCTTCATCTTCTCGCGGACCATCGCGAGGAACTCGAACGCGTCGAGCTCGGCCGCGCCTCGGTGCTTGCGCACGGCGTTCAAGGCGGCCTTCAGCAGGTAGGTGTTGTTCACGCCCGGGATCTCGACCGGGTACTGGAAGGCGAGGAACACGCCGGCCCGGGCGCGCTCCTCGGGCGCCATCTCGAGCAGGTCGTGGCCGAGATACTCGACGGTGCCGGCCGTGACTTCGTAGCCGGCGCGGCCGGCCAGCACGCTGGCGAGCGTGCTCTTGCCGGAGCCGTTCGGGCCCATGATCGCGTGCACCTCACCGGCGCGGACTTCGAGGTTCAAGCCCTTGAGGATCTTGCGGGCGCCGATCTGGGCGTGCAGGTTGCGGATGCTGAGCATGTGCAGGTCTCTTGGCTGTGCGTTCAGCCGACGGCGCCTTCGAGGCTCACCGCCAGCAGGTTCTGGGCCTCGACCGCGAACTCCATCGGCAGTTCCTTGAACACTGCCTTGCAGAAGCCGTTCACGATCATGTTCACCGCGTCCTCCTCGGAGATTCCGCGGCTGCGGCAATAGAAAAGCTGGTCGTCCGCGATCTTCGAGGTCGTGGCTTCGTGCTCGACGACGGCGCCAGGGTTGCGGATCTCCATGTACGGAAACGTGTGCGCGCCGCAGCGATCGCCCATCAGCAGCGAGTCGCACTGCGTGTAATTGCGGGCGCCCTCGGCCGACGGCAGGATCTTGACGAGGCCGCGGTACGTGTTCTGCCCGTGCCCGGCCGAGATGCCCTTCGAGACGATCGTCGAGCGGGTGTTGCGCCCGATGTGGATCATCTTGGTGCCCGTGTCGGCCTGCTGGTAGTGGTTCGCGAGCGCCACCGAATAGAACTCGCCGACCGAGTTCTCGCCGCTCAGCACGCAGCTCGGGTACTTCCAGGTGATCGCCGAGCCGGTCTCCACCTGCGTCCAGCTGATGCGGGAGTTCGCACCGCGGCACTCGCCGCGCTTGGTGACGAAATTGTAGATGCCGCCGCGGCCTTCCTCGTCGCCCGGGTACCAGTTCTGCACCGTCGAGTACTTGATGTTCGAGTCGGCGAGCGCGACGAGTTCGACGACCGCAGCGTGCAGCTGGTTCTCGTCGCGCATCGGCGCCGTGCAGCCCTCGAGATAGCTCACGTGGCTGCCCTCGTCGGCGATGATCAGCGTGCGCTCGAACTGGCCGGTGTTCGCGGCATTGATGCGGAAGTAGGTCGACAGCTCCATCGGGCAGCGCACGCCCTTCGGCACGTAGACGAACGAGCCGTCCGTGAAGACCGCGGAATTCAGCGTCGCAAAGAAATTGTCGGTGTAGGGCACCACGGTGCCGAGGTACTGCTCGAGCAGCTCGGGGTGGTTGAGCACCGCTTCGGAGAATGGACAGAAGACCACGCCGGCCCGCGCCAGCTTGTCCTTGAACGTGGTGGCGACGGAGACGCTGTCGAATACTGCGTCCACCGCCACGCCCGCAAGCCGCGCTCGTTCGTGCAGCGGCACGCCGAGCTTCTCGTAAGTCGCGAGCAGCTTCGGGTCGACCTCCTCGAGGCTCTTCGGGCCGTCCTTGCGTTTCGGCGCGGAGTAATAGGAGATGGCCTGGTAGTCGATCGGCTGGATGCGCACGTGGGCCCAGTCCGGCTCGCGCATCGTGAGCCAATGCCGATAGGCCTTGAGCCGCCAGTCGAGCAGGAACTGCGGCTCGCGCTTCTTGCGCGAAATCAGCTGGATGACGTCCTCGTCGAGCCCGGGTGGCACGGTGTCGGACTCGATGTCCGTCACGAACCCGTGGCGGTACTTCTGGGCGACGAGGGCGTCGAGATCGGTGGCTTGCGTCGTCATGACTCTTCTCTCAGAGGCGGCCGCCGGGGCGCCCGGGCGAGGTCGGGCGGATCGCGCCTTTCAGTTCGGGTCGCCAGACTGCGACGGCCTCCTGGCCGCTCAACTGGGCGAGCGAGATTTCGTCGAGCGAGCGGCGGATGGCTGCGTTGACCCGCTGCCACGCGTTGCCCGTGCTGCAGACCGTTTCGAGATCGCAGGCGCTGTGGATGCCGCTGCACTCGGTGATCGCCACCGGCCCTTCGATCGCATCGATGATCTCCGCGGCGCTGATGCTCGCAGCGACGCGAGCCAGCTGGTACCCGCCCTGGGCGCCGCGGGTCGAAGTGACGATGCCCGCGCGGTGGAAGCACTTCAGCAACTTGCTGACTGTCGGCACTCCGAGGCGCGTCTGTTCGGCCACGGCAGTGGCAGTGAGACGCTGCCCCGGCCGCGCGGCGAGGCAGGCGAGGACCATCGTCCCGTAATCCGTCAGCTTGCTGATGCGCAACATTTGGGCGTTTCCTTCATATGGGACGATTTTAGTCCTATTGGAATCCGGGCGCAAAGTCCCGCAGTCGGCCACCGGAGCCAGCCGGTTGAACCTGCTAGAATTTCTGCAGTCGAAATCAGCGCTGGCGGTCGGAACCGCCATTGCAGTCCGGAGAGCACAGATGAACCACAACGAACTCGAAGCCATTGCCCGAGCGATGGTCGCCCGGGGTCACGGCATCCTCGCGGCCGATGAATCGAGCGGCACGATCAAGAAGCGCTTCGACGCGATCAAGCTCGAATCGACCGAAGAAGCGCGCCGCAGCTATCGCGAGTTGCTGTTCACCGCTCCCGGGCTCGCCGAGCACATCGGCGGCGTGATCCTGTTCGAGGAGACTCTGCGGCAGAAGACGCGGGACGGGGTTCCGTTCGCCGAGGTCCTCGCCCGGCAGGGCATCGTGCCCGGCATCAAGGTGGACAAGGGCGCAAAGGCACTGCCCGGCTTCCCGGGCGACACGATCACCGAGGGTCTCGACGGCCTCCGCGAGCGCCTGGCGGAATACCACCAGCTCGGAGCCCGATTCGCGAAGTGGCGTGCCGTGATCGACATTGGCGCGGGGATTCCGAGTCGCTTTGCGATCGAGGCCAATGCCCACGCGCTGGCGCGGTACGCGGCGTTGTGCCAGGAAGCGAACATCGTGCCGATCGTCGAGCCCGAGGTGCTGATGGACGGTGACCACACGCTGGAGCGCTGCGAGGAAGTCACGGACGCAGTCCTCGAGGCCGTCTTCGACCAGTTGTTCGCGCATCGCATCCACCTCGAGGGGATGGTGCTGAAGCCCAACATGGTGATCGCCGGCAAGAAATGCGCACAGCGCGCGGCTCCGGAAGCGGTGGCCCATGCAACCGTACGCTGCCTGAAGCGGCACGTTCCGTCCGCGGTGCCTGGCATTGCCTTCCTGTCCGGCGGTCAGAGCGAGACCGAGGCGACGCACCACCTCGACTTGATGAACAAGATCGGCGGCGTGCCGTGGGCGCTGACATTCAGTTACGGACGCGCGCTGCAGGAGAGCACGATCAAGGCCTGGGGCGGCAAGGCGGCGAGTGTCGCCACGGCCCAGCAGGCCCTGCTGAAGCGCGCCCGGCTCAACGGGCTGGCCCAGCTCGGCCAGTACCAGCCGGCGCTCGAGGCGGCCTGAGACGGCGCGAGCGCAACGCACGTGAGTCAACCTCAAGCACCCGCGGCCGGCGTCGAGCCGGCGGCGGTCCCCGACGATATTGCCGCCCTGCACGACGTCGATTACTCGATCGACGGCAAGGTGATCTTTCGCGGCATCCGCATCGGCATTCGGCGCGGCGACGTGACTGCCATCATGGGGCCGAGTGGCACCGGGAAGACCACGCTGCTGCGACTGATCACGGGCCAGCTGCGACCTGACGCCGGCCGTGTCGTCGTCGACGGGCTGGACGTCGCCCGTCTGGGGCGGCGCGATCTCTACGCGTTGCGACGGCGCATGGGCATGCTGTTCCAGAATGGCGCGCTGCTGACCGACCTCGACGTCTTCGAGAACGTCGCCTTCCCGCTGCGCGAGCACGCCCGGCTGCCGGAGCGCATCGTGCGCAACCTCGTGCTCACGAAGCTGCACGCAGTGGGCCTGCGCGGCGCGGCCCACCTGCAGCCGCAGCAACTGTCGGGTGGCATGGGGCGGCGCGTGGCACTGGCCCGCGCCATCGTCATGGACCCGCAGCTCCTGCTCTACGACGAGCCGTTCGCCGGCCTCGATCCGATCTCGATGGGAGTGGTGATGCGCCTGATCCGCTCGCTGAACGACGCGCTCGGCATCAGCAGCATCGTGGTCACCCACGATGTGCGCGAGATATCGCAGATCGCCGACATGAGCTACATCCTGTCGGACGGCCAGGTCGTGGCGAGCGGCACGCCGCGCGAGCTGCACGACCATCCGTCGCCGATCGTGCACCAGTTCATGGAGGGCCTCGCGGACGGCCCGGTGAGCTTCCACTACCCGGCGCCGGACCTGCGCGAGCAACTGCTCGACCGCAAGGGGGCGCGGTGAAGGACTTGCTCGCTGACCTGCTGGCGAAGCTGCGCAGTTTCCTCGAGCGCGTCGGGGCGATGACGCGCTTCTTCGGCCAGCTGCTCTGGCTGTCCCCTGGTGCGCTGCTGCGTTTCCGGCTGATCGTCGAGCAGGTCTACAACGCAGGCGCGTTGTCGCTCGTCATCATCATGACCTGCGGCCTGTTCGTCGGCATGGTGCTCGGCCTGCAGGGGCACGACCTGCTGCAGCGTTTCGGCTCGGAGGACTCGCTCGGCACCGGTGCCGCGCTCGCGCTGCTGAAGGAACTCGGGCCGGTGATCACGGCGCTGCTGTTCGCCGGCCGGGCCGGGACGGCGCTGGCCTCGGAACTCGGGCTGATGCGCGCCACAGACCAGTTGTCGGCCATGGAAATCATGGCCGTCGACCCGATGCGGCGGGTCGTGGTGCCGCGGTTCCTCGGCGGCGCGATCTCGATGCCGCTGCTCACGGGCGTCTTCATCATGGTCGGGCTGTTCGGCGTGCAGCTCGTCGGCGTCCAGCTGCTCGGCGTGGACCAGGGCCAGTTCTGGTCGCAGATGCGCGGCGCGGTTGAACTCGACGACATTTACGAAGGTCTGATCAAGGGTGTCGTCTTCGGGATCGCCTGCAGCTTGATCGCCGTTTTCGAAGGGTACAATGCGCAGCCCACCGCGGAAGGGGTGGGGCGGGCCACCACCCGCACCGTCGTCATCTCTGCCGTGGTGACGCTGGTCCTCGATTACATCCTCACGGCCCTCATGCTCTGAACGAGAGACGAACATGCGTTCATCCCGCGCCATCGACGTATCCACCGGCCTGTTCGTGCTGCTCGGCTTCGCGGCCATCGTGTTCCTGGTCACCCAGATCACCAACCGCGAGTTTTCGCTGCGCAGCGAGTCCTATCGGTTGCAGGCGCAGTTCGAGAACGTGGGCGGACTCAAGGCGGGCGCGCCCGTCTCGATGGCGGGCGTCACGATCGGCCGCGTGGAATCGATCGGCTACGACATGAACCTGTTCAAGGCCGTGGCCACGCTGCGGATCGACACGCGCTACGACCAGATCCCGAACGACAGCGATGCCAGCATCCTGACCGCGGGACTGCTCGGCGGGCAGTACGTCGGCATCACGCCCGGCGGGTCCGACGAGCCGTTCCGGGACGGCGACCAGGTCGAGTTCGTGCAGGACGCGATCGTCCTCGAGAACCTGATCAGCAAGTATCTCTTCAGCCAGGCGGGCAATCGGGACGAGGCGCCCGCCGATGCAGCGCCCGTGGCGCAGGAGTAATCCTCGATCATGCGAACCCTGATCTCGTCCCTGTTGCTGATGGTTTCAGCCGCGCTGCCGGCGTTCGCGGCCGACGCGCCGCCCGCGACGCCGGGGCTCGGTCCGCAGGCGCTGATGGAGCAGGTCTCCCAGGAACTGCTGCGCGAGATCGACGCGAACCGCGATGCGCTGGCGAAGGATCCGGCGCGCCTGCGTGCGGTCATCGACCGGTACCTGCTGCCGCATTTCGACACCGACTACGCGGCTCGACTGGTGCTCGGCAAGCATTGGCGGACGGCGACGCCCGCGCAACGCACCCGCTTCATCGACACCTTCTACAAGGCGCTGATGAAGGATTACGGCGACGCGATCCTCGAATTCACGGCCGACCGGCTGCGGTTCCTGCCGTTCCGGGGCGATCCGAATGCCAACACGGCCACCGTGCGCACCGAGGTGCGACGCGACAGCGGCCAGATGGTTCCGGTGAACTACACGATGCGCCGCACGCCCGAGGGCTGGAAGGCCTGGGACGTCACGATCGAGGGCATTTCGTACATCCGGAACTTCCGCGCCGACTTCGGTGCCGAGGTGGACCAGCATGGCATCGAGCACCTGATCCAGAGACTGGAGACGCAGGGCATCGGTGCTGCGGAACGGCCCAGGCAGGCGGCGGCACCGGACGCCCCGGGCGCGAAGCCGTAGCGCGGAACGGCACGATGACGGCATCTTTCGGCATCGCCGCGGCCGGCCAGGATCGCCTGTTGGCCCGGGGCGAACTGAGCTTTGCAACGGCCGGGCAGGCGTTGCGGGACGGGCTTGCACTGCTGCCGTCGACAGGCCGCTGCACGATCGACCTGGCGGGGATCACCGCGGCCGACAGCGCCGGACTGGCCGTCCTGATCGAGTGGCTCTCCGTGGCCAATGAGCGCGGCAGCACGCTGGCGTTCGAGGCCGTGCCGGCCCAGCTGCGTGCGATCGCCAGGATCTCCGATCTCGAAGAGTTGATCGCCGGTCAATCCGGCGGCTGATCCGGCTCGACCGGCGCTCGCTCCGGCGGTCCCTCCAGCTCTTCGTCGAATTCCTCGTCGAACTCGTCCAGCGGATCGTAGAGCAGCGACTCCGGCGGATTGCCGTCGAAGACCTGGTAGAGGCGTCGCTGCAGGAAGGCGTCACGGATGAATCCGTAGCGGTCGTAGGCCCGGTCGAGCGTGGCGTCGAGTGGCAGCAGGCGGGCACGGGTGTCCACGATGTCGAGCACCAGCGCACCCCAGCGAGCCTCGCCGCCGATGTCGAACCAGAACAGCGGCCGCATGAAGCGGTCCACGAAATCGGACGGGAAGTCGCGGACCGTGGACGGACCCAGCAACGGAATCATCAGGAACGGGCCCGACGGCACGCCCCAGCGGCCGAGCGTCTGGCCGAAATCCTCATCGTGATTCGGCAACTCGGCCGCAGTGGCCGGATCGAGCAAGCCACCGATGCCGAGCGTCGTGTTGACGACGAAGCGCAGGGTCTGCTCGCCCGCTTCGCCGGGCTTGCCCTGCAGCAGCGAATTGACGATCGTGGCGGGGCTCGCAAGGTTCTCGAAGAAATTGCCGACGCCGGTGCGGAACCAGTTCGGAGTGACGGCCTTGTAGCCTTTGGCCGTCGGCCTCAGCACGCCGCGATCGGCCGCCTCGGTGAACGCAAAGGCCTGGCGATTCGTCCGCTCGAGCGGATCCGCGGGGTTGCGATCGCCCGTCGTGGCGCAGCCGCCGAGCGCGATGGCCGCGCACAGCACCAGGCTGCGCTTCGCGCCCGACAGGTCGAAAGCAGGCATCACGGTCTCCACACCCGCGATCCGGGGCGGGGGTCGCGGGATTCTACAGGGTCGGCAGCGACGATTTAACCTTCCGGGGCCGGACGATCCGGCGCGCGAGGAACGCTCGAGCTTCGCTCGCTCCCGCGGCATCGCCTCGCGGAGTTCCTTGAGGCGGGCATTGAATTTCGAGCGCTGCACGCCGGTGATGTTCGGCACGGACAGCGCGAGCTCGAGCTGGTTCAAGGCGAGCGGCAGGTCGCCGCCCGCGATGTGGTACTCCGCCATGTACGAATAGGCGTCCGCGACGTCGCCGGCGGCATTCGCGGCAATGGCCGTGAGCCGGATCTGCTCCTGCGAGGGCGGCACGTTGTTGAACAGGTCCAGCAGCACTTCGTGCGCCCGCTTGGGCCGCCCGGCCTGCAGCAACGCCTCGCCGTAGCGAACGGTCACCGGGACGTTGCGTGGCGCGAGCTCCCGGGCGCGCTCCAGCGTCGCAAGTGCAGCCTTGGTGTCGCCGGCGAAAAGCTGCGCCTGGCCGAGCGCGGTGTGGAACAGCAGCACTTCGGGATGGGCCTCGAGCAGACGCTCGAAGGTCACGATGGCTGCGCGGGCCTCCCCGGCCATCAAGTGCGCCAGCGCCTTGCCGTAGACCTGCGCCATCGAGGCATCCGGCTCGTTGGCCGTGATCGACGCATAGTATTCGCGCGGGTCGCGGCCCGCCGGCGTGCTCAGCACCCGCGTACGCTCCTTGATCAGCGCATAGCTTGGCCGATCCTGTATCTCCGGAACGGGGTACTGCAGCGCGCGACCCTTGGCTTCGGCGATTCGGCTGGTGGTGACCGGATGCGTGCGGAGCAGTTCCGGAACCTGGTCTGGACCGAGTTGCGTGCGCCGGCCCATGGTCTCGAAGAAGCCGTACATCGCGTTGGGGTCGTAGCCCGCCGAGGCGAGGATGCCGATGCCGACCCGGTCGGCCTCGTACTCGTGCTCGCGGGTGAAATTGATCTGCGACTGGACCGCGAGGTTCTGCGCGGCGGTGACGGCGCCCATCGTGGCGTTCGAGTTTCCTCCGGCCATCGCGCCGATCAGGATTGCCGCCAGCGTCGCGGCGGTCGAGACGAGGTTCGCGCGCCCTTGCGCCTCGATGCCGCGCGCGATGTGTCGCTGCGTGACGTGCGCGACTTCGTGCGCCAGGACTGCCGCGAGCTCGCTCTCGCTCTTGGTCTCGAGCAGCAGGCCGGTGTGAATGCCGACGAATCCGCCCGGCAGCGCGAACGCGTTGATCGACGGATCGCGGATCAGGAAGAACGAGAAGTCGCGGTTGCCGTCGTGCGCCATGCTCGAGAGGCGCAGGCCGAGCGACTGCAGGTACTCGCCGACCTCCGGGTCCTCGAGCATGCGGCCCGAATCACGGAGCCCGCGCATCACCATGCGGCCGATGCGGTACTCGTCCTCGAGGCTGAGGGTGGACTGGGCCGCCGTGCCCATCTCCGGCAGCTGGTCCTGGACTGACTGCTGGGCGAGGAGCGGCGAGGGCAGCAGCATCGCGCTCGAGAGCAGCAAGCCTGCGAGCGCAGCGGCGAGGTTCGCGCGTGTGGGAAGTGACATCTTTCGGTTTGACACGGTCCGCGGCGCCGGGTTCCTGCCGCCGTGGGTCGCCGGCCTAGAGCGAGTCCGACGCGTAATCGGCCAGCCGTGACCGCTCGCCGCGCGTCAACGTAATGTGCCCGTAATGGGGCCAGCCGTGGAAGCGGTTGACGACGTAGGTGAGGCCCGACGTCGTCTCCGAAAGGTACGGCGAGTCGATCTGCGCGATGTTGCCCAGGCAGACGATCTTGGTGCCGGGGCCCGCCCGCGTCACCAGCGCCTTCATCTGCTTCGGCGTCAGGTTCTGCGCCTCGTCGAGGATGATGTAGCGGTTGAGAAACGTGCGGCCGCGCATGAAATTGAGCGAGCGGATCTTGATCCGGTTGCGCAGCAGGTCGTTGGTCGCGGCCCGGCCCCAGCTGCCGCCTTCCTGGCTCTGCGTCAGCACTTCGAGGTTGTCCATCAGGGCGCCCATCCAGGGCTCCATCTTTTCCTCCTCCGTGCCGGGCAGGAAGCCGATGTCTTCGCCCAGGGGAATGGTCACCCGCGTCATGATGATTTCGTTGAAGCGGTTCGTCTCGAGCGTCTGGGCCAGCCCTGCGGCGAGCGTCAGCAGCGTCTTGCCCGTGCCCGCAGGACCGAGGATCGTCACGAGGTCGATCTCCGGGTCGAGCAGCAGGTTGAGGGCGAAGTTCTGCTCCCGGTTGCGGGCCGAGATGCCCCAGACGCCGTGGCGTTCGCGGCGGAAGTCGCGGACCACCTCGAGCACCGCGGAGTCGCCCTCGATGCGGCGCACGACAGCCTCGAGTCCCTGCGCTTCCGCCTGGTAGACGAACTGGTTCGGCGTCCAGCCCGCAGCGGTCCGACCGCGGACGCGATAAAAGGAACGTCCCTGCTCGTGCCAGGATTCGAGGTTCTTGCTGGCGCGGTCCCAGAAATTGGCCGGCAATTCCTCGACCCCGGTGTAGAGGAGGTCGGCGTCCTCGATCGTCTTGTCGCTGTAATAGTCTTCCGCATGCACGCCGATGATCGCGGCCTTGATGCGCAGGTTGATGTCCTTCGACACCAGCGTGACCAGGGCCTTCGGATGCTCGCGCTGCAGCGCTGCGGTGTTGGCAAGGATCGCATTGTCCGCGCCGTGGCCGGGGAGGGTGTCCGGGAGCCCGGAGGCCAGCTGCCGGGTCTGGAAGAACAGTCGCCCGTGGGGCGGCTTCTTGCCGTTGATCACTGCCTTGGCCGCCGGCAGCTCGAGTCCGCGGTCGATCTGCTGCTTGGTCGCGCTCGCCATCAGCTCGTCGAGGAAGCGGCTCACCTGGCGGACGTTGCGCGCCGCCTCCGACATGCCCTTCTTGCCCGCGTCGAGTTCCTCGAGCACGGTCATCGGTATGAAGATGTCGTGCTCCTCGAACCGGAAGATCGCGGTCGGATCGTGCATCAGCACGTTCGTGTCGAGGACGAAGATGCGGCGCTGCGCGGGCGGCTTCTTGACGGGCAACTGGGGGCTCCGTGCGGGGCGGCGGGCGGGGCTCAGAGCGCGCGAGCGGCGACGAGGACCTCCTCGGCGTGCCCGTCGACCTTGACCTTGCGCCACTCCTGGCGCAGCACGCCCTTCGCGTCGATCAGGAACGTGCTGCGTTCGACGCCCAGGTACTTCCTGCCATACATGCTCTTTTCCTTGATCACGTCGAAGATCCCGCAGACCGTCTTGTCCACGTCGGCCAGCAGCTCGAACGGGAACTCGAACTTCGCCTTGAATTTCTCGTGCGACGCGAGCGAGTCGGGCGATACGCCGACGATGTCCGTGCCGGCCTTGCGGAACTGGGCGTGCAGGTCACGGAACGCGATGCCTTCCTTGGTGCAGCCGGACGTGTTGTCCTTCGGGTAGAAGTAGACGACGAGCTTGCGCCCTGCCGCCGCCGAAAGTTTCCAAGGCTTGCCGCCCGTGGCCGCCACGGAGAAATCCGGCACCTTCTTGCCGATCGTCGCAGTCTTTTCAGCCATGAGGCCTCACGCCTTGAGCGGTTCGAGGATTGCGTCCAGGTTGAGGTGGTCGCACAGGTCGAGGAATTCTTCGCGCAGCGCCGCGATGTGGATGCGCGTCGGCACGTGCACGACCATGTAGACGGAGAACATCGGCGCGCCCGTGTGCGCAGCGCTGTAGCTGCGCGTGTTGATGTCGCCGATGTCGATGCCACGCGACGAGAAAAACCCGGCGAGCGAGTGGAGCACGCCCGGCTGGTCGAGGCAGACGACGTCCACGGTGTAGGAGACCATGTCCGTGCGCGGCGGGCGCGCTTCGGTGCGACGGCTGTTGATCGTGAGTCCGGCCGTCTCCGCCAGCTTGGCGAGTTCGCCCTCGAGCTTGGCCAGCGTATGCCAGTTGCCGGACACCAGCATGAGCGTGGCGAACTCGTTGCCGAGCGCGGTCATGCGGCTTTCGAGGATGTTGCCGCCGCATTCGACGATCACGCGGGTCAGGTCGTAGACGAGGCCCGTGCGGTCATTACCGATGGCAGAAATCGCGATGAGTTGGTTCATAGGCTCCCTGAGGCGGCAGTGTAGCGGGGCAGCGTGCCGCCGTACACGCGCGCGTTCCTTGCGCCGCACGGCATTGCTTCAGTAGCATCGAAGGGTCGCAGGCGAGGGGTCACCATGTTCGAGGGCAGCATCCCGGCACTCGTCACGCCGATGGGCGAGGACGGGTCGATCGATTTCGGTGCCTGGGAGAAGCTGCTCGATTTCCACCTCTCGGCCGGGACCGACGGCGTGGTGGTCGGCGGCACGACCGGCGAGTCGCCTGTGCTCGAGCGCGGCGAGATCGAGGAACTCATTCGTCGCGCGAAGTCGCAGATCGGCGGGCGCATTCCGGTCATCGCGGGCAGTGGCACCAACAGCACGGCCGGGTCCGTCGCGTTGTCGCGAGCCGCCGAGGCTGCGGGCGCCGATGCGCTGCTGGTCGTCACGCCCTATTACAACAAGCCGACCCAGGAAGGCCTGTTCCAGCACTTCAGTGCCGTGGCGGACGCGGTCGACATTCCGTTGATCCTCTACAACGTGCCCGGACGGACCGCCTGCGACATGCTGGCGGACACGGTGGCGCGGTTGTCGCAGCACCCCCGGATCGTCGGCGTCAAGGAAGCTACGGGCGACATCGCGCGCGGCGCGGCGATCCTGCGCCAGGCGAGACCCGGGTTCCTGCTGTTGAGCGGCGACGATCCGACCGCCGCGGAGTTGATCCGCATCGGCGCCCGCGGCGTCATCTCGGTGACAGCCAACGTCGCGGCCAGGGCCATGCACGAGCTCTGCGCGGCCGGGCTGGCCGGTCGCCACGGCGAGGCCATGGCCATCAACGAACGCCTGATCCCGCTGCACAAGGCGCTGTTCGTCGAGTCGAACCCGATCCCGGTGAAGTGGGCGGTCCACCGTCTGGGGCTGATTGGTCCGGGAATCCGGCTGCCGCTCACGCCATTATCCGCGCCGCTGCACGGCGCCGTCGCCGCGGCGATGGCGGCTGCGGGCGTCGAAACGGGCTGAATGCCCGGGCTTTTCCGCGGCAGGGCGAACGTGTAGTCTCTGCGCCCCCGTCCGGAGAGGTGGCCGAGTGGTCGAAGGCGCTGGACTGGAATTCCAGTTACATCCTCACAGGTGTACGTGGGTTCGAATCCCACCCTCTCCGCCAGCAAAAGAGAACGCCCCGCGAGGGGCGTTTTCGTCGCTGGCGTCCGCCACGGCTGACTCATTTCGCCACGCTCTTTCGCCGTGCTCGCCGCGCCTGCGCCCCGCAGCCCGCAGTCGAACGCATCGCCGGCGAGACGATGGGCACGACCTACGACGTCACGGTCACTCACCGCCCGGATGGGATACGGCGCAGCGACCTCGAGTCGACGATCGACGCGGTGCTCGCCGACATCAATCGACACCTCTCGACCTACGACCCGTCGAGCGAGATCTCGCGCTTCAATGCCAATGCAAGCACCGACTGGACTCTTGTTTCGCCGGTGCTGCTTGATGCCGTGACTCAGTCCGCGCAGGTGAGTCGCGCAACGAATGGCGCGTTCGACGTCACCGTGGGACCGATCGTCAAAGCGTGGGGATTTGGTTCGGGGGCCGACGACGCTACGGATCCGCCTGCCAGCGACCAGCTCGAGCGATTGAGGGCGGCGGCGGGCTACGACAAGCTCGAGGCTCGCGTCGATCCACCGGCTTTGCGCAAATCCATGCCGGCCCTGCAGATCGACGTCGACGGCATCGCGCCGGGCATCGCGGTCGATCGCATCGCCGAACGATTCGAGGCCTTGGGTGTTCGCGATTACCTGGTGGAGCTGGGCGGCGAGGTGCGTGCGCGCGGACTCAGCCCGTCGGGTCGCGCGTGGCGAGTGGCGGTCGAGGCGCCCGTCGCGGGCGAACGGCGACCCCATGCGCTGCTGGAACTCGACGGGTTCGCCGTGTCGACCTCAGGCGACTATCGGGACTTTCGCGAAACGGCGGGCCGCCGCGTCTCGCACACGATCGACCCGCGCACCGCGGCTCCCGTCACGCACCGGCTGACTTCCGTGACCGTGGTCCACGCCTCGACGGCAATGGCGGACGCATTTTCCACCGCACTGATGGTGCTGGGGCCGGACGAGGGCATGGATGCGGCACGCCGCCTCGGCCTTGCCGCGCTCTTCATCGCGCGACCGCAAGGCGCGGGTCCTTTCATCGAGTCGCAGACGCCCGAATTCGCGCGGTTTCGCCGGCCGTTGCCATGACGGCTATGATCCACCCATGAGCGACCCGCTGACACGCCTGCGCCGGCAACCGATGCTCATTCCGTTGCTGTTGCCGTTGCTCGCGGTGATTGCAGCGGGCGCGGGGGTGTTCTGGCTCGGAACCTGGGCGCGCACGACGGTCGTGATCCTCGTGCGACATGGCGAGGCCGCCACGACGACGACCGGCGATCCCGAATTGAGCCTGGCCGGCGAGCGACGCGCAGCTCGCCTCGGTGAATTCATCGCCGACACGCTGCCGGGCAACCCGGTGGATCACCTCTATGCGGCGGACACCCGCCGGGCTCAACAGACCGCCGCCTCGGTGGCCAATCAGTTCAAGCTGCCGATCAACCTGCTGGCTGGCAGCGATTGGGCTCGCTTGCCAAGTCGCATCAAGAAGGAACACCGGGGGCAAACGGTCGTCGTCGTCGGCTACGCCACCACGTTGCCCGGGGTCCTGAACCAGCTGGGTGCGCCATCGATCAGCATCGCCGACGACGATTACGAGTCCGTCTACGTCGTGGTGATGCCGAGTCCCGGGCCGAACCGGACGTTCAGGCTGCGTTACGGGCCGGAAACGCCGCGGCCGGAAACGCCACAAGGGAATTGATTAAAATTCGAGATATTGTTCTAAGTATCTGATCAGTAACTATTTAGACGCGCCTGACTTAATCGCATTCAGGACGAACGCCTCGTGCGCGCCAATCCTGCAGGTCCGCCAGCACCGAGTCCTGGATCTTGCCGTCCCGGCCGATCAGGTAGGTGCCACGCCGGACGCCGAAGCCGAGCGGACCGTCGAGGTCGTAGGCCTTCACCACGGTCTTGTCGGGGTCCGCGAGCAGCGGGAAGTTGAGTCCGTGCTGGTCCGCGAAGCGCCGATGCGACTGCGACGTCCTGCGGGCTGACGCCGACGACCCGCAGCTTGGCCTTCAGCAGGTCCTGGTGCAGGTCACGGAAGCTGCAGGCTTCCTTCGTGCACCCGGGCGTGAAGTCCGCAGGGTAGAAATAGAGGATCAGCGGACCGTCCGCGAGCAGCGACTTGAGCGTGTGACGCCGGCCGTCCTGGTCGGGCAAGTCGAATTCCGGAGCCTTGCGGCCGTTCTCAAGCATGGTTCGCCCCTCGCGCCGGTTGCACGGCGCCTGAATAGTCCACTTCCATGACGCGATAGCCGCCATCCTCGAGCCCGCAGCGGCGATAGGTGGCCTGTGCCCGCTCATTTTCGCGCTCGACGTACAACCGGATGCCGCAGACCGACCGGTCGCCCTCCGCGAGGGATTCCAGATGGCGGAAGAGTGCGCGGAACACGCCGGCACGCCGGGCGTCCGGCGTCACGAAGACACTCTGGATCCACCAGAACGTGCCGTTGCGCCAGTCGCTCCACTCGTAGGTGATCATCAACTGGCCGACGACCCGACCGTCGCGCTCGGCGACGAAGTAGCGGCCTTTCGCCGGATCGTCGAGCACGGCCCGCACGCCGAGCCGGACGGTCGCAGGGTCGAGCTGCTTGTGCTCCGCCTCGAGCGCCATCGCGATATTGCCTTGCGCGAGGAACTCGGCGTCGGCGTCGACAGCAGGGCGAACCGTCAGCGTCATCGGCCGATCATACAGCCGCTGCAGGTTCGAGTTGCGGTGCGAAGGTCCGGTGCTACAATGCGCGCCCTCACGTGGGGCGGTAGCTCAGCTGGGAGAGCGTCGCGTTCGCAATGCGAAGGTCGAGGGTTCGATCCCCTTCCGCTCCACCATTTTTTCCCCGGCCCCGTGCCCCGGTAGCTCAGTGGATAGAGCGACCGCCTCCTAAGCGGTAGGTCGTCGGTTCAACTCCGGCCCGGGGCGCCATCGAAGACCATGGCGCCCGGGCGCCGGTTGCGGCCGCGCGAAAGGCTGCCAGGCCGGCAGAGCTTCCGCGCGACCGCTGATCGAGTCGTCGACGGGCGACCGTCACGGCGCAATGCGCAACACCTGGCCGTTGGTTGCTGAAGTGCCGAAATTCGTCACGTAGACGGCTCCGTCCGCGCCGACGGCGATACCGCCCGGGAAGATCAATCCGTCGGCGATCGTCGTGCGTTCGCCGTTGGATGCGACCCGGATGAGCCGTCCCGGTGGCCCCGGTGGCAATCCGCCCTTGAATACCTCGAGAACGTACATCTCACCGTTGTGGCCGAACGCGATGTCGATGATGCCGGTGAAATCCGTGGCGTACACCTCCGGCTGGCCGCCCTCCGGTGGTACGCGGAAGACGCTCGCCTTGCCAACGGGAAACGGAACGCCGGTGAGCTGTCCGACGTACAGGAATCCGTCAGGGCCCTCGACGACACACGTCGGAACTGCCTGCGAGGAGATGAAAGGGGCCGGGACAGTCTGCTCTGGAAATACAGCCAGTGTTCTGGTGCGCCCGTTCGCGAGCGACTGCACCAGGCTGTTGCCGCCGGCGTCGGCGACGACACGACGGAACAGGAGCGCGGCCAGGCCATACGGGTTGCTGTCGATCGCGCCGCCCGCCGGATTCCTGAGCTGTTCATGCCTCGAGATGTCGCCGACTGGCAACAGCCAGCCGAACGGCGTCACCCAGTGCACGGTGCCGAAGAACTTGCCTGCCTTGCCGAGATCCTCACGTGCGGCGGGATCCCCGCCCAATCCGGCTAGGACGAACATCTGTCCGAACGGGCCGAAGGCCACGTCGACTGCGCCTTCGGCAGCCCCGACTCCCGGATCGACGGCCAGCGACGGAAGATTTCGCACGATTCGCTTCGGCGGTGTCGAGCCGGTCGTATCCACGCGCGTGACTGCTCCCGTGTAGCCGAGGCACCGGACGGCGGTCGACCCAGGTTCGGGAGCGGCGACGCAAACGGTGCTCTTGCCGCCGGCACCGGCCTCGGCGACGTAGAGCTGCCCGGTATTGCTGAACGCGAGGCCGCGCGGATTGGCAAGGCCGGTTGCGATGACTTGCGGCGCGGCGAGGGCACCGCCGCCGCCGTTAAGCTGAGGAGGGTCACCGTGAGAGCCGCAAATGCTGGAATCGCCTTCATTGCAATCTCCCTGGTTGGACGTGTTGAGTGGGGCGAACGAATCACGAAACGAGTCCCATCGCGTTTGAACGTGAAGTACCAACCGGATCACGGTCAGCGGTCGCTGCGCTGACCGATCGCCTGCCTTCTTGATGACGTCCAGGTAATCGGTCGACTCGTTTTCCGGCCGTGTACCTCGATTCGCCGACGCATTCAAGACGCGCCGCAAAAAGAAGCACTCAACGCCTCGGGCCGGCGTCGGCGTCCGGCCCGGATTCCTCGAGCGCTCGAGTTCAACCGCCACAGATCCGCAACATGCCGAATGATCGCGCTGTGCGCGGCGACGCGCAGATCAAACCGCGATCCTGCGAAGGCCGGTGTCTCCACGACGATCACGGTCGGTGCAGCCGGTCCCGCCACCCGGGTGCCATTCACGATGATCTCCGCGGACGCAAGGAGTTCGTCGATCGAGCCGTCACGGATCGGCGCGCCTTTGTCGTCGCGGCTGATCACACCAGCCACAATCGGTTCGTCGAATCGTGTCCGTCCGCTCAAGCGGATCGGGATGCCGGAGGACTGCAGCCGCCGGATGACGTCCGCGACGACCGGGTGATCGGCAGCGCGGCGACCCTGCGACTAGACGTAGCCACCCTCGGTGGACAACTCGTCTTCGTGAAGGTCGAGGACCAGTTGCGGCGGGTGAGTCTTCGACACGCGCAAGACGAACTCCGTCGGCGCCCGGGTTTCGCGGGCCAGGGGCCGCCGCCGCGCGAGGCTTCGTGCCGGTTTCCAGGTCGGGCAGCAGGTACTCGGCATCGCCGACGCTGTAACCGCCCTTGCGCCAGTCACGATCGGGCGTATTCGGGTAGCGCCAGTGGTTGCGATAACCCTTGGGATTGCAGAGCGGGATCACGACGACAGGCACGCCGGATTCGGCCAGCTCGATGATGCTCGCGAGATTGCTTGCGATGGCGTTCGGCCCGGCGGGTTCCTCGCCGTGAATGCCGGCAAGGATCCACAAAGCCGCGCCGCCGTGCGCGGTTCGCCAGGCTCGCAGGTTCAGATCCCGGTCAACGGGATATCCGTAGACGATCTCGGCCAACAGCTCGTGATTCGACGACAGCGGCTCGAAGCGGCCGGATCAGTTCTTCGAGCGTGGCTCGCCCGTCGGCTGCGTTCGCCGCAGGCGATCGACGGCGTGAGTGCGGCAGCATTGCCGGCAGCAACCATTTCAATGCGCAGAGTCTGTTGAGCGTGCATGGCTGATCGTCGTGAGAACCCGTTTATCACTGGCGGCCCGTTTCGCGATCTGCGTCGAACGGCTACTCGTCATTGAACGCGTCGTCGCAATCCTGCCATCATCGCGCCGGGGGGAATCGTCAATGCTCGGCAGGCTGGCGAACCGCGTGCTTTCCTGGATCGACGCAAGCCTGGCGGCACTCGGCCACGGTTTCATACAGCAGTGGACCAAGGTCGAGCGCAGCTACCGGCGCCCGCTGTCGCGGCTGGCGTTCCGGTTGAAGTTCGCGTTCTACCCGCTGCTCGCGATTGGTGCCGTTGCCTGGCTGGCCTGGGACTGGAGCCACGATCGCTCGCTCAACTCGGCGGAAGACGCGATCTTCGATCGCGTGGTGCAGTGGCGCCCGTTCGAGCCGAGGCCGTCCGGCCGCGTGGTCGTCGTCGAGATCGACGAATGCTCGATCGAGCATTTCCGCACTCGTGGCGAGGGTGGGTGGCCGTGGAGCCGGCAACGGCATGCGGACCTGCTCGACCAGCTCGACCGTGCCGGCGTCGCCCTCGTCGGCTACGACGTGCTGTTCGCCGATCCGTCGCAGGACGACCCGCTCGGAGACCTGACGCTCGAGGCCGTGGCCAAGGGCGGTGCCGGCCGCTTCGTCTTCAGTTCCACACGCCTGCACCCGGACTACGACTCGGGATCGTCGCTACGAGTCTCGCACGCGCCGGGGGCGTTCCCGCTGGTCGGCGATCCGCAGGACGATCCCAAGGTCGCGTTGCTGCTGCCCTACGGCCCGTCGATGGCGCGGTTCAGCGCGATCGCGAACGTGACCCGCGGTGAGGACGGCGTGCTGCGCGACATTCCTTTGCGCGAGGCGGTCGGCGACTGGGCCCTGCCTTCGCTGCCGCTGCGGCTGGCAACGAGCGCGCCGTCGGGATCGTCGCCGCAATCGACCGCCGTGGTGCGACCGAACTGGCGACAGCACAGCCGACTGCCGCGGGTCAGCGCGGCCGACTTGTTGACCGGTGGCCAGCCCATCTGCCGGAAGGCGGGCACCGCGCTCCCGGCCTTGCGGGGCGGCGTGGCGCTCGTCGGCTACACGGCCGCCGGTCTCAACGACGCCAAGCCCACCCCCGTCGATCCGGTGATGCCGGGCGTCGAGGTGATGGCGGAGGCGACCGAGGCGTTGATCGCCGGCAGCGCCATTCGCTCGCCGCCGGCGTGGCTCAAGTACGTGCTGGCCACGTGGCTGACGCTGCTGACCACGTTCGCTTTCTACCGTGGCGAACCGGCGACCGACATCGATTCCATCTTCGTCGCCACGAACCTGGCGTTGTTGAGCGCCGCTTTTGTCGGCCTGACGTTCTTCGGCTTCTTCTTCGACATCTTCGCGAGCGTTGGTTTCGTCAGCCTTGCCTTCGGTGCATGCCGCCTGTATGCGGGGGTGCAACGTGGGCGCGCGGTCGGCAACGGCGATTTCTTGCGGGAATTCTCGCCGGAGCAGGATCGCTGGCTGGCGGTCGCCTGCCTGCGCTTCGTGCCGGACGTGCATCTCGGTGCGAGGCCGATCGCGCGACGACGGCGCGAGTACCGCCGGCGACTACGCCGCTTTCTCTACGCCGGCAGCGACTCCGTGATGATGGAGGGCGTCGTCGAGCGCAAAAGCTGGTTGCACGACGCGCTGAACGATTTGATGATACTGGTGTGGCACGGGGAGACTGAGGCCGAGGCGCGCGCCGCCGCGATGAATGATCTGGGTCGACTCGAACGGGAGCTGGCCGACTACGATCGTCGCCTGCCCGACGATGGCACTGTAAGGCTTTCATTCGCCTGCGCAGAGATCGACGACGGTGCGGAGGGCCGCGGCGGTGACGCACTGCCGCAGCTGCGCGGGCTGATCGGGCGGGCTTTGTCGTGCCCGGACGAACAGCCGATCGCGCGGTTCGGGGCGATCGCCGCCCACCCAAAGGTTTCCCCAGGAGGGTCGTGATGCGCGCTTTCCCGATGGCCCTGATCGCGATGGTAATGATCGCCCCTTGCGCCGGATCGGCCGAACTGCCGGCGGTCGTACACAAGGCGACCGTCGACGTATACGCAGAGCCTGAATTCGACGCGCCCAAGCTCACGACCTTGTCGCGCGATACCGCGGTGACGATCTCGGCGCAGCAGGGCCTGTGGTACCGGTTGCAGATGCCGACGGGCACGCCGGGGTACGTGCGCGTCAACGATGTGCGGATCAACCAGCCCGGCACCGGGGGCGGTGACGCCAACCTGCGGGTGCTGATGGGCGGGAAGGCGGGCGAGGGCCGCGTCACCGAAACCGCCGGCGTGCGCGGCATCGACGAAAGCGACCTGAAGTCCGCGGCGTTCGACCAGGCGCGGCTGAGCGCTATGCTCGGTTACCGGGTCGATGCTGCCAAGGCGGCAGCCTACGCGAGCGAGGAGGGCTGGCAGGCGACCCAGGTGGCCTACGTGGGAGAAGCCAAGCGCGGCAAGGGTGGCGGTAAGCCAGCGCAGGGCTCGCTTCCGTCGACGGCGGCGTCCGCGCGGGCCGTATCCGGCATGCTGGGTTCACTGGGCGGCGAGCTGGGCTCGATGCTCGGCGGCG